>CAWJFZ010000011.1:0-796094 GCA_963842285.1 uncultured Gaiellaceae bacterium
CGTGATTTCCGTGGCCGCCGCAAGCGCGAGGCAGAGCCGGACCGGCTGCCGCCAGGGCAGTACGTGACCGACGACTTCCCCGTGCTTTCTGCCGGCCCGACACCCCAGACGCCACTCGAGCAGTGGTCGTTCTCGATCGTCAACGGGGAGGAGACGAAGAGCTGGAGCTGGGCCGAGCTGAACGAGCTTCCGAGCGAGACACTCACCACCGACATCCATTGCGTGACTCGCTGGTCGAAGTTCGACACGACGTGGGAGGGCGTCTCGCTCGACACGCTGCTCGAGGCCGTCGACCACGATGCGCCGTACGTCCTTGCGTTCTGTGACGGCGGCTACACCACGAATCTCCCGATCGAGGACGTCACTGGCGGGAAGGCGTGGGTCGCGTACAACTATGACGGCGAGCCGCTCGATCCCGAGCACGGCGGCCCCGCACGCCTGCTCGTTCCGCACCTGTACTTCTGGAAGAGCGCGAAGTGGGTTCGCGGCATCGAGTTGCGCGACGAGGACGAGCCCGGCTTCTGGGAGACCTACGGCTACCACATGTACGGAGACCCGTGGCGGGAACAGCGCTACTCCGGCGACTGAGCTGGCAGCTCGGAACCGTCGTCGAGGTCGTCGACGAGACGCCGACCGTGCGGACTGTGGTCCTCGATTTGCCCGACTGGCCGGAGCATCGCGCGGGCCAGCATGTCGACATTCGCCTCACCGCTGAAGACGGCTACCGCGCCGAACGTGCCTATTCGATCGCCTCGGCACCAGGCGAGCAGGTGGCGATCACCGTGGAGCGGCTCGAGGACGGCGAGGTCTCGCCGTACCTGACAGAGGTGCTTCGTGAAGGCGACCAGCTCGAGCTGCGTGGCCCGATCGGCGGCTACTTCGTCTGGGGACCCGACAACGGCGGGCCGCTGCTCCTGGTCGCGGGCGGCTCCGGCGTCGCCCCCTTCCGGGCGATGCTGAGACACCGGCACCGGCTGGGAAGCGAGGTCGCAACGCGACTGCTCTACTCGTCACGCACGCTCGACGACGTCATCTACCGAGCCGAGCTCGACAAGCCCGAACCAGGACTCGAGGTTGTGCAAACACTGACCAGAAGCCAGCCACCGGACTGGGCCGGCTACTCACGCCGGGTGGATCAGGACATGCTGCGTGAAGTTGCCTGGCCCGCCGCCGAGACTCCCCTGGCGTTCGTCTGCGGACCGACCAGCTTTGTCGAAACCGTCGCGTCGGGCCTCGTCGACCTCGGGTACGCGCCGGCGCGAGTGAAGACGGAGCGGTTCGGCGCGACAGGAGGCCGATGATGGAAGCAGTGGATGGAAACGCGGTCGGCGGGTTGCTGCGCGATGTCTTCGGTGCCGAGATGACGAACGCAACAGCCACGTGCGCGAACTGCGGCGCCACCGGCCCGGTGGCCGAGACGGTGGTGTTTCTCCGCGGCCCCGGCGTCGTCATTCGCTGTCGAGCCTGCGACGCCGTTCTTGTCGTAATCGTCGAGAAGCGGGGGCTGCGCTGCGTCGACCTCCAGGGACTCAGCGCGCTACGAGCGGAAGGAGCAACGTGAACGGAAACATCGACCTGGGCCGCATCGCAGGTGTTCGAGTTCGGCTCAACTGGAGCTTGCTCGTCGTCTTTGTCTTGATTGTCTGGTCGCTCGCGTCGGGTGTGTTCCCGTCGCAGAATCCCGGTCAATCGGACGGCACCTACCTCGCGCTGGGCGTGGCCGGGGCAGTGCTCTTCTTCGCATCGCTCCTCTTGCACGAGCTGGGACATGCGCGCCAGGCGTTGCGAGAAGGCATGGAGATCGAGGGGATCACCCTCTGGCTCTTCGGGGGCGTTGCCCAGTTCAAGGGAAAGTTCCCGAGCGCAGGCGCCGAGTTTCGAATCGCGGCCGCCGGGCCGATCGTCTCCCTCGGGCTCGGCATCCTCTTCGTTCTGCTTGCACTCGCCGGCCTGCCAAGCAGCCTCGACGGCGTAGCCGCGTGGCTTGGTTACATCAACCTCACCCTGCTCGCCTTCAACCTGCTGCCGGCGCTGCCGCTCGACGGCGGTCGTCTGCTCCGGGCGGCCCTCTGGCACTTTCGGGGCGATCTTGGCTGGGCGACGAGCATCGCTGCAGGGATTGGCCGGGGATTCGGCTATCTCCTTATCGGGCTCGGGATTGCGATGTTCATCTTCCAGGGATCGTTCAGCGGGGCGTGGCTGGCGTTCATCGGCTGGTTCCTGCTCGGGGCTGCGAGCGCCGAGGCTCGGTACATCGCCGCAGAGCAGGCGCTCGAAGGTGTTCGCGTCCGCGACCTGATGGTGACCGACCCGGTGACGGTCGACGCCGATCTCAGCCTGGGCGAGTTCATGGACGAGGTCGCCAGATCGCGTCGCTTCACGACCTATCCGGTGCTGGAGGACGGACAGCCGATCGGCTTGCTCGCCTTCAGCTCTGTCGCGGCCGTGCCTCGGTCCGAATGGGACACACGGCGCGTACGCGACGCGATGATTCCCGCCGACCAGCTCCCGCACGTCACCGAGGACGAACCGGCCTTCGACGCGCTCGCCGACCTTTCTTCTCCGACGACGAACCGAGCGCTCGTCGTCGAGAACGGACATCTCGCCGGCTTGCTCTCGATCACCGACCTCGCGCGAGCCCTCGAGATCGGAAGGCCTCGCAGACCGGTCAAGGTCTGACCCGCATCCCGTGACGCGCGGTCAGCGCTTCACACTCGTTGCAGCGATCCTCGGTTCGGGGATCGCGGCGATCGACGGGACGATCGTCAACGTCGCGCTGCCTGCGATTCAGGCCGATCTGGGTGGAGGTCTACAGACGCAGCAATGGATCTCGAATGCCTACCTGTTGACGCTCGGCTCCCTGATTCTGATCGGCGGCTCGCTGGGTGACATCTACGGTCGGCGGCGCGTGTTCGCGCTCGGCGTCGGCGCGTTCGGAGTGCTGTCACTGGCGTGTGCTGTGGCGCCGAACGTCGAGACCCTGATCGCAGCTCGGGCTCTCCAAGGCGCGGCTGGGGCACTTCTGACGCCGAGCTCGCTGGCGATCATCGCCGCCGCGTTCTCGGAGCGCGAACGTGGTGCCGCTATCGGATCGTGGACAGCGTGGGGCGGAATCGCGGTGATTGTCGGACCACTGGTGGGCGGCCTGCTTGTGGACCAGGCGTCCTGGCGCTGGATCTTCGCGATCAACGTCCCGCTCGTCCTGGTCACGCTGGTGCTCGTGCGAGCTGCCGTTCCGGACGCGCCAACGGTGGCACGCCGGGTGGACGTGCTCGGCGCCGGCCTCTGTGCGCTCGGGCTGGCCGGAATCGTCTTCGGCCTGACCGAGCAACCGCGTTTCGGATGGGGGAGCCCAGTGATCGTCATCACGCTTCTCGGCGGCGCCACCGCGTTCGCCTCGTTCGTCATCTACGAGCAGCGCGCGTCCCACCCGATGCTGAGGCTCGACCTCTTCGAGCGTCGGAACTTCGCCATCGCCAACCTGCAGACCCTGACGATCTACGCAGGCCTGTCGGTGCTCTTCTTCTTCCTCTTCATCTTCCTGCAGCAGGTCGCGGGCTACTCGGCCCTGCAGGCCGGCCTGACGACGATCCCGGTGACCTTGACCATGTTCGCGCTGTCGCGACGCCTCGGGGCGCTCGCAGACCGGTACGGGCCGCGGCTCTTCCTGTCAGCTGGTCCGCTGATCGCGGCGGTCGGCATCCTGCTCTTCCTCCGAGTCGGGCTGGACACGTCCTATGTCTTCGACCTCCTCCCGGCTCTCCTCCTGTTCTCGCTCGGGCTGGCGGCGACCGTGGCGCCGCTGACAGCAACGGTGCTCGCCGACGCGGACGAAAGCGACGCCGGGATCGCCTCGGCAATCAACAATGCGATCGCCCGCGTCGCCGGCTTGATCGGAATCGCCGCGATCGGCGCCCTCGTGGCGTCAACGCTGCCCGGAGACACATTCGCTCCGAACCCCCAGTCCGTCGATGCATTCCACCAGGCGATCCTCGTCTGCGCAGCACTCGTCGCAGGAGGCGGCATCGTCGCCGCCTTCGGGATCGAAAACCCACGCCGGCAGGTCAACGCGGAAGAGTGTCCAGGAGGACAGCTCGTCGGTGCCCCGCGGTCGGCCGTGGTCGAGCCGCACACTCCGTAACCCCGCGTGTCCCTGACCGGGACCATAAATTCAGCGAGTCGGGTGCGCTTTCGTCCTCCACTCCAACGAACCTTCGGCGTTCCGCCTTGCGGCTCGTTCCTACGGACTACTGGTGGGCCACTGCTCTTGATTCTGACCGCCGCCCAGGCGCCTTCGCTCGGCTGATGGATTCGGCTGTCGTGACCAGGAGAGCGAACACGCACTAATCGATGCCGGGATACCAGGCCCTTGGCTTCCGCTCGTTCGGGGAGAACGGTGGCCTGGGCAGCGTGCTCACGCCTGAAGCCGCCACGCGATTCACTAGCGTCTGCGCCCCGCCGTCCCGCCGACTGACCACCGCCGGAAAGAGGCGGTCGAAGCATCACCGACGCCGGCTATCGCCTCGACCGAGCGCGCAGCGTCTGGGCAGCAGAAGGGCAGCAAACGCTCGAAATCGAGTCTGCGCGATCGTGCGCAAATCAGTGCAAACGCTCGCAGGCCCCGCATGAATAGAGCGATAGCGCGTCGATCGTCGCCCATCGTCGTATCGGTGGAACAAGCCTGTCACGCCGGAGGTCGCGGGTTCGAGTCCCGTCGCTCCCGTTTCTCCCGCAGCCGGTGGTTCGACGGCGAGCGGTTCAGACGCTCAGCTCGCCGGCCAGGTTCTCCTGCATCAGCCGGCGCACCTCGTCGGGACCGTGACCGTCCGTGAGGACCATGAGCTTGGTCAGGGCGGCCTCGAAGGTCATGTCGCCTCCTGAGACGGCACCAGTGGCGAGGAGTGCGGAACTGGTGGCGTACAGACCACCCACCACGCTGCCCGCGCGGCATTGAGTGGTGACGACGACGGTGACGCCGCGATCGACGGCGGAGCGCAATGGATCGAGGAACCAACTCTCGGTCGGGCCGTTCCCCGCTCCGTACGCCTCGAGCACGAAACCGCGCAGACCGGGCCGAGCGAGCACCGCACCGAGGATATAGCCGTCGATCCCGGGATGGAGCCGTAACCCCGTCACGGCAGCGCTCATGCCTCCGCTGCGCCGGATCGGGCCGGCACTCGGGGCCTGGATCAAGGTCGAGGCGAAGTCGATCGAGACGCCAGCGGTCGCCAGCGGCGGGTGGTTCGGTGACGCGAAACCGTGGTAGCTGTCGGCGTGCACTTTCACCGCACGGTTGCCGCGGAGGAGGAGGTCGGAGAAGAAGATCGTCACCTCCGGTACGAGCGCGGCGCCGCGGAGGTGCCCGGCAGCGATCGCCAGGGCGGTCACCAGGTTCTCTCGGCCATCCGATCGCAGCTCGGTGACCGGCCGCTGCGCACCGGTCAACACGATCGGGATGTCGATGCCCTCGAGCAGGAAGCTGAGAGCGGACGCTGTGTAAGCCATCGTGTCGGTGCCGTGGAGCACCACCACGCCGGCATGTCCCGGCGAATGGGCGACGATCGCGTCGGCGATGTCGAGCCAGTCCGATGTGCGCATCGCTGACGAGTCGATCGGGTCGACGAACGTCGCCACGGTCAGCGCGAGAGGCAGCCGACGAAGGAACGGCAGATGGTCTCGGATCTCACGCAGGTCGAGCGGCACGAGCGAGCCATCGGCGTCCTGACCCATGCCGAAGGTTCCGCCCGTGTACAGCACCAACAGGGCGGGGCCATCTGGTCCGATCCGACCGCGCACCTCGACATCGCTCATCGGCGTCGTCGCCGATTCGAGTGAGGCGCGCCCCGTCAATGCCGACCGATTGTCCCGGATGTCACGTCGAGTCGCCAGCCGAGGCGGCGTGCTACTCGCGGCTGCCCGGTAGGGTCGGATAGTCGGTGGGATAGACGCCGACCGCGAATCCATACACGGTCTCGCCCGACCGCGGAAGCTGGTCGAACTCCGCCACCAGCTCCGCCATCTGCTTCCAGAACTCCGACACCTGCGCCTCCGAGATGCGGGCGTGCCGGATGAAGCCCCACAGCTTCCCGGCCCGGTACGCCTCGGCCGACTCCCGAGCGGCGACCTCGAAGTCGTTGAAGTCGCGAGGCAGGTCGTCACCGTCTGGGCTCCGCTCGACCCCGACGTAGAACATCCGTGCCGTGCGGCCGTAGAACCGCTCCTCGATCGCCCGCACCCGCCGCGTCCTCACCACCTGCACCAGTCCGGCCTCGGTGAGCACCTTGACGTGGTGGGCGACCGTGCTCTTCGGCCGCTCGACCGCGACCGCCAGCTCGGTCACCGTCGCCGCCCGCTCGTGGAGCAGGCTCAGGATCGTGGTGCGGAGGGGATGGCTGATCGCCTTCACCTGGGAGGGCCTGGTGAGCGCGACCCGGTCGGCGAGGTCGTAGTCCGGGGGAGCCGGGTTGCCAGCCATGGCCGAATAGACTAGCATTGCCGAATGTTCCAACTAAATGGATCAATGACTCAGGGGGATCAGGGATGACCGAGGTTGTGCTGTACCACCACGTCCAGGGGCTGACCGAGGGAGTGCGGTCGTTCGCCGACGAGCTGCGGCGGGCGGGGCACACCGTGCACACGCCCGACCTGTTCGACGGACGCACCTTCGACACGATCGAGGAGGGCATGGCCTACGCGCGCGAAGCGGGGTTCGGCGCGCTGGCCGAGCGAGGGGTGGCCGCCGCCGAGGGGATCGGCCCCGAGGCGGTCTACGCCGGCTTCTCCTTCGGGGTCATGGCCGCCCAGCAGCTCGCGCAGACCCGGCCCGGCGCCCGCGGGGCGTTGCTCATGTCCGCGTGCCTCCCGGTCTCGGAGTTCGGGGACGCGTGGCCCGAGGGCGTCCCGGTGCAGGTGCATGGCAAGGACGCCGACCCGTTCTTCACCGAGGACCTCGAGGCCGCGCAGGCCCTCGTCCACTCGACCGACCGGGCCGAGCTGTTCCTCTACCCGGGGGAGGAGCACCTCTTCGCCGACTCCTCGCTCCCGGCGTACGACCCCGCCGCTGCGGCGTTGCTCACCGAGCGCGTGGTGGCATTCCTGGACACGGTCCAGGCGTAGGTCGCCGGCTGAGCGTTTTGGTTGACACGACTCGAAACCTTGTGCGAAGGTAAGAGTCATGGCGACGAAAACACGCGAGGCGAAGGCCCCGCCCGGGTACGACCCGAGCACGTTCCCCGCCTTCGCCGTCACGGTGGACATCGTCATCCTGACGATGTCCGAAGGCGTCCTCCAGGCTCTGCTCGTCCAGCGGGGCGAGGAGCCGTTCAAGGGCATGTGGGCGATTCCCGGTGGGTTCAAGCGGCCCGAGGAGACGCTGGACGAGGCGGCGAGACGCGAGCTGTCCGAGGAGACCGGCGTCGACGTCCCCAGTCTGCTGACCCAGTTCGGCGCCTACGGCGATCCGGGACGCGACCCGCGCATGAACGTCGTCACCGTCGCGTACGTCGCCGTCCTGCGCGACGTGGGAGCGATCGTCGCCGGCACCGACGCAGCGCACGCCGAGCTCGTCCCCGTCTCGGACCTCCTCGAGGAGAGGCTCGAGCTCGCGTTCGACCACCTGCGGATCGTCCGCGACGCGGTCGAGCGCGTCCGGGTCGAGCTCGAGGTCTCGGGCATCGCGACGGCCTTCGTCGGCACCACCTTCACGCTGGCCGAGCTCCGAGCGGTGTACGAGGCGATCTGGGGCGTGCAGCTCGACGCCGCGAACTTCCGCCGCAGCCTCGTGGGCGAGGACGGTTGGGTGATCCCGACCGGCCGCACGGCCCGGCCCGGGCCGGGAGGCGGCAGGCCCGCCGAGCTCTATCGGGCCGGGCGGGCCTGGAGGCACGGCGCACCGATCAATCGCCTCCAGCGGGCAGACGAGAGGAAGTGATCGCATGAGAGCAGTCGTCCAGGATCGGTACGGCCCGCCGGAGGTGCTGCGCGTCGCCGACGTCGAGCGACCCGTGCCCGAAGGAGGACGAGGTCCTCGTCAGCGTCCACGCGTCGACGGTGACCCGCAGCGACACCGGGCTGCGCGGCCTCGAGTACCCGTTCACGCGTCCCCTCACCGGCCTGCGCCGCCCGAAGCGGACGATCGCCGGCATGGAGTTCGCAGGGCTCGTCGAGGAGGTCGGCGCGGCCGTGACCGAGTTCCGGGTCGGAGACGAGGTGTTCGGCATCGGCTGGGGCGCGAACGCCGAGTACGTGACCGTGTCCGAGAGCGGCGTGATCGCGCGTAAGCCGACGGCGCTGACATTCGAGGAGGCGGCGGCCGTCCCCGACGGCTCGCTGCTCGCGCTGACCTGCCTCCAACCGGCGGATCCTCTGCGGGGGAAGAGCGTCCTCGTCTACGGCGCCGCCGGCTCGATCGGAACGGGCGCGGTCCAGCTGCTCGCGCACCACTTCGAGGCCGAGGTGACCGGGGTGTGCGACACGAAGGACGTCGAGGTCGTGCGGTCGCTGGGAGCGCGGGACGTGGTCGATCGCCTCGGCGAGGACTTCACGAAGAACGGCAAGACGTACGACGTGATCTTCGACGCAGTCGGCAAGCACTCGTTCCGCCGCTGCCGGCGCTCGCTGAAGCCGGGCGGGATCTACATCTCCGCCGATCTCGGGTTCATGTACCACGTGCCGCTCGCCGCGCTCGTCACACGGTTCGTCGGGAGCAAGCGAGCGAAGCTCGCAATCGGCCGCTATCGCAAGGAGGACTTCGTCCTCGTCAAGGAGCTCGTCGACGCGGGTACGTATCGGCCTGTGATCGACCGGCGCTACGCGCTCGACGAGGTCGTCGAGGCGACCCGCTACGTCGAGACCGGCCAGAAGACGGGCAACGTCGTGCTGCGCGTGCGCGAGGCTGCGCCCGGCGAGCAGCCGGAGGCTGCGGCGAAGCGCATCGTCGCGGTCGAGAGTCGGCCCTAGCCCGACTCGACCGCACCGAGCTCGAGCCACGAGGCCAGGTCCTCCAGCTCGGCCTGCACGGCCTTCGTGATCGTGCGGGTGAACTTCACGTCCTCGTGGATCGCGTGCACCCGCAACACGGAGGCCTTGCGGTCGGCGGTGGCGTCGAGCTTCCCGACCAGCCGGTCGTGGTGGAGGATCGGAAGGGCGAAGTAGCCCCAGCGGCGCTTGGCCGCGGGCTTGTACATCTCGAGCGTGTACTCGAAGTCGAACAGCTCCTGGGCGCGGACGCGGTCGTGGACGAGCCGGTCGAACGGCGACAGCAGCGCCGTGCGCCCCTCGAAGCTCCTCGCCGAGCGCGCCGGGGTCGACGCGCCACTCGCCCTTCACGCCGTCGACCACGGCCGGCTCGCCTGCCTCGCCGACGCCGGCCGGCTCACCCGGCATCACCCTGGACTTCTGGCGGGCGATCCCGAGCGCGGCGAGCCGCCGCTCGTTCTTGATCCGGTGGGCGTCGTCGACCGACGGGACCTCGATGCCGCCCGGGTACACCCGCTCGGGCAGGTCCCACAGCCGCTCCCGCCCGACGCGCCCGGCGATCGCGACCTCGCCGCGCATCGTCAGATACTCGAGCATCTGCGTGACGTTGCGGCTGTTCGTCCACCCCGTCGAGGCCCAGGGCCTGACGCACGTGTCCGGGATGTCGCGCGAGCTCAACGGCCCGGAGCTGCCGAGCAGCTCCAGGATGTCGCGCCGGAAGGGGTCGTTGTCGCTGATCCAGGCACGCGTGTGCTCCCAGGGCGGCCAGTCCGCCGCGCCCGCGAGGTACAGGCCGAGGTCGCTCATCGGCCGCACCAGCGCGTCGTGCTCGAACAGCGTGCGGTCCTGCTCGAGGGCCTGCTGGAGCTGGGCCGGACGGTAGGCCGAGCCGAGTCGGCTCCAGGCAACGAGGTCGGCGCTGGGCGCGATCGCCGCGGTCGGGTCGATCTGCAGCAGGGTCAGCTGCCGGACGACGTCGAGCAGCTCGGTCGGCCGGGGCGCGTCGAGCAGCTGCGCGCGCACAGCGATGCGCCGGGCCTGAGCCTTGGTGAGCCGGTGCACGGGCAGGAGGCTACGCCAGCGTGCCGGCTGGAGGCGTCAGGTCAGCCAGGTGATCCCGTACGTCCTTGACGCGCGCTCGTACGCCTCCGGCCCCGCTCCGCCCGCACTCTCGGCCGCGCTGAGCTCGCGAAAGAACCCTTCGAACCCCGCAGGCGAGACCATCGTCAGGATGCGCCCGATCCGCGGCACCACGCGCCGCTGGGCGTGGGGCACATGCCGTGGTGCGAACACGACCGCGCCGGGGCCTGCCGGAAACTCCTCGTCACCGATCTGAAAGACGTGCTCGCCCTCGACGACGTAGAAGAGCTCGTCCTCGTTCGCGTGCACGTGCAGCGGCGTGTCGAGCGGATCGATCTCCTCGATGATCGAGAACGCCCCACCGGTGCTCTCCGCACTCGCCTTGACCAGGAAGACAGCACCTGCGAACGACAACCGCTCTCCCGCGCTCGCGTCGAGGCTGTACGCCGGTGGACCCGGACCGCCCATCTTACGAATCTAGCCCACCGCACCGCAGATCGGGGGGTTGTTGAACCGGTCGGACCCGCAGTTGACGGCGCCGACCCCGTGGGATGATCGGGCGGTGACGATCCGCGACCTTCCGGGCGGCACGGTCACCTTCCTCTTCACGGACGTCGAGGGATCGACCCGACTTCTCCAGGAGCACGGGGCCCGGTACGCAGAGCTCCTCGCCGAGCACCGGCGCGCGCTGAGGGAGGCGTTCGCCCGGCACGGAGGGATCGAGGTCGACACGCAGGGCGACGCGTTCTTCGTCGTGTTCACGAGGGCGACCGACGCGGTCGCAGCGGCGGACGAGGCGCGAGAGGCACTCGCGCCGGGCCCGGTCCACGCCCGCATGGGGATCCACACGGGCGAGCCGATCGTCACCGACGAGGGCTACGTGGGAATGGACGTCCACCGGGCGGCGCGGATCGCGGCGTCCGCGCACGGCGGGCAGATCGTCCTCTCGGAGACGACGCGCAAGCTCGTCGACGGGGCCGGCGTATTCGACCTCGGGGAGCATCGGCTCAAGGACCTCGTCGGCGGCGAGCGGCTCTACCAGCTCGGCGAAGGGGACTTCCCGGCGCTGCGTACGCTCGACGCCACGAACCTGCCGATCGCCGCGACACCGCTCGTCGGACGGGAAAGCGAGGTGGAGGAGCTCGTTGCCCTGCTCTCCGCCGGTACGCGGCTGCTCACCGTGACCGGACCCGGCGGCACGGGCAAGACGAGGCTAGCGCTCCAGGTCGCCGCCGAGCTCGACGGCACCTACCACGACGGCGTCTTCTGGGTGCCGCTCGTCGGGCTGTCGGACGGCGAGCTCGTCCTCTCGGAAATCGCGCAGGCCGTCGGCGCCCCCGACGACCTGCCCGGCTTCCTGCGCGAACGCGAGCTCCTGCTCGTGCTCGACACCTTCGAGCACCTCCTCGATGCAGCTCCGGCGATCGCCGACATGCTCGCGGCCGCGGGAAGTCTCCGCGTGCTCGTGACGAGCCGAGCGCCGCTGCACGTCTACGGCGAACGGGAGTACAGGCTGGAGCCGCTCTCGGCGAGCGACGCCGCGATCCTGTTCGTGGAGCGCGCGCGAGCGGTCGGGACACAGCTCCAGCCGGATGCCACCGTCGAGGCGATCTGCCGGCGCCTCGACTGCCTGCCCCTCGCGCTCGAGCTGGCGGCCGCGCGCACGAAGCTCCTGGGGCCGGAGGGGCTCCTGGACCGCCTCGAGTCGGCGCTGCCGCTCCTCACGGACGGGGCGCGGGACGCGCACGAGCGCCAGCGCACGCTCCGAGCCACGATCGAGTGGAGCTACGACCTGCTGGACGAGGACGGCCGCGGGCTGCTGGCCCGCATCTCCGTCTTCTCGGGCTCGTTCTCCCTCGCCGCCGCCGAAGAGGTGAGCGCCGCGGACCTCGACGGTATCGCGGTGCTCGTCGACTCGAGCCTTCTGAAGGCGGTCGGCGACGGCCGCTTCCTGCTCATGGAGACGGTCCGCGAGTACGCGCTCGAGCGGCTCACCGAAGCAGGCGAGGCCGCGGCGCTCCGCGAGCGTCACGCGGCCTTCTTCTCCGGGCTCGCGGAGCAGGCGTACGCTCGTCGCTTCGACGCCGAGGCCGAGTGGTCGCGCCGGATCGAGCTCGACCACGACGACTTCCGGACGGCGTGCGACTGGTTGTCGCAGAGCGCCCCGGACAAGGCGCTCGGGCTCCTAGGCGCGCTGGGCTGGTTCTGGCTGTCGCGCGGGCTACTGGAGGAGGGCTGCCGGCGACTCGCCGAAGCGCTCGCGGCGTCGCAAGAGGGTGGCCGCGCGCGGGCCCGCGCCCTCGCCGCGTCCGGGGCGCTCGTCGCGCGCCACGGTGGCCTGGACGCAGGGAGGCAACAGCTCGAGGAGGCGATCGAGCTGTGGCGCGGGCTCGGCGACCGGGCCGAGCTCGCCTCGGCGCTCGACTCGCTCGGCTGGCCGCTCATCTACGACGCCGGCGACGAGGCCGGCGCCCTCGCCGCATTCGAGCAGAGCCTGGAGCTTCGCCGCGAGCTCGACGACCCGGCGGGGATGACCCGGTCGATCGTCGGCGTCTGCCAGGTACTCGTGGCGCTCGGCGACGTCGACCGCGCGGAGCCAATGTCACGCGACCTGCTCGAGCGCGCGGGTGACGATCCACGCACGGAGCACTTCGCCTACCACTTCCTGGCCGACTGCGCGCTGATCCGCGGCGACACCGTCGAAGCCGAGCAGCGCTACCGCCAGAGCCTGCAGTCCGCGCTCCCGCTCGGAGACGTGATCGAGACGAGCTTCGAGGTGCAGGGCGTGGCGATGGCGGTCGCCGGCAACGGCGAGGCCGAGCGCGGGCTGCGGCTTGCGGCGTCGGTCGAGGCGCTCCGGGAGTCGCTCGGCATCTCGATCTCGATCCCGTTCTGGGACGCGCTCCTCGACCGATACCTCGACCCCGCGCGGGTGCGACTTGGCGCGGAGGCGCAGGCGGTCTGGGCCGAAGGGCGAGCGCTGGCCTTCGACGACGCCGTCGAGCTCGCCCTTTCTCCCTAGACAGTGCAACCCGCACACGCTCGAGCGCGGACTTGACACGCGACCTCGAAGCGAGTCATGATCTCTTAGTCATTTGACTAAGTCGAACGTAAAGGAGGCCACCGTGCCTGCATCCAGCGCTCCATCGTTCTACGGCTCGCCGCAGGAAGCGCTCAAGGGGCCGCCGGAGGAGTTCCTCTATCTCGCCTGCCTGCACGAAGGCACGGGTGTCGAGTCGCCGGACTTCCTGGCGGTCGTCGACGCCGACTCAGGGCAGATCGTGCACGAGACGCCGATGCCGAACGTGGGCGACGAGCTCCACCACTTCGGCTGGAACCGCTGTAGCTCCGCCTGCCACGGACCGGATCGGTCGCACCTGATCGTGCCGGGCTTCCGCTCGTCGCGGATCCATGTCGTCAACGTCGCCGACGATCCCCGCCGGCCGCGGATCGAGAAAGTGATCGAGCCCGAGGAGCTGGTCGCGAAGACCGGCTACACGCGGCCGCACACCGTGCACTGCATGCCCGGCGACAACATCGTGATCAGCATGCTCGGCGATGCCGACGGGAACGGCGTCGGTGGGTTCGCCGTCCTCGACGCGAAGACGTTCGAGGTCAAGGGCCGCTGGGAGAACGGCGGCGACACGCCCTCGCTCAACTACGACTTCTGGTACCAGCCGCGCAAGAACGTCTTGATCTCATCGGAGTTCGGCGAGCCGTCGAGCTACGAGAGCGGCTTCGACCTCGACGACGTGGCGGCGGGCCGCTACGGCAGCCGGTTGCATTTCTGGGACCTCGCCGAGCGCCGCCTCGAGCAGACGGTCGAGCTCGGCGAGGAGGGTCTCGTCCCGCTCGAGGTCCGCTGGCTTCACGACCCCGAGGCGGAGGAGGGGTTCGTCGGCGCCGCGCTCTCGAGCACGATGTGGCGCTTCCGCCGCGACAACGGTGGTTGGGGCGCCGACCAGGTGATCGCGGTCGAGAGCATCGAGCTCGACGGCTGGCCGTTCCCCGTGCCGGGCCTGATCACCGACCTCGTCCTCTCGATGGACGACCGCTTCCTCTACTTCTCGAACTGGCTCCACGGCGACCTGCGCCAGTACGACGTCTCCGACCCGGCGAAGCCGAAGCTGACCGGGCAGCTCTGGCTCGGCGGGCTGCTCGGCAAGCCGAGCGATGCCGGACGCGAGCTGAACGGCGGGCCGCAGATGCTGCAACTCTCGTTCGACGGGCGGCGGCTCTACGTCAGTAACTCGCTCTACTCGACCTGGGACAACCAGTTCTATCCTGGGCTCGAGTCGTGGCTGCTCCGCGTGAACTGCGATCCGAATGGCGGCATGGAGGTCGACCGCGACTTCTTCCTCGACCTGCACGACCGGCCCGGCGGCCCGGCACGGGCGCACGAGGTGCGACTCCAGGGCGGCGACTGCACGACGGAGATCTTCCCGTGATCCTTGGGCACCACATGGGCGAAGAGCTCCTCCCCACGCTGTTGGCGGGAGGCGGGAGCGCGGTGTCGATGCTGCCCTGGCCTGGCGGGCTCGGCTCGCCAGGCTGGTCGACCGGCTGAGGCGGCGATGACCGTCGACGAGCGAACGACCGCCGAAACGGCCATCGTCAGCACGGTGCTCGACTACTTCGAGGGCTGGTTCGACGGCGATGCTGTCCGGATGACGCGCGCGCTTCATCCGGACCTCGCCAAGCGCCGGCTCGCGGAGGAGGGCAGGACCCTCGACGAGATCACAGCCGAGTCGATGATCGACGCCACCGCGCGCGGGGTCGGGCGCGAGCGCGATCCGGGCGACCGCCAGATCGAGGTCGAGGTCGCGGACGTCCACGGCTCGATCGCGAACGTGACCGTTCGGTCCGCGGTGTACCGGGAGTACGTTCAGCTCGTGCGGACGCCGGAGGGCTGGAGGATCGTGAACGCGCTCTGGGAGTGGACGCGATGAAGGTCTCGATTGCGCGCTCGGCCGCCGAGGAGGCCCTCCTCGACGCGGCCGAGCGCGTCCTCGTCGACGCCGGTTATGCGGGCATCACCACGCGACGCCTCGCCGAGGAGGCGGGCGTCAACCACGGGCTCGTCCACTACTACTTCGGCTCCGTCGAGAACCTGCTCGTACGGACGCTCGAACGGTTCACCGCCCGTCAGATCGCGAGGCAGCGCGAGATGTATGCGACCGACATGCCGTTCCTCGAGAAGTGGCGCACGGCGATGCGCTATCTGATGAGCGAGGACTTCGCGTACGAGAAGGTCTGGTTCGAGCTCCAGGCGCTCGCCTGGAACCGGCCCGAGTTGCAGGAGCGGGTCGACCAGGTGAACGCCGCGTGGCGGGAGGTCTTGACCGAGGCCTTCGCCGAGCCGCGCGAGCACTACGGGATCGAGATGCCGCTCGAGGCGCTCGTCTCGCTCGTGATCACATTCAACGAAGGGATCATCGTGGAACGCCTGTCAGGGATCACCGAGGGCCACCAGGAGCTACTCGACTGGATTGACGGATGGCTATCGAGCTGACAACCGCCACGCGCGAGCAGTCGCGGGCGCGCTACCCGGACGAGTCCGGATACATCGAGCGGGACGGGGTCCGCGTGTTCTACGAGGTCTACGGCTCGGGCGAACCGACGATCCTGTTCGTGCCACCGTGGTCGATCGTCCACTCGCGCTGCTGGAAGATGCAGATTCCGTACTTCGCGCGGCACTACCGTGTGGTCGCTTTCGACCCGCGAGGGAACGGGAAGTCCGACCGGCCGCAGACGAGCGAGGCGTACGAGGAGTCCGAGTTCGCGGCCGACGCGCTGGCCGTGCTGGACGCGACCCAGACCGAGAAGGCGTTCGTGGTCACGCTCTCACTCGGGGCTCAGCGGACGCTCGTTCTCGCTGCGGAGCACCCGGAGCGGGTCCAGGGCGTCATCTTCATCGCACCGACGCTTCCGATCGCGCCCGGCCACAGCTATCGCGACATCCCGTTCCACGAACCGCTCGACACCGACGAGGGGTGGGCGAAGTTCAACGCCCACTACTGGCGCCGGGACTACGCCGGCTTCGTCGAGTTCTTCATGTCGCAGTGCGTGACCCAGCCGCATTCGACGAAGCCGATCGAGGACGCGGTCGGCTGGGGATTGGAGACCGACGCCGAGACGCTGATCACCCTCTCCGCCAGGCGCTTCCTCGACGAAGGCTTGATGCGCGAGCTCTGCGCGAAAGTGCGGTGCCCGGTGCTCGTGATCCACGGCGACGAGGATGCGATCACTCCGCACGAGCGCGGAGCCGAGCTCGCCAGCGCGACGGCCGGCGAGCTCGTGACGATCGAGGGCGGCGGCCACTTCGTGCACGCACGCGACCCGGTGAAGACGAACCTCCTGATCCGCGACTTCGTCGCACCGCCGCCGCCGTCGCGCCGGTGGGTGCGGGGCAAGTCGCGGCGCAGGCGCGCGCTCTACGTCTCCTCGCCGATCGGGCTCGGCCATGCACAGCGGGACGCGGCGATCGCCGATGAGCTGCGCAAGCTCCACCCCGATCTCCAGATCGACTGGCTCGCCCAGAGCCCCGTCACGGCAGTTCTCGAGGCGCGCGGGGAGCGCATCCATCCCGGGAGCGCCCACCTCGCGAACGAGTCCAGCCACATCGAGAGCGAGTCGGCCGAGCACGATCTGCACTGCTTCCACGCGATCCGGCGGATGGACGAGATCCTGCTCGCGAACTTCATGGTCTTCCACGACATCGTCCGCGACGACCAGTACGACCTCTGGATCGGCGACGAGGCCTGGGAGCTCGACTACTACCTGCACGAGAACCCCGAGCAGAAGCAGGCTGCCTACGTGTGGCTGACCGACTTCGTCGGCTGGCTGCCGATGGCGGATGGCGCCGAGCACGAAGCGTTCCTGACCGCGGACTACAACGAGGAGATGATCGAGCACATCGCGCGCTTCCCGCGCGTCCGCGATCGCGCGCTCTACGTCGGCAATGCGGACGACATCGTCCCCGACGCCTTCGGCCCCGGCCTGCCGCAGATCCGCGACTGGACGGAGGACCACTACGACCTCACGGGCTACGTGACGGGCTTCGACCCCTCTGCCTTCTCCGACCGTGAGGCACTTCGCGCGGAGCTCGGCTACGCCCCTGACGAGCAGGTCTGCATCGTCACCGTGGGCGGCTCGGGAGTCGGCGCCCACCTGCTGCGGCGGGTGATCGACGCGTTCCCGGAGGCGAAGCAGCGCGTTCCCGATCTGCGGATGGTCGTCGTGGCCGGCCCGCGGATCGACCCCGCGACCCTGCCCCAGGCAGAAGGGCTCGAGCTCCGCCGCTACGTGCACGATCTCTATCGCCACCTCGCGGCGTGCGACCTGGCGGTGGTGCAGGGCGGCTTGACGACGTCGATGGAGCTGACGGCGAACAGGCGGCCGTTCATCTACTTCCCGCTGCGCCACCACTTCGAGCAGAACTTCCACGTGCGCCACCGCCTCGAGCGCTACGGCGCCGGCCGCTGCATGGACTTCGAGACGGCGACGCCGGAGACGATCGCGCAGGCGATCGCCGACGAGATCGGACGCGCCGTCGACTACCGGCCGGTGGAGACGGACGGCGCGGCGAGAGCGGCGGCGCTGATCGCGGAGCTGCTGTGACGCGCAGTCTCTAGGCCTCGGTGCCGGGCGAGGCGGCGGGCTTCCCGGGCAGCGGAGCCGTCCAGCCCAGCCGGGCGGCCTGCCACCCGAGCTGCATGCGGGTCTCCACCCGCGCCAGATCCATCAGATGTCGCACACGCCGTTGGACGGTTCGGAGCGAGGTCGAGCTGATACGCCACGGCCTGGTCGTTGAGCCCGGCCAGCAGCAGGCCGAGGATCTGCGCGTCGACGTCGTCGATCGCCCCGGGCTGATCTCCCGGATTGCACCGGCCGAGACGTGAGCTCGGTGGCGTTGTTCCATTCGGACTCGAAGAGCGCGCCATCGCGTCGAGCAAGCCGCTCTGGCGCATGAGCAGCGCGCCGGCGGCCGTCGCATCCGCTGGCCCGACCGGGACGAACGCGAACTCGTGGTCGACGATCAGGAGCTTGATCGGGACGGAGTCGGTGATCCGGATCTGCTCGCCTGCGGCGATGGCCGCCGCGAGCTGGTCGAACAGACCCGGCTCCAGGTCGAGCATCTCGCGCTCGAGCAGGACCCGGTAGCGCACGCCGCGGGCGACGGCCTCGTCCTCGGCGGTGTTCTGCGCCGTGCTGACGACGAGCGCGCGGCGCCTTGACGAACGCCATCACCTCGTGGCGCGCGGCCAACTGGAGCTGCTCGAACCGCTGCCGGATCGCCTCGGCCCCGGACGACGTCGACGACGTCGCGCGCGCTGCGGTCGGTGACGGCGGTTCGGTAGATCTCGTCGAGGGAGCCGAGCTCGACCTCTGCGAGCCTGATCTCGTTCTGACGCCGGACGAGCAGTGCCCCGAGCGCGACTGACGGTGGCGACGCGACGAAGCCGGCTCGTGTCGCCGCTGCTCCGCGCGCGGCGAGGCCCTTCTGCTCGAGCGCCGAGGCGGCAAGCCGGTGCCGCATCCTGGCCTTGCCGCTCACGCGTGGAGCGAGCTCGGCGGCGGTGGTGGACGGCACGCGACGAGCTCGCGGTAGGCGAGGGACTCCTCGACGGTCAGTCCAAGCACGTCCAGCAGCATGGCACTCCTCCGCCTCAGACGCCTCGCCCGGCGAGTATGGCGGATTGCTGCCATGTCGTAAACCCGCCGCGCATCGCCGGGTGCGCGGCGTCGTAATTTGGACGCACGGTCGGCGTCGGTTGCCGCTACTGGGATCCCAGCGAGAGGAGCCTCCTTGTTCGTCCGTCACGTGGCGCGGTCTGGCCGGGCAGCTGCGTCACCGCAACCCTCGTTCTCTCGCCGGCCCTCCCCGCCGGGACGCGCTCGGCTGCGCAGAGCCGCCCCAGCCCGTCGCCGACCGCGCACGGCACGCACACCGTCACGCTGATCACCGGCGACGTCGTCGAGGTCACGGAGCTCGGCGGACGGTCGGGCGCGGTCGCCACGAGCGACGGCTCGCCGGACGGCGTGCAGACGCAGACGATCGGCGACGACCTCTACGTGATCCCGGACGAGGCGCAGCCCTATCTGGCGGCCGGACGGCTCGACCGCGAGCTCTTCAACGTCACCGGGCTGATCGAGCAGGGCTACGACGACGACAGCGCGCCGCGCTGCCGCTGATCGCGCGAGTACGCGGCGAATACGCGCGGCCGCCACGGCCGGCGAGCGCCGGCCGGCTCCGCCAAGGTGCGCGACCTGGCGAGCATCAACGCTGCCGCGATCCGCACCGACGAGGACGAGCGCGAGCCGTTCTGGGCACGGTGACGCCCGCCGGGCGCGGCCTCTCGCCGCGCGCTTCGCCGACGGCATCACGAAGCTCTGGCTCGACCCAAGGTCGAGGCCGACCTCGCCGACAGCGTCCCGCAGGTCGGTGCGCCCGCAGGCGTGGGCGGCCGGTTTCGACGGGACGGCGCGACGGTCGCGGTGCTCGACACCGGCGTCGGATGCGAGGCATCCCGATCTGGCCGGCCGGATCACGGAGACGGTGACGTTCGTCCCGGGCGAGGACGCGGGTGACCGCAACGGTCACGGCACGCACGTCGCCTCGACCATCGCCGGGTCGGGCGCGGCGTCCGGACGGCCTCAACAAGGGCGTCGCCCCCGGCGCCAGACCTGGTCGTCGGCAAGGTGCTCGACGACAACGGCTCCGGGCCAGGACATCCTGGATCATCGACGGGATGGAGTGGGCGTCCGGCACGGCGGACGTCGTCAACATGAGCCTCGGCGACCCCGAGCCAGCGACGGGCACCGACCCGATCTCCCAGGCGCTCAACGAGCTGACGGCGGACACGGGCGCGCTCTTCGTCGTCGCCGCCGGCAACATGTAGTGGCGAGTTCACGATCGGCGCCCCCGGCGTGGCCGATGCCGCGTTGACGGTGGCGGCGGTCGACGGTCGTCGACCAGCGGGCGTGGTTCTCGAGCATGGGCCCGCGCTCGGGCGACTCACGCGCTCAAGCCCGACACTGGCGGCGCCGGGCGTCGACGTGCATCGCGGCCCGCTCGCAGGACTCCTGGGGCGAGGGCATGTACACGACGCTCGAAGGGACTTCGATGGCGGCCCCCCACGTTGCCGGCGCGGCGGCGATCCTGGCGGCGAAGCATGCCGCCTGGTCGCCGACGCAGATCAAGGACGCGCTGATGTCGTCGGCGAAGGCGCTTGCCGGGACGACGCCGTACGAGGTCGGGACCGGCCGCCTCGACGTGCCGGCGGCGCTCGCGCGACGTGCATGCGACCGGCTCGGCGTTCCTCGGCTTCTACGCCTGGCCGCACGACGGTGACGAGCCCGTCGCGAAGGCGATCACGTACACGAACGCCGGCGCGACCCCCGTCACGCTGTCGCTCGCCGGCGGGGTGACGGCCCGGACGGCGGCCCGTCCCCGAGCTGCTCGAGCGTCTCGCGGACGCGGTCACGGTGCCGGCGGGCGGCGCGTCGAGGTCACGGTCACCGCCGACGCCGACGACGCCCGGCGTCGGCCGCTACACGGGCTTCGTCGTCGCGACCGACGCCTCGGGCGCGGTCGTCGCGCGCACCGCGGTCGGCCTCGTGAAGGAGGAGGAGCGATACACCCTCGAAGTCAGCGCGCTCGACCGCGACGGCGCCCCCGCAGCCGGCTACGTACGCTGTCTACGAGTACGGCACCGACTGGGTCGCCACGCTCGCAGCTCGACCCGGCGACCGGCCGCGCCACGTCGCAGCGGCTGCGGCCGGGGCATCTACAACGTCACGACGTGGCTCGACGTGGCCGGCAGACGGCGGGCCCGACTCGGCGGCCGTCGCACTGCTCGCCGAGCCGCATCTCGTCGTCGACTCGGATCAGCGAGGTCGTGCTCGACGCCCGGAAGGCGAACCGCGTCAGCGTGACGCACACCGCGCCGAGCGAGGACCGCTACCGGCGCGATGCAGTACTTCCACGACTCGGGCTCGGCGGCTTCTACACGTCCTTCACGAACACGTACATCGTCCCGCCGGACGTCGACGACATGTTCGCCGCGCCGACCGGCGACGTCCCGGGCGCTGCGTTACGACTTCGCCATGCGCTGGCGCCGCAGCGCTCCCGCTGCTTGACCTCGCGGCGCACCTGCCCGGCGCGGAAGATGCGCTCGACCCGCTCTACCAGGGCGGCTCGACCCGGCTCGACGGCAAGGTGCACGCTGCGCGGCGTCTACGCCGGGACCGGCACCGCCGACGCAGTATGCCGGCGTGGACGCGCGTGGCAAGGCAGTCGTGATCACCCGCAGCGACGCGGTGCAGTCGTGGGATGAGCGCGCCGGCCGCGGAGGCGGCCGGGCAGCGCTCCTCGTGGTCGTCAACGACCGGCCCGGCAGGCTCTACGACGTTCGCCGGCGGCACGAACCTTCCCGTCCTCTCCGTCACGAAGGCGCAGGGCGAGCCGCTGGTCGCAGCTGCCCGAGCCGGGAAGCTGACGCTGCGCGGTGACGCGATCGCGTTCCCGGCCTACATGTACGACCTCGTCCAAGAGCGACGATCGAGGCATTCCCGCGGATCTGTCGTACGCCCCACGGACGGGGGACCTGCGCGAAGGTCGAGCATCGGTTCCTCGGTGACGAGGACGGCTCGGCCTTCGAGGGCCGATACGACTGCCGCTCCTACCAGTGGCCGCCTTGCATCGGCTGGTACGAGCCGGTGCCGACCCGCTCGACCCGCACCGACTACGTGTCCACGCAGGCGGGTACGAGCTGGTACCAGGACGTCTTCCACACCGCCGGCTGGGAGCAGCGCCACGAGCAGGTCACGTACGCGCCCGGCCAGGACGCGAGCCTCGACTGGCTCGGCCCGATCACCCGTCCCCGCCTCGGGCCTGGCTTCTGGGGCCCCAATCGCAGCGGCGACTTCCTGTCCGTGAACATGCCGTTTGCGAGCGGAGGCGACGGCGTCACCGGCTCCATGTCCGAGCCGGCGGGCACCGTGAAGTCGCGCCTGTACCTCGGCGACATCTGCTCGGGGGCGAATCGCCGTACCAGGCGGTCTTCGCCGAAGCTCCGACCGACGGCGCCGCCGAGTATCGGTTCGAGCAGGACACCGAGCGGTCGGCCGACCCGTGGCGAGACGTCGATCCGCACGCACTCGGCATGGACGTTCCGCTCGGACAGCCGCACGGCGCGG
This sequence comes from uncultured Gaiellaceae bacterium, assembly GCA_963842285.1. Classification (GTDB taxonomy): domain Bacteria; phylum Actinomycetota; class Thermoleophilia; order Gaiellales; family Gaiellaceae; genus Gaiellasilicea. The sequence continues at coordinate 22,258 of CAWJFZ010000011.1, forward strand.
CATCCAGCTCGACTCGCTCCCGCTCCTCCAGCTCGACTACGACGTCGACGACCGAACCTGACGGCGACGTGCCGCCCGGAGCGACGGACATGATCGGGATCTCGGCCGAGCACGATCGCCGACGTCGCCGGGGCGGCCGCGTCCGGGCGCCACGCTCGAGCTCTCCTACGACGACGGCGCCACGTGGGCGCGCGCGACCGCTCCGGCCGCGCCCGGCGGGGGCTGGAGGGCGAGGTGCGGTACCCGCGGCGCGCGGCACCGGCTTCGTCTCGCTCAGGGCGACCGCCTGGGACGACGCGGGGAACCGCGTGGAGCAGGAGATCATCCGGGCCTACGGCTTGGACTGACCGGTGGCCGCAGGAGGGGGAGGTTCTGCTGCGGGCCTCCCCCTCCCACACCTGCAGCCCCGTGCGGCTCAGCGCAGCTGCTCGAGCCGTTCGCGGTACTCCTCGCCGGTGATCTCTCCGCGGGCGAACCGCTCGGCGAGGATGTCCCTCGCCCGGTCGGGCCCGCTCTGCGGACGCGCAGCGCCCCAGCGCCGGCGCGAGAAGAGCCACACGACCGTTGCGATCACGACGAGCCAGAGCAGCGGCCAGACGGGCCACCAGCCGTGCTCCCACTCGTCGGCGTGGCTTGCGAGCAGTGTCAACGCCATCTCCATGCGATCAGCTCCTTCTGTCGTCTGCCTGCCAGGCTAGGAGCGCACCGCGCCGGCGGCGACAGCCCGGAGGAGGAAGCTCGGCCGCCCCGCGGAGGGACGTTCCGCCTCCTCCCAGGGTGGGAGGAGGATCCTCCCGCGGGGAGAGTCGCCGCTTCTCGAGGGCCGTTACCCTCGAGACGTGAGCCGCAGGGAGCTTCTCGCCGACGCCGGGGTCGCCGCAGGCGTGCTCGGCCTCTCGCTCGCGATCCTCGGCGCAGGGGGTGCGGGGGACTCCGACACGGACGCCCGCAGCCTGGATGCGCTCGGGGTCGCGCTGGCCGCGCTCGGCTCGCTGCCGCTCGTGGCCCGGCGGCGCGCGCCACTCGCCGTGTTCGCGGTCACCGCCGCAGCGGCCGTTGCCCTCACGGCGCTCGACTATCCGCAGGGTCCGCCGCTCGGACCGACCGTCGCGCTCTTCTTCCTCGGCCTCCATCCGGCCGCGACCCGCGCTCGCCCGCTCCTCACCGCCGGCACGGTCGCCGGCTTCTACGCCCTGCATGTCGCCGCTGCGGGCATCGCCGACGACGCGTTCCCACTCGTGCCGCTCCTGGCTGGCGCGCTCGTCTGGGGTGGCGCGTGGGTGATCGGTGACTGGCTCCGCCAGCGCCGAAGCCGGATCGCCGAGCTGGAGGAGCGTGCCCTGCGCGCCGAGCGGGAGACGGAGCGCGAGCGCCGGCTCGCGGCGGCCGAGGAACGAACGCGCATCGCCCGCGACCTCCACGACTCCGCCGGTCACGCGATCAACGTGATCCTCGTCCAGGCCGGCGCCGCCCGCCTGCTGCAGGAACAGGATCCGACGCGCGCCGAGGGCGGCGCTCGAGACGATCGAGGACGTCGCGCGCGAGACGGTGGGCGAGATCGACCAGCTGGTGCGCGCGCTGCGCGAGGACGGCTCCGTCGAGACGGCGGTGGAGCCTCCCGCCCGGCCTCGCGGCGCTCGACGCCCTCGTCGAGCGCCACCGCGCATCGGGTCTCGCCGTCGAGGTCGACGATCGCGGCGCGCGGCCGACCGCTCGCGCCGGGCGTCGACCGGGCCGCCTACCGGATCCTGCAGGAGGCGCTGACGAACGCGGCCCGCCACGGCGCGGGCAGCGCCGACGTCGAGATCGCGTTCGCGCGCCGACGAGCTCGAGCTCACCGTCACCAACCCCGTTCGCCGGCGGCGCCCGTCCGCGCGGACGGGCACGGCCTCGTCGGCATGCGCGAGCGCGCGACCCTGCTCGGCGGCGGGCTCGACGCCGGCGCTGCGCGACGGCCGCTTCCGCGTCCGCGCCCGGCTGCCCGTACCGCGGCGGGGAGCGGGAGCGCCCGTGACGCCCGTTCGCGTGCTGCTCGTCGACGACGACGACCTGATGCGCGCCGGCCTCGCGCGGTGCTCTCGAGCGACGAGACGATCGAGGTCGTGGGCGAGGCGGCCGACGGGCGCGCGGCGGTCGAGCGGCGCGATCGAGCTCGCACCCGACGTCGTCCTGATGGACGTCCGCATGCCCGACCTCGACGGGATCGCCGCGACGCGCGAGCTGCTCGGCGCGTCCCCGGACGTCAGGGTCGTCGATCCTCACGACGTTCGAGCAGGACGACTACGTCTTCGGCGCGCTCAGCGCCGGCGCCTCCGGCTTCCTGCTCAAGCGCACGAAGCCCGAGGAGCTGATCGCCGCGATCCACACGATCGCGGCCGGCGACTCGCTGCTCTCGCCCTCGGTCACCCGCACGCGTGATCGAGCGGATGGCGCACCAGCCCGCGCCGGACGCCTCCTCCGAAGGCGCCTGGACGAGCTGACGCCGCGCGAGCGCGAGGTGCTCGAGCTGATCGCCCGCGGGCTCTCGAACACGCAGATCGCCGCCGCCCTCGTCGTCGAGGAGTCGACGGTGAAGACCCACGTCAAGCGCATCCTCACGAAGCTCGGCCTCCGCGACCGCGTCCAGGCCGTGATCTTCGCGTACGAGAGCGGCCTGACAGGGCCGGGACGGACCGAGCCACTGCCTTGACCTCGCGCGGGGCTTGAAATCTGAAAACGACAGGCGCACACTCCCTGGGCGGGGTTTGACCGAAGGAGGGAGCAATGCGACGCCAGCTTGCACTCAAGAGGCCACACCTCGAAGGGGACGACGTCAAGGACGTGCAGAAGAAGCTCGGGTTCACAGGGAAAGCCGTCGACGGCTTCTTCGGACCCGACACCGCCTTCGCCGTCATCGAGTTCAAGTGGAAGAGCGGCTACCCCAAGGACCGGATCAACAACACGCTCGGGCTGGCCGGGCTCGGGCTGCTGTTCGGTGAGATCAAGTTCCCGGCGGACTTCAAGCAACGCGCAAAGGAGCGAAAGGGAAAGCCGTTCCCGCAGAGCAAGAAGAAGAACGGTGTGGTCGTGCCGCTCCCGCCGCCGGTGCCGCGATTTTCGGAGTTCATGATCTCGGACGCGGAAGGCGCACGCGACACCGACGGGAGGAGGTTTCACGGCGGACTCGACTGGTTTGCCCCGGCCGGCACGCTCGTGCGCGCGCCCGTCGCAGGCAAGATCATCGAGGCCAAGCCGTCCACGGATCACACCGGCCAGGTCTTTGGTGGGACGGCCAAGATCGAGGCCGGTGACGGCAAGGTGTGGATCTTCCGACACGTCGCCCCGAGCGTCCGAGTGGGGGACCGCGTTGCAGCCGGCCAACCGGTCGCAGGCGTCAGCCGATGGGACGACGGCCCCGAGCACACGCACATCGAGATCCGGAAGACGAATGCCGGCGGGCACAAGATCCCGAACATGCTCGACCCGCTGAAGTTCTTCAAGTAACCGACTGAGAGAGGAGCAGCAGGGAAGACCGACTGCGTGGTTGCGCCGTCTCGGCGAGCTTCGAGCGACGACGTACGCGGCTACCATCCGCGCCCTGTGAGGGTCTTCTTCGTCACGCTCGGGCTCGTTGCGGTCTCGGCGGGAGCCGCGCTGAGCGCGAGCGCGGCGACCTACCCCGGCGTCAAGCCGACGCCCGCGTTCGGCACGCCCGGAAAGGCGGCGTACTGCTACACGAAGGTCGCCGGCTACGAGGACACCCGCGCCAAGCTCGTCTGCTGGACGCCGAACGACGGCTGGTGGGTGTCGCTCGAGTGGAACGGCAGACGCCCGAGGACCGGCGTCTCCGACACGTTCCCGCGGGTCGTGCACGGGGTGACGAAGCTGAAGGGCTACAAGCCGGCCGCCGCTCGGGTACTCGAGTTCGGCCGTCATTGGCGTCTCAGCTGCGACAACCCCGGCAACTACGCCACCTGCAGGCGCAGCGGTGTGACGGCGTTCACACTGCGCGCAGCCTCCGGACCGGGCTCACCTGCAGAAACGCCGTTGGCCACGGCTTCTGGATCGGTCGCTTCCGCGGCTACCGGCTCTTCTAGCGCTTGACCCTCACGGCCCGCCCTGCCTTGACGTGATCGGGCTGCCACGGCTACCCTCGACCCCGTCAAGCGACCGTGGAAGGAGGAGCGTCTCGATGACTGTGTTGTCCGCCCCCTTCTCCGGCGTCGCCTGACCCCACCCGCGAGGCTCACCCCGAGCTCCCGCCGGCCAGGGCGACGCCCCGACGTCAACCCCTGCCCAGGAGAGCCGATTGCTCCAGCTCGAGAGCCGGGCCGACAAGCCGTGGCCCAAGCAGCACACAATCCAGCCGATGCGCCTCCACGCGATGGACGCGTGGGTGCGCCGCGCCTCCGTCCTGACCGACGCGGGCGCGTTGCGGGCGGTCCTCCGCGCAGCGGCGGCGGCCGGTGGAGCGACGGTGGTCGGCGAGCGCTTCTACGCGTTCCCGAACGGCGCGGTCACCGGCGTGCTCCTGCTCGCCCAGTCGCATCTGAGCATCCACACCTGGCCTGAGCTCGGGCTCGCCAACATCGACCTGCTCACGTGCGGCGACATCGACGGAGGCGCCGTGCTGAGCACGATCCGCGAGCGCCTCGACGTCGAGCGCGCGAGCGTCCGCTGCATCCGGCGGGCGCTTGACTGACGAGAGCCGCATCGTCCGCGAGGTCGCGGCCGCCGTCGGGCTCGCCGAGGGGGAGCGCGGCGTCCGGGCCGTGCTCGGCGACCCTCGTCCGCCTCGAGCCCGTCTCGACACGGCGGATCAGCCGGGCTGCAGCGCTGCCGGTCCCGATCGTCGCCGCCGTCTGCGGCGAGCTCCGCCGGCGGTCCGTCGTCGCGGAGAGACGGCCGGCGCAGCTGACGCAGGAGGGGCGCGAGCTCTTCGCCGGAGGGCCGGCTTCGGCTCCGCTCGGCTTCGTGCCCGAGCTGCCGCTCCGGCGGGGTCGTCCTCCCCGACGAGCTGGAGCCCCTCGTGCGCGAGCTCTCGCAGGCCGTGCGCGGCGGCCCGCCCGCCCGGCTCGAGCTCGACCAGTGCCACTGCACGGTGGACACGAAGCTCCGCCGCCTGCTCGCGATCCACGAGGCCGGCGCGCTCGTCGGGCGCCGCGTGCTCCTGCTCGGCGACGACGACCTGACCGGCCTGGCGCTGCGCCTCCTCGTGGACCGCCTCGGCTCGCACGCGACGATCGCGCGGCTCGCGGTGGTGGACGTCGACCCCGCGCTGGTCGGCTTCCTGACGGTTGAGCTCGCAGACGCGCCGTTTCCGGTCACGTGCGTCCAGCACGACCTCCGCCGGCCGCTGCCGCAGGAGCTGGCAGGCAAGTTCGACACCGTCGTCACCGATCCGCCCTACACGACCGCGGGCGCTCGGCTCTTCCTCTCCCGCGCGGCGGACGCGCTCGACGAGCGGGGCGACGTGTTCCTCTCGTTCGGCTCGAGGCGGCCCGGCGCCGCAGCGGCGCTCCAGCACGCAATCGTCGAGAGCGGCTTCGTGATCCAGAGCCTGACGCGGGACTTCAACGAGTACGTCGGCGCCGGCGTCCTCGGCGGCACGAGCCACCTCTACCATCTCGTCGCGGGCGAACGCTCTGACGCCCGCGATCGCGGGGACGTTCGCCGCCGCCCTCTTCACCGCGGACGATCGCGCGTCGTAGAGCCCGCACGTCCTTTGCTCGAACGAGCCCCCGGCACGGCCCTGCCTTCAGCGCTCGTCGATCCGCTCCTCGGCTAGACGCGCCGTCGCCCCCGCACCGGGCAACCGGCGGGCCGCCGGAGCTCCCGCGCTCGTCGTCGTCGTCGCCGTTGCGCGAGTCGCCGCCGGAACGGTCGTCGTCACCCGCGATGCTGTTGATCAGCACCTTCGCCCGGCGCTCCGAGAAACCGGAGATGAAGCCGATAGTCGCGTAGAAATAGATCTCCTTGTCGGCGTCCTGGAGGAACCCGATCAGGTCGCTCTGGAGCGCGACGTAGATGACGAAGGCGGACAGCGCCCCGATCCACGGTCGGATGCCGCCCAGGTGGCGAATCGATTTCCGCCCGACCTCGAACTCCAGGCTGAAGCCCTCCTTCGCCATCCGTGTCATGACGCTGAAGACGGCGCCGGCGGCGCCCATCGCGATCGCGACGAAGAGCGTGTACGTGGACTCGTCGTGCGGGTCGATCCAGCCGAACCACCACGCTGCGAGGAAGATCCCGCCGAGGGCGAGCCCGAGCGCGGCGGTGCCCCAGATCATCCCGCGGAAGTAGACGATGCGGGCGCTGTTCTCGCCGGCGCGGGCGTAGTAGCTGCTCAGGTCGGCGAGCTCGCGATCGTGATCCGCCACCACGGCGTCGAGCTCGGCGTCCTCGATGCTCGCGTTGTCCCGCTTGCGGTCGACGAACGCGAGCAGCCGCGTGCTCGCCGCGAAGATCCGGTGCAGAGCGATGCGCTCACTCGTGTCCCGCAGGATCTCGCCCGCCTTGATCGCAGCCGTCTGCCAGTGGAAGAGCGTCGAGGCGATCACAGGTGCGTTCGCCGTTCGCCAGTCGGTGGCCGTGTGCAACTTCAGGATCGAGTCGCGGCGGTAGAAGTTCATCAGCCGCCTCGGCAGCGCATACTCGGTCAGAGCGACGCCGGACGCCTCGTAGCGACACCAGTACGCCTCGACGATGTCGCCGTGCTGCGTGCGGAACAGCTGGAGTCGGCGCTGGTACTCCTTGTGCCAGTCGCCGGTCAGCTCGTCCTTGTAGACCTCCTTCTGCTGGCGCTGGTGATGCGCCCACACGACCTCACCGAACGAGACCGCCGGTGTCGCGGCCCGGGTCGCGGCAGTGCGCCCGAGCAAGGCGTCCCACGCCGCGCCGAGGCGGGAACGAGTCTGCGGCAGTGGCTGCGCGATCGCCATCGTCCACCTCTCTCACGTTTCGCACGCGCCGCAGTTCGCCTCATTCTACGATCATGTGGCTTCCCGCACAAGCCCGCCGAGGCCGGCGAACTGACCACGACGAGCGATGCGTGCAGGGCTAGTCCTCAGCCGAAGATCAGCTGGCTGTCGCCGAACTCGTGCCAGCGATAGCCCTGCTCGACCGCGGCGTCATAGCTCCGCGCGAGCAGCTCCTCGCCGGCCACGGCGCGGAGCAGATCGAGGTGCGACGACTCGGCCTCGTGCAGGCCGGTGAGCAGGCCGTCGACGGTCCACAGCCCGCGCTCCGGCGTGACGACGAGCCTCGTCCAGCCTTCCTGCGCCGTGACCGTTCCGTCCGGCTGGGCGACCGTCTCCAGGGCGCGCACGACCGTCGTCCCGGTCGCGATCACGCGTCCTCCCCAGGCATGCACCGCGTTCACCAGCCGGGCGGTCTGCTCGGGCACCCGGAAGCGCTCCGGATAGGGACGCTCGTGACGCTCGGGCGAGGAGACACCTGTGTGCAGCGTCACCGGCGCGACCAGCACGCCTGCTGCGACGAGGCGGGTGATCAGCTCGGCCGTGAACGGACGCCCGGCGCTCGCCATCTCGGCGCTGCCGGGCTCGACCGCATAGACGTTCTGGTAGGCCGCCAGCGGCCAGCGCCGCGGCACGTAGCCGTAGCGGATCGGGTGCCCGTGCTCGCCGAGGTACGCCTCGAGCGGCCGCGGCAGCTCCAGCTCGGCGAGCCACAGCCGCACACCGGCGTACGGCGCCCGGATCGACGCCGTCCCGCCGGCCGGCAGCACGAGCCTCTCGCCGACCGCGACCCCGCCGAACGGCTCGTCGCCCGAGCGGAGCTCCACGATCCAGAAGCGGTCGTCCACGGACCCCTCCGCCGGCGTCGAGAGGCGGAGCTCCAGCTCGGTCCCGTCCGCGCGCGTCGCCGGAAGGGCGGCGGGGAGCGTCGCGGAGACGTTGACGACGACGAGGTCGCCCGGAGCGAGGTAGTCGGGCAGGTCCGAGAAGCGGCTGTGCACGATCGAGCCGTCGGCCCGGTCGGTGACGAGCAGGCGGACGCCGTCGCGGGTCAGGCCTCGAGCCTCCGGCGGCTCGTGCGCCTCGAGGCGGGCCGGCAGCTCGAACGTCGCCGCAGTCAAGCGTTCGCCCCCACGAGGTCACGAGCGCGGTAGAGCCCGCTCGGCAGCTCGCCCTCGATCAGCGCGAGCAGGCCGGGGACGGTCTCCTCGGGCGGCGGCCGGTCGGAGATGTCCTCGCCCGGAAAGGCGTCCTGCTGCATCTGCGTGCGCATGTCGCCCGGGTCGACCGCATAGACGCGGAGGCCGGGGTTCTCGGCGCCGAGAATCGCCGTGATCTGCGCGAGCGCGGCCTTGGACGAGCCATACCCGCCCCACCCCTCGTACGGCTCGACGGCCGCGTCGGAGGTGACGTTGAGCACGCGTGCGCCGTCGCCGAGGCGCGGCAGCGCGAGCTGGGCGAGTGCGAGCGGTGCGAAGACGTTGGCCTCGTAGACGCGGCGCAGCTCGTCGAGCGGGTAGCTCCCGAGCTCCGGCAGCGGGCTCGGCCCGAGCAGGCTCGCGTTGTTCACGAGCAGGTCGAGCGGCGCTCCGGCCGCCTCCACGAGCCGGCGCCGGTGCTCCGGGTCGGCGACGTCGCCGGCCAGCGCGACGACGCCGTCGAGGCCGGCGACGGCCTGCTCGAGCGCGTCGCCGTCGCGGGCGTCGACGACGAGACGCCAGCCACGGCCGGCGAGCGCGCGGGTGAGGGCGAGCCCGAGCCCCCGCGAGGCGCCGGTGACGATCCCCTGCATCGCTCAGACCCCGGCCGGCACGCCGTGGCGGGCGACGACGCGCTCGTAGTTCAGCCGCAGCAGCGCGACCACGTCGGCGACGTCGGCCTCGCTCTCGATCCTGCGCGCCGCGTAGCCCGGCCGGCCGGGAAAGACCGGGTGATACCCGATCCGGCCCTCGTCGAAGAGCTCCGCCCAGACGTGCTTGGGGAAGCCGAAGTGGGCGATGTGGTCGCCGTGCAGGTGGCCGAGCTCCCTGCGACCGACCTTGAACGCGTACTCGCCGCGGATGCCGAAGCCGGCCTCGACGCCCGGCCAGGACGTGACCTCCGTGGTGATCCGCTCGCTTGCCGTCCCTGACGTGCTCATCCGTCACTCCTTTTCGGGGATGAGCTCAGGATCGCCGCGGCCGCGTCCCGACCGCCAGCGGCAATTGGTCCTAGGACCTCGGAACGAGCCCGGCCCGAACTGCGACGACGGCCGCCTGCGTGCGGTCGGTGACCCCGAGCTTTGCGAGCACGTGGCCGACGTGCGTCTTGACCGTCTTCTCGGCCACGCCGAGCTCGCGGGCGATCAGCTTGTTCGGGAAGCCGCGCCCGAGCAGGACCAGCACCTCGCGCTCGCGGGGCGTGAGCCGGTCGAGCGGCTCCTCGCCACCGGCCGCGGCGAGCGTCTCGACGAGGCGTGCCGCGACGACCGGGTCGAGCAGCGTCTCGCCGGCATGGGCCGCGCGGACCGCGCGGGCGACCTCCTCCGGACGGGCGTTCTTGAGCAGGTAGCCGGCCGCGCCCAGTCGGAGCGCGGGGAGCAGCTTGTCGTCGTCCAGGAAGCTCGTCAGGACGATCACCCGCGCCTTCGGCGCGGTCTCGCGCAGCACCCGCATCGCCGCGATCCCGTCCAGCCGCGGCATGACGAGATCCATCAGGATCACGTCCGGGCGCAGGCGGGCCGCCGCCTCGACCGCCTCCTGGCCGTCGGCCGCGTCGGCCACGACCTCGATCCCGTCCTGCAGCTCGAGGAACGCCCGCAGCCCCTCCCGCACGACGGCGTGGTCGTCGACGACCAGCACCCGGATCGCGTCAGCCACCGCCGGTCCTCATGCGCACGGTCGTGCCCGCGCCGGGCGCAGACGTGATCTCGAGCGTGCCGCCGACCCGCTGTGCGCGCTCCTCCATCGAGGTCAGCCCGAGCCGGCGCGACCGGGTCGACGGCGCGTCGGGATCGAAGCCGACGCCGTCGTCCTCGACCTCGAGCAGCAGCCCGTCGTGGTCGCCCGACAGCCGCACCGTGACGTGCGCGGCCTGGGCGTGCCGGAGCGCGTTATGGAGCGCCTCCTGCGCGATCCGCAGCAGCTCGGCGTCCCGCGTCTCCTCGGCGGGAGGCTCGTCGCCGAGCTCCAGCCCGATCTCGTGCTCGCCGTGGCGGCGCAGCAGCTCGACGTGCTTGCGCAGCGCTCCGCCCAGGCCGTCCTTCGCGAGGTCGGGCGGGCGCAGCTCGAAGACGAGCGAGCGCAGCTCGTCGAGCGCCTCCTGCGCCTGTCGCTGCAGCTTCTCGACCTGGTCGCGCGCTGCAGCCGGGTCGCGCTCCAGGAGGGTCCGCGCAGCCTCCGCGCTCAGCACGAGCCCGAAGAGCTTCTGGCTGACGGCGTCGTGCAGGTCGAGCGCCAGCCGGTTGCGCTCGGCCGCGATCGTGAGCTCCCGCGTCTGCTCGTGCAGGCGCGCGTTCGCGATCGCGATCGCCGCGTGCGCGGCGAGCAGCCCGATCAGCTCCTCGTCCTCGTCGGTGAAGTCGGGCGCGTCGAGCTTCTCGGTCAGGTAGAACGCCCCGATCACGCCCGCCGGCGCCACGATCGGGACGCCGAGGAACGAGCGCATGTCCGGATGCCGGTCTGGCCACCAGCCGCGGAAGCGCGGGTGCTCGTGGATGTCGGCGGTGCGGTACGGCGACGGCGTCTCGAGCATCGCCCCGAGCACACCGTGTTGCCGCGGCAGCGGGCCGAGCGAGGCGACCAGGCCGTCGCTCATCCCGGAGGTGAGGAAGCGCCGGAAGCCGCCGTCGCCGTCGGGCAGCCCGAGCGCCGCGTACCGCGCCCGCGCCAGCTCGCGCGCGCTGTCCACGAGCCGCTGCAGGACCTCGTCGACCGACAGCTCGGCCGCCACCGCCAGCACGGCGTCGCTGACGGCCCTCAGCTTCGGACTCAGCGGCTCCACCATCTCCCTGACGATAGACCCAGGCCACGCCTTGGTACGGCTAGCCGTACCACCGGATACCGGCCTGCCCCACTGCGTGGGTGCGGTAACGGTTGCGAGCCTTCGGCGTCCGGAGACCGATAAGTTCCGGTGCTCCGGCGGGTCTCTACTGGCAAATCGCAGCGATAGAAGGGGCGGGCGCATGACGGAACCATCGGAACGGCTCTCAGCACACCAACGTCTGGCGACCGGCGCGTTCGCGCGCTGGACGCGCGCCTGCGCAACCCACCCGTGGCGCGTCGTGCTCAGCTGGATCGGCGATCATCGCCCTCCTGATCGTGCTCGTGGGGACGATCGGCGGCAGCCTGAAGGACGAGTTCGAGATCCCGGGCTCGGACACCCAGAAGGCGACCGACCTGATCGAGACGGAGTTCGCCTCCGAGCAGGGCGGCGTGCTGAACCTCGTCTTCGCCGCCCCCGAAGGCGAGCGGCTCGACACGGACGAGCGCCGCGAGGCGATCGAGGACGCCGTCGCGCAGCTCGAGACGGACGAGTTCGCACCGACCGAGGACGAGGCCGGGATCGAGAGCGTCGGCGACCCGTTCAGCGAGGAGACGTTCTCCGACGACGGGCGGATCGCCTACGCGGAGGCGCAGTTCGATCGGGTCATCTTCGAGGAGGATCGCGAAGCCGTCCTGGCCGTCCAGGACGCCGTTCGCGAAGCGGTCGCGCCCGTGGGCGTCACGGTCGAGTACAACGGCGACGCCGAGTTCCCGCCCATCGAGCAGGGCACCCAGGAGCTGCTCGGACTGCTCGCGGCGCTGATCGTGCTGCTCGTCGTCTTCCGCACGTTCGTCGCGATGTTCATCCCCATCGCGCTGGCGCTCGTCGCCCTGGCGACGGCGTTCCTGCTCCTGTTCATCCTCGCCGGCCTGACCGACATCAACACGATCACACCGCTGCTCGTGTCGATGATCGGCCTCGGGGTCGGGATCGACTACTCGCTGTTCATCGTCACGCGCTTCAGACAGGCGCTGCACGAAGGGCTCTCGCCGGTCGACGCGGCGGCCGAGGCGGGCGCGTCCGCGGGTCGAGCCGTGCTCTTCGCGGGCCTGACCGTCGCGATCTCGGTCACCGGCCTGGCCTTCTTCGGGCTCGACTTCGTCACGAAGCTCGGGATCGGCTCGGCACTCGGCGTCCTGACGACGGTGCTGATCGCGAACTCGCTCCTGATCGCGGTGCTCCGCGCTGCTCGGGCACAAGGTCGACCGGCTGAAGGTGCCGTTCCTGCCGGCGATCGACGACTCCGAGGCGGCCCGCGAGAAGACCCTGGTCGCACGCTGGGGCCGGTTCGTGACGAAAACGCGAAGGTCGTCTTCATCGTCGTCCTGCTCGGGATCCTCGCGCTCGCCTCCACCTCCGCGCTCGTGCGCCTGGGTGCAGCCGACCAGGGGACGCAGCCCGAGGAGCAGACGGCCCGCCGCGCCTACGACCTGCTGGCCGAGGGCTTCGGCGCCGGCTTCAACGGCCCGATCCCGATCGTCGTCGACGTGAACGACGACCCCGAGGCGCCGCAGCGGATCTACGAGGGCGTGCAGGGGCTCGAGGGCGTCGCCTCGGTCGCCGAGCCGCAGCTGAACGACGAGGAGACGGTCGGAATCGTGTTCGTCACCCCGGACTCCGCCCCCCAGGACGAGGCGACGGACGAGCTCGTCGACCGACTGCGGAACGACGTCGTGCCCGCGGCGACCGAGGGCGGCAACTCGATCGCGTACGTCTCGGGCCTGACCGCCGCCTTCAAGGACATCGGCGAGCGGATCATGGAGCGCCTGCCGCTCTTCCTGCTCTACGTGATCGGCGTGACGTTCATCCTGCTCGCGATGGCGTTCCGCTCGGTCGTGATCTCGCTGACCGCGGGGATCACGACGATCCTCTCCGCGTTCGCCGGCTTCGGCGTCCTCACCCTGGTGGTGCAGGAGGGCCATCTGCTCGGGTTGACGGGGCTCGACCGAACCGGGCCGATCGAGACGTTCGTGCCGCCGATCGCGTTCGCGATCCTCTTCGGGCTCTCGATGGACTACATGGTCTTCCTGATGAGCCGCATCCGGGAGGAGCATGTCCACGGCCTGGACACGAAGGCCGCGGTGGAGCACGGCATCGCGGCGATCGGCCGCGTCATCGTGGCGGCGGCGGTGATCATGGGGACGGTCTTCGCGGCCTTCATCCTCACCGCCGACCGGATCTCGAAGGAGTTCGGGATCCTGCTGGCGATCGCGATCATCACGGACGCCCTCGTGGTGCGGATGACGCTCGTGCCGGCCTTCCTGACCGTGCTCGGCGAGAAGTCGTGGTACATGCCCCGCTGGCTCGACCGGCTGCTGCCCAACATCACGATCGAGGCGCCGCACGACAGCGACGCACCGGCGAGGGTGGACGTCGAGCGTCCGGCGGAAGGCCCGGCCTAGCCGAGGTCGACGGCGGCGGAGCCCTGGTCGGCTCCGCCGCCGTGACCCGGACGGGATCTGCCACAGCACGGGCCGGCTCACGTCGGCGCAGACCGCGAGGGTCGTCCCACGCAGGACGTCCATCCCCAGGTGCCCCTCTGGCCCATGCATGACGGCGCGCACGGCGAGCGACGCAACCGGGACGCCGTGCCCCGCCACGACGAGCGTGGCGCTGCCCGCCTTCGCGCCGAGGACGTCTGCGCCGCTGACGCCGCCGCCCAGCCGCTCGGTCGTCACTCCCTCGATCAGGCCCGGGACCGCGTCGCTCGAGAACTCGGTGTGGCGGCCGCCCGTGTTGAGCAGGGTGGGGAGCTCCGGGTGCGGCCGGATCGCCGCCGGGACGACGATGGTCGGGAAGGCCTCGTCTCGCTCCAGGGTGAGCGTCGGCCGCCCGGGAGCGCGCTGGCCGAGCCAGGCAGCGATGCCAGGGGTGCCTCCCTCGATGAGCACGAGCTCGTGCTCGACGAGGTCGACGACCGCCCACGCGCTCGGATGGAGGTTGTGCGGGCTGAGGATGCCGCCGATCCCCCGGCCCGGGAACGGCTTGGGCGCGGGGATGGCGACGACGTCGCGCAGCGTCAGCTCCAGCGAGTCGAGCCCGAGTCCGACGTCCTCGACCGCCCAGCTCGGCATCGTGGCGCCGCTGTGATCCATCCCCTCCTCGCCCTCCTCCACCGCCAGCCCGAGCCGATCGACGAGCTCCTTCGTGAGCAGATGCACGTCGGAGCCCGTGTCCAGCACGAGCCGCGTCTCGAGACCGCCGACGCGCCCGACGACGAGCGGCGCGTGCGTCGTCGCGCCGTCGACGCCCTCGAAGGTGATCGGGACGCTCGCCAGGATGTCGACGTCGGCCACCTGCCCGCCCCGGCTCACCGGCGCGACAGCGCCGCGGCCGGAAGGACGACCGAATGGCTGCCTTCGATCCGCGAGACGATCGCCTCGCGCGGACCGTCGCGCCACTCGTCGCTCCCGTAGAAGGCGTCCTGGCTGCGCTGCAGCTCCTCGAGGCTCGGGTACGCCCGGATCAGGACGTAGGAGTCCTCGTCGTCCAGCGAGGGGCCGCTGGCGAGGACCTCCACGCCCCAGCGGTCCAGCATCGGGAGCGACTCCTCGACCACGAGGCGGTGGAACTCGGCACCGGCTCCCGCCTGCAGCTTGTAGGTGCGGATCTCGATCACGGCGTCCACATCGGCGATTATGGCGTTCCACACCGAGAGGAGGCTCCGTGTCCGTAGCCAAGATCATCGAGCTGACGGCCACCTCGAGCGACAGCTTCGAGGACGCCTGCCGGCAGGGCATCGCGAAGGCCGGTGAGACCGTGCGCAACATCCAGGCCGCGTGGGTGGACGGCCAGGAGGTCATGGTCGAGAACGGCGAGATCAAGCACTACCACGTCCACCTCAAGGTGACGTTCCTGCTCGAGTAGCTCTCCCGGTCGTCCGCTACCAGTCGCCAGCTACCAATCGGTCGGGCGGAAGTCCTTCAGGAACCGCCCCCAGACGTGCTCGCCGGTGTTGAAGCCGGCGATGATCGGATCGACGATCCGCGCCGCGCCGTCGACGATGTCGAGCGGCGGCCGGAAGCGGTGCTCGGCCGTCTTGCGCTCCGCGATCTGCGCCGGGTCCTCGTCGCTCACCCAGCCGGTGTCCACGCTGTTCATGTGGATCCCGTCGGCCTGGTAGTCGGCCGCCGAGGTGCGCGTCATCATGTTCAGCGCCGCCTTGGCCATGTTCGTGTGCGGGTGCCGGGTCGTCTTGAAGCGGCGGTAGAACTGCCCCTCGACCGCGGACACGTTGACGATGTGCTTGTCGCGGTCGGGCGTCCGCAGGAGCAGCGGCTTCAGCCGCGCGTTGAGGACGAACGGCGCGACGGCGTTGACGAGCTGCGTCTCGAGCAGCTCCACCGAGGGCACCTCGGCCAGCAGCAGGCGCCAGGAGTTCCGCTCGCGCAGGTCGACCTGCTGCAGATCCTGGTCGAGCTGGCCCTCGGGGAAGAGGTCGCTCTGTCCCACGAGGTCCTCGGGCAGGAGCGCCACCTGCGAGAGCTCGGCCGGACTGGTCAGGCCGGCCACCGACGGCGCGGACGCGGCGACCGGCAGCATCTCGGAGCGGCGTAGGCCCTCGTACTCCCCGAGCAGCCCACGGACGTGCGCGGGCATCGCCTGCTCGGCCGCCCGCTCGCCCTCGAGCATGTGCCGGTAGAAGGCCGACGGTCGCCGCACCGTCTGGCAGGCGTTGTTGACGATGAAGTCCAGCCGTTCCCTGTTCGCGCTCAGGTGCGCGCAGAAGGCCTCCACGCTCGGCGTGTGCCGCAGGTCGAGCCCGAAGATCTCCAGCCGGTCGCCCCACTCCTCGAAGTCGGGCTCCTGCGCGTAGCGGGCGGCGGAGTCGCGCGGGAAGCGCGTGGTCACGATCAGCTGCGCACCCGCCCGCAGCAGCTTGATCCCGGCCTGGTAGCCGATCTTGACCCGCCCGCCGGTGAGCAGCGCGACCCGGCCGCGGAGGTCGGCGGTCTCCGTCCGCTTGGCGTGGTTGAAGTCCCCGCACGCCCGGCACAGCTGGTCGTAGAACGGGTGCACGTCGCGGTAGTCCTGCTTGCAGATGTAGCAGTGCTGCGGCTCCACGGCCTCGCGGAACGGGGCCTCCCGGAACTCGGGCTCGTCCACCTCGTGCTGCTCGAACCCGGCCGGTGGGAACACGTTGGGCGACGTGTACACGGGCTGCTCGCGCAGGACCCGGATGCCCGTGCCTGCGAGTACCTCGTCGTCGTGCCGGAGCCGCGCGGCCTTCTTCTCGCGGCGCGCCACCTTGTTGAAGCGCCGCCGCTGCACGACATCCGGGTTGTGGACGTCCCCGGCGGCGGCGAGGAGGCGCGTCCGCTCCTCCACGGAGAGCGCGCGCAGGAGCCCGCGGTCGCGCACGACGGCCTCGAGCAGGTCCGTGACCTCCTTCAGGCGCGCGGCGACGTCGGGCGTCTCGTCGTGGTCACCGTTCGACACCGGGTGAGGGTAGCCGTCGCCGCGAGCGGCGCTCCGCTCAGAGCCAGCCCGAGCGCCGGAAGCGGACGTAGAGGACGCTGCAGGCGACGAAGATCAGCGCGAGCACGCCCGGGTAGCCGAGCCGCCAGCCGAGCTCCGGCATGTGGTCGAAGTTCATCCCGTAGATGCCCGCGACCATCGTCGGCACGGCGAGAATCGCGACCCAGGCGGAGATCTTGCGCATGTCCTCGTTCTGGCGCAGGCTCACCTGCGTCAGGGTCGCCTGGAGGATCCCGGCGAGCAGCTCCCGGAAGCCCTCGATCTGGTCGTCCAGGCGGGTGACGTGGTCGGCGACGTCGCGGAGGTACGTGCGGATCGGAGGGGGCACGACCCCCGGTCCAGCGCCATCAGCCGGGCGAGCACGTCGTCGAGCGGCTCGACCGCGCGATTGAACTCGAGCACCTCGCGCCGCAGCTTGTAGATCCGCTCCACCGGATAGTCCCGCTCGTCCGAGAAGACGGCGGCCTCGAGTGCCTCGATGTCGTCGGCGACGGCGTCGGCGACCGGCCGGTAGCCGTCGACGATCCGGTCGATCAGGGCGTACATGGCCGCGCTCGGCCCGTGCGCGAGCAGCTCGGGGCGCCGCTCGAGCTGCTCGCGGACGCCGCCCAGCCCGCCGCTCGGGCCGTGCCGCACCGAGATGAGGAAGTCCGAGCCGACGAAGAGCATCACCTCGCCGGTCTCGACCATCTCGACCGGCCCGTCGTAGATGACGGTCTTCAGGACGATGAAGAGCACATTGCCGTACCGCTCGAGCTTCGGCCGTTGATGGGCGTTGACGGCGTCCTCGACCGCGAGCTCGTGCAGGTCGAACTCGCTGCGGACCGCCTCGAACTCCTCGGCGGTGGGCTCGACGAGGGCCACCCAGATGAACGAGCTGTCGCTGCGCTCGGCGCCGCGGACGCCCTCGATCGCCGCGTCGCGCACGACCTGGACTCCCTTCTCGTACACAGCGCAGTCGACGATCACGCCGACATGATTACTCGATCGTGCCGGTGGCGGCGAGCGCGAGCACCGCGACGCCGAGCACGATCCGGTAGACGACGAAGACGATCGTCGAGTGGGTCGCGAGGAAGCGGAGCAGGAAAGCGATCGCCGCATAACCGACGACGAAGGCGCACGCGGTCGCGACCACGAGCGCGCCGACGCCGACGTCGTGCTCACCCGAGCCGATCGATCCCAGCTCGAAGATCCCGCTCAGCACGATCGCGGGCACGGACAGGAGGAAGGAGAAGCGCGCCGCCGCCTCGCGCTCGAGGCCGAGGAAGAGGCCCGCGGTGATCGTCGCTCCCGACCGCGAGACGCCGGGGACAAGCGCCGCGGCCTGGGCGACGCCGATCACCATGCCGTCGCGCAGGCGGATCGAATCGACGCCCCGCTCGCGCTTGCCGACGCGCTCGGCCAGGAGCAGGACGAGGCCGAGCGCGATCAGGGTCGATCCGATCAGGTAGAGGCTGCGCGCGCCCGACTCGATCTGATCCTTGAAGACGAGGCCGAAGAAGCCGATGGGGATCGTGCCGAGGACGATGATCCAGCCCAGGCGTGCGTCGGGCCCGTGCCGACGGTCGCGCCGCACGACACTCGCTCCCCAGGCGACGGCGATCCGGGCGAGGTCGTGCCGGAAATAGAGGAGAACGGCGGCGATCGTGCCGAGCTGCGTCACCGCCGTGAAGGCCGCGCCCGGATCCTCCCAGCCGGCGAAGGCAGGGACGATGCGCAGGTGCGCACTGCTCGAGATGGGCAGGAACTCCGTCAGCCCCTGGACGATGCCGAGCACGATCGCTTCGAGGAGGCTCATCGCCCGCGAGTATGCAGAGCGCGGTGGCCGGGAGGACGCTGGGCGTCCCCCCGGCTCCGCGGACGATTGGCTCTAGCCGCGCGTGCTCACGTAGCTGACGCAGTCGCCCTGGTTCTTGAAGGCCGGGTCGTTGAACGTCGCCCAGCCCCCGTTCTTGCAGTCGTCCTTCGTCGCCGGCGTGCGGCCGAGCTCGAAGTTGTAGGTCGTGTCGTTGAACTGCACCCCGTCGGTCGCGACCGTGTAGCCGGGGTTGAACGAGCCGATGTTGACGCCGATCTCGCCGACGACGGCGTTCGGGCAGAGCGTCTGCAGCGTCGCGAGGCTGTAGAGCGGCGGGCCGCCCGCACCGGCGACGACAGCGCACGTGCCCTCGGTGAACGCCCTCGACGACCAGAGGCCGCCCGCGTCGACGTCCCACTGCTGCCAGGTCGCGGGCACGACCGTGCCGTTCCAGTACGGCTCGTAGACGAGCGTCGTGAAGCCGCCGGCGGCGGCGCCGTTGAGGTCGACCTGCAGCTGGTACGACGCAGCGGCGGTCGGTGCCTGCGGCGTCGCAGCCTGATACGTCCAGTAGGAGAGGTCGGTCACGTCGGCAAGCGGCGTGCCCGCGTGAGCGGCTGTGAAGTAGTCGGCCTTGGCAGCCGTCGTTGCGTCGGTCGTAAGCTCGAGCGAACCCGAGCCGAGGCCGGCCGGCGCGCCGTACTCCTCGGTGAACTCGTGGGCGCCACCAGGACGCGTATCGAGCTGATGCCAGTTCGTGCTGTTCTGGGTGACGACGACCGTGGTCGGCGCCGCACTCGCGGCCAGAGCGGTGACGCTGACGGCGACAGCCGCGAGTGAGCCGAGCACGCCGAAGCGCACCCGCCGGTTGATCCTGTGCATGAGACCCCTTTACTCGATGTCTGGCGGCCCGTTACCGCCGGGTCGCGATCGTAGCGTCAGATCGAATCGATTGCTTGCGCGCGCGCGTTCAGCAGCTCGATCGGCACGGCCTCGAGCGCGCGGGCGTGCGTGGCGCCGAGGACGACGGGCGGCGCGCAGCCGGCGTCGTGTGCCTCGAGCCACCGCGACGCGCAGACGCACCAGCGGTCGCCCGGCTCGAGACCGGCGAAGCCCCATTCCGGCCGCGGCGTCGAGAGGTCGTTCCCGGCCTGGCGGCTGAACTCGAGGAAGGGCTCGGTCATCACCGCGCACACCGTGTGGCTGCCGAGATCCTCCGGGCCTGTGGCACAGCAGCCGTCGCGGAAGAATCCCGTCAGCGGCGCGTTCGAGCACGGCTGCAGCTCCCCGCCGACGACGTTCACGTCCGGATCACGGCTCATCGGCCTGAGCCTAGCTCGCTCCGGTAGCTTGCCGAGGGTGTCGAGCACGGCCGCCGTCGAGACGAAGGGGTTGACCAAGCGCTATGGGGACGTCGTCGCCCTGGCGCGGCGTCGACCTGAACGCCGAGGTCGGGAGCGTTTTCGGGCTGCTCGGGCCGAACGGCGCGGGCAAGACGACCGCGGTCCGGATCCTGACCACGCTGCTCCAGCCCGACAGTGGCGAGGCGCGCGTCGCAGGTCTCGACGTCGTCCGCGACGCGGGCCGGGTCCGAGAACGGATCGGGCTCGCCGGCCAGTACGCGGCCGTGGACGAGAACCTGACCGGCTTCGAGAACCTGGAGATGGTCGGCCGGCTCTATCACCTCGGCGGCCGCGTCTCGCGCGACCGCGCGACCGAGCTGCTCGAGACCTTCGACCTGACCGACGCGGGCAAGCGGTTCGTACGCACGTACTCCGGCGGCATGCGGCGCCGCCTCGACCTCGCCGCCGCGCTCGTCGCCCGCCCACCGATCCTGTTCCTCGACGAGCCGACGACAGGGCTCGACCTGCGCAGCCGCATCGCCCTCTGGGAGGCGATCGAGGGCCTCGTCGCGGAGGGCACGACCGTCCTCCTGACGACGCAGTACCTCGACGAGGCCGACCGCCTCGCCGACCGGATCGCGGTGATCGACCACGGGCTCGTGATCGCCGAGGGCACGCCCGACGAGCTGAAGGCGCAGGTGGGAGGCGAGCGGCTCGAGATCCGGCTGGACGACGGCGCGCGCGGCGAGGACGCAGTCGCCGCGCTCGCGGGGCTCACCTGCGGGACGCCGGCGCTCGAGAACGGCTCCGTCCTCGTCCAGCTGCGCGAGCGCAGCGGCGCCATCGCCGAGTCGGTCCGGCGCCTCGACGACGCCGGGCTCGGGATCGAGGACATCGCGCTGCGCCGCCCGACCCTCGACGACGTCTTCCTGCAGCTGACCGGTCACGCCACCGAGGACGGCGCCGAGGAGGCGCCGGACCGATGAGCTCCGTCAATCACGAGATCTCGGACATGCTCGTCCTCGCGAAGCGCAGCGTGCTGCGGATTCCGCGCCAGCCCGACCTGCTGGTCGGCTTCACGATCCAGCCGGTCATGTTCGTGCTGCTCTTCGTCTACGTCTTCGGCGGCGCGATCCAGACGCCCGGCCTCGACTACGTCGACTTCCTGATCCCGGGGATCATCGTCCAGTCGATGGTGTTCGGCGGCTTCGTCACCGCGCTCGGGCTCGCCGAGGACCTGAAGAAGGGCCTGATGGACCGCTTCCGGTCGCTGCCGATGTCGCGCTCGGCCGTCCTGACGGGCCGCACGCTCGCCGACGTCAGCACGAACATCGCGCAGCTCGTCGTCATGCTCGCGGTCGGGCTTGCGGTCGGCTTCCGCTTCTCGACGAGCTTCCTCGAGGTCGTGGCGGGCATCCTGCTGCTGCTCCTGATCGGCTACGCGTTCTCGTGGGTGTTCGCCTTCCTCGGACTGGCCGCCTCGTCCCCGGAGGCCTCGAACGCCTACGGCTTCACCATCCTCTTCCCGGTCACGTTCCTCTCCTCCGCGTTCGTGCCCGTGGAGTCGATGCCGAGCTGGCTGCAGCCCGTGGCGGAGAACAACCCGTTCACGACGATGGTCGACGCGGTCCGCGCTCTCTTCGTCGGGACGCCCGCAGGCAGCGACATCTGGCTGGCGGTCGTGTGGTCGATCGCGATCGCCCTCGTCTTCGGGGCGCTGGCGATCTGGCGCTACCGCCGCGTCATCACCCGCTGAAGCGCGCCGCCTCGTCCGACCCGCCCGTCGCGTCGCCCGGGCTGTACGCGTGCGCGCCTGCACCCGCGAGCCGGCCGCCGTCGACGATCAGGTACTCCTCACGGATCGGGCGGCCGTCGAACCAGCACTCGAGGATCTCGCGGGCACCGGCGGCGTAGCGAGCCTGCGCCGAGAGGCTCGTGCCGGAGACGTGCGGCGTCATGCCGTGGTGCGGCATCGCGCGCCAGGGATGGTCCTGCGGCGCGGGCTGGGGGAACCAGACGTCGCCGGCGTACCCGGCCAGCTGGCCGGACTCGCACGCTCGCGCGACGGCGTCCCGATCGCAGATCTTCCCGCGCGCGGTGTTGACGAGGAACGCTCCGCGCTTCATCCGCGCCGATCAGCTCCTCATCGAAGAGGTGCTCGGTCTCGGGATGCAGCGGAGCGTTGATCGTGACGACGTCGCACACCTCGACGAGCGACTCCACCGTAGGGGTGAAAGGTGACGCCCAGCTCCTCCTCCACCTCGGGCGCGAGCCGGTGCCGGTCGGTGTAGTGCAGGCCGACCTCGAACGGCTTCAGCCGGCGCAGCACCGCCGACCCGATCCTCCCTGCCGCCACCGTGCCCACCTGCATCCCCTCCAGGTCGTAGGAGCGCGCAGCGCAGTCGGCGATGTTCCAGCCGCCTTCCAGCACGACCTGATGCGACGGGATGTAGTTGCGCACGAGGCCGAGGATCAGCATCACCACGTGCTCGGCGACGCTGATGCTGTTGCGAGTAGGTGACCTCGGCCACCGTGATCCCGCGCTCGATGGCCGCCGCCAGGTCGACGTGGTCGGAGCCGATCCCGGCGGTCAGCGCCAGCTTCAGGTTGGGCGCTGCCGCGATGCGCTCCGCGGTCAGGTAGGCCGGCCAGAAGGGCTGCGAGATGACCACGTCGGCCTCCGGGAGCTCACGCTCGAAGACCGAGTCGGGACCATCCTTGTCGGCCGTGACGACGAGCCGGTGCCCCCTCCCCTCCACGAACGACCGCAGTCCCAGCTCCCCCGACACACAGCCGAGCAGCTCCCCCGGTGTGAAGTCGATGCCCTCCGGAGTCGGTGTCGTCTGGCCGTCGAAATAGCGCTCGATCGCCGGCACGTCGTCCCGCGCATACGCAGGCGGATAGCCGTCGACGGGATCGTCGTAGAGCACGCAGAGGATGGTCGCCATGGCCGTTCACCCTACTGCAGCGAGCACGGGCAAAAGCCCGTGCTCGCGCTCAGTCAAGAGCTGCGTGGGCATGGGCGAGCCATGCCCACGGCAAGATCCCTGAAGGGGCCGCTGCGCGTCCCCGACCAACTCTTTGATCGGCGATCTGGCTGCAGCTAGCTTTCGCCCATGCCGACGCGTTGCGGCTGGGTGCCGGAGAACGATCCCCTCTACGTCGCCTACCACGACGACGAGTGGGGCGTGCCGGTGCGGGAGGAGCGCCGGCTCTTCGAGCTGCTGACGCTCGAGGGCGCGCAGGCCGGGCTCTCGTGGGCGACGATCCTGCGCAAGCGCGAGGGGTACCGGCAGGCCTTCGCGGGCTTCGACCCGGCTGCGGTCGCGCGCTTCGGGGCGCCGACGTCGAGCGCCTGCTCGCGGATCCGGGCATCGTCCGCAACCGCCTGAAGATGGAGGCGACGATCGCCAACGCGCAGGCGATCCTCACGCTGCGCGAGCAGGCGAGTCTCTTGCGGACGTGATCTGGAGCGTCGTGGACGGCACGCAGCGGCGGAACGCCTGGCGCACGCTCTCCGAGTGCCGGCCGAGACGGCCGAGTCGCGGCTCTGGCGCGGGACCTGAAGCGCCGCGGGTTCCGCTTCGTCGGCCCCACGACCTGCTACGCGCTGATGCAGGCCGCCGGGCTCGTCGAACGACCACGTCACGACCTGCTTCCGCTACGGGCGCGCGTAGTTTCGGCACGCCGCGGGCAAGCCGCGGTGGATGAGCACGCCGGATCGATCGCCGCGAAAGGCCGCCGGGCGGGCCAGAGCCCCTGGGTCGAGCGACTCGGCCGCGCGGGCCTCGTCGCCAAGGGCGTCCTCTATGCCGTGATCGGGATCCTCGCGATCAAGGTCGCCGTCGGAGCACGGGCCGAGGACCCGAACAAGGACGGCGCCCTGCGGGCGATCGCGGCCCAGCCGTTCGGCAAGCTCCTGCTCACGATCCTCGCGCTCGGGCTCGCGGGCTACGCGGCGTGGCGGCTCGCGCAGGGACTGCTCGACCGGGACGCCGAGGGCGAGGGGGCGAAGGCTCTCGCGAAGCGTGCCGGCAATGTCGCCAAGGGCGCCTGGTACGGCGGACTCTGCGTGCTCACGGTGCTGAAGATCGTCGGCGCGGAGAGCGAGAGCGGCGGCGGCGCGCAGGAGGACCAGGCCACCGCGGGCGTGCTCGGGCTGCCGTTCGGCCGCTACCTCGTCTTTGCCGCGGCTGCTGGATTCCTCGGCGCCGCGCTCTTCAACGGCTACCGGGCGGTCACGTGCAACTTCCGCAAGAAGCTCGAGACGGAGAAGATGACCGAGGCCGAGGAGACGGCGGCGACCGGGGTCGGCGTCGTCGGTCACCTCGCCCGGTTCGTCGTCTTCGGGCTGATCGGCGCGTTCCTCGCGAAGGCCGCGTGGGAGTTCGACCCGCAGGAGGCGGCGGGGCTCGACGCAGCGCTGTACGAGGTCGCGCGTCAGCACTACGGCGGCTTCCTGCTCGGCTCGCTCGCGGTCGGCCTGATCGCCTACGCGGTCTACTGCTTCGTGCAGGCGCGCTACCGCAAGGTCTAGATTCACGCGGTGGACGGCCGCACGATCCCCTGGAGCTGGTACTCCGACGCGACCGTGCTGCAGCTCGAGCGCGAGCGGGTCTTCCGCCGCACGTGGCAGTACGCGGGGCGGGCGGACCAGGTCGCCGAGCCCGGCTCGTTCTGCACGGCCGACGCAGGCGGTGTGCCCGTCGTCGTCGTGCGCGACCGCGAGGGCGTGTTGCGCGCGTTCCTGAACGTCTGCCGCCACCGCGGCTCGCTCGTGTGCGAGGGCGAAGGCCGCCGCGAGACGCTCCAGTGCCCGTACCACGCCTGGACGTACGGGCTGGACGGGACGCTGCGCTCGGCCCCGCGCGCCGACCGCGACCCGGACTTCGACCGGGATGCTCTCGGGCTCGTGCGCCTCCCCGTCGACACCTGGGGCCCGTTCGTGTTCGTCAACCCGGATCCCGACGCCGCGCCGCTCGCGGACACGCTGGGCGAGCTCCCGGAGCTCGTCTCCGACGCCGGCCTCGACGTCGACACGCTCCGGTTCCATCACCGCGCGAGCTCCGAGTACGAGGCGAACTGGAAGGTGTGCGCCGAGAACTTTCTCGAGTGCTACCACTGCCAGGTCGCACATCCGTCCTTCTCGAAGGTGGTGGACGTGTCGGAGGACGCCTACCGGCTGGAGGAGAGCCGCTGGTTCTCCAGCCAGTACGGGCCTGTCAAGGAGCGGTGGCGCGGCGCATTCGACCCCGTTGGCGAGGTGGCGCGCGGGCAGTTCCACTTCCTCTGGCCGAACCTGACCATCAACGTCATGCCCGGCCACGCGAATCTCTCGATCGGGCCGATCGTGCCGCTCGCACCCGAGCGCACCGGGCGCTTCCTCGACTACTTCGTCGGGCCGGACGTCGACGAGGCCTGGACGCGCGAGATGCTCGAGTTCGACGCGCAGGTCGGCGCCGAGGACACCGTGCTCGTCGAGCGCGTGCAGCGGGGGATGCGGGCGGGCGGGCTCGAGCACGGCCACCTGCTCGTCGAGTCCGAGCGGCTGATCGCCCACTTCCAGCGGCTGCTGGTGGACGCGCTCTCGTAGACGTGCTGGCCGGGTTCACGACCGGCACGAGGGGCCGCTGGGTCGTCGTGGCGGCCTGGCTGCTCGCGGCGGTGGCGCTGGGGCCGCTCCAGCCACGGCTCCAGGAGTCGACGGTGAACGATCCCGCTTCGTTCCTGCCCGGGAGCTCCGAGTCGAGCGAGCTCCTCGACGTCGTCGAGGACCGCTTCACGGCGGGCCGCGTCACGCCGGCACTGGTGGTGTGGCAGCGTGAGGACGGCCTCACAGCCGCCGACCGGGCGCGGATCGGCGAGTTCGTCGCCACGGTTCGCGCGGCCGAACTGCCGGAGACGCTGCCCGCCGGGCGAGCCCGAGCTGGCGGCGGACGGCCGCACCGCCGTCGTGGCGGTACCGGTCACCGCCGAGACGACGGAGGGAATCGAGCTCGTCGTCGACCGGCTGCGCGAGACTCGAGTCGTCCGGGGAGGGACTCGACCGCTGGGTGACCGGGCCGGCCGGGATCTCGGTCGACGCCGTCGCCGTCTTCGAGCAGATCGACGTCACGTTGCTCGCCGTCACGTCCGCGCTGATCCTCGTCCTCCTGCTGCTCCTCTATCGCTCACCGGTGATCGCACTCGTGCCGCTCGTCGTCGTCGCCTTCGCCTACGTCGTCGCCGCGGCGCTCGTGTACGGGCTCGTGGAGACTCGGTGCGATCTCCGTGAACGGTCAGGTGACGGGGATCCTGATCATCCTCATGTTCGGCGCCGGCACCGACTACTGCCTGCTGCTCGTCGCCCGCGCCCGCGAGGAGCTGCGCGTGCAGGAGCGGGCGGGACCGGCCATCGCAGCGGCGGCGCGCGAGAGCACGCCCGGCGATCCTCTCCAGTGGCGGCACCGTCGTCGCGGCGATGCTCGTGCTGCTCGTCGCGGATCTGGAGTCGACGGCGGCACTCGGCCCCGTGCTCGCGCTGGGCGTCGCCGTCACCGTCCTCGCGGGTCTGACCCTGCTCCCTGCGCTGCTGGCGATCCTCGGCCGCCGCTCCTTCTGGCCCGCCGTCCCGCACGTCGAGGCCGGCGAACACGCCCCGACGGGCATCTGGACACGAGTCGGCCGCACCGTCGCCGCTCGGCCCGCCCTCGTCGCGGCCACGACGACGGCCGCGCTCGCGCTCGCAGCCCTGGGAAATCTCGTCGACCTGCCCGGGCTGAGCTTCGGCGGCAGCTTCCGTGGCGAGGTCGAGGCGGTGGACGGCCAGGCGGCTCTCGCCAGCTCGTTCCCCGCGGGCGAGGGAGCGACGACGGACGCCGTCGTGTCGAAGGACCGCGCGAGCGCCGTCGAGGCTGCCCTCCGCGGCGCGCCGCTCGTCGCAGCGGTTCGCCGCGGGGACGAGAGCGACGACGGCGAGCTCACGCGGCTCGCCGTGACACTGGACCGGGATCCGTACTCGGACGAGGCGGTCGCAGCGATCGACGGCATCCGCGACGCGGTGCGCGGCGCAGATCCCGAAGGCCTCGTTGGAGGGCCGACGGCGGAGGAGACGGACACGCGCGCCGCCGCACGCCGCGACGCGTCGCTGATCGTGCCGCTGACGCTGCTCGCGATCCTGGCCATCCTCGTCGCGCTCCTGCGGGCCGTCGTCGCGCCGCTCTACCTCGTCGCGAGCGTCGTCCTCTCCTTCGCCGCGACGCTCGGGCTCGCCCTGCTCGCCTTCCGCTACGTCTTCGACTCGCCCGGCAGCGACGCGACCCTCCCACACTGGTGTTCCTCTTCACCGTCGCGCTCGGCGTCGACTACAACATCTTCCTGATGGCGCGGGTGCGCGCGGAGGCGCGCGTCCGCGGCTCCCGTGCGGGCGTCGATCGCCGGTCTCGAGCGCACGGGAGCCGTGATCACGAGCGCCGGGCTGATCCTGGCCGGCACGTTCCTGGTCCTCACGCTGCTGCCGCTGGAGCAGCTCTTCCAGCTCGGCCTGGCAGTCGCGCTCGGCGTGCTGATCGACACGTTCGTCGTGCGGAGCCTGCTCGTCCCCGCCGTCGCGTTCCTCCTCGGCGAGCGCTCGTGGTGGCCCTCGCGGCTGCACCGCTGAGAGCTGCACGCTTCCCGTCGGGTGAACTTCTGGTAAACAGCCCCGGTGCGCCTGAGCCTCGTTCCCCGCCCGACCGAGTTCTACGACCTCTTCGCGCGCGCCGGCGAGAACGCCCTCGAATGCGCGCAGCAGGCGGAGATCCGCTTCCGCGACTACCCGAACTCGGCGGTCAGCCAGGCCGACGTGAAGGCGATCGAGACCGAGGGCGACACGATCACGCGCGACCTGATCCAGCTCCTGAACACGCAGTACGTGACGCCGTTCGACCGCGAGGACATCTACGAGCTCGCGACGAAGCTCGACGACGTCGTCGACTACATCGAAGAGGTCAGCGACCTGCTCGGCCTGTACGGGATCGAGTCGACGACGAAGCACGCCGTCGACCAGTGCCGCATCCTCGTCCAGGCTGTCGAGCAGCTCTCGCTCGCGCTCTCGCGCCTGAAGGGCCTGCGCGGGATCCAGGAGCCACTCCTCGAGCTGAAGCGGCTCGAGGACGAGGCCGACCGGGTGGTGCACGACGCGATCGCCGCCCTCTTCCGGGACGACCGCATCGACCCGCTGATCGTGATCCGCTGGAAGGACATCTATGACGGTCTCGAGCAGGCGATCGACGCCTGCGAGACGGCGGCCAACGTGGTCGCCAACATCGCGGTCAAGAACGCCTAGCACCCAATGGAGGAGCTGACGCTCGCCGCCGTCGTCGTCGTTGCGCTCTTCTTCGACTTCACGAACGGCTTCCACGACAGCGCCAACTCGATCGCCACGAGCGTCTCGACGCGGGCGATGTCGCCGCGGGCCGCCGTCGCGAGCTCGGCCGTGCTCAACTTCGCTCGGCGCGTTCGTCTCGCTCGAGGTCGCCGCGACGATCGCGAGCGGGATCGTCGACGCCGGGGCGATCACGCTCGACGTCGTCCTCGCCGGGCTCGTCGGAGCGATCACCTGGAACCTGATCACGTGGTACTTCGGGCTGCCGTCCAGCTCGAGCCATGCGCTGATCGGCGGCGTGCTCGGCTCCGCCGTCGCTGCGGCCGGGCTCGACGTGGTCAAGTGGGAGGGGATCAAGGACAAGGTCCTGCTCCCGTCGCTGATCGCCCCGTTCGCCGGGCTGTTCGGCGCCGCGGCGCTGATGGTCGCGGTCACGTGGGTGATCCGGCGGCGCTCCCCGGGCAACGTGAACAGGGTCTTCCGCCGGCTCCAGCTCGTCTCGGGTGGCTTCGTCGCGTTCACGCACGGCACGAACGACGCGCAGAAGACGATGGGGATCATCGCGCTGGCGCTGGTCGCAGGAGGGCACCTCGACGGCGGGTGCCGACCCACCCACGTGGGTGATCGCGAGCGCCGCGCTGGCGATGGCTGCCGGCACGTACGCCGGCGGCTGGCGGATCATCAAGACCCTCGGCACGCGGATCGCGAAGCTCGACCCGCCGCAGGGCTTCTCCGCCCAGACCGCCTGCGCGGCGATCCTCTGGACGACCGCCCACTACGGCTTCCCGGTCTCGACGACGCACACGATCACCGGCTCGGTGATGGGCGCGGGAGCGAGCCGGCGGCTCTCGGCGGTGCGCTGGGGCGTCGCCGGCAACATCATGGTCGCGTGGGTGATGACGATCCCCTGCGCCGCGGCCGTCGGCGCGGCGATGGAGCTGCTGACCCGCCTTCCTGCCGGCGACGCGCTCGTCTTCGCGCTCGCCGCCGGGATCGCCGCAGCCGCCTTCACGGCCCGGCGCTGGGAGGCTCGCAGGCTCGCCACCGCACCTGCCTGAGCACATCTCGGGCTGGTGAACGTCCGGCGTCGAACCGGCGCGGAGCCTTGCGGAGCCCCCACGCAACTGGCACACAGGGTCCATGCAGCTCGCCCTCGTCGCCCAGCGGGCCACCGAGACGAACGCGGCGCTCGCGGCCGCCGCGCCGCGCGGGATCGACTTCCGCGTGATGCGGCCCGAGCGCGCGCTCGAGCTGCTCGCCCCGACGGACGCGGCGCTCGGGCGGCTGGACGTGCTGCCGTCGCTCGACGGGGTCGACGACGGCCTCTGGGCGCTGGGCTCGCTCGCCGCCCGCGGCGTCCGCACGCTCAACCGCGCCAGCGCCCTCCTCTCGGCGCACGACAAGCTCCTGACCGCCCGGCTCATGCACCGCGCGGGCTTGCCCCACCCGCGGACACGCCTGCTCGAATTCGGACAGCCGCTACCGGAGCTCGAGACCCCGGTCGTCGTCAAGCCGCGCTTCGGCAGCTGGGGAACGGACGTCGTCCTTTGTCCTGACGAGCGCGAGCTGCTCCGCCACGTCGTCGACCTCGAGCGCCGGCCCTGGTACCGCCGGCAGGGTGCGATCGTGCAGGAGCTCGTGCCGCCACAGGGCTCCGATCTGCGGATCGTCGTCGCCGGCGGCGTCGTCGTCGGCGCGATCTCCCGGGTCGCGCGCCGCGGCGAGTGGCGGACGAACGTCGCGCTCGGTGCCGTACGCGTCCCCGTGACGCCCAGCGAGGCCGCCTGCGAGCTCGCGCTCCGCGCCGCGGAAGCTGCGGGCGCCGAGCTGCTCGGCGTCGACCTGCTCCCGAACGGCCACGGTGGCTGGACGGTGCTCGAGCTGAACGGCGCCGTCGACTTCACCGCCGACTACGGGCTCGATCGCGACCCCTTCGCCGCTGCCGCCTGGGAGCTCGCACGCCTCCTGCTCGAGGGCGCCGACGTCCCCGCTCCGGTGGAGCGGATCGCCTAGCCCGGCCCCGGTGAACGACCGGGGCGCCGCTCTCGCGGCGCCCGGATCGGTCCCGTTGCGGTGGAGCGGTCAGGCCTTGCTGTTCGCCTTCAGCGCCTGCCGGTACTGGTAGCGGGCCTTCTTCAGCTGGCGGTCGGTCAGCGCAATGAAGCCGGCGCGCTTCGCGATCGCCTTCTCGTTGTTGAAGATGTGCCCGAAGTAGCCGGCCACGACCGGGCGGCGGAACGAGGTGCGCTTGGCGTAGATGAAGAGCGGCCGGGCCAGCGGCTTGTACTGGCCTTTCTGGACCGTGGCCACGCTCGGAGCGGTGCAGCCGCTGCCGTTGTCGACCTTCACGAGCTTGAGCTTGTCCGCGTTCTCCTCGAAGTAGGAGAAGCCGAAGTAGCCCAGGCCGCCACGCTCGCCCGCGACGCCCTGGACGATGATGTTGTCGTCCTCGGTCGCCAGGAAGTCGCTACGGCTCGCCTTGGCCCTGCCGTTGATCACCTCGGTGAAGAAGTCGAACGTGCCGGAGTCGGTCCCGGGGCCGAACAGCTTCAGCTCGACGTCCGGAAAGCTCGGGCGGATGTCGCGCCAGCTCTGCACCTTCGAGCCCGTGTTCCAGATCGTCTTCAGCTCGGCGGTCGTGAGGCAGTCCACCCACGTGTTCTGCTTGTTCACGACGACCGAGATGCCGTCGTTCGCGACGGTGAACGCAATCCACTTGATCTCCGCGTCGCGGCAGAGGATCGCCTCCGAGTTCCGCATCGCGCGAGACGCGTTCGCGAGATCGGTCTCGCCGCGGCAGAAGCGCTCGAAGCCGCCCCCGGTGCCGGAGATCCCGACGGTGACGCGTGCGCCCTTGTTCTTCTTCTGGAAGCCTTCCGCAGCTGCGATCGCATACGGCCCGACCGTGCTGGAGCCGTCGGCGGTGATCGTGCCGCTGAGCGCGGTGACGCCGGCGGCCGCAGACGCCGCGAGCGCGGCGGCTGCGAGCGCCGCCAACACGATGATCCTCTTCATCACTCGTTCTCCCCTGTTCGATGGGTACGGTCGCGAGGAGTGTCGATCCGCCCAGGTGCCACGTGGGCTGAAAGCAGGTGAACTTGTGGTGGGGAACCGGTGAAGCCGGAGGGAGCCTGAGCCTCGTCAATGCGAGGCGTCGGTGAACTCCCGGAACTCGCCCGTGACGAGGTAGGCGGTCTGCTCGCCGACGTCGACGGCGTGGTCGCCGATCCGCTCGAGGCAACGTGAGACGAGGATCATCCGGAGCCCCCACTCGCGGCGCTCCGCGTCGGTGCCCAGCTCGAGCAGGTGGTTGACGACCCGCCGGTTCGCCCGGTCGATCAGCTCGTCGAGCTCGAGGAGCGACTCCGCGGCGACACGGTCCCGCTGCTCGAGTGAGCGGAGCGCGACTCGGATCATCTGCTCGGCGCGCTCACCCATCTCCTTGAAGCCCTCCAGCAGCGCCTCGTCCGGCGGCAGGCCCTTCGTCAGCTTGGTCAGCTTCGCGATCGTCACGCAGAGGTCGCCCATCCGCTCCAGGTGAAGGTTGTCCTTCAGGAGCGCGAGCACGAGCCGGAGGTCGCTCGCGACCGGCGTCTGCCGCGCGAGCAGGAGCTCGACCCCCTGCTCGACGGCGAAGTACTGCGTGTCGATGTCGTCGTCGAAGGCGATCACCTCGTCGGCCAGCTCGAGATCCTGCGAGCACACGGCCTCGACGGCGCCGCGCAGCGAGCGGAGCACCAGCTCGCCCTCGGTTCTGAGCGCGAGCTCGAGCTCGTCGAGCTCCTCCTGGAAGCTGATCCGCGCAGCAGCCGGACGCGCCTCGCTCATCCGAACCGGCCCGTCACATAGTCCTCGGTGCGCTTGTCGGCCGGGGTCGTGAAGATCTTCGACGTCCGGTCGTACTCGACCAGGATCCCCGTCCGGGCGCCGCCATCCGGCGCCACGTCGACGCTGAAGAAGGCGGTCATGTCGGCGACCCGTGCGGCCTGCTGCATGTTGTGCGTGACGATCACGATCGTGTACTCCTGTTTCAGCTCGTGCATCAGATCCTCGATCCGCGTCGTCGAGATCGGATCGAGCGCGGAGGCAGGCTCGTCCATCAGGATCACGTCCGGCTCGACCGCGAGGCAGCGCGCGATGCAGAGCCGCTGCTGCTGTCCGCCGGAGAGCCCGAGCGCCGACTCCTTCAGCCGGTCCTTCACCTCGTCCCAGAGCGCGGCGCGCTGCAGCGCCGATTCGACCCGCTCGTCCAGGTTGTCCTTCATCCCGAGCACCCGCGGGCCGAACGCGATGTTGTCGTAGATCGACTTCGGGAACGGGTTCGGCTTCTGGAAGACCATCCCGATCCGGCGGCGCACCTCGACGGGGTCGACGTCGCCGCTGTAGAGATCCTTGCCGTGGTAGCGAACGTCGCCCGAGACCTCGGCACCGGGGACGAGGTCGTTCATCCGGTTGAAGCAGCGGATGAACGTGCTCTTGCCACATCCGGAGGGGCCGATGAACGCGGTGATCGAGTTCTTGTAGACGTCCAGCGTGACCTCGCGGATCGCCGTCTTGCCGCTGTAGGCGACCGCCAGGTCGTCGACGTGGAAGACCGCCTCGCGATTGGCGAAGCTGTCGTCGCCGTGCTCCTGGGCGATCTGAGCCAGGCTCATGGGCTCGATGGTAGTGCTCGCGTGTTCGGGAGTCATGGTCACCATGTTCTTCGGTAGCGGTTGCGGATCCAGATCGCGAACGCGTTCAGCGTCAGCAGGATCCCGAGGAGGACGATGATGCAGGCGGCCGCGAGCAGCTTGAACTCCTCTTGCGGGAGCCGCAGGTAGCTGTAGATCTGGATCGGCAGCGCTGTGAACGGGCCGAGGATCGTCGGGTCGAACGCGATGTACGTGACCGCTCCGATCAGGATCAGCGGCGCTGTCTCGCCGATCGCCCGCGAGAGGGCGAGGATCGAGCCGGTCGCGATCCCGGGGACGGCGGCCGGCAGCACCTGCCGGGAGACCACCTGCCACTGCGTCGCACCGAGTGCGTATCCGCCCTGCCGGATCGAGTCGGGCACCGCGCGGAGCGCCTCCCGCGAGGCGATGATCACGGTCGGCAGGACGACGAGCGTCAGGATCATCGCGCCCGCCAGCAGCACGCGCCCGATCCCGAGCCCGCGCACGAGGAACGCGAGCCCGAGGATGCCGTACACGATCGAGGGCACCGCGGCGAGGTTCTGGATGTTGATCTCGAGCAGGCGGTTGTACCAGCGCGTCTTGTCCGCGTACTCCTCCAGGTAGACCGCCGTGAGGACGCCGATCGGGACGGCGAAGAGCAGCAGGAGCCCGCCCATGTAGAGCGTCGCGAGGATCGCGGGCCGCGCCCCGGCGATCTCCGGATCCGTCGAGGGCGGGTTGGTGAAGAGCGCCTTGTCGAAGTACGGCAACCCGTCCCGGAAGACGTCGATCATCAGCGTCCCCAACATGATGAAGCCGACCCCGAGGGAGAAGATCAGCGCGAGCTGGAAGAGGCCGCTCTTCAGCCAGCGACTCATCGGCCCAGCTCCGGCCAATGAGCTTTGGAGGGTGTGGGGGGACTTGGAAGTCCCCCCACAGGGCGAAGAAGGGGGCTCGCGGAGGAAACATGGTTTCCCCCGCGGGAGCGAGCCGAAGGCGAGCGACTCATTCGTAGACCTCGCGATACTTGCGCACGAGCCTGATCGCGACGATGTTCATGACGAAGGTCATCAGGAACAGCGTCGCGCCGACGGCGAAGATCGTCTTGTACTCGAGCGATCCCGTCGGGATATCGCCCGCCCCCGTGGCCGCGATGAACGCCGTCATCGTCTCGGACGCCTCGCGTGGGTCGAAGCTCAGGTTGGGCTGCTGGCCCATCGCGACGAGCACGATCATCGTCTCGCCGATCGCGCGGGAGATGCCGAGCACGAAGGACGCGACGATCCCCGAGACCGCGGCCGGCACGACGATGCGCGTCGCCACCTGCACCTTCGTCGAGCCGAGCGCGTAGGCGCCGTCGCGAAGATCGCGGGGCACCGCGCCCATCGCGTCGTCCGAAAGCGACGCCACCGTCGGGATCAGGTAGATGCCCATCACGAGACCGGCCGCGAGGGGGTTGAAGATGTCGACCTGGATCCCGACGTCGCGCAGGAACGGCGTCATGAACGTGAGCGCGAAGTAGCCGAAGACGATCGTCGGGATCCCCGCGAGGACTTCGAGCGCGGGCTTGAGCGTGCCGCGCATGCGCGGGCCTGCGTATTCGCTCAGGTAGATGGCGGAGCCGAGCCCGAGCGGCAGGGCGACGAGTGCGGCGATGGCCGTCACGAGGAGGGTGCCGGCGACGAGCGGCAGGACGCCGAAGTGGGCCGGCTCGAACAGCGGCGCCCACTCCGTCCCCGTGATGAAGTCGACGATCGAGACCTCCTGGAAGAACTCGAAGGCCGGCACGAAGAGCGCGATCACGATCCCGACCGTGGTCGCGAGCGAGATCAGTGCGCAGACGGCGAGGACGCCCTTGATGACGTCCTCGCCGATCCGCCTGCGGCCGGGCACGGAGACTGGCCCCGCGCCCGCGGTGACGTCCGCTGAGGCCAACTAGCTCGCAGCCGCCTCGACTGCCGCGTCGAAGTCGCTCTGCGCCTTCTCGAGCTGCTCGTCGGTGAGCGGCACGAACTGCGACGCCTCCGCGATCTCGGTCTCGTTCTCGAGCAGGTAGCCAACGAACGCCTCGACCTCGGGACGGGCGAATGACTCGTTCTTCGCGTAGACGAAGAGCGGGCGCGAGAGCGGCGTGTACGTGCCGTCCTGCGCGCTCTCGACGCTCGGCGCGACACAGCCGTCGCCGCCGTCGATCTCGAGCGCCTTCAGCGTGTCCTGGTTCTCCTCGAAGTACGAGAAGCCGAAGTAGCCGAGGCCGCCGGCCTCGCCCGAGACGCCCGTGACGATCGTGTTGTCGTCCTCGCTCGCGGCGTAGTCGGAGCGGCTCGCGCCCTCCTCGCCGTTGATCGCGTCGGTGAAGTAGTCGAATGTGCCGGAGTCCGTTCCGGGCCCGAAGAGCGTCAGCTTCTCGTCGGGGAAGGAGGGATCGATGTCGCTCCAGCTCGACACGGTCGAGTCCGGGCCCCAGATCGCCGCCAGCTGCTCGACGGTGAGGCAGTCGACCCAGTCGTTCTCCTTGTTCACGACGACCGTGAGCGCGTCGTTCGCGACCTGGAACTCCGTGTAGTCGATCGCGGCATCCGTGCAGATCTGCGCCTCGTCGTCGTCGATCGCCCGCGAGGCGTTGGAGAGGTCGGTCTCGCCGCGGCAGAAACGCTCGAAGCCGCCGCCCGTCCCGGAGACGCCGACGGTGATCTCCACGTCGGGCTCGACGTCACGGAAGCGCTCGGCAGCCGCGGTCGTGAACGGCCCGACCGTGCTGGACCCGTCGGCCTGGATGCGTCCCGACAGCCCCTCGCCCGTGGCCTCGGCGGTGGTCGTCTCGTCGCTCGCCTCGTCGTCTCCGCCGCGTCCGTCTCCGCCGCAGCCGGCCGCAAGGGCGGCGACGAGGACGAGCAGGAGCGCGACCAGTGTGATCTTCCTGGGCGTGGTGTTTGTCATGGCCCGAGTGTTCCGGCGCGGGAACGCCGGATGGGCTGCCGCCCGGTGAAGATCTGGTGAAAGGGTGGTGAAGCGGCTAGCGCGGCGGAGGAAAGACGCAGCGCACGACGAGGCCCGTGCCCCCGGCTAGCTGCGCGCCTCGACGGTCCCGCCCGCCGAGGCGACGACGTGCTTCACGATCGCGAGGCCGAGGCCGGTTCCACGGGAGGCCCGCGAGCGGTCGGCGCGGTAGAAGCGCTCGAAGAGCCGCGAGACCTCGGCCTCGTCCACCCCGGCGCCGTCGTCCGCGACGCTCGAGCACGACGCCGTCCGGCTCGCGCTCGACCGAGAGCCGGGCGGTCGCACCAGGGCCGGCGTAGCGGATCGCGTTCTCGGCGAGATTCTGGGCGACCACCCGGAGCATGCGCGGGCGCACCTCGATCGCGGCCTCGGGCGTGGCCGCCGACCTCGAGCTGCACGCCGGCGCGGGCGGCGCGCTCCACCAGCTCGGCCGCAACGGCCTCCAGCTCCGGCAGCACCGGCGTCGCGCCCAGCGACACCACGCGCGCGCCCGACTCGAGCTCGGAGAGGAAGAGCACCTCGTCGATCAGCTCCCGGATCTGCTCGACCTCGCGCCGCGCCCCCTCCACGTGCTCGGCGGCGTCCTCGCCCGGGAGCAGCGCGAGCTCGAGCAGCGCGAGCAGCCGCGCGAGCGGCGTGCGCAGCTCGTGCGAGACGGCGGCGGTGAAACCGGAGCGGAGCTCCTCGTAGGCGGCGAGGTCGCCGACCTCGGAGACGTAGACGAGCCGCTCCTCGCGGCCGTCGACGCTGTACGGGACGACGAGCGCCCTCTCGCCGCCGATCAGGTCGGGCGAGACCTGCTCGCCCTCGCGGATGCCGAGCGACTGCCGCGCGCGCCGACTGGCGGCGACGACGATCCCGTCCGCGTCGAGCACGACGACGGCCTCGCGGCTCTCCTCCACGAGCACCTGGCCGCGCACCGCATCCGCATTCACCACTCCGATACCAGTCCTTCACCCCTCGAGAGCCCGTCCGGCTTGCATGATGCACACGTGACGAAGGTCCTGATCATCGAGGACGACGACGTGATCGCCCAGGGCATGTCGCGGCACCTCGGCGCGGCCGGCTTCGAGGCGGTGAGCGTCGCGAACGGCGAGACCGGTCTCGCCCGCCTGCGCTACGAGCATCCCGACGTGCTGCGTCCTCGACCTGATGCTCCCCGGCCTCGACGGCTGGAAGGTGCTCGAGCAGGCCCGCGGCGAGGGGATCGGCACGCCGATCGTCGTCGTCAGCGCCCGCGGGACCGAGCACGACCGGATCCACGCGCTCGAGATCGGCGCCGACGACTACCTCGTGAAGCCGTTCTCGATGAAGGAGCTGGCCGCCCGCGTCGGAGCGGCGGCGCGCCGCGGCACGCGTGCGCAGGAGTCGCGGCGCGGCGAGGAGCTCGAGATCGAGGAGTTGCGCCTGGACCCCCGTAACGTCCAGGCCTACGTGGACGGCGCGAGCGCGGATCTGACCCCGACGGAGTTCCGGCTCGTCTATGCGCTCGCGCTCGAGCAGGGCCGCGTGCTCACGCGGGACGAGCTGCTCCAGCGCGTCTGGGGGCGCCGTGCCTCCCACCGCGACCGCACCGTCGACGTCTTCGTCCGCAAGCTGCGCGAGAAGATCGACCAGCGCGCGGCGAGCCACACCTTCATCCAGACGCGCTACGGCGTCGGCTACAAGCTCGAAGCGACGCCGAAGTAGTTTGCCGGCGCAGGTCGCGTACGGTGACGAAAGGCTGGTGCTGACCCTCTACCAGGCCGAGTGGTGCCCGTACTCGCACCGGGTGCGCATGCGGCTCACCGAGCTGGGACTGCCGTTTCTGGCGATGCAGGTCGAGCCCCGCCCCGGGGACCGGGACGAGCTTCGTGAGGCGAGCGGAGCCGACTCGATTCCCGTCCTCGTCACGGAGGAGGGAGAGGCGATCGGCGGCGACGACGCAATCGTCGCCTGGCTCGACGAGCACTACGCCGAGCCGGCTTCCGCGCAGGGACACCGCGCCCAGGCGCGTGCGCACGCCACGTAGGCGGCTAGCCGCCGAGACGTCCGACGGTCAGCGTGACCTCCCAGCCGCCCGGCGCCTCCTCGCTCGGCTGCTGGTCGACGACTCGACCCTCCTCAGCAGGCGTGGGGGCGTCCACCTTCACGACCTGCACGCGGAAGCCGGCTGCGCGCAGCTCGTCGCGCGCCGCTTCCTCGCCGAGCCCGACGACGTCGGGGACGGCGGTCGCCGGCGCCGGATCCGGGCCTGTCGAGACGTTGATCTGGACGGTGTCACCGCGTTCCAGGCTCGCGCCGGGCTCGCGGGCCTGCGCGACGACGAGCGCCTCCGGCTCCTGTGAGGGGACGAGCTGGACTGATGACTTCAGGCCGGCCTGCTGCAGCGAGCGCACGGCCTCGGTCTGCTCCAGGCCGACCACGTCGGGAACGGTCGCCGGCTCGGGCGGTGCGGGCGGCGTCCCACCCGCCGAGACGTTCAGGCGCACGGCCGAGCCCTCGTCCACCTCAGTGCCCGCTGCCGGGTTCTGCGCCACCACGGTGCCTCCGGGTTGCGCCGAGGGCACGGTCTGGACGTTCGCCCGCAACCCGGCCTCACGCAGCGTCTCCTGCGCCTCGTCGGACTGCGCGCCGACGAGGTCGGGCACCTGGGTCGTCGCGACGGCGGTCGTCGCCTGCGTCGTGGCGCTCGTCGTCGTGTCGCTCGTCGTCGTGTCGCTCGTCGTCGTGGAATCCGTCGTCGGCTGCGTGGTCGTGGGCGTCGCGGACGGCTCCTCGTCGTCGCCCGAGAGGTAGAACGCCGCGCCGATCCCGGCCAGGACGAGCACGAGCAGGCCGAGCAGCCATGGCCAGAGCGTCGGCCGCGGCGGGCGCGGCGGCGGAGCCGCCTCTTGCTCCTCCTCGACCAGCACGTGGTGATCAGGCCCCGGCCGCCACTCGGGGATCGATGACGG
The DNA here is from genome assembly GCA_963842285.1 of uncultured Gaiellaceae bacterium. Lineage (GTDB taxonomy): Bacteria > Actinomycetota > Thermoleophilia > Gaiellales > Gaiellaceae > Gaiellasilicea. Next base: position 60,791 of record CAWJFZ010000011.1, read on the forward strand.
TCTCCCCTTCCGGGTCGACGCGGGGTCGCGGGGTCGACGGGGTCGAGAGGCTCGTCGGGTGGACGCGACATGAGCCACGCTTCCCGCTGCGCCGCTTTTCGATGCCTGCGCAGAATCTGCTGATGGCCGACGTCGACGCCTACCGCACGCCCGAGGACCGGTTCGCCGGCCTGCCCGGCTACGCGTTCGAGCCGCACTACGTCCACCAGGACGGCCTGCGCCTGCACTACCTCGACGAGGGCGATGGGCCGCCCGTGCTCCTCCTGCACGGCGAGCCGACCTGGTCGTACCTCTACCGCAACGTCATCCCCGAGCTCGTGCCGTCGGCCCGCGCGATCGCGCCCGACTACTTCGGCTTCGGCCGCTCCGACAAGCCACTCGCCGCCGAGGACTACACCTACGACTCCCACACCACCTCGATCCGCCGGCTCGTCGAGGAGCTCGACCTCCGCGAGCTCACCCTCGTCGTGCAGGACTGGGGCGGCCCGATCGGCCTGCGCTTCGCGGTCGAGCAGCCCGAGCGCGTCGCCCGCCTCGTCGTCCTGAACACCGGCATCGACGCGGGCCGCCCGCCCTCGGAGGAGTGGCTGCGCTTCAGGGCCTTCATCCGCCGGCACGGGCCCGAGCTCGTTCCGGGCCGGCTCGTCGGCCTCTCGTGCGTCCAGCCGCTGGCGGACGAGGTCGAGGAGGCCTACAGCGCGCCGTGGCCGGTGCCGGAGTCGAAGGCGGGCGTGATCGCGTTCCCGGAGCTCGTACCCACCGAGCCGGAGCACCCCTCGACAGAGCCGATGCTGCGCGTGCGGGAGGCGCTCGGGCGCTGGGAGAAGCCCGCGCTCGTGCTCTTCTCGGACTCGGACCCGATCTTCACGCCGCTCGTCGCGGAGCAGATCGCTGCGCACATCCCGCGGTGCAGGCGAGGCGGAGATCGTCAGCGGCGCGGGGCACTTCCTCCAGGAGGACAAGGGCGCCGAGGTCGGAGCCCGCATCGCCCGCTTCGTCGCCGAGACCTAGGAGGGCTTGTTCTCGCGCGGGCTCTCGAGCTCGAGATGAGGAAGCCACTCGAGCCACCCCGGGAGATACCAGTTGCGGTCGCCGAGGAGCTCCATCGCGGCGGGCACGAGCACCGACCGGATCACCGTCGCGTCGATCAGGAGCGAGATCGCGATCCCGAAGCCCATCTGCTGGAACATGACGAGGTCGCCCGTCGCGAAGCCGGAGAAGACGACGATGATGATCAGCGCGGCGCCCGTGATCAGGCGCGCGGTCGTGCGCACGCCGTACGCGACCGCCTCGCTGTTGTCGCGCGTCTGTCGTAGCGCTCCCGGATCCGCGAGAGCAGGAAGACGTGGTAGTCCATCGAGAGCGCGAAGAGCACGGAGAAGAGGAACAGCGGCAGCCAGGCTTCGATCGAGTCCACCCGCGGGAAGCCGAAGAACTCGTTGCCGACGCCCTTCTGGAAGACGAGCACGAGCACGCCGTACGCCGCTCCGACCGAGAGCAGGTTCAGCACGATCGCCTTCGCCGGCACCACGATCGAGCGGAACGCGACCGTCAGCAGGATGAAGCTGAGGGCGAGCACGAACAGGAAGACGATCGGGAGCCAGCGCTCCATCAGCTCGCGGTAGTCGACGATCTCGGCCGTCTCGCCGGTCACGAACGCCTCGGCGTCGATCCCCGCGAGGGCCTCCGGCACCACCTCCGAGCGCAGGCGCTCGATCGCCTGCACGGCGCTCTCGTCGCGGCTGTCGCCTGCGACGAGCGCCTCGACGATCGCGATGTCCCGGCCCGAGGGCATGTCCGTCTCGGGCTCGCGGAACGCCGGATCGTCGGTGATCGCCGCGGCAAGCCGCTCGACTGCGCTGCGGACCTCCGGATCCCCGGTCGCGGCGTCGACGACGACGATCGCGGAGTCGATGGTGCCCACGCCGAAGTGCTCCTCCAGCGCGTTGAACCCGCGCTTGGACGGCGTACGTGTCGGGCAGCGTCCGGATCCCGGCCGAGCCCGTGCGCAGGTCGAGCGCGGGCAGCGCGAGCGCGAGGAGGAACGCCGTGGCGAGCACGAGACTCACGACCGGCCGGCGCTGAACCCTGTCCACCACCCAGCCCCAGAAGCGCCCCTCGCCGGTGCCGCCGCCGCCGAGGAACGGCACCCGCAGGGCGTCCACGCGGTCCCCGAGCAGCGCGAGCACGGCGGGCAGGAGCGTCGTCGCCGCGACGACGGCGGTGATCCCGACGAGAATCGCGCCGGCCGCCAGGCTGCGCAGGATCGTGTCCGGGACGAGCAGCATCCCCGTCAGGGCGATCACGAACGCCGAGCCGCTGAAGAAGACGGCGCGGCTGGCCGTGCGCCCGGTCGCCTCGATCGCGGCGAGCTTCTCGGCTCCCTGCCGGCGCTCCTCCCGGAAGCGCGAGACGATGAAGAGGGCGTAGTCGACGCCGAGGGCGAGACCCATCCCCGTGAGCATGTTCACGACGAAGAAGGAGAAGACCCAGACCTGGCCGAGCACCGCGACGAGCGCGAGCGCGAGCGTGATCGCGACGATCGCGAGCAGGAGGGGCACGAGCGAGGCCACGACGGCGCCGAACACGAGCAGCAGCACGATCAGGGCGGCCGGCAGGCCGAAGAAGAGCTCCCCCTCCTTCAGGTCCTTGTTCGAGATCTCGAGGAAGTCGCTGTCGGCCGTGAACTCGCCCGTGATCGCGACCTCGAGCGGCCCCGCGTCGGCGTCCTCGACGACGGCGATCACGTCGTCGATCCGGTCCTCGCCGTCGGGCCCGAGCGCCAGCGTGACCAGCGTCGCCTCGCCGTCGGGCGCGACCAGGCTGCGATCGCCGGTGCCGTAGAAGGTGCGCACCTCGTGCGTGAGGCCCGTCGCCTCGAGCGCCGCCGCCAGCTGCTCCACCTCGTCCCGCACGGAGGCGTCCTCGACGCTCCGGCCCGGCGCGCTCACGATCACGATCTCGTTCACGTTGGGCTCCGGGGACGCCGACGGGCTCGGCGGGATCCGCTCGCCCAGCAAGGCGTACCCCTGCCGCGACTCCGAGTCGCTCGACACGTCCGAGTCGGTGGTGAGCGCGTCGGGAAGCAAGCAGCGCGATCGCCGCCACGGCGACGAGGAAGGCGAGCGTCCAGATCGCGATCGTGCGCCTGGGATGGAGAGCGGCGGCGCGAGCGAGCCTCTCGGTCATGCACCCGACGCTACCGGCTCGGCCGCTCTCGGCTCAAATAGCGTTTGTGTTAAGGTTAACGACGTTAATGATTAACGACGTTACCGCCGACCCGCTCGCCGTCGCGAACCAGCTGCGGCCGGTGCTGCTGCGACTCGCGCGGGAGCTGCGCCAGGAGACCGAGGATCTCGGCATCACCAGCCGCCAGGCGACGCTGCTCTGGCAGATCCGCAGCCGCCCCGGGCTCAGCCTGCGCGAGCTCGCCGCCGTGGAGGGCATCTCCGCGCCGGCGCTCTCGGGCCACGTCGACCGGCTCGTGAAGGCCGGCCTCGTCGAGCGCGTCCGGGACGCCGGCGACCGCCGCCGCGTCGGTCTCGAGCTGACCGAGGAGGGCGCGAGGCTGCTCCGGCGCGTGCGCGCACGCCGCACGTCGTGGCTCGCCGATCGGCTCCGCGGCCTGGAGCCGGAGGAGGTCGACGCGATCGAAGCGGCGCTCGAGCCGCTGGGACGGCTGCTGTGAGCGGCATGCTCGTTGCGCTCAACGCGCGGACGTTCGCCAGCCTGCGGCGCCATCGCAACTACCGGCTCTTCTTCACCGGCCAGCTCGTCTCGGTGATCGGGACGTGGATGCAGAACATCGCGCTCGCCTGGCTCGTGGTCGAGCTGACGCGCTCGCCCCTCGCCGTCGGGCTGCTCGCGTTCTGTCGCTTCATCCCGTTCACGGTGTTCGGCCTCTTCGCAGGCGTCGTCGCCGACCGGATCGACAACCGCAAGCTCGTGATCGGGACGCAGGCGACGTCGATGGCGTTCTCCGCGATCCTCGCCGTGCTCGTCCTGACCGGCCCGCCGCCGCTCTGGCTGATCTACGTGCTCGCAGTGCTCTCCAGCACCGCGCTCGTCTTCGATGCGCCCGGCCGCCACGCGCTCACCTTCCAGCTCGTCGGCCGCGAGGAGCTGCCGAACGCGGTCGCACTGAACTCGAGCCTCTTCAACGCGTCGCGCGTCGTCGGCCCCGCGCTCGCGGGCGTGCTGATCGCCGCCTTCGGCGTGGGCGTCTGCTTCGCGGTCAACGCGATCAGCTTCCTCGCCGTGCTCGCGAGCCTGCTGCTGATGCGGCCGGCCGAGCTCGTGCCGCTGATCCGAGAGGGCGTCCCGCCGACGATGATGCGCGGGATCCGCGAGGGGCTCGCCTACGTCCGCCGGACGCCGCAGGCGCGGCTCGTGCTCGCGATCGTCGCCGTCGTCAGCACGGTGGGCTTCAACTTCCACGTCATCCTGCCGCTGCTCGCCTCCGAGACTCTGGACGCAGGCCCGAGGGTGTTCGGCATCCTGTCGGCCTTCTTCGGAGCGGGGGCGCTCGTCGGCGCCCTGCTCTCGGCTGCGCTCGGCCGCGCGAGCTGGAAGGTGCTCGTCGCCGGCACCGGCGGCTTCAGCCTCTCGCTGCTCGCCCTGGCGCCCGTCACGGCCGTCTGGGTCGCGGCCGTCCTGCTCTTCGTGACGGGGGCGTGCTTCAGCCTCTGGACGGCGAACGCGAACACGATCCTCCAGCTCAGCGCGCCCGACCACCTGCGTGGCCGGGTGGTGAGCATCTACCTCTGGGCCTTCGCCGGCCTCGCCCCGCTCGGCGGTCTGCTCGCGGGCTGGCTGACCGAGGTCGGCGGCACGGAGCTCAGCTTCGCCGTCGCGGGCGCCACGGGCCTGGCGATGACGCTCGTCGCGGGTCGCGAGCTCAAGCAGCGGCGCGATGCCGCGATTGGCGCTCGGCTCGCGCGGGGATGAGCGACGGAGTCAACGAAACGGAGAGCTCGTGAACATCATCACCATCCTGATCATCGTCCTGATCGTCCTGCTCGTCCTCGGCCTGTTCGGGCGCGGCCGCTTCCGCGCATAGGAGCGCGGTTTTACAAAGCCCTAACACGGCGGCCACGGCGCGCTGACGATCGGCCGCGACAGTGGACACATGCGTTCGGGCAAGCGAGCGAAGGCACTGTGGGCAGTCGCGGCGTTGCTCGCCGTCAACGCCGTGCTGCTCGCTGCCCAGCCCGGCTTCGCCCGTACGGGGGCGCTGCCGGGCTCGCTCGCGAATTACTTCTTCGGGCCGAAGCTGATTCGGGCCGAGGTGCTCGTGAAGGACGGCGGCGCGCTCCGCGGCTTCCGGGTCGACCGCGGCGTCATCCGCAGCAAGGCGGACGGGACGCTGACGCTCCGTGAGCGGGACGCCACGCTCGTGGCGATCCCCGTCTCGCCCACCGCGTCGATCACTGTGGGCGGGCGCGCGGCCTCCTATGCGGCGCTGCGACGCGGCATGTCGGTGACCGTGATCCGAGAGGGCGACGCTCCGGCGATCGAAGTCCGCGCCGGCCGAGGATGACCGCCGCGGCGGCCGCCGACGCCGTGGCTCCGAGCGCGACGGGGACACAGCTCCTCCTCGTCGAGGACGACCCGTCCATCGGCGCGCTCGTCACCGCCTACCTCGAGCAGACCGGCTATCGCGTCGCATGGGCGCGCTCGGGCGAGGAGGCGCTGTCGAGCTTCGAGCGCGTTCGCCCGCGCCTGGTGATCCTCGACATCGGCCTGCCCGGTCAGGACGGCTTCGACGTCTGCCGGGAGCTGCGCGCACGCTCACCCGTGCCGGTGCTGATGCTGACCGCGCGCGACGAGGAGGTCGATCGCGTCGCGGGCCTCGAGGTCGGCGCCGACGACTACGTCACGAAGCCGTTCTCCCCCCGCGAGCTCGCGGCGCGCGTGAAGGCCGTGCTGCGCCGCACCGAGCCGGCGCCGCCCCAGCGCGCGGGCCGCCTCGAGCTGGGCGACGTCGTCCTCGACCCCGATGCGCGCGAGGTGACCGTGGCCGGCGCGCCGGTCGAGCTGACGGGGAAGGAATTCGACCTGCTCGCGTACCTGCTCGAGAATGCGGGCATCGTCGTCTCCCGCGATCAGCTGCTCGACCGGGTCTGGGGCATGAGCTATGCCGGCGGCACCCGCACCGTGGACGTGCATGTGGCGCAGCTGCGCCGGAAGCTCGGCCGGCCGGAGGCGATCCGGACGTTCCGGGGCTCCGGCTACAAGGCCGTCCGGCCGTGAGACTGGCGTCGCTGCGGGCGCGGCTTTTCGCAGCGATCGCGCTCGTCGCCCTGCTCTCGCTGGCACTCGCACTCGCGCTCGGCGCGATCCTGACCCGGCGCGCCGTCGAGCGGAACACGCTGCGCGACGTCTCGGCGCAGCTCGACCTGCTCGTGGAGCGCGAGCGCGAGGCGGTTCAGCCCTTCTCACGGTTGCGCTCGCTGCAGGAGTTCGTCGGCCGGCAGGACCAGCGGATCGTCCCGGTGCGCCTGGACGGCTCGGCCGAGCTGCTGCCGCCCGACCGTGCCGCCCAGGTGCGCCACGGAGCCCGGCTCGACGGAACGGTCGAGGTGGACGGGACGCGGTACCTCTACGCCGCGAGGCTGGTGAAGGGGAAGGGCTACATGCTGCTCCGTCCGACGAGCTCGACGAGCTCGGCCTGGCGTCCGCACGTCCAGGGCCTGATCGTCGCGGCACTCGCGACCGCCCTGCTCGCCGCGTTGATCGCGTTCCTGCTCGCCCGGGCGATCGCGCGGCCGGTGCGACGTGTCGCCGAGGCGACGAGGGGGCTTGCAACCTCCACGGGCGCGCCGCCGCTCGTCCCGGTCGAAGGCCCGCGCGAGCTGGCGCTGCTGGCGGAGAGCTTCAACGAGGTGGCGGTCCAGCTCGCGAAGGCGCGCGAGGCGGAGCGGGCGTTCCTCCTCTCGGTCAGCCACGAGCTGAAGACTCCGCTGACCGCGATCCGCGGCTACGCCGAAGGGCTGCAGGACGGGGCGCTTCCCGCCGGTGAGGCGGCGGCGACGATCGTGGCCGAGTCGCGGCGCCTCGAGCGGCTCGTCGGCGACGTGCTCGATCTCGCGCGCATGCGCAAGGCCGAGTTCAGCGTCCGCCGGGAGCGGGTCGACCTGAACGCGATCGCGAGCGAGGCGCTGCGCCGGTACGAGGGGCAGGCGCGCGACTTCGGCGTCGCGCTCGAGACCGGCGGCGCCGACGACGCGTGGGCGACCGGCGACGCCGACCGGACCCTGCAGATCGTCTCGAACCTGGTCGAGAACGCGCTCCGCCTGACGCCGTCGGGTGGCTCCGTCCGCATCGTCGCCCGTCCCGGCGAGCTGCGCGTCGAGGACACCGGCCCAGGGCTCGGGCCCGAGGAGCTCACGCGCGCCTTCGAGCGCTTCTACCTCTACTCCCGCTACGGCCGCGAACGGCCCGTCGGCACCGGCCTCGGCCTCGCGATCGTGAAGGAGCTCGCCGAGGGGATGGGCGGCTCGGTGGCTGCGACGAGCTCCCCCGGAGAGTTGACGGTCTTCGTCGTTCGGCTGCCGCACGCGGCCTCGCACACGCGCGTCGCGACCCCTCCGGTCCGCGCCTGATCCTTTTACGCCGGTTTTACGTTCGACGAACTGCTCCCTGACGCCCGGTGGAGAGGATCAGCACGTCAGTTTTCGCTAAGGAGGGACGTCAGATGAAGAAACTCACGGTGTTCACGATCGTCGGAGTGCTCGCGCTCTCGCTCGTGGCCGTGGCCGGTGCACATCGCATCGTCACGATCAAGGGCACGCACGGCGCCGACGCGCTCACAGGCACGCCCGGCGCCGACAGGGTCTTCGCCCGCGGCGGAGACGACTCGGTCAACGCGGGTGAGGGCAACGACCGCATCCACGGCAACCGCGGCAACGACACGCTGAACGGCGACGGTGGCAACGACCGCGTCTGGGGCGGCGTCGGCAACGACACGATCTCGGGCGGCGAGGGCAACGACGTCCTCCGCGGCCGGCCGGGCGACGACGTCGTCGACGGCGGCAACGGCAACGACGTGATCTGGGTCGGCCACGGCACCGACATCCAGCGGGGCGGCGAGGGCGACGACCGCATGCATGCGCTCGCGCGCGACCGTCAGCTCGACCAGATCGACTGCGGCGGCGGCAACGACGTCGTCTGGTTGAACGCGACCGAGCAGGACACGCACGTGAACTGCGAGATCGTGAAGACCGTCACGGTCACCGGCAACGGCGGCGACAACTAGGGAGTTACTGGCCGGATGCGGCCGGAGGCAAGGTGATGCGATGCCTCCGGCCGCAGTCGGCCGTCGTCACCGGCTGCGCTGGACGTTGCGCCGGTGATTCCGCTGCGCGGCACGGGCCGCGAGCGTGATGCGCCGCGCGCTCTTGGGGCGCCGGACCGGGCCCTGCCTGCGCGCGTCGTGATAAGTCGCGTGTGTCAGCATCGCACCTCCTTTCATGCGTCAGAGGCTACGGAACGCTCCGCCGGCGGTCATCGGCCGCGTTGACGACCCGCCCTCGTCCGATAGGACGATTTCCCTCTCCCGGGGGACGGCGCTGCAGGGCTCGGCCGACGATAGTGCGGGTACTGCGGCGTACGACCCGGCCGTGCGGCGACCGGAACCCCCCAAGGAGAGCGATGCACACGATTGCGGCTGGAGAGCCTCCGCTCAGTCCCGAGACGATCGGCCGGGCACCCTCCAACTACGACGCACCCGTCCCGCTCGTCCCGTTCGACGAGCTCGTTCGCCGCAAGACCGCGGCCCAGGCCACGGTTCCGGACTCTCCGATCGCTCCGATCGCGGCGGTCGAGCGGCTGCGGTTGGTCGTGCGCCTGCTCAGCGGCGAGGAGCTCGAGGTCGGAACGTTCCTCGACAAGGACGCAGCGTCCGCGCGGGCGAAGGAGCTCGTCGCGAACCTGGCCGCCGCCGAGGCTGCAGGCGAGTGGCCCGAGGTCGAGGGCCGGCACCTCCGCCCCGCCTCGATCGTCTCGGTCGACGTTCTCTCGTAGCGAGCTAGAGCGACTCGCTGCTGACGATCCAGAGCGGGCCGTCGCCGCACTCGACGCGCCGCGCGTCGCCGCCGGGGTCGCGCAGGCTCGTCCGCCTGATCCGCACCCGCTCGCCGTCGAGCTCTGCGATCGGCGCGACGACGGACGACAGGTCCATCGTCAGGTGCCAGGCGCGCACCTGGTCGTGAATCCGCCGGGCCGGCTGCGACCAGTCGACGCGCGCGTAGTCGTCGTCCTCGAAGTGGCCGGCCCAGGTCGCGGCCGCGTCGTCCTGCGGGTCGCCGGGATCGCCCGCAGCCACCCGCTCCAGCACCTGCGGCAGCAGGCGGAAGGCCTCGGCGCCGAGCTTGGGCCCGATCTCCATGATCTCGCAGTCGTCGTCCTCGATCGGGATGCTGCCCTGAGCGAGGAGGCGGCCCGTGTCGAGCTCCGCGTCCATCCGGTGCCACGTGAGCCCGAAGCGGCCGTCGCCGTCACGGAGAGCCCACGCGAGCGGGACCGGTCCTCGGTGCCGCGGCAGCAACCCGGGATGCAGGTTGATCGAGCCGAGCCTCGGCACGTCGAGCGCGGCCTGCGGGAGCTTCCAGGCGAAGCCCCAGCAGATCGTCAGGTCCGGCTCGAGCGCGCGCAGGAGGGGCTCCATCCGCCACTTGTCCCTCGCGAACAGGATGTCGAGCCCGTGGGGCACGGTGTCGTTCGTCAGCGTCAGATCCGGCGGGCGCTCGCGCTCGAGCCGCGCACTGACGACGCCGACCGGCTCGTGCCCCAGCTCCTGCAGCACGGGGACGAGCCGCTCCACCACGGGCTGCACCATCGAGACGACCGCGACGCGCCAGGACTCGCTCATGCCGGCACCTCCTCGCAGGGCTCGGCGGGTAGCGACCAGATCGTGCGGGCGCGGCTCGTATCCACCTCGGGCAGGTGCTCCTCGACGAGCTCGAGCGTGCGCTCGACGAGGTCGTCGAGCTCGGCCTGCACCCGCTCGCGCGGCAGGTCGAGCAGGGCGTCGAGCCGCGCAGCGGCGTCCGGCGGCGCCAGCTCCATCCGGCCGACCACGACACCGACGCGCTTCAGCTTGTCGGGCGCGACGTAGACCCGGTTCAGCCCCGCGAGCACGCCCACCAGGCTGCGCATCGTCGCGAGCACGTACTCGTAGAAGACTACGAGGTCGCCGCGGTCCCGGCCCATCCCCTCGTAGATCCAGCTCGGCGAAAACGTGAGGTGGTTGCGCACCATTGCGAGCCGCAGCTCGTGGGGGTAGTCCTGCACCCGCGCGCGGATCGGCTCGTACTCCTCCTCGCCGAAGAGGACGATCGCCTCCTGCACCCCGCGCAGGACGTCGAGGCTCGTGGTGTCCGTGTCGGTCCCGGCCAGCACGCCGTCGATCAGCTCGTGCAGCCAGCCGAGGCGCACGTGCGCGATGTCCGCCTTCAGCCGGCCGAAGCGGACTTGCTCGAGCCAGGCGTTGCCCGGGTAGCTCTCGAGCCAGGTGAAGCGCGCGCCGCCCGAGCGCGAGCCCTCGAGCCAGTCCGAGTCGATCTCGTCCCAGTACACGAGCGTGTCGCAGTCCGACCAGCGGTCGGCGACGCCCTGTGCCACCGACCCACCGAGCACGGCCATCCGTGCGCCCGGGTGGTCGGCGTAGGGCCTGATGTAGTCGCGCGCGAACTCGACGCGCCACGCGGATTGCTCGTTCATGCACCGATCGTAATCGGGGCGCTATCGTCGGACCGTGCCGACACACGTCCTCTACTACGCGGCCTCGAGCCTCGACGGGCGCATCGCCGGGCTCGAGCACGACCTCGCCTTCCTGAAGACGCTCACCGGTGCGGAGAACGACTACGAGACGTTCTTCGTCGACATCGACTCGCTGATCATGGGTGCCGAGACCTGGCGCTTCATGGTCGACCACGGCAGCTGGCCGTACGGCGACAAGCCCACCTGGATCGTCACGCACGCCGACGCGCTGGAGGAGCTCGAGGGGGCTGGCGACGCGCTCGAGCGCTACGCGGGCGACCTCGCAGAGCTCGTGCGGCAGGTCGGCGAGCGCGGCTGCAAGCGAACCTGGCTCGTCGGCGGCGGCTCGCTCGCGGGACAGCTGCTCGACGCCGACCTGATCGACGAGCTCGTGCTGACGGTGGCGCCGACGTTCGTGGGCCGCGGCCCGACGCTCGCGGACGGCGTCTTCCCGCTGCGGCGCTTCCGGTTGACCGAGCTAGACCGCTTCGGCGACGACGGCGTGCGCCTGCGCTACGAACGCTCCCGGGACTGAGCGACCGGCGGAGCCCCGCGGGGGCGGGGCTCCGCCGTCTCTCCGACCGTGCCTATTTGCCGTGCTCTCCCTGCTTGCCGTGCTTCTTGGCCTTCTTGGCCTTCCGCTCCCCCTTCTCCGTCTTCGTCGCCGCAACGCCGTCCCGCGCGGCGACGCAGCTCCCGAGAGCCGCACCCCTCAGGCCCCGTGCCTTGCAGGAGTCGATCGCAGCCAGGATCGACTCCTGAGTGGCGCCCGCGTTGCGCGCGTGCGCGACCGCCGAGACGCACTTGCCGAAGCCGTTCGACTTGGCGTTCGTGCTCCAGAGCTCGTTGAAGGCCGAGCGCGAGCCGATCGCCGCGAGCTGCGCCTTGCAGAGCTTGGCCGGATTGACCTTGCCGGGCGTCTTCGGAACGAGATACGTCTTGTCGTTCAGCTGGACGTTGCGGACGAGAACCGTCTGTTCCTTGTCCGCGAACGCCGGGCTGGCGCTGCCGGTCCAGCTCGCATCGACCACGAGGCTGACCGACTGCACGGCCTGCGAGCCGACGAGCGCGACCGCAGCGGCCCACGTCGAGCACTGCGTGCCCGGTGCGATCTGGGACGTGTCGACGCGGCACGCGTCGACCGTGCCGACGAGGTTCCCGGTCGAGATCCAGGTGTTCTGGGCGCAGCCGCTGAACGTGCCGGCCGGGCCGAGATAGACGAAGACGTTCTTGTCGCCGACCTTGATCGCGAAGCGCGGCGAGCCGGCACCGCAGTCGTCGTCGGTGACGTTGAACTCCGCCGCAAGCTGCGTGATCTGGCCGAAGGTGAGGCCGGCCGGAACCGGAATCGAGACTGCGCTGAAATCGTCGCTCGCGCTCGCGTTCCCCGTGTTCGCGATCAGCGTCGCGCCCGCGTCGCCGATGGTGGCGCCGCCGGAGGTGGTGGTGCCGTCGGCGGCGAGCGCCGGTGCGGCGGTCACCATCAGGGCTGCAATGGCGGCAACGGCCGCCAGGAGAGGCTTCTTCATGGGATTCCCCCTGGGTGTCATCGTCGTTTGGATGCTCGGTGGGTAGATGCGACCGGGCCTCGAAACGTGCGCGCCGAGATGTAAGAAGTCCGTGAGTGGCTTGCGGAACGCCGAAATGTGGGTACACCTGAGACAGATGACCGCAATCGAGACGAGCTCCCCGGCTGCAGACGCCCTCGACGAGCTCTACCGCGGACACGCGGCCGAGGTGTACCGCTACGCCTATGCAGTCCTCGGCAACGCGGCCGACGCGGAGGACGTCACTCAGACGACGTTCGTGAACGCGCTCCGCGCCCTCGAGCGTGGCGAGACGCCCCGTAAGCCTTCGAACTGGCTGATCACGATCGCGCACAACATCGTCCGCCAGCGCTTTCGGCAATTGCGGGCGCGTCCGGCAGAAGTCGAGCTCGACCGCGACGTCCCGTCGACCGAACGGACCGACGACGAATCGCCGTCGATCGAAGAGCTCGTCCGCGCGCTGCAGCGCATCCCGCCGACCCAGCGCGAGGCGCTCGTGATGCGCGAGCTCGAAGGGCGGCCCTACAAGGAGATCGCCGAGATCCTCGGCACATCGATCGGTGCGCTCGAGACCCTGCTCTTCCGGGCTCGCCGCTCGCTGGCGGAGGAGCTCGAGAACCTCGTCACGTGCGATCGCGCCGAGCTCGCGATCTCGAGCAGGCAGGACGGCCGGCTCACCCGCAAGGAGCGCCGCCGCCTGGACGCGCACCTGCGCGAGTGCCCGAGCTGCGCGCGCGTGGACGCGGGGCAGTTCCGGCGTCGCCGTGTCTTCAAGACGCTCGCGCTGCTGCCCCTACCGCTGCCGCTCGTCCTCTTCAAGGGCCCGCCGAGCGCCTCGGCTGCCAGCGGACTGCCGACGATCGGCGCGGCGACCGCCGGAGGCTCGGCCGGCGCCGTCGTCGCGGGTGGCGCCACGGCCAAGGTCGCAGCCGTGGTCGCAGCGGCGGTCGTCGCGGGCGGCGCCGGCTACGAAGGCGTGCAGCAGGTGCAGGAGCGCGACATGCCCGACCGCTCAGCCCGGCCGGCCCTCGTCACGCCTGCGGAGCGAGCCGCGGCGAGGGTCCGTGTGGTCGCGACGCCGATCGACGCACTCCGTGCCAGGCCGGTCTCGCCTGGCACCTCGGTCGCACGGGGCAAGTCCACGGCCGCCGGGAAGTCCGCCGCACGGGGGAAGTCCGTACCCCAAGACAAGCCTGTGACCCCGGGCAAGTCCGAGACCCGCGGCAAGTCCGTGACTCAAGGCAGGGCCGTCACTCGGGGCAAGGCCGTGACCCAAGACAAGGCCGTCACGCGGGGCAAGTCCCTGACCCGGAAACCGGCCCCCAAGGCCGCGCCGCTCGGAAAGGACGTCGCTGCTTCGAAGCAGACGAAGCCCAAGCCCAAATCGACTCTGACGGAAGAGCGACCGAAGCCCGAAAAGGTCGCGCGTACGCGCCCGACGATTCCGCGGGCCGCGGTCCCGCCGACTCAGGCCGCGCCGACGCAGCCCAATGCCGCCGCGACCAGTGCCGCCGCGACCAAGAGCTCCGTCCCGCCCGGGAACGCCAAGCCACAGGAGCCGCCGAAGCCGCCCAAGCCGCCGAAGGGCTAGCTAGTCGACGCGACCGTCGAGGAACATGCGCAGGCGCGCCTGCGTCGCGGTCTCCTCGCCGGGAACGTATCCGTTGACCGCGCGCGCCGCCCAGCCGAGGCGCACCGCGACCTCGCAAGCCGCGACGAGATCGCCGTCCACCTGCTCGGCCCAGGGCGCGAGATAGGCAGCTCGGAACGGCGCCGTGTCGACCGAGTTCTCGACGTCGTCGAGACCCCACGCGAGCACGCCCTCGAGCGTGACCGAGAGCGTGCAGAACGGGTGCGAGACGCACGCGTCGCCCCAGTCCATCAGCAGGTAGCGGCCGTTGCGCACGAAGATCTGACCGTCGTGGAGGTCGTCGTGCTGGATCGTCTCGGGGATCCCGTACGCGGCGAGCTGCTCGCTCAGCTCCGCCACGCGCGGGGTCGCGGCCCGGAAGCGCTCCTCGACGTCCAGCTCGTCGACGAAGCGCTCGTACCTCGCCGGCAGCGTCGCGAGCCGCATATCGGGGACGCCGAGCGCGAGCAGCTCGTCGACGTCGGCGGTGAGGTCGAGCTGCACGCCCGCATAGAGCGGCAGCACCTCCCGCCAGCGCCCGATCTCCCGCTCCTCCTCCTGCAGCTGCCGCAGCTGGACACCTGCGTCGGCCATCAGCATCCAGCCGCGCTCGAGGTCGGCACCGAGGAGCGGTGGGATGCAGTCGGGTCGGCGCGCGGAGAGGTGCGTCACGAGAGCCGCTTCGTGACGGAGCGAGTCCTCGTTCGCCTTGAACCAGAGGTCACCCTGCTCCGTCGGCACACGCAGCACCGTCGACCAGGGATAGACGTGCGGCTGCTCGATCTCGCCGGTGCGGCGAAGTCCCAGGCGCTCCAGCTCCCCCTCGATCCACTCGTGCGCCCCGGCCAGCCAGAGCGGATCCTGCCAGCGGGCGCTCACGCCTCGAGGTCGGGCAGGGCGTCGTACTCGTCCCAGGGCTCGACGCGGCCCGGGTACGCAACCCGCTCGAACGGCCACTCCGCCTCGACCCACGCGCGCGCCGCGGCACCGACCTCGTCCTCCAGCCCTGGCTCATCGGGCCGGCACCACCAGAAGACCTCGGCGTCGTAGCCCTGCTTCGTGGGCGGGTCGACGTAGACGCAGCCGAGCAGGCGCGACTCGTCCGGCGACATGACGGCGAAGTTGAACGACTCCCGGAGCTCCGCCTCTTTCTGGTGCCAGGCGAGGTCGATCAGGTCCTGCTCCAGCGTGAGGCCGGCCGGCGGCCAGCCCCACGCCTCGCCGAAGAGCGACCAGAGGTGGTCGCGCGAGCTCATCACCGCGTCGTAGTCGCGCACGGTGTCGTGGATCGTGATCGGCCGCAGCCGGAAGCGCTCGTGCTCGAGGCCGGCCGGGAGCTCGGTGCCTTTGGGGATGAAGCGCTGGGTCACGCGGCCGAGCCTAGCCGCTGCGGCCTGGGCGGCTAGCGGGTCGCCTCGTCCTTGGCCTCCACCTCCACGTCGGGATCGACCTCGTCGGCGCGCTGCCTGAGGTTCTCCGCGGCCTCCTGCTCGCGCTGCGCGCGCTCGGACTGCTCCTTCGCCTCCAGGCGGGCCTGCTCCGCGTGACGGGCCGAGACGTTCGCCTCCTCGCGATGGCTCTGCGCCTCCAAGCGCCGCTCCTCGACCTTCTGCTCCTGCCGCTGGCGCATGACGTACACGGCGATTGCGAGCACGATCAGCGCGGCGATGATCAGGATGATGATCACTGCGGTATCCATACGACCTCCTTCGGTTGCCAGAAAGGCGAGTGCCCCGCGTCGCACGTCCGAAAACGGATGGAATCGCTGCTGGGTGCTGCGCGTTAGCCCGTGGTCGGCCTAGGGTCCACCACGGGCATGCCCCCCACACCGGCCTCCATCCAACGGATCTACCTGACCCTCCTGCTGGGGAACACGCTCGCGGCGTCGTTCATCTGGGGGATCAACACGATCTTCCTGCTCGACGCCGGGCTCTCGAACCTGGAGGCCTTCGCGGCCAACGCATTCTTCACGGCGGGGATGGTGATCTTCGAGGTGCCGACCGGGATCGTCGCCGACACGATCGGCCGCCGTGCGTCGTACCTGCTCGGCACGGTGACGCTCGCGATCACGACGCTGCTCTACGTGTTGCTCTGGCAGATCGAGGCGGCCTTCTGGGCGTGGGCGCTCGTCTCGGTCGGCCTCGGCCTCGGCTTCACCTTCTTCTCCGGCGCGGTCGAGGCGTGGCTCGTCGATGCCCTGCACGCGACGGGGTTCGACGGCAGCCTCGAATCGGTCTTCGGGAAGGGCCAGATCGTCTCGGGGATCGCGATGCTGACCGGCTCGGTGGCCGGCGGCTACATCGCCCAGGTGACGAACCTCGGCGTGCCGTTCGTCCTCCGCGCGGTCGTGCTCGTGCTGATGTTCGCGCTGGCCTTCGCCGTCATGCGCGACGTCGGCTTCACGCCGAGCCGCGGCGACGGCGTCCTCCAGGGAATGCGGCGCATCTCGGGCGCGTCGATCGAGTACGGCTGGCGGGTGCCCGCGGTGAAGTGGATGATGCTGGCCTCCTTCTTCACGGCGGGCGTCGGCTTCTACGCCTTCTACGCGCTGCAGCCCTACCTGCTCGAGCTCTACGGCGACCCCGAGGCGTACGGCATCGCCGGCCTCGTCGCGGCGATCGTCGCCGGCGCGCAGATCGTCGGCGGTGTGGCTGCACCGTGGATCCGCAAGCTGTTCGATCGCCGCACGTCGGCCCTGCTCGCGGCCGTGGGTGCGAGTGCGGCCACCCTGGCGCTGATCGGCCTGATCGAGAACTTCTGGGCCGCGCTCGGCCTGATCGTGATCTGGGGGCTGCTCTTCGCGGCGTCGATGCCGATCCGCCAGGCCTACCTGAACGGGTTGATTCCCTCACAGCAGCGGGCGTCGATCCTTTCCTTCGATTCGATGCTGGGCTCGACCGGCGGCGTCGTCGTCCAGCCGGTGCTGGGCCGGTCGGCGGACGTCTGGGGCTACCCCGGCTCGTACCTCCTCGGCGCGGCGTTCTCGGCCCTGGCGCTGCCGTTCGTGTGGCTCTCGCGCCGGCAGGATGCGCCCGCGGACACGGCGACCGGGACGCCCGCCCCGGTCGAGGAGGCCGAGCTCGTGCCCGAGCACTAGCGGCGCGCTGTCCACGTTTCGGCCATCTGTTCGGGCCACATCTGCCATCCGTTCAGTTCACAACGGTCGGATCGGGGCGCATACTGACGGGTTGTGAACGACCAGCCGCACGTACTCACGTTCCTCATCGCCGATGTCCGCGGCTACTCCCGCTACACCGAGGAGTACGGGGACGAGGCCGCCGCCAAGCTCGCCGGCAAGTTCGTCGAGCTCGTCGGCGACGGCGTGGAGGCCCACGGCGGCACGCTGATCGAGGTGCGCGGCGACGAAGGGCTCGCCGTGTTCACGTCCGCCCGCCAGGCGATCCGGGCCGCCGTCGATCTCCAGGCGCAGTTCGCCGACGAGACCGACGCGAACTCGGAACTGCCTCTGCGCGTCGGGATCGGGATCGACTCGGGCGAGGCGGTTCAGCTCGAGGACGGCAGCTACCGGGGCGCAGCGCTGAACGTCGCGGCCCGCCTCTGCGGGCGGGCTCATGCCGGCGAGGTGATCGTCAGCGCGGGAACGTCGCGACTCGCCGGCCGACTCGCGGGCCTCCAGTACACCGACCGCGGCCGCGTCCATCTGAAGAACATCCCCGAGCCGCTGCACATCTTCCAGGTCTACTCGGAGCACGACACGCCGCCGGCCCGCCGGCCGGTGCGGACGTTTCTCAGCAAGCCGGGGCGCGGGCTCGGCTGGAGGCTCGGGCTCGCGGTCGTCGTGGTCGCCGCCGGCACCGCCGCGGCCGTCGCGTACTTCACCACCGGCGACGGCGCAAAGCCCAGTGGGGCTTCCGTGACGACGACCGATCAGGGCGGTGAAGCGCCGACGCCCGGCTCGCCGATCGAGGTCGCGCTGGACAGCGACGACGGGCTCGAGGCGATCGTGCCGGCCGCGGTCTGGGCGGACTGCCAGCTGCAGACGGTCCCCGACCCGGCGGCGCTCCAGACGGCTGCATGCATCCCGGCCGGGGGAATGCCCGACCGCTGGGAGATCTCCTCGTACGACAACGGCGGCGACCTTGCGGCCGCCTACGAGGCGGAGCTACGCCGGCGCGAAGAGGTCACCCGTGACTCCGGGCGCTGCAATGCCTTCGTCTGGGGCGGCGAGCGCGAGTGGCTCCACGGTCCCGACAAGCCGGGCGGACGCACCTTCTGCTACTTCGACGGCAACGACGCCGTCATCGTCTGGACGCACCAGCGCCTCGATCAACCGACCCATCGCGACGTCCTCGTGATCGCCCGCGAGGGCGGCAGCGACCACGTCGGCCTGACGCGCTGGTGGCGCCCGTGGCACCACCTGGTCGGCAAGGGCCAGTAGCTAGGTCGGCGAGATGTTCTGGTTGATCCGGAAGAAGTTGTCCGGGTCGTACTTCCGCTTCAGCGCCTGCAGCCGGTCGTACTTCTCCGGCCCGTAGGACGCGCGGACCCGCTCGGCCCCCTCGTCGCCGAGGAAGTTCACGTAGACGCCCTCGTGCCAGGGCTCGAGCGCCGACCAGAAGTCGCGCGCCCACTCGCGTTCGGCCTCGAAGCCCTCGCTCGTCTCCGTGGAGACGCCGATGTTGTAGGTGAAGCCGGCCGTGCGGCCGTTGAAGGCGGTCTCGTCGTCGCGGACCCGCGCGACGGCGCCGCCCATCTGCCAGATCGGGAACGACGTCAGCGGCGACTCGATCTGCAGCGAGCGCTCGACGGTGACGTCGATGATCTCGTCGCTCAGCTCGGCGACGTCGCAGCTCTTGAAGTAGTACCAGCGGCCATGCGGGAAGCTCGGGTCCAGCATCGCCTGATGGACGAGGTACGGCTTGGGCGCGCACACATCCGCGACCGGCGAGCCGAACTCTCGCAGTGGGCGAATGAATCGCTCGCCCTCCTCCAGGTCGCCGACCCAGCAGGGGATGACCATCACGACCGGCTTCCCGTGCAGCTCCTGCGGCACGAACGGCAGCGGCGGCGCCTTGCGATGCACGACGATCGTCATCAGGTCGTCCGGCGCGTCCGCAACCCAGTCGCGGTAGAAGCGCAGCACCTCGCCCGACTGCTCCATCGGCCAGAAGATCGGCCCGGCCAGGATCTGCGGCCCGAGCGGGACACAGCGGAACTCGAACTCCGTGACGATCCCGAAGTTGCCGCCGCCGCCGCGGACGCCCCAGAAGAGGTCCGCGTTCTCATCGGCACTCGCCTTGACGAACTCTCCCTCGGCGGTGACGAGGTCGACCGAGACGAGCTGGTCGACCGACAGGCCGTGCTTCCGCATGATCCAGCCGATCCCGCCTCCGAGCGTCAGCCCCGCCACGCCGGTGTGCGTGACGATGCCCGAAGGCACCGCGAGCCCGAACGCCTGCGTCTCCCGGTCGAGCTCGCCGAGAAGGACGCCGGCCTGGACGCGTGCCGTCCGCTTCTCCGGGTCGACGCGGACGCCCTTCATCGGCGAGAGGTCGATCATCAGCGCGTCGTCCGCGACCGAGAGGCCCGGGAACGAATGCCCGCCGCTCCGCACCGCCACCGGCAGCCCGCTCTCGTGGCCGAACTTGACCGCGGCGATCACGTCGGAGACGCCCGCGCAGCGGGCGATCACCGCCGGGTGCCTGTCGAACGACCCGTTCCAGATCTGGCGGTGGACGTCGTAGGCCGGGTCCGCGGGGCCGACGATCTCCCCCCGGAAAGCAGTCTCGTCGATCTGTGTCTCGGCGACGATCACGGCCCGGTCAGTTTGGCATCCGGGCGGAGGCGGGGCAACCCGCGGGTGAGGGGCGCCGCGTGCCCCTCACCCGCTGGCAGTCGCCTCGGCCTCAGGCCTTCTTGGCCTTCGCGGTGGCGGTGCCCTTGCACCTGCCCACGAACGAGAGCTTGCCGGTGAACGACTTCGTCGCCGGCGCGAAGCTGCCCGCCGCCTTGAAGTACTCGCCGGTGCCGCCGAGCGGGTTGATGTAGGTGCCGGTCACCTTGTTCCCCTTGAGCGTCCCCTTGAAGATGTACTTCATCGGGTCGCCGGGCTGGGTGTAGGTGCCCATCGGCGAGAGACACAGCACCGGGAGCTTCGGCGCCGTGATCGTGACCTTGGTGCCGGTGACCTTGATCGTGACCGGAGCCTTGGCGATCTTCGCTCCGGCCTGGTAGAGGTCGCCCTTGTACGTTCCGGGCGCGACCGCCGCCACTGCCACCGCCGTCAGCGTGAGCACGACGACGAGCGCGCCCACGGCCGCAGAAAGACGTTTCATCAGAATGACCCCTTCAGATTGTGTGCATACCTTGAAGAAGCTGCCCGCGTCGCGACCGTAACAGGGTCGGACCCCGTTTACGAGTCCAGTTTCGAGCCCGCTAGGCGATCGACCAGGTGTCGCCGCTGCCGAGCAGCGACGTGAGCTCGCCTTCGCCGTCCGCTTTCGCGGTCGCGATCTGGTCGGCCATCAGCTCGTCGTAGACCGGCCGCTCGACCGAGCGGAAGACGCCCATCGGGGTCGCGCCGATCACCTGCTGCGTCATGCGGGAGAGCGCGAACGCGTGCGCCGGCTCGGGCGCATGGGCGTCGTGCACCAGCAGGCCGGGCTCCGACGCGGCCACTACCTCGGGTGAGCCGTCCGGCCGCAGGCGGATGCCCTTGTCGCCCCACACGATCGGCTCGCCGTGCCGCAGGTAGAGCCGGTTCTCCTTCTGCTCGCGCACGAAGTCGAACGCGTTGTCGTTGTAGATGTTGCAGTTCTGGTAGATCTCGACGAAGGCGCTCCCCTTGTGGTGCGCGGCCTCGCGCAGCACCTCGGTCAGCTCCTTCTTGTCGGTGTCGATCGCGCGGGCGACGAAGGTCGCCTCGGCGCCGATCGCGAGCGAGAGCGGGTTGAAGGGGTGGTCGAGCGAGCCCATCGGCGTCGACTTCGTCACCTTGCCGAGCTCCGAGGTGGGCGAGTACTGGCCCTTCGTGAGCCCGTAGATCCGGTTGTTGAACATCAGGATCTTCAGGTTCACGTTGCGGCGCAGCGCGTGGATCAGGTGGTTGCCGCCGATCGACATCGAGTCGCCGTCGCCGGTGACGACCCACACCGACAGGTCGGGGCGGGACACGGAGAGGCCGGTCGCGATCGCCGGCGCGCGGCCGTGGATCGAGTGCATCCCGTAGGTCTCCATGTAGTACGGGAAGCGCGCGGCGCAGCCGATCCCGGAGACGAAGACGATGTTCTCGCGCTTCAGCCCCAGCTCGGGCATGAAGGACTGCACGGCGGCGAGGATGGCGTAGTCGCCGCAGCCCGGGCACCAGCGCACCTCCTGGTCGGACTTGAAGTCCTTCGCCTTCAGCTCGAGCCCGCCGCCGTTCCCGTTTCCGTCCCCCCGTGTCATCGACTCCGCCTCTCGTTCCCGCGCTTGAAGTTGCCGGTCGCCTTCGCCATCAGCAGCTGCTGGCCGTGCTCGTCCTCGGTCGGCGCGAGCTCCAGGAACCGCTCGGCGATCTTCCCGGCGAGCGTCGTCGCGTGCCGGCCCTTCCAGAGGATCTCGACCGTCCCGTCCCGGCGCGCCCGGTAGGAGAAGGGCCGCTCCTTGAGGAGGAGCCCCCGCTGGTCGGGCGTCTTCTTCTTCGGCCTCACGGCTCCACCAGCGCCGTGATCGCCTCCGCCAGCTCACTCGCCTTGAAGGGCAGGCCGCGGACGCGGTTGTAGCCGACGGCGTCGACGAGGAACTCGGCGCGCACGAGCTGCAGCAGCTGGCCCAGGTTCATCTCCGGGATCAGCACGCGCTCGTACCGGCCCAGCACCTCGCCGGTGTTGCGCGGGAACGGGTTCAGGTGGTGCAGGTGCGCCTGCGCGACCTTGCCGCCCGCGCGGCGCACGCGCTTCACGGCCGCGCCGATCGGGCCGTACGTCGAGCCCCAGCCGAGCACGAGCGTGCGCGCCTCGCCGTCGGGATCGTCGACCTCGAGCAGCGGGATGTCGTTCGCGATCGCAGCCACCTTCGCCGCGCGCAGGCGCGTCATCAGGTCGTGGTTGTCGGGGTCGTAGGAGATCGAGCCGGTCACGTCGGCCTTCTCGAGCCCGCCGATCCGGTGCTCGAGGCCGGGCGTGCCGGGGATCGCCCACGGGCGCGCGAGCGTCTCGGGTCGCGAGCGTAGGGCTGGAACGGCTCCTCGCCCGCGACCGCGAACTCGGTCGAGATGTCGGGCAGCGACGCCACGTCCGGGATCAGCCACGGCTCGGAGCCGTTCGCGAGGTACGCGTCGCTAGAGCAGGTAGACCGGCGTGCGGTACTTGAGCGCGATCCGCGCCGCCTCGATCGCCGCATGGAAGCACTGCGAGGGCGTCGAGGCGGCCACGACCGGTACCGGGCTCTCGCCGTTTCGGCCGATGCAGCACCATCAGCAGGTCGGCCTGCTCGGGCTTCGTCGGCATACCGGTCGAGGGGCCGGCGCGCTGGATGTCGCAGATCACGAGCGGCAGCTCGAGCGTGATCGCGAGCCCGATCGTCTCCGCCTTCAGCACGACGCCCGGCCCGGCCGAGGTCGTGACGCCCAGCGAGCCGCCGAACGAGGCGCCGAGCGCCGCACCGACGGCGGCGATCTCGTCCTCGGCCTGGAACGTCCGCACGCCGAAGGCCTTGTGGCGGGCGAGCTCCTCGAGGATCGAGGACGCGGGCGTGATCGGGTAGGCGCCGAGGAAGAGGTCGAGCCCGGAGAGCTTCGAGGCGGCGATCAGCCCGTACGAGAGCGCCGTGTTCCCGCGTGATCTGGCGGTAGACGCCCGGCTGCAGCTTCGCCGGCGCCACCTCGTAGGAGACGGCGAAGTCCTCGGAGGTCTCGCCGTAGGCGTACCCGGCCTTGAACGCGGTCGCGTTCGCCTGCGCGATCTCCGGCCGCTTGCCGAACTTCTTCTCGATGAAGCCGAGCGTCCCCTCGGTGGGACGGTTGTAGAGCCAGCTCATCAGCCCGAGCGCGAAGAAGTTCTTCGAGCGCTCGGCCTCGCGCGAGGTGATCCCCTCGATCCCCTTCAGCGCCTCCACCGTCATCGAGGTGAGGCCGACCTCGTGCACGTGGAAGCCGGCGAGCGAGCCGTCCTCGAGCGGGCTCGCCTCGTAGCCGGCCTTCTGCAGGTTGCGCTCCTTGAAGGTGTCGGTGTCGACGATCAGCGTGCCGCCCTTGGGCAGGTCGCGCAGGTTCGTCTTCAGCGCCGCCGGGTTCATCGCCACGAGCACGTTCGGCGCATCGCCCGGGGTGAGGATGTCGTGGTCGGCGAAGTGGAGCTGGAAGCCCGAGACACCCGGGCAGCGAGCCGGCCGGCGCGCGGATCTCGGCCGGGAAGTCGGGCAGCGTCGAGAGGTCGTTGCCGAAGATCGCCGTCTCGCTCGTGAAGCGGTCGCCGGTGAGCTGCATCCCGTCGCCCGAGTCACCCGCGAACCGGATGATCACCTGGTCGAGCTGCTCGACGGCTTTTGCCATGCCGTAGGTATAGCGCACGCCCCGGTCTCGCTTGCAACGAGCGTTGACGAGGCGGAAATCTCTACGTCGACGACGAAGCGGCGCATCTTCCGCCCGCCGTCCCGCCGGGTGAGGAAGAGGAGCTGGCGGCCTAGTCGCCCGCGCGGCGGCGCGAGACGGTGAGGCCCCAGGCCTTGCCGCTCTCGAACAGCGCGTCGGGGTCGACCTCGTCGCGCCAGCCGAGGAAGTGCTTGTCGGGCTCCTTCGCGGTCGAGCCGAAGACGGCGAGCCGCTCCTCGGGCGCGTCCTCGACGTCCCGCTCGAGCTCGTCGAGCCGGCGCTCGGCCTCCTCGGCGGCAGGCCCTTCCGCGTATCCCTTCGGCATCAGCTGATCTTGGCAGGTGCCTGCGTGGCCTGCTCTGCCCGCACGACCATCCTGCGCAGCAGCTTGTTCAGCTGCTTCCGCTCCGCCTCGTTCAGCGCGGAGGCCACGAACTGCTCCTTCGTCGCCTGGGCGCCGACCGTGCGCTCCCAGAGCTCGCGCCCCTTCGGCGTCAGCTGGACGATCACGCCGCGGCGGTCGTCCGGGTCGGGCAGGCGCTTCACGAGGCCGGCCTCCTCGAGCCCGTCGAGCCGGTTCGTCATCGCGCCGGTGGTGAGCTCGGCGCGCTTCGCCAGGTAGCCGGGCGAGCTCTGGAACGGCTCGCCGGAGTTCCAGAGCGCGCTGAGGACGCCCCACTCGCCGATGTTGAGGTCGAACTCCACGAGCGTCTCCTCGAGCATCCGCTTCATCCGCTTGTGCAGGAACTGGATCCGCTCGACGATGCCCTCGACCTCGAGATCCACCGGCAGGTCCGCCACCCAGCTGGCCATCCACGCATCGATCGCGTCGCGGTCCTCGGTCATGTGCGCATTCTCGACATTAATTAGCTTGACGTCAAGCGATCGACTCGCTATGCTCTCCGCATACTAAATGAACGTAGAGATACTTGACGTGGAGGTGAGCAGCATGTACGGACTCGACCACCGAGCGATGCGAATGCTGGCGAACGAGCGGATGACCCTCCTCCAGCGCGAGATGACTCGCGCCCAGCGGGTGCCGCGCCGCGGTGCCCGGGAGCGGCTGGGGCTGTGGCTCGTGAGCTTCGGCTTCCGTGTGGCCGGCCAGTGCTCGCCGCCTCCCCGGCAGGTGCCGTCGGCCTAGGTTCTCGGGTCGCCGTCGGCGTGACGGCGATCCGTCAGCGGCCCGCGGCGAGCGCAGCCTCGAGCTTCTCCACCACCTGGTCGATCGTGAAGCTCGCGCGCCTCCTGGCGCGGCGGGAACTCCTTGAACGTCTCCAGGAACTGGGTGGCCACGTCGTGCGCCGCCAACGCGATGTAGGCGTTGTCGAGGATCCAGTCGTAGTAGGTGTTCGAGGTCACGTCGGCCCGCTCGAACGGATCGGTGCGCAGGTTGAACAGCTTCGGGACGCGGAGCGGCACGAACGGCTCGGCCCAGATCCGCAGCGTCCCCTGCGCCCGCTGCTCCATGAAGACGACCTTCCAGTTGTCGAACCGGAGCGCGAGCACGTCGCCGTCGTCGGAGAAGTAGAGCAGGCCCGGTCGCGGGCTCTTCTCCGTCTCGCCGGTCAGGTACGGGCAGCAGGTTGTAGCCGTCGATGTGCACCTTGAACGTCGTGTCGCCGATCGTGGTGGCCGGCCTTCAGCTTCTCGACGATGTCCGGCTCGCCGGCGGCGGCGAGGAACGTCGGCAGCCAGTCGTGGTGCTGGACGATCTCGTTCGAGACCGTCCCGGCGCGATCTTCCCGGGCCAGCGGATCACCTCGGGGACGCGGAAGGCGCCTTCCCAGTTCGAGTTCTTCTCGCTCCGGAACGGGGTCATGCCGCCGTCCGGCCAGATGTTCATGTGCGGGCCGTTGTCGGTCGAGTAGATGACGATCGTGTTCTCGGCGATCCCCAGCTCGTCGAGCTTGTCGAGCAGCGCGCCGACGAGCTTGTCGTGGTCGATCATCGTGTCGTGGTACGGCGACTGCCAGCGCCCCGCCTGGCCGATGCTCTCCGGCTTCGGATGTGTGCGGAAGTGCATGTGGGTCGTGTTGAGCCAGACGAAGAACGGCGTGTCGGCGGCGGCTGGCGCTCGATGAAGTCGAGCCCGTGCTCGAGCACCTCGTCGTCGATCGTCTCCATCCGCTTCTTGGTCAGCGGGCCGGTGTCCTCGATCCGCTGCTTGCCGACGCGGCCGAAGCGCGGCTCCTCGGTGTCGTCGTCCTCGTCCGTCGCCCAGGAGTGGATGACGCCGCGAGGCCCGAAGCGCTCGCTGAAGTGGGGGAAGTCGTCGGCCGGCGGCTAGTTCGGCTGCTCCGGCTCCTCCTCGGCGTTCAGGTGGTAGAGGTTGCCGAAGAACTCGTCGAAGCCGTGCACCGTCGGCAGGTACTTGTTCAGGTCGCCGAGGTGGTTCTTGCCGAACTGCCCCGTCGCGTAGCCGAGCGGCTTCAGCAGCTCGGCGATCGTCACGTCCTCGGCCTGGAGGCCGATGTCCATGCCGGGGATGCCGACCTTGCTCAGGCCGGTGCGGTAGACGCTCTGCCCGGTGATGAACGACGAGCGGCCTGCGGTGCAGCTCTGCTCGCCGTAGGAGTCGGTGAACCGCATCCCCTCGTCCGCGATCCGGTCGATGTTCGGCGTCCGGTAGCCCATCAGCCCGTCGCTGTAGCAGCTGAGGTTCGTGATCCCGATGTCGTCGCCCCAGATCACGAGGATGTTCGGCTTGTCTGCCATCAGGTCACGCCTCCTTGGTCGGCGGGGTCGTCGTGCGGACGACGCAGCGGAAGCCGAGATGCGCCATCGACGTGTCGACCATCTGCGCCTGCCGCGCCGCGGGGCGGTAGCGGAGGCAGTAGTTGGGCGCGCACAGGTGTGAGCCGCCCTTGATCACCCTGCGTGGGAACCGCTCGCCCGGCTGCCCGAGCAGGTAGCTGTCGTCGGGGGAGGTCACGCGCGGGTTGTTCGGGACGCAACAGGGACTCGAGACCTCGTCGGAGTGACGAGGCGTGTACCAGTCCGACGTCCATTCCCAGACGTTCCCCGTCATGTCGTAGAGCCCGTAGCCGTTCGGCGCGAAGCTGCCGACCGGGGACGTGCCCTCGAAGCCGTCGAGCTTCAGGTTCTGCCAGGGGAACTCGCCCTGCCACGTGTTCGCCATCGGCGTCCCGCCCGGCATGTGCTCGTCGCCCCAGGCGAAGGCGGCGCCGTCGAGACCGCCCCGCGCGGCGAGCTCCCACTCGGCCTCCGTCGGGAGCTCCTTGCCGATCCAGGACGCGTACGCCTCCACGTCCTCGCAGGCGACCTGGACGACGGGATGGTGGTCGCGGCCGTTCGTCGTCGTGCCGCGGCCCCCGGGGCGCTTCCAGCTCGCTCCCGGGACGTACTCCCACCAGTTGCGGTAGTCGTCGAGGCTCACCGCGCCGGTCGTCTTCCGGAAGACGAGCGAGCCGGGCACGAGCAGTGCCGGGATCGGCGTCCGGGTACGCCGCGGGATCGAGCGGCCGCTCCGCCACCGTCACGTACTTGGTCTCCCGCACGAAGCGCCGGAACTCGGCCGCGGTGACCGGATGCTCGTCCATCCAGAACCCGTCCACCGAGACCTGGTGAACCGGCCGCTCCTCCGGGTAGAAGTCCTCCGACCCCATCGCGAAGGTCGCGGCCGGGATCCAGCGCATCCCCTCGGGGGGAGCTGCTCCGACGCCGTCCGGCGCCTCGGTGCGGCTGTCCTCGGCCACGTGCCCCAGGCTAGTCGCGCGCGCTCTCACCTGGGCAGTGTCGTTGCGGTGCGGGTGACGCGTCCTCACCCCGCCCGGGTGGGAGGAAGCCGGCCTTCACCCCGGCGGGGTGAGGCCCCCTCACCCCGCGACAGAGGACCTTGTGGAACTGGCCGGCTTCCGATCCGACGAAGGGAGGTGCACGAGCTGAGTGCGCCGGAACCTTCCGGGGCGCCGCCACACGAGTCGCGGTTGCTCAGGGCGCGTGAACAGGCGCGTCGCGCGGGTGATCGGGCGGGCAACTGGGCGAGCGAGCACGTCCCCGGCTCGGCCCTGGCCGTCGCGGCGCTCGAGCGCGAGCGCATCGCGGCCGCCGGGCTGCTCGCCGGCGGGATCGCGTACCGGCTGTTCTTCTGGCTCGTGCCGCTCGGGCTCGTCTTCGCCGCCGTCCTGAGCTTCTGGGTGGACGAGGATCCAGAGGGCCTGGAGGACGCCGCGGAGGACTTCGGCATCGGCGGCGCCGCGACGCAGTCCGCCATGAACGCGATCGCGGAGGAGCACCACGCTCGCTGGTACTTCCTGCTC
The DNA here is from genome assembly GCA_963842285.1 of uncultured Gaiellaceae bacterium. Lineage (GTDB taxonomy): Bacteria > Actinomycetota > Thermoleophilia > Gaiellales > Gaiellaceae > Gaiellasilicea. The sequence goes on from CAWJFZ010000011.1 coordinate 88,544, forward strand.
GCCGGGATCGGGCTGGTCCTCTGGTTCGGCATCGGGGTCGTGCGCGCCCTGATCGTCGCCCACGCGGTCGCCTGGGGGCTCCGGCCGGAGAAGCTTCGGCGCCCGCTCTTTGCGAGCGTCGCGTTCTCGGGAGTCGTGCTCGGGCTGATCGCGGTCTCCACGTCGACCCAGGCCCTGCGCAAGCTACTCGGCGGCACCGGGATCGTGCTGACCCTGCTGCTCCTCGTCCTCTATCTCGCGGGCGGCCGTGTGGGTCATGGAAAAGCTCCCGCACCGCAGCGAGACCCGGCGCGACCTGCTGCCCGGAGCCGCGCTGCTGGCGCTCGGCACGCAGGCGATCCATCTCGTGGTCGTCCTCTATCTCGCGCCGAAGCTCGGGCGCTCGTCGGAGCTCTACGGGGCGCTCGGCGCCGCGACGGTGATCCTTCTCTGGCTCTATCTGGTGGCGCGGCTCATCGTCGCGGCGGCGTTCCTCAACGCCGCCCTCTGGGATGGCCGGGCCGCCGGCGCCGACGAGGAGCCGGACTAGCCCACTGCCAGCAGCAGGCGGTTCCCCGAAGGGTCGCGAACCGCCACCCCGTCCATGCCCTGCTCCGGCTCCTGCCCCGCGTCGGCGACTCTGCCGGCCACCCGGTCGCGCTCGGCGGCGTCCGGGAGGACGATCGTGGCCTGACGGAGCGCGGCGGTCCCGGGCGGCGGTGGAGGCGCCCCGCTGCTCTCCCACGAGTTGGCGCCGAGGTGGTGGTGGTAGCCGCCCGCGGCCAGGAAGGCCGCCTGCGAGCCGTAGGTCGCCATGAGCTCGAACCCGAGCAGGTCGCGATAGAACTCGACCGTCTCGGGGATCGTGGCCACGCGGAGGTGGACATGGCCCATCGTCGTCCCCGCGGGAAGCCCTTCGAACGACTCGAGCGCCGGATCCTCGAGCTCTGCGAGCAGCGCGTCGACGTCGAGCGGAAGCGACGTCAGGCCGGCCTCGACCTGGCCCTCCCACACCTGACGCGGCCGGTCGGCGTAGATCTCGATGCCGTGGCCGATCGGGGTCGCTCAGGTAGAGCGCCTCGCTGACGAAGTGGTCCGAGAGCCCGGTGAGCGGAACGCGGTCGCGGCCCGCGTGGGCGAGCCAGCGCGCGAGGCTGGGCCGGTCGGGCACGAGCAGCGCGAAGTGGAAGAGACCCGTGTGACCGACGGCGGGTCGTGCGCCCGGCTCCTCGACGAGGACCAGCAGCTCGGTGCCGTCGGTGCCGAGCGACATCCTCGATCCGCCGTGCTCGAGCACGCGCAGACCGACCGCCTGCTCGTAGTAGCTCCGCGAGCGCTCGAGATCCGAGACCGTGAGCTCCACAGGGCCAACGGTCGTGTCGGGCGGAAGCGTCGGGGAAACGTCGGACACGGTGCAGCCATCGTGCCACGCGGCTCGCGGCCGGCGGCGACTCAGGCGCGCACGAGGTACACGCAGGTGCGCTGCTCGCCCGGGCGGGGCGAGGGCCCGACCTTGGCGACGATGTAGACGGCGTCTGCCTCGACGGTCTCGCCGCGCGCGGGCGGCGGCCCGTCCCGCTCGACGAGCTCGTAGCCGCCGTTCCTGGGCACGAAGAGGATGTGCGGGCCGTTGTCGACGGGCGCAGGCTCGGGCTCCGGCTCGACCGGGGCCGCCTCGAGCGTGTTGAGCCGCGCGCGCAGGAAGTCGAGCTCGCGCAGGCGCTCGGCGGCCTCGGACTTCAGCGTCCGGAGCTCGGCCTCGCGGGCGGTGAGCTGGGCCTGGGTGCGCGCGACGGCGGCGTCGGCGTTCGCGACCTTGCGCGCGGACGACTCGATGTCGGCCGCTCTCGCGTCGCGCTCGGCCCGGAACGTGCTCTCGGCGGCGGCAAGCTGGGGCCGAAGCGCCGCGAGCTCCGACTCGGCGGCGGCCAGCCGCGGGCGAAGCGCCTGCAGCTCGGCGTTGAAGTTGGCGGCCTGCACGTGGGCCTCCGCGAGCGCCTGGCCACGATCCTCGGCCGACGAGCCTGCGGACGCGAGCCGCGCCTGCAGCGACTCGTGCTCTCCGGTCAAAGCGGTCACTCTCTCTGTGGCGGCGGCCAGCTGACGGTCGCGCTCCTGCAGCTCGGCACGGCGCTGCTCCAGCTCCGCCTCGGCTGCGGCGAGGCGCTCTTCGAGGGCGTCGAGCGCAGTCGTGTCGGGCTCGCTCGGCGCGGGTGCCTCGACGGCCTCCGCTGCGGCGGCCCGCAGCTGAACGAGCTCTTCGTCGCGCGCCTGCACGGCGGCGCCCAGCTCGACGATCACCTGATCTCGCTCGGCAACCGCAGCGCGCCAGGCCTCCAGGACGTCGGGAGCGACGTTCGGTGCGGGCTCCGGCTCCGGCTCGGCCGAGACCGCCCGCAGGAGCGGCTTCCGCTCGCCGGCGTCATCGGACTCGTGCTCCTCGCCGTCTTCCGGCTCGGGCTCGGAACGGGTGCGCAGGCCGGCGCTGATGCCGTACTCGGTGCGGAGCAGGCCGCCGTGCTGCTCGGCGAGCGCGTTCGCGATCAGCCCTGGCGAGACCATGCCCAGCTCGACGAGGACCTCGCCCAGCGGCCGCTGCGTGCGCTCGTGCTCCTTGAGCGCGTCTTCGAGCTTGTCGGGCGTGAGGAACCCCTCCTCGACGAGGATCTGTCCCAGGTGCCGACGGGTTTCGCGGGCCGCATCCACGGTCCTTCTCTCATCGGCCGATTCGGCGCAGAACTAAAGGCGTTCCGGGGCGTCAGGCGCGTTCGCCGGCGAGCGTCCAGAGCACGAACGCGAGCCAGTGCACGCCGATCACGTCGGTCTGGATCCCGAGCACGAGCACCGCGGCGAGCGAGGCTCCGAGCCAGGGCGCGCGCGGCAGGATCCGGCGCAGGAGCGCCACGTTCCAGGCCAGGAAGGCGAGCATCCCGAGCAGTCCGAGCTCGACGCCGAGCTCGGTGTACGTGGATTCGCCGGCCTTCAGGTCGGTGCCGGTCCGCGATGCGGTCACGCCGGCGTTCCCGAGCCCGAAGCCCCACGGGTGCCGGAGCACGGTCTCGAGCCCGCCGCGCAGGCTGTCCCAGTGGCTGTCGATCGACGCCTCGTTCGGGTCGAGCGGGTCGCCGCTCGTCGGCTCCTCCTGCCCGCCTGCCCGCTGGACCACGAGCTCGGCGGGGGTGAAGCGAGTCTCGGGGCCGATCTCCGGATACGCCTTGACGAAGGCGGCGCCGGTCGCGAGCAGAACCGCCGAGGCCGCCACCGGCCACCAGCTGCGCAGGCCGTAGGCGAGCGCCACGAGCCCGGCCGCGAGGGCGACGATCGCCGTGCGCGAGTACGTGAAGAGCAGACCGACGAGGAGGAAGCCGGTCAGCACCGAGAGCCAGCGCGACCGGTGCCACGTCGCGGCCAGCAGGAGCGCGACGAGCAGCATGTACGCGGTCGCGAGCGGGCTCAGGAACGTGGACACGAGCCGGCGCAGCGGGCCGTTCGTCGCCGGGGTTGTAGACGAAGTTCTCCGGGAGGCCGGAGAGGTCCGGCCCGTAGTCGAGCCCCAGCTGCTCGCGGTACCAGCCCGGCACGCCCGAGTTGCGCCACGTGTCGAGCGGGATCGCGTAGATGTCGATCAGGCCCCAGGCCGCGACGGCCGTCGCCGCGGCGAGCAGGATCAGCCCGATCCGTCTCAGCTCGTCGCGCCCGAAGTGGAGGCCGCGGCCGAGGAAGTAGGCGGCGACCGGCGTGAGGTCGTGGCGGAGGGCGAGCGCGATCGCACGCGCGGAGGCGTCGCCGCCGAGCCAGCTCTGCGGGATCAGCGCGTACAGGATCACGAAGCCGGCGTAGGCGAGCGCGAGCCAGTCCGTCGCGGTCGCCTTGAACGGCAGCCCGCGCTGCCGCCAGACGACGAGAGCGAGCGCGACCCCGAGCAGGAGCTCCTTCCAGGCGGAGACGACGTCGAGCGGCGTGTCGCGGAGGCCGAGGTCCCACAGGAGCGCCATCGCCAGGTTGTGCAGGGGCAGCAGGGCGATGAACGCGTAGAGGGCGTACCTGGGGAACCGCTCAGCCAACGATCGCCGCCAGCGTCATCCCCAGGTTGACGATGCGCACGTCGCTCCGCCGTTCGAGGGGGAAGAGGTTGCGCAGGTCGCGCGGCCCGAGCAGATGGTTCTCCTTCGCCCACGGCTTGCGGATCAGGTCGTACGCGCGGTGCGCGGCCGCGTCGGGGAGCCAGTGCACGAGCGGGGCGCGCGTGTGAAGCTCGATCGGAAACCAGCGGTTCGGCGTCGTGATGAAGACGCGCGGCGCGACGCGCAGGGCCTCGGAGACGAAGCGGCGCTGCGCCTCGCGTCGGGCCGACGTGCTCGATCACCGCGTTCGAGAAGTAGACGTCGAAGGCACCGTCCTCGAACGGGAGCTCGAGCGCGTCGGCCTGCACGTAGCTGGCCGCCGGGTAGCGCTCGGCGAAGCGGCGGCCCTCGTGGATGCCGACCGCCGTGATCCGCTCCGGCCACGGGTAGAGCTCCTCGAAGAAGTTCAGCGTCCCGCAGTGCCCGTGCGCGCCGCCGTGCTCGCCGAAGCCCGAGTCGTCGACGCCGACGTCGACCACACTCGTGGCGGCGGTCGGCCGCATCGTCTCGGTGAAGAGGGCGAGCTTGCGGCGGCGGGAGCGCAGCGAGACGGCGTCGACGAGGCGCATCTGGGCCGAACCTACCCCCTCCCGCGCCCCGGCGTTCCTGGGGCCGTCGCGGTGCGTAGGCCTGGCAGGCGCGGCTCCGCCGGCCGGGAGGCGTAGCCGGCCAGGGACGCCGGGCGTAACAGTAAGGTCGGGACGGGTGATCCAGGCGACCGTGAGAGCACGTGGGCCGTACTCGCTGCGTCTGAGCGCGCGGCGCGACGAGTTCCGTGCGGCGCTTCCGGGCGGAGGCGAGGTGGTCGCCTGGCAGCGAGCGGACGGCTCGCTGCTCCTGCGAGCGCCGGACGAGGCCGGCCTCGAGCTCGGGCGCTTCATGCTCGCGCTCGACGACGACCACACGGAGTTCGTGCGCCGGTTCCGCGACGACCCGCTGCTCGGCCGCTCGATCCGCAACCTGCACGGGTTGCGGCCGCTGCGGCTGCCGACGGTGGCGCAGGCGGTGCTGCGCGCGATCTGCGGCCAGCTGATCGAGGCGCGGCGCGCGCGGGCGATCGAGCGGGCTGTGATCCGCGTGTGCGGGCAGCCGGCGCCGACACGGGAGGCGATCGGCGCGCTCTCGCCCGCCGAGCTGCGCCGGCTCGGGCTGGCGACACACCGGGCCTCGGCTCTCGTCCGCCTCTGCCGCACCGTCGACCTGGAGCGCCTGCGGACGCTGCCGATCGCCGCGGTCGAGGCGCGGCTGCTGCGCGAGCGCGGCTTCGGCCCGTGGTCGCTCGGCATCGTCGCGCTGGAGGGGCTCGGCAGCTACCGGCACGGCCTCGTCGGAGACCTCTCGCTCGTCAAGCTCCAGTCCGCGCTGAAGGGCCGCTGGGTCGAGCTGGAGGAGACGGCCGAGCTGCTGGAGCCCTACGAGGAGTGGGCCGGGCTCGCCGGCGTCTACCTCATGCGCGGGTGGGGCGCCGGGCTCGTCCCGGGTGCGAACGCGGATGTCGCGCGCGCCGTGCGCGTGGCAGCGCGGCGCGCCGCCTAGACTCAGCCCATGGCGGTGAACGAGCGGCGGATCGCGATTCTCGGAGCCGGCCGGATCGGCGAGGCGCTGATCTCCGGCCTGCTCTCGTCCGGCTGGCGCGACGCGGCCGACCTGACCGCCTCCGCCCGGCGGGAGGAGCGCGTGGCCGAGCTGGCCGAGCGGTTCGGGATCGCGGCCACGACCTCGAACGCCGAGGCGGCAGCCGGCGCCGCTCTCGTCGTGATCGCCGTGAAGCCGCAGGACCTCGACGTGCTGCTGGGAGAGCTCGGGACGCTCGTCCAGCCCGACCAGACCGTGCTGTCGATCGCGGCGGCGGTGCCCACCGCGGCGATCGAGCGCCACCTCGCCGACGGCGTGCCGGTGGTGAGAGCGATGCCGAACACGCCGTCGACGGTGCACGAGGGAATGGCGGGCATCTGCGCAGGCGCGCACGCCGGGGAGCAGCACCTCGAGCTGGCCGAGGAGGCCTTGCGCCACCTCGGCGCGGTCGTCCGCGTGCCCGAGTCGCAGATGGACGCGGTCACGGCGATCTCGGGCTCGGGGCCGGCGTACTTCGCGCTGCTCGCCGAGGCGATGATCGAGGCGGGGATCCTGCTCGGCGTCTCGCGCGAGATCTCGACGCAGCTCGTCGTGCAGACGATGCTCGGCACCGCGAAGCAGCTGCGCGACGAGAAGATGCACCCCGTCGAGCTGCGGGAGATGGTCACCTCGCCCGGCGGGACGACGATCTCGGCCATCCGCGAGCTCGAGCAGGCCGGCGTGCGAGCCGCGTTCCTGAACGCGATCCAGGCGGCGATGAATCGCTCGCGCGAGCTCGCTCGCGGCGAATGAACGTCGAGCTGCGGGTCAGCGAGGACCCGGCCCGCGCCGCGGGAGAGCTGCTGGCCGAGGCTGCGGTGTCGGGTGCGCAGCTCGCGCTCTCGGGCGGCTCCACCGTCGGCAGGGCGTACGAGTCCGCAGCGAGGCTGCAGAGCCGCTGGCGCGACGTGCACGTCTGGTTCGGCGACGAGCGCGTCGTCCCGCCGCAGGACGAGCGCTCCAACTACCGGCTGGTGCGCGAGAAGCTCGTCGACGAGCTCGGCTCGCCGCCGGAGCTGCACCGGATCCGCGGCGAGCGGGCGCCGGAGGAGGCGGCGGAGCTCTACGACGCGGAGCTCGAGGGCGTCACGCTCGACTTCGCGCTGAACGGGATCGGTCCGGACGGCCACACGGCCTCGCTCTTCCCCGGCGCGCCCGCCCTCGACGAGACGGAGCGCCGCGCAGTCGCGGCGGAGCCGGGGCTCGAACCGCTCGTCCCTCGCGTGACGATGACGCCGCCGGTGTTCGCGGCGTGCGGACTGCTGGTGTACCTCGTCGCCGGCGAGGACAAGGCGGACGCCGTCCGGCGGGCGTTCGCGGCCGATCCCAGCCCGGACACCCCGGCGAGCCTCGTGCGCGGCCGCCGCACGATCGCCCTCCTGGACACCGCAGCCGCGTCGCGTCTCGATCCCCCAGCCTGACTCGGCTACGTGGGCAGGAGCGGCGACTCGAGCTCACGGCGGCCATGCCGCGGCGCGCCGCGAGGGCCTGGAGGACGAGCACGGTGTCGGCGACCGGGACGTCCTCGAGATACGCCTCGCGGGTCTCGAAGGACTCGAGCACGCCCTCGACCGCAACCGTGTAGCCGACGACGTCCTCGGCGGCGATGAACGCGAGCGCGTCGGCCACCTCGCTCGGGAACACCTCGTGCGTGCGGGCCACGTCGGCGTGGACACGCGCGTCGTCCCAGTCGCCCAGGACGAGGAACGCAAGCGCGGCCGCGTAGTGCCCGACCGGGGACTCCGCGTCGGCCGCGCCCACCTCGAGCGCCCAGCGCGCGTCGGCGGCGGCGCCGTCCCAGTCGCCGCCGAGGATCCGTGACTTGATCGCGCCGATCGGGCGGCCCCAGCTGTCGGGCGGCGCACCCGCCCAGCTCTCGCGGTAGCGCTCGGCGGCACGAGCGAACCACTCGCCGGCATCCGCCCGTCCGGCCATGAGAGCGCTCAGCCCCGCCGCGCCGGCGGCGTTCCCCATCCGCGTCAGCTGGCGTTGGCGCTCGTCGCCGCCCTCCGGCAGGCGCCGCTCGCCGTCCTCGTAGCGCTCGCGTGCCCGCTCCCGGAGGTCGTCCCAGCTGCTCATCGTCTCGCAGTATCGTTGCCCGCATGGCCCGGGAGCTACGCGAGGTGCTCTTCGTCGACGGCGTGCGCACGCCGTTCGGCAAGGCCGGCCCCAAGGGTCTCTACTGGAAGACGCGCGCCGACGACATGGCCGTGAAGGTCGTCCGCGAGCTCGGTCGCCGAAACCCCGGGATCGAGCCCGAGCGGATCGGCGACGTGATCTTCGCGGCGACTGCCCAGACCGGCGACCAGGGGCTGACGCTCGGCCGCGACGTCGCCCTCCTCGCCGGGCTCCCGCAGTCGGTCCCCGGCTTCGCGATCGACCGCATGTGCGCCGGGGCGCTCACCGCCGTCACCGCAGGAGCGGGCGAGATCGCCATGGGCGCCGCGGACATCGTCCTCGCCGGCGGCGTCGAGCACATGGGTCACCATCCGATGGGCGCGGAGGTGGACTTCAACCCGCGCTTCGTCTCCGAGCGGCTCGTCGACGACTCGGCGATCTCGATGGGCTCGACCGCGGAGAACCTGCACGACCGCTTCCCGCAGCTCACCAAGGAGGCGGCCGACGAGTTCGCCGTCCGCTCGCAGCAGCGTGCCGCTGCCGCCTGGGAGAACGGCGTCATGCGCGAGACGGTCGTCCCGATGACCGTCTTCTCGGAGGAGGGCTGGCGGCTCGCGGAGCGCGACGAGTTCCTGCGCCCGGACACGACGCTGGAAGGGCTGGCCGGACTGAAGACGCCGTTCCGTACGGCCGGCCGGGTCACCGCCGGCAACTCCGCCGGGCTCACCGACGGCGCGACGGCGGCGTTCCTCGCCTCCGACCGCGCGGCGGAGGAGCTCGGCCTCGAGCCGAAGCTGCGGCTCGTGGGCTACGCGTTCGCCGGCGTCGAGCCGGAGCTGATGGGAATCGGGCCGATCCCGGCCACCCGTCGCGTCCTCGAGCAGGCCGGCCTGACGCTCGACCAGATCGACCTCTTCGAGCTGAACGAGCCGTTCGCCGTCCAGGTGCTGACCTGGTGCGACGCGCTGGGAGTGGCGCCGGACGACCCGCGCCTGAACCCCTACGGCGGGGCGATCGCCTGCGGCCACCCGCTTGCTGCGACGGGCGTGCGCCTGATCGCCCAGCTCGCCTACGGCCTGAGGGAGCGCAAGGGCCGCTACGGCCTCACCGCGCTCTGCATCGGCATGGGCATGGGTGCGGCCGTGCTCTGGGAGAACGTGCAGTGAGCGACACGCAGTTCTTCGTCCAGCCGGCGGAGACGCGCGTGGGCAGGATCGCGCTCGTCACGATCGACAACGGCGAGGACTACACGAAGCCGTCCACGTTCGGGCGCGCCGCGTTCGAGTCGCTGCAGCGGGCGCTCGAGCGGCTCGAGCGCGAGGAGTGGGCCGGGCTCGTCCTGACCGGGAAGCCGTTCGTGTTCGCAGCCGGCGCCGACATCCGGGAGTTCCCGAAGACCACGACGGCGGAGCTCGCTCGCGCCGGCGGGCGCGCCGGGCACGACTCGTTCGCGCGCCTCGCGGCGCTCTCCTACCCCACACTCGCCGCGATCAACGGCGCCGCGCTCGGCGGTGGGGTCGAGATCGCGCTCCACTGCGACCTGCGCACGATCTCCGCCGGCGTTCGCCACTTCGCCTGCCCGGAGTGCTTCCTCGGGATCATCCCGGGCTGGGGAGGCACCCAGCTCGTGCCGCGGCTCGTCGGCCCGGCGACCGCCGTCAAGTTCATCGTCACGAACGCGATGCGCCAGAACAAGATGCTCACCGGCCCCGAGGCGTTCGAGCTCGGCTTCGCGGACGCGCTCCTCGAGCCGGTCGAGTTCCTGGACGAGTCGCTCGCGTTCCTGATCGCCCACATCGAGGCCGGTGCGCCGGCGCGCGAGCCCGCCGACCTCTCCGACACCGCCGAGGTGATCCGGAAGGCGAGGCTGCAGCTCGAGGACTCGCTGCACGGAGCCGCGCCCGCACCGATCCGCGCGCTCGACCTGATCGAGGGCGCCTCGACGTGGACGATCGAGGAGGGCTACCGCGCAGAGGAGGACGCGCTGGCCGACCTGCTCCCGGGGCCGCAGGCGCAGGCCTCGGTCTACGCGTTCGACCTCGTCGAGCGCCGGGCCAAGAAGGGCGTCGGCATCCCGGACGCCGAGCCGCGCCGGATCGAGAAGGTCGGGATCGTCGGCGCGGGCCTGATGGCCCGGCAGCTCGCGGCGCTCTTCGTGAAGCGCCTGGAGGTGCCGGTCGTCCTCCGCGATCTGGAGCAGGAGATCGTCGACGAGGCAGTGGCGGAGGTCCGGAGCCAGCAGCGCAAGCCGTTCCTGGCCGAGCTCGTGTCAGGCTCGACCGACTACGAGATCTTCGCCGGCTGCGACCTGATCCTCGAAGCGGTGTTCGAGGAGCTGAGCGTCAAGCACGAGGTGATCGCGGAGCTCCGGCGCGTCGCGCCCGATGCGATCGTCGCGACGAACACCTCCTCGCTCTCGGTCACGGAGATGGGCGCGGACGTCGGCCTCCACTTCTTCAACCCGGTCGCGGTGCTCCCGCTCGTCGAGATCGTCGCGACGCCGTCCACCGACGACGTCGTGCTCGCAACGGCGTGGGACGTCGTCAAGCGGCTGCGCAAGCGCGGCGTGCTCGTGCAGGACGCGCCGGCGTTCGTCGTCAACCGGGTGCTGACGCGGATGACGACGGTGCTGATGGATGCGCTCGAGCACGGCAACACGGTCGAGGAGACCGACGCGGCGATCCTGAGGCTCGGGAATGCCGATGGCTCCGTCCGTGCTGCTGCAGATGGTGGGGCCGCGCGTCGCGAACCACGTGCTGCACACGCTGCACGACGCCTATCCCGATCGCTTCCCGCTCTCGCCGACGCTGGACAGCTTCGCCGCCGGCTCGGAGGAGATCGTCGTGCGCGGGGACGCGCGCCGCAGCATCGAGGAGCTGACGGAGGCGGCACTCGAGGCGGTCGCGGACGAGATCCGCCATCTGCTCGACGAGGGCGTCGTCGCCGAGGCCGCCGACGTCGACACGTGCCTGATCCTCGGTGCCGGCTACCCGTTCTTCCTCGGCGGGATCACGAAGCACCTCGACCAGCAGGGCATTCCACAGCGCCTCTTCGGCGCCCCGTTCGGCAGAGCCGCGGAGCCGCTGCCCGCGTAGATCCCCGTTTTCCCGGGAATCCGATATGCTCCGGGAAGCGCCGCTTTCTCACCTGGCAGTCCGAGAAGCGCGCTATCCCTTGAGGAGAAGCAGCACCCAGGACAGCGTGCTGCGCACATGTCAGAAGCGACACTGAACCCGACAGATACGTCGGACGCGCCGGACGGCCTGAGAGCCGACGCGCTCCGCGCGCAGGAATGGGCCGGCGAGCCCTTCCTCCATCCCGACGAGGAGCCGGGCGAGGTGCTTGCGCCCGGAACCGCGCGGCGAAACGCGCTCGACGAGGCGCTGACGGAGATCGCGGCCGGGCGGCGCGCGCCGTCACCGCGCTGGAAGGTGCGCTTCGGCCTGATGCTCGGGCTCGAGCGCGTCCTCTCCTCCAAGCCGCCGGCCACGGCCGCCGGGACGGAGCTGCGCAAGCACCAGATCGACGCGCTCGCCGGGATGCTGACCGAGCTGATCGCCGCGAACCAGCGCGACGCCGAGGAGGACGAGAACGGGAACGGCCACGTCGCCGCGACCGACGACGTCGAGGAGCTCGAGGAGGAAGACGAGCTCGCCGAGGCCGACGAGGAGGACGAGCCAGAGACGTTCGCCGGAGAGGATCCCGGCGCCTCGCGCCGCTACCGCTTCCGTCACCCGACCGCGTCGGGCAAGACGATCGCCGCAGCCGGGTTCGTCGAGTCCGCCCGGAGCCTCGGGATCCTGATCCTCACGCACCGCCGCCTGCTCGTCTCCCAGTTCCAGCGCGACCTGACGACCGAGGGCTACGGCGAGCGCTTCACGGACGTGATCGAGAGGGGGCTCGAGCCGCTCCGGCCGAACCCGATCACGATCCAGACCTACGCCTGGTTCGCGCGCCACGTCGGCTCGATCTCGCGCGAGGCCTACCAGCTCGTGATCTGCGACGAGGCGCACACCGCCCTCGGCGAGAAGACGAGCGCGGCGATCCGCAGCTTCCCCGAGCCGGTCTACATCGGCATGACCGCCACCGAGCAGCTGATCGCGAAGCAGGTCTCCGACGTCTTCCCGGCCTCGGTCGACGACCTGCCGCTCGCCGACGCGGCCCGGCGCGGCCTCGTCGCGCCGCTCCGCTGCCTGCGCGTGCCGCCGGCGGCCGCGATCAACTCCGTGCCCATCGTCGGCGGCGACTTCGAGGAGCGCGCGCTCGCCGCAGCCCTCGACCACCAGGCGCTGAACCAGGCGGCGGCGAGCCTCTACCGCGACCGCTTCGACTCGACCCCGGGCATCGTCTACGCCGCCGGCGTCGAGCACGCGTACAACCTCGCGCAGGAGTTCCGCGCCACGGGGATCAAGGCCGAGGCCGTCTCCGGCAAGACGCCGCCGGTGAAGCTGGCGGAGACGCTCGCCGCCTACGAGCGTGGCGAGATCAACGTCCTGATCAACGCGATGCTGCTCGCGGAGGGCTGGAACTCGCCGCGCGCGACGGTCTGCATGCACCTGGCGCCGACCGCGTCGAAGCGGGTCTACCAGCAGCGCATCGGCCGGATCATGCGCACGCACCCGCGCAAGGAGGCCGGCATCGTGCTCGACTTCGTGCCGAAGTCGTCCACGCACTCCGACCGGGTGATCTCGCTGCACTCGCTGCTCGACGCGGACTTCTACCGCGAGGGCGCCCGCGTCACCCCTGCCCCGCGCCGCCGCGTCCAGCGCCGCGCACGCCGCAAGCTCTCGCCGGCGCCGTGGCTCGTCCCGGTCACGCCCGACGTCGCGCGCCGGCTCGCGGTGATCCAGCGCGAGTGGCAGCGGATCGACCCCAAGTACCTGGACGAGGACGAGCAGCGCTACTGGGCGACGATCGCTGCGCGCCAGATCCGCTTCGACCAGCGCGCCGACTTCGCCAAGAAGTTCACCGAGGCGCACGCCTCGAAGGCCGCGCTCGAGACCTTCCTCTCGATCTGCGCCGCCGAGAACCCCAACCGGCGCCTGCGGATGACGGCGCTCCAGGACCGCGTCTCGATGATCGTCGAGCGGGCCGACTTCGACGACCTCGTCACGCTCGTGACGCAGGCGCCGCCGTGGGAGAAGGATCGCTCCGCCGGCGTGCGGATCCTGCTGCGTGCGATCGGCGAGGGCAAGGCGAACGCGCCCGACCAGATCCTCCAGCGCTGGACGTGGAAGCTCGCGCGTGCGACCCGGAAGGTGCAGGACCGCCGCGCCAGCGCCGAGTTCCCGGAGGCGAAGCGCCTGCTGGGCGCCGTCGCGAACTCGCGCGGCCACCGCCACGAGGAGAACGTCGCGAAGCTCGTGCAGGTGGCGAAGGCGCTGCCGCTCGAGGTCGGCGCGGCCCTCCTCGCTTCCTCCGAGGGGTACACGCCGCGGGCCAACTCGGCGCTCGACCGCGCGCGCGAGGAGCTCGGCCCGACGCCCGAGATCGCGAACGCACTGGCGGACAACCTGCCCGCACCGAAGGCGCCCGCGCGCAAGTCGCGCCGCCGGCGCAAGCGCAAGAAGGGCGGAGCGCAGCCAGAGGGAGCGCAGAACGGCGCCGTCGCGGCCGAGGGAGCCGCTCCCACGAACGGCGAGGCGGCGCCCACGAAGAGCGACGGCCCGCCTTCTCCGTCGAAACGGCGGCGGCGGCGGCGGAAGCCCGCCGGGGCGAAGCCGAACGGGTCGGCCGGCCCGGACGCCACCAGCTCCTAGGCCACAGCGCTACCGTTCGGCGAGGTGCTCGTGCTGCTCGCCATCGGCTTCGTCGCAGGAGTCGTGACCGCGCTCTCGCCGTGCGTGCTCCCCGTGCTCCCGATCGTGCTGGCGGGTGGCGCGACGGGACGGAAGCCTCTGGCGATCATCGCCGGCATCGTCGTCAGCTTCACGGTCTTCACGCTCTTCGCCGCCTGGCTGCTCGACTCGCTCGGACTGCCGGCCGACCTGCTACGCAACCTGGCGATCGCGCTCCTGCTCCTCGTCGCCGCCTCGCTGCTCTGGCCGCGGATCGGTGAGCTGCTCGCCCGTCCGCTCCAGGCCCTCTCCCGCCGCAGCCCGGGCGACCGCGGCGGCGGCTTCCTGCTCGGGGCGAGCCTCGGGCTCGTCTTCGTGCCGTGCGCCGGCCCGGTGCTCGCCGCCGTCACGGTGATCGCCGCCAAGCGCGAGGTCGGTCTCGACGGCCTCCTCCTGACGCTCTCCTACGCCGCGGGCGCGGCCCTGCCGATGCTGGCGATCGCCCTGCTCGGCCAGCGCGCCTCCAGGTCGCTCCGCGGGCATGCCACGACCGTCCGCCGCGGCGCCGGAATCCTCGTCGGGATCGCCGCGCTCGCGATCGCCTTCGGCGTCGACCAGGAGCTGCAGACCGCCGTGCCGGGCTACACGGAGTCGCTGCAGGAGCGCTTCGAGCGCTCCGGCCCGGCACGCCGCGAGCTCGGGGAGCTGACCGGGGCGGCGGATCCGCAGGCAGTGGCCGGGAGCGGTGACTCGCTGCCCGACTACGGGCTCGCTCCCGAGTTCGACGGGATCGTGGGTTGGCTCAACTCGGAGCCCCTCACGCTCGAGCGCCTGCGGGGCCGGGTCGTGCTGATCGACTTCTGGACCTACTCGTGCGTGAACTGCCTGCGCACGCTGCCGTTCGTGACCGAGTGGGACTCGCGCTATCGCGACTCGGGGCTGACGATCGTCGGCGTCCACTCGCCGGAGTTCGCCTTCGAGCGGGAGGAGGCGAACGTGCGCGAGAACGCAGGCGAGCTCGGGATCGAGTACCCGATCGCGCTCGACAACGGCTTCCGCACCTGGAGCGCCTGGAGCAACCAGTACTGGCCGGCGAAGTACCTCATCGACCGCGAGGGACACGTCCGCTACTACCACTTCGGAGAAGGCGACTACGACGAGACCGAGCAGGCGATCCGCGCGCTGCTCGCAAGACGCGGCACCTCCGTCCCGCTGGCCTCCGGCCTGGAGGACGACTCACCGCGCGATCTCGTCACCCCGGAGTCGTACCTCGGCTACGAGCGGCTCGCGCGCTACGCGGGCACCCCCGTGGTCCAGGATCGCGAGGCGTCGTACGTGCTTCCGGCCGCTCTCGCCGACAACCAGCTCTCCTACGGCGGGCGCTGGACGGTCGAGGACGAGCGCGCCGTCGCCGGCTCCGGCGCACGGCTGCTGCTCGACTACCGCGCCCGCGACGTCTTCCTCGTGCTCACCGGCCGCGGCTCGGTGGAGGTGCTCGTGGACGGCGAGCGCGAGCGCCGCGTCCAGGTCGCAGGCGACCGGCTGTACACGCTCGTCGAGCGGGACGAGCTTGCAAACCACGAGCTCGAGCTGCGCGTCTCGCCCGGCGTCGCCGCCTACGCGTTCACGTTCGGCTGAGCCGCTGCCGGGACTAACATCGAGCCATGTCGTACGTGCCCGCAACGCATCGGTACGAGCAGATGCACTACCGGCGCAGCGGCCGGAGCGGGCTCCAGCTGCCGGCCGTGTCGCTCGGGCTCTGGCACAACTTCGGGCACGATCGCCCCTACGACACGGGCCGCGCGATCGCTCGCCGCGCGTTCGACCTCGGGATCAGCCACTTCGACCTGGCGAACAACTACGGGCCGCCGTACGGCTCCGCGGAGGAGAACTTCGGCCGGATCCTGCGCGACGACCTGCAGCCCTACCGTGACGAGCTCGTGATCTCGACGAAGGCCGGCTATGACATGTGGCCGGGCCCGTACGGGGAATGGGGCTCGCGCAAGTACCTGCTCGCCAGCCTCGATCAGTCGCTCGCGCGGATGCGGCTCGACTACGTCGACATCTTCTACTCGCATCGCTTCGACCCCGAGACGCCGCTCGAGGAGACGATGGGAGCGCTCGACTCGGCGGTGCGCCAGGGAAAGGCGCTGTATGCGGGCATCTCGTCGTACTCACCCGACCGGACGCGCGAGGCGGCGGCGATCATGCGCGCCCTCGGCACGCCGATCGTCATCCACCAGCCGTCCTACTCGCTGCTGAACCGCTGGATCGAGCCGGAGCTGCTCGACGTCCTCGACACGGAGGGAATCGGCTGCATCGGCTTTTCGCCGCTCGCGCAGGGCGTGCTCACCGACCGCTACCTGGAGGGCGTCCCGGAGGGCTCGCGCGCGAGCCGGGAGGGCACAGCACTGTCGCGGAGCCAGCTGACCGACGAGACGCTCGCGAAGGTGCGAGCGCTGAACGAGCTCGCTGCGGGCCGCGGACAGTCGCTCGCGCAGATGGCGCTCGCCTGGACGCTGCGCGACCCGCGGATGACTTCGACGCTCGTCGGCGCCTCGAGCGTCGAGCAGCTCGAAGCGAACGTCGGCGCGCTCGAGCGGCTCGAGTTCACGCCCGACGAGCTCGCCGAGATCGACCGCTGGGCGACCGAGAGCGACCTCAACCTCTGGGCCGGCTCGAGCGAGGGCTGACTACTGCGGCTTCGGGTCGTCGTCGCCGGTCTCGGCGTCGCGCTCGCGTAGAAACCTGGTCAGCTCCGCGGCGAGCGTGTCCCCGGAGGGCAGGTTCTCGTGCTCCTCCAGGTCGAGCTCGTCCGTGCGCCGCTCCAGCTCCTCGACGTATGCGGCCGTCTCCGAGTCGGACGAGACTGCCTCCGTCACCTGCTCGGCGTAGGCGTCCTCGGCCTCCGCCAGCTCGGTCGTGTCGATCGTGACGGCGAGGAGCGCGCCGAGCCGCTCGCAGAGCGCCCGGGCGGCGCGAGGGCTGGGCGCCAGGGAGACGTAGTGCGGCACGGCGGCCCAGAGGCTGGCGGCGGGAATGCCTGCCGCGCGGCACGCGTCGCCGAGCACGCCGACGATCCCCGTCGGCCCTTCGTAACGCGAGTGCTGGAGCCCGAGGCTCGCAACGAGGTCGGGGTCGCTCGCGGCGCCGGTGACGGGGGCGGCGCGCGTGTGCGGCACGTCCGCGAGCAGCGAGCCGAGCGTGACCACGAGCTCGACACCCAGGTCCTTGGCCAGATCGAGCACGAGCCCGCAGAACGTGCGCCAGCGCAGGTTCGGCTCCACGCCGAGCAGCAGGACGACGTCGCGGTCGGAGCCGGGGATACGCGCGTGGTAGAAGGCGTTCTCGGGCCATTCGATCCGCCGCGTCAGACCCTCGTCGAGCGACACGTGCGGCCGGGTGGCCTGGAAGTCGAGGAACCCCTCGGACTCGATCTCGCCGAAGCGCTTCGCCTTCCAGAGCCGCGCGAGGTAGCCGGCAGCCAGGGTGGCGCCCTGCCCGCCGTCGTTCCAGCCCCGGAAGGCCGCCACCAGAACGGGGCGCTCGAGCTCGGGCATTCCGAGCAACCGCAGCTCACGGCTGGCCACGAGGCCAGTCTACGCGCGGTTCGGCCAGGCCGGAGTGCGCCAGAGTGCCGCCGCGAGGCCGACCGTCCACGCCCACACGCCGCCCGCGAGGACGACGTGGACGAGCACGAGCCACCACGGCAGCTCGTTCCGCCACTGGATCTCGCCCACCGCCATCTGCACGAGCAGCAGCCCGAGCAGGCCGAGAGCGACCGGCAGCAGGACGCCGACCCGGGCCCGGTGACGCACGAGATACCCGAGCAGCAGCAGGAACCCGATTCCGAAGACGGCGGTGGCGCGGACGTGCACGTACACCGCGTCGAGCAGGTTCCAGAAGCGGTCGATCTCGGCGCTGTCGCCCGGGTGCGGCCCCGCTGCCGTGGAGAGCGCCCCCGTCACGACGAGGGTGCCACAGGCGACGACGAGCACGAGGCCGACCACGCGCAGCCAGCCCGGCACCGGCGAGGGCACGCGACCACGTGCGTTGCCTAGCGCCTCGACCGCGAC
Organism: uncultured Gaiellaceae bacterium; assembly: GCA_963842285.1. Lineage (GTDB taxonomy): Bacteria > Actinomycetota > Thermoleophilia > Gaiellales > Gaiellaceae > Gaiellasilicea. The sequence goes on from CAWJFZ010000011.1 coordinate 106,232, forward strand.
GACCATTGCTCCGGCCAGGACGACCAGCGCGAGCAGGAAGTGCGTCATCACCATCAGCGGGTGCAGGTCGAGCCGGATCGTCAGCAGCCCGAGCGGCGCCTGCGCGAGCGTGCCGAGAAACGTGAGCGCCGCCACCCACGTCACCCACCGTGGCAGGCCGGGCGTGCGGCGCGCGGCGATCCAGGCGGCCAGCGTCAGCACGAGCGGGAAGAGCGCGAACGCGCGGTTGCCGAACTCGATCGCGGAATGGCTGCCGACGGCGGGGAAGAAGGCGCCCTCCTGGCAGCCGGGCCACGACTCGCACGCGAGCCCGGAGCCGGTCAGCCGCACCGCCGCACCCGTGAGGATGATCAGGTAGAGCGAGAGCGCCGACAGGCCGGCGAGCCAGAGGTAGCGCGCGGGCGAGATCTCGCGCAGCCGCGCGCGGGCGTGGGCGACGTCCATTGGCGTCGAGTGTAGGCGCCGGCGGCTCAGGGCCCGAGGACGATCTCGCCGCGAAGAACGACGAGCCGGGTGCGCCGCAGGCGCGACAGGTCCTGCGTCGGGTCGCCTCGCACCGCGACGATGTCGGCCGGGCTGCCGGCGGCGAGCCGGCCGAGCCCCTCGATCTCCGCGACCTCGCCCGCGAGCGCCGTTGCGCTCGCGAGCACGTCGAGCGGGGCGAGGCCGGCGCGGCGCATGCGGTCGACCTCCTCGAGGTCGAGACCACCCGGGATCCCGGGGTTGCCGTAGTCGGAGCCGTAGAGGAGCAGCCCGCCCGCGGCGACGAACGCCTGCGCGTTCGCAAGCGCGCTCGGACAGCCGTAGAGCTCGACCACGTGCAGCGTGCCGACGATCTCGGTCTCCGACTCTGCGACCTCCCGCATCAGCTCGGGATCGGGCTCGCAGGGCATGTGCGCGAGCTCGTCCACGCCTGCGAGGAGGGCGAGCCGCGTGCCGCGGGACTCGCCGACGTGCGCGGTCACGCGGAGGTCGCGGGCGTGGGCCTCGGCCACGATCGCCTGCAGCACGTCGAAGGCGACGACCGGATAGCCGAACTGGAGCGAGACCTTGATGAGCGCCGCACCGCGGTCGGCGAGCGAGCCGACGTACTCCCGCGCCTCGGCGGGGCTCCGTACCACGTGGGCGAAATTGGGGCCGTGGACCGGGATCGGGTAGCCGCCGGGAGCAGTGATCAGCGGCCCGGCGAGCAGCAACCTGGGCTCGGCGCCCGAGGATGGTCTCGCGGGCAAGGCGGCGTCCTGAGAGCCGAGATCCCGCACGGTCGTGACGATCGAGAGCGAATGCGCCTCGGCGAGCCCGTGCACGTGCAGGTCGACGAAGCCGGGCAGCAGGGTCGCCCGCTCGAGCTCGATCGTCCGCGCCGCGTCGACATCGACGTCCTCACGCGCGCCTGCTGCGACGATCTCGTCACCCTGGATCGCGACGGCGCCGTCCTGCACCAGCCGCTCGCCGTCGAACAGGAGCGGCGCGGTCACGAGCAGGTCGGCCTGCTGCCGCTCGCCGTCGCAGCCGGCCAGCGCGGCCACGGCGAGCAGCGCCGTCAGCGCAGCACGACGCCCGCTCCCTCGGTCACGTCGCCGACGCGGCACAGGTAGAGCTTCTCCGCCGCGAATGCCGCCTGCAAGACCGCCGCCTTCTCCGCGGGCAGCGAGACGAGCAGCCCACCGGCGGTCTGCGGGTCGTAGGCGAGCGCCAGCAACTCGTCCGCGACGCCGTCCGCGTCCACGTGCGGCTCCGCGAAGTCGCGGTTGCGCCCGTCGCCGCCGGTGCGGACTCCGGCCGCCGCCAGCTCGACTGCGCCCGCCATGGCCGGCAGGCTCGACGCCTCGAGCACGACCCCGACGCCGCTGCGCTCGGCCAGCTCGTGGGCGTGGCCGAGCAGGCCGAAGCCGGTGACGTCGGTGACGGCGTTGGGCGAGAACGGGCGGAGCGCAGCGGCGGCGTCCCGGTTGAGGACCGTCATCCAGCCGTAGGCCTCCTCGAGCCCTCGCTCGTGCCGCTGTCCCTCCCGCGCCGCGTGCAGGAGCAGCCCGGTGCCGAGGGGCTTCGTCAGGAAGAGGGCGTCCCCGGGCTGCGCCGTGGCCTTCGACCAGAACCCCTCTGGGTGGACGGTGCCGACGACGGCGAGCCCGTACTTCGGCTCCTCGTCACGCAAGGTATGCCCGCCGGCGAGGATCGCGCCGGCGCTGCGCACCTGCTCGTCGGCGGCGCCGAAGATGGCCGCGAGCAGCTCGTTCGGCAGGCTCTCGGGGAAGGCCGCGATCGAGAGCGCCAGCAGCGGTGCGCCGCCCATCGCGTAGACGTCGTTGAGCGCGTTCGTGGCCGCGATCCGGCCGTAGAGCGCGGGGTCGTCGACGAGCGGCGGGAAGAAGTCGAGCGTGAACACGAGCGCCCGTTCGTCGTCCAGGCGGTACACGGCCGCATCGTCCGAGGGCGCGAGGCCGACGAGCAGGTTCTCCGCCTCCGCCGGCACGAGCCCGCCCAGCAGCTCCTCGAGGCGCGCAGCCGAGTACTTCGCAGCGCAGCCCCCGCTCTTCGCGAGGTCGGTGAGCCTGACCGACACGTCTCCAACATACGCAACGGCCGAGCAGGGGACTCGGCCGTTGCACTCTGGGGAGAGGGAGAGTCTGAGGTTCTGGCGCCCGGTTCGGCGTGGCGGCGCCTGTTCCTTTCGGCACTTTCTGAGATAGTCGCCCGATGGCTGCGGCTGAGCGCTCGGCGCTGATCACGGGTGGCTCGTCAGGGATCGGGCTGGCGATCGCCCGGATGCTCGGCGAGGAGGGGTTCGCATTGACGCTCGCGTCGCGGACGGCCGAGAAGGTCGAGGCCGCGGCCGCCGAGCTCGGCGCGGACGCACTCGCCGCCGACGTCTCGAAACCGGAGGACTGCGCCCGCGTGGTCGAGGAGCACGTCGCCCGCCACGGAGGGCTCGACGTACTCGTCAACTCGGCCGGCGTCGGCATCGCGGCGCGCGTCGAGGACGCCCAGCTCAAGCACGTCGACCGCCAGCTGAACATCAACCTCCGCGGGCTCGTGCTCGTGACGCAGGCCGCGATCCCGCACCTCCGCCGCTCCCGCGGCTGGATCGTCAACCTCGCCTCCATCGCCGGCACCGAGCCGGTGCCGGTCCTGCCCATCTACGCCGCCTCGAAGGCGGCCGTGATCTCGCTCACCCACACGCTGAGCCAGGACCTGGAGGACGACGGCGTCCGGGCGATCGCGATCTGCCCCGGCTTCGTGGACACGCCCATGGCCGACTTCTCGGGGCTGTCGGCCGACGAGATGATCCAGCCCGAGGACTGCGCCGAGGTGGTGCGCATGTGCCTGCGGCTCAGCCCGCGCGCGCAGATCCCGGAGGTCGTGATCCGCCGCGCAGGCAGCCACGGAGGCCCTGGCTGAGCCGCTAGAGCAGATGCTGCTCGACGGCCTCGCCGAGCTCGCGCACCGAGAGCGTTCCCTCGAAGCGCTCCTTGACGAGCCCGTCCGCGCCGACGAGGAACGTGAACGGCTCCGAGGGCAGGCGCCATTCCTGCACCCACTGGTTGTACTCGTTCGCCGGGTCGTTGCCCTCGAAGATCTCGACGTGGATGAAGCGCACGCCTTGCTGCTCGTATTTCGCCCGCACCGCGTCGACGACGTCCACCACCGGCCCGCAGGTGCGTGACGTGCAGTAGCGCGGCGTCGCGAAGGTGAGGACGAACGGAACCTTCTCCGCGAGCGAGTCCGCGACCGAGTAGCGCAGGAGGCCCCGGTCGGGCGGCTTCTGGGTCGTGAGAGCGGCGAAGTCGCCGCCGGTGCTCTCGATGGTCGGCGTCTCCGACGCCACGGCCTTGTCGCCGACCGCGGGGGCAGCCGACTTCTCGGCGACGACGACGTTGCCGATCGCCTGGATCTTGCGTCCACCGACCGGTTCGGCGAGCACCCAGTACTTCCCGGGCTCGTCGAGCTCGAGGTGGGTCACGAAGATCTCGTCGGCGTCTCCCTCCTCGGAGCCCTCGACGCCGATCTTCTCGGCGCGCGCGGTCGTCTCGGCGAACGGCTCCTGTTCGAGACCGCGGGCGACCCAGACACGCGCCGATGGGCGCGTGACGACCCGCCCCTCGTCGTCGACGACGAGGAACGAGAGCCGAACGCGCCCCGGCGCAAAGTCCGCCGTGCCGGGCACGATGGCCACGTCGGCCCCGGGCGCTCGCCAAAGCGCCTCGAGCGAATCGACCGCCGGCTCCTCCTTGGCGTCCGAGGAGGAGCCGCCGCAGCTTGCCGCGAGAGTGCAGAGGGCTAGAGCGAGCGCCGTGGTGCGTAGCACCCGGCGAGTCTAGCCATCGCTTTCGAGCTAGCCGCCGTCAGCCCAGGAGCGCCAGCCCGAGAACAGGGCGCCCCACGAGGCAGCGAAAACGGACGCCGTCAGCAGCAGCGACAACAGACGAGTCTTCATGTGCCTCCTCCTTTCCGCCGTTAGAACCGCATGTCCTGAAGCGCTTCGGCGGCGTTGCGGTACTGACGCGCCGCCTCGCCGTCGTCGCCGCGACGAGCGGCGAGATCTCCGAGCGCCACCCACGCACCTGCGCGGTGGCTGACCGAGGAGAGCTGCTCAAAGCTGGTGTCGGCCGCGCGGAAGCACTCCTCCGCCTCGTCGAGACGCCCGCGCTCCAGCAGCGAGCGGCCAAGGACGAGCTGCGCCTGACCAATCTCGTCGAGCATGTCTTCGCGGCCGTCCAGCAGGCGCAGAGCCTCGCGGACGTGCTTGTCGGCCTCGTCCCACTCACCGAGGTGCAGGTGGACAGTGGCGAGACCGTTCATGGCCTGGCCGGCCTCGCCCTGCGAGTCGGCCTCCACGGCGACGGCGAACGACGCCTTCAGCTGGGCGATTGCGTCCTGCGGCTTGCCGAGCAGAAGGTTGAGTCCACCGAGGTTGTTCAGCAGGCGGCCCACGTTGCGCTCGTCCTCGAGCTCCTCGTAGAGCGCCTTCGCCTTCTCGGCGTAGCTGCGGGAGAGCACCCAGCGGCCCGTGCGCTCGACGACGAGCGAGGCCTGGAAATACGCTGCGGCCGTCTTGCGGCGGTCGCCGAGGCCCTGCGCGAGCTCGAGCGCGTGCTCGACGTCCTCGCGGGCTGCCTCGAAGTCGCGCTGCCGCCGGTGACAGCGGGCGCGCCAGTGGAAGATGTCGGAGCGGAGCATGTCGCACGGCAGCTCGGAGCGCTCGGCCAGCTCGAGCGCCTGGCCGAAGAGCGCGATCGCGGTGCCGATGCTCGAGAGCTTGTAGCGGCAGACGCCCAGGCGGTAGGCGATGTCCGCGCGGTCGAGATCCGAGAAGAGCGGTCCCTCCGTGAGGGCACGGGCATCGTTCAGGAGCTCGATCCCGGTGCGGGGGTCGCCTTCCTCCATGCGCGCCCAGGCCTCACCGGCACGCGCGCGCACGTCGAGCTCGACCGAGTTCGTGGCCGAGACTGCAGCGCGCGCCTCCTCGTAGACGGCGAGCGCCTCCTTGTACTGGAAGGACTGCGTGAGCGCCTCGGCGCGCGAGAGCAGTGCCTCGACGCGGCCTCGCTCGTCGGTGGAGACGCCACTCGTCAGGAACGCCGGGTCGACGTTCAGCCGGCTCGCAAGCCACTCGATCGTGTCCGCCGTCGGGCGGGTCTTGCCCCGCTCGATCTGGCTGACGTACTCCTTGCTGAAGCGGTCGCCGGCGAGCTCCGTCTGCGTCAGGCCCTCCGACACACGCAGCAGCCGCAGGCGGTCGCCCAGGCGGGCTCCTGCGGGAGCGGCGGTGCGGCGGGTGGAGGAGGTGATCTCGGTCATCGCGGCGTGGGACGTAGTGAAGCGAGAGTGGAGCCCGGCCGCGTACCCCTTTGCGGGGATTTCGACCGATTTCTACAGGTGAAGCGACTGTACCACCAAATCACTTGACCGAGCTACTTGACTTTTTGGAACACCGCTCCTACAGTGAGGTCAACTTGCACCGCCGGACGCCAGGCCGGTGCAAGGGGCGCGCCACCCAGAAAGGCGACCGCCGCAACCGCAGGACCGTGACTGGGCCGCAGAGTCACGCCCTGGGGAGTGTCGCCAGAGTGGCAGCTTGCCTTCAGGATCGTCCCCGGAGCCGCAGCCGGGGACGTTCCGCGGTCCGACACGGTTGCGCTGGACTCAGCCCGACCCGGTGAGCCAGCGGTGGCGCTGGGCGGCCATCGCGCCGAAGTCGGCGGGCTCGAGCAGGCCGCCGAGCCGGTCGGCGAACGAGAGCAGGAGCGCTGCCCCGACGAAGATCCACGCCTCCGCGTTCGGATCGCGGTCGGCCGGCACCCCGCCCGCCGCCTGGGCTCGGCGGAGGACACCCGCGACGTAGTCGTGCACCTCCCGCAGCTGGGTGCGCAGGAAGCTCTGGATCTGCTCGTCCTCGCCGGCCTCGCTCAGCGCCTGGATCCAGAGCGTGACCGGCTTGATCCCGCCCGCGGCGTGGAACTCACGCGAGGCCAGGCCGATCGCGGTCACGGCCTCGCGCTCGCCGAGCTCGTCCACCTTGGCGTCGAAGGCCGTGCGGAGCGACTCCCAGGCTGCGCCGAGGCACGCCAGGTAGAGGTCGCGCTTCGAGGCGAAGTGGCGGTAGAGGATCGGCTCGGAGACGCCCGCCTCGCGGGCGATCTCGGCCGTCGTCGAGCCGCTGTAGCTGCCTCCTGCGAAGACGCGCTGAGCGGCCTCGAGGATCGCCTGCCGGCGCTCGTGCGCCGGCAGGCGTGTGCGCGTCGGCCCCACGCCGCTCAAGCAGCGACCTCGACCGGCACCGTCTCTTCGTGGGTCTCCTGCCGGACGAGCGCGAAGGCGACGAGCGAGCCGACGAACGCGATCGCCGCAGCCACGAGGAGGGCGCGCTCGAAGCCCGCCATGAATCCCTCGATGGGACTGCGACCCGCAGCCTCGTTCGCCACGATCGCCCCCATCAGCGCGATGCCGACCGAGCCGCCGACCTGGCGCATCGCGTTCAGGACGGCCGACCCGACGCCCGACTTCTCGACGGGCACGGCCCGAACCGCGGCAGCCGCGGTCGGCGTCATCGTCATCGCCATCCCGAGGCCGCCGACGAGGAGCGCGGGCAGCAGGTTCCAGAACGTCGCATCGATGCCCAGCTGCGAGAAGTAGACGAGCTGCGCGCTCAGGAGCACCATCCCGATCGACATCAGCCAGCGTGAGCCGTACCGGTCGGACAGCTTCCCTGCGATCGGTGCGATCAGGATGATCAGGATCGTCATCGGCAGGAAGGCGGCGCCCGCCTGGACGGCGGAGTAGCCGAGCACGTTCTGCATGTAGAGCGAGACGAAGAAGAAGACGCCGAACATCGCGAGCGCGACCAGCAGCATCGCGAGGTTCGCACCCGCATACGTCCCGCTGCGGAACAGCGTCAGGTCGAGCATCGGCGCGCGCCGCCGCCGCTCGATCGTGACGAAGGCGGCCAACGAGACGATGGCGACGGCGAACGAGGCGAGGATGCGTGCGGACGTCCAGCCGAAGCCGTTCCCCTCGATCAGCGCATACGTGAGCGCGAAGAGCCCGAGCGCGGAGGTCGCGAGCCCGGGCAGGTCGAGGCTCTCGTGCGTGTCGTCCTTCGACTCCCGAATGAACAGGAAGCTCGCGGCGACGGCGAGCACGCCCACGGGGATGTTGACGAAGAAGATCCAGTGCCAGCTCAGGTGCTCCGTGAGCAGGCCCCCGACGAGCGGCCCGATCGCAAGGGCGAGCGCGGAGACGCCCGCCCAGATCCCGATCGCCATCCCGCGCTCCTTCGGCGGGAAGGTGGCGGCGATGATCGAGAGCGTGGCCGGGTTCATCAGCGCGGCGCCCATGCCCTGGACGACGCGCGCGGCGATCAGCATGTCGCCGGAGTCGGCGAGGCCGCACCAGAGGGAGGCGGCCGTGAAGACGACGATCCCGACGACGAAGATCAGCCGGCGGCCGTAGGCGTCGGCCAGCTTGCCGCCGATCAGCATCAGCGCAGCGAAGCTGAGCGCGTAGCCGGTCACGATCCACTGCAGCTCGGAGAAGCCCGTGTCGAGGTCGCGCTGGATCGACGGCAGCGCCACGTTCACCACCGTGTTGTCGAGCATGATCATGAAGAGGCCGAACGAGACCGCCGCCAGCGTCCACCACTTCCGCCGTGCCTCTGAGAAGATCGCGAGTGCCATGAATCCTCCATCTGAAAGTTAGCGAGCGCTAGGTTAGTGGCTGCTAACAGGGCCGTCAACTATGCGTGGACGCCGTCGCCGGCCCAGCTCGAGCAGGCGAACGTCGTCGCCCTCGCCCAGGCGCTCGGCTGCGCCGACTACGCCGAGCTGCACCGCGTCTCGGTCGAGGAGCCGGACCGGTTCTGGCGTGCCGTCGCCGCCGACCTGGAGCTCGAGCTCTCCCGGCCCTGGGACGCCGTGCTCGACGACACGCGCGGGATCGAGTGGACGACGTGGTTCGCGGGCGCCCGGCTGAACGTCGCCACGGCCTGCGCGCACGTCTGGGCCGACCGCGCCCCGGACGCGATCGCCGCCGTCTTCGCCGGCGAGGACGGAGAGCGCGACGAGTGGACGTTCGCGGAGCTCTCGAAGCGAGTCACGCGGCTCGCCGAGGCGCTCGCCGGGCTCGGCGTGACCGCCGGCGACCGCGTCGCGATCTACATGCCGATGTGCCCGGACGCGGCCGTTGCCTCGCATGCGTGCGCACACATCGGCGCGGTGCAGGTGCCCATCTTCTCCGGGTTCGCAGCCCCCGCCGTGCTGCAGCGGCTGCAGGACTCCGGGGCGAAGGTGGTGCTCACCGCCGACTGGTCGTACCGGCGCGGCCGCCGCACGCCGATGCGCGAGACGATCGACGAGGCGCTGCGCTCGGCGCCGTCCGTCGAGCACGTCCTCGAATGGTCACGCGCGGAGCGGAGCTGGAACGCCCAGCTGGGGCCAGGCGAGCTCCCGCCGCTCGAGGTCGAGGCCGAACAGCCCTACCTCCTCGCCTACACCTCCGGCACGACGGGCCGGCCGAAGGGCGCCCTGCACGTCCAGGGCGGCTTCCTGCTCTCGATCGCGCGCGAAGCGGCCTACCAGGCCGACATCCGCGCGGGCGACCGCGTGCTCTTCTCCACCGACATGGGCTGGATCATGGGCCCGTGGACCGTCGTGGGCGCAGGTGCGCTCGGGGCGACGGTGATCTACATGGAGGGGGCTCCGGACTGGCCGGACGACCGGCTCTGGCGGCTCGTCGAGAGCGAGCAGGTGACGATGCTCGGCGTGTCGCCGACGCTCGTCCGGGCGCTGATCCCGAAGGGCGAGCCGGCGACCGACCTCTCGTCGCTGCGCGCGATCACGACGACCGGCGAGCCCTGGAACGCAGGCCCCTACGACTGGCTGAACGAGCACGTGGCGGGCGGCGGCCGGATCCCGATCGTCAACATCTCCGGCGGCACCGAGGTGGGCGCCTGCTTCCTCTCGGTGACGCCGATGGCCCCGACGAAGCCCGTCTCGCTCGGCTTCCCGGCGCTCGGCCAGGCGATGGACGTCTACGGGCCCGACGGCAGCCCCCTGCGCGGCGAGGTCGGCGAGCTCGTCTGCACGCACGCCTGGCCGGGGATGACACGCGGGATCTGGGGCGACGACGAGCGGTACCTCGAGACGTACTGGCGCCGCTTCCCCGGTGTCTGGACGCACGGCGACTGGGCGTCGATCGACGAGGACGGCTACTGGTTCCTGCACGGGCGCTCGGACGACACGCTGAACATCGCCGGCAAGCGGATCGGGCCCGCCGAGCTGGAGTCGGCCGCGCTCGATCACCCTTCGGTCGCAGAGGCGGCGGCGATCGGCGTCCCGCACGAGGTGAAGGGCGAGACTGCGTGGCTCTTCTGCGCGCTCAAGCCGGGCGCCGAGCGGGATCCCGACGGGATCAAAGCCGCGGTGGCCGCGGCGCTCGGGAAGCCGTTCACGCCGGAGCGGGTCCTCTTCGTCAGCGCCCTGCCCAAGACGCGCAGCGCGAAGATCGTGCGCCGGGCGGTGCGGGCGACGGCGCTCGGCGAGGACCCGGGCGACCTCTCGACGCTCGAGAACCCGGAGACACTGGACGAGGTCGCGAGCGCGGTGCGGTGACGAAGAGGGCCGCAGACGAGCTCGGCTGGGTGGACGAGCTCGCGATCGAGATCTTCAACGAGCACACGCTGGCCGGCCTCGCGGTCGGCATCGTCAGGGACGGCAAGCTCGTCCACTTCGCCGGAGTCGGCCTCGCGGATGCCGCGACCGGCCGGGAGGTCGACGCCGACACCGTCTTCCGGATCGGCTCGATCTCGAAGACCTGCACCGGGATCGCGGTGCTCCAGCTGGCCGAGGAGGGCCTGCTCGGCCTCGACGACCCGGTCAACGAGCACCTGCGCGGCTTTCGAATCGAGCACGACGACCCGGCGACGCCACCGGTCACGATCCGCCACCTGCTCACGCACACGGCCGGGCTGGGCGAGCTGCGCCGCTGGTCCGACCTCGCCCGCCCCACGATCGGGCTGGCGTCGAAGCTCGACCGGCCGCTGCCGTCGCTCACCGACTTCTACGCGCCGGTGCTGCGGGCGGAGCTCGAGCCAGGGGCGAAGTGGGCCTACGCGAACCATGGGTTCGCCGCGCTCGGCCAGCTCGTGGAGGACGTCGGCGGCGAGCCGTTCGCCGAGCGCCTGCGCGCGCGGATCTTCACCCCGCTCGGGATGGAGCACACCGACTTCCTGCGCACCGAGCGCGTCCGTGACCGGCTCGCCGTGGGCTACGCCCTTCGCCGCGGAGGCCTGAAGCCTGTCAAGGACACGGAGATCGTCGTCGGCCCGGCGGGCTCGATCTTCTCCACGACCGCAGACATGGCCCGCTACGCCGCGGCGCTCGCGAACGGCGGCGCCCCTCTCCTGCGGCCCGAGACGTTCGAGCAGATGCTGACGCCGCAGAACGGCGGCGATCCGCGCCTGCCCGGCGATGGGCCTCGCCTTCTTCCTCGATCGGCTGGGCGAGCACCGCGTCGCGGGCCACGACGGCGGCTGGCCGGGGTTCATCTCGGCGCTGCTCGTGGCGCCCGACGCGGGCCTCGGCGTGCTCGCGTTCACGAACACGACGTCCGGCCTGGCGCCCCACTCGCTGACGGAGCGCGCACTCGCGCGGCTGCTCGGCGTTCCGGACGACGCCGACACCGAGCGGCGCGCCGTGCCCGCCAGCCCACACCTCTGGCCCGAGCTCGCGGGGATCTACAAGCCGTTACCCGGTCTGGGCACGAACTTCCGCTCGTGGCAGCTGCTCGGCGGGGAGGTCGAGGTCGGAGTCCAGGGCGGGCACCTGACCGCCCGGGCGCCGTCGCCGCTGAAAGCGCTGCGCAAGGGCGTGCGGCTGCACGCCGCCGACCCCGACGATGCGCTCGCCTTCGAGGTGCGCGAGGGAGAGGTCGCGATACCGGTCCGGTTCGCGCGCGGGGAGAACGGGCAGATCGCGTCTGTGAGCACGGGCTCGACACGCGGCGGCTTCCTGGAGCTGCACCGGCGGCCGCGCAGCACGAGCCTGCGCCTCTGGGGTCAGATCGGCGCGGGCGCAGCTGCGCTCGGTGCCGGCACGGCGCTCCTCCGCAGGCTCGGCCGGCGATGAGAGCCCTCGTCACCGGCGGCGGCCGCGGGATCGGCGCCGACATCGCCCGTGAGCTCGCCCCCGCAGGCTGGCACGTGACGGTCACCGGGCGCACGGCCGAGCAGGTCGAGCAGATCGCCCAGGAGATCGGCGGCAGCGCCGTCGTCGGCGACGTCTCGCGGCGAGAGGACGTCGAGCGCATGGTCGCCGCGGCCGAGCCGGTCGACCTTCTGGTCGCGAACGCGGGGATCGCGCTCTGGGAGGGCGAGGGCGCCTGGGAGACCGATCCGGACGAGTGGTGGCACGTCTTCGAGGTGAACGTCCTCGGCGTCCACCTGAGCTGCCGCGCCGTGCTCCCGGGGATGATCGAGCGCGGTGCCGGCCGGATCGTGATCACGGGCAGCGGCGCGTCGTACCTGCCGGGCTCCACGTCGAGCGCCTATTCGGCGAGCAAGGCGGCGGTCGGCCGCTTCGGCGAAGTGCTCGCGACCCAGGTGAAGCCGCACGGGGTCAAGGTGTTCGTGATCAGCCCCGGCCTCGTGCAGAGCGAGATGACCGAGGGCCAGTTCCCGGCCGACGCGCCCTGGACGCCGCCCGAACTGGCGCCGCAGCTCGTCCGCGAGCTCGCCTCTGGTCGGTTCGACGCCCTCGCGGGTCGCTACATCCACGCAGAGCACGACCCGCCCGACGAGCTCGAGCGCCGCGTGGAGCAGATCCTCTCCGACGACCTGAACGCGATCCGGCTGCGCCGCTAGGAGGGTTTGGCGGAATGCCGCTCGTCGTCGGGGCGCGCTGTTCGTTCCGAGGCAAGGACGCAGGGAGCGTCGATAGCTGAAGCTATCGACGCGACTGAGGACGCTGCATCGGGGCGAGCAGCGCGCTCCGGCGGCACAGACTGTATTTCGCCAACCCTCCTAGGCGCGCGGGGCGATCCAGATCTGCTCGGCCACCGCGAGCAGCTCGCCCCCCTCGCCGTAGAGCGCGGTGCCGGCATGGAGCTTGCGGCCGTCCTCGCCGCGTGGCCAGCCGACGACGACGCAGCGCTCACCTTCCCGCGGCAGCCGCTCGACGCGCGCGGCCATGCGGCCGAGCACGGCGTCGCCGCGGCCCTCCTCCGCAACCGCGTACGCGCCGGAGCAGTCGATCGCCGCCCAGACGACCGGCACCGACGGCTCGCGCGCCACCCACGGGGCCGCCACGAGGTCTCTGCCGTCGATGCGCCCGGGCAGGATCCGCAGCCCGTCGCCCTCCTCGCGGATCGCACCGCAGCTGAAGCAGCCGCGAAACGACTCGGGCCCGATCGGCTCGTAGCGGGCGCTCGCGAGTGCTGCCTCTTCGAGGCTCGTCGGCGCCGGCGCCTCCAGCCCGACGTCGGCGGTGACCGCCTCGGCGACGACGTCGTCGCCGTCGAGCAGCAGCGTCACCTCGCCGCGGCGCCGGACGGCCAGCTCTCGCTCGAGCGGCGGCGGCAGGCGCAGGGTCACCTGCGCCGGGCCCTCGAGGAACGCGGCGAGCAGCCCGGCCGCGTAGCCGCCGTTGGCCGAGCTCTCGCGGACCGCGGAAGCGGCGCGCGATCACGACCGGCGTGTCTATCGGGGAGACCTCCAGCTCGTAGCGGTGGAACCGCCCGTCGGGGCGCTGCAGGTAGATCGTCGGCGGCACCGCGACCGGGATCCTCGGCACCCACACCTGCAGGCCGTCGATCCGCAGCTCGGTCGGGACGAGCTCGTCGCTCGCCACCGACACGACCGCGCCGCCGGTGTACTCCCGAGCGGCGTAGGTGACCGAGGGATCGGCGAGGTCACGGGTCACGAGCGCGAGCCCGGCGAACAGGAGCAGCAGCCCGAGAATGGGGATCCCGCCGGTGAGGAGGAGGCGTCTGCTCATGGTAGGTTAGGTTTTAGCCTGATAGTCGGAAACCTGGAGACGCATGCGAATCGCGCTCGCGCAGATCAATACCGTAGTCGGCGACCTCGACGGCAACCGCGAGCGGATCCTCGCCGCGCTCGCCGAGGCACGTGCCGCCGGCGCGGACCTGCTCGTCACGCCCGAGCTCGCGGTGACCGCCTACCCGCCCGAGGACCTGCTCCTGCGGCCGGCGTTCGTCCGCGCCGCGGAGGAGTCGACGCGCGAGATCGCTGCGGCCTGCACCGGGATCGTGGCGCTCGTCGGGACGCCCTGGTCGTTCGACGGCGAGCTCGCGAACGTGTGCGCCGTCTGCGCCGACGGCGAGATCGAGGCGCTGTACCGCAAGCGCCTGCTGCCGAACTACGGCGTCTTCGACGAGGCGCGGTACTTCGACGCCGGCGAGGAGGGGCTCGTGCTCCCGCTCGGCGAGCTCCACGTCGGCCTCACCGTCTGCGAGGACGTCTGGCAGCCCGAGCCGGCTGCCGACCTGGCCGCTGCGGGCGCGGAGCTCCTCGTCAACCTGTCGGCCTCGCCGTTCCACGTGGGCAAGGCGGAGGATCGCGAGGCGATGCTGGCGACCCGCGCGCGGGACAACGGTGTGCCGCTCGTCTTCTGCAACGCGGTCGGAGGACAGGACGAGCTGCTCTTCGACGGGCACTCGGTCGTCCTCGACGCGCGCGGCGAGGTGGTCGCCCGCGCACCGGGCTTCGAGGAGCACCTGCTCGTCGTCGACCTCGGCTCGGGCGGCCCGATCGTCCCGTTCGCGCCGCCGCTCGAGCAGATGCGGAGCGCACTCACGCTGGCGCTGCGCGACTACGCGGCCAAGAACGGCTTCGCCGAGGTGGTGCTCGGGATCTCGGGCGGGATCGACTCCGCGCTCGTCGCTGCGCTCGCGGCGGACGCGCTCGGCGCGGAGCGGGTGCACTGCGTCTCGATGCCGTCGCGCTACTCGTCCGACGCGACGCAGACCGATGCTCGGCGCGTCGCCGAGGGCCTGGGCTGCGACTTCCGGGAGCTCGCGATCGAGGAGATCGTCACCGCCTTCGACGAGGTGCTCCCCGATCTCTCCGGCCTGGCCGCCGAGAACCTGCAGGCGCGCATCCGGGGGATGCTGCTGATGTCGCTCTCGAACACCCACGGCTGGCTCGTGCTCGCGACCGGCAACAAGTCGGAGCTCTCCGTCGGCTACTCCACCCTCTACGGCGACCTCGCCGGCGGCTTCGCGCCGATCAAGGACGTCTACAAGACCGACGTCTTCCGGCTCGCCCGCTACCTGAACGAGCGCGCCGGGCGCGAGCTGATCCCGGTCTCGATCCTCGAGCGGCCGCCGTCGGCGGAGCTGCGACCCGACCAGCGCGACCAGGACTCGCTGCCGCCGTACGACCTGCTCGACGCGGTGCTGGAGGAGTACGTCGAGCACGACCGCTCCCGGGAGGAGCTGCTCGCCGACGGCTTCGATCCCGAGGTCGTGGAGCGAGCGCTCGCGCTCGTCGACCGAGCCGAGTACAAGCGCCGCCAGGCTCCGCCGGGGGTGAAGCTGCGCCCGAAGGCCTTCGGGCGCGACCGGCGCACGCCGATCACGAACCGCTGGCGAGGTTGACAGCTCGATCTCCGTAAGTCCATACTTACGGTAAGTGAGCACTAACGGATCTCTCGACGCCCTCGGCGACCCCACCAGACGACACATCTTCGAGTCGCTGCGCGCCGGTCCGCGCTCGGTCGGGCAGCTGGCGGACGGCCTTCCCGTGAGCCGTCCGGCCGTCTCCCAGCACCTGCGGGTGCTGAAGGAGGCCGGGCTCGTGAGCGACCGCAAGGAGGGCACGCGGAGGGTGTACCGGGTGGAGCCCGGCGGCCTGGCAGGGCTCCGCGACTACTTCGACGGCTTCTGGGGCGACGCGCTGGAGCGCTTCGCCGCGGAGGCGCGAAAGGAGCAGGGATGAGCACGACCACGTTCGAGGCGGTCCGGAAGACCGTCCTCGTCGACTTCGCACCCGAGGAGGCGTTCCGACTCTTCACGGACGGGATCGCCTCCTGGTGGCCGGTGAACTCGCATTCCTACGGCCACGACTCCGTCACGAACGTCGTGTTCGAGCCCAGGGTCGGCGGCCGCGTCTACGAGGTGACCTCGGCGGGAGAGCAGGACTGGGGCACGGTGCGGTCGTTCGATCCACCGAGCGGCTTCGTGCTCGAATGGCTGATCGGGCGGGCGTCCGGGACCGAGGTCGAGGTGCGCTTCAGCCAGGAAGGGCAGGGCTCGCGCGTCGAGCTCGAGCACCGTGGCTTTGCGGCCTCCGAGCCGCGCGAGAACTACGCGACCGGCTGGGACGTCGTGCTGGCGCCGTACATCGAGGCGGCGGGCTAGACGCCGACGTCGAGCGGCTCCCCGGGCGGCCCGTCGCGCAGGAGCGCGGCGACGAGCTCGGGGAGCCTGCGAGGCGCGAACAGCTCGTCCGATCGCTTGCAGCTCCGCCGGCGTCCACCAGCGCAGGCCGGTGACGAACTCGGCGGCGAGCTCCTCGGGGGTGAAACGAGGGGACGGTTCGAACGCATGCGTGCGGACGAGCGTGTAGCGCTCGATCTGCCCGTCGTAGCTGCCGTCGTGGAAGGGGAAGACGTGCTCGCGCGTCCAGATCCAGCGGCCCGACCTCGAAATCGACGAGGCCCACCTCCTCCTCGAGCTCCCGCACGATCGCGTGCTCGTGGGTCTCGCCCGCGTCGAGGCCTCCGCCCGGTGCCGCCCACATGCCTCGGGTCGGGAACTCGAAGCGCACGAGCAGGATCCGGTCGGCCGGGTCGAGGACGACGGCCCGCGCCGCATGCCGCATGCGCGGGGCGGTCACGCGCAGCAGAGCGCGGAAGGCGCGGAACCAGCGCAGGCGCTCCGCGTAGGGAACCGCGGCGTTCGCAGGCGAGGTGGACGGGAGCACGAAGAGCATCGTCTCACCCGGCCCGCAGCGATGACCCCAAGGGAGCCTCCGCTCCTGGAGCCCCAGCTCCGGCCGCTCGCGAAAGGCGCCGCGGTAGGCCTCCTTGCCGACGAAGCCGATCGCCCGCGGCACGAGGTCGACCGCGATCCGCTCGAGCCGCTCGGCCGAGCCCGCGAAGTCGGCGCTGCGCAGGTCGCCCGAGCCGGGCGTCGTGCGCAGCGCCGCGTTCGTGACGCCGTAGCCGTGGCTCAGGAGCTCGAACTGCTCACCGGGGTCGAGGAGCCGAGGCGTGAAACCGGCTTCGTGCAACAGGCGCCAGAAGTCGTTGCGCGGATTCGCGAAGTGCGCGGCGGCCGCGGCGGAGACGCGGCCGGGGTTGATCCCGCAGAAGACCGCCGTCAGCCCCGGCGCGAGGACGTCCGGGACGTCGCTCTCAGGCGGCTTCAGGTTCTCTGCTGTCGAGCTTGTCTTCGAAGAGGGAGCGGAGCCACTCGCCCGTCGCGGCGCGATTCGTCGCAAGCCGCGGTGCCGCCTTGACGACCCGGACGGAGTCCTCGCTCCGGGCCCCGTAGCACCGGGCGTAACATTCGGCCTCGCTCAGCGTTCGCAGCCGCTGCACGAACCGCAGCGTAGGCGGCCAGCCGGACGACATCACGAATCGAGGCGGAGCAGCGGCTCGAGGCGGCCGGCCAGGCCACGCGCGTCGAAGGCCTGCGCGGGCGCGAGCACTCCCGCCCCACGCGCCTCGCCGGCGCCGAGGGCCTCCGCGCCGCGGACGAGCAGGAGCGCCGTCAGCCCGTACGGGTCGGAGCCGGACAGGACCGCACGGCCGGAGCCGGACGACCCGTGCGCCTCGGCCAGCACGACGAACCTCGACTCGCGCCGTCCGCGCTCCCGCGGTCCTCCGGGCCGGCCAGCGTGCTCAGGCGCAGGAGCGGCAGCGACCAGCTTGCCGAAGCGGCCGGTGTGCGCCGCCAGAGCAGGGGCGCGCAGGTAGGAGCGGACGTTGCGGACGTCGGTGTGGCGGGGCACCGTCACCGGCTCGGCGCCGCCCCACTCGACGACGGTGCGCTCGCCGAAGGGGAAGCGGACGGTGCGCGTCGTCGCGCCGAAGCGGGACGGGACGAGCCGGCCGTCCTGCCAGGCGAGCTGGCCCTGCTCCATCACCGCCGCCAACGTGCGCCGTGTGCCGCGGGTCGTCCCGACTCCCTTGACGGAGTAGGCCACGACCACCTCGTCGAGTGCGCCCTCGACCTGCTCGGCGGCGAGCCGGGCCGCGAGGTCGCCGGGCACGTAGTCGAACCCGAAGGACGGGATCACGACGACACCTCGCGCGGCGGCCTCGGCGCCGAACCGCTCGTGCACCAGGTGCACGAACTTCTGCTCGCCCGTGCTGTCCAGATAGTGGGCTCCCGCCGCGATCGCGGCGGCGACAGGTGCGAAGCCGAGCTCGAGGAACGGCCCGGCGGTCGACGCGACGACGGTCGCGCCGTCGAACGCAGCCGCCAGCGCCTGCTCGTCGCGTGCATCGGCGACGCGAACCTCCTCGCCGGGCCGGGCCAGCGCGTCGAGCGCCTCGCGCCGGCGCCCCACGAGCCGAAGCGGCAGCCCGGCGCGCCGCGCCTCGTCGAGCACGAGCCGGCCCGTGAACCCGGTGGCACCAAGCACCGCGAGGGTCATCGAGGCGAGTGTAGGTTCTGCCCGTGGCCGTCCGCGCTCGCACGTTCGAGTACGCCGTCTCGCTCGACAGCGAGTGGGCGGCGACGAGCGACGAGGGCGGCACGCCGCTTCCGCTCGAGGAGGGCTGGTCGCCGGAGCACCTCGTGCTCGCGGCCCTGACGCGCTGCACGCTCAAGAGCCTCGGCTACCACGCCAAGGCGGGCGGGCTCGCAGCTGGCCGCGAGCGCCCAAGCGAACGGGACGGTCTCGAAGCGGGAGGCCGACGACCGCTATGCCTTCGTGCGAGATCGGCGTCGAGCTCGACGTCGCAGCTCGAGCCGGCGCCGCAGGAGGTGCGCGAGCTGCTCGACCTCGCCGAGCGGGACTGCTTCGTCGGCGCGTCGCTCGACCCTCACAGCCCGACTACCGCTGGATCGTCAACGGCGAGGAGGTTCGATGAGCACGACGCTGCTCGACGTCGAGGCCGTGCGCGCGCGCGCTTCTCGGCGCTCGCACCGGCCGCTCGCGTTCTTCGACGGCCCCGGCGGGACGCAGTGCCCGGACGAGGTGATCGACGCGATCGCCGGGCTACCTGCGGCGAGACGAACGCCAACATCGGCGCGCCGTACGAGCACCAGCATCCGCACGGACGAGCTCGTCGAGCGCGCCGCACGCGACCGCCGCGCGCTTCCTCGGCTGCATCGCCGGGCGAGGTCGATCTTCGGGCCGAGCATGACCAACGCTCAACTTCCTGCTCACGCGGACGCTCGCGCGACGACGCCTGCGGCCGGCGACGAGATCCTCGTCACGAAGCTCGACCACGACGCGAACGTCTCGCCGTGGCTCGAGCTGGAGCGCGACCTCGGCCTCGTCGTGCGCTTCGTCGACGTCCACGACGAGCTCACGCTCGACCTCGACGACCTGGAGCGGCAGCTCACCGACCGCACCCGCGTGGTCGCGTTCCCGATCGCCTCGAACGCGGTCGGCACGACACCCGACGTGGCGCGGATCGTCGAGCTCGCCCACGGTGCCGGCGCACTCGCGTGGGCGGACGCCGTCCACTACGGCCCGCACGGGCCGATCGACGTGGCCGGCTGGGGCGTGGACGTGCTGCTCTGCTCGCCGTACAAGTTCTTCGGCCCGCACATGGGGCTCGCGTTCGGCAAGCGCGGAGCTGCTCGAGTCGTGGCGGCCCTACAAGGTGCGGCCGTCAGCGGACGAGCCGCGTCGGCCGCCGCTTCGAGACGGGCACGCTCCAGCACGAGCTGCTCGCCGGCTTCGTCGCCTGCGTGGAGTACGTCGAGTCGCTCGGCTGGGACGCGATCGTCGGGCACGAGCGCGACCTCGGTCGACCGGTTCCTCGACGGGCTCCCGGACGGCGTCGAGCTCTACGGCCTGCCGCACGATGGAGGGCCGCGTGTCCACCTTCTGCTTCAACCTGCCCGGCACGGACGGCCGAGCAGGTGGCGACCGAGCTGGCCGCGCGCGAGATCGCCGTCTGGCACGGCGACTACTACGCGGTCGAGATCGATGCGGCGCCTCGGGCTCGCGGAGACCGGCGCGGTGCGGGCCGGGATCGTCCACTACAACACGGCCGAGCGAGGTCGACCGCCTGCTCGCCGCGCTCGAGGAGCTGTGCGCGTCCTAGTCCTCGGAGGCACGAAGTTCCTCGGCCGCGCGATCGTGGAGGCGGCGCTCGCGCGCGGCCACGAGGTGACGCTGTTCAACCGCGGCGAGACGAATCCCGAGCTGTTCCCCGAGGCCGAGCAGCTGCGCGGCGACCGGACGGCGCGACCTCTCCGCGCTCGAGGGCCGCTCGCTGGGACGCCGTGCTCGACACGGCGGGCTACGTGCCGAAGGTCGTGCGCGCCTCGGCCGAGCTGCTCCGCGACGTCCGGACAGTACGTCGTTCGTGTCGAGCATCTCGGTGTACGAGGACTTCGACGAGCCCTGGGACGAAGCCGGGCCGATCGGCGAGCTGGGCGACGCGCCGGTCGACGAGCTCGCCTCGGACTACTCGAACTACGGCCCGCTGAAGGCGCTGTGCGAGGCAGAGGTCGAGGCCGTCTTCGGCGGACCGCGCCGCTGATCGTGCGGCCGGGGCTGATCGTCGGCCCGCACGACCCGACCGGCCGGTTCACGTACTGGCCCCACCGCCTCGCCCGCGGCGGCGAGCTGCTCGCTCCGGGCCCGCCTGAGCGCCGTCGCCCAGTTCGTCGACGTCCGCGACCTCGCCGAGTGGACGATCGAGGCGGTCGAGCGCGACCTGAGCGGGGCCTTCAACGCCACGAGCGAGGGCATCCCGTGGGGCGAGCTGCTGGAGGGAGCCAACGTCACCTGGGTGCCGGACGAGTTCCTGCTGGAGCACGAGGTGGGCGAGTGGATGGAGCTGCCGCTCTGGATCGCCGGCACCGGACTGCGCGTCGACGTCGGCCGGACCTGGCGGAGGGGCTGCGCACACGGCCGCTCGCCGACACGCTCGCCGGTGCGGCAGGCGCTCCCGACGTCGACGGCGTCGGCCTCACGCCCGAGCGGGAGGCGGAGCTGCTCGCCGCCTGGCACGAGCGGCCGGCATGAAGATCCGGGCCGCAGTCCTCGAGGAGTTCGGGGCGCCGCTCGAGGTGCAGGAGGTCGACCTCGCCGAGCCCGCGGCGGGCGAGGTGCTCGTCCGGCTCGTCGCCTGCGGCGTCTGCCACACCGACCTCTACACCGCCTCGGGCGCCGATCCGTCCGGCTACGCGCCGACCGTGCTCGGGCACGAGGGCGCGGGCGTCGTCGAGCGGGTCGGCGAGGGCGTGCCGCTCGCTCGCGCCAGGGCGACCACGTCGTCACGCTCTTCTCGCCGCAGTGCCGCGAGTGCGTGCACTGCCGGAGCCCGCGCACGAACCTCTGCCTCGCGATCCGCGAGCAGCAGAACCAAGGGCTACCTGCCCGGACGGGACGACCCGGCTCTCGCGCGACGGCGAGCCGATCCGGCACTTCATGGGCACCTCGACGTTCGCGGAGTACACGGTCATGCCCGAGATCGCGCTCGCGAAGGTCGATCCGGAGGCGCCGCTCGCGGGCGCGGCGCTGTTCGCCTGCGGCCTCTCGACGGGGCTCGGCGCGGCGCTGAACACCGCGAAGGTCGAGCCGGGCTCGACGTGCGTCGTCTTCGGCGCCGGCCTGGTCGGCCTCGGCGCGGTGATCGGCTGCCGGCTCGCAGGGCGCCGAGCGGATCGTCTGCGTCGACCTCTCCGAGCGAGCGGCTCGGCCTCGCGACGGCGCACGGCGCGACCGAGACGATGGTCGGCGGGCCGGACGGCGGTCGAGCGGATCGTCGAGCTGACGGGCGGCTTCGGCGCCGACTACACCTTCGAGGCGACGGGCAACGTCGGCGTGATGCGGCAGGCGGTCGAGTCGGCGCGGATGGGCTGGGGCCTCTGCACCGTCGCCGGCGTGGCCGGCAAGGGCGAGACGCTCGACGTCGTCCCGCGCTTCCTGATCACCGGCCGCCGCATCGCCGGCTCGTCGTTCGGCGGCGTCAAGGGCCGCGACCAGGTGCCGCAGCTCGTCGAGCGCTGGCTCGCGCGGCGAGATCGACGTCGACTCGTTCGTCTCGCACCGCCTCACGCTCGACGACGTCAACCGCGGCTTCGAGCTGATGGAGGCCCAGGACGGGATCAGGAGCGTGATCGAGTTCTCGTGATCGTCGAGCGCGCCGAGCATCCGAAGTGGACGTCGAACGCGTACCTCGTCGCCGAGGGCGCCGGCGGCGAGCGGCGTGCTCGTCGACTCGAACGGCGTCGAGGAGCCGCTGCTCGAGCAGGTCGAGCGCGACGGGATCGCGATCACGCACGTCCTCGTCACGCACCAGCACGGCGACCACGTCGTCCGCGTCGCCGAGCTGGCGGCGCGCTTCGGCGTGCCCGTCGTGGGCAGCGCGGCTGACCCGCGAGGCCGGCGTGCCGGTCGACGAGACGTTCGCCGACGGCGACGTCGTGCGCTCGGGCGGGCTCGAGATCCGCGCGATCGCGACGCCCGGGCCACTGCCGCGGCCATCTCGCGCTGCTCGTGGACGGCACCGACTGCTTCACCGCGGACTGCCTCTTCAAGGGCACGGTCGGCGGGACGGTGGGCGGCGGGCCGACCGGGCTACGCGGATCAGCGCCGCTCGATCATGGACGCGCTGATGTCGCTGCCGCCCGAGACGCGCATCCACCCCGGCCACACGCTGCCCTCGACGATCGGCGACGAGTGGGAGCAGAACCCGTTCGTCCGCATCTGGCGCGGTCTCGACCCCGAGGGCGCGGAGCCCTGCCGCGTGCGCGGCGAGGAGGCGACGCTGATCCTCTGGGCGCCGGACTACGACGGCACGCACAAGGCCTGGGTGCGCTACCCCGACGGCCGCGACGCGATCGTCGGCGGCTCACAGGTCGAGCGTTAGCACCACGCCCGCGCCGGCTGCGAGCCGGCCGTCGAACGGCTCGCCCTCGCGCCCGCGGTCGGTCGAGAGCTCGACACGGCCCGCAAGGTCGAGGCGCTCCTCCGTCGAGCCGAGGTTGACGGCCACGGCACAGCCCTCGCCGCGCCGCCACGCCCAGACGCCGGCCGGAGCGTCGAGCAGCTCGTACGAGCCGGTGCGCAGGTCGGGCAGGCGTCGCCGCGTCGCGATCAGGTCGCGCGTGAAGTGGAGCGTCGAGGCCGGATCGGCGCGCTGCTCCGCGACGTTCCGCGACGTGTCCACGAGGGGAAGCCACGGGTCGTTCCAGCCACCGTCGCCCGGCGTCCACGGCATCGGCGTGCGGCCGCCGTCGCGACGCGGCTCGGCGCGGTCGAGCTGCCGCTCTGCGGGCACGTCGCCGTCCAGCAGGCCGAGCTCGTCGCCGTAGTAGAGGAACGGCGTGCCGCGCAGACCGAGCAGGATCATCAGGCCACAGCGTGCGAGCCTCTCGTCGCCGTGGGCCCAGCGGCTCGCGAGCCGGCCGCCGTCGTGGTTCGAGCCTGCCCAGCAGGGCCACGCCTCGGCCGGCAGCTCGCGCTCCACCTCCGCGAGGACGTCCTTCATCTCCGCCGCGTCCAACGCGCTGTAGAAGAGCTTGAAGCTGAACGAGAGATGAAGCTGATCGCCGCCGCTGCCGTAGTAGCTGGCCCAGTGCGGGACCTCGAAGGCGTACGTCTCGCCGACGAGGATGCGCTCCGGCTCGTACTCCTCGCAGAGCGCTCGCCACTCCTGCAGCAGGTCGTGGATCTCCGGCTGGTTCATCGAGTTGACGCGACGCATTCCCAGCTCCCGCAGGAGCGGGTGATCCTCGGGGCGCGCGGGCGGGTCGTCGCGCAGCTCCGGGTCCTTGTAGAGCACGTTCACGACGTCGAGCCGGAAGCCGGCGATGCCTCGGTCGAGCCAGAAGCGGAGGATGCGGTCGAACTCGGCGTGCACCTCCGGGTTGCGCCAGTTCAGGTCGGGCTGGCCGCTCGCGAACGTGTGCAGGTAGTAGCGGCCGCGCTCGGCGTCGAGCGTCCACGACGGGCCGAGGTCGAAGACACTGCGCCAGTTGTTCGGCGGCTCGTCGGCCCAGATGTAGAGCTCGGGGCGCTCGCGGAACCACGGATGCCGGTCGGACGTGTGGTTGGGGACGAGGTCGAGCAGGACGCGGATCCCGCGGCGGCCCGCCTCCGCGACGAGCTCGTCGACGTCGGCGAGCGTGCCGAGATCCGGGTGGACGCCGAGGTAGTCGCTGACGTCGTAGCCCCAGTCCTCGTTCGGCGAGGGATGGATCGGGCTGAGCCAGATCCCATCCACGCCGAGCCACTCGAGGTGATCGAGCCGCTCGATCACGCCGCGCAGGTCGCCGATCCCGTCGCCGTTCGAGTCCGCGAACGAGCGTGGGTAGACCTGGTAGAGGACGCCCTCTCGCCACCAGGCGTCAGCCATGGGCCTCCCGGGCGCGCTTCCAGCGCGGGTCGTCCCAGCGGATCGCGTCGGGATCGACGCCGCGGGCCTCGGCCAGGTCGAGCGTGAGGCGGTGGAAGGGGACGATGTCGACCACGGGGTGGTGGGTCGGCAGGAGCGTGACCTCGCAGCCGAGCTCGGTCAGCCCGGCGACCGCATCGGCGGCCCGCGCCGCGGCTCGCCCCTCCCCCTGGAGCACGAAGCAGCGCACGGTCTCGTCGATCGCGGCGAGGTGCCCGTGCAGGAGCTCCTCGGTCGAATACGCCTCGGCCGCCACGTGCACGCCCTCGCGCAGCTTCAGCGAGGCCTCCTGTGCGGTCGGCCAGTCGCGGCCGGCGCCGACGACGAGAAAGCGGACGTGGTCGGAGACGGGCAGGGGATCCGCCGCGAGCGCCTCGGCGACGGCCTCCGGGAGCCCGGAGACGTCCTCGCCGCGCAGCGCGGCCAGCGCGGCCACCGCGCAGGTGTAGCTCGCCGTGTGGCAGTAGCTGGACTCGAGCTCGGGGGTCGCGACCACGACCTCGTCCGCGACGGCTGCGAGCTCGCTGTCGGGCTTGCCCGTCACGAGCCACTTCGGGCCGTCGAACGCGTGCGCCGCCTCGAGCGTCAGGCGCGTCCCGCCCTCGTGGCTGACGAGCACCAGCACGTCCGCGTCGGGCGGCCGCAGCACAGCTTCGAGCGCATCGATCCCCCACCCCGCGGTCTGCGCCGCGTGGTACGACGTCCCGCAGCCGACGGCGGCGACACGGCCCGGCGGCAGGCGCCGGTCGGCCGGCACGCGTGCGAGCCACTCCGGCTGCGCGGCGACTGCTGCTCGCATCTTCTCGCCCGCCATGGGCGCCTCTATAGCATGGCCGCGGTGGGAGTCTTCGAACGAGCGACGCTGTCGAACGGCCTACGCGTGCTGACCGCGCCGCAGCCGCACGCCCAGTCGGTCTCCTGTCTGATCATGCTCGCGGCCGGATCGCGCTACGAGACGGCCGAGACGAATGGGATCGCCCACTTCGCCGAGCACATGTTCTTCAAGGGCACCGAGCGGCGCCCGACGGCGCGCGACATCGCCGGCGAGGTGGACGGGATCGGCGGCGAGTTCAACGCCTTCACCGGCAAGGAGTACACCGGCTACTACGTCCGCTGCGCCGCCGCCACGCGCGACACGGCGCTCGACGTGCTCGTCGACATGCTGCGCAACTCCACCTTCGACCCGGCGGAGATCGAGCGCGAGAAGGGTGTGATC
This sequence comes from uncultured Gaiellaceae bacterium, assembly GCA_963842285.1. Taxonomy (GTDB): domain Bacteria; phylum Actinomycetota; class Thermoleophilia; order Gaiellales; family Gaiellaceae; genus Gaiellasilicea. Next base: position 131,498 of record CAWJFZ010000011.1, read on the forward strand.
GTCGAGGAGATGAACATGTACTTCGACACGCCCCGCGACTTCATCGGCGGCGCGTACGAGAGCCTGCTCTACGACGACCAGCCACTCGGCTGGGACATCATCGGGCGGAAGGAGACGGTCCGCGGGGCCACCCGCGAGACGTTCCTCGACTACGTCGACCACTGGTACCGGCCGAGCCGGATGGTCGTCGGCATCGGCGGTCAGATCGGAGAGGGCCTGCTCCCGCGCCTGGAGGAGCTGCTGGGCGACCTCGAGCCGCGCGACACCGGCTCACCGGCGCCGGTGAAGCTGCCGGAAAACGGCTCGCGCGTGCAAGGTGCACACGAAGCAGTCCGACCAGGCGCACCTCGTGCTCGGGGTGCGCTCGCGGCCGCTCGTCGACCCCGACCGCTACGTGCTCCAGCTGCTCGCGACGGTACTCGGCGGCGGCATGTCGTCGCGGCTCTTCACCGAGGTGCGCGAACGCCGCGGTCTCGCCTACTACGTCTTCGGCACGAACCACGCCTACACCGACGCCGGCTCGCTGCACGCCCAGTCGGGCGTCGACATCAACCGGATCGACGAGGCGGTCACGACGATCGTGGAGCAGTTCCGGCTGCTCGCCTCGGCTCCGGTGCCCGCCGACGAGCTCGAGAAGGCGCGCAACTTCTCCAAGGGCCGGTTCGTACTCCAGCTCGAGAGCCCCCACGGGACGATCATGTTCGGCCTGCGCCGCGAGGTGCTCGAGGGGCAGGCAGCCGAGCCGGCAGAGGTGCTCGCCGCGCTCGACGCCGTCACCGCGGAGGACATCCAGCGGGTCGCCGGCGAGGTGCTCGAGTCCGGCTTCCACCTCGCTGTGATCGGACCGTTCGACGACGCCGAGCGCTTCGAGCGGCTGGTCGGCTAGTCGCCACTGGTGGAGAAGTGCTGGTAGTCGCCGAACGAGGCGCCCCAGCGCCAGCCGACCGACGCGAACGCGCGCACGAGCACGCCGCCGTGCATGGCCATCCCCTTGCGGTAGCGGCTCCGGTCGAGGAACGCGCGGCCCGCTGCGGGTGAGACGCGGGAGCCCTGCACGTAGGGGTTCTCGACCGGGTTGACGTCGATCGCCTCGCCGTAGGCGTGCATCGACCAGCGTGAGGTGCCACCGACGAAGCGGCAGTTGAAGGCGGAGGTGTTGTCGGCGGCCATCGACGCGGTCGTCGTCGCCTCGGTAGGCGGAGACCGGCCGGAGGCGCTTGATCGGGAAGCGCGCCGTCCAGAGCTTGCGAAAGACGGTCACGAGCTGGGGCGCCACGCGCCGCGCGACGACGACGGAGCCCGTCTGCGGCTCCCCGTCGAAGCCCCAGTGCGTGACGTGCACCGTCCGCAGCTGCGGCCGGCGGCACAGGGCAGCCGCGCCGGTAGGAGTGGCGCAGCTCGGCCCAGCGGACGGGTGCGATCTCAGCTGTGAACCGCGGGACTGCCCGCTCGGCGGCCGGCGTAGCGGCGCCGAAGGCGGCCGCCGCGAGAAGCGTCGCGACGAGCATCGATCCAGCGTACCCTCCACTCCGTGCTCGCCACGCTCGTCGCCGCGGCTGCGATCGCCGTCTGCCCGCAGAACGTCGCCCAGGGTCTCGACGGCGTCCCGGCGAGCGCGCGGCAGCTGATCACGGTCGAGGCGAAGGTGGCGCGGACGACGTACGCGAGCCTGCGTACCTGGAGACGCGCGCAGGGCTGCTGGGTCGCTGTGGGCAAGGCTCGTGGCGCGAGGCTCGGCAAGAACGGCCTCTCCTCCAACCGGAGCGAGGGCGACGGCACGACCCCGACCGGCACCTTCCGGATCGGCTCGAGGATGTACGGGAACGAGCCGAACCCCGGAGTGCAGTTCGACTATCGCCGGCTGCGCTGCGGCGACTGGTGGGACGAGGACCCGTCCTCGCCCACCTACAACTCGTTCCAGCACGTCCGCTGCGGGCAGACCCCGCCGTTCGGAGGCGGTAGTGAGGGCATGTGGCAGCAGCCGCGGCCGTATCCGTTCCTTGCCGTCGTCGAGTACAACATGCGGCCCGTCGTCCCCGGCAAGGGCTCCGGGATCTTTCTCCACGCTCAGACGGGCGGGCCGACGATCGGCTGCATCAGCCTGCGCAAGGCGGAGCTCCGCACGGTGCTGCGCTGGCTGCGGCCGGCCGCGAGACCGGTGATCGCGATCGGCACCCGCGCCCAGCTGCGCGACTAGAGCGTCGCGAAGTCCTCGTCGAAGTGCTCGCGGTCGTCCGGATCGGCGATCGCGTCGCCGGCCTCGCGCGCGAGGAGCTTGTGCCGCGCCGCGTCGTCGGCAGCCCCGGCGAGTGCGTGGGCGCGAGCGAGAGACTCGTGGGCGTAGGCGAGATCCCAGTCGCCGATCCCGTGCTCCTCGCAGAGCTCGAGGCACCGTTGCGCGTGGTGGAGCGCCGGCTCGGTGCGTCCGAGCACCGCGTAGACGCGCGAGATCTGCCACTCGCCGCGGGCGAGATGCTCCGGCCCGGCGCCGGCGTGTGCCCAGTGATGCCTCGATGCGTGCGCGGCGTGCACGAGCTCGTCGTCCTGCTCTCGCGTCCGCTCGGGCAGCTCGAGCAGCACCCAGACGTGGTTGAACAGATCGACTCCGAGCTGCCGGTGGTCGGTCATCGCCGCAGCCCGAGCAGGTCGAGCACGTCCCGGCCGAGCCGGCGCGCCTGTGCCTCCCGCACGCCGGCGGCGCGGTACGTCTCGACGACGACGACGACCGGCCCACGAGCGCCGTAGACGATCGCCGCGGTCAGCAGCGTGTCGGAGATCCAGCCGTTCTTCTCGGCCACAGGCGTGCCGCCGAGCCACGGCCGCAGCAGGCCGCGGTTCTCACTCACGCTCTGGGCCGAGAGGAGGATCCGGAGGCCGTCCTGCGCCTGCCTGCGCGAGAGGCCGAGCAGCCGCAGCACGCGCCGGTCTCCCTGCGCGCCTGCGTGCAGCCGGTAGAGCGCGCGGCCCAGGTCGCGCGCGGTCGTGACACGCGTGTGGAAACCGGGCGGCGGGGCGCCGACCGCGGTCGTCGCCCGATACGGGCCGGGATAGGTGCTCGACGTCATCCCGAGCCGGCGCAGGCCGTCGAGCACGGCAGCGGTCCCGAGCCCGGCGAGAATACGGTTGGCGGCGAGGTTCGACGACCAGGCCCCGATCTGGCGCGCGTCATACCACCAGCGGCTGCGCTGCGGGATGGCCGAGGTGCGCAGAGCGGCCGCCAGCGCGCCGAGCTTGACCGTCGAGGCGGCGGGGAAGCGCAGATCCTCGTTGACGCCGGCGAAGCGTCCCGTGCGCAGGTCGTGCACCCAGATCCCCGTCCAGCCGTCGAAGCGGCCCGCCAGCGCTGTGAGCTTCTCGTCGAGTGCCGAGTCGGCCTCGAGGGCCTCCCGGTGCGCGGGCGCGGCCACGAGCGGAGCGAAGCGTCCTGCGCCGCTCGACCCCCGCGGCCGGTCGAGCGCCTCGGCGCGCGCGACCTGCAGCCGTCCCTGCCTCAGGAGCCGTTCACGCAGCGGTCGCAGTCTCCGGCTGACCGCACGGGCGTCGTGGATTGCCTCGACGAGGTTCCGGCCCGCGTCATAGCGGGCCTGCGCGCCATCGGGCGTCCTCGGGTACGACGCGCTCGCCGCGGGCAGGTAGCGGTCGCGTGCCTGGAGCAGCTCGGCGTCGCTGCCGAAAGCCGACGCCGGCGCGAGGAGCGCGAGCGCGACGAGGAGGCTGAGCTGCCGCATGCCTACGTTGTACCGCGCGCTCGGCGACAATGCCTCGGTGACGAGCAGCGCGAGCGAGCTCGGCTGGGCGAGCCTCCGGCGCGGTGACTGGGCCACCGCGAGAGAGTCCTTCGACGACGCGCTCGCGACCGGGGAGACGGGTGAGGCGCTCGAGGGCCTGAGCTGGGCCGCCTGGTGGCTCGACGACGGCGAGACCGTGTTCGCCGCCCGGGAGCGCGCGTATCGCCGCTACCGAGCGGACGGGGACGGGGCCGCCGCTGCCCGGATGGCCACCTGGCTCGCTGGGGACGAGCTCGACTTCCACGGCGCCCCGGCCGTCGCGAGCGGTTGGCTGCAGCGCGCGCGGCGCCTGCTCGAGCCACTCGAGCCAGGCCCCGACCATGGCTGGCTCGCGTTCCACGAGGGCTTCGTGGCGCACATGGGAGGCGACGGCGCGAGGGCGACCGAGCTCGCGGTCGAGGCCGCGGAGCTCGGCCGCCGCTTCGACGTCGCCGACCTGGAGATGCTCGGTCTCGGCCTGCAGGGAGCCGCGCTCGTGGCGATGGCCAAGGTCGAGGACGGGATGCGCTGCCTCGACGAGGCGACCGCCGCCGCCCTCGAAGGGGCGGCTGAGATCCCGATCTCGAGCGCCTGGACCTGCTGCTTCCTCGTGTCCGCGTGCACGTCCGTCCTCGACTACGAGCGGGCCGCGGACTGGTGCGACCGGATCGCCGCGTTCGCGGAGCGCTACGGGAGCCGCTACATGCTCGGCTTCTGCCGGGCGGAGTACGGCGAAGTCCACCTCTGGCGCGGCCGCTGGGTGGAGGCGGAATCGCTGCTCTCGGAGTCGATCGAGGCGTTCGCGCGCTCGCGGCCACCGTACGCAGCCGGGCCGCTGGCCGGGCTGGCGGAGCTAAGGCGAAGGCAGGGCCGGCCGGACGAGGCGGCCGGACTGCTGGAGCGCGCCGGCGGCACGAGGGGTGCCGAGCTCTGCCGCGCTCGGCTCGCGCTCGACGCCGGCGAGCCGCAGGAGGCACGAGAGTTGCTCGAGCGGCTGCGCCGTCGCCACACCGGCCCGGCGGACGCCCCGGTCCTGGAGCTGCTCGTGCGGGCGCTGGTGGCCCGCCGCGAGCTGGACGGCGCCGCATCGGCGCTGGCGGAGCTGCGAGCGCTGGCACGGCAGATCGGGACGACGCCGCTGAAGGCGTCCGCCGACCTCGCGGAAGGCAGGCTGGCAGTTGCAAGCGGCGAGCACGAGCGCGCGCGGCCATTGCTCGAGGACGCCGTCGACGGCTACGAAAGCGGCGGAGCGCCGTACGAGGCCGCGCAGGCGAGGACCGAGCTCGCGGCGACGCTCGCGGCACTCGGGCAGACCGACCTCGCCGACCGCGAGGCGGCCGCGGCGGCGAACGTGCTCCGGCAGCTCGGTGCGGTTCCGCACGACCCTCCTGCCGACGCGGTCACACCGCGTGAGCGCGACGTGCTCGCGCTCCTCGCGGAGGGACTGACGAACCGGCAGATCGCCGAGCGGCTGGTGCTGAGCGAGCACACAGTGCACCGGCACGTGGCGAACATCCTGCGCAAGCTCGATCTTCCCTCCCGGGCCGCCGCTGCGGCGCACGCGGCACGCGTCGGGCTCTAGCCCGAACGGGCCGGCCCCGCCCTCCGCAGGATGGCCGGTTCGGGCGAAGCCGTCCCGCCGGCGCGGGTCTAGCGTCGGCGGCATGAGGGCTCACTGAGCCAGGCCGCACGGTGTGGGCGCTCGGCGACTACCACCGGTTCGCGAAGGAGATGGTCTGGAGCGTCGGCCCGGAGCTCGTGGCCGCCTGCGGGATCGGGCCGGGGCAGCGCGTGCTCGACGTCGCCGCGGGAACCGGCAACGTCGCGATCCGCGCGGCGGAGGCGGGGGCGGACGTGGTCGCCTCCGACCTGACGCCCGAGAGCCTCGACGAGGGAGGCGCGAGGCGGGGGCGCGCGGCGTCGAGCTCGAGTGGGTCGTCGCCGACGCTCAGGCGCTCCCCTTCGCGGACGCCGAGTTCGACGTCGTCACGTCCTCGTTCGGCGCCATGTTCGCGCCCGACCACCAGAAGGTCGCCGACGAGCTGCTGCGGGTGTGCCGGCCCGGCGGCACGATCGGGCTGGCCAGCTTCACCCCGAACGGGGGCGTCGGTGAGTTCTTCGGCGTGTTCGCGCCCTACCTCCCCGCGCCGCCGCCCGACGCTTTGCCGCCGGTGCTGTGGGGCGACGAGCGGCACCTGCGCGGGCTCCTGGGGGAGCGAGCGGAGCTCGCCGTCGAGCGGAGATGGCTCGTCGAGCGCAGCCCCGGCGGGCCACGGGCGTACTGCGACTTCTATCGCGAGACCTTCGGCCCGGCCGTCGCCGCCTACGCCGATCCCGGCCACGCGGCAGCCGTCGACCGCGACTTCCTCGACTTCGCCACGCGGATGAACCGCGGCAGCGCGGACGGGCCTTCCGAGTACCACTATGCGTACCTGCTCGCGGTCGCCCGCAAGCGCTAGCGCGGCGTGCGTCAGACATACTCGTGCCCGTGGATGGGATCGCACACGGGCCCGACGGCGGCGAGAAGATCGTGCGCGCGGCACGGCACCACCGCGTGCTCGCGGAGCTGCCCGAGCTCGAGGTCGTCGAACTGCGCTTCGGCCCCGACTTCGAGGGCGTCGACCTGCATGCCCACGCCGATCACGTCGACTCGTTCTACGTCCTCGAGGGAGAGGCCGAGTTCACGTTCGACGGCGAGGTCTTCCGCGCCGGGCACGGAAGCTACGTGGCCGCTCCGGTCGGCGTCGCGCACGGCTTCCGGAACGCCGGCGACGGCGACCTGCTGATGCTGAACGTCCATGCCCCGAACGTCGGCTTCGCGCAGCGGCTGCGCAAGGCGTAGGAGGAGCGGCCGTGCACGTCACCGTCACCTCGGCCAGGACGTCCGATCAACCGCTCGAGAACGCCACGATGGTCGCCGAGGAGATGGTGCGCTGGCTGCGCGACATCGAAGGCTTCGAGGGCTTCCTGATGCTCTCGCAGGAAGGACGGACGCTCGGGCTCAGCTTCTGGGAGAGCCGCGAGGTGGCGGAGCGCCACCGCGTCGCGCGGGCCGAGTTTCGCGAGCGGATGTTGTCGGTCGCCGACGTGGAGGTCGAGGAGTCGAGCGACTTCGAGGTCACCTTCGCCGACCTCGGGCCGCGGCTGGCCGGGTTCTCCCGCTAGCTAGCAGCGGCGGCCGACACCGAACCACACCGTGCGGCTGCGGCCGCCGACCGTGTACCGCAGCGGCACGCAGTCCGTCGCGGCCTGCAGGAAGAAGCCGCCGGCGTACGCGTTGCCGCGCGAGGCGTCGGTGCCGCAGCGCGGGAAGCGGAGGTGCTGGAAGACGTCGTGGCCGCCGTTCCCCCACGAGATCCCGACACGCTTCCGCCACTCCTTGGGGACGGTGATCGTCAGCGCTGGGCCCGCGCCGCCGCGGACGACGAAGCCCCATTTCGCGAAGTACCTCCATGGAGGCGGGCCCGTGTCCGAGACCTGCGGGACGAACGGCCCCGGCACGGATGCGGTGCCGAGGACGAGTCGGAGCCGGTAGGGCGCGCGGCCGACGTACGGGAACCGGGTTTCCTCGATCACCTCGTCGCACCGCACCGTGCGCCGCAGCGCCGCGGCAACCGGGGCGGTCGGCGTCGCCGCTTGATCCGGCCCGCAGCAGGCGGCGAGCGAGAGGACGATTGCCGTCAGCATCATTCCCTCTACACGGCTGGGCCACCCGGGGTTCCGCCGACCGTCAGAACGACGTTCCCGGTCTTCTCGCCCGTCTCGACGTACCTGGTCGCCTCGAGCACGTCCTCCAGCGGGTAGGTCCGGTCGACGACTGCCCGGTAGGTCCCCGCCTCGAGCAGCTCCTTGAGCAGGAGGACGTCCTCCTTCGAGTACTTCGTGATCCCGAGCCTCACCCGCTTGTCGCCGATCCACCTCGTCAGCAGGGCGAGCACCGGGACGTTCCACAGGAGCCCGAGGTCGGTGTCGACGTACGTCCCGCCCGGCTTCAGCGATCGTCTGCAGCGCCTGAACGAGTGCTTGCCGACCGCGTCGAAGACGACGTCGTAGGTCTCGCCGTTCTTCGTGAAGTCGTCCCGTGTGTAGTCGATCACCCGGTCGGCTCCGAGCGAGCGCACGAGCTCGAGGTTCTTCGTGTTGCACACGGCCGTGACGTCCGCCCCGAAGTGCCTGGCCAGCTGCACCCCAGCGGTCCCGACGGAGCCCGAGGCGCCGTAGACGAGGACGCGCTGTCCCTGTGAGAGCTCCGCCTTTCTCAGGCAGGCCAGTGCGAGAGCCGCTCCGTCGCAGACTGCCGCCGCCTCCTCGAAGCTCGTGCCGGCCGGCTTGTGCGCCAGCGGCGCGCTCTCCCGCATGCAGATGAACTCCGCATGCGCCCCGGAGCCGCTGACGCCGAAGACCTCGTCACCGACGGCGAACTCGCCGACCGCTGCGCCGACGGCCTCGATCTCGCCGGCCAGCTCCATGCCGAGGATCCTCCGTTTCGGCCGGCGGAGGCCGGTGACGGCGCGGCTGATGAAGACCTCCGCGCTCCGAAGCCCGCAGTCCGTCCGGTTGACCGTCGTGGCGTGGATCCTGACGAGGACTTCGTCGTCCTCGGGGACCGGTCGCTCGACGTCCTCGAGCCGCAACACCTCCGGCGGGCCGTACCGGTCGTGAACGACTGCTCTCATCGTTCCGCCTCTCGCCGGCTCTGTTTTGGTCGCCATGACTCTTACTTCTACCACATAGTTCTCGTCTTGTCGACCAAAACTAGTCCGCCGAGATCACTCCCGGCGCCGGGCCCAGTCCGCGGGGATGTCGGAGCCACCCTCTTCGGCGAGGCGCGCACCGAAGCGGACGAAGGAGGGGTGCGAGGCGATCTTTCCGGCGACGAGGGCCTCGCCCTGGCGGAAGTCGGTGGCCCGCTCCAGCAGGCGCGGCGGGACGAAGGAGAAGACGTCGCCGACGAACCCGAGGTCGGCAAGCGAATTCATCCGCATCAGCATCAGGTTGTCGCACTGGCTGAGCACGTTCTCGTGCACCTTGTGCGGCCGCTGCGTCGAGACGAGCAGGTACAGGCCGAACTTGCGTCCCTCGGCGGCGATCCGGACGGCATGCTCGGTGACGAGCGCCGTGACGGGATCGTCCGGGTCTTGCGGGCAGATGTTGTGGGCCTCGTCGATCACGACGAGGACGGGCTCACGATCGGCGCGCCGGCGCCAGAGGGTCGCGAGCACGGCCTCCGCGGCGACGGCTTGCTCCTCACGCGTGGACAGGGAGCCGAGATCGACGACGAGGCAGCGGGCAGCGCGGCTCTCGACGTCGTCGACGAGCGAGCCCGGCCGGCCCCGCGCCCACAACGGCCAGCCGCCGACGCCGAGATTCCCGACGCGGAGCCGAAGCGCTCGCGCGTGCGGCTCCTCGGACGCCAGCAGATCCCCGATCGTCGCGCCCGTGCCGAGCAGCTCGTCAACGAGTGCGAACTCCTCCCGGTCGGCCACGGGGTCGAGCGACAGCGCCGCCGCGCGGGCGCGCGGGTCGAGCTGCGCGATCGGGAGATGGAGGCCGTGATCGGCGCGCCGGACGACGACGCCGCTCGCGGCTTCCCCGTACGCGGCGGCGACCTGAGCGTCCACCCCGCTCCGCACCTCGCCGAGCCGGACGTAGTCGGAGTTCGGATCGAGGATGATCAGCCGCAGGTCCGTCTCGACGAGGAGCCGCTCCAGCACGAGTCCGAGCGAGTAGGTCTTCCCGGAGCCCGACTGGCCGCACATGAAGGTGTGGCGGTCGAACCCGCCGGCGTCGAGCGTCGCGGGCACGCCGGGCGCCAGCAGCAGCTCGCCGATCGTGGGCGCCGCTCTCGTGGGGTGGCTCGCCGCCAGCCAGGCGGCGACGTCGGCGGGCTCGGCCGGACGCACGCGAGCGTCGTGGAACGGCCGCCCATCGCCTTCGAGGACGACCCCCTCACCGCGGGCGGCGCGGAGCACCATGCGCGTGCGCAGCTCGAGCGAGCCGTCGCCGCTCGTCACCTCCGAGCCGTCGACCCGGTGGAGCTCGAGCCCCACGACCTGGCCGAGGCGGCTTCCGTCGTCGCTCTCGAGCACGACGTAGCCACCGACCTGCAGCTCCAGGCCATGCAGGGAGGCCTGTAGCTCGAAGTGCCTCCCGTCGACCGACGTCGCGAGCGGCAGGACCGATTCCTCGAGCTTCCGGCGCAACGCCCGGAACTCGGCGGTCTGCTCGTCGAGCCGGGCCCCGGCAACCATCGCCCGATCATAGACTCGCCTCGATGCTGTTCACGCCGGAGGCGCACGAGCCGCTTGCGAACGACCACTGGAGCGCCGACAGGGCGCGGGCGGCGATCGCCGCGATCGTCGCCGATGCGGAGAGTGCGTTCGACGACGGCTGGACGATGCATCCGGAAGACGTCGTGGACGGCGACGACCCGGCTACGCGGTTCCGAACGGCCTATCTCGGAGGTGCGGGCGTCGTGGATGCGCTCCACCGTCTCGCCCGGCGCGGCTTCGTCGAGCTCCGACGGGACTACGTCCCGTATCTGGAGCACTCGCTCGAAGCCCCGCCGGACTTTCCCGACGAGGACCCCGAGCGCAGCCTCTGGATGGGCGAGACCGGAGTCCGGCTGGTGCTCCAGAGGCAGGCACCGTCGGAGGCCAATCTCGGGCGGCTGTCGGAGCTGGTCGCGGCGAACGAGCAGGACGAGCGCTGCGAGCTGATGTGGGGGAGCCCCGGGACGATCCTCGCGGGTCGCGAGCTCGGGCTCGACGTGACGGCGAGCATCGAGTGGCTGCGCAGCCGACGCGACCCGGAGGGCCTGTGGACGCAACAGCTGGCCGGGAGGAGCTCGCGCTTCCTCGGCCCGGCACACGGGTTCGCAGGATGCGTGCTCGCGCTCGGCGACGTGCCCGGAGTCTCGGAGACGCTCCGGCGCCTCGGGGTCGAGGAGGATGGGCTCGTCAACTGGCCGCCGCTCGCCGGGCGGCGGCTCGACGAGAACGGTGACGGACGGATCCGCACGCAGTGGTGCCACGGCGCGCCGGGAATCGTCGCGACGCTCGCTCCCTTCCTCGACGAGGAGCTCGCCGTCGCGGGCGGCGAGCTGACCTGGCGTGCCGGGCCGCTGCGTAAGGGCGCCGGCCTCTGCCACGGCACCGCCGGGAACGGCTACGCGTTCCTGGCGCTGCTCGAGCGCACCGGAGACGAACGGTGGCTCACGCGCGCACGGGCCTTCGCGGTGCACGCTGCGGATCAGGTGGAGGCCAGCCGGTCGCGCCACGGCCGCGGCCGTCACACGCTCTGGACGGGCGACCTCGGCACGGCCCTCTACCTCGCCGACTGCGCCGACGGTAGAGGGGGACTCCCCCTCCCGCGTGCAGGGCTCTAGCCGGACTCATCGGAAACCAGCGGTCCCGAGGTTCGGTTAGGTTCCGCGGCGATGGCCGCTCGAGCTGCCGCCTGTCACTGCGGACAACTTCGTCTGGAGGTCGAGGGCGATCCATTCGCGGTCTCCATCTGTCACTGCCTCGCTTGCCAGCGTCGGACCGGAAGCGCCTTCGGCATGCAGGCGGGGTTCAAAGCGGATCAGGTGCAGGTCACCGGTCGCTTCGACGACTTCGCACGCGTCTCGGACGAGGCTGACCGCAAGGAGCACGTCTTCCACTTCTGCCCCGACTGCGGGTCGCAGGTCTTCTACACCGAGCCGACGGAGCCGGACCTGATCGTCGTCTCGATCGGCTCGTTCGCCGACCCGACGTTCCCGCCGCCGACGGAGTCGGGCTACGACTCCCGCCGTCATCACTGGGTCGAGCTGCCCGACTCGATCAAGCGCCACGCGCCCGAGCTGTGGCACGCGGTGCAACCTCTCTACGCCGCCGGCAGACTACGCCGAAGCGGCAGACCGGGGCCGCGGGCTCATCGACGCCCACCCCGACCAGGGCTACCTCTACTACAACGTGGCGTGCTGCGAGAGCCTCGCGGGCCGGACGGCGGACGCCGTCGCGCACCTACGCCAGGCGATCGACAGGTGGGACGGCTGTCGCGACATGGCACAGCAGGACTCCGACTTCGATCCGATCCGGAACGAGCCCGCTTTCGCCAAACTGGTCGGCGGCTAGGCGAGCTCAGCAGGTCGTCTTGAACCGACGCGAGGGAGGCACGATGGAGAACACACGAGCGCGTACTCCTTCCCGGCCTGCTTGATCTGCGACCCGGGGAGCGAGTGGGAGCCGGCGGGGAGGCCACCCGGGCGCGAAGGCAGCGTGATCGCGCGGCACGAACGGCACCGTGCCGAGGCGTTGTCGAGAATCGAAGGTAGCGGTGCCGTTTCCGACTGCGAGTGGCACATCGCGATGGACTGGACGCCACCAGGGATGTGCACGAACGAGCCGGTCCTGGCTCGAGCCCCTGCCTCCTCGCCGATGTAGAGCGTGATCTGGCAGGATCGCGCCGCCGTGGTTCGGGTCATGGCCGCCGTCCCCGAGCACGAGAGCCGGACGGTCGTATCCCGCGTTCTGCGAGGGCGGCGAGCGACTCGCAGATTGGCACTGAACCAGTTGAGCTCGGCGGCATCCCAGTTGAGATCGCAGGTCGCTGCTGAGGAAGACCCGCAGCGGCTTCTTCGGCTCGCTCTCGATCAGCTCGGGATAGGGGATGCCGCCTCGGACCTGGGCGAAGCTCCCGATGGAACGTCTCGGACCGTCGGTCGAAGGGCCAGGCGACGGTGAGACGCACAGCTCTCGGGGCCGCGTCCGCGAATGTCCCCGGACGGGGTCCGTCGGCGTCGCGTGTGTCAGGCTCTCGTTGAGACGGTTGGGAGGAGCACGTCGGAGAACGCGCTCGACGGTGAAGCCACTGCTCCCGGATTCGTCGGTCCTGCGCCGCGTCGACGGGGACACGACGGTCCCGGGAGCTCCTCGGGGAGGTGCCACGCAAGGAGGCCTTCCGGCGCGCGCGGCACGGACGCGGCGATCCTGGAAGCCACGAATGGCGCGGCCGAGGGTGGCGAGGTCTACGCAGCCGTGCTTCGCAGCGAGTGGCGCATCGAAGATGCGGCTGGACGCCCACAGGACGTGTACGCCGCGCGAGGGACGCCCGGCTGCCGAGAGGAGTCAGGGCCGTGCGCATACCGAACCGGCCGGGAGAAGTCCGCGGGCCGGCGAAAGTACGGGATCTCGGTCATCGCTCGCCGCAGGACACTAGAGACTCGTCTACGCGACGTCGAACCGAACGACATCTGGCAAGCTCAGGGTCGGTGGTTCCCGAGTCGCAGCTCGTTTCGACCGAGCACGGACTTGTCCCGAAGGGGCAGGGCTGGTTCGTCCTCAACGCGCGCGAGGCGCAGTGGTGGGACCGGGGCCGTCGGGGCGTCCTCTGCGAATTCGAGGGCGCAGGCTTCGAGGGCGCGACGGATTTCCTACAGCTCGGGATCAACGTCACCGTTCTCGGCCCCGGCGAGCCGATGGCGATGTACCACCGGGAGAACGATCAGGAGGATTTTCTCGTGCTCGATGGAGAGGCACTGGCGATCGTCGAAGGTGAGGAGCGCCCGTTACGACGGTGGGACTTCGTGCACTGCCCTCCGGGGACGAACCATGTGATCGTCGGGGCCGGAGCAGGGCCATGCCTGATCCTCGCGGTCGGCGCCCGCGACCGCTCGAGCGGCCCCGACTGGGGCGCCTACACGGTGGACGAAGCCGCGCAACGCCACGGGGCGGGCGTCGAGCAGGAGACGACGGACGCGCGCGAGGCGTATGCAGGATTCCCCAGGAGCGAGCTGACCCGATACCAAGCGGGCTGGCTTCCCGCCTGAGCCCCACGGCAAGGCCGTTCCGCTGATCGGGATCTGGCTGGGCGCCATGCGCAAGAATGACCGCATCGCCGGCGACAAGGCAGGTGACAGCGACGGGGGCGCCGCTGCTTTCGCGGCTACACGTGTCGCTGCCGTCCGGGACGATCCCGCCGGGCGGCTCGCCCTGGCCCGCTCGATCTACGAAGAGTCGGCCGGCCGGCGATCGCCGCGCCTGCGATTCCGGCGAGCAGCCGTCGCCTTCACGCACTGGATGGCAGAGCGAGGTGTGCTGAACCCGCTCGACAGCGAGCGGCCCGGCAGCCGGTGGTGGCGTGCGATGAACGAGCGGCTCCTGCGCGACAGCTGCGAGGCCTTCGGGCGCGCCACGGGCCGCAGCGGCCCGGCATCCACTCCCACGGTCGACCACTGGATCGCATTCATCGATCAGCCCACCGCGCAAGCCTGGTACCGCGCGCACAACGCGAGCATCGTCGCCGCCTACCTCGACCACCGTGAGCTCGCCGCGCAGGAGAACCGAATCGAGCGATTCTTCCTCAACGTCGTCCTCACCCGCGTCCTGTACGCACACGCACTCGTCGCCGCCCCCCGGCTCGCGCTCGGCCGCGTCGGTCGCTTCGGCCCTGCCCTCGGCGACCCCCGCCGAGGCACCGTCGACATCTTCCTCGCCATGGGACGCGTCCTCCCAGACGCATATCCGGCCGACGGCGAGCTCGACGAGGACTACCTCCGACTCGAGCACAAGCTCGGCCGCGTGCTCGACTACGCGGTGATCCAGCCGCGCCTACGCCCCCTCTACGACTGGTCGGCCCGACAGCTCGACCGGCCCGAGCTCTCCGACCTCCTCGTCGACGGGACCCCTGCGTACGAATGGCCGGCACACGATCGACAAGGGTGGACAGCGCCGCGGCTTCCGCTTGCCGCGAGAGGGCTCAAGACACTCACAGCGCCCCGCTAGTTCCAGACCACCTCGATCCGTCGGTCGACGCCCGGAAGCGGTAGGGCGCCTGCCTCCGCCTCGATCGCATCGCGCAGCCCCCGTGTGAGGCGAGTCCAGGCGTCGATCCGCACGGTGTGTTGCGCCCGTCGCCAGGTTCCGCGGATCTCGCCCTCGACGAGGAGCGCGCCCGGCCACACGCGGGACGTCCAGAGCAGCGCACGCTGATCCGCGCGCGGGACGAGCAGCTCCCGCTCTCCGCCGTCGAGCAGGAAGTAGGTATCGCCGCTCGGCAGCAGGCGCGCGGGCGCGGGAGCCGCCTCCGCGGCGCGCATGGCCGGCTCGTCGTCTGCGAGCAGCCACTCGTCGCCGAGTGGCGTGCGAACCGCCAGCAGCGACTCCTTCGAGCGAGGCGAACGCGGTGCCCGCCGAGCGTCGCGAGATCCCCGCCCACCGGGCGAACCCGTCAGCGGTGGTCGGCCCGAAGACGTGGAGGTAGCGCCGAGCGAGCTCGCGGCACGCGTCGGCGGGGTCGATCTGCGCAGCGGCGACCGTCCAGACGGTCGGCGCTCGTGCGCCCTCCCAGCGGATGGCGACCGTGCCGGTCGTTGCGGCGTACCGGAAGCTGTTCGAGTGAACGCCGAGCGCGCTCGCGACCTCGCCGTCCTTCATGCGCGCCCCATCGAGGTGGGCGTGCAGCTGCTCGGCGATGCGCTCGGCCCGCAGGCGGCTCTTGACGTTGTCGGGATGCCTCCCCAGCGAGAACAGCGCGAAATCACGCTTGGGGACGACGTACGTGCTGTAGCGAGGCCCCCAGAGCTGCGCGAGCGACGGATCCTCCCACGTCGACGGCTCGACCCCCTCGACCCGCGCGTGCAGCGAGAGCAGCGCTGCTCTCGGCATGCTGTCCTGCAAGCCGGCCCACGCGGCCCGTCGCAGTGACTCCGAGCCCATCGGCATGCGCTCGTCGAGTGCACCGACCCGCCGCCGGAAGGCCAGAATCTGCTTCCGCGTGAGCCTCAGTCGCGTTTCCACTGACCTTCACTGACCCTACAGGACCTAGGCACGTCCCCTGACCGAGGATTCGGGCGTGCCGCGGCTCCAAAGCGCGAGCAGCGAGTTGGCCAGGCGCTCGGGCTCAACGCGGTGAGGCGGGTCGAAGTGGTGGCGCTCGGAGAACGTCTCGAGAGTGAAATCGGAGAAGATCCCCGACAGCCGCTCTGCCATTGGCGCGAAGAAATCCGGGTTGCTGCGGCCGCCCAGCGCAAAGAACACCGGGCGATCGAACGCCCTGAGCGCCTCGAGGTCGAGATCGCCGCGGTCAAATGCATCGAGGATCGCGCGGATGCCCGCCGGTCGCTTCGCCATCCAGGGCGGCGCCGGGCCTTCGGGAGCGGCAGGCGGGTCGACCCCGGGCGCCAACTGCAGCCGTGTGAACTCCGCCATGAACTGCGCAGGCGGAAGCGCATCGAGCGCCCGGAAGCGCTCCATCAGCTCCTCCTCCTGCGGTGTTCTCTCGTTCCCCGCCCAGGCAGGTTCCAGCAGTCCCAGGCTCAGGAGCCGCTCACCATGGAGGGCAGCGAAGACGAGCGCCGAAGCGCCGCCGGCCGAGTAGCCGACGAGATGGAAACGATCGAACCCGTGAGCGTCCGCCTCGCGCAAGACCGCGGCCGCCTCCATGCCGAGGTCGAAGCCCAGAGGCGGCTGATCGTCCGCGTACACCTCGAGATCCTTCGTCACGGCATCGACGCGCTCACCGAGCACTTGCAGCAGCGCCGCATACGCGAGCTCCGCGGGCAACACCGCGCCTGGCAACAGCACGACGCGATGCCGAGCCGCCATGCCGCGATCCTATTCCCCGCAATGACCGGGCGGCTGGCTTATGGCTCGGCCGGCGAACGGCCCTCGCGGCCCGGCAACCCAGCCGGCGGCGCGCCCACCGTCGCCGATCACCGAGACGACGGTCTGCGCGAGGTGCGGGCAGCCGGTCGAGGGGAACGCATCCCGCCGGTGCCGGTGGAGAAGGAGGAACAGGTCGCCGTGCGGCGCGTCCCGGTACAGGCGGCCGAGGCGCAGCTGGTCGATCGCAGCGAGCGTCGGCGTGTAGATCGAGTCGTACCAGTCCGCCGCGATCTCCTCGTTCTCGAGCACGCGTCCGCGTCCTCGCATCATGTGGTAGCCGTGCACCTGGATGTTCTCGAGCAGCTCGAGGTAGTGCGCGGGCCGGCTGACGGAGACGCGCAGGCCGGGGCGTGCCTCGGCCAGCCCGCTGTCCTCGACGAAGATCCGCTCGAGCTCCCGGAGGACGACCTCGAGCATGTCCGCCCCGGCCGGGAGAGGGACGCGCGCGATGAGCTCGGTCACGTCGGCGTCGATCATCTCTGCGCCTCTGCGCCGCGCGAGGGCGGCGCGGTGGTGCCCGTCGATCACGAAGTAGGCCTCACCGAGCTTGACCGTGACGATCGGGGGGAAGGCACTGTCGGCGAACGCGCTCTCGAGCGAGCGCAACCGGTCGCGGCTGAAGGCGTGAAGCGGGCGGAAGTCGCGGGTGAACGAGCTGGCGCGGCTGTCAGTGCCGACGAGCGCGTCGAGCGGGATCGCGCGGACGCCCAGGTACCGGCGCCCGAACGGCTTCAGTCGCCGCTCGACCTCGTCGAGCTCGAGCAGGCGGTCGCGGCGGCGTGCCCGCAATCCCTTCATCGGCGTCAAGCGTACAACGGGCGCTTCCGCCCCGGAGCCATGGATCATGATGCGGCCGTGGCGGATTCCACCCGGAGAGTCGACGACGCCATTGTCGCGCGCGTCCGCGCGAGCTTCGCCCGCCAGGGCGCGATGGGGACTCTCGGCGCTGATCTCGCCGACGTCGCCGCCGGTCGCGTCGCGATTGCGCTGCCGATCGAGCCGCGCCTCTCGCAACAGGATGGCTTCCTCCACGCAGGGGTCGTCGTCGCCGCGCTCGACAGCGCCTGCGGCTACGCGGCGCTGACGCTGATGCCGAACGACGCGGAGGTACTGACCGTCGAGCTGAAGGTCAATCTGCTCGCGCCGGCCAGCGCGACAGGCTCGTCGCGAGAGGCGACGTCCTGCGAGCCGGGCGCACGCTGACCGTTTGCCGTGGCGACGCGTACGCCGAGCAAGGGTCCGAGCGTGTCCACGTGGCGACGATGCTTGCGACGATGGTGCGTCGGCGGGCTGGATGAAGGTCGACCGTCGCCGATCGATGCGGCGGCGTCCGCCCTCCGTTGATCCACAGCTGGTGGTCACTCACCGCGTCGATCCGCGGGCCTCCGCCTCTCGGGATTCACTCACTAGGGCCGGGTCCCATGGCTTGAGCAGGTCGTCGGCGAAGACATCCGCCTCGGGGCACGCCGTCGCGCGGATGCGGCTTGCGGCGTCGTCGAGGTCGTAGCTCGTCCGCCGCTGCATGACGTCGGGGCCGAGCAGCGTCCAGTACGCCCCCGGCGTCTCCTCGCGGAGCAGGCCGACGCTGCCGGCGTTGATCACGCGCTTGCCCGCGTGCGTCCGGTCGAACTGGACATGGGTGTGGCCGCAGACGACGATGCTCTCCGTCACCTGTGTGAGGATGCCGTCCAGCCGCTGGCTCGGCGTGACGCGCGTGATCACCTCGTGATCGCTGCTCGGGGATCCGTGGCAGAAGAGCGTCGCTCCGAGACCGTCGACCTCGATCGTCAGACTCGTCGGCAAGGCGGCGAGCAGGTCGCGTTGGGCTTCGGTCACTTGGCGCGCAGCCCACTCGATGCGCTGGGCCCAGACATCGTCGTCGTCGCGCGTTTCCGGCACCGAACACGCGTCGTACTGGTCGACGATCTCCCGGTCGGTGTTGCCGCGCAGGAAGCGGACGCCTGGGCCGAGAGAGATCAGCCGATCGAGCGTCTCTCGCGGCATCGGGCCTGCGGCCATGTCCCCGCCCGCCACGATCAGATCCGGATGAACCTGCGAGAGCTCAGCCAGCACTGCCTCGAGCGCCGGAAGGTTGCCGTGAATGTCGTAGAGCGCCGCTACTCGCATCGCGCGCAACCGTTAGTACCAGAACGAGACCAGGCTCAGATTTCCTCATCACGCTGGGTGCGAGTGCGTCCTCATCGTCGAAGACCAGGAACGGCACCTGAGGGCATGGCACTTCGTGCATTCCGCGCGGAGGATCGCGCACACGTTCGTGGCCTGAACGGACGTGGAGTGCTCACGAATGACGCCTGAGTCCGGCGAGACACTGTTCAGTAGCTCCACCCGGCCCGGGCGACTCTTGGGGCATGCTTGCGCTCGTGCTCCCGCGGCGCCTGACGATCCCTTCCGGTTTCGAGCCGGCCTGACGTGCGGATCTACGTCGCGGGCGCTCTCTTCTCCGAGGCCGAGCGGGCGTGGCTCGACGGACTTGCAGCGAGGCTTCGCGGCGAGGGGCTCGAGTGCTTCGTGCCGCACGAGCAGTTCGGCGAGCTGACGGAGCTGACGCCCGCCGAGGTGTACCGCGTCGACGCCGAGGGCGTGCGCTCGCGAACGTGCTGCTCGCCTGGCTCGACGGGCCGAGCATCGACGACGGCACGGCCTGCGAGATCGGGATGTTCGCCGAGCTCGTCGAACGCGACGGGGAGGCGGTACCGCGGCATCGTCGGCCTCGTCACGGACCTGCGCCTCGAGCGACGGAGGGGAAACTCGACCGGCGACGGGATGAACCTCTTCGTCGCCGGGGCGATCGAGGCCCGCGGGCGCATCTGCTGGTCGGTCGACGAGGCGGTCGAGGCGCTGCGGGAGCTCGAGTCGCAGCCCCGCTGACTGCGCGTAGCCACACGCCTGGGCCAGCGTCCGGGATGACGCCTGAGTTGCCCGCCGCCGTGTCGCCACACGCTTCGGCAAGCGCTCCGGAATGACGACGGGCAGGCGCTAGCTCTGCCGGGCTTCCGCGACCGCTGCCCTACGATCGAGCGAAGCGCCCGGTGCGCACGCTGCTATCGCGAGTCCCGCACGTCCGCCGCAAGGTGTCTCGAGGACCGCGCTCCGGCTCGCGTCGTCCTAGTTCGGGCGGGGAACCTTCGGCCCACCTTCCGCGTGCGTGAGCCACGTTGGAGCAGCTAGGGCGAGCACGAGCCGCTGTCCCTCGGTCGAGCCGCTCTCGAGTTCGTCGTAGGCGTACGCGACGTCGCCGCCGATGACGACGAGCCCGTCGGGCGTATCGACAAGGACGCTCTGGTGGCCGTTTGTGTGGCCGGGCGTCGGCAGCAGCCGGATGCCGGGGAGCACCTCCGCCTCGCCGTCGTGCTCGACGTAGGTCGCGCCCGGGAAGTCGACCCATTCGTGTGGGTCATGAGGCCCTTGCAGCTCGAGTCGCTGGACGTGGATCGGCACACCGGGAAACAGGCGGTTGCCGCCGCAGTGGTCGAAGTGAAGGTGGGTGTTGATGACGCACACGACGTCTCGGGGGATGTTCTCCGGCATCGGCACCGGCGCGCCTTCCTCGTCCAGCTCCGCCGTCGAGTCGATCATGCCGGTGTCGACGAGGACGACGCCGTCGGCGTGCTCGATCGTGTGCACGTAGACGGGTAAGTCCGCGAAGGTGGCCGCGAGGTGAGCCGTAATCGTGTTGGCGGAGAGCTTGGGAACGCCAGTGTCACCCTGGTTGGGCAATGTGATCCTCCAGATCGCTCGTTGTCGATCGGGCTTCGGTGTTGAGACTGCGATCGGGGACGGAACTCATCTGTCGACGAGCCGTTCGACTGGCGGCCCGGGAGGGGAATCGCCGCCTTTCACTCAGCAAGGATCGCCGTCGGCGCACCGAGCAAGCCTCGGCAGTCGGTTGGGCCAGTGTCCGGGAATGGCCCCTCAGCGATCTGCGTTGCCGACGTTCCGCTCCAGAGGGATACTCGCGCGGGTCGTACTCGTCTAGGGAGCGGTCATGCGCAAAGCGGTGGGGCTGGTGCTGGTCCTCGTCGGTGTGCTCTGCCTGGGGGCGTGTGGCGGTGACGACGACGACGCGAACACGAGCGCGGCCTCGACCGCCGCGCCACGCGGCGAGCCGGCCGTGATCCGGACGAGGATGGACATCGCCGACACTGAGCGCGCGGAACCGATCGCCACCGGCGAAGTTCTTGAGGGGTCCACCCTCGGGGACTCGCCCTTCTGCGCGGGCGGAGCCGTCCGGGATTCCCACGGGAGTAGCGATCCGACCGTGTGGCTGATCGTCGAGACGATCACTTGCCCGGAGGGCACCGTCAAATTGCGGTTCACGCCGGAACCGGCGCAGGGCATGAATCAAACGGGCTCGTGGACGATCGTCAGCGGCACCGGCGCCTTCGAGCGCCTTCGCGGGAGCGGCGAGATGGAGGTCGTGTACGGCCCCGAAGCCGACTCGCCTACTCACGTGACGTTCACCGGGACCGTCACGCGCTAGGGATCACGGTGAAGGTGCTTGGGAACACAGCAGCCGAAGAGGCACCGTCCCGACTCGGTGTTCGGGAATGTCCCCTGAGGATCGGTCAGGCGAGGCGCGATAATCGTCCACGAGCGTGGATCTTGTCGAGCGTCTTCCGTCGGTACCTGAGTACATCGGGTTGCTCAGCGCTGTCGGCTGGCCCTCCCCGGCGGGCGAGGAGTGCGAGCGGGCGTTGCTCGGCAGTCTTGCTGCGGTCTGCGCCGTCGATGAGCGCGAGGTCGTCGGTATGGGCCGCCTTGTAGGAGACGGCGCCATCTATTGCTTCGTCGTCGATGTCGTCGTTGACCCTCGCCATCATGGGCGCGGAATAGGTCTGGCGATCATGGAACACCTTGAAGCCATCGCGCACCGCCGACGTCTCGGCAAGCGCCTGGATCTAGTGGCTGCGCCAGACGTGGCCACCTTCTACCGGCGACTGGGCTTCAAGCAACTCGATAATGAGTTGATGCGCAAGACCCTCTAGCCTGCGCCAGCGTGCGGGAATGTCCCTGGCCTGTCGTAACGGCCAGGCTGAGCGCTTACCGACGGGCCACGAAGATGTACTCACGGCTGTCGTCGTCGAGCGGTTCCCCGGCAAATCCGCCATAGAGAGCTTCGAGGCGCAGGCCCGCGACGTCGAGGAGCCCAAGCCATTCGTTCTTGGTTGCCCACCAGAGCGAACCGGTTCCACCATCGTCCAAGGTGATGTCGACTCGGTTATCGCTGACGCTGTAGCGGTTCGTGTGCGGCAGCGGGACGCCGGCGTGCGCGTCGGCGTGCTGGCCGTCTATGGCGGATGCGACGTGATGGTCGAAGGCGAACGCGTTCCAGGCGAAGCGGCCGTTCGACCGAAGCGATGCCGCGACCCGCTCGAAGCAGCGGCGACGATCGGCCCACGTGGGCAGATGCAGCAGAGACCGCCCAGGGCAGTAGATCAAGGCCGCCGGCTCCTCGATTTCAAGCTCCCGTATGTCTCCTTCACGCAGGTCGAGCTCGACTCCCTCCTCGACTGCGCGCACTCGAGCCTGCGCGAGCATCGCCGGCGAAGAGTCGATCCCTAGTACACGCCGGCCCGTTGCCTGAGCAACCGGGATCGCAACGCGCCCGGTGCCAACTGCAAGCTCGACCAACGGCCCGTCAGCATCACGGGCAAGCCCGAGGTAGAACGGGACGTCAGCAGCGACGCTAGTGGACGACCAGTCCCCGTATCGGTCCGCCAAGGCGTCGTACCAGCTCGACATGGCAACACCAATCTACGCGCAAACGAGGCGGCGTTCGGCTGGGCCAGCGTTCGGGAATGTCCCCTGAGCCTGGGCGTCTCGATGGGCGCACCAGGGATAAGATCGCGTCGTGCAGAAGGCGACGCCCATGATCTCGTACGAGGACGTTGCTGCGGCGATCGATTGGCTGGGCGAAGCATTCGGCTTCCACGAAGCCGGGGAGCGATACACGGATGCTGACGGTCGGGTGACGCATGCCGAACTAGAGTTGGGTGGCGCCACGGTGATGCTCGGTTGGCCGGGCTCGGACTACCACAGCCCGGCTCACCACGCTGCGGAATGCGAGCACGCTCGACGCTGGTTGGCGACACCGTGGGTGATCGACGGCGTTCACGTAACCGTCGACGACGTCGACGACCACTACGAACGGGCTCGTTCGGCCGGGACAACCATCCTCCGTGAGCCGGAAGATCTTCCGTTCGGCAGGCTCTACAGCGCCGCCGACCTCGAAGGCCACCGCTGGATGTTCATGAGCCTCGCGTCGTCATAAGACTGGGGGCGGCTGGTCGCGGACACCACCGCCTGGGCCAGCGTTCGCGAATGTCCGCTGAAAGCATTGGCGGCAATGCCCCCCGGGACTACGAACGATCTGCGCGACCGGATTCGTCGCGGCGTCGGCGGATCAGGCGTCAGGGACGCTCGCGCAGGCGAGGTATTCAGCCAGAACCAGAAGGCGGCTTGACGAACGGCAGTTGCCGCGATAACTCACGGAAGCCCACTGACTCATAGAGGCGACGCGGAAGGGGCTGTCCGTCGTCACCCCGCGACGCCACCAGCGCCGACGTCGCTCCCACGTCACGGAACCGCTTGAGGGCGAGAAGCAACAATGCGCGCCCAAGTCCCATCTTCCGATAGGCCGGATCTGTGCCTAAGGGTTCGAACTCGCCCACGCGGTTCGCTTCGTCGTACCAGCCGAGAGCGAAAGCGACGGGCGTCCCGTCATCGGCTTCCAGTACGAAATCTAGGTCGCTCCGATAGGGCCACGTCGTCATCACGCCGGGGTACGTATGAAGCCCTACACGCGTCCCGATCTCTGCCCATGACCGCTGGTGGACGATGACCCGCTTCGTGATGTCACCGTCATAGTCAGAGACGGTTCGGAGCCTGTAACCGGAAGGCAGTTGTGACTCCTCGATGTCCACTAGCGTCCTGTGATTCAGCCGCACCCACGGGCGCTCAAAATCGCGGACAAACCCCCGGGCATGAAGCGTCTCTAGTGCTTGTCGGTCGCCGTCGCGGATAGCCGTCCGCAGTGCCGCCTGACCTCCTGCTTGCGCCTCGCACCAGTCAAGAATCTCGTCGAGCAACTGCGGCGAACCGGGGTGGACTGCCCATTCGAACGTGTCTGGTGGAAAGAGCCAACCCCACCCTAAGCACTGTCCCGCAGTCAACCACATGCGGTGAGATGATCTGTCTTCCTCGTTCGACTTCCCCATTCCGACCTGGTACGCCAGTTCAGCCACTGTCATGTCTAAGACTCGCGGAGCCTCCCGCCAGATGATCTGGGCAAGCTCTTGCATTTGCCGCAGTTCCACAGCGCTAACCACAGAGGAACCCTAACCGGCGGCGTCCGGATGCCTTCGCTAATCCCCCGAGGAGCTAGCCCTGCTCAGGGGACATTCCCGAACACTGGCCCAGCCGACCGCACACGGATAGACTCGATCCGGCCCTGTGAAGACCCCAGGCTGGCTGCGCAGGCGAAGGCCCCAGGGACTCGACAAGCGAGGAGGAACGATGCGAGGCACGCTCTTCGTGATCGCAGACGCTCGGCGCCGGTTTCCTGGCACTGCCATCGTCGGCGTTTGCTGACGATCGCATCTGCCGGGGCACACTCAGGGCGATCACGGTCGACAACCTGAAGGTGCCCGCCGGCGCGACATGCAAGCTGAACCGGACCCGCGTCGAGGGCAACGTGATCGTGAGTCGGGGGCGACGCTCCGGGCGGAGCGGGTTCGCGTCGACGGCAACGTACAAGCCGAGGGCGCCGCGCTCGTCCGGGTCGTCGATTCCACGGTCGGCGGAAGCATCCAGCTCAAGCAGGGCAAGGGAGGCGCGCTGCTTCGCAACCGGGTCGACTCCGATATCCAGCTCTTCTCGAACCGCGCGGCGTTCACCGTGACCTCGAACCGGGTCGAGGGGAACCTCCAGTGCAAGTCGAACAAGCCCAAGCCGACGGGTGGCCGCAACATCGTCGAGGGCAACAAGGAGGATCAGTGCGCGCGGCTCTGAGTCTCGCGACTGCGCCGCCACGCTGAATCTACAGCTGCTCGGGGGACATTCCCGAACGCTGGCCCAGCTGATCGCTTACGCTTCGGTCATGCCGGACGAGGACGCCATCTCCGGGATCCTGACCTCGGACGAGCCGTTCGAGTGCCAGGAGCGCCACTGGAAGGGTCGCCGCTCCGACCTCTCGCGTGCGCCGAATCCGGACGGATCAGTCGAGCTTGATTGCCCCCGGTGCGGGCAGGCGCACTGGATCTTTCCGGCATAGCTCAGGCGTCATTCCCGAACGCTGGCCCAGCCCGCCGTTTCTGGCCCGGCAGCTACGTGTCTGCGCCAGGACCGGGTCTGTCCGGCTCCCATGCCGCTTCAACGACGTAGCCGTCGGGGTCGCTGCACTTGACGCTGACGAAGTCCGGCTCGTCCCATTCCTCGACGATAGGAATGCCGTCGTCGGCCAGGCGTCGCCGGAATGCGTGAACGTCGTCGGGCGTTTGCAACCCGATGCCGAAGTGGAGGAACCTGGGTAATCGGATCGATTCGTCTGTTTCGCCGAGCGCGAGAGAGAACCCATCCCGGTTGAAGAGCATGAGTACACCGTCGTCGTAGCGCTGTGCGGGTTGGGCGTCGAAGCCGAAGTACGTCTCGTAGAAGCGACGTGAGCGTTGCTGATCGGAGACTGCGAGCGCCAAGTGCTTCATCTCTGCAGGAGACGAAGCTATCGCCTGGCGCGTGCTCGATCAACGCCTTCTGCGCTGTCGGCGCACCCTACGCTTCAGGGGACATTCCCGAACGCTGGCCCAAGCGAGGGCTCGTCGCGCGGATCTGCCGCCAAGATCTAGGCCGACGCGCCCTCCAGTCTGATCCGTTGACACGATTGGGTCATACCCTCGACGACCGGAAGCGGCGACCATCTTTGTGCGATGACGGCTCGCCCCCGTTTGACCCCGCTTAGGGGGCGGGCCGTCGTCTGACTCAGTGGGGGTCGGTTCTTGAACTTGCAGGGCGAGATCAGTCCGCGATTAGAGTGTCTCGGCCTGTGGCCGAACGAGTCCTCACGCTGCGAGAGCTGAACCGCGCGACACTCGCGCGGCAGCTCCTCCTCCAGCGCACGCGACTCTCGCCAACGGCGGTGATCGAGCGCCTCGTCGGGATGCAGGCGCAGTCGCCGCAGGCTCCGTACGTCGGTATCTGGACGCGCACGACGGGGTTCCGGCGCGGGTCGCTCGAGCGACTGCTCCGGCAGTCCGCGATCGTCAGGGCGACCGCTGATGCGGCAGACGCTGCACCTCGTCACACGGCGCGACTACGCGCTCATCCGGGCGGCCATGAGCGAGACGAACTTCCCCTGGGAGACGAAACGGGCGAAGCAGCTCGCCCCGTCGGTGCGCGCGCTCGCAGCCGGGGGACCCGTCACGTCGGCGGAGGCGCTCGCCCACCTGGAGAGCGAGTACGGCCTCGCCGGCGTCGATGCGCGCCGCGCCTGGCGGATGGCGCGCGGCGCAGCGCACATCGTCCACCACCACGAGACGGCGCTCTGGCAGCCGCGCAACGAGCGACGGTTTGTCGCGATCGAGGAGCCGGAGGCGCACGTCCCGGTCGAGGCGCGCGCCGAGATCTTCCGCCGCTACCTCGCGGCCTTCGGCCCCTCGACGCGCCGCGACATCGGGGCCTGGAGCAAGATGCGCGTGGCCGAGATCGACGCTGCGCTGGAGCTGCTCGAGCCGCTGCGCCGCTTCCGCGACGAGCAGGGCCGCGAGCTCCTCGACGTCGGGCGCGCGTCCCTGCCGGACGCCGACACTCCCGCGCCCGTCCGCTTCTTGCCGAAGTGGGACAACGTCCTGCTCGCCTGGGCCGACCGCACGCGCGTGCTGCCGGAGCAGTACCGGAAGACGGTGATCAAGATGAACGGCGACGTCGCGCAGACGTTCCTGGTCGACGGATTCGTCGCCGGGATCTGGCGCGTCGACGACGGCCGTGTCGTGCTGGAGCCGTTCGAGCCGCTTTCAGCCGCGGCGCGGCGCGAGATCGAGGACGAGGCAGGGCGTCTGGAGGCGTTCCTCGCCGAGCCCTAGTCGCGCTCGGCGAGCAGCTGCTGCATGCGCGCGATCTCGATCCGCTGGCCGTCCTCGACGTGCTGCGGTGCCACGCTTCGGATCGTACGCAGCACCGGCACAACGTTCATCCCTTCGCTCCGTTTGCTTACTACCGTGGGCTGGCTGGGCCAGCGTTCAGGAATGTCCCTGAGCGCCGACGCTTGACGCCCTACGGAGCCGGCGACACGCTGATCTGCACCGTGTGCCCGTGCGGGGCAAACACGTTGTCTCCGTCGTCGAGGATGCCGGTGACGATCTCGAAGAGAAGCGTCTCATCCCGGTTCTCAGTTGTTACCCGACGCTGCCTGACATACGTCGCGATCTCGGCAAAACCGCCCACGAGCGCGAAGACCGCCGCGCGGATCTCCCCGACCCGCCACCCCTGCCCCATCCAGGAAAGGCGGACATCGAAGGATCCGTCAGCAGACAACCGAGCGTCCTCGACCTCAAGCAGCAGCGTCCGGCATGCCCGCTCGATATGAGGGAGGAGATGAACTCCGGGTTCTTCGGCCACCCAACTCGGGCTCCGCATCGCGTCGACCAACTCGAAGACGCCGGCCACAAACCCGGTCGCATCAGCGACGCCTTCGCCGCGCTCGTCCCCCTCCCAACGCCGGCCGACCATGCGGAGGATGATCGCAGAGCCCGACGCTCGCCTGCCCCAGTGTTCGGGAATGTCCCCCGACGTGACGCTGGATCCTCCGGAGTCGATGAATTGTCGGTGGTCGGCCAGTCTCTACCGCGTACCGTCCAAAGAGTCTCGCCTGCAGCAATGACTTCAGGAGGCACGATGAAGATTCTCCTCACATCCAGCGGCATTCGGAATGCGAGCATCCACGATGCGCTGGTCGCTTTGCTGGGCAAGCCGATTGCCGAGTCCAGTGCACTCTGCATTCCAACTGGGGTGCAACCTTTCCCCGGCGGACCTTCACACGTCTACGGGTTCATCAACGGGTCGAGCGGGGGCCCCATGTGCGGTTTGGGTTGGAAGTCGTTGGGAGTGCTGGAGCTGACCGCGCTGCCCAGCATCAAAGAGGAGTACTGGGTTCCGGCGGTTCAGGAAGTCGACGCTCTGCTGGTTTGGGGTGGCAGTCCTTTGTATCTCTGTTACTGGATGCGGCAGTCCGGGCTGGCCGACCTCTTACCGTCGCTGCGGGCCGACATGGTCTACGTCGGCACGAGTGGCGGTGCGATGGTCGCGACTCCCGACTTCGGAGGAGAGACCTACGACGACAGCGATCCGCTCACAGGCAGCGACAAAGCGCTGGGACTCGTTGGTTTCTCCGTGTTTCCACACCTTTACCGTGAGGATGACATTCCGGCTACCCCTCTGGCCGAGATAGAAGCATGGGCCGCCGGGTTGCCTGTGCCTGCGTACGCCATTGACGATCAGACCGCCATCAAGGTGGTCGACGGCACCGTCGAAGTCGTCTCCGAGGGGCACTGGAAGCTGTTTAACCCCAGCCCGGCAGCAAGCTAGTCAGCTCGGGAGACATGCGCGGTACGCTGGCCCAGTGTTCGGGAATGTCCCCGACGCGAAGTCGGTCTGAGCCTGAGAGGGCCGTAGAATCCGAGACGTCGTGGGCCGCTCTCTCACGTCTTCGGCGCCACGCGATGAACTCGCTAAACGACACCGAACATGTCCGGAAGGAGTACGCCGACGAGAAGCGGTACGAGGCTCGCATGGCTAAACAGGAGACGGCGACCGGTCCCGACCCGTACGACGTCGTCTTCGCCGCGGTCGCAGAAGGGCAGCCACTGGACGTACTGGAGGTCGGGTGCGGACGAGGGGAGCTTGCGGAGCGGATGTCGCGCGAGCTTCCAGGGCAGGTCATCGCGCTCGATCAGTCCGCGCGCATGGTCGAACTCACAGCTGCGCGCGGAGTAGAGGCACTCATCGGCGACGTTGTGGACCTGCCGTTTGGCGATGGAAGTTTCGACTGCGCGGTGGCAGCGTGGATGCTCTACCACGCGTCCGACCTCGATCTGGCACTGGAGGAGCTGCGCAGAGTGCTACGGCCTGACGGACGCCTCGTCGCCGCGACGAGCAGCGACCGAAATCTGGCGGAGGTTTGGGAGTTCGTCGGCGAGATCGGCGCGCCAGGCGGCGGATTTACGATCGAAAGTGCCGGGGGCGCTCTCCGCCGACACTTCAACCATGTTGAGCAGCGTGATGTTTTCGGAACCGTCACGTTCCACAGCCGACAGGCCGCCTACGAGTATGTCGCGGCCACTCGGTCGGCCGAGATGGCCGATCTCCTGCCAGACCTCGGCGGCCCGCTCGTGGCGTCTAGGCGCCTCGCGATTTTCGTCTGCGCTCCGTGAAGCTGCATCCGTGCATCGAGCGCCAACCCAAGACCGTCGCCTCGGCGAGAGTGCTCTCGCCAGAGCAGGAGCCTGCGCTAGTCGTCCGACGCGTCGGCGGCGGCGCGGTCTGCGATCTCGTTCACGACGGTCGGGTCGGCCAGCGTCGTCGTGTCGCCGAGCGGGCGCTGCTCCGCGACGTCGCGCAGCAGGCGACGCATGATCTTGCCGCTGCGGGTCTTCGGCAGCTCCGGCGTGAAGACGATGTTCGCCGGCTTCGCGATCGGGCCGATCTTGTCCGCGACGTGGTTGCGTAGCTCCTCGAGCATCGCGACGGAGCCCTCGTCGCCGCCCTTCAGCGTCACGTAGGCGACGATCGCCTGGCCGGTGAGTGCGTCGGCGCGGCCGCACACCGCCGCCTCGGCGACGCTTGGGTGGTCGACGAGCGCCGACTCGACCTCGATCGTCGAGATGCGGTGGCCCGAGACGTTCATCACGTCGTCGACGCGGCCGAGCAGCCAGAAGTCGCCGTCCCCGTCGATCCGCGCGCCGTCGCCGGCGAAGTAGACGCCCGGGTACTTCGACCAGTACGTCTCGCGGAAGCGCGCCTCGTCGCCGTAGATCCCGCGCGTCATCGCCGGCCAGGGCCGCTTCAGCACGAGATAGCCGCCTCCGCCCGGGCCTACCTCATCTCCCGCTTCGGAGAAGACGCCGGCCTCCACGCCGGGGAAGGGCCTCGTGGCCGAGCCCGGCTTCGTCGTCGTCACGCCGGGCAGGGGCGTGATCATGATCATCCCCGTCTCCGTCTGCCACCACGTGTCCACGACGGGGCAGCGGTCGCCGCCGATGTGCTCGCGGTACCACATCCACGCCTCCGGGTTGATCGGCTCGCCGACGGAGCCGAGCAGCCGCAGCGAGGAGAGGTCGTGCCGCTGCGCGTGCTCCGGCCCCCACTTCATATGGGCGCGGATCGCGGTCGGCGCGGTGTAGAGGATCGTGACGCCGTAGCGCTCGACGATCTCCCACCAGCGGTCCTTGTCCGGGAAGTCCGGCGTGCCCTCGTAGATGACCGAGGTGGCGCCGTTGCAGAGCGGCCCGTAGACGATGTAGCTGTGGCCGGTGATCCAGCCGATGTCGGCCGCGCACCAGTACACGTCCTGCTCCGCCTTCAGGTCGAAGACGTAGTGGTGCGTGGTGGCGGCGCCGACGAGGTAGCCGGCCGTCGTGTGCGCGATCCCCTTCGGCTTCGCGGTCGTGCCCGACGTGTACATCAGGAGCAGCAGGTCCTCGCTCTCCATCGGCTCGGGCGGGCAGGTGGCCGGGTCGTCGGAGACGTCGAGGTCGTGCAGCCAGGCGTCGCGGCCGTCCTGCATCGGCACGTCGTTGCCGGTGCGGCGCACGACGAGGCAGCGCTGCACGCCCGGCGCGTCGGCCATCGCCTCGTCGGCCGTCCGCTTCAGCGGCACGGTCGCTCCGCGGCGCCAGGCCTCGTCCTGCGTGAGGAGCACCTCGCAGCCCATGTCGTTCATCCGGCCGGAGAGCGAGTCGGCGGAGAAGCCCCCGAAGACGACCGTGTGCGGCGCGCCCAGCCGGGCGCACGCGAGCATCGCCACCGGGAGCTCCGGGACCATGCCCATGTAGATCGCGACCGCCGTGCCCTTGCCGACGCCGAGCTCCTTCAGCGCGTTCGCGAAGCGGACGACGTCGCGCTGGAGCTGCGCGTAGGTGATCTCGCGCCGATCGTCGGCCGGCTCGCCCTCCCAGTGGTAGGCGACGCGGTCGCCGAGCCCCGCCTCGACGTGCCGGTCGACGCAGTTGTAGGCGACGTTCAGCTTGCCGCCCAGGTACCACTTCGCAAAGGGCGGCTCCCACGTGTAGAGCTCCGTGAAGGGCTCGAACCAGCTGACGCGCTCGCGCCCCTCGGCCTCCCAGAACTCCTCGAAGCCGCGCTCGTAGATGTCGGGCTGAGCGTTGGCCTGCTTGGCAAACTCCGCGGGCGGCGGATAACGCCGCTCCTCGGTGAGGATCGTCTCGATCGTCTGCGGGTCGCTCACGGCTCCAGGTCGTACGGGAAGTCCGTCAGCACCTCGGCGCCGTCCTCGGTGACGAGGATCAGGTCCTCCAGCCGCACGCCGCCGTAGCCCGCGCGGTAGAGGCCCGGCTCGATCGCCAGCACGTCGCCGGGGACGAACGGTTGGCCGGTGCGGCCGATGTTCGGCTTCTCGTGCACCTCGAGCCCGACGCCGTGACCGAGCGCGTGGTAGAAGCCCGAGTCGAGCACCTGCGCCCTCCTGCTTGTGCAGCTGCGTCGGGTGGCCGTGCTCGTGGAAGAACTCGCAGACCATCGTGTGCAGGTCCTTGCCGCTGAGACCCGGCTTGATCGCCTCGGCGCAGCGCTCGAGCGCCTCCTTCGCGAGCCGGTGATAGCCGCGGATCTCCTCGTCGGGCTCACCGCCGACGACGAACGTGCGCGTCATGTCGGCGAAGCACCCCGACTCGCGGTCGCGCGGGAAGAAGTCGAAGAGGACGACGTCGCCCGGCTGCGATCTGCCCCGAGCCCATGTCGTGGCCGACGGCCGTCTGCGCGCCGTGCGAGGCGATGAACTCCTCGGCGGCAGCGCCGTGCTCGCCGAACGCGCGCTCGGCATGGAGCTTGATCAGCTCGCACGTCAGCGGCTCGCCGTCGACGACGAGGCCGCGCCGTTCGGCTCGGCGCGGCGCAGCAGGTCGAGCCCGGCGGCCATCCCGGCCTCGGCCGCGCGCTGCGCGCGCCTGATCCCCTCGATCTCCGACGTCGCTCTTCGAGCGCCTGCGCGCCGTCGAAGAACGCCTGGTCGACCGTCAGCTCGATGCCCTTGCCGCGCAGGAAGTCGGCGTCGCGCAGCGGGAAGGTCGCGGGCACCACCGCAGCTTCGACGCCCAGCTCCCGGCACGCGCGGAGCACGAGCTCGAGCTGGATCTCCTCGATCGCGAGGCCCCGGGCGTACAGCTCGTCCGAGCCGAGCTCCTCGAGGGGATGGGCGACGATCTCGGGCGCGACGGCCGGGAGGCGCACGAGCTCCATCGAGGCAGCGACCATGTGCTTCACGCCCTCCCGCTCCACGTAGATGAACGGGTCGGGGACGGCGAGCGGCACCTCGTGGCGCAGCTCCGGGGAGCGGATCGTGTCGGCGACGATGAGGACGTCGGGCATGTCGCAGGCGATCCTAATCACTTAGGTTTGCACCGCGATGGGCGAGGCGTTATCCGAGCTGAGGCAGCGCCTCGCCGAGATCCACGACCTGGAGCGGGCGCTCGGCGTGCTGGGCTGGGACCAGCGCACGATGATGCCGCCGCGGGGAGCGCCCGCGCGCGCGGAGGCGCTGGCCACGCTCGGCGGGATCGTCCACGAGCGCTTCGTCGACGACGAGACCGGCCGGCTGCTCGACCGGCTGGCGCCGCTCGAGGAGTCGCTCCCCTACGACTCCGACGACGCCAGCCTGATCCGCGTCACCCGGCGCGACTGGGAGAAGGCCCGGCGCGTCCCGGCCGAGCTCGCCGCGTCGTGGCTGCGCGAGGGCGCGAAAGCGCAGGCGGCCTGGCTCGAAGCGCGCGCGGCGTCGGACTACGGGATCTTCCTGCCGGCGTTCCGGCGCGTCCACGAGATCGCGCTCCGCTGGGCCGAGTGCTTCGACCGCGGCGACTCGCCGTACGACGCCTTCCTGGACGAGTACGAGCCGGGGATGACGACCGCGGAGGTCACGGCCGTCTTCGGCGTGCTGCGGCCGGAGCTGACCGCGATCGTCGCCGGCGCGGGCGAGCCCGCGGACGACTCCTTCCTCCACGGCGACTTCCCGGTGGAGCTCCAGCAGCGGTTCCTCGACGACGTGCTGCGGCGGTTCGGCTTCGAGGAGGGCGCATGGCGGCTCGACCCGACGGTGCACCCGTTCGCGACCTCGTTCGCGCGCACGGACATCCGCATGACGACGCGCTACAAGCCGGACAACCTGCGCGCGCTCTGGGCCGGGATGCACGAGGCCGGCCACGGCCTCACCTACCAGGGCGCCGACCCCGAGCTCGAGCGCACGCCGCTCGCGGGCAGCCCGTCACTCGGCCTCGGCGAGTCCCAGAGCCGGACCTGGGAGAACCTCGTCGGCCGCTCCCGGGCGTTCTGGATCCGCTTCCTGCCCGAGCTCCAGCGCGCTCTTCCCGCCGCTCGCGACGGTCGGGCTGGACGATTTCGTTCGCGGGATCAACCGCGTCGCGCCGGGGCCGATCCGCGTAGACGCGGACGAGGTCACGTACTCGCTCCACATCATCCTGCGCTTCGAGCTGGAGCAGCGGCTCGTGGAGGGCTCCCTGTCGCTGGAGGAGCTGCCCGAGGCCTGGAACGCGCGGCATGGCCGACCTGCTGGGAGTCGAGGTGGAGAACGACGCGGAGGGCGTGCTCCAGGACGTGCACTGGTCGCGCGCCGCGTACGGCTACTTCCCCACCTATGCGCTCGGCAACGCGATCTCCGTCCAGATCTGGCGGCACGTGCAGGCGGAGCTGCCCGATCTCGACGAGCAAGTCGAGGCCGGCGAGTTCTCCGAGCTGTACGGCTGGCTGCGCGAGCGGCTCTACCGCCACGGCCGCAAGTTCACACCGCTGGAGACGCTCGAGCGCGCGATCGGGGAGAGCTCGATCGACCCACAGCCCTACCTCGACTATCTGCGCACCAAAGTCGCAGCGCTGCGCGGTTAGCCGTCCGTAGACTCCGGGGCGGGATGGATGACGTGCTCCGCCGGTCGCAGGCGCTCGTGGAGAGCTTCGAGGGGATCGTGCGCGCCGAGCTGCCCGAGGACGCGGACATCTTCGACGCCCACGTCCACCTCGGCACCGACATCGACGGGATGGTCGGAAAGCTCGACGACCTGCTCAGGGTGCAGACGCGCGCCGGGATCTCCCGCTCCTTCATGTTCTGCCTCGACGAGCCCGACCGGCATCCGGGCTTCCGCGCACCCAACGACCGCACGCTCGACTTCGCCGAGCGCTCGGAGGGCGCGCTCGTCCCGTTCGTCCGGCTCGACCTCGGCGAGAGCCCGGTCGAGGAGGCGGTGCGCTGCCTCGACCGCGGCGCGCGCGGGATCAAGCTGCATCCCCGGGCGCAGAAGTTCCTGCTCGACGACGAGCGGCTCGCCCCGATCTTCGAGCTCGCCGCAGACCGCAACGTCCCCATCCTGATCCACGGCGGCCGCGGGCTGCCGCCGATCGCGGATCAGCTCGCGCTCCTGATGGACCGCTACGAGGCGCAGCTGATCGTCGCGCACGCCGGCATCGCCGACCTGGCCGCGCTCGCGCACCACTTCAGCGGCCGGCCGAACGTGTTCTTCGACACGTCCGTCTGGAGCCCGATCGACCTGCTCGACCTCTACCGCCTCGTCTCGCCCGAGCAGGTCCTGTACGCCTCGGACTATCCGTACGGCCGCCAGCCGGCCTCGCTCCTGATCGCGCTGCGGACGGCACGCATGTCCGGCCTCGACGAGGCGCAGGTGCGCGCGATGCTGGGCGGCAGCGCCCGCCGGATCGCGGCCGGGGAGCGCGCCTTCGAGCTCACGACGCCGCGCGGGATCGCGTCGCTGGCGACGCCGATCACGTTCGCGCGCATCCACCAGTACCTCTCGATGGCGACACCGCTGCTCTGGACGCGGCAGGCCGACACGATCGGCGTGCTCGGCCTCGCCCTGAACGCCTGCGACGAGCGCTCGAACGGCCACCGCGAGGAGACGGAGCAGATCCGCGAGCTCCTGCTCGTGGCGCGCGACCTCTGGCGCACCCTCCCCGAGACCGGCGACGACGCCGACCGCGCACAGGCGGCCCGCGCCGCGTTCAGGCTCCTCCACCTCGCCTCCGCGCTCACGGTGACCTCCGGTGCCTGAGCTCCGGGTCAACGGCCACGCGTACGCCTGGGAGGCGCCGGTCGGGCGGTCGCTGGCGGAGGTGCTCCGCGACGAGCTCGGCCTGACCGGGACGAAGGTCGCCTGCGGCGAGGGTCACTGCGGCGCCTGCACGGTGCAGCTCGACGGAGTGCCGGTGCTGTCGTGCATCACGCTCGTCCACACGGTCGGCGCACGCGAGGTGACGACGATCGAGGGCCTGCGCGACCATCCGCTCGTGGAGTCCTTCGTCCGCGAGGACGCGCTCCAGTGCGGCTACTGCACGCCGGGTCAGATCGTCTCGGCCGCCGCGCTCGTGGAGGCGAATCCGCAGCCGACGCGCGAGGAGATCCGCCACGGGATGGCCGGGAACCTCTGCCGCTGCGGCGCGTACCCCCGAATCGAGGAGGCAATTTCGACATGGAGCGCGTGAGCTGGCACGGCTGATCCGCACCGAGAAGGAGGTCGAGGGCCGCTACGAGGAGCTCTGGACCGTCGTCGACGAGGACGCGCTCGAGCAGTGGCCCGCGGGGCCGCTCGACGTGGTCGGCCGGCCGGCGCCGCGTCAGGACGGGCCTCAGCGCGCTCGGGGCGAGGCTCGCTACACGGCGGACGTCCGCCTGCCCGGGATGCTGCACGCCGCCGTCCTGCGCAGCCCCTTCGCGCACGCGGTCGCCCGCTCGATCGACGTGACGCCGGCGCTCTCGCTCCCGGGCGTGCACGCAGCGCTCTCGTACGCCGACGCCGACTTCCTCGAGGCCGAGGCGGGCTTCCCGGGAGCCGCCGTTGCGGCGGTCGCCGCCGACACGTGGGAGCAGGCACGCGCCGCGGTCGAGGCGATCGCCGTCGACTGGGACGAGCGCCGGCCGCTGCTCGACCCCGACGAGGCCGTGGAGCGGCGGCAGTTCCTGAGCGAGCCGCGGGAATACGAGCGCGGAGACCTCGCCGGGGCACTCGCGGACGCGGACGGTGGTCGTCGAGGCCGAGTACCGGACGCAATCGGTCCTGCACAGCGCGATGGAGACCCACTGCGCCGTCTGCGCGTGGGAGGGCGACACGCTCGTCGTCCACATCTCGACGCAGTACATCTGGGGCATCCGCGACGAGGTCGCAGAGCACTTCGGGCTCGCACCCGATCGCGTCCGCGTCGTCTGCGAGTTCATGGGCGGCGGCTTCGGGGCGAAGAACGGCGCCGGCAACTACACCCTGATCGCCGCAGAGCTCGCGCGCCGGACGGGCCGGCCCGTCCGCTGTGCGCTCACGCGACGCGAGGAGAGCCAGGCGGCAGGGAACCGCAACGCCACGATCCAGCGCCTGCGCGCCGGCGCAACCCGGGACGGCAGGCTCGTCGGGCTCGGCGGTGAGTTCACGAATGCGATCGGCTGGGGCGGCTGGGTCGCCGGCACGGACGGACCGATGCAGATGCTCTACGCCTGCGAGAACGTCGCGACCACGGTGTACGGCGCGAAGCTGAACTCCGGCCCGATGGCCGCGTTCCGCGCTCCGGGCTTCGTCGAGGGAACGTTCGGGCTCGAATGCCTGCTGGACGAGCTGGCGGCGAAGCTCGACCTCGACCCGCTCGAGCTCCGGCGCCGCAACCACACCGAGGTCGACCTGCTCGACGGGCGCCCCTTCTCGTCCAAGAACCTGGACGCGTGCTACCGGCTCGCCGAGCCGCACTGGGAGCGGCGCCACGAGGTCCGGGCACGGTCGGGCGAGGTCTGGAAGCACGGCATCGGACTGGCGAGCCAGATCTGGTACGGCGGAGGCGGCCCGCCCTCGTACGCGTGGGTGCGGGTCGGCGCCGATGCGACGGCGACGGTGGTGACCGCGATGCAGGACATCGGCACCGGGTCTCGGACCGCCATGGCCCAGATCGCCGCCGAGGAGCTGGGACTGCCGCTCGAGCACGTCCGCGTCGAGCTGGGCGACTCGGCCCGCGGTCCGTTCGCCTCCATCTCGGCCGGCTCCTCGACGATCCCCTCGATGGGCCCGGCCGTGCGTGCCGCTGCCGGCCACGCTGCCGAGCAGATCCTCGAGATCGCCTCGCAGCGCTGGGAGCGCGAGCCGGGGACGCTGTCGCTGAGAAACGGACAGGTCGTGTGCGCAGACGGGAGCTCGTGGCCGATCGCGGACCTGCTCGGCCTGCTCGAGGACGCCCAGATCCTCGGCCACGGCGCCCGGGGCCCGAACCCGACCGGCATGCGCGTGCTCACCTTCGGCGTCCAGGTCGCAGAGGTCGCGGTGGACGTGGAGACCGGCGAGGTGCGGGTCGACCGCATCGCCGCGATCCACGACGTCGGCCGGATCATCAACCCGCTCGGCGCGCGCAGCCAGGTGGAGGGCGGGATCATCCAGGCGGTCGGGCACACGCTCTCCGAGGCGCGGCTCCTCGATCCCGAGACCGGCACGGTGCTGACGCAGACGCTCGACGCCTACAAGGTGCCCACGATCGCCGACGTCCCCGAGATCGTCTGCGAGTTCGTCGACGAGCCCGACGCGCACCTGACCAACCTCGGCTCGAAGGGGCTCGGCGAGCCGCCGATCATCCCGACGGCCGCGGCGATCGCGAACGCGATCCGCGATGCGACCGGCGCCGACGTGCGCTCGCTTCCGATCACGCGCGACGAGCTGCTGCGTGCGCTCGCGGAGGCGCGTCGCAAGGAGAAGGTTGCGGCTCCTTCGGCCTGAGTCGGTCGAAGAGGCGGTCGGCGCGCTCGGGAACGGCTCCGTCGCGCTCGCCGGCGGTACCGACCTCGTCCCGCTGCTGCGCGACAGCATCGTGGCGGCCGAGACGCTCGTCGAGCTCCGCGGGGCCGTGCCCCGCGGCGTCGCGGGCAGCACGATCGGCGCCGGGACGACCCTGGGCGAGCTGGAGGTCGATCCGGAGGTCCCGGACGCGCTGCGCGAGGCCTGCCGCCTGGCGGCGTCGCCGCAGCTGCGCGCGATGGGGACGATCGGCGGGAACCTGCTCCAGGCGACCCGCTGCGCCTACTGGCGCCTGAGCTTCCCCTGCTACCTGCACGGCGGCGACCGTTGCCATGCGAAGGAGGGGCAGCAGCGCGAGCATGCCTTCTTCGGGACCGAGCTCTGTGCGTCCGCGCATCCGTCCGACCCGGCGGCCGCGCTGCTGGCCCTCGACGCGCGCGTCCGCACCGACCGGCGCGAGCTCGGCCTCGCCGAGCTCTACCGGCTGCCGACGGCCGACGATCCCGCCACGACGACGCTCGCGCCGGACGAGGTGATCGTCGAGCTCGAGGTGCCGCGACCCGACGCGAGCGTCTACCTGAAGGCGATGGACCGCCGGCGCTGGGCCTTCCCGCTCGTGGGCGTCGCGGTCGCACGGTGGGGAGCCGAGACACGAATCGCGCTCGCCGGCGCGGCACCCGTCCCGTGGCTCCTCACCTCGCCGGATGCGCTCGACGATGCGACGCCACTGCCCGGGACGGCGTACAAGGTCGAGATCGCGCGTGCGCTCGTGCGACGGGCACTAGGATCCGTGACCGCATGACGCCGCGCCTGCTCGTCCTACTGCTGGTCCTCGCGCTCGCCGCGTGCGGTGGCGACGACGACGGCGGCTCGGCGTCGGAGACGGAGGACTCGACCGTGGGGTGCGAGACGGCCGACCCGGCCGAGCCGAAGGACGTCGGCGACCTGAAGGCGCCCACCGAGCTGCTCGACGAGGACACGACGTACCGGCTGAAGGTCGAGACCAACTGCGGCGCGTTCACGATCACGCTCGACCAGGCCTCCGCGCCGAACACGACCGCATCCCTCGTCGCGCTCACGCGCGACGGCTTCTTCGACGGAATCGGCTTCCACCGCGTTGCGCCGGGCTTCGTGATCCAGGGCGGCGACCCGACCGCGGGCGGCGCAGGCGGCCCGGGCTACTCGACCGTCGACCCACCGCCGCAGGACGCCCTGTACACACGCGGCGTCGTGGCGATGGCGAAGACGCCCGACGAACCACGCGGCACCGCCGGGAGCCAGTTCTTCGTCGTGACCGGGGGCGACATCGGCCTGCCGCCGGACTACGCCATCGTGGGCCAGGTCACGGAGGGCATGGAGACGGTGCTCGAGATCGACGACCTCGGCGTCGGCGACGGACCGCCCGCGACGCCTGTCGTGATGGAGAAGGTCACCGTCGAGGAGTCGTAGGGGTGTCGCTCGCGGCGGTGGTGCTCGCCGCCGGAGCGGCCACGCGCTTCGGGGCGCCCAAGCAGCGCCTCCTCCTCCCCGCGGTGCTCGAGCGCGTGCGCGCCGCCGGGGTCGACGAGATCGTCGTCGTGCTGGGAGCCCATTCGGCCGAAACCGGCGCGCGCATCGTCGAGTGCCCCGACTGGGAGCGCGGCCCCGGCGCCTCGCTGCGCTGCGGGCTGGCGGCGCTCTCACCGGCGGCCGAGGCGGCGGTCG
Organism: uncultured Gaiellaceae bacterium; assembly: GCA_963842285.1. Lineage (GTDB taxonomy): Bacteria > Actinomycetota > Thermoleophilia > Gaiellales > Gaiellaceae > Gaiellasilicea. The sequence continues at coordinate 170,642 of CAWJFZ010000011.1, forward strand.
TCGTGCTCGCGGACGGGCCGGACCTCCCGCCGGAGGCGATCGTGCGCGTCGTCGCGGCCTGGCGCCACCACGACGCGCCGCTCGTGGCCGCGACCTACGGGGACGCACGTGGGCACCCGCTCGTGCTCGCCCGCTCGGGCTGGGGCGACGTGCCCGACGAGGGCCTGCGCGGGCGCGCGGCGCTGCTCGTGCCCTGCGACGACCTCGGCTTCCCCGGCGACGTGGACGAGCCGGCCGATTTGCCGGAGAGGTTCAGGAACCTCCCCGACGAACCGATGTAGGGCCCATGGAGCCCGCACGTCCATCCGTCGGCCTGGTCGAGCCCACTGCCGCGCCCGTCCTGGCACCCGTGCTCGAGGTCGTCCGCGACCGGTCGGCGCTCGCGGCCGCACGGTTGCACCGCCGGCTGACGGTCGAGGAGGCCGCGCGGCGGGCCGGGCTCACGCCCGACCAGGTTGAATGGCTGGAGGAAGGCCGCGTCTACCGCTTCCCCTCCTCCGAGCACGCGCTGGAGGCCACGCTGCTGCTGGCGACGGCCTATGAGCTCGACCACCGGGAGGCTCGGAATCGCGTCGGGCTGCCGGTGCCGTTCCGACCGCTCGGGATCAACCCGGCCGGACGTCTCGTCGGCGTCGCCGCGCTCTCGGCCGCCCTGATGGCGCTCGTCGCCTTCGTGCTCATCCCCGTCGTCTCGGACGAGACGGTGCCCGTCGATCCGGTCGTCGCCCAGGCCGCGACGCTGCCCAAGCCGTGGGAGATCCACGTCGAGGTCCTGAACGGCGCCGGCGACATCACCTGGACGCGCCAGGTCGCCAGTGACATCCAGTCGCTCGCCTACACGGTCAAGAACGTGCGCCGCGCCGACCGCTTCGACTACCCGACGACCGCCGTCTACTACTCACCCGGCGGCCGGCTCGTCGCCGTGCGCCTCGCACGGCAGCTCGGCGTCGTGACCAAGCCGCTGCCCGGCGGCACCGACCCGAACCGGCTGCTCGTGATCGTCGGCCCCAGCGCGGCCCGGGCTAGAGCTGGTGGGCCGCGAAGCGGCCCCTTCAGGGATCTTCGCGCGATGCACATCCGCTTCCGCGGATGGCATCTTGCGCAGCGAGCTAGAGCGATCTCGGCTGCTGCTCGCGCAGCTCGGCGAGCTTGGCCATCAGCCCGGCGGGCATGCGCTCGCTGGCGCTGAGCCGGATGTAGCGCCGCAGCTTCTCCTCGAAGCGGTAGCGGCGGCGGCAGTAGTCGCAGCCGTCCAGATGCCCCTCGGCGACGACGACCTCGTCGGGGCCGAGATCGCGGTCGAGGTAGCCCTGCAGCAGCTCCTCGCACTTGTCGCAACCGGAATCGTGGTCCGTCACGTGACGACTTTCCTCCGCGAGCTTCTGCTTCAGGATACGACGGCCGCGGTGCAGCCGCGACATCACGGTACCGATCGGGATGTCGAGGATCTGGGCCGCCTCCGCGTAGCTGAACTCGCCGATGTCGACGAGCACGACGACGTCGCGGAAGTTGTGCGGGACCTCGGAGAGCGCGTCGACGACGCCGCCCTGCGAAAGCCGCTCCACCACCTGGTCCTGCTCGAGCGCCTCCTCGCCCTCGGCGGCGGCGACCTTGTTCGCGAGGTAGTAGTCGCCTTCCTCGAGCGGCTGGAGATCGGGCGTGCGCTGGATCTTGCGGCCCCGGTCGAGGTTCAGGTTGGTGAGGATCCGCAGCAGCCAGGCGCGCATGTTCGTGCCGTGCGTGTAGGAGCGCCAGCTTCGGAACGCCCTCGCATACGTCTCCTGCACCAGCTCTTCGGCCTCCTCTCGCGTCCCGACCAGGCGACGCGCCACGCGATAGACCTGGTCAGCGAGCTCCAGCGCCTCCTCCTCGAAGCGCACCCGATCGCGCGCCTCGCCCGCGATCCGGCGGGCATCTGCTTCGGCTTCGGAGCCTGCCTCGGCGTCACTCACCGGGCCACCCTAACGTCGTACGCCGATCAACGACCCGCCTGGACCGCGTATTCCCCCGGCCGAGCGGGTATGAATGCGCCAATCGAGGAGGAGGGAAACGTGGAGGGATTCGACGTGCTGACGTTCGACGGCGACAAGGCCGGGACGATCGTCGGCAGGGAGGGCGCGTACCTGGTCGTGGAACAGGGCGCGATCTTCAAGCATCGCCGCCTCCTGCCGGAGATCTTCGCGACCGTCGACGACGCCGAGCGCGTCGTGCGCACGACCCTCTCACGTGAGCTCCTGGACGGCGCGCCCGAGCTGGACGGCATGGTCGACGAGCGTGCCGTCGCCCTCCACTTCGGCCTCGCGTCAGGAGAGGACGAGCCGGAGACGCTCGGCTACGGCGACGTCGCCCCCGACGACCCCGCCTGGAGCGCCGAGCACGACGGGCGGCGGAGCGGGCTCGTCTCCGGCGACGAGCACCGCGTCAGGGTCCAGCAGCACCAGGGCGCCGGCGAGGGGCCGAACGACGCCGCGCCGAAGCGCCTGGGCGGCTAGGCCCCGGCCAGCTCGCGAAAGCCACCGGCGGCGAGCGCCGCCACGAGCGCGTCGCGGGACGTCTTCTCGTCGTCCCAGGAGAGCACCACCTGGCCCATCAGGTTCGCGTTCGCGGCCTCGAGACCCTCGTGCCCGCGCAGCGTGCCGGCGAGCCGGTTGACGCAGCGCTCGCAGCGCACTCCGCTCACCTGGATCGTCTCGCTCAGGACGGCCATGAACCGGATGCTAGCTACGGAGGGCAAGCTCGGCGGCGAGGGCTACGAAGCCCTCTCCCCGGCCGAGCTCGAGCTGGCGATACGCCTCCGGCGGCTCGCGCAGGTGCTCGACGAGCTCCCAGGAGCCGTGCGCCCGGGCGGCCGGCTCGACGAGGGCGAGGAGCTCGCCGGTGGCTGCGTTCCCGTCCGCCGCTGCCGCCCGCAGCTCGAGGTAGGCCTCCCGCTCGAGCGGCGGACGCGGCTCGGCCGCGACGCAGAGCGCCTGCACGAGCGCGGCGAGCGCCGCCGAGCGGCGCACGTCGGTCTGCTGGTCGGCCATGCGCAGCTCGAGCGTGCCGAGCTTGGGATGGGGCCGCACGTCCCACCAGATCTTCGTCGGGTCGCCCACCTCGGCGACGACGCGCTCCCAGCCGCCGCCGTCGAGCCGCGGCGGCGCGCCGCCGCGCGGCAGCTCCAGCAGCCGCGCCGCGCGGGACGAGAGCGCGCCCGTCTCGACCCCTTCCAGCCACGGCGAGTTCAGCGAGAGCGCGAGCACCGCCGGCAGCCACGGCAGCACCGCCTCGAGCCGCTCCAGACAACGGTCGAGGCTCTCCATCCCGACGTGGACGTGCAGTCCGCAGACCAGCTGGCGTCGCGCCGACGGGCGCTCGGCCAGCAGCGCGAGGTAGCGCGGCTCCTGGACGATCGGCTGCTCTTCGCCGCGCCCGAACGGGTGCGAGCCACTCGCGAGCACCTCCAGGCCCAAGCCCCGTGCCCGCTCTCGCACGAGGCGCCGCAGGCTCTCGAGCTCGTCGAGCGCCTGGGCGGGCGTCTCGCAGATGGGAGTGTTCGTCTCGACGAGGCACGAGAAGAGCTCGGTCTTCAGCCCGGTCGGGCCGAGCACCCGCTCGACGGCCGGCGCCGGAGCCCAGGTCGCCGGATCGACGAGAAAGAGCTCCTCCTCGACTCCGAGCGTCAGCGCCCGGCCGAACTTACTTGCCACGCACGGCGTGGACGGGCCGGCCGGCGGCCTCCCACGCGTAGTACGACGCGCTCGGACCGAAGCTCCGCTCGTAGGCGACGATCCGGGGGTTGCGGCCGACCTCCTTCGCACGCTGTGCGTGCCAGAGGAGGTTCGGGTCGTCGCGCTCCTCCCAGACGAGGATCAGGTGCGCCGCGGTCATGTAGTCGGCAACGTACGTGCAGCCCACGGCCGGGCAGGGAAACGGGTCGGTGCGGACGCAGTACCAGCCGGTGCGATCGTCGTCTGAGTCGTCCTCCCAGAGCTCGCTCTCCTGCTCGAGCAGCTCGTCCTCGAGGAGGAGGCTGCCGGGTCTGGGCTGAAACGGACGCGGCTCGGAAGGCTCCACGCCCAAAGCCTAGTGATGTGGTCGCAGGCGACGGCGGCTACGAGCCGGTGGGCTGGCGCGCGAGCACGACGGGCACCGAGATCTGGCGCGAGCCGCGGTAGAGCTCGAGGCGGATCGTGTCCCCCGGCTGGTGGCGTGCGAGCGCGTCACGGTACTGCGACATCGACGCCACGCGGTCGCCGTCGATGGCGACGATCACGTCGCCGCCGAGGGAGTAGCTCTGCCCGGCCAGGACGACGTCGTTCGTGCCCCCACGGAGCTCCGCCTTCGCGGCGGGGGTCCCCGGCCGCACCTGCTCGATCAGCACGCCCGTATCGACGGGAAGGCCGAAGAGACGCGCGAGCTCGGGGGTGACCGTCGTGCCGCCCACGCCGAGGTGCGCACGATCGACGCGACCCTTCGCGATGAGCTGGGCGACGATGCTGCGGACGGTGTTCGAGGGGATCGCGAAGCCGATGCCGTCGTCGCCGACCTCCGCGTCCCCTCCGGTCGTGATCTGCGAGTTGACGCCGATCACCTCACCGGCCGCGCTCAGGAGCGGGCCGCCCGAGTTGCCGCGGTTGATGGGCGCGTCGGTCTGGATCACGTGATCGATCGGAGAGCCGTTCGGAGCGGTGATCGTGCGCTCCTGGACCGCGCTGACGATGCCGGCCGTCGCGGTGCGGTCGAGCCCGAACGGGTTGCCGATCGCCACGACCGGATCGCCGACGCGCACGGCGTCCGAGTTGCCGAGCTGGATCGGCGTGAGCCCGCGCGCGCTCGTCTCCACCCGCACCACGGCGAGATCGGTGGAGGGGTCGCTGCCCACGAGCTTCGCCTCGAGGGTGTCCTGGTTGGAGAAGCTGACCTCGATCTGCTCTCCGCCCTCGATCACGTGGTAGGCGGTCACGATGTGTCCCGCCTTGTCGAGCACGAAGCCGGAGCCGAGCGCCTGCTGTGGCGCCGGTGGCGCGAAGCGGCGCGTGAAGTCGTCTTCGCCGGACGTGCTCGACGAGGTGATCTGGACGACGCCGGGCGCGGCGCGTTGGTAGATATCGCGGATCGAGAGGCGATTCTCGGCGACGGCAGGTGTTGCGGCCGCGGGAGAGGGGGAGGTCTGCACCACGGTCGTGGTGCCGCCGCCGAGCTCGCCTGTCAGCGCGACGCCCCCGAGCGCGACCAGGCCACCAAGGAGGGAAGCGGCGGCCAGGCCGAGCAGGCGAGGAGCGAAAGCACGCGCTTTCATGCGCTTGTTGTAGCGACGACGTCTTAACCCGTGCTAAGAGCCGGGTTAAGCCTGCGTTGCGTCGCAGCGCGCCGCTTCAGACGCCCGCCGGGAGCGCCTTCCAGAAGTAGGTCGTGTCGCAGGGCCGCCCGTCCGGGTAGAGGGCGAAGCCGGGGATCACACCGACCCTGTTCCAGCCGAGTCGCGCGTACAGGCGCTCTGCGTCGTCGCCGGTCACGGCGTCCAGCACGAGCAGCGTCTTGCCTTCCGTCCGCGCCTCCGCCTCGGCGTGCTCCATCAGCGACTCGGCGAGGCCGCGCCTGCGGGCGGAGCGGTGCACGAGGAGCTTTGCGATCTCGCCGCGGTGAGGCTGGTTCGGCGGCAGCGCGAGGATCACCTGCACCGTGCCGACCAGCTCACCGCCGAGGAACGCACCGAGCAGCACCCGGCGGCCCTGTTCGACCTCGTCCGCAACGGCCTCGAACACCTCATGCGCCTGCTCGTGCGTGAACGGTGCCATGAAGCTGACCGAGGCACCGCCGGCGACACAGTCGACGAGGACCTCCGCGAGCGCGTCGAGCTGCGCCCGCGCCTCGGCCGCACCGAGGCGGCGGATCTCGATCGGCTGGGCCTCGGGCACTAGCGGGCGAGCGCGGCGGTCTTCACCGTTGCGTCACGTTCGGCCCCGAGCGCCTCGTCGAGGCGGCGGCGCAGCTCACCGCTCGCCTGCAGCTCCTCGACGATGTCGGCGCCGCCGACGAGCTCGCCCTGGATGAAGACCTGCGGGATCGTCGGCCAGCCGGAGAGCGCGGAGAGCTCCTGCCGGATCTGCGGGTCGGGCAGCACGTCGACCGTCGTCACGGGCGCGCCCTCGGCCCGCAGGGCGCGGAGCGCACGGTCGGAGTTCCCGCACATGATCAGCTCGGGCGTGCCCTTCATGAACAGGCTCACGGGCTCGGTGGAGATGATCTGCTGGATCTGGTCGCGGAGCTCGCTCACGTCGTACTTCCTCTCGTCTTGATCCGGAGCTCGTGAATCGTCCCGTCCTGAAGCGGCTCCGACAGCGCGTCGTAGACGAGGCGGTGCTGCTCGACGAGCGAGAGCCCATCGAAGCGGGTGCTCGCGAGCGTCACCTGGAAATGGTCGCCGCCACCGGTGCGGTCGTCGACGGCGAGCTCGCTCGCGTCGGGGAACGCGGCGCGCAGGAGCGTCTCCAGCGTGTCGGTCGCGGCCATGTGATCATCGTATCCGTGCGGCGCTGGGGCTCCTTTCTCGTCTCGTTGCCCGAACGGGTGGGGCGTGCGCTCGTCGCCGCCCTCGGCGGCGCCGTGCACGAGACCGCCGAGGTGCTGCTGCCGCGCTTCGCCCGGCGCTCGCTGCTGTACGAGGCGACGGCGAAGAACCTGCTGCGGATCGCGATCGAGCTCGTCGGCGCGGTGGAACGGCCGCAGGAGCAGGACGCACCCGAGGCCGACGAGCTGGCGAAGCGAAAGGTGGCCGGCAACGCCGTCGAGCTCGGCTCGATCGCCGCCTTCGGCTTCTCGCCGCTCTGGCTGCTCGCAGGCGCCGCCGACGTGCTGCACGGGTCGCGCGTCTACCTCGACGCGCTGACGACGGAGCTGAAGCGGACCGGCGTGCTCGAGGAAGGCGCCGAGATCGCGACGGTGGACGACCTGCTCGGCGCGCTCGAGGGCGCCTCGGGCACATCCGCGCGGCTCGTCGACATCCCGCCGCTCGAGCTGGCGGCACTGCGGCGCTCGCTCGCGGACCTGCGCGCGAACGCCGGCGAGCTGCCAGGGCCGCGCGACCTCGCGGCCCTCTACGAGGGCCTCCGGCGCACCGCCGCGCGCGAGCGGCGGCCCCTGCTCGAGGTCTCGGCCGGGATGGGCCTCGCCTTCCTCGTGGCGGCGAGGAACGTCGGGCAGGAGCACGTCGTGGCGCCCTACGCCGAGGACTGGAAGCCGCTGCGCGAGGAGGGCTTCGGCGCCTACGCGCGCCGCATCGCGCGGCCCTACGGCGCGGCCATGTCGGGCCACTTCGATCCCGGGGTCGACCTCGTGGACGGAGCGGGGCGTCTCTCAGCTCCGCAGGGCTAGTCGCCGCTGGCGATCTCCTCGGTCACGTACGCGCTGACGTCCCTGATCTGCTTGTCCGACAGCGCCCCCTGGAACGCCGGCATCCCGCCGCCGCCGTTCTGCACCTGCTCGCATGCACCGCCTCGACGTCGCTCACGCCCGTGATGTCCGGACCGCCGTTGGCGCCGGTGCCGGCGAGCCCGTGGCAGCCCGCGCAATTATCGCTCCAGACCGACTCGCCGGCCGCAGCGTCGGCCTCGCCGCCGCCCTCATCGGGCTCGTCCGGCGAGACCTCGCCCGCATGCCCCTCGCCCTCGCCTTCGCCGGCCGCCGCGGCCGGGCCCATGGTGCCGTCGAGCGAGAAGAGCCAGAGGTTGTCACCGTGCGCGCTCGCCGCGAGCGAGTTGCCGCCGGCCGCGAAGGCGAGGTACTGCGTGCCCTCCCACTCGAAGACGCTCACGGTCGAGTTCGCGCCCGCGCCGGTCTGGAAGCTCCAGAGCTCGTCCCCGTTCTCGGCGTCGAAGGCCTGCAGCTCGCCGTTGTTGCGGCCGACGAAGACGAGCCCGCCCGCCGTCGTCACCGAGCCGGAGTAGCACGACTCCCCCGGCCAATCCTTCCGCCACTCGATCTCGCCGGAGGTCGCGTCGATCGCCGCGACAACGCCGGTGTGCGTGCCGAAGCCGGTGGTCGTGAAGACGCTGCCGAGATCGGCTGTCTGGCCGCGCTCGGCCTCGGCGAGCACGTCGCCCGAGCGGGTGTAGCCGGAGACGGAGCGCATCCCGCAGACGTAGAAGAGCTCCGTGTCGGGGTTGTAGCTGACCGGCTGCCAGTTGGTGCCGCCCTGCGGGCCGGGGACGAGCACGGTGATGTCCTCGTTGAACGGGGTGTAGATGTTCTCGCCGCTTGATCACCCGTGGGGTCTGGGCGCCCTCCTTCGTGTTGGCCTCGGCGATCTCCCGGATCATCGCCACGTCCTCGTCCGTCACCTCGTGGTCGATGAAGGGCGGGTAGCTCGGGATCGGCTGCGTCGGCGAGGTCTTCTGGCGCTCGTCCTGCGGCACCGGCTGCTCCTCGATCGGCAGCAGCGGCTCGCCGGTCTCGCGGTCGAGCAGGTAGAGCCAGCCGGTCTTGCTCGCCTCGGCGAGGCCCTTGCGCTCCTCGCCGTCGATCTCGACGTCGAACAGCACGACCGGGCTCGGCGCGTCGTAGTCCCAGATGTCGTGGTGCACCTGCTGGAAGTGCCAGCGGTACTTGCCGGTCTTCGCGTCGAGCGCCACGATCGACGCGGCGAAGAGGTTGTCGCCCTCGCGCCCCGAGCCGTCCAGGTCGGGGGAGGCGTTGCCGGTCGAGAAGTAGATCAGCCCGAGCTCCGGGTCGACGGCCGGCGTCTGCCACATCGGCGCGCCCCCGTGCGTCCACGCGTCGTTGTCCTGCGGCCAGGTGTCGTGCCCGACCTCGCCCGGCCCGGGGACCGTGTTGAACACCCACACCTCGTCGCCAGTCTTCGCGTCGTAGGCCTGGACGCGCCCGCGGATCGAGAACTCGCCGCCCGAGACGCCAGTGATCACCATGCCCTCGTAGTAGAGGGGCGCGGCCGTGATCGTGTAGCCCTCCTGCCAGCGGCCGACCTGGGTCTCCCACTTCACCTCGCCGGTCATCTGGTCGAGCGCCACGAGCTTCCCGTCGAGCTGGCCGAGGTAGACCATCCCCTCGCCGAGCGCGACGCCGCGGCTGAGCCAGCCGCAGCAGACGGTGTTGATCCGTCTGCTCGAGCTGCGCGTCGTAGCGCCACTTGATCTCGCCGGTCGCGACGTCGACCGCGAAGACCTCGTCCTCGCCGGTGGGCACGTAGAGGACGCCGTCGTAGAAGATCGGCTGCGCCTCCTGCGAGTACTTGGCCGCGATGCCGGAGCCGCCGAGGTCGGTCATCCAGACGCCCTTCAGGTCGGCGACGTTGGAGGTGTCGATCTCGTCGAGCGGCGAGTAGCGCTGGTTCCAGAGTGTGCCGCCGTTCGTGATCCAGCGCGACGTCGGCAGCTCGGTCAGCTGCGCGGCAGTGAACGCCGGCGCCACGGCGGGGTCGCGCTGCTCCTCCGCCGGTGCGGCGGCCCCGCTCCCGGCCTCCGCCTCGCCGTCCCCGTACTTCCACGCCGCCACCACGGAGGCGGCCGCGAGCAACGCGGCCGTGAAGACGACGGCGTAGATGGCTCCCAGCTTCACACCCCGTTCGTTCCGTCACGGCGGTCGAGGCAAACCTGCGTCAGGAGGGCTTCTCCCGTTACTGGGAACGTGAGCCACGCCCCGGGCCGGCGCCAACCCGGTAGATTCGAGGCATGTCTTCGGATCCGTTCTCGGCTCGCTCCACGCTTTCCGTCGGAGGGCAGGAGATCGGCATCTTCCGCCTCGACGCGCTGCAGTCGCGCTACGACGTCGCGCGGCTGCCGTACACGCTGCGGATCCTGCTCGAGAACGTGCTGCGCCACGAGGACGGCGCGACGGTCACGCGCGACGACGTCGAGGCGGTCGCGCGCTGGGACGCGACCGACGAGCCGAGCACGCGAGATCTCGTTCGCGCCCGCGCGCGTGCTGCTCCAGGACTTCACCGGCGTGCCCGGCGATCGTCGACCTCGCCGCGATGCGCGACGCGATGCGCGACCTCGGCGGCGACCCGGCGCGGATCAACCCGCTGCATCCCGGCCGAGCTCGTGATCGACCACTCGGTGCAGGTCGACGAGTTCGCCACGCCGGCTCGCCATCGCAGCGCAACGCCGAGCTCGAGTTCGAGCGCAACCGCGAGCGCTACGCGTTCCTGCGCTGGGGCCAGGGGGCGTTCGACGACTTCAAGGTCGTGCCGCCGAACACCGGCATCGTGCCACCAGGTCAACCTCGAGTACCTCGCGCGCGTGGTCGAGGACGCGCGACGGCCAGTCGCGTTCCCGGACACGCTCGTCGGCACCGACTCGCACACGACGATGGTCAACGGGCTCGGCGTGCTCGGCTGGGGCGTCGGCGGGATCGAGGCCGAGGCGGCGATGCTCGGCGAGGCGATCTCGATGCTCGTCCCGCAGGTCGTCGGCTTCCGGCTCACGCGGCCGGCTGCCCGGAGGGCGCGACCGCGACCGACCTCGTCCTCACGGTCACGCAGATCCTGCGCGAGACCGGCGTCGTCGGGAAGTTCGTCGAGTACTTCGGCCACGGGCTCGCCGGCCTGCCGCTCGCCGACCGCGCGACGATCGGGAACATGTCGCCGGAGTACGGCGCGACGTGCGGCTTCTTCCCGGTCGACGAGGAGACGCTCAAGTACCTGCGCCTGACCGGGCGCGAGCGCCGAGCGGATCGCGCTCGTCGAGGCGTACTGCAAGGAGAACCTGCTCTGGCACGACCCCGACGAGCAGCCGACGTACTCGCAGGTCGTCGAGCTCGACCTCGGCGACGTCGAGCCGTCGCTCGCCGGGCCGCGGCGGCCGCAGGACCGCGTGCCGCTGCGCGAGGCGAAGCAGTCGTTCCTCGAGGCGCTCGGCGACCTTCGGCGTCGACTACGGCAACGACGCACGACGAGGCCGTCGCCGAGACGTTCCCGGCCAGCGACCCGACCGCCGACGCAGGCGCCCGGGCGCGACCGACGCCGACGCCGAGCCGCGAGCCGTGCCGGTCGCGACGCGTCGCCGCCGAGCCGCGAGCCGGTCGACGGTCGAGCTCGACGGCGAGCGTTCGAGCTCGAGCACGGCGCGGTCGTGATCGCCGCGATCACGTCGCTGCACGAACACGTCGAACCCGGCCGGTGATGGTCGGCGCCGGGCCTGCTCGCGAAGAAGGCGGTCGAGCGCGGCCTGCGCGCGCAAGCCCTGGGTGAAGTCGAGCCTCGCGCCCGGCTCGAAGGTCGTCACCGAGTACTACGAGCGCGCGGGCCTGACGCCGTACCTCGAGGAGCTCGGCTTCCACACCGTCGGCTACGGCTGCACGACCTGCATCGGCAACTCCGGCCCGCTGCCGGAGGCGATCTCGCGAGGCCGTCGCCGAGGGCGACCTCGTCGCCTGCGCCGTGCTCTCCGGCAACCGCAACTTCGAGGCGCGCATCCATCCCGAGGTGAAGGCGAACTACCTCGCCTCGCCGCCGCTCGTCGTCGCCTACGCGCTCGCCGGGACGGATGGACATCGACCTGACCACCGAGCCGCTCGGCCAGGACCACGACGGCGAGGACGTCTTCCTCCGCGACATCTGGCCGACGCCGGCCGAGGTCGCAGAGACGATCGCGCGCGGCGATCCGGCGAGGACATGTTCCGCAGCGCACGTACGCCGACGTCTTCACGGGCGACGACGGCCTGGCGCGAGCTGCCCGTGCCCGAGGGCGACCTCTTCGCCTGGGACGCCGACTCGACTACGTGCGCCGGCCGCCGTACTTCGACGGGATGCCGCCGCGAGCCGGCGCCGGTCGAGGACATCGACGGCGCGCGCTGCCTCGTCATGCGTCGGCGACTCGGTCACGACCGACCACATCTCGCCGGCCGGCGCGATCAAGCCCGACTCGCCCGGCCGGGCGCTACCTCGTCGAGCACGGCGTCGAGCGGCGCGGACTTCAACTCGTACGGCTCGCGGCGCGGCAACCACGAGGTGATGGTGCGCGGCACGTTCGCGAACGTGCGCCTGCGCAACCTGCTCGTGCCCGGGCTCGCGAGGGGACGTGGACGGTGCACCTGCCGTCGGGCGAGGAGATGACGATCTTCGACGCCTCCGAGCGCTACCTCGCCGAGGGGACGCCGCTGATCGTGATCGCCGGCAAGGAGTACGGCTCGGGCTCGTCGCGCGACTGGGCGGCGAAGGGGCCGAACCTGCTCGGCGTGCGCGCCGTGATCGCCGAGAGCTACGAGCGGATCCACCGCTCGAACCTGCTGATGATGGGCGATCCTGCCGCTCCAGTTCCTCGACGGCGAGAGCCGCGAGACGCTCGGCCTGACCGGCCGCGAGGAGTTCTCGATCGCGGGCGTCGAGAACGGCGAGGCGCGCGAGGTGACCGTCCGCGCCGACGACGGCGAGTTCCGCGCGCGCGTGCGGCTCGACACGCCGCGCGAGCGCGAGTACCTCCGCCACGGCGGCATCCTCCCGTACGTGCTGCGCCGCCTGCTCGCCGCCTGAGTAGAGTTCGCACACCGGGGTGCCCTGCACGCGGCTGAGATCACACCCGTCGAACCTGATCCGGCTCGTACCGGCGAAGGGAGTGAAGCAGCGCGATGGAGAGGACACCAGCGTGGGGGATCGAGCCCGTGCCGGAGCGGCTGCGTGTGCTCGGCGCCTCGACACCGGGCTGCTGTGGGGGAACCTCGGCGTCTCGCTGCTCGTGCTCGTCGCCGGCACGTACCTCGTGCCGGCGCTGTCGCTCCCGCAGGCGTTGCTCGCGATCGTCGCTCGGCGGCCTGATCGGGAACCCGATGCTCGGCGTCGCCGGGCTGATCGGCGCCGACGCGCGCGTGCCGGCGATGGTGCTGATGCGGGCGCCGCTCGGGCGGCGCGGCTCCTGGGTCCCGACGGTGCTCAACGCTGCTCCAGTGCATCGGCTGGGCGGTCTTCGAGCTGCTCGTCATCGCGACGGCGGCGGCAGCGCTCTCCGACGAGCTGTTCGGCTTCCGCGCGCAGTGGGCTGTGGACGCTCGTCTTCGGCGGGCTGGCGCTCGTGCTCGGCGCTGCTCGGCCCGGTCGGCTTCGTGCGCCAGTTCGTCCGCAAGATCGCGGTCTGGGCCGTGCTCGCGTCGCTCGTGTACCTGACCTGGTGGGCGCTCGACGGCGCGCGACCTCGGCGCGCTCTGGGACCGGCCCGGCGAGGGCGGCTCGTCCGTGCTCGCAGGGCGTCGACCTCGTGGTCGCGATCACCGTCTCGTGGATCCCGCTCGCCGCCGACTACACGCGCTTCTCGCGCAGCCGGCGCGGCGCGTTCTGGGGCACCGGCGGTCGGCTACTTCGTCGCCGACGTCTGGCTGCTGGCGCTCGGCGCGGTGCTCTTCTTCTCGCCGCGACGTCGACGGACGCCGCGGCGCTGCCGGCCGCGGTCGCGGCGGGCGGCGTCGGCGCCGTCGCTCGCGCTCTTCGCGCTGACGGTGGCCGAGACCGACGAGGCGTTCGCGAACGTCTACTCGGCCGCCGTCTCGCTGCCAGAACCTGCTCCCGCGCGCGCCGCAACGCGCGCTCCTCGTCGGCGGTCGCGACGGCTCGCGACGCTCGGCGCGCTCGACGATCGACCTGCTCTCGCTACCAGACGTTCCTGCTCCTGCTCGGCTCGTTCTTCGTGCCGCTCTTCGGGGTGCTGCTCGCCGACTGGCTGGTCGCCGGCGCGCACTACCGCGAGAGCGACATCTTCGAGGGCCCGCCGTGCGCCGGGGCATGATCGCCGCCTGGATCGCGGGCTTCGCGCTCTACCAGTGGCTGCACCCCGACGGGCCCGCCTGGTGGGTCGACCTCGTCGAGCGGCTCGACCCGCCCGCATGGGCCATCGGCGCGACGCTCCCGAGCTTCGCGCTCTCGTTCGTGCTGGCCGGCGCGGTCGCGCATCTCGGTCGCCGCCGGATCTAGGCCTTAGATTCGGCGGCATGCGTGGAGTCGCGGTGATCGGGAACCTCGCCCGCGACGTCGTCGCGGGCGGCCCGCCGCGGCCCGGCGGCGCTCCCTTCCACGCGGCACGCGCGCTGCGCCTGCTGGGCGGCCGGACTCGCATCGTCGCCCGGTGTGCGCGCAGGCCGACCGGCGGCAGCTGCTGACGCCGGTCGATCGCGCTGGGCGTCCCCGTCTTCTGGGTCGAGAGCGCCACCACCACCGCCTTCGCGTTCCACTACGAGGGCGAGGAGCGCGAGCTGGAGCGCTCGATCCCGGCGACCCGTGGACGCCCGAGGACGTCGCGCGACGTCGGGCGCACGGAATGGGTGCACGTCGGGGCGCTGACGCGCGCCGACTTCCCGCTGCCGTGCTCGCCGCCCTGGCCCGCGACCGGCGCCTCGCGCTCGACGGCCAGGCGCTCGTCCGCCCCGCACAGCCCGGGCCGCTGCGCCTCGACGCCGACTTCGACCCGGCCCTGCTCCGCCACGTGACCGTGCTGAAGCTCGCGGAGGACGAGGCAGAGGTGCTCGGCGGCGAGGAGCGGCTCGCCGCGCTCGGCGTGCCCGAGGTGGTCGTCACGCTCGGCTCGCGCGGCTCGCTCGTCGTCTCCGCCGGCCGCCGCGACCGCGTCCCCGTGCGCCGGATCGAGGCACCGACCCGACCGGTGCCGGCGACGCCTTCCTCGCCGGCTACGTCTGGGCGCGGGCCTGCGGGCACCGCCCGCTCTCGGCGGCGCGGCATGCGGGCTCGACCGCCGCGCGCGCGCTCGAGCTGCGCGACGAGCTGTGCCGGAACGCGCTCTGATCGCCACGTCGCGACGGTCGAGGGCACGGTCGCGGTCGACGTCGAGGACGAGCTCGTCCTCGGATCCGTCGACACGCCCGTCGCGCCCGAGCGCGTGCCGCTCCAGCTTCCGCGCCTGATCGCGGCCTCCGCGTCGGCTCCACGGTCGTCGCGGTCGTCGACCGCCGGCCGCCGCTCCTCGTCTCCGACGACGCCGGCGCGACCTGGCGCGAGGCGGGCGGCGGCCTGCCCGGCCGGGTTCGCCGTCGCCATCCACCCCGACGACCCCGACCGCGTCCTCTTCGCGGCGCGCAACCGCCTCTACCTGTCCGTGGACGGCGGCCGCTTCTGGCGCGCGCTCGAGCCCGAGCTGCCCGACATCGAAGCCGTCGCCTGGGCTTGAGAGAGCCTGGGCCTAGGTCAGCCGGAACTCACCGCGCGCGACGAGCACCGCCGAGCCGCCGACCTCGACGCCGCGATCGCGTCGCCCGAGCCCTGGGCGACGGCGTGCAGCGTCGAGGGACGCCCGATCTCCGCGCCCTGCGAGATCTCGATCTGGTCGCCCCAGCCGATCAGGCCGTGGCGGGCGAGATGGCAGGCAAGCGGGCCGGCGGCCGAGCCCGTCGCCGCATCCTCGCCCATGCCCTCGAAGGGCGAGAACATGCGCAGTCTTCCAGCGCGCGCCCGAGCCGGCGAAGGAGTTGACGCCGATCACGTCGTGGCCGGCCAGCGAGCGCCAGTCGGGCGCGAGCGCCGCCACCTCCCCCTCGCTCCCGAGCGCCACGTACACGTGCCGGATGCCGTTGTCGTAGACCTCGACCGGCAGGGTCGAGCCTCGACCCCGAGCGCCGCGCACAGCTCCTCCGCGCGCTCGAACGGCGCGACCGACGGCACCGGCTGCGTCATGCGCCCGAAGACGATGCGGCCAGACTCGTCCCGCTCGAGCACGACCGGGACGATCCCCGTGCCGCGACTCGAGCTCGATCACGCCGAGCTGCAGCGGCGCGGCGAGCACGAACGCGGCGCCCAGCGTGGGATGGCCGGCGAACGGCAATCTCGCCCGACTCCGTGAAGATGCGGATCCAGGCGTGCCCGCCCTCCCGCGGCGGGAGCACGAAGACGGACTCGGAGTAGCCGAGCTCGACCGTCAGCGCCTGCATCGTGGCCGTGTCGAGCCCGCGCGCGTCGGTGAAGACGCCGAGCTGGTTCCCGGCCAGCGGGACGTCGGTGAACACGTCCGCGAGCACGTACCGAAAGGCCCTCACGGGCGCAGCTTAGGTCTGGAGATCTGCAATAGCGCTGTAAATCCTCTGTGAAGAGAGACTATTCGCGGCTAGACAGGGAGTGTCTGCGCGCCTGGAGCATCGCGACGGACGATCAGATGGCGACGCCCCATCCCGCTTCGCGGCGGCGGAAGAGAACGAGCGCCGCGAGCGCAGCCGCCAGTGGGACGAGGGCTCGCTGCCCCTCCGCCACCGAGCTCGGCGGGCTCTGCGACCACCACGCCGACAGGAGCGCCCAGAGCGCGAGCGCGGCGAGCCCGCCGACGAGGGCCAGCCCGGATCGACCCGGGGGGTGCGGCGCAGCCAGGCGATCCCGAGCGCTGCGCCCGCCGCCGCCACGGCCCCGCTCCAGCCCCAGGAGCGGGCGAGGTACCCACCTTCGTCGAGGAGGAGAGCCGCGAGCACCGCGCACACTCCGGCAGCGCGGAGTTCGACCACCGGCGGATCCTGCCGGACCGCGTGCCGCGTGGGCTCTATCCTGCGCGCATGCGCCTGTTCCTCGCGCGGCACGCGAAGGCGGCGCCGGGTCATCCGGACGAGCTGCGTCCCCTGACGGCCGAGGGGCGCGAGCAGGCCCGCGGGCTCGGCGAGCGTCTCGCGGCCCGACAGCCGACGCTCGTCTTCACCAGCCCGCTCCTCCGCGCCCGCGAGACGGGCAGCGCGATCGCGAAGGCGGCGGGGGCCGAGCTCCGCATCGACGAGCGGCTCGCGCCCGGCGCCACGGCGGACGACCTGCTCGAGCTCGTCGCCGGCGCCGGCGACGTCGTCGTCGCGGTCGGCCATCAGCCCGACTGCTCCGAGATTGCGGCCGCGCTCGGCGCCGGCGACATCCCCTTCTCACCTGCCGCGGTGCGCGAGTTCGTGCTCGAGTGACCGCGATCTCCGTCCGCGGGTTGCGGAAGTCGTACGACGGGATCGAGGCGGTGAGCGGGATCAGCTTCGAGGTCGCCGTCGGCGAGGTGTTCGGCCTGCTCGGCCCGAACGGCGCCGGCAAGACGACGACCGTCGAGATCCTGGAGGGCTACCGGAAGCGCGACGCCGGCGAGGTCGACGTGCTCGGCTTCGACCCGGGCCGGGCCGAGACCGCCTTTCGGGAGCGAATCGGGATCGTGCTCCAGTCCGCCGAGTCGTGGCCCAACCTGACCGTGCGCGAGATGCATCGGGTCTTCGCCGGCTACTACGCGCGGCCTCGCGACATCGACGAGGTGATCGAGCTCGTCGGCCTGCACGAGAAGCGTGACGCGCGCGTGAAGACGCTCTCCGGAGGCCAGAAGCGCCGCCTCGACCTCGGCATCGCGCTCGTCGGCGACCCCGAGCTCGTCTTCCTCGACGAGCCGACGACGGGCTTCGACCCGGCGGCGCGCCGCAACGCCTGGGATCTCGTGCGGTCGCTGCGCGGCCTCGGCAAGACGGTGCTGCTGACGACGCACTACCTCGACGAGGCCCAGCAGCTGGCCGACCGCGTCGCCGTGCTGCGCGCGGGCGAGATCATCTCGATGGGCCGTCCGGCCGAGCTGATCGGCGCCGGGGAGGTCGAGATCCGCTACCGCCGCGACGGCGAGACGGTCGTGCTCCGAACCCAAGAGCCGACACGCGCCCTCCATGACCTCACCGCCGCCGCGCTCGCCGAGGGACGCGAGCTCGAAGGGCTCGAGGTGCGACGCCCGAGCCTGGAGGACGTCTACCTGGAGCTGATGGACGAGGACGCACCGTGAGGCTGTTCGCGCATCAGTTCCGCACGGAACAGCTCGTCTTCTGGCGCAGCCGCGAGGCGGCGGTCTTCATCTTCATCTTCCCGATCATGCTCTTCCTGCTGCTCGGCTCCGTCTACGACGGGCGCACCGACGAGGGTTACGAGCTCTCGGACACGCTGCTCGTGGGACTGATCGGCTACGGCGCCGCCAACACGGCGTTCGCGGGCCTCGCGATCACGCTCGTGATCCGCCGCGAGGGCGGTCACCTGAAGCGCCTGCGCGGGACACCTCTCCCCGCGCCGATCTACGGGCTGGCCGTCCTCGGCTCGATCCTGGCGGTCTTCTTCCTGCAGACGCTCGTGCTGATCGGGATGGGGAAGGTTCTCTTCGGCGCGCACATTCCCGAGCGCCCGTTTTCGCTCCTCCTAGCCGTCGTGATCGGCGCACTCTCGTTCGCCGGCATGGGCGTCGCCGCGGCCGCCTTGATCCGCTCCGCGGAAGGTGCGTCGGCGGTCGTCAACGTGATCGTGCTGCCGATGGCGTTCCTCTCGGGCTCGTTCGGGCCTACGCGCGACCTGCCGCAGGCGCTCGACACGCTGGGGGACGTGCTCCCGCTGAAGCACCTGCTCGACGTGATCGGGGGGATCTACCTCGAGAACGAGAGCGTTTTCGCGGACCCGGCCTCGCTGGCCATGGTGATCGTGTGGGGGCTCGCGGGGATGGCCGTCGCGATCCGCCGCTTCGGCTGGGAGCCCCGCGAGCGTTAGAAACGGCCCCCTCGGGGGCAGGCTACGACCCCGTGCCCGAACTCGCCCCCATCGCCTTCGCCGCCGAGCCCCGAGAGGGTGCAGCCGTCGAGGTGCGCGTCAACTTCGGCATCTTCGCCGGACGGGACGTGACGCGCGCGGAGATCGACGACCTGACGACGCTGCTCCTCGAGGAGGTACCCGAGGTCTCGATCGTCTCCGAGGAGCGGCACGAGATCGATCGCGAGGTGGAGGTCTCCGTGCACCAGGTGCGAGTGGAGATCGCGGCGGACGCCGTCCCCGAGGACGCCGACGCAGCAGCGCTCGCGGCGCGCGTGACCACGCTCGCCGAGCGCTGGGCCGAGAGCTGCATCTCGGAACGGCGCGCAGAGATCACCGAGAGCTGAGCTAGCCGGCGGTCGCAGGCCGGAGCGGTGAGACGGCCCGCTCGCCGTCGAGCGCCGCGAGCAGTGCCGCGTGCAGCCGGTCGAGCGCGACGTCCTTCAGCACGAAGCCGACGGCGCCCGCGTCCGAGGAGGCGACGACATCGCGCTCGTCGTGCGACACCGTGAGCATCACGATCCGCGTGTCGGGCAGGCGGGCCGCGATCTCGCGGGCAGCTGCGATCCCACCGCCGCCCGGCATCTCGACGTCGAGCAGGCAGATCCCCGGGCGCAACTCGAGCGCCGCCGCGATCGCAGCGTCCGCGTCGCCGACCTCGGCGCAGATCTCGTAGCCGAGCTCCTCGAGGTCAGAGCGGATGGCGCCGCGAATCACCGCGTGGTCGTCGGCCAGCAGCACGGTGGTCCGCAGGGCCGGGCGCACCGGGGGCCGCTTCCCGTGCATACGACGATCGTGGGGCCTGACCGGCTGCCTGGCAAGAGGCGCGCACGTGGAGATCGCTCAACGTTCGTGGAAGAGCCGCACCGCCGAGGCGCGGTCGGGCACGTCGAGCTTGTGCAGGATCGCCGCGACGTGCGTGCGCACGGTCGCCTGCGAGAGCACGAGCCTGCGGGCGATCTCGGCGGTCGTGAGCTCGTGCCGCAGCAGCTCCAGCACCTGCCACTCGCGGCTCGTCAGCTGCGGGGCGTCGTCCCCGCCGACGACCGCCCGTCGCCGCGGCCCGCGGTCCCGGAACTCGCTCATCAGCCGCGAGACGAGCGACCGCGGCAGCGCCGCGTGCCCGTCGACGACGTCCTGGAGCGCGTGCGGCAGGCGCTCCGGATCGGTCCCTTTCAGCAGGTAGCCCGCGGCGCCGGCGCGGAGAGCGGCGAAGAGGTCGACGTCCTCGTCCGACACGGTGAACATGACGATCTTCGTCCCCGGCAGGCGTGCCGTGATCTCCCAGGCCGCAGCCGACCCCGCGGCCGGGCATCTTGATGTCGAGGATGCAGAGATCGGGGCGCTCGCGCAGGGCGGCTGCGACCGCGCCCGGGCGCGTCGGCCGCCTCGGCGCAGACCTCGAAGCGGCCGTCCTCCTCGAGCACCTCGCGCAGGTCGCCGCGCGTGGGGGCGTGATCGTCGGCGATCAGGACGCGCGCGCGGGTCGGCTTCGCAGCGATCACGGCAGCACCACCTCGACCTCCGTGCCGGCGCCGGGGGCCGAGCGCACGCGGAAGGAGCCGCCCACCGCCTGTGCCCGTTCGCGCATGCTGATCAGCCCGAAGTGGCCCGGACGCGGGATCGACGGGTCGAACCCGACGCCGTCGTCCACGACCCGGAAGCGCACGTGCCTGCCGTTCTGGAGCTCGACCCGGACGAGCTGCGCCTGCCCGTGCCGGGCCGCGTTGGAGACGGCCTCGCAGGCGATCCGCACGAGCGCCTCGCGCGCGTCGCCGCCGACCTGCACGCCGTGTGCGAGCGCCAGGTCGAGCCGGACCGGATGACGTGCCGCGACCTCGCCGATCGCCTCCGTGAGCACTTCCGAGAGCTGCTGGTCGAGCGGCCGGGTCAGCGTCGCGATCGCGCGGCGCGAGTCCCCGAGCGCCCGGTCGGCGGCGGCGGCGATCTGCCGGGCCTCGTCGACGCCGGTGCGAGAGGCGAGGCGCCGGGCGCGCCGGCCGATGAACGCGAGCTCCTGCGCGACCCCGTCGTGCAGCTCGCGGGCGATCCGCCGTCGCTCCTCGAAGACGGCGGAGGCGGCGAGCCCGCGCCAGTACTCGTTGATCTCGCGCGCGCCGGCCACGAGCAGGACGGTGTAGAAGAGCAGCCGCAACACGTCGCCCGTGTAGACCCAGTCGGCCTGGAAGGGCGGGAAGAGCAGGTAGTGCAGCCGCGCGAACCCCGCCAGCGCCGTCCCGGCCGCGACGAATCCGAGGAAGCGGTCGCCCTCCGCCACCGAGCGGCGCGCAAACCCGATCGTCGCCACGGCGAACGCGGCGATCCACAGGACGTGCATCGGGAGCAGACCCCGGCTCGCGACCACCTCGGGACCGCTGCCGTCCGAGCTCAGGCCGAGCTCGGGCGGGAAGAAATGCACGGCCAGGAGCAGCAGGCCGACGAGCGTGCCGAAGAGAAGCAGCCCGGTGACGGCGAGCCTGCCCACCGCCCGTCGGGCCCGCACGAGGGGCAGTGCGGGGGCGAGCGCCGCGGCCGCGAGCAGGAGGGCGCCCGTGAGGCTCCCCGCCGCCGCGACGAGCCGGCCATAGCCGTTGGGCCAGGCCGCGATCAGGACGGCCAGGAACAGGTTCGACGCCGCCAGCACGCCCAGCGCGAACGCGAGCAGGAGCGCGTCGACCCGGCGGCTGCGCAGGAAGCGGCCGTAGACGAGGTACGCGGCGACCAGCGCGATCATCGCCGACGCCGTCTCGAGCGCGACCCGAAGCGACGGCGCCTCGTAGGCGAAGCGCAGCCGTTCCGCGGCCAGCACGACGACCGTCGCCGCCGCCGCGAGCAACGTCACGACGGTGGTCAGCGGATGCAGGCGGCGGACATCCACGGCTCGTCTCCTTGCAGGATGGCGGGCCGGGTCACGGCTGGCAAGACGAGACGCGTCCTCCACGCCGCCCGCCTGCCCTAGAGGTAGCCGAGCTCGCGGAGAAGGGGACCGGCCTCGCTCTCGACGTCGGCGACCTGCGTCTCGTCGAGGTCGCGCTGCCACCGGCCGACGGAGCGGGGGTGCGCCTCGCCGAAGGCCTGCGCGAGCGGGCCTGGATCGGCGTGCAGGTGCCGGGCGACCGGCTCCGCGGCCGCCTCCGGATCTGCGGTGACCGTCTCGTAGCGCAGCTCGAGGAGCCGCTCCGTCGTCGCGCGCGCGGTGGAGACGTAGCGGTGCCACGCATAGCCCGCCCGTCCCGCGTCGCTCAGCTGCTCGAAGTCCGCCAGGCGCTCCGGCTCGACCCAGAAGCGCGCCTGCGAGCCGTAGGCGAGCCCTGCGTCGTCGGCGCCCTCCCGTCCGGCGCTGAGCCAGCCGCGCTCGAGCAGCGAGCAGGCCACGTCGCGCCCGTCGCGGACGACATGCACGATCCGCGCCTCGGGGTAGGCGGCGAGCACGGCCGGGAGCACGAATGCCGTCTCCGGTGTCTGCTCGACGCCGCGGAGCTGGCCGGCGAGGCCGAAGCGGCGCACGCGGTCGAGGATCCGGCGCAGCTGCGGCGCCGCGTCCGAGGCTGCGCGCCGGCAAGCGAGGGCAGCGCCGCCTTGAGCGGATGCACCTCGCCCAGGTCGACGAAGCCCGACTGCGAGCCGATCGCGCCGGCGACGAACGTCGTGCCGGAGCGCGGGCACCCGGTCACGAAGACGAGGCGTTCCTCCGTGCCGTGCGCGCGGCGCTGCTGCAGGACGCGAATCGAGCTCCGGCCGTACAGGGAAGCGGCGGAGACGAGGTCGCGGGCGCGGGTGAGGGGCGTCTGGCTCAAGCTCCGCGAGTCTAGTCCCAGCCGAGGTCGCGGCCGAGCAGCTCGTAGAGCCTGCGGTTCGGCGCCGCGAAATGGGCCGCCAGCCGCTCGCGCAGCTCCACGCTCAGGTCGGGATAGTCGCGATCGAAGACCCGCGGATAGGCGTCGAGCTGGTACGGCTCCGCGCCGACGAAGTCGAGCACCCGGGCGTACGTCGCCGCGGGCTGCTCCGAGAGCTCCTCGTTCGCGAGCACGAGCAGCTGCGCCGCGGGGAACGCCGCCGCCCAGCGTTCGAGCTGCTCGGCGTACAGCCCGCGCGCGAGGTAGGTGTAGTTCCACCACGCATGGCTGAAGTAGCCCGGATCGGCGTGCATCCGCTCGCAGCTCGCCCGCCATGCGCGCCTCCTCCTGGCCGAGCGCGTCCTCGAAGGAGAGCGGCTCGCGGCCGAACGAGACCTCGTGCTGGTAGTGCGAGTACGCGCGCTCGACCGGGTTGCGCAGGATCGCGATCAGCTTCGCGTCCGGCACGAGCGCGGCGGCGCGCTCCGGGGCGAGTGGATGGAAGAGGTAGCTCGGGCTCGCCTCGCCGACGATGCGCCCGCTCGAGGCCCGCACTCGGGAAGTTGCCGCGGTACCAGGCTCGCCCGCGGCTGTAGTGCCGGTCGAAGTAGCTGACCTCCTTCCACCTCGGTCCCGTGATGCCCGGATGGCGGCGGAGGTATGCGTAGAGCGCGGTCGTGCCGGCCTTCTGCGCGCCGAGGATGAGGAAGTCGGGCAGCGGCCGGAGGCGTGCCGTTGCCGTTCCGTACGTCCAGACCGCGTTGCGAAGCACCGAGCGCACCGGTCCCGGCAGCGTCGGGATCCGCTCCGCGAGCGATCTCACGTGGGCAGGAGGTCGAGCGACCGCAGCCGCTCGAGCACGAGCGCGACCGAGTCCTCCGGCGCCGCGCCGGCGGTGTCGATGCGCACCTCGGGCGATTCCGGCTCCTCGTACGGGTCGCTCACGCCGGTGAAGTTCGGGACGTCGCCCGCCAGCGCGCGCGCGTACAGACCCTTCGTGTCGCGGCTCATGCAGTCCTCGAGCGAGGTCGCGACGTGCACCTCGACGAAGGCGCCGTGCTCCTCGACGAGCTCCCGCGCCACCTGGCGCGCCTCTCGGTACGGCGAGATCGCGGCGACGACGACGACCGCGCCGGCACGCACGAGCCGCGAGGCGACCCAGCCGATCCGCTCGACGTTCGTGTCGCGATCCTCCTTGGAGAAGCCGAGCTCGCTGGAGAGGTGGCGCCGCACGGCGTCGCCGTCCAGAGAGCTCGACCGTCAGGCCGCGTCCCTCCAGCTCTTCGGCAACGAGATGCGAGATCGTCGACTTCCCCGCCCCCGACAGGCCGGTGAACCACACCGTGAACGACCGCTGCGCCACGGCAGGTGTCTACCAGAACGGGTTCAGTCGTCGCCGCCGCGTCCGCGCCCGCGGCCTCGCCCCTGCCCCGAGTCGTCGGAGCCGGAGCCGGAGTTGTCCGACCCCGAGCCCGAGTCGTCGGAGCCGGAACCGGAGTTGTCCGAGCCGGAGCCGGAGTTGTCCTCGGTCTCGGTCTCCCGCTCCCGTCTCCCGCTCGGTCTCGGTCTCCGTGCTCGTGTCCGTGCTCGTCGTGCCGGTCGTGGTCGTGTCCGTCGCGGTCGTCGGAGCGAGCTGCGCGCGCTGGTCGAGCCGGACGACCGGGAGCGCGATCGTCTCGCGCGTGACGAAGTGGATGCCGACCCCGATCGCCACCGCGAGCACGAGACCCAGCGAGCCCGAGAGCCACCGTGCGCATCACGACGTCACCTCTGCGACGGGCCGTTCGGACCGCCGGACGACCGGGAAGACGGCTTCGGCGCGCGCCCCGCCCCCGTCGCGGTTGCGGATCGACGCCGACCCGCCCCAGCGGCGGGCGAGGGTCTCCACGATTGCGAGCCCGAGCCCCGTCCCGGGCCGGTCGGCGCGGCCGCGGCCGAAACGCTCGAACAGGCGCTCCTCCTCCCCGGGCGCGATGCCCGAGCCCTCGTCGAGCACCGCGAGGCGGCCCTTCGCCGTCCCAGCTCACGAGCACGTGCGTCCCGCCCGGCGAGTAGACGAGCGCGTTCTCGATCAGGTTGTCGAGCACGATCGCGACGTCCTCCTCGCGGGCGCCGACGAAGACCTCGGGACCGCGCTCGAGCTCCAGCTCGTGACCGGTCTCGCGCGGCGCGTGGCAGCCAGCGCTCGTACGCGAGCTCGCAGGCCCGCTCGAGCGAGGTCGGCGCGCGCAGCGACGGGCCGGTCGCCCTCGCGCGCAAGCAGAAGGAGTGCGTTCAGCAGGCGCGTCAGCCGCTCGACCTCGCTCTCGGCCGCCCTGAGCTCGCGCTCCAGCTCCGGATCGTCGGTCTTCAGCCCGGCCGCCTCGAGTCGCAGGCGCAGGCCCGTGAGCGGCGTGCGGAGCTGGTGCGAGGCGTTCGCGACGAACTCCCGCTGCGCGGCCAGCACCTGGGCCAGGCGCTCGGTCATGTCGTTGAAGGCATGCGCGACGTCGCGCTGCTCGCTCGCGCCGGTCGGCTCGGCGCGGGCGTCGAGCTCGCCACGCTCGATCCGGCGCGCGGTCTCGGCCAGAGCCCGGAGCGGCCGCGAGAGCGAGCCGGCGAGCACCCACGCGAGGGCCAGGCCCAAGCGCCAGCGCGAGCGCGCCGACCCCGACGAGCGACGAGCACGTTCGCGCCGGACGCGCTCGCCGACGGCCTCGACGCTCTGCGTCACCCGGACGGCGCCGACCCGCCGGCCGTCGTCGATCACGGGCACGGCGGTGAAGAGCAGCTCCTCGCCGAGCGTGGCGCTGTGGCGCGTCCCCTGTGCGGGGGCCCGGCGAGCGCGTCCCGGATCTCCGGCCGGTCGCGTAGAGACGCCGCGCAGGCGCGCCGCCCGCCGAGTCGGCGAGCAGCCGGCCGCGCAGGTCGACGACGATCACGCGCGCGCCGAGGTCGCGGCCGCGTCCTGCACCGCCGCAGCAGCCGCGCCGGCTCGTCGAGCCGCCCGGCGGCCGCGGCCGCGACGATCTGCGCCTGCGCGGCGGCCTGCGCGCGCACCTCGGCATCCACGCGGCTGGAGAGGCTGAGCGCGAGCGGGATCTCCAGCGCGACGAGGACGAGCACGAGCACGTACGCGAAGGCGGCGAGCGAGACGGAGGCGGAGGCTCATCGTGAGCCTCGTCGGCGCCGGCGAAGCGGAAGCCGACGCCGCGCACCGTGTGCAGGTAGCGCGGCTCGGCGGGATCGTCGCCGAGCTTCTTGCGCAGCCCGCTCACGTGCACGTCGAGCGTCTTCGTCGAGCCGAACCAGTTCACGTCCCAGACCTCGTCGATCAGGCGCTCGCGGCCGACGACCGAGCCTGCCTCCTGCATCAGCAGGGCGAGCAGGTCGAACTCCTTCCGGGCGAGCTCGAGCGGCTCGCCCGCGAGCGTCGCGCTGCGTCGCGCCGCGTCGAGCCGTACCTCCCCGACCTCGAGCGGACCGGCGGCCGCGCGCGGCGGGCGCATCGGTCCGGCGCAGCACCGCTCGGATCCGCGCGATCACCTCGCGCGCGCTGAACGGCTTGACGACGTAGTCGTCGGCGCCGAGCTCGAGCCCGACCACCCGGTCGGCCTCCTCGCCGCGCGCGGACAGGATGATGATCGGCACCGGCGACGTGGCGCGGAGCTCTCTGCAGACGTCGAAGCCGGATCCGTCCGGGAGCCCCAGGTCGAGCAGCACGAGGTCGGGCCGGACGCGCTGCCCACCTCGATCGCATCCGCCGCCGTGCGTGCGATCTCGGTCGCGAAGCCCTCGCGCTCGAGCGCCTCCGCCAGGGGCGTCGGTGATCGACTCCTCGTCCTCGACGAGCAGGATCGTGCGCTTCGCCGCGGCCACGCTCTCGGTATACCCGAGCGAACGAGCCGGAAAAGTGCGGAGGCGCCCTAGGGGAGGCGCCTCCGCGGGTGGTAGGCGGTCAGCGGGCGACGAAGCTCCCCGCCATGCCTGCCTTCCGGTGGCTGCCAACAGCGCACCAGAACTGGTACCGCACGCCCTTGCGGAGCTTGGCGTTCAGCGTGGCCGTGCGGCCCTCGCCGAGCACGCGGGTCTTGAACGTCTTGCCGCCGCCGCGCAGCCAGAAGTCGTGGCCGTCGTCGGACGCGTTCCGGATCACGAACCGCACCGCTCCGGCCTTCGGGGCCGTGGAGAGCTTGATCCGGTAGCTCGTCTCGGTGACGCGGACGTCTGGGCGCCCGAGGCCGAGAACGCGGCCGGTACGAGCGCCGCCACCGCGGCAAGCGAGACGAGGGCGGGCAGGATGAGCTTGCGCATGGTCGTTCCTTTCTCGTTTGGAGTCGGTTCAGCCGCTGCCGCTGTTCGAGCCGGTGCGGTCGTCGTCGTGGTCGTCGTCGTCGTGGTCGTCGCCGCCGGAGCCGGACCGGAGTTGTCGTCGCTGTTGTCGGTGGTCGTCGCCGCCGGAGCCGGGCCCGGAGTTGTCGTCGTCGGCGCGTGCGGCGCCCGTGCAGCGCGCGTCGTTCCGGTGCTCGGCCTCGTCGCACGGCCCGGAGATGTCGCCGCCGGCCGTCGTGGTCGCGCCGGTCGTCGTTGCGCCAGTGGTCGCTGGGCTGGGCGGCGCGGCGCCGGTCACACCGGCGCACCGCGGGTCGTCCCGGTGCTCGGCCTCATCGCACGGCCCCGAGATGTCCTCGGCGCCGCCGGTCGTCGTGCCGGTAGTGGTGCCAGTCGTCGTCCGTACGGTCGTGGTGTCGTCCGTCGTGCTGCCCGGGAGCGACACCGATCGCGCCGGCGCACTGTCGAGCCCGCCGGCGACGCCGACCAGGACGCCCGAGCCGAGCAGGGCGAGGCTGAGAACGCCGATCAGAACCTTGGTCATCGTCTGCTCCCTTCGTTTTCGGGGTACAAGGAGCCTGCCCTCGGCCTGCCCAAGGGCGGGACAGCGCACGGCAAAGCCTTGGTAAAGCCGGCCCCAGAGTTGGGCAGCCGGGACGCGGCGGCTAGGCTCGACGCGCCGTTCCGCCGCCGCCGCAGACGGGCAAGCCCGCGATCCCGGGCGCTACCAGCTCTTCTCGCGCCGATGCTCTTGCGGGCGGCGGATCCGGACGCGGGCATCGACTGCGACGGCGCGATCCGGAAAGCCGAGGACCGGGTTGAGGTCGAGCTCGGCCACCGCCGGCAGATCGTCACCGAGTGCCGCGAGCCGGTGGACGAGGTCGACGAGCGCCGCCGCGTCGGCGGGCTCGGCGCCGCGGAAGCCGCGGACGAGTCGTCCGGCCTTGCCCGCTCGTGACGAGCTCTTCGGCGTCGATGTCGGTCAGGGGGGCGATCCGGAGGCTGGCTTCGCCGATCAGCTCGGCGAACACGCCACCCGGCCCGAACGCAACGAGTGGGCCGAAGACCGGATCCTGCAGGAGACCGGCAAGCAGCTCGGTTCCGCCGCGGAGCATCGGCTGCACGACGACGGGGAATCCAATCCGCTCTGCGGCCGCGCGGACGGCCGCTTCGTCCTCGAGGTCGAGCGAGATGCCGCCGCTCTCGGTCTTGTGAGCGCCCGCGGCGGCGGACTTGACGACGGCCGGAAATCCCAGCTCGGCAGCCGCCTGGACCGCAGCCTCGGCGTCCTCGGCGACCCGCTCGGGGACGACGGGCAGGCCGTAGGCGGCCAGCAGCTCCCGCGTCTCGGCGGGATCCAGCCAGGAGTCCTCCGAGCGGGAGAGCGCGCGCTCGACGACGAGCGCAGCGGCTGCGGCGGTCGACGCCTTCGAGCGAAGGAACGGAACCGAGCGGTCGCCGGAGCCACTCGGCGCGCTCGGCCACGCGGCCCAGCGCCCGCGCCGCCGACTCGGGGTAGGCGAACGCAGCGGCGGCCGAACCCGAGCGCAAAGCCTCCGGCACGCCGGCCGAGCTCATGACGACAGCGAGAACCGGCTTCTCCGACGCGGCCGCACGCGCCGCTGCGTCGACAGCGACGGCAACTTCATCCGCCGTGGCGCTGACCGCCGGGACGAAGAGCACGAGCGCCGCGTCGACCTGCGGGTCGGCCAGCAGCACCGGGAGCGCCTCGTTCGTAGCTCGCCGCGGTCGCCGATCCGAGCATGTCGACCGGGTTCGCGACGCTGGCCTCGGCGGGAAGCAGCTCGCGCAAGCGGCGCACGGTCTCCTCGCCCAGCGTCGGGAGCTCGAGCCCTGAGGCATCGCAGGCGTCGGCGGCGAGGATGCCGAGCCCGCCGGCGTTCGTGAGCACGGCGACCCGCCTTCCTTTCGGCTCGGGCTGCGAGGAGAGCAGCGTCGCGACGTCGATCAGCTCCTCCAGCGAGGTGGCGCGAGTGACGCCCGCGTGGTGGAAGAGCGCGTCGACGCCGGCTTCGGAGCCCGCAAGCGCGGCCGTATGTGAGCTGGCGGCGCGCTGGCCGGTCGCAGAGGTGCCGCTCTTCAGCGCGAGAATCGGCTTGCGCCGCGCGACCCGCCGGGCAAGCCGGCCGAAGCGGCGTGGGTTGCCGAACGACTCGACGTAGAGGAGCACGACTTCGGTGGCCTCATCCTCCTCCCACCACTCGAGCAGATCGTTCGAGGAGACGTCCGCCTTGTTCCCGATCGAGACGAAGGCGGACAGCCCGAGCCCTCGCGCATCTGCCGCCTCGAGCAGGGCAAGACCGAGCGCGCCGGACTGGGAGGAGAAGCCGATGTTGCCGCTCGGCGCCGAGCGGGCGGCGAAGGTGGCGTTCAGACGCGGCCCGGCGACGGCGATGCCGAGACAGTTCGGCCCGATCAGGCGCGCGCCGTGGGCGCGCACGAGCGCGAGCAACTGCTCCTGTCGCTCGGCTCCCTCGCTGCCGATCTCGGCGAACCCGGCCGAGATCACGACGAGCGCCCGCACGCCGTTGCGGAGCGCCTCCTCGGCCGCACCGAGCACGTGCTCGCCCGGCACCGAGATCACCGCCAGATCGACGGGATCCGGGATCTCGGCCACCGAGGCGTAGCCGCGGACGCCCGCGACCGCCGCACCCTTCGGGTTCACCGGGTAGGCGGCCCCCGTGAAGTCACCCTCGAGCACGTTGCGGAACAGCTCGCCGCCGATCGTCCCGCGCCTGGGCGAAGCGCCGATGATAGCGACACTCGTCGGGCTCGAAGAACGAGCGCAGCGACGCGACGACCGCAGTGTGGTCGCGCTCCTCGACGCTCAACTCGAACCGCTCGGTCGGCGCGATCGGGAACTGCACCTCGACCACGCCGCCGGCGAGCTCGCGCGTCAGCTCGAAACCCGCCCGCTCGAACACACTCAGCATCGATTGGTTCTCGGCGAGCACCTCGGCAACGAAGCGCTCGATCCCGACCGTGGCAGCGCGAGCGGCGAGCCGTTCCAGCAGTCGCGTGCCGATTCCTCTCCCTGCTCGTCGTCGGCGACGGCGAAGGCGGACTCCGCCAGCGTCGGATCGCGCAGCCGCGCGTAGTCGCCGATCGCGACGATCCGCTCGCCGCCCTCGTCAGCCAGCGCGCCAAGCAAGGCACCGCGCTCAGCCCAGTCCGGCTCGAGCAGCGACTCGACGAGCTGCGGCCTCAGGTTCGGAAAGCCGTGGAAGCGGCGGTGCAGGCTCTGGCTGGAAAGCGCCTTGTAGAAGTCGAGCAGAGCCGCCGCGTCCGCCTGGGTCGGCGGGCGCAGGCGAAGCGTCCCGCCGTCGCGAAGGATTACGTCGACCGAGTCGCTCTCAGCTGTCGTCAAGGCTCCCATTAGAGCACTGCCGCGATCCTCAACCCGCCGGCGACGGGCGCACATCAGTAGAAGCCCACCTAGCTCGATCAGGGCGGCCACGGATGCGCCCCAGAACGGGCCGACGGAGACTGGCCGTACCCGAGTAAAGGAGACGTCATGAAGGCGCTCGTGTATCACGGACCGGGCCAGAAGGCATGGGAGACCGTGCCCGACCCGGCGATTCAGGAGCCGACGGACGTGATCGTCCGCATCGACTCTTCCACGATCTGCGGGACCGACCTGCACATCCTGAAGGGCGACGTGCCCGCGGTGAAGCCGGGGACGATCCTCGGTCACGAGGCGGTCGGGACGATCACCGAGCTCGGCTCGGCTGTCACGACACTCGCCGTCGGCGACCGCGTCCTGGTCTCCTGCATCAGCGCTTGTGGGCGCTGCAGCTATTGCCGCGAGGGCCACTACGGTCAGTGCACCGGCGGCGGCGGCTGGATCTTCGGCCACCTGATCGACGGCCTCCAGGCCGAGTTCGCCCGCGTCCCGTTCGCGGATACCTCCGTCTACAGGATCCCGGAGGAGTTGACGGACGAGCAGGTGCTCTTCCTCGCGGACATCCTTCCGACCGCATACGAGGTCGGAGTCCTGAACGGCCAGGTGGAGCCGGGCGACACGATCGCGGTCGTCGGCGCAGGCCCGATCGGGCTCGCGACGATCATGACGGCGCGGCTGCGCACGCCGGCGAAGATCATCGCCATCGACCTCGCCGACGCCAGGCTCGCCCGCGCGCTCGACTTCGGTGCGGACGTGGTGATCAACAACGGCGACGGAGGATGCGGTCGCCCGCGTCATGGAGATCACGGACGGCCGCGGTGTCGACACAGCGATCGAGGCTGTCGGCGTCCCGGAGACGTTCGAGCTCTGCACCGAGCTGATTCGTGCCGGTGGCCGCGTCGCCAATGTCGGCGTCCACGGCTGCTCGGCCACGTTGCACCTGGAGAAGCTCTGGATCCGCAACGTGCTGATCACCACCGGCCTCGTGGACACCTTCACGACCCCGGTCCTGCTCCGGCTGATCGAGGGCGGCCGGCTCGACCCGACGCCGTTCGCGACGCACCGGTTCCAGCTCGACGACACGATGGAGGCGTACGACGTCTTCGCGGATGCCGCGAACACGCAGGCGTTGAAGGTCGTGCTCTCGGCACTGCCGGTGGAGCCCACGAAGCTGCAGGCGGCCGCGCCCGCAGTCGCGGGAGCCTGACGCTCCCCCAATCGGAGGGGCCGGCACAGCCGGCCCCTCCCTTTCTAGGATTTGCCTGGCACGCCGCCCGCCGGAGTAGTCGTCGTCGCCGATCAAGACCTTGGCCCTCGTCTGCTCCCTTCGTTGTCGGGGTGCGAAAGAGCGTGCCCGCGGCCCGGCCAAGGCCCGGGAAGCGCACGGCAAAGCCTTGGTAAAGCCCTCGCCAGGGTTCGCCACGCTGCAGCAACGGGTACGGCACGTCTCATCAGCGAGCGAAGGAGCGGATCATGAACGCACAACAGTTGAGCGAGAGCGAGATCGAAACGCTCCGCAAGGGCGCGACCGGCGCCGGGTTGCTCGTCGCCATCAGCGAAAGAGCTTCTTCGACACCTTCAAGGAAGCCGGCGCGATGGCGGAGCACCTCGCCGCGGCCAAGTCCGGATCGAATAGCGAGATCGTTCGGCAGGTCGCGGAGGGCCGTAGCCGCCCGTTCGGGGTGAGGACGCCGCCGGACGAGCTCAGGGCGGGCACGCTCGAGGCGCTGCGATCGGCGAAGGAGCTGCTGCAGACGAAGGCGCCGGACGAGCTCGACGCCTACCGGACGTTCGTGCTCGAGCTAGTCCACTCCGTCGCGTCCGCGGCCGGCGGAGGCGACGAGGCCGAGGCGGCGACGATCGCGGAGGTCGAAGCGGTGCTCAGTCGCCGAGGCGGTCCGCTACGAAGCGGTGCGTGAGGCTGCCGAGCGGACAGCCGGAGCCGGCTGGGGCCGAGATAGACTGGCTCCCCGAGTCGAGCCGGGCGAGAATCTCCAGCGCGACTCTGGAAAGCCCTGCTCAGGGCACAATCCGCCCCCGTAGCTCAGTGGCGGATCGGCGCTAATCACCTGCGTTTCGGGCACAGCGTCCGCTCCTGCGTCCAATCGGCGATCGATGCTCTGGTCCGCACCCTGCCTGCGGACACCCCGACCAGGGCCGTCGGTAGCCGGTTGCCGCTCGCGGCGTCGGGACCGCCCTCATCCGGGCAATCGCACGGGTTGGGTTCGGTCCCGTCGACGCGGCCGGGCGAAGCATGGTCGAGGCTCGAGAGACGACGAAGTCCGCACGGCCTCGCCGCTGACGCGTTCAGGCTCCGCAACCGGATCGCCGCATGCACCCTTGCATGTGACGCACCGGGCTCGAACCCACCTTTTGCTCTCAGTATCGAAGTACGCCCGCCTGACTTGTCTGGGCGGCCGCCCGCCTAGCGTCGAACCAACGCATCACCATCTCGAGGTGCATTCGTAATGCCTGGGCCCGAGTGAGGTTGCCAGTCACGGCGCCTTTCAGTGGGCATGGTGGCAGCGACGAACGCGATGGCCCGCCGATGTGGCAGCGGCCTCGGACTTGCGCGTGCTGGACCACGTACGCCGACGACAGAAGGTGGCAGCCCGCAGCCAAGTCCCGCTACATCGGATACGCCTGTCGTGCGGAGAGGGACCGCCGGGTTATTGACGGCTCATGGACGTTCGCCCCGCACTACGCAGCGGAACCCGAGATGCGCGGTCGAGGTCTCGATCATCTGGGGCTCGCGCGCGGCCGGCCGGTAGCGCAGGCAGTAGTTGGGCGCGCAGAGATGCGAGCCACCCTTGATCACGCGGCGCGGGAACTGTTCACCCGGCTGTCCCGTGGCAAAGCTCGCGTCGGGCGACGTGACGCGCGGGTTCACCGGCGTGCAACACGGGCTCGCGACCTCATCAGGATGCTGCGACGTGAAGAAGTCGCTCGTCCACTCCCAGACGTTCCCGCACATGTCGTACAGGCCGTACCCGTTCGCCGGGAAGCTGCCGACCGGAGACGTTCCCTCGTATCCGTCCAGCGTCAGGTTCTGCCACGGGAACTCGCCCTGCCAGGTGTTCGCCATCGGCTTCCCGTCCGGGAAGTGCTCGTCCCCCCATGTGAATGTCGCGCCGTCGAGTCCCCCGCGCGCTGCGAATTCCCATTCGGCTTCGGTCGGAAGCTCCTTGCCCGCCCAGGCGGCGTATGCCTCGGCGTCCTCGTAGGCGACATGCACCACGGGGTGGTGGTCGCGTCCGTTGATCGTGCTGCCCGCGCCGGCCGGCCTCTTCCAGTAAGCGCCCGGGACGTACTCCACCAGTTGCGGATGTCGTCGAGGCCCACCCGTCCTGATGACTTCCGGAAGACGAGCGAACCCGGGACGAGCGCCTTGGGATCGGCGCCCGGATAGTCGGCTGCATTGAGCGAACGCTCCGCGACGGTCATGTACCTCGTAGCGCGCACGAAGCGACGGAACTGAGCCGCCGTAACAACTCGCTCGTCCATCCAGAAGCCATCCACTGTGACGCGATGGACGGGACGCTCTTCCGGATAGAAGTCCTCGGAGCCCATCGCGAACGTTCCCCCCGGGATCCAGGTCATACCCTCTCGTCGAGATCCAACACCGACAGTCACGGCACCCTCCGGAAAACGGCGACTCCGCCAACCGTTCCGAGTACCGCGCTGCGGAGGCGTTGGTAAATGACAGCTACGGCGAACGTCGACCAGGTCGCGGCCCGCGGGCTCACCCGCGACGAATTGCCGTGAGGGACCCATGCGGCCCGATCAGGCAGCGCTCACGTACTGCTCGCTCGTCGGCGGCATGAACGCGCCGATGAGCCACAACAGCGGGAAGAAGATGCCGAAGAAGAACATCCACGGGTGTCCGTTTCTGAGCGTGCCGAAACCGAGTGTGAACAGCACGAGCAGATACAAGAAGAAGCCACCTATTCCGATTGCCCACCACATAGCTTTCCTTTCTGGCCGAGTCTTGCCCTGTCGCGCGGCCATCGTTGTCCTCACGATCCGAATGACCCGCGAGGAGCGTGGTGCTCATCGCCGAGTCGGGCTCTCGGCGGAACCACGCGATTTTCGTCGAACGCGTGGTCCCGCGTCCAAGATTCTCGGCGCAGCGCCCTCGTTGGACTCCACCCGTGCGACCGATTCACCCGGGTGAACGACTAGCCAGTCCAGACAGCGGCGTCACGCCGTGTGGGCCGCCGCGTCCTCGGCGTCCCGACGCTTCCGCCACAGCCCGGCGGCCCACCGATGTGGGCGCTGTTCGGGGGCGGGCGCACTCTCGAACCGGCGCCGCGTCGCGCGGGTGGGCTGCGAACCATGCCGCGTAGCGCGCCGCAAACGGAGTCGCGGTCAGGCCGTGCAGCAGGACCGAGAGGCCGATCGTCAGAAAGATCGTGTTCAGCAGTACCGACTCGTGCGCCAGGTGCGCGTCCTCGACCAGGATCACGGCAAAGACGATCGAAGCCAGTCCACGCGGCCCGAACCAGCCGAGGAAGGCGACCGTCGGTCGCCTTGCGCCGGAGCGGATCATCGCGATGGCCACGGGAACCATCCGAACGAGGGTCAGGCTGAGCAGCGCGTAGATGACGATCTCGGCCGACAGGTCGTCGAGGATCGGCACGAGCATGACGGCGCCGAAGAGGATGAACGTTACTGCTCCGAGCACGCCGCCTGCCTCCTCCAGCAGGAGTGTCACCTCGCCTCCGACCTCTCGACGGAGCCCGCCGAAGACGGCACCTCCGACGAAGGCGGCGATGAACCCGCTACCTCCCATCCAAACGGCCAACCCATAGGCGAGCGCGGCCCCCGCGACCGGGACGACGTGGAGCCAGATCGAGTCGACGAGGCGCCTCGGCACCCCCACCCGGATCACCACGGCGGCTGCGAACCCCGCAATCGCGCCGCCGAGGCAGCCGTAGCCGATCTCCTCGAGCACGAGCTGCAAGGCCGCCCCGTCTCCGATCGCGCCCTCCTGCGCCTCGGCGACGGCGATGGCGATCAGCAGCAGCGGCACGCAGATGCCGTCGTTGAGCCCGCTCTCGACATTGAGCCCTTGCCGGACGCGTGAAGGAACCCGGGGATCGGTGACGACCGCCTGCCCCAGCGCGGCGTCCGTCGGCGCGAGCACGATCGCCAGCAACGCGGCCTCGATCAGCGTCAGCTCTCCGACCACTGCCACACCGGCGAGCGCGCCCGCCACGATCGTCAGCGGCAGCCCGATCGCGAGGAGGCGAAGCGGCAGCACGTACTCGCGACGCAGCGCTCCGAGGTCGATCCGCGACGCGTCCGAGAAGAGCACGACCGTCAGGGTCGCCTCGGCGACCAGGCGGACGGACTCGCTCTCGATCGTCGGGTCGAGCCAGCCGAGTGCCTCGTCGCTCACGAGGATGCCGCCGGCGACGAACACGATCGCAGCCGTGATCATCGACCCGGCGAGCCGACCCGAAACACCCGCGTACACGAGCAGCAGAAGAGAGATCGCAACGAGGCCGGTGCCGCCCAACTCAGTCTCCTTCGCTCGGCTCGGCGGTGGATCGTGACCCGTCGATGTTTTCGCTCAAGGTCGCGACATTAGCCGCCGGAGAGACCACAATTCACCGCCCGCGAGCGAGTTCACCCGGGTGAACGGCAGGCCCAGGCGATGAAGGCTCGCGCTGCCGCTTCTAGCATCGCTCGCGGTGCGCCAACAGCGCGCGTCGGCGTCTGGTCGACCCCGTCCAGCCGAGACAGGAGCGCGATGACCGTGGTCGATCTCGAGGAGCAGGTGCCGTTCTGGAGGCGGCACCTCGGCGCCATCCTCGTCGGTGGATTCGCGCTCCTCCTGGTCGTGATCGTCCTGCTCCAACTCCTCGATGAAGGGGACATTGCCGAGTGGCTCGCCGAAGCGCCGGCGGAATGGGCCTACCTTCTGTGCTTTGCGCTCGTCTGGTTCGATGCGGTCATCCCGATCTTCCCCGGCGAGACGACGCTCAACGCCGCTTCGACGCTCGCCGCACAGGGGGACGAACTCGAGCTCGGGCTCGTCATCGCCGCGGGAGCGCTCGGCGCGATCGTCGGAGACTCGTCGCTGTTCTGGATCGCGCGCAAAAGCGCCGCCAGGGTGCAACGCCAACTCGACAAGGCGCTCGAGAACTCCAAGGTACGTGCAGGCTGGGATGCCCTCGACCGCTCCCCTGGACTGATGATCGTCGCCGGCCGGTACGTCCCGGGGATGCGGTTCGCCGTCAACGCAACCATGGGACTCTCCAGCCTTCCCTACCGCCGCTTCCTCCCGTGGTCGGTCCTGGGCGGAATCCTCTGGTCGGTCTACACGTGCACGTTGGCCTACAAGGTCGCGACCACGCTCTCCGGCTTTCCGCTCGCCTCGCTCGTCATCTCCTCGCTCATCACCTCCGCCGCCCTGGCAGCGATCTTCCTCGTCGACCGGCGGCGGAGAAGAGCAGCGCAGAGTGCCGACCCAGCCCTTAGCGAGGAGCCCGCGGCCCGGCCTAGCCCGGCCGGACCCGGCGAGTAGTGGACAGGCACGAGTCACCCGACTCCGGCTACGACGATCGCGCGCGCGTCAGACTCGCGGGCGCGGTCGCAAGCGCAAGGAGCGCCAGCACACGGCACATATCGCTGGCGGTCCCCTTCCGGGCAGCCGAACGAAACAGGCACGTCGCGGCAAGCGTTCTCGCCGGGGGGATCGCCTACCGGCTGTTCCTGTGGCTCTTGCCGTTCGGGTTGATCGTGGGGGGCGCACTCGGGCTCATGGATGCGGAAAGCACCGAGGAGGCCGTTGCCAGCGGCGGTCTTCCTGCCGCGGTCGTCGACATGATCGGCGACGTCGCGCGGGCTGCGGAATCCGACTGGTGGTGGCTGCTGGGGATCGGTGTGCCCCTCCTCCTCTGGGCGGGATACACCGGCGCGAAAGCGCTCCAGCTCCTTCATTCGCTTATCTGGGACGAGCCCCCTCCCCGGACCAAGCCGCTGAAGAGCTCACTCGTCTTCACCGGCGTGCTGTGCGCCTTCATGGCCGCAGCCGCACTCACCTGGTGGCTTCGCGACGAGTCGTCGCTCGAGCGCCTCCTCACGGCCACGCTCGCCACGGCCCCACTCGCCGCATTGTGGCTCTGGGCTTCGCTTCACCTTCCTCACCGGGACGCTCCCTGGCGCGCGCTGCTACCCGGCGCGATCCTCGTCGCGATCGGCTTTCAGGTGCTGCACGAGCTGATCGTCGAGTTCCTCGTGCCCAAACTCGAGAAGTCGACCACGCTGTACGGGGGCCTCGGCGCCATGACGACGATCCTCTTCTTCATGTACTTCGCCGGGAGGCTCGTCGTCACCTCGCCCATCCTCAACAGTTCACTGCATCACGAGCTGCGCGAGCACGGCGCTGGGACTGAGGTGTGAGCCGTCTGCCTCCTCGTCAGAGAAGGCAGACGGCCGGACGTGCGCCCCGTCAGCTCGCCTCGCGGTTTACTCGTCCAGGTCGCAGTCGGGAGCAGCGGTCTTGAGCGCCTCCCACGACGTGCTCACCGCCGCGACTGAGTCGAGGAGGCTTTGCGCCTCAACCGTGCTCAGATCGTCGTCCGCCTTTGCGGTGTCGAACTCGGTGGACACGTCGTTGAGCGATGTCTCCAGTGCGGCTATCGGCTCCGAGAGCTCCGCTTCTGCATCGGTCTTGACGGTCCCGAGATCCGTCGTGATCGCCTCCAGCGACGCCTCGATGTCCGCGATCGCGCCCTCACCGGCGGTCAGGTCGAGCTCCTTCAGCGTGTCGATGTCGGAGCTCAGCTGCTCGAGGTCGC
Source organism: uncultured Gaiellaceae bacterium (assembly GCA_963842285.1). Taxonomy (GTDB): domain Bacteria; phylum Actinomycetota; class Thermoleophilia; order Gaiellales; family Gaiellaceae; genus Gaiellasilicea. Next base: position 208,505 of record CAWJFZ010000011.1, read on the forward strand.
CACACACAGCGGGCGTATCGTCTCCACCGCATCCGGCAGCCGCTGCAGGCGCCAGAGCACAAAGAACGGCTAGCGCCGCGGTCGTTCGACGCCCCGAACGTGTCAGGTCGTATCTCACCCCTCGCGCTCCTTTCCGGTCGTGGGCTCGAATGTCACACGCCTTCGCAGTGGCGGCATCGCCCGCTCGCGTGTTTCACCCGGGTGAAACTCACGACCCGAGCGGTGGTGCTGCTCGCCACTCACGAAGCGCGGATCCATGGTCGCCCGCGTCCGCCGATTCGAACGCCGCGACCGCAGCCCGGACCGTGGGGAAGAAACGCCCGGGCCCGATCCGCGCGGTGAGGCCCGTCTCCTCGAAGATCTCGCGCTCGCGACCCTTCAGGCGTGCGAAGACCAGCGCGATTCCTCGCTCCTCGAGCTCGTCATGGACGTGAATCAGGACGTCGATCGCCGTGGCGTCGATATATGTCCACGCTTCGGCGTTGAGCACCACCCACCTGACGTCTTGGGACGCATCGACAAGCTCGAGCACACGCTGCCGGAGATATTCGGCGTTGACGAAGAAGGGCGGAGCGTCGAAGCGATAGACGAGCAGACCGGGCAACGTCTCGGCACCGTCCGAGCTTGAGATGTCCCGGTAGCCGTCGACGTCGTCGACGCGGCCGAGAACGGCATCGTGCGGACGCGCCGAGCGGTAGAGGAACACTCCGATCGAGAGCGCGATCGCGACGACGACGCCGCCGATCACCCCGAATGCAAGCACGCCACCGAAGGCGACGAGCGCCAGCGCGACCTCGGCCGGGCGGACGTGACGCAGGCGCCAGATCGAGCGGACGTTGATCAGGCCCGCGGCGGCCACGACGATGATCACGCCGAGCGCCGCCGTCGGCAGCGGCTCGATCAGGGGCATCGCGAAGAGCAGGAAGAGCCCGACGACCGCTGCGGCGACGAGAGCGGCAGCCTGTGACTTTGCGCCGGTGGAGTCGTTGACCGCAGACCGGGAGTTGGACGAGGAGACGGGAAAAGCCCCTGTCAGGCCGCCGACCACATTGGCGCCGCCGATCGCGGTCAGCTCACGGTTGGCATCGACCTCGTACCCGTGCTTCTGGGCGAAGGTGCGCACCGTCGCGGTCAGATCGGCAAAGGCGACGAGCGCCAGCGCCCCCGCGGGCAGCAGGAGATCGACGAAGGCGCTCGCTCCGACGCCTGGCAGCGCGAAGGAGGGTAGACCGCCCTCGACGTCCCCGACGACGGCGATTCCGTGCGCCTCCAGGTTGGCGAGCGCCGCGATGACGAGTGCGAGCGCGAGCACCACCAGAGACGCGGGCACAGCGGGACGGATGCGCCGGACCGCGATCGCCACCGACAGCAGCACCGCGCTCAGGAGCACCGTCGCCCCGTTCGCGTCACCGAGCTTCGAAAGGACTTCCGACAGGATCCCGAAGAAGTCGTCCGCGTCGACGCTGACACCGAGGAGCTTGCCGAGCTGGGACGAGATCACGATCAGCGCGACCCCGTTGATGTAGCCGAGCAGCACCGGCTTACCGAAGAAGTCCGCCACGAACCCCAGCCGGAGCGCGCCGGCGAGGAAGAGCAGGAGACCGATCGCCACCGCCAGAGCCGCTGCAAGCGCCACATAGAGCGCCGGGTCGGTCTCCCCTCCGACCACCGCCATCGGCGCCACCGTTACCGCCGTCATCGCAGCGAGCGTCGAGTCCGGCCCGATCACGTGCTGCCGCGACGTCCCCAGCAGCGCGTAGACCGCGAGCGGCAGAAATGTCCCGTAGAGGCCATAGACGACTGGCATGCCGGCAAGCGCCGCCATCGCCAGCGAAGCGGGCACTGCGACCGCGCCCACGGTCGCTCCCGCCACGAGATCCGATCGCAGATACGAGCGCGGGTAGCGCAGCAGCGTCGCGAGTCCCGGCGCCGCCTCGGCGAGCGATCGAGGGACGAGCGCGCTCGCGTATGAGGCCAGCGCGGCGCGGGAGTCGTCGCGCGTCACTTCACGGTTCCCAGCGTGATGCGAGAGCCGTCACGTCGAAGCACTCCGGCGACAGCCGTGATCTCTCACGCGGCGGGCGACCGGTGCGAACGATCGATGCTCTCGCTCGCCCGCGTCCTACTAGCCGTCGCGTCGCGCCGGCCACCATGAGGGCTCCTCAGCAGCTCCGGTTTGGACGGCAAGGGCAAGCGAGTCGAAGACCGACCACGCCTCGACGATCTTGTCGTCGTCGAGTATCAGAAACGTGGAGCCCTGGACCTCGATCGCATTGCCGCTCGCCGGCGAATCTGACCGCTGCTCGCCCGTGTGTGTGCCTGTGAGCACCCACTCGATGGCGATCTGATCCTTCGCGCGGATCTCCCGCGAGAGCTCCATCCTGATGTCAGGCGCCATCGACCGCCAGTACTCGATGCTTTCCTCAGCCAAAGCAGGGCCGCTCTCGTTGGGACCAAGGTCGGGAGAGAAGCCGTTCATGTAGACGGCACAGTCCGGTGCGACGTGCTTCTCAGCCTCGCTGAAATCGCCCTCATTCCAAGCGGCCATGAGGAACTTCACGGCCTGATGCTTCGGCTCGTGCTCCTCCTGCTTGCCGTGTCTGAAGTGCCTCACGGCCAGCGCGCCGAGTGTTGGAATGATCGCCACGTCGACCTCTGCGGGCGACAGGAGCTTGGCCATCGCCCAACCGCAAAGAGCGGCGAGCGTCATGACCGACACGAAGAGAAGCCTCTCGTCGACCATGAAACGACGTTGGCTCACAGAGCTCTCCTTTCCCAATTGCTGACGTTCCCTGATAACGGCCTTAGGCGCTGACCCCCTGGGCCGCGGCGACGGCCGCGCCGGCCTCGTGCAGCGCCAGCTCGTCCTCGTGGGTACCCGGCTTGAGGTCGTAGACAACCTTCTTCACCGTGCCGGTGAACGGGTAGGGGGACTTGGCCGCGTAGGCACGGTCGACGGGCAGTCCGTTGTCGCGACCGACGTCCATGCCGCCGTAGGCGGTGAAGCGGACGGCGACCGTCCTCTCGATCCGCCCTTCGCCGATCTGCTCGTCGTTCGCGTACAGGGAGACGGTTCCGCCCGCCGAGCGTTCCTGCCGGTCGGCGTCGAACTGCATGCCGACCGTGACGTCCCCGGTCGGGATCGGCTCGGTCGAGACCTGCTCGTACTGCTCGACGCCCATCATCGAGTAGCTGTGGTGCAGCAGGCCGTTCTCGTCGACCCAGAGCGAGAAGCCGCCCATCTCGTCGCCTTCGGCGACGATCACGCCCTCGGCTCCGCCGTCTGGAACGGAGATCTGCGCCTCGATCGCGTACGAGCGTCCGTAGACGCGCGGGATCATCCCGGAGGCAACGTTCTGGACGTCGCCGTAGAACGTCTGGGTCGTGATCGTCGGCATCGGCGGCAGGTTCCCGAAGAAGACCGAGAACCCCGCCAGCAGCGGCAACACGTTGTGCTTCTCGGCCTCCTGCCAGAAGAGCTCCTTGAGCTCGGCGAGCTTCTCCGAGTTCTCCGCAGCGAGGTCGTTCGCCTGGCTGAAGTCGTCGGGCAGGTAGTACAGCTCCCAGGTGTCCTGCTCCGGGTCGTAGTTCCCGGGTGCCAGCTGCGCCATCGTCGGCGGCGAGATGTCCCAGGGGATGCGGTCGAGCTTGCAGGCCGCCCACCAGCCGTCCTTGTAGATCGCCCGGTTTCCGACGATCTCGAAGTACTGCACGGTGTGGCGCTCCGGCGCGTTCGCGTCCTCGAATGTGTAGAGGAAGCTGGTCCCCTCCATCGGCTTCTGGGCGGTCCCGTCCACGACCGCGGGCTCGGGGATACCGGCTGCTTCCAGGATCGTCGGCCCGACGTCGATGACGTGGGTGAATTGGGTGCGCAACCCGCCGGCGTCCTTGATCCGCTCCGGCCAGGAGACAACCGTGCCGTTGCGGGTACCGCCGAGGTGGGAGGCGCACTGCTTGCCCCACTGGAACGGGGCGTTTCCTGCCCACGCCCAGGCGGACGCGTAATGCGGCGCGAAGGCGTCGGTGCCCCAGGCGTCGAGCCCGCCGTACTGGTCGATCAGCGTGAGCTGCTGCTCGGGGGTGAGCGCGATCCCGTTCTGCATCGTCAGCTCGTTGAAGGAGCCGGTCAGCGTCCCCTCCAAACTCGCGCCGTTGTCGCCGAAGATGTAGATCACGAGCGTGTTGTCGAGCTCGCCCAGCTCCTCGACCGCGTCGAGCAGGCGGCCGACGTTCCAGTCGGCGTTCTCCTGGAAGCCCGCATACACCTCCATCTGGCGCGCGTACAGCGTCTTCTCGCTGTCCGAGAGCGAGTCCCAGGCCGGCAGCGCGTCCGGTCTCGGCGTCAGCACCGCGTCCGGCGGGATCACGCCCAGCGTCTTCTGCCGTTCGAAGGTCTCCTCACGCAGCACATCCCAGCCCTGGTCGAACTTGCCGCGGTACTTCTCGCTCCACTCGACCGCGACCTGATGCGGTGCATGCGAGCATCCGGTCGAGTAGTAGATGAACCACGGCTTCTCCTGGTCCTGGGCGCGCACCTCATGCAGCCAGCGCACAGCCTGATTGGTGAGGTCGTCCGGCCAGTAGTACTCCTTGCCGTCTTCGCCCTCAGGGACGCCGATCGTCGTGTTGTCCTGCGTGATCACCGGGTCGTACTGGCCCGCCTCGCCGCCGAGAATGCCCCAGAAGCGATCGAACCCCCACGCGTTCGGCCAGCGGTCGAACGGCCCCGCCGCACCCTGGACGTGATCCGGGGTCATATGCCACTTGCCGAACCCGGCGGTCGAGTAGCCATTGCCCTGCAGGGCCTGGACGAACGGAGCGCAGTCCTTGGGCACGCTCGCGCAGTAGCCGGGGAACGGACCCGGAAGTTCGCCGATTGACCCGAACCCGACCGTGTGGTGATTGCGGCCCGTCAGGAGAGCGGCACGCGAGGGCGAGCACAGCGCGACTACGTGAAAGCGGTTGTACGAGAGGCCCTGCTCGGCGACCCGCGTCATCGCCGGCGTGTAGACCGGCCCGCCGAACGTCGACGGATTTCCGAAGCCGGCGTCGTCGATCAGCACGAGCAACACGTTCGGTGCCCCCTCCGGCGGCGACGGAGTCATCGCGAGCGTCCAGTCGGCGACGGACGCATCGAGCGTTCGGCCGATCGTGCCGCCGAAGTTCGGATCCGGGATCGGCAACACCGTGCGGTCCGGGCTGAACTTCCCCATCGCCTCGCCCAGCGACTCCTTCAAGGCGCCCATGCCCTTCTTATCGCCCTGGACGACCGACCGAAGCAGCGCGCCCGAGAGCGCCTGCTCAACACCGAGCCGCTGCTCGTCGTCGAAGATCGCGATGATGCCCGCCGACCCCGGCGGCAGGTTCTCGCCGATCTTGTCATGAATTTCCTTTTGCATCTTGTTGCCGGCGAACCTGCCGAGCACCTTGCCCGCGACCGCGCCAACGGCGACTGACGCGAGCAGCGGCGGCGCGAACAAGCCCACCGCAAGCCCGACCCCGCCTCCCCACCGGACTCCCTTGCGGCCTAGGTTGTCGCCCGTCTTGTGCACGGTGACGTTGCCGTCCTCCGCATGCGTGACAAGGATGACGCCCTCGATCACGACCTTCTTCTCCTTGACGAGCGCGACCAGCGCCTCGAAGTCCTTCGTCGCCTCGTCGATGTCCTGGTAACCGGCAACGAGCACGTCGGTGGGTGTCTCTGCCATCAGGGCTCTCCTTCGATTCGGACCGCTATCGCGGCTCGCGTGTGGCGTGCTCCCGGAAAGTGGCAGAGAGGCGTTCACCGAACATCGCCTAGGGCTCGACTTCACCCGGGTGAAGTCGAGCCGCAGGTGGTGTGCAACCTGCGCAATTGCAGGAACCTCCCTACGAGACTGCAGTGGCACCAAAAAGGAGGCCGATGGAATCGTTGCGGATAACTGTCATGTATTCATGCTTGGCGGCGACAGGGGCTCTGGTTGCATTCGTGACCTTTGCCTCGTTCAAGGCGGCGCGTGAGGAAGCGCGCTCACGCGCGCCGGCGCCGAGTGCCGTGGTGGCGCGAATCCGCGACCAGCGACGCGTCACCTGAGTCCGCCGATCGAGTGCAGCGACAGATGCCAAGGGGCTACGCCGGCCGCAGCGGGCACGACCGCGTTCCGTACCGGATTGTGATTCGAGGCGAACTCATCGAGCCGCTCGTGGGAGCAATGGAAGGAATGACTGTCGAGGTCGTCGGTGAGGAGTCTGTACTCACCGGTGACCTCCTTGATCAGGCCCAGCTCCAGGGTGTGCTGAGCTGGCTGAACACCCTCGGCGTCGAGATCGTCAGCGTGAACCCGTCCGACACACAGTCGCAGCAGTGAGAGAGGAGATGTGATGGCCGTAGGACCCGTTCAGCTCATCGTGTTGGGCTTCGCCCAACCCGAATTTCACGGAGAGATCATCGCCGAGCTGGAGCGGCTGCGGGAGAGCGACACCGTCCGAGTGATCGACGCCCTCGCAGTCCACAAGGATGAAGCCGGAGAGATCGAGGTGGCGCACCTGAGCAACCTCACCGACGAGGAGGCAATCGAGCTCGGCAGCAAGGTCGGTGCCCTCATCGGCCTCGGCATCGAGGGCGAGGAAGGCATGGAGGCGGGCGCCGCCGCGGGGGCCGAGGCGGCCGCCGAGCACGGCGTGCACGCGTTCTCGGACAAGGACGCCTGGGACGTCCTCGAGGAGATCCCCAACGACTCGGCCGCCGCGCTTCTGTTGCTCGAGCACCACTGGGCGGTTCCCCTCCGCGATGCCATCATGCGCGCCGGAGGTTTCCGCATCAGCGATGGCTTCATCAGTCCGCTCGACCTGATCGAGATCGGGCTCGTGTCCGCCGAGGAAGCCGAGGAGCTCCACGCGCTCGAGACCGGGACCGCTGCCGCGAGCGCCACATAGCCCCTACCGAGACGAGATCGGAGGCAACGAGATGCTGAGAACCCGCAGAGTCGCGCGACGGACAACCCGGCGCACTGCTAGGCGTCGGCGCCGCTAGACGCAGTTGGGGGGCCAACTGCTAGGCGTCGGCGCCGCTGACGCAGCTGAGGGGGCCGACCCTACCCCGGCCCCCTCGAGTTCACCCGGGTGAACGAGCTGCCCGTGGGGTGACGTTTCTCAGCGTCCGCCTATCGTGGCCATGACTACGACGAGGAGGAGTTTCATGGGATTCAGGCGGAGGACCAGGCGCCGCGCAATCGTTGCGGGAGCGGCGGTCGCCCATCACCAGGACAAGAAGATGCACGAGCAGCAGCAGCAGGCTTACGAGGAGGCGCCCGTCGAGGAGCCGGCGGAGTATGCGCCGCCGCCGGCGGACACGGCTGACGAAATCGAGCACCTCGCACAGCTGCACGCATCGGGCGCGCTGACAGACGAAGAGTTCGCGACAGCCAAGGCCAACGCCCTTGGGACGTGAGCGAGACGACGACGGAATCCGGAGGATGCCATGAGTGAATCCCGCAAGGACGTGCTGCTGAAGGCGCTCGAGGCCGAGGTCGGTGGCGGATCGGATGATCCGAGCACGCTATTCACCGACGATGTCGTCGGCTGGTCACCGTACGCATCTGTGTCAGGGCTGGAGGCGCTCGGCGATCTCTCCTCCGCGCTCCGCGAGGTGGCGTTCTCCAACTTCGTCATCGCGTTCCGAGGGCTCGACGAAGTGGGCAACAAGGCGTTCGCCGAATGGCTCATCGAAGCCGATCACACGGGGCCACTCGACCTCGGCGAGGGTGAGGAGTTAGAGGCAACTGGAAGGCATGTCCGGTTGCCCGGCGTGACGGTGGCCGACTTCCGCGACGGGAAGATCCGTTCCTACCGGACGTACTTCGACGAACTCTCGCTCGTCGAGCAGCTCGTAGGCGCCTGAGTCAGGGGCCATGGAATTCGAGGTCGACGACGATCCGGATCCCGTCGACCTCGACTTCCTCGAAACGCAGGTTCGCCGCGAAGCTTCCGCTGCGATGGGGCTCGGGGACGGAGTCGAATTGGCGATCTTCGTGCGAGACGCCGGCAAGGTCGTCGCCGGCATCACGGGCTGGACGTGGGGCGACAGCTGTGAGCTGGAGAGCCTCTGGGTTGAGCCGAGCCTGAGACGTCGCGGGCTAGGGTCCAGGCTCCTGGCCGCTGCCGAAGCCGAGGCAGCGGCGCGCAACTGCTCGCAGACGGTCCACTTCACGTACGACTTTCAGACCGGTCGCCTTTACGAGCGCGCCGGCTACATGCTCGTGGGTCGTGTCGAGGACTTCCCGTCAGGAGCAGACGTCCTCTGGTATCGCAAGCGCTTGAGCCCACCGGCAAGGCCGGATTCAGACGTCGCCGAGTCGTTGAAGCGAACCTGACTAACGGCCGTGCGGACACCGATCAAGCACCCCGCCGACCCGATGTACGCGGAGTTCGAAGTGCACCGGTCGATGATCTGCGACCACATCCGCACGGAGGCGTTCAAGAGTGCGATCGACTCCGTCGTGCGCTCAGGCGATGTCGTGCTCGACGCCGGGGCGGGAAGCGGCATCCTGAGCGTTTTCGCGGCGCGGGCCGGAGCCGCGCGCGTCTACGCAGTGGAACAGACCTCGGTCGCCGTCCTCGCGCAGGAGCTGGCAGCCGCGAACGGAGTCTCGGAGATCGTCAGGGTGATCCACGGCGACGTCATGGACGTCGAACTGCCGGAACGAGTTGACGTGATCGTCTCGGAGTGGCTCGGAGGGTTCGGGATCGACGAGGGGATGCTCGTCCCGGTCGTCGTCGCTCGTGACCGCTGGCTCAAGCCGGGCGGAATCATGATCCCCCGCTCGGTGACGGCGTGGGCCGCGCTCGTGCACGACCGCTATCTCTCGGAGACGCTGGAGTTCATGCGCGAAAAACCCTACGGGCTCGACCTCGAGGACTTCGTGGACAAAACCGTCAACGAGATCTCCTATTCGGGCGGATTCCGTCACCTCGCGGCGGGTGACAGACGCTCCGAGCCCCGTCGGCTCTGGGCGACTGACGTCGAGCTCAACCCGCTCGAGCAGGCGCGGGCGCCTCACGAAGGCGAGGTGCGGTTGCCAGTCCACGACCACGGAACGGCCAACGCGCTCGCACTCTGGTTCAGCGCCGAGATCGCCCCCGGCGCCTCGCTCTCAGTCGGACCCGGCGATCCACCGACGCACTGGGGAATGACGACCGCGCCCCTACGCGCACCAGTGGAGCTCACACCGGGCATGGTCGTTCGTGCCAAGGTCAGGACTGCGCTTGCTCGGCCGGTCGGGACCTGGACGAGGTGGGCGATCGCGATGCCAGGCGCCGACTGGGAGGAGCACGACGAGCAGTCGGTGTGGTCGGAGATCGAAGACGCATGAGCCCCGTTCGCGGAATGGCGGCTTCTCCGGCGAAAAACGCGGTGCACTGACGATGACAAGCCGAGATAGGCGATGAGCTTGCTGGCCCGCCACGTTCCATTCGTGGGATCGGCCCGCGTCTACCAGTGGAGGACGTGGCTGAAGCTCGACATCATCGCCGCCGTCTCGGTGGCCGCACTCCTCGTCCCGGAGTCGCTGGGTTATGCAGGCGTGGCCGGCCTGCCTCCGGAGGTGGGCCTGTACGCTGCGCCACTCGCGCTGCTCGGCTACGCCCTCCTGGGTCGCTCGACGATCTTGGTCGTTGCGGCATCGTCGTCCACGGCGGCAGTCTCGGCAAGCGTCATAGCCGAGATCAACGAGGGCGGCGCGGCCGACTCGGCCGTCACGCTCTCGGCGGCCCTCGCGCTGTTCACCGGAACGATCTTCGTCGTCGCGGGCCTCCTGCGCCTCGGCTGGGTGGCCAACTTCATGTCCAAGACGGTGATCGAGGGGTTCATCATCGGGCTCTCTATCAACATCATCATCGGCCAACTCGACGATCTGCTCGGAATTGACGTGGTCGGTGAGAACGCGCTCGCCGAGCTCTGGGATGTACTCAGCCAGCTCGGCGACTGGGGTCGGTCGACCGCAGTGGTGGGCGCGATCAGCCTGGCGCTGCTCTTCGGGCTCGAACGGTTCGTGCAGAAGCTGCCTGCGGCGTTGACCGTGGTCGTGCTCGGAGTCCTCTTCATCGAACTCTTCGATCCGTCCGGCATCTCGATTGTCGGCGACATCCCTCAGGGTCTGCCCGACGTGGGGATTCCCGAGTTCTCGAGCTCCGACGTCGGCGGTCTGATCGCGGGCGGGCTTGCGGTCGCGCTCATCGGCTTCTCCGAGGGCTACGGCGCGGCGAGCTCGTTTGCCCGGAAGTACGGCGACCGGCTCGACAACAACCAGGAGTTCATCGCGTACGGGGCGTCCAACGTCGGCGCCGCGCTCACGAGCGGGATGGTGGTCGGCGGCAGCTTGTCGAAGACGGCCGCGAATGACTCCGCCAAGGCGAAGAGCCAGATGTCGAACGTCGTACTTGCGGTCATGGTCGTGCTCACGCTCCTGTTTCTCGCTCCCTTCTTCGAAAGCCTTCCCGAGGCAACCCTCGCAGCGGTTGTGATCAATGCCCTCTGGCACAGCGCGAATCCTCGGAAGCTCGCCCCCATCACGAGAGTGAATCGGCTGGAGTTCTGGCTGGCCGTTGCCGTTCTGTTCACAGTCCTCATCCTCGATACGCTGCCGGCGATCATCGTCGGCGTCACTGTCTCGCTCGGGATGCTCATCTACCGCGCGAGCTTCCCGCGGGCCTCCGAGCTTGGTCGCGATCCATCGACCGGCATGTTCGAGAGTCGCACGTCACACGAGGAGGCGGAGCGGATTGCGGGCATCGTCGTGTACAGATTCGAAGCACCGCTCATGTACGCGAACGCCGGAACCTTCGCCGCCGCGGCGCTGGACCTGGTCGACGCGGCTGATCCACAGGCGCGTGTCCTCGTCATCGACTGCGAGGAGATGTTCGGCATCGACTTCACAGGCGTCGAGGCGGTCGCAGGCCTCGTCGAAGACATGCAGGCGCGACGGGTGGACGTTCGGCTCGCACGGGCGCATGAGACGACACTCGGGAGGCTCCGCGCGGGCGGCGTGATCGCGACGCTCGGCGACGAGAAGATCTTCCGGCGCGTTGAAGACGCTGTTTCCGCGGGACGGTGAGCACCTCGAGGCTGCACAGGCAGGACTCATCGACGACCGTGAGTTCGCGGCGTAGGAGCAGATTCTCGAATCGAGAGAACCGATCAGTGGAGCGTCTGGCCGGTTACAGGGCTCCGAGCTCTCGCGCACGAGCAATCGCATCCTGCCGCGAGGAGACCCGAAGTTTTTGGTAGATCGATTTCGTGTGTGAGTGAATCGTGTTGAAGGAGAGGTAGAGCTCCTTGCCGATCTCTCGCTTGGACAGACCCTCGGTGAGGTAGCGGAGAACCTCGAGCTCGCGCTCCGTCAAGTCGCTGTCGCCCTCGGCTCGACGATGGGCCGGCGTCAGCGTGTGCGCGACCTCGACGAGGCGTGTGCTCAGCTCTCCCGGATCCGGGCAGCTCGCAAGGAGGTTTCTCACTTCCTCGAGCATCGCCCGCGCGGGAGCGGGTGCCTCGAGGGCGCGGCGCAGCGGGGCTGAGACGAGCAGCGCATCCGCAATGTCCAGCGGCTGGCCGCGGCCTCGAAGGTTCGCCACGCCTCGATCGAGCAACTCCGCTGCCTCCTCGAGCTCGCGTCGGCGGGCGAGGGCGGCGCCAAGGGCTACATGCGCGATGCCGGCGCCGGGCTCGTCGTCGACGCCGTGAACCTCGAGCGTACTCAGCGCGCGCCTAGCCGCCGACACTGCGGCGTCGACGTCCTCGGTCTCGAGCGTGATCCGCGCAAGCATCGCCTTGGCGATGCCAGCGACGAGCCACTGGTTCGAGCGTGCGGCGAGGAAGGCAGCCTGCTCGAGTGGCGCACGGGCCGCCTCGTGCTCGCCCGCAAGGCGCCGCGCCCAGCCGAGAGCCAGGAGCGAGACTGCTCTTCCGTTCGAGAACGCATCGCCCACCAGCTCGGACGCCCTCTCGGCGGCGGTAAGCATCCCGGCCGAGTCGCCCCACGGAAAGCACGCGCGGGTCAGGGCGGTTGCAGCCTCGAACGGCAGACCGCACGGCATCGGCCGTTCCACATGGGCCGACTCCGCCGACTCGAGAGCGGCCAGCGAGTCTTCGGGGCGATTGAGCACGCTCAGCGCCCAGGCACTGGCGACGGCGAGTCGCGCATCCTGGTCGACGTCCGACTCGGAGAGCTCGTCGAGCTCCCGGAGGATTGCCGCGGCGTCGCCCTGCGCGAGCGAGGGCTGCCAGTCCTCCAGCACCAACGCTGTCGCGCTCTCGAGCGCGCCGGCCGCGACTGCGTGACGCACGGCCTCGTGCCGGTCTCCCTCCCGCCCGAGCCACTCGGATGCCCGCTGGTGCACGGCACGCGCGAGCTCGGGATCGCACTGGAGCAGTCGGTTCCGGAGCACGTCCGCGAACAACTCGTGGTAGCGATACCACTCCCGGCGGTCGTCGAGCGGGATCAGGAAGAGATTGGCTCGCTCGAGCTCCATCAAGACCCCGGCGGAGCCCTGCCGTCCGGTGGCCGCGTCGCAAAGAGGTCCGCACATCGTGTGGAGGACCGACGTCTCGAGCAGGAACTCATGTTGCTCCTGGGTCAGCGTGTCGAGCACGACCTCGGTCAAGTAGTCGACGATGTGCCGGCTGGCGCCGCCGAAGCGCGCGACGAAGCCGGCGCGGTCTGCCTCTTGGGGCAGCGACATCGCCGCGAGGTGAACGCCGACCGGCCAGCCTTCGGTGCGCTCGTGCAGCGCGTCCAGCAGCTCAGCCGGAAGACCGAGGAGGAGGATCTCGTTGAGAAAGGTCGCCGACTCGTTCTCGGTGAAGCTGAGGTCGACGCCCCGAAGCTCGAGCAGCTCCTCGATGGCGCGCAGCCTCCCCATCAGGATCGGTGGATCCGACCGCGTCGAAAGGGCCAAGGTGACGTTGCGCGGAACCCGTTCGAGGAAGAAGTCGAGCGACTCATGACAGCGGCGATTCGTGATCTCGTGGTAGTCGTCGAGCACGAGGACGAGCTCCTCGCTGATGGCCTCCAAGTCGCGCAGAACAGCGGGGACGACCGCAGCGACCACATCCGCGCGCGGCTTGCGGAGCGCACTCAGGGCCGTGGCACCGCAGTCGGGTACCGCGTGCCGGATCGCCTGAACGATGTAGCTCCAGAACGTGACCGGGTCGTTGTCCCCAGGGTCGAGTGACACGCAGGCGAAGGCGCGGCCATCAACCTCCCGCCACTGCGCAAGAAGGGTCGTCTTTCCGAACCCCGGCGGCGCAGCGAGCAGGACGAGCCTCGGCCACGACCCGCGCAGCAGGTCGGTGCAGCGGGCGCGGGTGAGAGCGTTGCGCGGAGCGCGAACCCGCTCGAACTTCCATTCGAGGAAGACTCCATCGTCGGAGGGAGCACCTGAGAACCGGTCGGGAGCTGTCGCGGTTGCAGTCAAGGCGAGCGTCGCTTCTTCGGGGGCAGGGTCCTGAGATCAGCGTCGCGCACGAAGGCGCGCGAGGCAATGGAGGCCCGCACGGATCTTTGGTGTGGCCTGCTCCGGGGGTGCCTGCACCCCCAAAGAAATGCTGGAGCGTCGCGGGCCTCAGGCGGCTGAGGAGTTCACCCGGGTGAACACGATCGACAGGTGAGGTCGAGGCCACAGAGCGGTTGGACAATGGCAGCGGAAATGAACGACGTCGCCCAACGCACGCGAGAAGGAGACGAGATGAGCGACTATCAGTCGACGGGGGCCGCGCAGGCCGGGTGGGTCGGCGGCGGATACCTGTTCGCCGGCGTGATCATGATCATGGTCGGTGTCTTCCAGGCCATCGCCGGCCTGGCCGCCCTCTTCGAGGACGAGTTCTTCGTCGTGACCTCGGACTACATCTTCAAGGTGAACACGACGGCGTGGGGTTGGATCCACCTGATTCTGGGGCTGCTCGTCGTCTTCGCGGGCTATGCACTGTTCGCTGCGAAGACCTGGGCGCGCGTGATCGGAGTGACGCTCGCGACGCTGAGCGCGATCGCGAACTTCATCTTCATCCCGTACTACCCCTTCTGGGCGATCCTCATCATCTCGCTGGACGTGTGGGTGATCTGGGCCCTGACGAGGTCGCTCTCCAGGCCGGAGGACCTGGCGGCCTAGCGAGCCGGCGGGAGTCATGAAGGCCTACGCGAAGGGGCGTGACGCGGTGATGGCGATCGTCTCGCGCATGCGAAAGCCGAGCTTTCGGCGCCGGGTGACACGACGACTCGAGCGCGGGATCGACTGGGTTTCGGCGCGCCTGCAGTCCCGCCGACGCGGACTTCGACGATGGCTGTCGCTGGGGCGCTGACCCGGGCGAGCCGACCGAGGAGGATCGACCATGGCTTCAACCCAGCCGGCCGCCGCGCTCTCCGGTGAGGACCTCAGCGAGCTGATCGCTCTGACGAAAGGCGCCGACAGCGTCGAGCTCAAGCTGACGGTGCCGGTGGCCGACCGGAGCCGCGGAGCGGCGGCACTCGGGGTGGATCCGCTCGAGGCGCAGATTCGCCAGGTCTACTTCTTCGACACGCCGGACCTGAGGCTCAACAAGACCGGCCTCGTCGTCCGTGCCCGCCGCGTCCAGGGAAGGCCGACGACACAGTCGTGAAGCTGCGCCCAGTTGTCCCGAAGGAGCTTCCGGCCGAGCTGCGCCGATCGCCCAACTTCGGAGTCGAGGTCGATGCGATGCCGGGCGGGTTCGTCTGTTCGGGATCAAGCGCGCGCTGAAGACGGCCGACGGCAAGGATGCGGTGTTGGGTGACCGGCGGGTCCGCAAGCTCTACTCGAAGGAGCAGCGGGCGCTGTACGCGGTGCACGCACCCGAGGGGCTCGAGCTGGACGACCTCTCGATCCTCGGCCCGATCACCGTGCTCAAACTCAAGTTCGCGCCCGAGGGATACGACCGCAGACTCGTGTCGGAGCTTTGGGTCTACCCAGACAACTCGATGATCCTCGAGCTGTCGACGAAATGTGCGCCGGCGGAAACGTTCCAGGTCGTGGCCGAAACGAGAGCGTTCCTGACGGAGAAGGGGGTCGAGCTCGCCGGCGAGCAGCAGACGAAGACGAAGAAGGCGCTCGAGTACTTCGCGAAACGGCTGTAGCCAGACGACGAGGTCCTCATGGTCGCTCTCGGAACGCAAAGGCCCGTCTGGGACCTCTTCTGTCTCCTCGGCTACTGGATCGTCGAGGGGAGGCGTCCTCACTGGTGGGGACGATGAAGCGCCTCGCCCGCACGTCGGTTTCGCCGAGCCCGGCTGAGGCTCGGGGAGGCGACTAGGAGCCGGACGGCACGACCAATCGGGCGACCGGGAGGTTTCCTCTGACCGTGGTGCCCTGACCGGGCGTGGAGTCGACGGAGAGCCTGCCTCCGACGCTGGCCATGCGGTCGGTCATGTTCGAGTAGCCGCTGCCTGAGGTCGAGGCGGACTCGCGATCGAAGCCTGCGCCGTCGTCGGCGACCTCGAAGTAGAGCCGGCGATCGAGCTCCCAGAGCCGAATCACAGCGGTCGCACTCACACCTGCATGCTTGGCGACATTCTGGAGACCCTCCACGCAGCAGAAGTAGACGGCTGCCTCCACCTCTTCGGAGTAGCGGCCGATCGCTGCTGCCTCGAGCCTCGCCGGTGTCGCCGAACGCCGCGCGACGCTGGCGAGAGCGTCCCGGAGCCCGAACTCGCGCAGCACAGGCGGGTGGATGCCATGGGCGAGGTCGCGGAGCTCCTGCAGAATCTCCTCGAGCTCGAGCCCGACGTCGTCGAGTCGCTGCGCGACGTCCGGATCCGCGAAATCGCGGACAAGGCCGACTCTCATGCTCAGCGCGACCAAGTGCTGCTGCGCTCCATCATGGAGGTCGCGTTCGATCCTGCGTCGCTCGGCGTCGCCCGCAGTCACGATTCGGGCACGCGTCGCGCGGAGCTCCGTGCTCGTCGACTCGAGCTCGACCGTCAAGCGACCGTTCTCGATCGCCAGCAGCAGCGCCTGAGCCGCAGCCGCGACGAGCTCCGGGTCGGTATCCAACGCCGCGTCGTGCACGATCACGGCCACCGTCTCGCCGTTCCGCGTGACCGGAGTCGACGTCTGGCCCGCCGCGGGCGTGGACGGAAGCGGCTGTCCGCTCGAGTCGACAAAGTCGTCAGCCTGCCCGAGCCGGAGCCCGATCTCGAGCGACCGATCATCGAGTGCCTCGGCCAGCGTCGTGCGCAGCTCAGAGGCGCTCGGGCTATCTACCAGGCGGGTGACGATCTTCTTCAACGCCGTCGCGGCGAAGAATGTGCTTACCACGATCGAAAGCACAAATCCGTAGGGAAGCAGGGCGCGACAAACCGCGAGGAACCAGCCGACGTCCGAGATCGTGCTGGGATCCAGATCGAGACGATCGCCGACGATGCCGTGGAAGATCAGGACGGTCGCCGCAAGCATCATGGCGGGTACGTAGACGGGAATGAGCGCGCGCCTGCGCGGTCGAGTTGCCGTCGCCAGGCGGTAGAACAAGACCGCGAGAGTCCCCACTCCGA
Organism: uncultured Gaiellaceae bacterium; assembly: GCA_963842285.1. Taxonomy (GTDB): domain Bacteria; phylum Actinomycetota; class Thermoleophilia; order Gaiellales; family Gaiellaceae; genus Gaiellasilicea. The sequence goes on from CAWJFZ010000011.1 coordinate 225,037, forward strand.
GCGCAAGCGTCAGGTACGAACCGTTGCTGCCGAACCCGTCGGCGATCGTCGGACGGTCGGCGATCATGAAGGCGTTCGTGGGACACGCCGCGTTGCAGCGGGCAATCGGCCCGCCGCCGCTCACGACGGGCGAGAAGAAAAGCTGAGGAAAGGCCGATGTAAAGAAGGAAAGCGCCCATCCCGCGAGCAGCAGCCGCTCCACCCAGCCGCCAAGCCGTCCGTCGGGGAAGGCGAAGATGACATAGAAGGCCAGGACGAACGACGGGAAGTCACCGAACACACCGATGCTGTGGAGCACGGGATCGGACGCCCCTTGCAGCGACATGACGACCGACGCAAGCGCCAGCGCCACGAACGCGAGGCCGAGGCGATTGCCGGGACGTCGAACCAGCCAGTAGAGCGCGGCGGTGGACCATCCCACGATGATCACGGCCCGCTGGATGCCGTACGCAAGCGGATCGACGAGATGGTCGCTCGTCGCGAGGAGCAGGCCCGCGCCGACAGCGACCGTCAGGGCGGCGGCCGCAAAAGCAGCCAGCAAGCCGCGCCGGACCGTCGTAGCCGTGGCGGGGACAGTCGAGGCACCGCTCGTTCCTGCGGAGATCGTCGACACAGCCTCTCCTTGGGACCCCGCTGAAGCCATTCATTTAGCCACAATCACCGCGCCATGCCAACCCAATTACCACATCGACACATTGTGGTAACCGTGACTTGTCTATCGTTCCGCTATGGCGATTCGGGTTGTCCTCGCGGATGACAGCCTCATTGTCCTGGAGGGCTTGCGGCAGCTCCTCGCCGCCGATCCGAACATCGAGGTCGTCGCCTCGTGCGACGACATGCCATCGCTGCTCCGGGCGGTGGAGGACGTCCACCCCCAGGTCGTGGTGAGCGACATTTGCATGCCGCCCACCATGACCGACGAGGGCATCCAGGTCGCGATCCGCCTGCGGCAGCTCCATCCTGAAATCGGTGTGGTGATCCTCAGCCAATACTCGGAGCCGAGCTACGTGCTGAAGCTCCTCGAGACCGGCTCCGATGGACGCGCCTACCTGCTCAAGGAGCGTGTGCGTGACCGCGCGCAGCTCGTGTCCGCCATCGAGTCGGTCGCTGCCGGCGGCTCCGTCATCGATCCCAAAGTCGTCGAGGGTCTCGTGCACCCAGAACGCGCGCCCACACCCGTCGCTCGCCAAGCTCACCCCGCGCGAGCAGGAGGTCCTTGGAGAGATCGCCCAGGGCAAGAGCAATACCGCGATCGCCAAATCTCTCGTGCTCACTACACGAGCCGTCGAGAAGCACATCCACTCGATCTTCTTCAAGCTCGGTCTTGCCGAGATGGAAGGAGTCAGCAAGCGCGTCAAAGCGGTCCTGCTCCTCCTCGCCGACGAGACCTCCGACCTTGGCGGAGGGCAGCCCGCGGCAGGGTAGTGCACCGCTTCACCCGGGTGAACGAGGCTGTTGGGTGATGTGACGACGCGATCGTCCGGCGAGACTGGGAAGCCAAAATGATGGGACGAGGTAGACCGTGAGCTCGACCGAGTCGAACGAGGCTGCGAGGGCCGAGGATCGGCTAGATGCGGGCGCGGGCGCAGCCGAGGCTCGCGTTCCGATCTGGGTGTGGGTCGTCCTGGGCGCCCTGGGGGTCGCGCTGGTCGCGGTGACGCTGGGGCTGTTCGTCGAGGCCCGCGACACCTCGGCGAACGCGGAGGCCGCCTCTGCGGAGGCCTCCCAGCTCATGGACGATCTCGTCGCCGGCGTGAAGACGACCAACAAAGAGCTCAAGACCTTCAACGAGCAGTTCGAGTCCGCCCTCACCTCCGCTCAGGACGCGGCGGCGTCGGCATCGGCAAAGAAGAAGCAGTCCAAGCCCTCATCCTCGGCGGACGAGAGCCCATGATGCCGGAGCCCCGCGCAGCTGAGGAGCCGGGCACCGCCTCCGACGCGGGCGAGAGCGACGCGACGGCGGAGTCTCAGACCTCGCAGCGCCCTGCCGACGCGGAGCTGGAGGCGGACCTCGCCTCCGACGAGGGCGAGACCGATGCGGTGGTGGAGTCTCCGACCGAGCCGCCCCTTGCGGAGGAGGAGGCGGAGACGGATGCCGCCTCCGAGGCTGGCGAGACCGAGGCGCTGACGGAGTCTCCGACCGAGCAGCCCGTCGAGGAGGAGGTCGAGGCCGTCGCCGTGGCGGAGGTCGGTGCCGAGGTGCCAGCCGTCGCGACTGCGGTCGAGGAGGCCCCGACCGCTCGGCGTCGCGGCGCGCGGACTCCCGCGTGGGCGTGGGTCGCGATCACGCTGATGGGACTCCTGCTCACCAGCGGGCTGATTACGCTGGCGATCGCGCGCAACGCCAACCCGAGCACACCGGCAGCCGTCCAGGACGTCCAGACGCTGGTCGTGGAGCTCGAGGCGTTGAACGGCTACCTGGCGACGACGAACGAGCTGATGTCGAATGCGATCGCGAGCGCCCAGCAGTTGAATGCGGAAGCGCAGGCCAAGCTCGCGGGCCTGTCAGCGCAGGTCGCCGACGCCGACGCCGGCGTCGGGCATGCGCGCTCGCTCCTCGGCAGCCAGCTCCCCGAGACGACGCGCACAGACCTCGACAAGGGCCAGGAGCAGCTTCAGTCGCTCCAGCAGACGCTCGTGGAGCGGACCGAGCAATCGGAACAGCAACTGATCGCGGCGATCAGCGGGGCTGCCGCCGGCCTCGACGACAGGGTCGCGAACACAGCGGACCGGGGTTCCAATCGCGCGCAGGCCAGCGAGGCCCGGATCGCGGCACTCGAGGGCAGGCAGGCCGAGACCGACGCGTCCCGGGCTCAGCTGCGAGCCGAGGTCGATCGGCGCAGGTCCGAGGCCGGAGTGATCAGGGCGGCCGTTCTGGCCCAGGTTGCTGCCATTCAGGCCCAGCGGGATGCCATTCAGGCCCAGCGCGAGCGTGCGCAAGCCCTCGCCGCTGAGATCCGAGAGCTGAGGCGGACCGTGGCGGCGCTCCGGCGGATCGTCGACAGGCTGAACTCGAGGCCGAGATGAAACCGCTTCGAATGTGCCGCCGCGGCTGGCCTTACATCATCCCCCTGCGTCTGAGGTCATCTGGTCGATGCAGACCGTAACCGCGAGGATGAGGGCGTCCTCCTGCTCCGGCGCGACCTCGATCCCATAGGTGTCTCTGACTCGGAACCAACGCTTGGACACCTCGGCGACCTTGTCGCCGTCACGCTCGATCTTGTACTCGTGATCGACGACGTTGCCTCTGGCCTCCATGTCGTCGCCGTCCTCGACCTCGATCGAAAAACGGTCACGAAGAGGTGTGATCAGGGCCTTCTTGACGGTCGCTACCGTCCGGCCGCCGCGTTCGATCTCCATCGTGTCCCGAACGCGGAGCTTCTTCTCCTGAATCGAGAACAGCTCAGCGCCCGAGGCGTCCTCGAGCACCAGCGTGTCGCGAACGCGCAACGCCTTGCCGTCGACCTTGAACGCCCGCTCACCTTCGTCGTTCTCGACCCAGAAGTCGTCGCCGATCGCAAACACCTTCTCGCGCATCCGGTACTTCGTCCCACCGTCGTCGCGACCCCGCCCGCGCAGCACGCCCATGTCCCCTCCTTGTCGACACACAGTCAGGCTCAAGAGCAATGGGGAGCGAGCGACATCATCCGCTCCGGATGATTTCCGCCGTCACCGCCGGCGCTGAAACGATCGCATGATGGAAGCGCCTACCACGCAGGCCCCGCGATCGCCGCTCAGGCGCGCGGTCAGGCCCGCGCTAATGCTGGCGGCTCTCGCGCTCGTGTTCGGGCGGGTGTTGCCGCAGTTCATCGACTACGACGATGTCTGGGAGGCACTCGCCGAACTGGATGCGCGGGAAGTGGTCGTCCTGCTCGCGCTCGGGCTCGCTCGCGTTCCCACCGAGGCCCTGATGTATCGGTCGTTCCTGCCCGGGCTCGCTCTCTGGCGCGGAAGCGAGGCGTACCTGTCCTCGAACTTCGCCGGGCAACTGCTCCCGCCACCGACCGCCAGTGTCGTCCAGTACGGCTACTTCCGCGGCGGCGGTCATTCGCCGGACGCCGCCGGCCTCGCCGCGTTCGGCTCGTTCCTGTTCCCGACGATCGGCCGGTTCCTGCTGCCGCTCCTCGCGCTCGTGGTGTTACTCCTCACCGGTGAGGTCAACGACTCGGTCCTGCTGGCGGGCGCGCTTTCGCTCGTGATCACGGCTGTTGCGGGCATCGCTGGCTACTTCTTCCTCCGCTCAGAGGATTCGGCCCGCTGGCTCGGAGCCAAGGCGCAACGACCGCTCTCCTGGATCCTCGTGAAGGTCAAGCGCGACCCGATCGAAGACGGAGCCGCGAAGGCGGCCGAACTGCGTGCGCAATCACTCGCCGTCCTGCGCGAGGGCTGGGCGCTAGGGTCGATCGGGGTCGCGGCCAATCTCTTCCTCACCTACCTGATCCTGCTCGCGTCGCTCCGGTTTGTTGGCGTCTCGAGCGCCGAGCTCTCGGCGGCCGACGCTTTCGCCGCGTTCGCGATCGCTTTCTGGGCGGGGGCGGTCCTCCCGATCACGGGGAGCGGTCTGGGAGTCGTCGACGCAGTCCTGATTGCCATGCTTATCGAGCTGAGCAGCGCCGACGACGATGCGCTCGTGGCCGCGGCGCTGCTGTGGCGCGTCTTCTACTCGGTCCTGACGTTGCCGCTCGGAGCGATCACTCTCAGCCGCTTCCGGAAAGCGACCCCCGATCGGTCGGGCAAGCGTTGATCGCCGAACTCAAGGCTGACGGTGCTCTACGAGACCGCATCCGAGCTCGGGTCGAGAGCCAACGAGAATAGCTCTCGCGGCCGCCGGCGCACACCTCGCTCATGAACGTGTGCCACTTCGCTCATGAACCTGTGCCACCTTCCGCCCGTGAACGTGTGCCACTTCGCTATGAACGCGTGCCACTTGCCTTAGGACGCTCTGCCTGAGAGAGCCAGCAGCACAACGTCGGAAAGCCGAGAGCGAGCAAGGAGTAGGCCTCAGGCGGGTAAAATCGGCATACGCCCCGCGTCCCGTAGCACGCAGCCGCGCGCCGGCGGACGTCCACTTGCGCGTCCAAACGCGCCCAGGAAGCACATATCAGCGCCCAGAAGTACCCTGTCATCGGTCAAAGCGCGCAAGAAGCAAAATCGCCAGCTGCAGGCATTTCCCCGCAACCATCCGCTCGACGTGGTTTTACCTACTTCCTTCTAGCCCCCGTAGCTCAGTGGATAGAGCAGCGGTTTCCTAAACCGCGTGCACAAGTTCGATTCTTGTCGGGGGCATTCGGTTGCGGCAGTCGAGACAGTGACAAACGCCGACCCGGTATGGAAGTCCCGACGCCACAATTCGGACGTCGCCGCACCGTAACCACCGGTGAATCGGCCCATGCTGCGTCTCCTCCGAAGCGGTCGGAATGGCCACACGAGCAGCACCGATAGTGTCACGCCGTGACCGGGAACCTCCTCGACGGGTGGCGCGCGGAGGAATACGGCCGCTCGCGCGAACGACATCGCCCTGCGCGTGTTCATGCCCGAACGTGACGGCCCAGTCGAAGGTCTCCTCGTCGCGGCTCACCACGGCGAGGAGGCTGCGACTGCTCTTCTCGCGCGCAGGTTGCTCGAGCGCGTCTCCGCGCGCGCGACTCGCTGGGCAGTCATTCCCGTGCTCAATCCCGACGGCTTGATCAACGGCAGCCGCCAGAACGCTCGCCGGGGTCGACCTGAATCGCAACTTTCCCACTGCGTCGTGGAGGCCCGACGACTCGTTCACGTTTCCGCCCGGAATCGCGGACGAGCGGCGCATCCTCGAGAACCGCACCAATCTCTCCTCGCCGGGCGCCGCACCCCGGCTCGGAGCCCGAGACTCAGGCGCTGATGCGCCTCGTCGAACGGCTTCGGCCGTCGCTCGTCGTCGACCTCCACAGTCCGCTCGAGCTTCTGTTCCCGAGGGGCGACGTGCCTGCGGACGTTCTCGACGCGCTCTGCCAGGCGGCCCACCTGCCGATCGACGACGACGTCGGGGAGTGCCCGGGCGCATTCGACGATTGGCTGGTCGAGGTTGGGATCCCCACGATCGTCTACGAGATCGAGCACGCCGGGCTGCCGGCCCTCTGCGCCCGCCACCTGCCGGGCCTGCAGGCGCTGCTGCTCAGCCCGCCCTGACGGGCCCGGGGCGGCGCGCCCGTCGGGGCCGGAGGTAGTCGACGCGGGTGACCGCCGCGCGCTTGTGCGTCGTCAGCTCCCCGGGGTAGGGCGCTTCGAAGGTCCCGGACGTCGGCGGCACGTCGCAGTAGTCGCGTCCGACCGCGACGGTGAGGTAACGCAGGCCGGCTCGACGGTCGTGCGTGGGGTCGATGGCAACGGCACACAGCGCCTCCGCGTCCTTGGGATGTGGGACGAGCACCTCGACCCACGCGTGCGTCCCTCCCTCGCCGAGGACGTGCCCCGACACGTAGCGCGCGGGCAGGCCGCACAGGCGGCAGAGAGCCAGCATGCAGTGCGCGTAGTCCTGGCAGACGCCGAGCCCCCGTGCCCACGCCTGCGCCGCCGTCGTCGCGACCGCGGTCTCGCCGAAGCGGTACTCGAAGTGCTCGAAGACGCGACGGCTGATCCGATCGGCCAGCTCGAGTCCTGCCGAACCGCCGCTGCGAAGCTCGTCCGCCACGGCTCGCAGCGCGTCGTCCGCGCGCGTGAGGCGCGACGGCTCGGCGAAGCGCTGGTCGAACGAGAGCGGGTCGGGCACGTCCTTGCCGTCGACTCCGACCTCACGCTCGACGACGGCCCACGTCGTGAACGTCACGTCGCGCTCCACGTGCTCGACGCTGAGATCGAGGACGACGTTTCCGAACGTGTCGTGGGAGCGCTCCGATGTCGACGTCGCAGCCGGAGACCCGCAGCTTGTGAGTCAGCAGCCGCTGATCGCCGTGATAGTCGGGCGGCACGACCATCAACCGGTGCCGGAGCGCCTCGATCGGGCCTGGATACGCGTAGGAAAAGCTCTGTTGGATCAGGACGGTCGTCTGGCGGACGTTCTGCCAGTCGATCTCGTCGTCGTCGATGCTGCCGAGCGTGGCGATCAGATCGCCGAGCGTCTCACCCACTCCGCGTCCCCAGGAGCGGCTTCTCCGTCAACTCGGCGCGGTCGTCCACTTCGTCTGCCCACACGGTCATGCGCCGCAGGCTAGCGGCGCCGTAGGTCGTCACCATCGCGACATCGACCGCGTCACGGCCGCGTCCCGATCGGAAGCCGGCCGATCCTCGGGGTGTTGAAGCGCGCGTCGAACGTCCACCAGCTCGTGCCGAGCCAGACCTCGAACCAGGCGTGGAAGTCCATCGGCGGGTAGGGGCCCGGGATCCCGATGTCGGGCATGTAGCCGAAGACGTACCGCGCCGGAATGCCGAGCGCCCGGCAGAGCGTGACGCCGAGATGGGCGAAGTCACGGCACATGCCGCCGCGGCGCTCGAAGATCTCGACCGTGCCCGTGGTCGGCAGGCTCGCGACGCCGTACTCGACGTTCTCGTGGATCCAGTCGACCACCGCCTGCACGCGCCCGCTCCCGGCTCGGTGCCGCCGAACAGCTCCCAGGCCCGAGGCGCCAACGCGTCGGACTCGCAGAGCCGGCTCGCCAGCAGCCAGTGGAGGAGCTCGTCGGGGAGGTGCTCGATCCGGTGTTGCACCTCGTCCGGTCCGGGTACCGGCTCCGGATCGGGGGAGATCGTGACGATCGCGTCATACGAGAATGACGAGGGCCCTTCCGGCAGCACGAGCCTCCGGCAGCGATTGCCGTAGAGATCGACGAAGCTCGTCGATCTCGAGCGCAGGCTCACTCGACCACCGCTCGGCGACGAGCCCGCCGTCCGAGTCCCCGCCTGAAATGACCCCATCTGAAATGACCGAGCGCGGTTCGACGAGGACGACCGCCAACGTACGGGCGGATGCGTCGTGCTCGAAGCGGCAGCCGAGCCGTAGCCTCATCGGCACACCCTCACGGGCGAGCCTGCTGCTGCTGTTGCGGTTGCTGGGTCGGCGGCCCGTCCTCGGGCCGAACCTGCGCCCGCGGTGGCGGCAGCTCGTCGGTCACGAGCGTCTGCGTCATCCCGCCCATCGCCTGGGTCAGAACCGCACCCCGCTGGTACTGCCGCATCGCGCCGAGGTTCTGGATCGCCACCAGCCGCGCGATCGGCTCGTCGCCGCTGCTGCGGAGCTCCGTCGCCGCAGCGACCCCTCCGAGCGTCTCGCAGGTCACCTCGACGTCGAGCTCGGCCTGACCGCCGCCCTGGTAGGTGCCTCGGAGGACGGTGACGTCGGCGTAGTCGCGTCCGATGCTCGACCTTGACGTGCTGTCCCGTGCAGGGAGCGCCGAGTGTCGCGTCGATGCCGAGCCAACCGTAAGGTGGGATGTATGCCTCGACCCAGGCGTGCGAGGCCGTCGACCGGGCGACGCTGCCGAGATAGCCGCTCACGTAGCGGGCGGGCAGGCCCGCGTGCCGGCAGAGCGAGATCAGCACGTGCGCGAAGTCCTGGCAGACACCGCTCCCGCCCTCGAGCACCTCGGCAACGGAGCTGTGCACGTTCGTCGTTCCGATCCGGTACTCGAGCCGGTCGCGGACAGCGGCGGCGGCGCGGCCGAAGAATGCGAGCGCGCTCCCGCCCGGATCCTCGTCGCGCAGCGCCGCGGCGAGCCCGGCCGTGTCGTCACCGAGGGGGATGTAGATGCTCGGGCCGAGGAACTCGGCGAGCTTGTCGGCCAGAGCAACGTCCGTGGCAAGCTCCCGAAGGCCAGGCGATGCGTCCGGCTCGCCCTCCCGCGGCCCCCCGAGCGCCTCGTCTGCACCCGCGTGCGTGACGACGTCGCTCGTCGCCTCGATCACGAGGCTGTCGTGCAGGTAGGCGACGCCGAAGTCGTGCACGGCGTTGCCGTAGTAGTCGCGGTAGGAGATCACCGTTGCCGGCGGCTCGATCAGGAGGTCGAAGTCGAGCAACGTCTGCGACGAGCACGCGAGCGGCTGCAGCCGGACCTCGTTGAAGCTCTCGAACACCTCGCTCGCGTACGCGTAGCTCGTCCGGTGCCGAACCCGATATCTCATGCCATCGCCTCCTGCGCGGTCAGTGGACGGTGGGCGAAGAACTCGTCCTCGACCAGGTCGCCGACGCGGTAACACCGGCGCTGAATGTCGAGCAAGGACGCGTGCAACCCCTGGTCGAGCAGGTCCTCGAGGCGCTGGTAGGCGAACTCGGCGTGGAGCCGGCCGACCTCCCGGCGCGCCTCGCTCTCGGTGCTCGCTCCGGGCATCGGTTCGGAGCCGTTGTAGCTCGGAGCCTGCTCGGTGATGTGAGCTAGGGCGACGTCGACCTGATCGATCGAGAAGCGGATCGAGCGCGGCAGCACGGGCGACAGGATCAACAGCTCGACCACAGCGCTCGGCTCGACGCCTCGGCTCTCGATCCGGTGGTACGACTCGTAGGCGGACAGCGAGCGCAGCAGCGTGCCCCACGGCTGCGGATCGTCGGCCGCGGCGGCCAGGGCGAAGCGATCCCCCTGCTCGGCATCGTCCCCGACGACGAGCCGGTAGTTGACATCGAGCGTGCGGGCAGTCCACTCCGCCCGCTCGAGGAACTTACCCGCCTGGAGGAAGTACCAGCCTTCCTCGCGCGGCATCGTCGAGTCGGTGATTCCCTGGAGCAGCTGGCTGAAATCGACGATCGAGCGGCAGAAGCGCGTCGTCCTCTCGGCGCCGGCTGCGGCGGCTCGGCGGCGTCCCGGCCGCTTCACCTCGAGATGGAAGCGGTTGAGCGCCTCCCACATCTCCGTCGCCACCTGATGGCGCATCGTGCGAGCGTTGTCGCGGGCCCGCGCGATGCACTCGACGATCGAGTTGGCGTTCTCGGCCGAGAAGATCAGATGGCCTGGAACGGTCTCCTCGTCCGCGGGCGTGCCGGGCGGAAAGGCCGGGTGCTCGCCGACGATGGCGAGGAGGGCGGCCCAGTGGCGGTCACGGCGCGACTCGGCCTCCGGCGTCGAGCCCATTGCGATCGTGTGCCGGAACGTCGCCTCAGTGAGTCGGGCCGTCTGCTCCGCCCGCTCGACGTAGCGGCCGATCCAGTAGAGGGATTCGGCCATCCGGCTCAACATGCCCGCGCCCCGCTCATTGGAGCACCCAGGTGTCCTTGCTGCCGCCGCCCTGGCTCGAGTTGACGACCAGAGAGTCGCGCACGAGCGCGACACGCGTGAGCCCGCCGGGGAGCACGGTGATCCCGTCGGGCCCGCTGAGCACATAGGGCCGCAGGTCGACGTGACGCCCCTCGAGCGCGCCGGACTCGCCGCTGGCGTCCGGCACGAACGTCGGGTGCCGCGAGAGCGGGATCACGGGCTGGGCGATGTAGTTGCGCGGGTTCTCCACGATCCTCCGGCGAAACTCCTCGAGCTCGGGCTCGTCGGCGGTCGGCCCGATCAACATGCCATAGCCACCGCTCTCGTTCGCTGCCTTGACGACCAGCGAGTCGAGGTTCCCGAGCACGTGGTCGAGCTCCTCCGGATCGCTCGGCAGGAAGGTCGGCACGTTGTCGAGGATCGGCTCCTCGCCGAGGTAGTAGCGGATGATCGCGGGCACGTAGCGGTAGAGCACCTTGTCGTCGGCGATGCCGGTGCCGATCGCGTTCGCGAGCGTGACGTTGCCGGTACGGACGGCGCCTAGCAGACCGGCGACGCCGAGCATCGACTCGGCGCGGAAGGCGAGGGGATCGAGGAACTCGTCGTCGACCCGACGGTAGATGACGTCGACCTGGCGCCGCCCGGACGTCGTGCGCATGTAGACACGGTTCTCGAGCACGAAGAGGTCGCGGCCCTCGACGAGCTCGACCCCCATCTGCTGCGCCAGGAAGGCGTGCTCGAAGTAGGCCGAGTTGTAGATGCCGGGCGTCAGCACGACCACCCCCGGCCCGCTCGCAGCACCCGGGATCGCCCGGCGCGGTGAGAGGCCCATGAGATTGTCGAGGAGCTGCCCCGCGTAGGAGTCGACCGGGCGGACGCCGAGTTCCGCGAACCAGTCGGGAAAGGTTCGCGTCATGATCTGCCGGTTCGCGAGCACATACGAGACGCCGCTCGGCGTACGCAGGTTGTCCTCGAGCACGAGCCAGCGGCCGTCGTCGCCCCTGATCAGGTCGCTGCCCGTGACGTGGATGTACTGGTCATCGGGCACGTCGATGCCGACGACCTCGCGACGGAAGTGGCGTCCGAGCACGACGAGCTGCCGCGGCACGACCCCGTCGTGGAGGATCTCCTGCCCGTGGTAGACGTCGTGGACGAAGCGGTTGAGCGCGCGGATCCGCTGTCGCAGCCCTCCCTCGACGACCGCCCACTCGGCGGCGGGGACGATGCGGGGAATCGGATCGAACGGCAGGACCCGCTCGGTGCCCTCTTCGCCGTCGGAGTAGACGGTGAAGGTGACGCCGCGGTGCAGGAACGACCGGTTTGCGAGCTCGACCGCGCGGCGCAGATTCGCTCCGTCCATCGCCGCGATCTGCGCCATCAGCTCCGTGTAGTGCGGCCGGGGTACGGCGGCCGCGGGACCAGGCTCGAACGCCTCGTCATAGAAGCCGCCCGTGTCGTACCCGTCGCGGAGCACACCGTCGGGCGCAGGCTTCGGTAGCACCTGCCCCGTCACCTCGCCCTCCCCGTACGACGCCGAGCTCGCCTCACGCAACCTCCTGGACGAGAAGGTACCGCCTCGCCGAGACGCCGGCCTGCAGGCGAGTCATGAGGGCACGCGTGCTGAATCGCGCACGGAAATAGAAGGGATCATCGCGCAGACTCGCCCCGACCTCAATGCGCCGATCCCGGTCGCAGTTCCCTCGAGGAGCCGGCGCTCGCGGAGCCGCCCCACCAGCCACCACCCCGAAGGCCACGATCGCCCCGTCCGTCTGCGACGAGGTCCTCGTGGCCTTCGGGGCGTGGCGTCAGCGCTTGGTGCCGACGGCGACGAGGTACTCCTGCTCGAAGCGGCCCTGCTCCGGCGTGCCGAGATTCCACTTGTCGCAGAAGGCGTCGAGCGCCTCGTCGAACTCCTGCGCGCGACCCTCGCGCTCCGCATTGGCCCGCACGGCGATCGTCGGCCCGTAGTGGGCTTTGAAGTGCTCGCCGTACCCGCGTGGGTTCTCGAAGGCGGTGATCTCCAGCAGGCCCCGCTCGAGCGTCTCGATCTCCACCCGGTCGCCGAGCAGCTTCCGCAGGTAGTCCTCGCCGCCCCACAGCGGCGGAGGCAGCACGCCGGGCGGGGGAGCGGGCGCGAAGGGCTTCATCGTGGCGAAGAGGTCGCCGAGCATGCCCTCCGGGGTCCAGCTCAGGACGGCGACCTTCCCCCCGACCCGGCAGACCCGCACGAGCTCGTCGGCCGCGGCCTGATGATGCGGCGCGAACATGACGCCGATCGCGGACATGACGACGTCGAACGACTCGTCCCCGAACGGCAGGTTCTCCGCGTCGGCCTCGACCCAGTCGAGCTCGAGCCCCTCGGCCTCCGCGAGCTCACGGCCGGCGTCGAGCAGCTCCGGCGTCAGGTCGCTGGCGGTGACCTCGGCGCCGCGACGGGCGGCGGGCAGCGACGCGTTTCCCGTCCCGGCCGCGACGTCGAGCACGCGCACGCCGGGGCCGAGGCCGCACGCCTCCGCGAGCCGCTCGCCGACGGGCAGCAGGAACGTGTCGACCATCAGCGGGTAGTTGCCGGAGCCCCACATCGCGCGATGGCGCGCCTTGAGCTCCGAGTCTGCGATTTGAACGCTCATCTTGTCCTCCTTCTCGGTGTTCGGCCAGTGTGCAGCGGCGAGCGCCGCCATACATCGGGAGGACTCCCTACTTTGCGCCTATTCCGCTGCGCGCCGCGACTGCGGCGGCGGCCGCACGGTTGCGGACGCCGAGCTTGGCCAGGATGGCGCTGACGTGGTGCCCGGCAGTCTTCTCGCTGATCACGAGCGTCTCCGCGATCTGGCCGTTCGACATTCCCAGCCCGAGCAGCCCCAGCACCTCGCGCTCGCGAGCGGTGAGCTCGCCGGCAACGCGCGGTGGGGCGCCCGGTGGCGTGCCGAGGTCACGCAACACCGCCGCGGCGGCATCGCCGGCCCGGGTCGCGCCGAGCTCGCGGAAGGTCGCGTAGGAGGCCCGGGCCTCTTCGACGGCGAGCTCACGGCTCTCGTGGACGAGCGCGAGGGAGAGCGCGAGCCGTGCCTCCGCCGTCTCGTACGGCATGCCGAGCCCTCCGAACGCGGCGAGCGCCCGGCGGGCGGCCTCCGCCGCTGCATCCGCCCGTTGCGCGGCGACGTGCGTGTGGGCGGCGGCGAGCTCGGCCCGCGCGCCGACGACGGCGGTGTTCGTGCGCCGGGCCAGCTCCACAAGCTTCTGCGCGGCGGCCTCGGCCGCCTCGGTCTCACTCTCGGCCAAGCGTGCGTCGACGAGGAGCGCGAGCAGCTGAGCGGACCGCATCGCGTCGTCCTCCGCTGCGAGCAGGCCCCGCTCGAGCAGCGCCGCCGCCACCTGCGGCCGTCCCTGGGCCAGACGCAGATGCGCGAGCGCACGGAGCGACTCCGAGTGCTCCTCCCTGCCGACGAGGAGCTGCTCGGCCTCCGCCAGACGGCCTTGGCGAACGCGCAGCTCGGCCAGGGCCGCCACGGTCGGCGCGGCGAGCTGCGGGACGTAGCGCGCGTGCACGTCGAGCGCGCTCTGCAGGGCGCGCTCCGCGTCCTCCCACCGGCCCCGCGCGAGCAGGACGTCGGCGTGGATCGTGCGGCACGCCCCGTAGAGCGGTGCCGTCTCGTGCTCGCGCGCGAACTCGTCCACGAGCTCGCACCACTCGGTCGCGCGTTCCCAGTCGCCGGCGCTCGTGCACGCGGAGATCAGGTTGCAGTAGGCCTCCGCGAGGGTGTGGACGTTGCGGACGCGGCCCGCCGAGGCCGCCGCCATCGCCTCTTCGAGCAGCCTCATCCCCTCGTCCCGCCGCCCCGCGCTCACCTCTGCGCGCCCGAGAAGGCTCACGGCGAACACCTCGAGGTCGCCGGCGTCGGTCTGCCGCGCGACCTCCAGCGCACGGCGCGCGTGCTCCGCGCACTCCTCGACGGTCTCGGCGTGTCGTGCCCGCTCGACTGCGACCCAGCCGTGCCCGGCGCAGAGGCCCGACCCATCCACGGCTCGCTCGGCCCGCGCGAGCCAGCCGCGGGCCGCGGACGCCCGTCCGGCGACGAAGTGCTGGTGCGAGACCCAGACGGCCGTGCGGGCTGCGTCGTCGCAGCGCCCGATGCGTGCGTACCCCTCGACGGCGCGCTCACGCGCGGCGACCCCTCCGGTCGCGTCGCCGAGGAACCAGAGCGCCAGACCCAGCCCGTCGAGCGCCTCGGGTGTCTCCTGGTCGCCGAGGACGGACTCGAATGCCTCCCGGGCGGCGTCCCACCGCGCCTCGTCGAGCGCGCGCTGACCGTCGTCGGTCCGCCGGTCTCCCGGGTCGCTGCCCATGGGGCCATTGTAGGAGCCGAGTCAGCTCTTCGGCCTCTTCCTCTCGGGGCCGTGCGGGCAATTCCTGATCGTCAGCTGCCGGTGTGCGTTGGCGCAGCGGGTAGTTGCACCGTGACGCGGAGCCCCCCAGCGGGCCGGGGGGTGAGGGTGAGGGTTCCGTCGTGTGCTTGGGCGATGCTGTTGACGATTGCCAGGCCGAGGCCGACACCTGCGTGCTCGGTGCGTACGCGTTCGGTGCCGCGAAGAAACGGCTCGGCAAGCGTGGAGACCAACTGCGGAGTGAGCTGCTCGCCGGTGTTCTCGACGGTGAGCACCACGCTCTTCGGGTGCACGCTCGTCGTCACCCACGCGGTGCCCTGTTCAGGCAGGTTGTGGACGATCGCGTTCTGCACGAGGTTGGTGGTCAGCTGCAGCAGGAGCGCGTGTGAGCCGATGGTGGGGGTCACGTCGCCGGAGGTCTCGATGGTGAGGCCGCGTTTTTCTGCGAGGGGGAGGAGCGTTTCAGTGGCTTGTTCCGCAATGAGGGACAGGTCGACGGGTTCTCGGGTGAAGGAGCGCTGATCGCCGCGGCTGAGCAGGAGCAATGCTTCCGTGAGGTCGATCGCTCTGGTGTTGACGACGTGGAGGCGGTCGACAAGCTCGCCGGTGTCGCGGTTCAGATCCTTGCGGGCCACGTCGAGCAGGGTCTGTGTGATCGCCAGCGGGGTGCGCAGTTCGTGGGAGGCATTGGCTGCGAATCTCTGTTGTTCGGCAACGTGTGCTTCGAGCCGCGCGAGCATGGTGTCGAAGGCGTCTGCGAGCTCGCGGAACTCATCGCTGCGGCCCGGTAGCCGGATTCGGTGGGAGAGCGATCCGTTTGCAGCACTGCGTGTGGCGTCTGTGATGCGAGTCAGGGGGGCGAGCATCCGGCCGGCGAGAAGCCACCCTCCCAGGAGACCGAACACCAGCAGAAACGCCAGCACGATGGCCGCGGCCGGGGCGAAAGCGCGCAGGAGGAAGGAGTTGTTCCCGGGCACCAGGCCACCGGCGGTGCTGATCACACCGTCGGGTACGTATCGCAACAGGAACTCGAACGATTGCCCGGGCTGGCCGGCGAGCCACGCGGCGGCCAGCATCAAGGCACCTGCGAGCATGAGGAAGCCTGCGTAGCTGAGGGTGAGTTTGAGGCGAACACTCAAACCAGGGGCCCTATCCACGGTCTCCTCCCTCACGCCCGATGTCCGGTTGAGTGTCGATGCGGTAGCCGACGCCCGGCACGGTGGCGATGATCCAGGGTTCGCCGAGGCGTTTGCGCAGCCCCGAGACGGTGATGCGCACGGCGTTGGTGAACGGGTCTGCGTTCTCATCCCATGCTCGCGCTAGGAGTTCCTCGGCGCTGACGACACCGCCTTCGGCAGCGACGAGGACCTCGAGCACTGCGAACTGCTTCCTGGTCAGCGCGACGTAGCGGCCGTCGCGGTAGACCTCGCGGCGGAACGGGTCCAGCCGCAGGCCCGCGATCTCTCGCACGGGCGGCCTGTTGTGGGCGCGCCTGCGGTCGAGTGCTCTGAGCCTGAGTACGAGCTCTTGGAGCTCGAACGGCTTCGTGAGGTAGTCGTCGGCGCCGAGCTCGAACCCGGTGGCCTTGTCGTCGAGACGGTCGGCAGCGGTGAGCATGAGGATCGGCATGCCGCTGCCGGCGACGACGATGCGTTCGGCGATCTCGTCACCGGTGGGTCCGGGAATGTCTCGGTCGAGGACGGCGATGTCGTAGGCGTTGACGCTCAGCAGCGCCAGAGCAGTGTCGCCGTCGCCTGCGATGTCTGCCGCGATCGCTTCCAGGCGTAGGCCATCCCGGATGGCTTCTGCCATATAGGGCTCATCCTCAACGAGCAACACACGCATGCTCCGAGGCTAGCGGGCCGGCGCATATCGCTGGCATATCGAAAACCGGATACATGCTGAGAACACCACGCTGCCTTGAATGGAGGCATGGCCTCCAGCAAACGAGCACGACCAACGCCCCGTCGGATTCGGATTCGCAGGATCCGTGTCGCCGGCCTGCTCGTCGTCATCGCGGCGCTCGCCGCAGCCCTCGGCTACCAGCTGCCGGCGTCCTCGTCCTCGACGGCTGCATCACCCATCGAAGTCCTTCGCAATCAGCACCGTGGTCTTCGCAGTGAGCACCGTGGTGCGCTTGGCGAGGCTGACGGTGCCGTCCCCGACGGCGCGACGGTCTTTGCTGACGAGATTCCGGGTGTAGCCAACCTCGACCCCGATCTGCTCGGTGCCGTGCGCCAGGCAGCAACTGACGCCGCGGACGACGGGGTCGAGTTCTTCGTCGACAGTGGCTGGCGTTCGCCGGAGTACCAGAATCAGCTTCTGCGTGAGGCGGTTTCCGAGTACGGGTCCGAAGAGGAAGCCGCCCGGTGGGTGGCCTCCGCGGAGACGTCCGCTCACGTGTCGGGGGACGCGGTCGACATTGGGCCCTTCGATGCGACGGCGTGGCTGTCCGAGCACGGCGCCGAGTACGGGCTGTGCCAGATCTACAGCAACGAGCCCTGGCACTACGAACTGCGGCCCGAAGCCATCGGCCACGGTTGCCCTCCCGTGTACGCCGACCCTACGCACGATCCAAGGATGCAGGCTGCGGCAACAGAGGGGGCATCGCCGCCGACGTTCGCCGCGAGGGATCGGACCTCCGGCGAACGTCGGCGGCGCGGTCGTTAGCCGTCCCTGAGGTCGCCTGGGCTCGCTTCGCCCTCCGGCTCCCCGGCCGGTGTCTCGATGCGGCCGGCCGGCGTGACCTTCTCGAGCCCGGCCCGGGTGAGCGCGGCCTTGCCGCCCACGACCGGCAGGTCGAAGAGCGTCTCGGTCACGTTGAGGCTGATCGTCGCGCGGTTCTGGTCCGCCTGTGAGCTGTAGCCCGAGTAACTCCCGACGAGCACGAGGCCGATCCTGTGCCCGACCGGGAAGACGTAGTCCTGGGGCAGGAGCGGGAAGGTGAACGACTCTTCGAGCCCCGCGAGGAGCGGCTCGGCGACCGCGTAGGAGTTGCGGTTCAACGCGTCGAGGATGCCCTTGGAGACGCGCCACTGGGTGACGTTCGTGAGTCGCTTCCCGACCTGGAAGTAACAGGCTTCGTCGGTCGCACTCACCTCGCCCCAGCAATCCTGCGTCGCCAGCGTCTGCGCCCCGTCACCGGTGCGAGAAACCTGCGTCGCAGGCCCGTAGTCGACGAGGACGCCGCCGAAGTTCGTGTCCGTCGCGTTGACGGAAGCCCGAATCCGCACCAGGGGCGTGCCGGAGATGTGCACCGGGGCCTCGAGCGGCGTCGAGAGGAAGACCCTCCGGTTCGCCGTCACCGTCGTCGGGTTCGAGATCGCGTTGGTCTCGCTCAAGGACGGCGTGTCCGTGATCGTCTGGTGGACACGAGGGAGGTTCGGCGTCGGCGGCGGCCCGAGCACGAGGGCTCCGGCGGTCGTCGGCGTGTCGGCGAGAAGCTTCAGTGAGACGTCCTGGCGGGAATCGACCGGCCAGCGCTTGTACGTCCGCCACTCGTCGGCCGCGTACTCGATGTCGGCCTCGGGCTCGGTGAGGACGTCGTTGCGCACGCCCTGGAGCTCGTGGTCGAACCACCTGTGCAGCGTCGAAACCCACTCCGAGCGGCGGAAGTCGAACGGGTCGATGTGACCGGTGCGGGTCAGCCAGAGCTTCTTCGCCACGCTCGACGGCAGCGCGTCCCACCACTTCGAGAAGTGGTCGGGCATCACGTTGTCGTCCTGAAGCCCGTGCACGACGAAGACGCTCGCCCGCACGTTCCGCGCGTCGGGGTTGTAGTCGCGCTCGACCCAGAACGGGGTGTAGTCGCCCGTCTCGTCCCCGTCGGTGAGGGCCATCGTGGCCCGGACCGCAGCGCAGTGCGCGCGGCGAGCCGGGTCGGTGACCGTGTTCGAAAGGCTCGACGGGTAACTGTTCGACCGCGTCACGACGCCGTTCGAGCGGGTGTAGTCGTACCACGAGGAGATCGCCGAGATCGGAACGATCGTCGACAGGCCCTCGACCCCGGTCGAGGCTGCGCCGTTCGCGAGCGTCCCGTCGTACGACTTCCCGATCATCCCGGTCCGGCCGTTGTGCCAGTCGGCGAAGACCTCGTTGCCATCCTTGTCGTAGCCTCTCGCCCGGCCGTTCAGCCAGTCGATGCCGAGGACCGCGCTCAGGTGATCCGGTGCGCCGCCGGTGACGGGGCAGCCGGTCGAGTTGTTCGTCCCGACCATGTCGAGCAGCACGACCGCGTAGCCACGCGGAACGAAGTAGTTGTCGTAGAAGAGCGGCCAGCGGTCGAGCAGGCCGTCTCCGTCGAGGTCGCGCTTGAGCTCGGACTCGTTGCCCCGCCCGAGCGTCGAGTAGTAGGGGCTCGCGTCCATGATCACAGGCACCTCGAGGTCCTGCTCGCTGGCGGCAGGCCTCATGATGTCCAGAGCGATCCGGTCGGGCACGCCGTCCAGATCGGTGTCGAAGCTCGACTCGACCCACACACGCTCGCGGATCGCATCGGCATAGCCGAACGCTGGTTGCGTGACCCCGTTCTCGACGACGATTCCCGGGTTCGGCGGCGCGGCGAACGCAGTCGGTGCGGCTGCGAGCACGTACAGCACCGCCGCGGCGGCGATCGCCAGCCACGTTGCGCGACGTCTCTTCATCCCAGTCTCCTTTGAACCTCGTGGGCGACTGCGCGACCCGACGGCACGGGCACGCGCGCGCGGAGGTTAACGAATGCGGGCGCGCTCGGCTCCGCCTCGCCGTACTGCTCGAAGCTGATTAGATCGAGCCCGGTGACGCCGACGAACGGTGCCGACAGCCACGATCTGATCCGCGTCCACGGCGCGCGCGTGAACAACCTCAAGGACGTCAGCGTCGAGCTCCCGAAGCGCCGGCTGACGGTGTTCACCGGCGTCTCCGGCTCGGGCAAGAGCTCGCTGGTCTTCGGCACGATCGCCGCGGAGTCGCAGCGGCTGATCAACGAGACCTACAGCGCCTTCGTGCAGGGCTTCATGCCGACGCTGGCGCGGCCCGACGTCGACGTCCTCGAGGGGCTGACGACCGCGATCCTCGTGGACCAGGAGCGGATGGGCTCCAACCCGCGCTCCACGGTCGGCACCGCCACCGACGCGAACGCGATGCTGCGCATCCTCTTCAGCAGGCTCGGCCAGCCGCACATCGGCTCGCCCAACGCGTACTCGTTCAACGTCCCCTCCGTGACGGCCCGCGGTGCGATCACCGTCGAGCGCGGCGCCGGCAAGACGAGGACCGAGAAGGCGACCTTCACCCGCCTCGGCGGCATGTGCCCGCGCTGCGAGGGCATGGGGTCGGTCACCGACTTCGAACTGGCGGCGCTGTACGACGACAGCCTGTCCCTCAACGAGGGCGCGCTCACGATCCCCGGCTACAGCATGGACGGCTGGTACGGCCGCATCTTCCGCGGCTGCGGCTTCTTCGACCCGGACAAGCCGATCCGCAAGTACACCAAGAAAGAGCTGTACGACCTGCTCCACAAGGAGCCCACCAAGATCAAGGTCGACGGGATCAACCTGACGTACGAGGGGCTGATCCCGAGGATCCAGAAGTCGTTCCTGTCCAAGGAGATCGACGCGCTGCAGCCGCACATCCGCGCGTTCGTGGAGAGGGCGGTGACGTTCACGACCTGTCCCGAGTGCGACGGCACCCGACTCAGCACGGAGGCCCGGTCGTCGAAGATCAAGGGGCAGAGCATCGCCGACGTCTGCTCGATGCAGATCAGCGACCTGGCCGACTGGGTCCGGGGCATCGACGAGCCGTCGGTGGCTCCACTGCTCACCGGGCTGCAACACCTCCTCGACTCGTTCGCGGAGATCGGGTTGGGCTACCTCTCGCTCGACCGGCCGTCGGGCACCCTCTCGGGGGGCGAGGCACAGCGCACGAAGATGATCCGCCACCTCGGCTCGTCGCTCACCGACGTCACCTACGTCTTCGACGAGCCGACGATCGGGTTGCACCCGCACGACATCCAGCGGATGAACGAGTTGCTGCTGCAGCTGCGCGACAAGGGCAACACCGTGCTGGTCGTAGAGCACAAGCCGGAGTCGATCGAGATCGCAGACCACGCCGTCGACCTCGGCCCCCGCGCCGGCACTGCCGGTGGCGAGGTGGTGTTCGAGGGGACCGTGGAGGGGCTGCGGGCCAGCGGCACGCTCACCGGGCGGCACCTGGACGACCGGGCCTCCCTGAAGCCGGCGGTGCGGACACCGTCCGGGCTGCTGGAGGTGCGCGGCGCCAGCACCCACAACCTGCAGGACGTCGACGTCGACATCCCACTCGGCGTGCTGGTGGTGGTGACCGGCGTGGCCGGGTCGGGGAAGAGCTCGTTGCTCCACGGCTCGGTGTCGGGGCGGGACGGCGTGGTGTCGGTCGACCAGAGCCCGATCCGCGGCTCGCGACGGAGCAACCCGGCGACGTACACCGGACTGCTCGATCCGGTCCGCAAGGCCTTCGCGAAGGCCAACGGCGTGAAGCCGGCGCTCTTCAGCGCCAACTCCGAGGGCGCCTGCCCCACCTGCAACGGCGCCGGCGTCATCTACACCGACCTGGGCGTCATGGCCACCGTCGAGTCCACCTGCGAGGACTGCGAGGGGAAACGGTTCCAGGCGTCGGTGCTGGAGTACACGCTGGGCGGCCGGAACATCGCCGAGGTGCTCGCGATGTCGGTGCTCGAGGCCGGGGAGCTCTTCGACGAGGGCGAGGCACGAACACCGGCCGCCCACATGATCCTCACCCGGCTCGTCGACGTCGGGCTCGGCTACATCTCGCTGGGGCAGCCGCTGACGACGCTGTCCGGCGGCGAGCGGCAGCGGCTCAAGCTCGCCATCCAGATGGCCGAGAAGGGCGACGTCTACGTCCTGGACGAGCCGACCACCGGCCTTCACCTCGCCGACGTCGAGCAGCTGCTGGGCCTGCTCGACCGGCTCGTCGACTCCGGCAAGTCGGTCCTCGTGATCGCGCACCACCAGGCGGTGATGGCGCACGCGGACTGGATCATCGACCTCGGCCCTGGCGCCGGCCACGACGGCGGCCGGATCGTCTTCGAGGGCACACCCGCCGAGCTCGTCGCCGCCCGCTCTACCCTCACGGGCGAGCACCTCGCCGCCTACGTCGGCACCTGACGGGCAACCGGGCGGCCTTCCTCTGCCGAGCGGTAGAGCGCCTCGATGGCCCTGGCCTGGCCGAGCGCGTCTTCACGGCCGAGAAGAGGCTCCGCCTCACCTCGGATCGCATCGCTCATGTTCTCGAGCTGCAGGCGATACGAGTCGACCGGCTCGAGCGGTATCTCCTCCACACCGTCGGCGGTCCGGAGCTCGATCACGGGCCGCTTGCAGTGCCACGGATCGTCCAGGAACAGCGAGCCCTCCTCGCCGATCGCCTCCAGCTCGTCGCGCACCGGGAGCGCCAGGCCGCAGTCGAACTGGGCGAGCACGTCTCCCGGAAAGCGCATCGTGCCGGTGAAGAGCTCGTCGACGCCGGTCGCCCCGAGCACCTGCTCGCCGTAGACGTGCTCCGGCTCGCCCGCGAGCAACCGCGCGCCGCTGACGCAGTAGCAACCGACGTCCATCAGCCCGCCGCCGTCGAGCGACGCGTTCGCGCGGACGTTCCCCGGGTCGGAGAGCGGGAAGCTGAACGCGGCGCGGACGAGCCGCAGGCGGCCGATCGCGCCGCCGCCGACGAGCTGCACGAGCTTCGCGGTCTGCGGGATTGTGGCGGTACATGAACGCCTCCATCAGGAGACGGCCCGACCGCTCCGCCACGTCGAACGCCCGCTCCACGTCGTCGGCCCGCCGGCTCAGCGGCTTCTCGCAGAGGACGTGCTTGCCGGCCTCGAGCGCGCGAATCGACCACTCGACGTGCAGCGAGTTCGGCAGCGAGATGTAGACCGCCTCGACGTCGGGGTCGGCCAGCAGCTCGTCGTAGCTCCCGTAGGCCCGCTCGATCCCATGCGCACGCGCATAGGCCTCCGCGCGTGCGGCATCGCGGCTCGCAACGGCGACGAGGTCGACCCGGTCGGACTCGGCCGCTCCGGGGAGGAGCTTTTCGTTGATGTTCGCCGTCGACAGGAAGCCCCAGCGAACCGCTCCGCTCATCGATGTCATGCGTCCTCCAGGTGTCGTAGGGCGGGGTACAGCGCCCGGTAGCGCCGGTATCCGCCGGCGTACGCGTCGGCCCAGGCGGGTTCCGGCTCGATCGTGTCACGGACGCGCACGCAGGCTGCCACAGCCTCGTGCACGTCGGTGAAGACGCCTGCCGCGACGCCGCCGAGCAGGGCCGCGCCGTACGCGGCACCCTCTTCGGCGACCGCGCGCTCGAGCGGGATCCCGAGCACGGAGGCGACGATGCGAAGCCAGAGGTCGCTCCGCGCGCCGCCACCGGAGGCCCGTCCGACCCGGGGCTCGACTCCGAGCGTCTGCAAGAGCTCCAGCGAGTCGCGCAGCCCGAAGGCGACGCCCTCGAGCACCGCCCGGACGAGCGCGCCGCGGCCGTGGCGCAGCGTCAGGCCGACGAAGGCCCCGCGGGCGTTCGGGTCGGCATGCGGCGTCCGCTCCCCGGCGAGGTACGGCAGAAAGAGGAGGCCTTCGGCTCCCGGAGGCCAGGACTCCGCCTCCGCGATCAGGCTCTCGAAGGACTCTCCGGGCGCCACCGCGTCGCGAAGCCAGCGGAGCGAGCCCGCGGCGGAGAGCATGACGCCCATCGCGTGCCAGCCAGCCGGCACGGCGTGGCAGAAGGAGTGGGCCCGGCCCTCCGGATCGGCGGCGAAGCCCGGGAGGGCGGCGAAGACGACGCCGGAGGTGCCGAGCACGACGGAGAGCGGCCCCGGCCGATCGACGCCGACGCCGAGCGCGCCGGCCGCCTGGTCGCCCGCCCCCGCCGCCACCGGGATGCCGTCGGCCGTGTGCCCGGCGACCGCCGGCGACTCCAGCGCGGGCGGAAGCCATTCGCGCGGGAGCTCGAGTGCGCTGACGACCTCGTCGCTCCACCGGCGACCCGCTACGTCGAAGAGCAGCGTCCCGGATGCGTCGGAAACGTCGCTCGCGCGCTCGCCCGTCAGGCGCAGGCGCACGTAGTCCTTCGGCAGCAGCACGTGGGCGATCCGCGCGTTGACCTCCGGCTCGTGGCGGCGCAGCCAGAGCAGCTTCGGAGCCGTGAACCCCGGCAACGCGCGGTTGCCGGTCAGCTCGACGAGCCGCCGGAGCCCGAGCCGCTCCTCGATCTCGACGCACTCGGCAGCCGTCCGCTGGTCGTTCCAGAGAATGGCCGGACGCAGGACGCGCTCGCGCTCGTCGAGCGCGACGAGCCCGTGCATCTGGCCGCTCAGGCCGATGCCGGCGAGGTCGGAGACGGCGAGCGAGTCGAGGGCCGCCTCCGCGGCCCGGCACCAGTCCTCAGGGTCCTGCTCGGACCAGCCCGGCTGCGGCGTCGAGAGTGGGTAGTCCTGCTCGGCCCGCCCGAGCACGTCGCCGTCCGGCGACACGGCCAGAGCCTTCACCCCGGTCGTGCCGACGTCGAGGCCGACGAGGGCGGTCAACGGGAGGAGAGCCCGGCGTGCGCGATGGCCCGGTTCGCGAGCCGCTCGTCCTCCTCACCGGGCAGGCCGCTGACGCCGATCGCCCCGACGCGGACGCCGTCCTCGAAGGCTGCGACGCCGCCCTTGAAGAAGGTGAAGAACGGGTCGAAGCTCGCTCGCTCGACCGGGTCGTCGGCCACCTTGGCGGCCAGCTCGCTCGTCGAGCTCGCGTCGCTGCGGGCCGCCGTGTAGGCCTTCCGCTGAGCGTTCAGCCGCGTGTCCGGAGCGGCCCCGTCCATGGTGGCCGCCGCGACCAGCTCGCCATGCTCGTCCGCGACGTAGACGGCCACGGGCCCGGGCGCGTCCTCGACCACCGCGTCGACCATCGCGAGCGCCTGGCGGAGCTTCATTCGGCCCCCGAGCGCTCCGTAGACGAGCTCGTAGGCGCGCACCGCGTCCTTCGCGGCCTGAGCCTCGCGCAGCTGCCCGTCGTCGATCCGGCCCGCAACGCCGTCGATGAAGCGCCACTGGAGGACGCTCCTGCGCACGGCGGCGACCTGGTCCTCCGTGTACGGGTAGAGGTCGAAGCCGAGCCGCTCGCCCGCCTCCCCGTAGTGCGCGCGCCGCAGCTCGACCGCTAGCTCCAGGGTCTCCATGAACGCCGTCGCGCCGACCATGTTGTCGTCGTCGAACACGCCCCAGCCCGAGTTCGCGTGCTGGTGGCCCAGCAGGCCCTCGGCGGCCAGCAGCGCGGCGTACTCGCCCAGGCTCTCGCCGTTCATGATCAGGTGCTGCCAGTCCATGTTGACCTTGACGTTGTCGAGGCCCTGGGCACGGAGCTTGTGCACGACGTGCAGGGTCATGCCGATGTTGCGCATGAAGATCTTCATCGCGGGCTCGGAGTTCTTGTGCTCCAGGAAGAGCAGCACGCCGTGCTCGCGACACTTCTCGGCGGCCTCGCCGATCCCCTCGATCAACCAGCCCCAGCTCTCTCCGTAGGGCGTCTGGAACGGATAGTTGTACCCCTCGATCCCCGGCCAGATGATGAAGTGCGCGCCGAGCGAGCCGGCGAAGTCGGCCGCGGCAACGGTGCGCCGGCGTGCCTCCTGCCGGGTGGCCGGGTCGGGGGACGTGAGCCCGCCGCGGCCGAAGCGGGAGTCGAGATGGAGGCCGGAAGCGAGGCAGTAGATGTCGCGGTCGCCGAGCGCCTCGCGCACCTCGCCGAGGTTGGCCTCGTCCAGCTCCTGCGGGTAGTGGAACTCGTAGCCGTCGATCAGGTCCCCGAGCCCGTCCACCGCCCGCCGCACGCGGTCCGCGGTCGACTCGCCGGCCCACTGCGGCTGGTAGCCGCCGGGCAGGAACCGCGTGACCATGGGGCCGAGCGCCCAGATCCCGAGGCTCGTCTTCATCCGTTCGCCCCCCTGTAGTCGATCGTCTCCCTGCGACCGCTCTCGGCGGAGCGCAGGATCGCATCGCAGACCTCAGCGCAGCGGTACGCGTCCTCGAAGGTCGCCCCGTGCGGGGCGACCGCGTGCTCGCCCGCGATCGCCGTGAGCAGATGGTGGATCTCGTGCGTGAAGGTGTCGCCCCAGCCGACGATGTGCCCGGGCGGCCACCAGAAGCGCATGAACGGATGCTCGGGCTCCGTCACGAGAACGCGCCGGAACCAGCGCTCGTCGGCCACCTGGAGCTCGTTCAGCCGCTCGACGTCGAAGGCGACGGCACCGCGCGAGCCGCTCACCTCGAACGTGTTCTGGTTGATGTGCCCGCGAGCGAGGCGGGACGCCTCGAGCGTGCCCACGACGCCGTTGTCGAACTCGACCGTGGCGACGAAGGTGTCGTCGACCTCGTGGCCCTCGATGAACGTCCGGACGACGGCGCTGACGGCGACCGGTTCGCCGACGAGATAGCGGCCGAGGTCGACGATGTGCGCGCCCAGGTCGCCCAGCGCTCCCGACCCGGCGGCCTCGCGCTCGAAGCGCCAGCTCGGCGCCGCGTCGATCCCCCACGACTGGAGGTAGCGCGCGCGGAAGTGGTAGAGGTCGCCGAGCTCGCCCGCCTCGAGGATCTCGCGGGCGAGCCGGACGGCGGGGACGAAGCGATAGTTGAAGCCGCACATGTGCACGACGCCGGCTCGCTCCGCCTCTGCCCAGATGGCGAGCGCCTCGTCGGCCGTGCGGCCGAGCGGCTTCTCGCAGAGCACGTGCTTGCCGTTCCGGACCGCTTCGATCGTCGGCTCCGCGTGCAGGTCGTTGGGGCCGCCGTTGTCGAAGAGGCCGATGCGCGGGTCGAGCACCTGCTCGCGCCAGTCCGTCGTGGCTTCCGCCCAGCCGTACTCGCGACGGGCCGCCTCGACGTTCTCGGCGCTCCGCCCGGAGATGGACACGAGCTCTGGCGCGAGCGGCGGCGAGAGGACGGCGGCTTCCCGGAACGCGCGCGAGTGCGCCTTGCCCATGAACCCGTAGCCGAGCATCCCGACACCGATCGAGTCGGCGGCCATCAGGCGACCTCGCCCCTGAAGTACCGCTCGGCCAGGCTCCACGCGGCCTTGCCGCAGTGCGACCCGATCCTGCGGCCCCCGAAGTCGTCGGGGGAGACGTGGATGCCCATGTAGAGCCGCGAGATCCCGGCGGCGTCGGCGGCGTCGAAGTACGTCGCCCACTGCAGGACGACATCCTCGCTCGGGCCGTTCTCGATCAGGAGCGCGCCGGCCGGCACGCGCCACTCGTGCAGGCCGCCCGGGAAGGACGAGGTCCCGGTGAACCCCGTGAGCACCTCGGCTGCGGCGCGGCTGAACGTGCTGTGCCCCGAGACGTAGCCGGCGAACGCCGGCGTGACGAACGTCGGGAGCTGGTAGGGCACCCAGTCGACCGCGAGGATCCAGTCCACCCCGCTGCCCGCGGCAGCCGGCTCCGCGGGAGGCCCGGCCCAGGCGCGGATGGCGACCTCGCCCACGTGGTCGGCGAGCTCCGCGTGCCGCTCGCCCGGCGCGCTCGACGCCTGCGTGACGACCTCGACGAGGCCCGGGACGAGCGGGAGGCCGTCGGGGTCGTAGGCCGGGCCGCCCGGATCGCTCGACTGGCCCTTGCCGCCCAGGTAGCGGACCATCGAGATCGGGCCGCGTCGAGTCGTAGTGGCGCTTCGCGCCCCAGGCCGCCACGGCGGCATCGTGGACGGCCCCGTTGAGGGCGAAGTAGAGCTTGACGTCCCACTCCAGCCGGTCGACCTCGGGGCCGCGTCCGCCGATCCTGCGCTCGAGCCCGGGGGAGTCGGAGACCTCGTTCGCGATCGTGTTCCAGTGGCCGGGCGGCGTCTCCGACTTCGGGCCGTCCGCCCAGTACTCGGCGAGCGCGCGCCCGAAGTCCCCGTGGCGGACGACGTTCGGCGCGTAGGGCTCGCCGCTGACGGGATTGACGTCGTACCCGTCCCCGTCGTTCGTCCCCAGCGCGTTGCCGCCGAGCGCGCCCGGGCCGATGTCGATCGTGACGCCGTCGTCGGGGTCGAGCCGGCTGCTGTAGCGGATGACCTCGACCGCCGTCGCCTTGAAGTCCGCGTCCGAAGTCGGATCGCCGAGCTCGGGGACGGGGCCGGGGTCGAGCGGCAAGCCCTCCCGGGACCGGGGCAGCGCGAAGCCGGCGACGTTGCCCCAGTGCGGCCCGACGTACGTCTGCACCCGCCCGGGAATCGGGAGGCCGTTCTGCGCGACGAGCCTGGCGAGGGCGAGCGGCTGCCAGCGGCTCGGATCGCGCATCTCCGTCCCCGGCTCCTCCACGACGAGGGGCGGGTTGACCGGCTTGTAACGGGATCCGCGTAGCGAAGCGCTTCGTGGGCGCCGTCGTTCCGCCCGTAGGCGATCACGGCTGCCGCGATCCGGTTTCCGAGCGCCGCCGGCGAGTCGCCCTCGGTCGTCGCGTAGTCGATCCGGTAGCAGAGCGAGTCCATCGTGGACGTGAGCTCGTCGAACGTCTCCTGCAGGCCGGCCGCCAGGGAGTAGCGGTGCAGGAGGATGCGGTAGGCCGCGTAGCTGATCGCCGCCTCGCGCGCGCCCTGGACGTCCTCGGCCTCGAGCTTCTCGTCCACGAAGTAGCCGTCGGCGACGGGGTCGTAGGCAGCCCACGCGTCCCACATCGCGGCGGAGGTGTGGAAGAGGTTGCGGGCGTGCACGGTCGGCGCGGGCGTGTCGCGCCGGATCGCGTTCAGCAGGGCCTCGTCCCAGACGCGCGCGACGGAATGCCCTTGGCGGTCGCCGCGCTCGCAGTCGTCAACGGCGTACGAGTCACCGCCCGAGCCGAGGCAGCCGGCGGCGAGGGCGCCGGCCGTCAGCGCGAGGGCGAGAGAGGCGGCGCCGGATCACGACGGCGCCTCCACCTCGACGAGCCGGTTCGCGGCGACGTCGGACAGCCGCGTCTCCTCGCCGCCCGGCCAGCGCACGACCAGCTCGCGCACCTCGGCGGCGCCTCCGAGCCCGAAGTGGACGCGCGGATCCTCGGACGAGAGGTAGCTGCTGCCCGCCTGCACCTCCCGGCGCAGCCTGCGGCCGTCCGGGAGCACGGCCGTGACCTCGGCGCCCGGGTGGAACCCGTCGAGCTCGACCTCGAGCCAGGTCCCGCCGGCCTGCTCGTTCTCGCAGCAGGACGAGCCGGCCGCCCACCGTGCCGACGGCGACGTCGAGGTCGCCGTCGTTGTCGTAGTCGGCCGCGGCGCTTCCGCGGGCGAGGAGCGGGCCGACCTCGTCCAGGCCGATCTCGCCGCCGAGCTCCTCGAAGCGGCCGGCCGTGCCCTGGGCGGTCAGGTTGCCGAACGCCTGGACGGCTCCCGGTCGGCCGAGGTCGCCGTGACGGGGATGTCGCCGTTCGACGAGGACGAGATCGAGGTCGGTGTCGAGGTCGAGGTCGGCCCAGGAGACGCCCCAGCCCGTGGAGCCGCCGAGGTCGACCCCGAGGTCGGCGCGCACGTCGTCGTAGGACGGGTCGTTCTCGTCCGGGGGCTTGCTGCGGAAGACCCCGTGCACCTGCTCGCGCGCGTTGGTGACGAAGAGGTCGGCGCGGCCGTCGCCGTCGTAGTCGCCGCCTGCGACCCCCATCCCCGCGTCCGGGTCGGCGACGCCGGCGGCGGCCGCGCGCTCCTCGAAGCGGAAGCCCAGGCCCGGCCGGGTCGGCGTCGGCTCCGCCCGGCCACTCGACGTTCTCGTACAGCCGGTTGGGGTTCGTGTCGTTGGCGAGGTAGACGTCGAGGTCGCCGTCGCGGTCGAGGTCCGAGAACAGCACGCCGAGCCCGTAGGCGAAGTTGGCGACCTCGAGCCCGGCCGTCTCGCCCGACCTCGCGGAAGCTCGCGTGGCCGCTCTCCGCCTCGCCCTCGTTCAGGAAGAGACGATCGCGGACGCCGATGTAGGTGCTGGGGAAGCCCTGCGTGGCCTCCGGACGCGGCCCGTTCAGATCCGCGTAGCCGGCGACGAAGAGGTCGGGGAGGCCGTCGCCGTTGACGTCCCCGACCGCCGCTCCGGCCTGCCAGCCGTAGGACGTCGACTCCGGCCGGGCGGGCGCCCTCCGTGAAGGTGCCGTCGCCGTCGTTCCAGAGCAGGACGTTCTGGCCCGGGTCGTGACGTAGAGGTCCGTGTGCCCGTCGAGGTCGAGATCGGCGGCGACGCAGCCGTTCCCGCGGATCGGCGAGGTCGGCGCCGGAGTCGGCGCTGACGTCGGCGAACTCCCCCTCCACGTTGCGGAAGAGGGCGGTGCGCGGCAGGCCGCCGGCGTCCTTCCAGCGGCTGACCTCGCGCTCGGCGTACGAGTTCACGGCGAAGAGGTCGAGCCAGCCGTCGTCGTCGTAGTCGAGCCAGCAGACCCCGCCTCCCAGCATGGCCGCCGGATCGGGCGTCACCTCCCAGCGAAAGGCGCCCTGCCGGAAGTCCAGCCCCACCGCCTGCGCCACGTCCGTCAACTCGAGCGCGTGCGGCGGCCCAGGCGGAGCTCCAAGCTCGCTCGCCTCGTCCGACGAGCCGAACATGCAGCCGGCCGGGACGACCGCGGCGGCGACGAGAATCGCCGACAGGCGGATCAGGTCAGCTGCTCGCACGCGGCCGGACATGCCCACGTGCTCAGAGGACGCCGCGGGCGGCCCGCCGGCGCTTTGCGTAGGCGTCGACGAGCACCGCTCCGAGGAGGACGAGGCCGGTGATCACGAACTTCGTGCCCGAGGCGAGGCCGAGGAGGTCCATCCCGTTCTGGATCGAGGCGATGACGAGGGCCCCGAGGAGCGCGGAGACGACGCGGCCGACGCCGCCGAAGAGGCTCGTGCCGCCGATCACCGCCGCGGCGATGACGAGGAGGAGCAGGTTGCCCCCGCCCGTGTTCGTCGCGACCGAGCGGAGCCGGGAGGCGAGCATGATCCCGCCGACGCCCGCCATGAAGCCGCTGATCATGAAGACGCGCGATGCGGACGCGGTCGACGTAGATCCCGGCGCGGCGGGACGCCTCGGCGCTCCCGCCGACGGCGTAGACGTGGCGGCCGAAGCGCGTTCGCGAGGCGACGAACGACCAGAAGACGAGGAGGATCAGGAGGATCACCGTCACCTTGGGGACGCCCCGGTCCTTGTTGACGTACCAGACAGCGGCGAAGGTGACGACCGCGAGCGCGACGGTCTGGAGCGCGATCACGACCACCGGCTTCCCGTACAGCCCGCTCGCGCCGGCTGTGCGCGCGTTCTGGAGCTGCGAGAGCGCGAAGGCCGCCACGACGATGACCGCGACCACCCAGCCGGCCGTGGCGCTCAGGAAGTCGTTCGCGATCCCCACGACCGTCTCGTCCTGGATCCTGATCGTCCCCACCGACGAGGTCTGGGTGGTGAGGATCAGGACGACGCCGGACCAGATCAGCAGCCCCGCGAGGGTGACGACGAAGGACGGCACGCCGGCCTTCGTGATCACGAGCGCCTGCACGAAGCCGATCGCGGTCGTGCACAGGAGCGCGGCGAGAATCGCGGGCCACCAGGGCCAGCCGGGGTCGTCCGGCCGCAGCAGGAGCGTCATCACGACGCCGCCGACCGCGCTGACGAAGGCCACCGACAGGTCGATCTCGCCGATCAGGAGCACGAACACGACGCCGATCGCGATCGTCGCGATCGCGGTCATCTGCAGCAGGAGGTTCGTGAAGTTGCGCTCGGTGAGGAACGTGTCGTCGAGCAGGCCGAAGATGAGCACGATCACGCCGAGCCCGACGATGATCGGCAGCGAGCCCAGCTCGCCGGCGCGGATCCCCTGCCACCAGAGGCGAACGTAGCCGGACAGGCTCGCACCGGCGACCGCGTCCGCGAGCGCGTCGGCGGCGACCGGCTCCACCCGGGCGGCGGTGGGGTCGGGGCCGTTCTCGATCGGAGGCTCGCTCATGCCTCGGGCATCCCGGCGTCCTCCATCCCGGGCACGTGGTCGAGCGCACCGGCGGTGATGGCGTGCACGACCTCCTGCTGCGTGGTCTCGGCCCGCTCCAGCTGGGCCACGCGCTGGCCGAGGCGGAGCACCGTGATCCGGTCGGCGCACTCGAACACGTCGTGGAGGTTGTGGGAGATCATCACGACTCCCAGCCCTCGCTCGGCCAGGCGGCGGACGAGATCCAGCACCTGGCGGGTCTGGGCCACGCCGAGCGCGGCGGTGGGCTCGTCGAGGATGACGAGCCTGGAGTCCCACATGACCGACTTCGCCACCGCGACGGCCTGCCGCTGGCCTCCGGACAGGCCGGCCACGGTCTGGCGGACCGACTTGAGCGTCGTGACGGAGAGGCTGTCCAGGGTCTCGCGCGAGGAGCGCTCCATGCTCGACTCGTCGAGCACGAACCCGGCGCGAATCCGCTCCCGGCCCAGGAACATGTTGGCCACGACGTCGAGGTTGTCGGCGAGCGCGAGGTCCTGGTAGACGACCTCGATCCCGAGCCTGGCGGCGTCGCGGGGGCCGTTGATGTCCACGCGCTTGCCTTCGTAGCGCACCTCGCCCTCGTCGAACGGGTAGATGCCGACGACGCTCTTGATCAGCGTCGACTTGCCCGCGCCGTTGTCGCCGACGAGGGCCATGACCTCACCCCGGCGGACCTCGAGATCGACGCGGTAGAGCGCCTGGACGGCGCCGAACGCTTTCGAGACCCCCCGGAGCTCGAGGAGCGGAGTGTCGGACGTCACCATCTTCTAGCCGTGGGACGGCGGGGACGCGTGCAGCGCCCCCGCCGTTCCGGCTCGTCAGCTGTTTTCCTTGCAGAAGTCGGTGTCGGCCGTGTCGCCGGTGCAGACCTCCTCGATCGTCCGGAAGTCGTCCGCGATCACCGTGTCGGCGATGTTGTCGACGGTCACGCCGATCGGCGTCAGGGCGAGGTACGGCACGATGCCCTCTCCCTCGGGCGAGTCGGCCGGCTTGCCGTCGGCGGCCTGGATGCCGATCGTCGAGAACTCGAACTCGGAGTCGATCGTGGACAGGTCCTCGCCGGCACACAGCGCCAGCGCGGCCTTGGCGGCAACATCGGCCTCGGCCTGGATCGGCTTGTAGACGGTCATCGTCTGCTTGCCGAGCAGGATGTTCTGGATCCCTGCGGCAGACGCGTCCTGGCCGCTCAGGGGAACCGGCCCGACGCCTGCAGCCTCGAGGGCGTTGATCGCCTGCTGCGCGAGGTTGTCGTTGGCCGCGAACACGGCGTCGACCTCGTTGTTGGCGTCGGTCAGGATCTGCTCCATGATCGTCTGCCCTTCGCCGTTGGCGCCCCAGCCGGGGACGAACTGGTCGGCGACGAGGTTCCAGCTGCCGTCGTCGACGTGCTCCTGGACGGTGGCGTTGTAGCCGTCCTTGAAGAGGAAGGCGTTGTTGTCCTCCTCGCCGCCGTTCAGCTGGACGACCTGAGCCACGTCGACGTCCAGCGCCTCGATCTCGGGCTCCAGCACCTCGGCCATCGTGGCGCCGACCGCGACGTTGTCGAAGCTCACGTACGCCGCGCCGCCGGAGCTCCCGGTGTTGAAGCGGTCGTACTCGATCACCTCGACGCCGGCCTCCTTCGCCATGTCGATGATCGTGCCGCCCGAGCCCGTGTCGAGGCTCGTGACGCACGATCACCCCGGCGTCGGCCGCAATCGCCTGCTCGGCCTGGGACTGCTGCGTCGCCGCGTCACCCTCGGCGTTGACGATCGTGTGCTCGACTCCGGCGTCGGTGAACGCCTGGTCGAAGTAGGGGCGGTCGTCGGTCTCCCACCGGGGCGAGCTCGCGCTGTCCGGGAGGAGGACCCAGATGGGCTTGTCGCAAGCGGCGTCGCCGGAAGCCTCCTCGGTGGTCGCGGCGGTCTGTCGTCGCCCGCCTCCTCGTCGTCGTCTCCTCCGCACCCGGACGCCGCCACGGCGAGCACGAGCACGAGCAGCATGGCGGCGAGACGCCACCCCGCTCCGCTTCCGTTCGATCCAAACACGAGTCGTCTCACGTTCGTCCTCCTCGATGCAGAGCTTGCGGCATGAGCCACTTGGAGGCGCAAGGTTAAGCCCCTCCGCTTCCCAAAAGCAACCCCGGTCGGCCGCGACTCAGTCGGCGGCGGCCGCCCGCGCGTAGATCGCGGCGAGCGCGAGGATGATCAGGCCGTAGAGGATCTGCCGCACCGCCTGCGAGGCGTTCAGGATCGTCAGGAGCGAGTCGAGGACGGTCAGGATCAGAGCGCCGAGAATCGTCCCGGCGTAGCCACCGACGCCACCGAAGATCGACGTGCCGCCGATCACGACGGCGGCGACCGACGGGAGCAGGAACGGCGTGGCGATGCCGAGGTCGGCCGCGTCGTTGAAGCCGACGAGCAGGATCCCCGCCGCCGCGCTGAGGGCGCCGCAGAGCGCGTAGACGGCGAGCAGCACCTGCCACGTGCGCACCCCGGCGAGCCGGCACGCGACCGCGTTGTCGCCGACGGCGTAGATCATGCGGCCGAAGCCGCTGTAGCGCAGGCCGAGGATGATCACGGCGGACACCGGGATCCAGACGAGCAGGTTGTAGGGCACATAGGTGAGGAAGCGCTCCGACCCGAGCTTCCGCACGAGGGACGGCGCAGACGCGAGGAAACGGGTCTGGCTGTAGATCGTCAGCGCCCCCAGGGTGACGGTGCTGACGCCGAGAGTCATGATCAGCGGGTTGACGCGGAAGATCGCGACGCCGATCCCGTTGACGATCCCGATCCCCAGCCCGACGCCGAGTGCGATCAGGATCGCCACGCCCGCGCCGTGGTTCGTGAAGCTCGAGATCATGAACGCGCCCGTGGTCGCGGTCGTGGCGACGGAGAGGTCGACGCCGCCGGTCAGCATCACGAGCGTCTGGCCGGCGGCCATCAGGCCGAGGATCGCCGCGTAGAGGAAGGTGGTCGAGACCTGCCTCGGGGCGAGGAACGCCTCCCCGGACTGGACGCGGTTGACGATGTCCGTGGCGATGAAGAGCCCGACGAAGACGAGCGTCAGGACGACGACCGGGTTGTCGGCGAAGAGCCGGCGCAGGTCGCGGCCGCGCGTCGCCGGCTCGGCCGCCTGCGGGGCCGTCGTCACTGGTGCTTCCCGCGCTGGCGCAGCGCCAGGCCGCCGATCATGACCACGAGCACGATCAACGTGCCCTGGATCACCTGCGCCCAGTTCTGGTCGACGCCCTTCAGGATCATGATCGACTTGACCAGCGTGAGCACGAACGCAGCGGCGATCGGGCCGATCAGCCCGCCCACGCCGCCGACGAGCGCGACACCGCCGAGCACGACCGCGGCGACGCTGTTCAGCGTGTAGTACTGGCCCGGAGAGGGGATCGCCGATCCCGGACGCCGCCGTCAGCGCGAGGCCGCCCATCGCCGCGAACGCGCCACCAAGCGCGTAGGCGCCGACGCGCGTCCAGGCGACCGAGATCCCGGCGAGGAAGGAGGCGTTGCGGCTCGAGCCGATCGCGTAGAGCGCCAGGCCGGGCTTGCGCCAGCGGATCGGCAGCCAGACGACGGCCACGACGACGGCGAGGATCACGATCCCGGTCGGCAGCCACGGCGTCAGCGTGTAGCCGATCGCGAGCTTCGTGAACTCGAGCGGCGTGCCGCCGCCCGGGATCTGCATCACCGCGAGCGCGGCGCCGCCCCAGACGAACAGCATCGCGAGCGTGACGATGATGTCGGCCACCTTCGTCACCGTGATCACGAGCCCGGTGAGCGCGCCCGCGAGCGCCGCGCCGGCGATCAGCACCAGCGCGATCACGATCGCCTCCCGGAACGAGACCGCCAGCCCGGTCGTGGCGTCGAACATGTACTTCGCCGAGAGGACGTTGACGAGGGCCATCATCGAGCCGATCGAGAGGTCGATCCCGCCGGAGATGATCACGACCGCCTGCGCCATCGCGGCGAACGCGAACGGCAGCGCGTCGATCGCGAGCGACTGCACGTCGAAGGTCCCCCACTGGGCCGGGATCGTCTTCCAGTAGAGGATGAGCCCCACGAGCAGGATGTAGACGCCGAGCGTCCAGGCGTGCCGGCGCGCGAGCCGGCGCCAGTGGATGCGCCGGCGAGCTGGCACGGCGGCCACCGTGCTCACGCGGCGTCCTCGTCCTGCAGGCCGTGCATCGCACGGAGGAGCGTCGCCTCGTCCGCGCCGGCCGCATCGAGCTCTGCGGTGACGCGGCCGCCGTAGAGACAGACGACGCGGTCGCACACGAGCGGGATCTCGGCGAGCTCGCTCGTGAAGAGGAGGATGGCGGCGCCCTCGGCGGCCAGCGTGCGAAGCAGCTCGTAGATCTGGCGCTTCGTGCCGACGTCGATGCCGCGGGTCGGGTCGAAGCAGAGCAGCGTCTGGAAGCCGTTCGCGAGCCAGCGTGCGATCGTCACCTTCTGCTGGTTCCCGCCCGAGAGCCGTCGCACCTGGCGCTGGGCGCGGGTATCGATCGAGAGCTCGTCGATCGCGGTCTGGACGCGGCGGCGCTCCGCGCGGATCCCGACCGGGCCCCAGCGCAGCGGGCTGTTGAACCTGGGCGCAGCGATGTTCTCCGCGACGGAGCGCTGCGGCAGCAACGCCTGCAGCCGGTCGGCCGGCACGAGCACGACGCCGGAGCGGATCGCGTCGTAGGGATGGCGCGCGCGCAGCGGCCGGCCCCGCACGACGACCTCGCCGCTCGTCGGCCTCCGCTGGCCCGAGAGGACCCCGAAGAGCTCGTCCTGTCCCTGCCCTTCGAGCGCCGCGATGCCGACGATCTCGCCCGGTCTGAGCGCGAACGAGACGTCCGTGAGCGTGTCCGCCACCTGCAGGCCGCCGACCTCGAGCGCGGGCGGCGTGTCCGCCGCGACCTCGATCCGCTTGCGCGGGGCCGTCGCGTCCGCCCTTCCGGCCGCCTCCGCGACCTCGGGGCCGAGCATGAACTCGACGATCTTCTCCTCCCCGCCCTCCCGGGGGACGAGCGTGCCGACGTCCTCACCGTCGCGCAGCACCGTCGCGCGGTCGCAGTGCGCGATCACCTCACGCAGGCGATGCGTGATGAAGAGCGCCGAGCGACCGCCCTCCTTCTGCCGGCGCATCACGTCG
This sequence comes from uncultured Gaiellaceae bacterium, assembly GCA_963842285.1. Lineage (GTDB taxonomy): Bacteria > Actinomycetota > Thermoleophilia > Gaiellales > Gaiellaceae > Gaiellasilicea. The sequence goes on from CAWJFZ010000011.1 coordinate 261,637, forward strand.
AAGACGCGCTCCGCCAGGTCGGACGGAAGGGCGGCGGTGATCTCGTCGAGGATCAGCAGCTGCGGCTCGCGCGCGAGCGCGCGAGCCAGATCGATCATCCGCAGGAGTGGCAACGGCACGTCGAGCGCCTGCTCGCCGAGGTCGAGCTCGAGGTCGAGCTCGCGCAGGTGCCGGCGGACCGCGTCGACCGGCGTGCCGGTCAGGCGCAGGTTCTGCTCGATCGTCAGGTCGGGCACGAGCGCAGGATCCTGGAAGACGGGTGCGAGCCCGATGCGCGCCGCCCGCGCGGGCGACGAGACACGAGTGTCCTTCCCGTTCACCTGGATCGTGCCGGTGTCCTGGCGGATCACCCCGGTCAGCACCTTCACGAGCGTGCTCTTGCCGGCGCCGTTCGCGCCCAGGAGCGCGTGCACCTCCCCCGGCTCGACGACGAGCGTGGCCGACCTCAACGCCACCACCGGGCCGTAGCGCTTCGATACCTCGCGTGCGGTGAGGAGGCTCATAGGCACGAGGAGGGGAGGCGCCGCAGCGGACGCCTCCCCTCCTTCGACCCTTCGGCTACGGCCCCTTGCAGCCGGTGAGCTGCGCAGCCGTGTACGTCGTCCACGGCCTGATGAACAGCTGCGAGCTGTACGTCGGCGGCCGCTTCGGCGAGTAGTACGAGCGGATCGTCTTCGCCGAGGTCTTCATGTCCCAGACCTGCGGCGTCAGCTTGACCCACTTCTGAACGGTTCCGCCACCGAGCACGCGGATCGCGACCGCGGCGCCGACGCCGCCGATCGTGGCCGGGTTCGTCACCGCGGAGCCCTGGAACTTCGGGTTCAGGGCGATCAGCTGGCGGAGGAACTCGTTGTTGTCCGCGCCGACGATCGGGACGTACGGCTTGCCGGCCGTCTTGAACGCGTTCACGACCGTGTAGTCGATCCCGGACGTCCAGACGCCGTCGACCTTCACGCCCGAGTTGAGGATGTCGAGCATCTGCTTGCCGCCGGGCGCGAACGACCACCCGGTGAACGTCTGCTTGACGACCTTGATCCCCGGATACTTCTTCAGCGCCTGCTGGAAGCCCTTGTGCCGGTCGGTGTCGGCCGGGACGCCGGCGATGCCGCGCATCTCGACCACGTTGCCCTTGCCGCCGAGCTTCTTGAACAACCAGACGGCGCCGAGCCGCCCGTACGCGACCTGGTCGTTCGTGACGTTGTAGGCCTGCGGCGCGGTGATGCGCTGGTCGACCGAGACGATCTTCACGCCGCGCGCGGCGGCCTGGGCCACGACCGCGTTGAGCGCGTTGGCGCTCGACGGGTTGATGATGATCGCGTTCGCACCGGCCGAGATCAGGTTGCGGATGTCCGCGATCTGCTCCGCCGGACCGCCGTTGCGGTTCGCGACGATCACCTTCGAGACCTTGCCGCTCGCGAGGGCCTGTGCCTTGACCGCACAGATCATCTCCTCACGCCAGCCGTTGCCGACGAGGGTGTTGCTCACACCGAGCACCCACTTTGCCGGCGCGGCGGGCCCAGCGTGGGCAGCGGGCCTTGCGCTCGCCGTTCCGGCGATCCCCATGACCACGACCGCTCCTACGGCGACGAGTGCAACGAGCGGAGCGCCGAAGCGCCCGCGAATCCTGCCAAGCGTCATGCGATTCCTCCCTCTCCTGGAGACTCCGGGATCGAGTCTAAGACCGTCGAGACGCATCGAACAAGCGGCGCTCGTGTCATCGCGGCGACCCTACAGCCTCTTTTGTCGGAATTCAAGAGAAGTCTTGTCGATTTCCGCAGATGCCCGTAGACTCGGCCGGACGTGGCGACCCACGCCCGCAGCAGGCCCTCAGCACGGCAGGAGAAAGACGGCGCCGGAGCGCCGCCGAACGGGCTCGTGGCCGTGCTGAATCACGTCCGCGCGCACCGCGAGTGCTCGCGCGCGGAGCTCGCCGTGGCCACCGGCCTCGGCCGCTCGGTTCTGACCCAGCGGGTCGACGTCCTGGTCGACCTCGGCCTGCTCGCGGAGGACCGCGTCGGCGTCTCGACGGGCGGCCGCGCCCCTCGACTGCTCCGCTTCCGGGCCGACGCGGGCTACCTGCTCGTGGCCGACCTCGGTGCGACGAGCACCGACGTCGCGCTCGCCGATCTCTCCGGCGGGATCGTCGTCCACCGCCAGGAGCCGTCCGACATCGCCGCCGGGCCGGAGCAGGTGCTCTCGCACGTCGAGGCCCTCTTCGACGAGTGCGTCGCCGAGGCCGGTGCCGCCGGCGCGCTGTGGGGGATCGGGATCGGCGTCCCCGGCCCGGTCGAGTTCGAATCGGGCGAGCCGGTCTCGCCGCCGATCATGCCGGGCTGGGACGGCTACCCGGTGCGCGAGCACTTCGCGCAGCGCGACGTCCCCGTCTGGGTCGACAACGACGTCAACGTGATGGCCCTCGGCGAGCTGACGGCCGGCTGCGGTCGCGGCGTCGACGACTTCGTCTTCGTCAAGATCGGCAGCGGGATCGGCGCAGGCATCGTCGTCGACGGTCGCATCCACCGCGGCGCGAAGGGATCGGCGGGCGACGTCGGGCACATCCACGTCCGGTCCGACCGGGAGGTCACGTGCCGCTGCGGGATGAGCGGCTGCCTGGAGGCGTTCGCAGGCGGAGCCGCACTCGCTCGCGACGCGGAGGCGGCGGCGCGGGAGGGCCGCAGCGAGATCCTGGGGACGCTCCTGGAGGAGAAGGGCTTCCTGGACGCGGCGGACGTCGGCCTGGCGTCGAAGCACGGCGACCCCGTCAGCGTCGAGCTGATCACCGAGGCCGGGCGCCTGATCGGCCAGATGCTCACGGGCATCGTCAACTTCTTCAACCCCTCGCTGATCGTGATCGGCGGCGGCGTCGCCGGGGCGGGCGATCTGCTGCTCGCGACGATCCGGCAGACGATCTACCGTCGCTCGCTCCCGCTCGCGACGCGCGACCTGATCGTGCGGCGGTCGGAGCTCGACGGGCGCGCCGGCGTGATCGGCGCTGCGACGATGGTCGCGAACGAGCTGTTCGCGCAGGAGTACCTACCGCGCTGGCTCGGAGCCGGGACCCCCGCCGGCACCGCGTAGCACCCGCGCGGCGCGGCGCGCGTGCTCGGCGTAGGCCTCGTCGAAGAGCCGCGCCGACTCCTCCCGCCCCACGACCGCGGCGGCGGCCAGCACCGGGGGCAACGCCCCCCGCTCGATCAGCAGCTCCGCCGTTCGCACCTTGATCGCGTTCGCGAGCGCGACGGCCGCGATCGTCGAGCCGGGACCGACGGCCGTCTCGAGCCCGTCGAGCTCGACGAGCGCGTCGCCCGCCGGGGTGCAGAGGTCGAGCACGACGTCGGCGTGGTCGAGCAGCCGCGTGCCGCTGGAGTGGGTGCTCGGCGAGGCCTCGGCCTGGGCGACGGAGGTCACGGCGACCACCGGCAGCCCGCGCGAGCGCGCCCCGATCGCGATCTCGATCGGCACCGCCGAGAGGCCGCTCGCGCTGAAGACCATCATCGCGTCGGGCGGCCCGAGCTGGAAGTTGGCGAGGATCGTCTCGGCGAGCCCCTCGACGCGCTCGATGAACATCGCCTGGCGCTGCCCGTTCGCGCCGACCACCTGCGTGTGGAAGGTCATCGACAGCTCGACGATGGGGTGGAAGCCGGGGTACGAGCCGTAGCGCGGGAACATCTCCTCGACCGGGATCCGCGAGTGCCCGGTGCCGAACAGATGGACGAGGCCGTCGGCGGCGATCGCGTCGGCGCACAGCCTCGACGCCTGCTCGATCGCCTCGCCCTGCCCCTCGAGCCGGTCGAGCAGCTCTTTGGCGGCGGTCAGGTACCGCGTAGGCTCGGGGCTCACGTCGTCGTCGGGCAAGGAGGAGGTTCCACGTTGGTCGGCCACAGGGTGAGCATGCTCGGGACCGGTCTCATCGGCCTCTTCTACACCAGAACGCTGCACGGGCAGCGCAACCGCGACCGCGTCCAGGTCGCCTACTCACGCTCCCCGGAGCGGGCACAGGCGTTCTGCGCCGACAACGACGTTCCCGAGTGGACGACCGACCTCGAGGAGGCGATCGCCCATCCCGGAGACGGACACCGTCGTGATCGGCCTCCCGAACGGGCTGCACGAGCAGTGCGTCGAGCTCTGTGCGCAGCACGGGAAGGCCGTCCTCTGCACGAAGCCGCTCGCACGCACCGCCGAGGAGGCGAAGCGGATCCTCGACCTCGCGGAGGGCGCGGGCATCTTCGCCGGCTACCTCGAGGACCTCGTCTACACGCCGAAGACGCTGAAGGCCGTCGCGGCGGTGCAGGCAGGACAGATCGGGACCGTGCTCTGGGCGCGGTCGCGCGAGACCCATCCCGGCCCGCACAGCGCGTGGTTCTGGGACGCGGCGCAGGCAGGCGGCGGGCCGATCGTCGATCTCGGCTGCCACTGCATCGAGATCATCCGCTCCTACATGGGCAAGGACAACCGGCCCGTCGAGGTGATGTGCTGGACGGACACGCTCGTCCACCCGATCGAGGCCGAGGACAACGCGATCGCGCTGATCCGCTTCGAGAGCGGCGCCGTCGGCCAGTTCGAGGTCAGCTGGACGTTCCGCGGCGGCATGGACCTGCGCGACGAGGTGGCCGGCACCGAGGGGACGATCTGGACGAACCACTTCCTGCGCACGGGCTTCGAGGTCTTCACGTCCGGCGCGGGCGGCGACTACGTGGCCGAGAAGGCCGAGAGCGCGACGGGCTGGCTCTTCCCCGTCGGCGACGAGGTCGCCGAGCTGGGCTACGTCGACATGTTCACCGACATGTTCGACGCGATGGACGAGGGCCGGGCGCCCACCGAGACCTTCTACGACGGCTACGTCGTCAACGCGATCATCGACGCCTGCTACCGCTCGGCCGGGAACAGGCAGTGGGAGCCCGTGCTGCTCGACGACTGGCGCGGCGCCGGCGTGCCGCGGATCGAGCGCGTCCGCCGCGAGCACGACGGCAAGACGGTGATCAAGGAGGAGAAGATGCCCGACGGCCGCCTGAAGCTGATCCTGAAGGACGAGGCGACGGGCGAGTTCGTGGACGTCGTCTCCTAGACGATCAGCGGGCGGAGCGTGTTGCGCGCGACCAGGAAGCCGCGCTTGACGAGGTCCTCGTCGCCCTCGAAGCGGCGGTCCTCGTGCTCGATCGAGATCCAGCGGTCGTAGCCGACGCCGTACAGCGCGGCGACGAACCGCGGCCAGTCGACCTCGCCGAGGCCGGGCAGCCGCGGCACCTGCCAGCCCATCCCGGCGGAGAACGTGCCGTGCCGGTAGAGGCCGTCGCGGTCGATCTCGAGGTCCTTGGCGTGCACGTGGAAGAGGCGGTCGGCGAAGTCCCGGACCGCCCGCTCGGGATCGATCATCAGCCAGACGAGATGCGACGGGTCGAGGTTGAGCCCGAAGTTCTCGTCCGGGATCGCCTCGAACATCCGCTCCCAGATCGCCGGCGACCAGGCGAGGTTGTTGCCGCCCGGCCACTCGTCCTCGCTGAAGATCATCGGGCAGTTCTCGATCGCGATCTTGACCCCGCGGTCGCCGGCATGGCGGACGAGGTCGGGCCAGATGCGGGCGAAGCGCTCCAGGTTCTCCCGCAGCGGCCGGTCCTTGTCGTTGCCGACGAACGTGCCGACGACCTCGACGCCGAGCTGAGCGGCGGCGTCGACGACCTTCAGGAGGTGGGCGTTCACCTCTTCGCGGTGCGCGTCGTCCGGATGGAGGTTGTTCGGGTAGTAGGCGAGCGAGGAGATCTCGAGCCCGTGGCGGTCGAGCAGCTCGCGCACCTCGCCCGCGTCGAAGGAGTCGACGTCGATGTGCGTCACGCCCGCATACCGGCGCCGCTCTCCCCCGCCGCCCGGCCAGCAGGCGACCTCGAGTGACTCGAAGCCCTCGGCGGCCGCCCACTCGGCGACCTGGCCGAGCGTCAGGTCGGGTAACGCCGCGGTCAGGAAGCCGAGCTTCACCGCTCCACCTCGACCCAGCGCTCCTCGCTCGCGGAGCGCGCGATCGCCTCGCCGAGGAGGATCTCCTCGTGGCCGTCGGCGAAGGTCGGGAAGTCCGGCTCGGCGGGCATGCGTCCCTCCTCGACGGCGGCGTACACCGCCCGGTAGAGCTGCTTGAAGGTGTCGGTGTAGCCCTCGGCGTGCCCGCCCGGATAGTCGCCGCGCAGCGGCCCGTGCATGAGCGCGGGATCGCGGAGGAGGAGCTCGTTCGCGCGGTCGCGGTGCCCGAGCCAGAGCTCCTCGTGCCGCTCCGAGCTCCACGCGAGCGCGCCCTCCGAGCCGTCGAGCTCGAGCGAGAGGTGGTTCTTCCGGCCCGCGCTGACCTGCGAGATCGTCACCTGCCCGCGCGTTCCGTCCTCGTAGCGCAGGAGCACGTGCGCGACGTCCTCGGTCGACATCGGCCGGTCGACGCGCTCGACCGCACCGGGATCGGCGTAGGTCTCGACCGGCCCCGTCGGCACGTGCCGGACCGGGTGCACGGTGTAGAGGTCGGCGAACACCGACGCGACCCGGCGGCCCGTGATCCAGCCGGTCAGGTCGAGCCAGTGCGTGCCGATGTCGGCGACGGCGCGGAGCGAGCCGCCCAGCTCGGGGTCGAGGCGCCAGTTCCAGTCGGTCACCTGCTGGAGCCAGTCCTGGATGTAGGTGCCGTGGGCGTTCCACACCCGGCCGAGCTCGCCGTCGAGCACGCGCTGGCGCGCCTCGTGCAGGAGCGGGTAGAAGCGGAGGTTGTAGTTCGTGCAGTGGACGAGGCCGCTCTCCTCGGCGAGGCGGAGCAGCTCACCCGACTCCTGCGACGTGAGCGCGAGCGGCTTCTCGCAGACGACGTGCTTGCCGGCCGCGAGCACGGCCTTCACCTGCGGGTAGTGCAGGTGGTTCGGCGTCGTCAGGTGCACGACGCGCACGCGGTCGTCGTCGAGCATCGCCTCGAGGCTCTCGTACGGCTCCGGGAGGCCCGGCTTCTGGCGCGCACGCTCCGGCGACGAGCCGACGACGCCCGTCACCTCGACCCCGATCCGACGCAGCGCCTCGACGTGGACGACGCCGATGAAGCCCGTCCCGACGACAGCCGCGCGCGTCACGCGAAGACCTTAACCGCCTCGAAAACGTCGCGGGCCCGGCTCGAGTCGGCGCCGACGGCGACGGCCCCCGCGGCCAGGAAGCCCGGCGCGTTGTCGGCCGTCACACCGCCCGTGGCCAGCAGCGGCACGTCCGCGAGCGGGCCGAGGACGCTGCGCACGTAGTCCGGTCCGCCGAGCCCCGCCGGGAAGACCTTCACCATCGACGCACCGTACCGCCAGGCCGTCTCGATCTCGGTGGGCGTGAGCGCGCCCGGAACGACGGGCACGTCTCGCGCCACACACCAGGCGACGACGTCCGGGACGGTGCCGGGCGAGACGACCGCCTCGGCGCCTGCCTCGACGGCGGCCTCCGCGTCGGCGACCGTCCGGACGGAGCCGGCGACGACGGTGGCGCGCCCCGCGCCAGCGGCCGATCGCCTCGAGCGCGCCCGGCGTGTCGAGCGTGATCTCGAGCACGCGGACGCCGGCGCCGACGAGCTCCTCGGCGACCGCGTCCAGGTCGCTCGGGCGGCGGAGGATCGCGACGAAACGCTGCGCTGCTATCTGCTCGAGGACGGACAGAGCGCCATCATCTCGCGCGGGCACGCGCTGAGAGAGGATGAGCCGGTGGAGGGCAAGGTCGCCGTCGTCACGGGAGCAGCGGGCGGAATCGGGAGCGCCGTCTCGGCCGCGTTCGCGGGCGCGGGCGCGGTGGTGGTCGGGCTCGACCGCGAGCAGGCCGACCTGACGCGGCCGGACGAGGTCGAAGCCTTCTTCGCCGGCCTCGAGCGTGTCGACGTCCTCTTCAACGGCGCCGGCATCAGCGGGCGCTCGCTCGGCGACGGCCCGGTCGACGAGTGCACGGTCGAGGCCTGGGACGCGGTGCTCGCCAACAACCTGACGAGCGTGTTCCTGTGCTCGAAGCACGCGATCCCGCTCCTGCGCGCGGCCGGCGGCGGCGCGATCGTCAACCTCTCGTCGGTCCTGGGCCTGGTCGCCGGCGACGACGACTTCGCGACCCACGCCTACCAGGTGAGCAAGGCCGGGATCCTGGCCCTGACGCGGGCGATGGCCTTCCACTACGGCCGGGACGGGATTCGCGTCAACGCGATCGCGCCCGGGCTGATCGCGACGCCGATGAGCCGCCGGGCCCAGTCGGATCCCGGCATCCTCGCGCGCCTGCCCGAGCTCCATCCGCTCACGGGCGACTTCGGCCGGCCCGAGGACGTCGCCGGGGCGGCGCTCTACCTCGCGACCGCACCGTTCGTGACCGGCACCGTGCTGACCGTGGACGGCGGGTGGTCCGCCGGATGAGGCACCTCGGGCTCGATCTCGGCGCGTCGTACGTGAAGTGGGTCGTGCTCGAGGGCGACGACGTCACGGCCGAGGGAAAGCTCGAGACCCGCGCCGCCGACGGGCAGGCCGCGGTGCTCGATCGCCTGGTGGCGGCGGGCCGCGAGGCCGGCCCGGTCGACACGGTCGGGGTCGGCGTGCCCGGGCTCTTCGACGGCGCGCGGGGCTGCACCACCTTCCTGCCGAACCTGCCGGGCGACTGGTCCGACGTGCCGGTGGCGGCTCACGTCGGCGGCGAGCTCGGCGCCCCGGACGGCCCTGATCAACGACGCGCGCGCGTTCGCCCTGGCCGAGTCGACGCTCGGCGCCGCGCGTGGCTGCGACTGCGCCGTGTTCGTCGCCGTCGGCACGGGCGTCGGCGGCGGCATCACCGTCGGCGGCGCGCTCCACGAGGGCCGGGAGGGCCGCGCCGGCGAGATCGGCCACCTCACGATCGGCGAGAACGGGCCGCTCTGCACCTGCGGCAACCGCGGCTGTCTCGAGGCCTACGTGCGCGAGGCGCTCGGCGCGAACAGGCTCAAGCGCGCAGGCCGGCTGCTCGGCGTCGGAGTCGCGAACGCGATCGTCCTGCTCGCACCCGACCGCGTCGTGGTGGGCGGGGGCGTCGGGGCGTTGGGCGAGAGGCTGCTCGAGCCGCTGCGCGAGGAGCTCGCGCGGCGCGTCTTCGTCTCGGTGCCGGTGGACGTCGTCCAGTCGGAGCTCGGGGTCCTGGCGGGAGCGGTCGGCGCGGCCCTACGGGGTGCCGGCCGCGGCTAGCTCCGCCCGGCGCGCCTTGAAGTCCTCGAGGATCGCCTCCGTCGCGGTGGCGCCGATGCGGGTGACGCCGACGTTCATCACGTCGAGCAGCGCGTCGAGCGTCCGGACGCCGCCCGCGGCCTTGACCTGGACGTGAGCGGGGCTGTGCTCGCGCATCAGGCGCAGGTCGTCGAGCGTGGCGCCCGACGCGGCGAAGCCGGTCGAGGTCTTGACGAAGCCGGCGCCGGCGGCTGCGGTCAGCTCGCAGGCCCGGATCTTCTGCGCGTCGTCGAGATAGGCGTTCTCGAAGATCACCTTCACGAGCCGCCCCTGCGCCGCCTCGACGACTGCGCGGATGTCGCGCTCGACGTAGTCGTCCTCGCCGGAGACGAGGCGGCCGATGTTCAGCACCATGTCGATCTCGTCGGCGCCGGCGGCGATCAGCTCCTCGGTCTCGGACGCCTTCGTCGCCGTCGTGTGGCTGCCGTGGGGGAAGCCGACGACGGTCGAGATCAGCACGTCCGAGCCGGCGACGAGCTCCGCGGACCGGGCCACGTCGGCCGGGCGCACGGTGGCGGAGGCGACGTCGTAGCGAAGCGCGAGCTCGACACCCTCTCGCACGGTCCCGAGGTCGAGCTCCGGCCGCAGCAGCGAGTGGTCGATCGTCTTCGCGACGTCGCGGTACTCCAGCGTGTCGACGCTGATCATGGTGCGAGGATACGCCAATGATTCCGCTGCGCACGACGGTGATCGGGAGCTATCCGTTCCCCGGCTGGCTCGAGCACGCGGCCGCGAATCTGGCGGACTTCGGCCCCGACGACGTCGCCGAGCTGCAGGAGGACGCGGTGCTCGCGGCGGTGCACGACCAGGTCGCGGCCGGGCTCGACGTGATCTCGGACGGCGAGCAGACGCGCCTCGACTTCAACCTCGGCTTCTACGGCTTCCTCGACGGGATCGAGCAGGGCGAGCCGGGACGTCGGCTGGGGCCGCCGGCCCACGACCAGCGCGCCAAGCACCGGATCGTCGGCGAGCTCGCGGCGCCGCGCGGCCTCGGCACGGTCGAGGAGTTCGAGCGGCTGCGCCGGGTCGCACCTTCCGGGCCCGGTGCTGAAAGTGGCGGTTCCGGGCCCGTACACGCTCGCCGGCCGTCTCGAGGGCGATCGGTGGGAGACGGCGGAGGCGCTCGTTCCGATCGTGCAGGCCGAGCTGGTCGCACTCGCGGCCGCCGGCTGCGAGGAGATCGCGATCGACGAGCCCTCGATGAGCTGCTACGCCCACCGGGAGGATCCCGAACGGCTCGTCGAGCTCTTCAACCGCACCGTCGCCCCTGTCGCCGGCCGCGCGCGGCTCTCGACCCACCTCTGCTTCGGCAACTACAAGGCCCGCGCGGTCGCGCCGCGGCAGTACGCGCCCCTCTTCCCCGCGTTCCTGCACGTGGCCGTCGACGAGATCCACCTGGAGATGGCGAGCCGCGAGCTCGCCGAGGCCGAGCTGGTGGGCACGATCGCCGAGACGAAGGACGTCGCCGTCGGGGTGATCGACGTCAAGAGCTACTACGTCGAGAGCCCGGACGACGTGGCCGCACGCGTGCGCCGGTTCCTCGAGCTCGCCCCGCCCGAGCGACTCGCCTTCTCCACCGACTGCGGCCTCAGCCAGACGGCGCGCTGGGCGGCGCGGCAGAAGCTGCAGAACCTCGTCGCGGGCGTCCGGATCGTGCGCGCAGAGCTGGCGTGATCGAGCCGGAGCGCTCGGACGACGCGTTCCTCGCCGACGTCGAGAGCGCCCGGGCCGAGGCGGGGCTGCACGTCTGGTGGCTCGGGCAGAGCGGCTTTCTCCTCCAGTACGACGGCCGTCACCTGCTGGTCGATCCGTACCTCTCGGACTCGTTGACGCGGAAGTACGCCGACACGAGCACGCCGCACGTGCGGATGACGCGCCGGGTCGTCGCGCCGCAGCGCCTCGACTTCGTCGACGTCGATCCTCTCCACGCACGGCCACACCGACCACCTCGACGAGGAGACGCTCCGTGCGGTCGGTGCGCCGGTCGTCGCGCCCGCCGGCACCGTCGAGCTCGCGCGCCGGCGGAGCGGCGCCGAGGTCACCGGAGTGTCCGAGGGCGAAGCGCTCGTCCTGGCGCGGCTTCGGGATCGAAGCGGTTCCCGCGCTCCATCCCGGCGACCACTGCGTCGGCTACGTGATCGCTGCGGGGCCGTACCGGCTCTACCACTCAGGCGACACGGCCGCGATCGACCCGGGCGTGCGCGGCGTCGACGTCGCCTTCGTCCCGATCAACGGCCGGCTGGGGAACACCGACGGGCCGGAGGCGGCCCGGCTTGCGCAGACCGTCGGAGCCGCGCTCGCGGTCCCCTGCCACTACGACATGTTCGAGTTCAACACGGCCAGCCCGGCTGCATTCGCGGCCGAGTGCGACCGGCTCGGCCAGCCGTACCGCGTGCTGCGAAACGGCGGCCGGCTGAGCCTGCGGGAATGACCTCGCGGGGTGGTCAGCGGCGCGGCGCGTAACGATGATGGAACATCAGCGCGTTGCCGTCCGGGTCCAGAAGTGGGCCATGTGGCAGACGCCGCTGTCGATCGTGTCGGCGTGGAAGACGATGCCGCGCGCCTCGAGGTCGGCACGCGCGGCGGCGACATCCTCGACGTGGAGCGCGATCGGGTGCGTGTGGGGCGTGAACTCGAGCCCGAAGGCGTCGGACTGCATGACGGCGATCGTCAGCGTGCCCGTCTCGAACTCGCCGGCGGGCATGTCGCCCCACCGAACGGAGCACGGGAGTCCGAGCACGTCGGTGTAGAACTCGCTCGCCGCCCCGAAATCGCGCGTGGGGACGGTGATGAAGTCGACGCCTGTGACCGACACGCTCATCGCTGAAGTATCCCCGACGCCGCGTCGATGGCGTGGCGCATCGGTGCGTCTTCCGGTGTATGCATGAGGTAGATGCGGCTCCCCGGGAAAACCCACGAGCGGGGTGTAAAGATCCTGTTAGGGCGGCCGCGGCGGCGAGCGGCGTAAGGTCTGCGGGTGACCGCGGAGCTCGACTTCACGCTCGTACCACGGTCGCTCGTCTGGGCAACCGACGTCGACACGCTCCCGCCCGATCGCGTGGTCGAGCGGCGGGACGGGTACCTGCTGATCCGCTCGCCGAGCAACCCCACCTTCTACTGGGGCAACGTGCTGCTGTTCGACGAGGCGCCCCGCGAGGGGGACGGCGAGAGGTGGGAAGCCCTCTTCGAGCGGGAGTTCGCAGACGAGCCGCGCGTGCGGCACCACACCTTTGCCTGGGACCTGGCGCACGGAGAAGCCGGAGCCGCCCGCGAGGAATTCGTCGAACGAGGCTACGAGCTCGACGAGAGCATCGGGCTCGTCGCCGGCGCGGCCGAGGTGCGGCCGCACCCGCGCGAGAACCGGGACGTCGTCGTCCGGGCGCTCGACGCCGCCCTCGGTGCGGACGAGGAGCTCTGGGAAGCGGTCCTGGAGCTGCAGGTCGCCGGTCGACAGGAGGGCCAAGACGAGGAGAGCTTCCGCGAGTTCGCGCGCCCGCGGCTCGAGGGTCGACGTGCACTCTTCCGCCTGCGTCGCGGCGCGTGGTACGTCGCTCTCGATCCGGCGAGCGGGGAGGTCGCGGCCAGCTGCGGCATCGTCGTGACCGGTGGTCGTGGGCGCTTCCAGGTCGTCGAGACCGCGCTCGCCCACCGGCGCCGCGGCATCTGCTCGCGGCTCGTGGTGGAGGCAGCCCGCCACTCCGCCGCGACGCAAGGGGCCGAGCGCTTCGTGATCGTCGCCGACCTGGGCTACCACGCACTCGGCCTGTACGAGTCGCTCGGCTTCGAACGCCGCGAGCACGTGGTCGGCGTCTGCCGCTGGCCGCGGAGCGGATAGGTTCGCGGCGTGCGCTACTGGGAGGACTTCACCGTCGGCGAGACGACCGAGCTCGGGACGGTGGACGTCACGCGCGAGGCGATCGTCGAGTTCGCGCAGCGCTACGACCCGCAGCCGTTCCACCTCGACGACGCGGCGGCGGAGGACGGCCCGTACGGCGGCCTGATCGCGAGCGGCTGGCACACCGCGGCGCTCTTCATGGGCCTGTTCGTGCGCACGATCCTGCTCGACGCGGCGTCGATGGGCTCGCCCGGCGTCGAGGAGCTGCGCTGGACGGCGCCCGTCCGGCCGGGCGACCGCCTGACCGGCCGCGTGACGGTGACGGCGTCCGAGCCCTCCTCGAAGCGCCCCGACCGCGGCACCGTCTTCACGACGAGCGAGGTCCTGAACCAGGACGGGACGGTCGTGATGACGATGAAGGCTCGCGGCTTCTTCGGCCGCCGCGACCCGGCGAGCTAGTCCCGCTCGAGCTCCAGCCGCAGGTCGGCGAAGCTGTAGACGATCAGGTAGCCGACGGCGAGGAACGTCGTCAGCCCGACGAAGCCCTCGGCCGCCCGCAGCGGCACCGACCCGACCTGATCCCGCACGACGTCGGCGACGGCGAGCGGGTGCAGGAGCGCGTCCCAGCTGTTGAAGCGGATGAACCTCCCGATGTAGACGCCCACGCTCGCGAGCCCGAGCGCACCGAGCACGCCCGCCCACGCGAGCGGGGCGCCGACGGCGCGCCGGAGGATCATCTGCACGAGGTAGAGCGAGGCGAAGCCGAGCATGAGCCCCGTCCAGGCGAAGGCCGAGAGCATGAGCGCGTCGTACCAGAGCGGGGCCGGCCCCACGTCCAGGTGGATGAAGTCGGTGAGCAGGTACGGCGCGTTCGGGAAGAAGAGCAGCCAGGGGACGAGCAGCAGCCAGACGAGCGCGTCGACGCGCCTCCGCGCCCGTGCATACGCAGCGGCGGCGAGCGCCAGCGGCACCCAGGCGAGCGTCAGGTTCCAGACCAGGAAGCGGTAGTAGGAGTCGCCGGTCTCCCGCACGCGCAGCTCGAGCAGGACGACGCAGAGCGCGGACGCTGCGACGAGCGCCCCAAAGGCGAGTGTTCGCCGGCCAGACATGGCCCTAGGGTACGGCCATGACGCTCGAACGGGTACTGCGGGCGCCGCCGGCCGCACGGATCGAGGGCGTGCTCGAGCGGATGCTGGCGATCGAGGCGGCGCTGCCGTCGGACGACGGGATCGCGTGCTTCACACGGCTCTACCGCGCGGTCACCGAGGCGGTGCTGGAGACGACCGACGAGGACTTCGCAGACGCGCGCTTCGTCCGCTGGCTCGACGTCGCCTTCGCGAACCTCTACTTCCGCGCTCTGCAGGCGTTCGTGCTCGGCCGCGGGCGGGTGCCGCACGCGTGGGCACCGCTCTTCCGCGAGCGCGCGAGACCGGGGATCGCGCCGCTCCAGTTCGCGCTCGCGGGCATGAACGCCCACATCAACCGCGACCTGCCGGTTGCGCTGGTCCAGACCTGCACCGCCCGCAAGGTGCCGCCTCGCCACGGCTCGCCCCAGCATGCGGACTTCGGTCGCGTCGACCGGCTGCTCGAGCAGACCGAGGCGCGCGTGAAGCACGAGTACACGGTCGGCCTCGTCGGCGTGGCGGACGAGGCGCTCGGCCGACTGGACGACGTGCTCGCGATCTGGAAGGTGAGCCAGGCCCGGCAGGCGGCCTGGGTGCACGCCGAGACGCTCTGGCACCTGCGCGAACTGCCGTTTGCCGGCGCGCGCCACCTCGCGATCCTCGACCGCACCGTCGGGTTCGCCGGCCGCGGGCTGCTCGCCCGCGTGCTCTGAGCCTCCGGGCTAGCTACCGCCCAGCGACAGGCAGAACCCGACCGCGGTCGCCGCACCGGCGAGCGAGCGCCCGCGCTCGAACGCGAAGGGCATCAGGGAGTTCGTCAGCATCGCCAGCAGACCGCCGGCGGCGAGCGCAGCTGCCCGGCCGCCCTGCACGTCGGACGTCCAGTTCGTCGCCAGGTAGCCGAGACCGGCTGCCACGCCGCAGGCGAGCACGACCCAGAACCAGAGCATCCCGACCCGCTTCGCGCTCCAGCCGGCCGCCGCGAGGTCGGCAGACGGGGCAATGCTCTGCGGGACGTTGGAGATGAAGACCGCCGCGAGAAAGCTGGCGCTGATCGGGAACGCCGTGCCCACCTGGATCCCGAAGATCAGCGACTCGGGCACCCCGTCGACGACGGAGCCGACGACGATGCCCATCGCACCGCCCACGCCTGCCTCCCCGAACCGCCGCTCGACGACCATGTCGGCGACCAGGAAGACGGCGACACCGATCAGCATCCAGAGCCCGAACTGCCAGTTCCCGAGCTGCTCCTGGGCCTCCGGCACGAGGTCGGTGGTGATCGCCGCGATCAGCGCGCCCGCGCCGAAGCCGGCCATGATGCCGACGAGGCGCGAGGGCACCTTCACCCAGCACGCGAGGAGCCCGGCCAGGAGCAGGGACGATGCCCCCAGCAGCCCCAGACCGAGTGCCTCGAGCACGTCGGCCTACCGTCTCGCCCGTTCGAGCTGGTCCGATCGCCCGAGCGATTCGAGGTCTCTGCGATGCCCTCGACCTCCAGCTCGAGACCGCGCACGGCGAGCACCCGGATCGCGCCGCCCGGCGGCACCGCCACCTCGGAGCGCGCCTCCCAGAGCTCCCCGAGCACCCGGACCTGACCGGAGGGCGCGAGCGGCCCGACCGCCGTGCCGGTCGCGCCGATGAGGTTCTCGACGCCCGTCCGGACCCGCTGGCGCTTCATCCGGCGCTGCCAGTAGAGGACCTCCAGGACGCCGAGCCCAACGCAGACCACGCCACCGACCGCGTCCCACGGCTCGGGCGCGACGATGAACAGCAGCAGGGCGAGGACGAAGAACATCGGTCGTCCGGCGATCATGTCCCGGTCGACGCAGCCGGGCATCACCCCCGCCGGATGATTCGCCGACGGCTGCGCCGCGGCGTGAGACTATGAGGCGAGAGACGAAGGGAGCCCGATGAGCGTCGCCAGCCTGCCTGCGGCAGAGCAGCGTCACGAGACGCGCGTCGTGCCGTTCCGCGCCGGCGACGGGCTGGAGCTGAACGTCGTCCAGGTGCGCGGCGAGCGCGAGCCGACCCGGGGGCCGGTCCTGCTCGTCCACGGCGCCGGCGTGCGTGCGAACCTCTTCAACGCGCCCGTGCGCACGACCGTCGTGGACGCGCTGCTCGCACGCGGGCACGACGTCTGGCTCGAGAACTGGCGCGCCAGCATCGACGTCCCCCCGAACGAGTGGACGCTCGACCAGGCCGCCGTCCACGACCATCCGGCCGCCGTCCGCACCGTGCTCGCGGAGACCGGCGCGGACGAACTGAAGGCGATCATCCACTGCCAGGGCTCGACGAGCTTCATGATGTCCGCGCTCGCCGGGCTCGTGCCGGAGGTGAAGACGATCGTCGCGAACGCGGTCTCGCTGCACACGGTGATCCCGCCCGTCTCGCGCTTCAAGATCCGGCGCGTGCTGCCACTCGTGAACCCCTTCCTGCGCTACCTCGACCCACAGTGGGGGATCGAGGCGCCGAACCGGCGCGCGAAGGCGCTGGTCGCGTTCGTGAAGCTGACCCACCACGAGTGCGACAACGACGTCTGCCGCGTCGCCAGCTTCACCTACGGCACCGGCTGGCCCACGCTCTGGCGGCACGAGAACCTGAACGACGAGACGCACGAGTGGATCAAGGGCGAGTTCGCGGCCGTGCCGATGAGCTTCTTCCGCCAGATGTCGCGCTGCGTCCGCCAGGGGAACCTGGTCTCGGTGGACGGCCTCGACGAGCTCCCGCGCGACTTCGCCGCCCAACCGCCGCAGACGGACGCGCGCTTCGTCCTCTTCGCCGGCAGCCGGAACCGCTGCTTCCTGCCGGAGAGCCAGGAGCGCACGTTCCGCTACCTCGAGCAGCACGCGCCCGGGAAGCACGCCCTCCACGTGTTGCCCGAGTACGCACACCTCGACGTCTTCATCGGCAAGGAGGCGGGCGACGACGTCTTCCCGCTGATGCTGGACGAGCTCGAAGCGTCCTAGACGACTCCATAGACGTCCTGGAGCGAGCCCGTGAAGTACGCGGCGTAGCGGCCCGTCGCCGCCAGGCGGGCCTGTGCGTCCGGCGCGTTCGTCACCTGCATCGTCGTCATCTGCCGCGCGAAGTCCTGCGGCCGGATGCGCAGGATGCCCTTCCCGACCAGGTCGCCGGCATCGCTTCCACCGTCGTGGACGGTGATGTAGAGCGTCGTCGTGTCCGCCCACGCGTCGATGCCCGGGTCGTCGTGCACGAGCTTGAAGCCGTCGAAGAAGTACTCGCGGCCCTCCACCGAGGAGAGCTTCATCCGGTAGCGCATGCGCTTCGAGCCGACGTCGGTGGGATCCGAGACGAGCAGGTTGAACTCGCCCTCGGTGACCGTGAGCGGGCGGGCGGAGAGCGCCGGCGCCTCGACGGTGCCGATCAGGCGCGCTCCGTGCGACTCCTCCCCGAGCAGCGCGTCGAGGTCGTCGGCGATCACGGTGAGCGTGAAGACGAAGGTGGAGTCGTCCCGGCGGCCCTGCTCGTCGGCGCGCTCGAAGTCGTCCGTCACCGCAGTGGAGAAGAACCCCCGCATCGTCTCGGTGAACTGGATCCCGATCTTCGGTGCAGGCTGTGCCTTCACCGGGCGCGACGGGAGGTCGTATGGAATCGTCCAGCCGCGCTCCTCCGCCATCAGCGCGCACGCGCGCTCGGCGACCGCCGAGATCGTGAAGAGCGGGTTGACGCCGAGCGAGCGCGGGATCACGGAGCCGTCCAGCACGTAGAGGCCGTCGTGCACGTCCTCGCCTGCCCCCGCGAAGACGCGGCCTCCGTGATCGACGACGCCGCCGGCGCCGTCCTCTCCCATGGGGCAGCCGCCCAGCGGGTGCACGGTCACGAGGTCGTGGCCGAGGAGCTCGGTCCAGATCGGGTTGCGCACGTAGGTGCCGCCGAGACCGGCGGTCGCCTGCTCCAGCAGGCCGCTGATCCGCTCGAAGATCGGCTTCGTGCCCACCCCCGGCCAGTCGATGCGCACCCGGTCGTCGCGCAGGACGATCCGCCCGGTCGCGTCGTCGTGGGCCATCACGAGGAACGTGTCCGTGTTCCGCAGCGCACCGCCGTACGGCCCGGTGAAGAGCGACTCGAGCTCGCGCGTCCGCTCGCGGTAGAAGTCGGCGAGGCCCGCGTCGGTGTCGTGGCCGACCATGCCGGCGGCGATCCCGAACACCTTGGCCAGCACCACCGAGATCGCGCCGGGGATCACGCCTTCCTCGATCACGAGCCCCTGCCCCAGGTCCTCCTGCTCGCGCACGTCGATGATGCCGGCGATGCACGGGCCGACGGCGGGCAACTCGCCGACGTCGTGGTCGCCGAAGCCGATCCCGTTCACGGTGCGGTCGAGGTTGTAGCCGAAGCCGAGGAAGTCGCCGTTGCCGCTGAAGCGCTCGCCGAGCCGGTCGGAGAGCGGCAGGCCGCGCTCGCGCGAGCGGAGCAGGATCTCGGTCGAGCCGAGCGCACCCGCGCCGAGCACGACGACGTCGGCGGCCACGTGGAGGGGCGGCGCGTCGAAGACGTCCCGGCCGGCGTCGACGAGCTGGAAGTGCACGAGCCAGTGCCCGTCCTGCCGCTCGACGTGGCTCACGCGCGCATGCGTGTAGATCTCCGCGCCGTGGTTCCGGGCGTCGGGGAGGTAGTTCATGATCAGCGTGTTCTTGGCCGCGTAGTTGCAGCCGCTGACGCAGTCGCCGCAGAGGCGGCAGGCCTGCTGGTAGACGCCGACGTGGTTGACGCCGTCCGCGAAGTTGACGTTGATCGGCGGCCGGTAGAAGCGCTCGCCGAGGTGGTCGCCGGCCGTCTGGAGGACGGCGAGCTTCTCGAGCGGCGGGAATCCCTGCGGGTACGGCGCGGGCCTGAGCATCGCCGCCGCGCGGTCGTACCCGGCTTTCATCCCGACCGCGGCGTCGTCGCGGAGCGCCTGCGGCCAGACCGGGTCGTCCAGCACGCGCTGCTCGGCCGGGAGCACGACACCCGCGTTCACGAGCGAGGTGCCGCCGAGCCCGCAGCCCTGGAAGACGCCCAGCTCGCGGTTGGCGTGGAAGTCGAAGAGACCGGTCTTCGGGCCGACGTGCCCGTGCTCGCCGTCGAGCTGGAACTGCGCGAGCGCCTCGACCGTCGTGTCCGGGTAGTCGCCGGGCTGGAACTCGCGCCCGCGCTCGAGCAGGCACACGCGCTGCCCGGCCCGCGCCAGCCGCGAGGCGGCGATCGAGCCCCCGTACCCCGACCCGATCACGACCGCGTCGTAGCGCGAGCGGATGTTCTCGATCGGGCCGGCCAGCCTCGCGGGCCGGTTCGGGGGGACAGGCTGGGCTGCGCTGGTCGTCATGGTCGTCCTCCTAGATCCGGAGCCGGCGGGAGAAGAAGCGGGTCTTGGCGCTGTCGGCGAGCGCACGGGCGCCGCGGGCCTCGTCGAGCCAGTCCGGATGGGGCACGGCGAGCGGGACCGACTCGGTGGCGAGCGCGGCGGCGTGCCGGCGGACGGCCGCGTCCGCGATCAGGTAGCCGTGGTTCTCGAGCACCCCGATCTCACCCGCCGAGAACGCGTCGAGGTCGATGCGGACGGGCGCGATGAAGCGCTCCACGAAGTCGTCGGAGTACGCGAGCGGCGGCGGCTCCAGCTCGTAGTGGGACGGCTTGCTCGCGACGCCCCAGTAGGCGCCGTCGAGGTCGCCGCGGATGAGGCTGGAGAGCAGCCAGCGCTTGCGCACCTCGGTCGCCTGCTCGAGCAGCGTGACGGCGAAGCGGAGGGCGTTCCAGACGGCTCGGATCGGAGGGGCCGGCGAGAGCGACGGCGACGCGTCGGAGACGAGCACGACCGCGTGGTCTCGCCAGACGGGCTCGATGCCGAGGTTGTCGTAGACGCCGCCGTCGGCGAGATCGATCGAGCGCACGAGGCTGTCGCGGTCCCCGCCCGCGTAGGCGCCCTCCTGCAGGGCATCGACGCCGTCGCGCACGCGCATCGCCCGGAACGGGCCTGGCACGCAGGAGGACGCGGCGACGGCACGGGCGAGCGTCCAGGCCGGCGAGGGCGGGAAGTAGCCGGCGGAGCGCGAGCCGATCCGGCCCCGAGAGTCGAAGACCCACTGCTCGCGGAAGCGCATGTCGGTCGCGCAGAAGACGAACCGCGGCCGCGGCGGCAGCTCGTCGAGCGCACCCGGCGCCGGGCCGGCCGCGTACCGCTCGGCCAGCGCCTCGATGGCCGCGTTCCGGTCGAACCAGCGCAGGGGATGGAAGCCGTGCAGCGCCGGCCGCGTGCGGATGTTCGTCGCTGCGAAGGCGCGCATCGGGCGCGCGACTCCCTCCTCCCAGCCGGCGACGATGCCGCCATCCGCCGGCCACGCCTCCGGGTCGCGCGCGAGGTGCGTCGCCAGCTGCGCGGCGAAGATGCTCCCGCCCGACACCGCCGAGAGCGTGTCCACCTGCGCGAGCACGCCGAGCTCGTTCAGCCGGCGCAGCGCACCGAGGTGGAAGAGCGCCGCCCGGTAGCCGCCGCCGGAGAGGCAGAGCGCCGTCGCCTGCCGCTGCTCGCGCGGAAGGAACTCGGCCCGGCCGTAGCGCGTGGCCGTCCCGCTCACGCGCGCCCCTCGCCGAGGAACGCGCGGGCGTGGATGGTTGAAGCAGTTCGGCTCACGCGGCCGCCGGCTCGTCGCGGAAGACGGAGAGAATCTCCTCGAGCATCGCCTCGCGTGAGGGGTAGCGGCGCTCGTCGTAGCAGCCGAGCGGGCTCTCGAGCACGGCGTAGAGGCACTTGTTGCAGTACGAGCACGGCCTGGGCGGCTCGTCGCGGCCGGCCCGGAAGTGCTCGACCAGGTCGGGCGTCGCGATCAGCGCCCGCGCGATCGTGACCGCGTCGCAGTCACCGCGCCGGAGCGCGTCCGCGATCGTCGAGGCCCGCTGGAAGCCGCCCGTGCACAGGACCGGGATCGAGACGGCAGCCTTGATCGCCGCGGAGTCGCCGAGATTCGCACCCTCGAGCTGTTTCCGGCTCCTGCGCGCGCGGTGCTCGACGATGCGCGAGAAGGGCCAGGTGCGGAAGAGCAGGTAGTTGCGGAAGGTGTGCCGTCCGCTCGAGAGCAGGACGTCGTAGGTGGCGACCACGTCGGCCGCGGAGAACGCGCCCGCGGGGTTGTCAGGATGCGGGAACGTATTCCCCGAGGAGACGTGGATGGCGTCCGCACCGGCCTCCTCGACCCAGCGCGCCACCTGCACCGAGTCCTCGATCGTGTTCCCCTTCGGAGCCCAGGGCAGGAGCGCGTTCCCGTACTCGGTCGTGCTCAGCTTGACCTGGAGGTGGAACTCGTCACCGACGCGCGCGCGGATCGCGCGAACCGTGTCGAGCAGGAAGCGGGCGCGGTTCTCGAGCGAGCCGCCGTATTCGTCGTCGCGGTCGTTGATCGCCGAGGAGAGGAACTGCGTGAAGACGTACCCGTTCGCGCCGTGGATCTCGACGCCGTCGAGGCCCGCCTCCCTGGCCCTGCGAGCCCCCTCGGCGAACGACTCCGTGACCTCTTCGATCTGCGCCTTCGTCATCCGCTCGCACTCGAACCCGTGCAGCGGGTCGGGCTCGTCGGTCGAGCTCCACCCTTTGGCGAACTCGATCCCGTTGACGTCGCGCTGGCGGCCGCCGAACGCGAGCTGGAGGATGAAGGGGCAGTCGTGCTCGTGCACGCGCCGGCCGAGCTCGCGCCAGAAGGGGATCCGCTCGTCGCTCTCGATCGACGCGTAGCCGGGGACGATGAAGCCGCGCCGGTGCACGCCGCACCACGAGGAGACGATCGCGCCGACGCCGCCGCGCGCGAAGCGGAGCTCCCAGTTGATCCGCGCCTGCGTGCCGGTGCCGTCGTAGTGGTCGAAGCGCCCGGAGACGTTCGAGCGCAGGATCCGGTTCTTGACCGTCAGGTTCCGGAACTCGAGCGGCGCGAAGATCTGCTCGAGGCTCATGCGGGAGCTGGCTCGCCGGCCCCGTAGACCGCGAGGATCTCCTCGATCATCTCCTCGCGCGAGTCGTAGCGGCTCTCGTCGTAGCAGCCGAGCGGGTTCTCCAGGAAGTTCGCGAGGCACTTGTTGCAGTACGTGCAGGGCCGCGGCGGCCGGTCGTGGCCCTGTTCGAACAGCTGGACGAGGTCCGGGTTGGCGAGCAGCGAGCGGGCGATCGTCACTCCGTCGCACGCTCCGCTCTCGATCGCCCGCTCGATCACGGAGGCGGTCTGGAAGCCGCCGCCGCAGAGGACGGGGATCCCCACCGCCGCCTTGACGGCCCGGGCCTCGGGAAGGTTGATGCCCTCGACCCCGTGGCGACGGGTCGGCCGCTCCCACTGCCACTGGAAGAGGCGGCTCAGCGGCCACGTCCTGAACACGATGTAGTTCCGGAGCGTGTGACTGCCGCTCGAGAGGATCGTGTCGTACGACTTCACGAAGTCCTTCACCGGCATGGCGCCGGGTGGGTTGCGCGGATGCGGGAAGGCGGCGCCGGCCGTGATGTGCAGCGCGTCGACGCCGGCCTCCTCGAGCCACTTGCAGATCTGCACGGAGTCGCCGACCGAGTTCCCGCGCCGGAGCCACGGGAAGACCTCGTTCATCCGCTCCTCGACGCTGATCTTGAACCCGACGTAGAAGTCGGGGCCGACCTCCGCGCGAATTGCTCTGACGATCTCGAGCGCAAACCGAGCGCGGTTCTCGAGCGAGCCGCCGTACTCGTCCTCGCGGTCGTTGATCGCCGAGGAGAGAAACTGCGTCACGAGCACGCCATTGCCGCCGGCGATCTCGACCCCGTCCAGCCCCGCCTCGCGTGCGCGCCGGGCGCCCTGGGCGAAGGCGTCCACGAGCTCCCGGATCTCAGCGACGGTCAGCCGGTCACAGGGGAACCCGTGGATCGGCTCGGGCTTGTCGGTCGAGCTCACGCCCTTCGGAAACTCGAGATCGCCGATGTCGCGATGCCGGCCGGCGTGGTTCAGCTGGACGATGTACTTGCAGTCGTACTCGTGCACGCGCTTGCCGAGCTCGCGGAAGAACGGGATGCGATCGTCGCGATCGATCAGCGCAAAGCCGGGCACGAGCCGACCACGCCGATGGACGGGCGCGTTCGACGAGATGATGGCGCCGATCCCGCCGCGCGCGAACTTCACCTCCCAGTTGATGCGGACCGCGGTCCCCGAGCCGTCGTAGTTGTCCCAGCGGCCACCGAGGCTGGAGCGGAGCACGCGATTCTTGACCGTCAGCGCGCCGAGCCGGAGCGGTTCGAGGAGGACGCTCATGTGACGGCGGGCTGCGCCTCGCCCTCGTACACGGACAGGATCTCGCGCACCATCTCCTCCCGCGAGTCGAAGCGGCTCTCCTCGTAGCACCCGAGCGGGTTCTCGATGAAGTTGATCAGGCACTTGTTGCAGTACGTGCACGGCCGCGGCGCCCGGTCGTGCCCGGCCGCGAAGAGGTTGACGAGGTCAGGGTTGGCGATCAGCGGCCGGCCGATCGAGACGCCGTCCACCGACCCGTCCTCGATCGCGCGGGCGATCGTCGAATGTGTCTGGAAACCGCCGGCGCAGATCACGGGCACGGTGACGCCCTCCTTGAAGCGACGCGCCTCGGCGAGGTTGATCCCCTCGATCCCGTCGCGCTTCGCCGACCGCTCCCAGGCCCACTTGAAGACCTTGTTGACGGGCGGCGTGCGGAACATCAGGTAGTTCCGGAACGTGTTCTTCCCGCTCGAGAGCATCGTGTCGTAGGCCCGGATCGTGTCCGCGATCGGGAAGCCCCCGGCCGGGTTGCGTGGGTGCGGGAAGGCGCTGCCCGACGAGATGTGGAAGCCGTCGACCCCCGCCCCCTCCAGCCAGCGGCCGACCTGGATCGAGTCCTCGATCGTGGTCCCCTCGCCCCACCACGGGAAGAGCGCGTCGTGGTGGTCGACTCCGGTGAGCTTGAACTGGACGTGGAAGTCGTCGCCCACCTCCTGGCGAATCGCCCGCACGATCTCGACCGCGAAGCGGGCACGGTTCTCGAGCGAGCCGCCGTACTCGTCCTCGCGGTCGTTGATCGCGGGGGAGAGGAACTGCGTGATCAGGTAGCCGTTGCAGCCGTGGATCTCGATCCCGTCCAGCTCGGCCTCGCGGGCGCGCCGCGCCGCCTGCGCGAAGTAGCCGACGATCTCGTGGATCTGCTCCACGGTCGCGCGCTCGCAGGGGAGACCGTGGATGGGCTCGGGCTTGTCCGTCGAGCTCAGGCCCTTCGAGTAGGTGATCCCGGGGATGTCGCGCTGCCGGCCGGAGTGCGCGATCTGGGCGAGGTACTTGCAGCCGTGCTCGCGGGAGCGCTTGCCGAGCTCGCGCCAGAACGGGATCTTGTCGTCGGCGTCGAGGTGCGCGTAGTTGGGGACGATCAGCCCGCGCATGTGCACCGGCGTGTTCGAGGAGATGATCGCGCCCACCCCGCCGCGGGCGAACTTCAGGTCCCAGCGCAGCCGCACCTCCGTCCCCGAGCCGTCGTAGTTGTCGAAGCGGCCCGAGATGCTGGAGCGAAAGACGCGGTTCTTGACCTCGAGGTTGCGGAACCGGAGCGGCTGGAAGACCGCGGACTCAGTCAAGCAACACCTCCCACGCCCACGTCCCGTCGGGCTGCTCGCGGCCGCGGATCCAGTCCTCGAGCGGCGGGTCGTCCGCGTGCTCGGCGCAACCGGTCGCGGCGAAGCACCGCAGCTCGAGCTCGCCGGGCCTCACCTCGATGCGAAGGAAGCTCTTGAAGAGCGGCGGCGGTGGGTCGTTCCAGTCGAGCAGCTCCGAGAAGTTGCGGTGCAGCATGCCGCCGCCCCCGCTGCCGGTCGAGCCCGGGAAGCGCGTGATCCGCTTCGCCGCCTTCCAGGCCTGCTGCGTGATCTCCTGCTCCACATCCTCGGAGCGGGTCGGCTCGATCCTCCCCTCGAGCAGCTGGCTCATGATCGCCGGCGCCTGCTGGTAGGGGACGACGAGATAGCCGCGCCCGAGCCCGAACTTCCGGTCGTAGAGCCGGGAGTACGCGGCGAGCGAGTCGCCGCGGCGGGGGTAGCAGCGGAAGTCGTCCTCAGCTGCAGCCGCAGGCCTCGGGCTTGACCTTCGGGATCTTGTGCGTCGCCTTCGTGTAGGCGCCGGCGGCACCGCTGACGATGTGCTGGATCGTGCGTCCGTCGGGCATCTTCACGGGGTAGCGCTGGTAGTTGTGGATGTCGCCGCCGATCACGGCGACGTATCGGTGGTCCGGGTCGTCGACGATCGCGCGGACGCCACCGCCGCCCTCGATCTCGGTCTCCTTCGTGTGCGCGTCGACGACGAGCGGCTTGCCCGTGAGCAGCAGCTTCGGCTTCGGCACCTTCGAGATGCGGCGGAGCCAGTCGCCCTGCTCGCGGTCGAGCTTGCCCCTGATCCCCGTGTCGATGCCCACGATCAGGAGCGGCCCGGTGTCGATCGCGAAGTACGGCCCCGGCTGCTCGGAGCGCTCCTGGCGCAGCTTGCCGACGCGCTCCAGCAGCTGCTGGTCGGGCTTGGACGGCTGCCGCCACAACATGTTGCGCAGCGCGCGCCGGACGCGGCCGCCCTGCTTCGGCGCCGGCCGCTGATCCGGGTCGGCGCGGCAGAAGTGGGTCATGAAGCCGTGCAGGCCGTCGTACCAGTCGTGGTTGCCGGGGATCGCGTAGATCGGCCCGGGCAGTTCCCGGTAGGGCCAGAAGAACTTGTCCTCGTACTCGTTCACGTCCCCGGCCGGGTAGATGACGTCGCTGACGACGTAGGTGAAGCGCGTCCCGCCGGCCTTCGAGCGCAGCGGGCGGAGCACGTGGTACTGCGAGGCGTCGCCCTCGCCGGGGTCGCCGATGACGAGGAACGAGAGCTCGTCGGCCTCCGAGTAGCGGCGGACGGTCAGGTCGGGATCGACGCCCTTCTTGCGCATCGCGGCCACCCAGCGGCGGCGCTCGTCGTCGGTCGGATCCTCGATCACGCGCGCGATCGGGTCGTTCCGCGACTCCCAGATGGGCTTCGGGTTGATCCAGTTGAAGCTCGCGGGCACGTAGCCCTCGCGGTAGAGGTCCCGGACCTGCGCGGCTTCCTTGCAGTCGACCCAGCCGGCCGACCGACGGGACGTACGCGAGGAGTGCGTCGGGTCTGTGGGTACGGGAACCGGTTGCGGCGGATCCGTCACGCGCTCCGTCATGCGACTCTCACCCCCTTCGGGCTCGATGCGCCGCCGCAAGACGCCAGTCCTCCTGAGACCTGAGCTTCGTCCGAAGCGCCGGTCGTTGTCAAGCCAGTCGGCGCAAGCTGAGCATCCGCGAAAGCGGATGCTCAGCGCGCAAAGATCCCTGAAGGAGACGGCTTCGCCGTCTCACCTGCCGATTGGCCGACCGCTCTGCGCCGTTAGGGCTCGACGCCGTACGCCTCGGTGAACGCGTCCTGGGCGTAGGCGAGCGAGGCGTGTGCGAAGCCGCGCTCGCCCCAGGCGGTGCCCCAGCTGTTGCGGACGATGAAGGTCGTCGGCGTGTAGCCGACGAGGGCGACGGCGTGCCCGCCGTGCGCGGTCTCGGGCCGGTACACGTCCAGCTTCCCCTTGTTCGCGGTCGCGCGGTCCCAGGTCGAGTCGACGCTGAGCCGGGTCAGGATCGGCCCCTTGGTGGCGAGCCAGAGCCGCCAGTTCTCGAGCTCGTGCCCGAGGTTGAAGTACATGCTGATCTTCAGCTGCGCGGCGATCGCGTAGAAGGTCTTCGCGCTGCCCGGGTAGAGCTTGCCCGAGGCCCACGGAAGCGCGGTGTCCTTGACCGCGCCGTACTTGCGCGAGACGTCGAGCGCCGACTTCAGGCTCGTCCCCTCCTCCTCGACGAAGGTCGTCGGGCGCGAGTTGAACTCGTCGGTCTCCTTGGCGGCCATCCACTGGAAGCGCGGGGAGATCAGCTCGGTCCGGGCAATTCGGCCCGCTCTGGCGAAGTGCCAGCGCAGCACCGCGTCGGACGTCGCCCAGCCCACGCAGGAGCCGGTGCCGCCCTGGTCCTGCACCTTCCACCAGGCCGCCCGCAGGTCCTTGCGGGACGGGATCCGCGGCGCCGCGGCGAGCACGCCGGAGTCCTCGGCGGTGTCGAGCTGCCAGTCGTCGTCCCGTTTGGGCGACGGGATGCAGTTGAGGATCCGTTTTGGTTGGCGCCGGCGTCTCGCCATCGTCTCCCTCGGCTTGCGCCCATGCTCGTACTGCCGCCACCGCCGTGTCAAGCCGGGCGTTGAATCGGCCGCAGGCCGGTGCTTATATGAGCGCGCAGCTGCGGTGATCGTGCGGATCGTTCGAGTCGGAGGAGAAGCACATGAGCGTCGAGATCATCCCGCGGGCCGAGTGGGGCGCCGTCAATGCGAGGCGGAGGACGGCGCTGCCGCCGGCACACCTGGCCGGCGTCGCCATCCACTGGTTCGGAAGCCCGGTCGCTGCGCGTTCGCACGACGAGTGCCCGGCCCTTCTGCGCAGCGTTCAGCAGGGGCATCTGAACAACAAGAAGGAGAACTACTCCGACATCGCCTACAACCACGCCGTCTGCCCACACGGCGCTGCATACGAGCTCCGCGGCTTCGGCATCCAGACGGGAGCGAACGGCTTCGGCGCGGCGAACCGCTCGCACGCCTCGATCGTCTACATGGCCGGGACGGGCGACAAGTTCACGGAAGAGGCGAAGCAAACGCTCGCCGAGGTGATCCGAGAGTGGCAGAAGCAGGGCGCGGGGCTCGATGTGAAGCCACACGGTTTCTTCACCGGCTCCACGTGCCCCGGCCCGGACGTGCTCGCCTGGCTGCCCCAGAAGCTGTGGGCGCTCGAGGAGAAGAAGGCGCCCGTGAAGGACGAGACGCCCGACTGGCTGATGGACTTCGTCCACTGGCGGCTCGTCGACGACGCCGATCCGGCGAAGCGGCCGGCGGGGCTGCCCAAGCGGATCCCGAGCTCGGCCTGGGAGACGGCCTCGCGCGTGCACAAGATGGTCAACCTGATGGGCCCACAGGACCCCTTCCTCGACTGGGCCGAGTGGCGCACCCGTGGGGGCCGCAAGAGCACGCGGCCGCACAGCCTCCCTACCGAGATCCCAAAGCCGTGGTGGGCTGCGCTCAAGCGCCTCAAGGCGGGCTCGAAGCAGAAGCCGAAGCTGAAGTAGCCCCGTTGACATTCCGGTCGCCTGGTGCCACCCTTGCTGATCACCGCCCGCGGCTCGGTGCGCGAAATGAGGATGCGGAGATGAGACTGGGAGTCGAGGCCGCGGTCGTCGACGGCGTGCTCCTGCGCGGTGACGTTGAGGTCGCGGACGGGAGGATCGCGGCCGTCGGCCTGGCGGGCGCGAACGGGCGCGGCATCGCGGCGCCGGGCTTCGTCGACCTCCAGGTGAACGGCTTCGGCGGCGTCGACTTCGCGGCGGCGGACACCGCGGGCTACCGGCGGGCCGGCGCCGCGCTGCTCGAGACGGGTGTGACCGCCTTCCAGCCGACCCTGATCACGGCTCCCGAGGCAGACGTCGTCGCCGCCCTGCGCGAGCTGCCCGCTGAGCCGATCGGCCCGCGCGTCCTCGGAGCGCACCTCGAAGGGCCGTTCCTCTCGGCCTCGCGGCTCGGCGCGCACCCGGCCACGGCCCGCCGCGATCCGGATCCCGCTCTGCTGGAGCGACTGCTCGCCGCAGGGCCGGTGAGCCAGATGACGGTGGCACCGGAGCTTCCCGGCGCGCTCGAGCTGGTCGAGCAGCTGCACGGGCACGGCGTGGTGGTCTCCTTCGGCCACTCGGACGCGACGGCCGAGGAGGCGGGTCGCGGCTTCGACCTTGGTGTCGCGACGGTGACGCACCTCTTCAACGCGATGCGGCCGTTCGGGCACCGCGACCCGGGCATCGGCGGCGCCGCGCTCGCCCGTGACGACGTGATCGTGCAGGTGATCCTCGACGGCCACCACCTGGCCGAGGAGACCGCCCGGATCGTGTGGCGGACGGCTGCCGGCCGCATGGCGCTCGTCAGCGACGCAATCGCGGCGGCGGGCGTCGGCGACGGCCCGTACCGCCTCGGCGGCATCGAGGGAGAGGTGCGGGACGGGATCGCAAGGCGCACGGACGGGGTGCTGGCCGGCAGCACGGTGACGATGATCGAGTCGGTCCGGAACCTCTGTGCGCTCGGAGCCGACCTGCCCGACGCGGTCGGCGCCGCCACCGTCGTACCCGCCCGGATCGCCCGCCGGCCCGAGCTCGGCAGCCTGCGGCCCGGCGCGCACGCGGATGTCGTCGTCCTGGACGACGCGCTCGAGATCACGCGTGTCCTCGTCGGCGGGCAGGCGCCGGTGCCCGCGTGAGATCCTGGCGGACTCCCACGTGATCTACCCGGTCGCGGCCGGCTAGCCCCCGTTGCGGTTGCGAAACCGCAGCGACTCCGGATAGGGGAAGAAGTCGACGAGCTCGCCCGCCTCCACGCGGCGCTGGCAGTCCCACCAGAACTCGGGCTCGAGCAGCTCCGCGTGGTGGCGCAGGAAGGGCTCGCGAACGCGCGGGTCGCCGAGCAGGAACGTGCCCAGCTCCTCGGGGAAGACGTCGTTGCGCACGACGCCGTACCAGGGCTCGCCCGACAGCTCGGCCTCGGGGTTCGGCGCCGGCGGGATGCGGCGGAAGTTGACGTCGGTCAGGTACTCGAGCTCGTCGTAGTCGTAGAAGACGACGCGGCCGTCGCGGGTGACGCCGAAGTTCCGCCAGAGCATGTCGCCCGGGAAGATGTTCGCGATCGCGAGGTCGCGGATCGCGTTGCCGTACTCGCGCACGACCGGCTCGATCTCCTCCGGCGTGGCGCGGTCGAGATAGATGTTGAGCGGGATCATGCGCCGCTCGACGTAGCAGTGGCGCACGATGAGCGACTCGCCCGCCTCCGCCACCATGGACGGCGCCAGCCGGGCCAGCTGGTCGAGCGCCTCCTCCGAGAAGCGGTCGCGCGGCAGCGCGAGGTCGGTGAACTCGAGCGCGTCGGCCATCCGCCCCACCCGGTCGACGTGCTTGACCATCGCGAACTTCGAGCGGACGGTGGCGCGATCCGTGTCCTTGCCCGGCCCGAAGACGTCCTTGATCACCTTGAAGACGTAGGGGTACGAGGGCAGCGTGAAGACGTACATCACCTGTCCCGGGATGCCCGGCGCCTCCACGAATGCGTCCTCCGAGTGGGACAGGTGCTGGCGCAGGTCGCGGTAGAAGAGCGTCTTGCCCTGGCCCCCGAGCCCGAGCATCGTGTACAGCTCCGCCCGCGCCCGCGCCGGGATCATGCGGCGCAGGAAGTACACGTACCCGGACGGCACCTGCATGTCGACCATGAAGTAGGCGCGCGAGAGCGAGAAGAGCACGTTGATCTGCTCCGGGTCGAGCACGACCGTGTCCAGGGCGAGCTCGCCCCCCTCGTCGTGGAGGACGGGCACGACGAAGGGCAGCACCTCGTGCCCGTTCTCGATCGTGCCGAGCACATAGGCGCCCTTGTTCCGGTAGAAGGCCGAGGTCAGGACGCGCAGCTGGAAGTTGGGCTCCAGGTGCGCCCACGGCCCGCCCGGCCGCTCGCGCAGCGCCGTGACGAGGTGGTCGAGGTCGCGGCCCAGATCGGCGAACGGCCTCGTCCAGCCGAAGTCGAGGAAGATCCGCTCGAGGCAGTCGCGCAGGCCGTCCTCGTGCGGGTAGTAGCTGCGGTAGATCGGCGGGTCGGACGCGAGGTACTCCGTCGAGATCGCGGCGCGCACGAAGATCAGCTCGTTGCCGTAGTACGCGCGCCGCAGCACGCGCATGAGCACCGAGTTGAAGAAGGTCTCGGCGAGCTCGGGCTGCGGGTGGTCGACGAGGAGCCCGAGGTAGCGCAGCTTCACCTCCCGCCAGTCGGCATCGTCCATCCGGTCGAGGTCGAATTCGGTCCGCAGCCGCTCGACGTTCTCGCGCACACGCTCGTCGTAGAAGCGGATCCGCTCCTGGACGGCCCGCTGGGCCTCGGCCCATGCGGCCCGCTCGAAGCGCCCCTTCGCCTCCGCGCTCGTGGCCCGAAAGAGGCGGTAGTGCTTGTCGAACCCCTCGATCAGAACGGACGCGATAGCCTGAGCGGGCCGGTCCAACGGCTTCTGCACACCCACGAGCACACGGTAGGTCAATGAGCACTCAGACGCATCTCGAGATCCCGGCCGGCGGCGAGAAGGTCGTCCCCGGCGAGCCCACCCCCGACCACCCGATCATCCCCTTCATCGAGGGCGACGGCATCGGCGCCGACATCACGCCGGTGATGAAGGCGGTCGTCGACGCGGCCGTGGAGAAGGCCTACGGCGGCGCCCGCGAGATCAAGTGGATGGAGATGTACGCCGGCGAGAAGGCCACGCGCCTCTACGGCAGCGACACCTGGCTCCCCGACGAGACGCTCGAGGCGGCACGGGACTTCTCGGTCTCGATCAAG
The DNA here is from genome assembly GCA_963842285.1 of uncultured Gaiellaceae bacterium. Classification (GTDB taxonomy): domain Bacteria; phylum Actinomycetota; class Thermoleophilia; order Gaiellales; family Gaiellaceae; genus Gaiellasilicea. The sequence goes on from CAWJFZ010000011.1 coordinate 293,234, forward strand.
GGCCCGCTGACGACACCCGTCGGCGGCGGGATCCGCTCGCTCAACGTGGCGCTGCGCCAGCAGCTCGACCTCTACGTCTGCCTGCGCCCGATCCGCTACTTCCCGGGCGTTCCGAGCCCGCTGCGCGACCCGTCGAAGACGGACATGGTCATCTTCCGCGAGAACAGCGAGGACATCTACGCCGGGATCGAGTGGGAGGCGGGGACCGAGTCGGCCCGCAAGGTGATCGACTTCCTCCAGAACGAGCTGGGCGTGCGCAAGATCCGCTTCCCGGAGACGTCGAGCATCGGGATCAAGCCGGTCTCGCAGGAGGGCACCGAGCGGCTGGTGCGCAAGGCGATCCAGTACGCGCTCGTGAACGGGCGCGACTCGGTCACGCTCGTGCACAAGGGCAACATCATGAAGTTCACCGAGGGCGGCTTCCGCGACTGGGGCTACGCCCTCGCGGCGCGCGAGTTCGGAGCGCAGCCGATCGACGGCGGCCCCTGGCTCTCGCTCGAGCACGAGGGGCGCACGATCACGATCAAGGACGCGATCGCAGACGCCTTCCTGCAGCAGATCCTGCTCCGGCCGGCCGAGTACGACGTGATCGCGACGCTGAACCTGAACGGCGACTACATCTCGGACGCGCTCGCCGCCCAGGTGGGCGGGATCGGGATCGCGCCCGGGGCGAACATGTCCGACGACGTGGCGATGTTCGAGGCCACGCACGGCACGGCGCCGAAGTACGCCGGCCAGGACAAGGTCAACCCCGGCTCGCTGATCCTCTCCGCCGAGATGATGCTGCGCCACCTCGGCTGGGTCGAGGCCGCCGACCTGATCATCGACTCCCTCGGCGCCGCGATCGCCGACAAGGTCGTGACCTACGACTTCGCCCGCCTGCTGGACGACCCGACCGAAGTCTCGTGCTCGGCCTTCGGCCAGGCGATGATCGAACGGATGTAGTCCGGCACCGATGAGTCCGGCCGCCTCCTCCTGGTCCAACGGGGCAGATGACCGACAACCAGGAACTCGCAGCGATCGCGCGGGCGATCGTCGATGGGAACAGCTACATGACGCTCGGCACGGCCGACGCGGACGGGCATCCCTGGGTCACGCCTGTCTGGTACGCGCCCGCGGAATACACGGAGCTGTTCTGGGTCTCGTCTCCCGATGCGCGGCACTCGCGCAACCTGGCGGCGCGCCCCGAGCTGAGCATCGTCATCTTCGACTCCGGTGTGCGCATGAACACCGGGCAGGGCGTGTACATGGCCGCGGTCGCCGCAGAGCCGACGGGCGCCGCGCTCGAGCGCGGGCTCGAGATCTTCTCGCGCCGGTCGCTCGCGCACGGCGGCCGCGTGTGGACGGCCGACGACCTGGAGCCCGCAGGGCTCCTGCGCCTGTATCGGGCGACCGTGTCGGAGCACTGGGTACTCGATCCCGACCTCCGCCCCGACCAGCGCCGCCGACTCGACCTGAAGGAGGAGGCACCATGAGCAAGCTGACGTTCGAGATCTCGATGTCGCTGGACGGATTCATCGCCGGGCCGAACGCGACGCTCGAGGAACCGCTCGGCGAGGGCGGCGAGCAGCTGCACGACTGGGTCGTCGGGCTGAAGAGCTGGCGCGAGCAGCACGGCCTCTCCGGAGGCACGACGGGCTCCGACTCGGAGATCCTCGAGGAGTCGGTGGCGCGCATGGGGGCGACGGTGATGGGCCGGAAGATGTTCAGCGGCGGCGAGGGGCCGTGGGAGGACGACCCGAAGGCGGACGGCTGGTGGGGCGACGACCCGCCCTTCCACGCGCCCGTGTTCGTCCTCACCCACCATCCTCGCGAGACGGTGGCGAAGCAGGGAGGGACCTCCTACGTCTTCGTCACGGACGGGATCGAGTCCGCGCTCGAGCAGGCCCGGGCCGCGGCCGGCGACAAGGACGTCGCGATCGCAGGCGGCGCGAACGTCGCCCAGCAGTACCTGCGCGCCGGGTTGCTCGACGAGCTGCAGATCCACGTCACCCCGCTGCTCCTGGGCAGCGGCGTCCGCCTCTTCGACGACGTCGGCGGCGGTCCCTTCGCGCTGAAGCCCACCAGGGTGGTCGAGTCCCCGACCGTCACCCACATCCGCTACGAGGTCCAGAAATGACCGCGGTCGAGAGCGTGGACGAGCTGCGGCGCTCCCTGGCCGGGCCGGTCGTCGTGCCCGCCGCTGCGGAGTACGACGCGGCGCGCCGGGGCTTCAACGCGCTCATCGACCGCCGGCCGGCGGTGATCGCACGCTGCCTCGGCCCGGCGGATGTCGCCGCCGCCTTCGACTTCGCCCGCGCCCACGGGCTGGAGGTGGCCGTGCGTGGAGGCGGCCACAACCCGGCCGGGCACTGCGTCGTCGAGGGCGGCCTCGTGATCGACCTCTCGCTGCTGCGCAGCGTGGAGGTGGACGGCGACGCGCGGATCGCCCATGCGGCCGGAGGCTCGACCTGGCTCGACTTCGATCCCGCGACGCAGGCTTTCGGGCTGGTCACGCCGGGTGGCGTCGTCGGCTCCACAGGGGTGTGCGGGCTCACCCTCGGCGGCGGGATCGGCCACCTGACGGCGCAGTACGGCCTGACCTGCGACAACCTGGTCGGAGCGGAGCTCGTCACGCCGGACGGCGAGGTCGTCCACGCGAGCGAGGACGAGAACGCGGAGCTGCTCTGGGGCCTGCGCGGCGCGGGCGGCAACTTCGGCGTCGCCACGCGCCTCGAGTTCCGCCTCTACCCGCTCGAGCACGTGACCGGCGGTGCGCTCGCGTACGCCGGCGCCGGGGTTCGCGAGGCCCTGCGGCGCTTTCGCGACGTCGCGGCCGGCTCTCCGCGCGACCTCAGCTGCCAGGCGTCGCTCTCGGTCGACGAGTCGCTCGCGCCGACCCTCGTCGTCCTGCCGTGCCACACCGGCACCGAGCCGGACTCCGGAGAGCTGCGCGCGCTCCGCGCCGCGCCGGGGCTCGTCGAGGACGGCGTCGGCACGCACACGTTCCTCGAGCAGCAGCGGGTGGTCGACTCCGCCTACGGCGAGAACCGGCACTACTGGAAGGGGCACTTCGTGCGCGAGCTTCCGGACGAGCTGATCGACGAGCTGGTCGCGCGCATCGTGGCGCTGGGCCGACCGCCGGGCGGGATCCTGATCGAGTCCCTGCACGGGGCGCCGAAGGACGCGGATCCCTCCGCCGGAGCCGTCGGCTTCCGCGACGCCGCGTTCAACATCAGCGCGCAGGCCGTCTGGCTCGACCCCACCCTCGACGAGCAGTACATCGAGTGGGCGCGCGAGACGGCGGCGGCGCTCGAGCCCTGGTCGCTGGGCGGCGGCTACGTCAACTACATGCAGGCCGACGAGCCGATCGAGCGCGTCCGCGCGGCCTTCGGCGCGGAGTCGTTCGACCGCCTCCAGGCGCTGAAGCGCCGCTACGACCCGGAGAACGTCCTGCGCCGAAACCAGAACATCCCGCCGGCGTGATGCTCGTCCACCCCACCCGGCACCTCCTCCGCGCCAAGGACGTCGTGGACGCGCGCTACCGCGAGCCGCTCGACGTCTCCGCGCTCGCCCGGGCCGCGCGACTCTCGCCTGCGCACTTCAGCCGCGAGTTCCGCAGCGCGTTCGGCGAGACGCCGCACCAGTACCTGCTCACGCGGCGGCTGGAGCGGGCGGCGGCGCTGCTCCGGAACACCGACCGCTCGGTGGCGGAGATCTGCTTCGACGTCGGGCTGCGCAGCGTCGGCTCCTTCACGACGAGCTTCGGCCGGGCGTACGGGCTCTCGCCGACGGCCTACCGCGCCACCTACCCGCCCGCGGCCACACGCGCGCGCATCCCGACCTGCGTGCTGCAGGCGTGGGGGCGTCCCCGGTCCCGGTGGCAGTCAGCAGTTTTCGAGAAGACAGCCGTGAACGCCCCGACTAGCGTGGCCGCAACCACTGACGAGATCGGAGGAACGACATGCTGAAGAGCCTCACCAACGTCCAGGTGTGGGTCCACGACCAGGACGAGGCGCTCGCCTTCTACACGGAGAAGCTCGGGCTGGAGCTGCGCGCAGGACGTCACCGTGCCCGAGATGGGCAACTTCCGCTGGCTCAGCGTCGGCGTGCCCGGGCAGCCCGACGTCGCGATCACCCTGATGGCCGTTCCCGGCCCACCCGTCTTCGACGCCGAGACGGCCGAGCAGGTGCGGTCGCTGATGGCCAAGGGCGCCGGCGGCGGCCTCTTCTTCGACACCGACGACGTCGCGGGGAGCTACGAGGAGCTGAAGGGCCGCGGGGTCGAGTTCCAGGGTGAGCCGACGGAGCAGCCCTACGGCACCGACGTCGGCTTCCGCGACCCGTCGGGCAACCAGATGCGCCTGGCGCAGTTGAAGTAGCTACCGGCGCGAGTGGGCGTGGGCGGGCAGGTAGTAGCGCTCCACGTAGTCGATCACGGCCCGGTGCATCGAGAAGCGAGGCGCGAGCTCCGCGATCGACGCCTTCATCATCTCGATCCACCGCGGCCGGAGGTCGGTGTAGGTCGTGACGACGTCACGCTCGAGCAGGCGGTAGAGCTGCTGCCGGTCGGCGTCGTCCGAGACCCCGTCGATCGCCCAGCCCACCTCCGGCGAGTAGCCCTCGGCCCACCAGCCGTCGAGCACCGAGAGGTTGAGGACGCCGTTGACGGCGGCCTTCATCCCGCTCGTGCCTGAGGCCTCGAGCGGGCGCCGAGGCGTGTTCAGCCAGACGTCGCAGCCGGGGATGATCGCGCGGGCGAGCGCGATGTCGTAGTTCTCGAGGAAGACGACCCGCCCGGCGACCCGCGGATCGCGAGAGAGCTCGACGATGCGCTGCATCACGTCCTTGCCCTCGACGTCCTGCGGGTGGGCCTTGCCCGCGACGACGATCTGGACGGGGAGCGCAAGCAGCCGCTCGAGCTCGGAGAAGACGAGACCGGCGCGCTTGTACGTCGCGAAGCGGCGGGCGAAGCCGATCGTCAGCGCCTCCGGATCGAGCCCGGTGCGAGCGGCGAGGCGCTGCTTGAACCTCGCGTGCAGGCTCCAGAGCGTCGTTCGGGTCGAGGTCTCGCGCAGCCTCCCAGCCCGCCTCGTCGGGAGGTGCCTCGGGACGCACGCCGGCGGAGCGGAGCAGGTCGGCGAGCTCGGGGTCGAGCCAGGTGCCGAGATGGACGCCGTTCGTGACGTGCCCGATCGGAGGCTCCGTCCCCGGCCAGAGCGGCGCCCACATCTCGCGCGCGACCTCGCCGTGCAGCTCGGAGACGCCGTTCGCATACGCCGAGAAGCGGAGTGCAAGCGGGGTCAGGCCGAAGCCGTCCTCGTCGGCGCCCTCCTCGCCCGCCCGCCCGAGCGCGAGCAGGTCGGCGTCGGAGAGGCCCGCGTCGGCGGCGAGGCCGCCCAGATAGCGCAGCACGAGCTCGTCGCCGAAGACCTCGTTGCCCGCCGGGACCGGCGTGTGCGTCGTGAAGACCGACGTGCTGCGTACGCGCTCGATCGCCGCGTCGGCGGACATGTCCGTCTCGACGAGCGCGCGGACACGCTCGATCGCGAGGAACGCCGAGTGGCCCTCGTTCATGTGGAAGACGGTGGGCTCGATCCCGAGCGCCGCGAGCGCACGAACGCCGCCGACGCCGAGCAGCAGCTCCTGGCGGATCCGGTGCTCGCGGTCGCCGCCGTAGAGCGCGTCGGTGAGCCAGTCGACCTCGAGCAGGTAGAGCGGCACCCGCTCGCCGTCCGCGGGCGCGACGTCGTAGCGCCACACAGCCGCCTCGACCAGCTCGCCGTCGAGGTCGATCTCGACCGAGACCGGCTCGCGCACGAGCCCGAGCGCCTCCGGGTCGACCGGCTGGTACTCCTCGGTCTGCCGTCCGGCGCGGTCGACTCCCTGCTTGAAATACCCGCCGCGGTAGAGCAGCCCCACTCCGACGAGTGGGACGCCGAGGTCGGCCGCAGCCTTCAGGTGATCGCCGGCGAGCACACCGAGGCCGCCCGAGTAGATCGCGAGCGCCTCGTCGACGCCGAACTCCATGCTGAAGTAGGCGACGAGCAGCTCACCGTCGGACTCGTGGCGGCGGCGCCACCAGCTGGCGCGCGTCGTGCTCTGCGTCGAGGTCATTCCCAGGCGGCAACCTACCTACGGGGCGGAGCCGTCTGCGGAGGCAGAACCGAGCGGATCCGATCTGCCCGGAGGCGAAGCACTCGCGTTGCGGCGCTAGGGGAGCGGCTCGGCAACGGCGCCGTGCCCGGCCACGGCGAGCAGGAGCACGGTCGTGCCGGGCAGGCGCGTCTCGAGCTCGGCACGACACTCGTCGGCGGCCGGCTCGCGCGCCCAGACGATCACCGTCGGGCCTGAGCCCGAGATCGTGACGCCGAGCGCCCCCGCCGGCAGGTCGGCGCGGAGCTCGGCGAGGTGCGAAGCACCGCCGGAGCGATAGGGCTCGTGCAGGCGGTCGGCCAGGGCGGCGCCGAAGAGCTCCGCATCACCGGCCGCGAGCGCGGCGCCGAGGAGCGCGGCCCGGCCGGCGGTGAAGGCCGCGTCGGCATGGGGCACCGCCCCGGGCAGCGCCGCTCGCGCGGCGGCCGTCTCCACCTCCGCCTCGGGCACGACCGCGATCGGGACCGCGGGCACGCGGTCGGCGATGCGCGCGATGCGACCCGCCCACGTGAGGCAGACGCCGCCCGCGAGGCAGGCCGCAAGGTTGTCCGGGTGGCCCTCCAGGGGGAGGCCCAGCGCGAGCAGCTCCTCCGGGTCGGGGTCGCGGCCGGCGAGGCGGCAGCCGGCCAGGAGCCCGAGCGCGATCACGGCCGCGCTCGAGCCCAGCCCACGCGCACGCGGGATCCGGTCGGTGAAGCTGAACGAAAGCCCGTCCGTCGACGCGACGAGCGAGAACGCGCGAACACCGAGGTGCTCGGAGTCCGGCGGCTCGCCGCCCTCGCCCACCTCGAGCTCGTTCCAGAGGTCCAGCGCCACCGCGGCGCAGTCGAACCCAGGCCCGACGTTCGCGGTCGTCGCCGGCGCCCGGACCCTGATCATCGAGCGGCCATCATCGAGCAGCTTGCGCGATCGCGTCGGCGTCGGGCTCCACGGACACCGGCGGCGGCGCGGTGCGGTCGACGGTGCCGGGATCCTTGAGACCGTGGCCCGTGAGCACGCAGACGACGCGGGATCCGGGCTCGGGCGGGTGCGCGCGCAGGCCGGCGATGCCGGCGGCCGACGAGGGCTCGCAGAAGACGCCCTCCAGCCGGGCCAGGTCCTGCCAGGCCGTGAGGATCTGCTCGTCGTCCACCGAGCGGATCTCGGCCGCGGCCTCTGCCTCGGCACGGTGCGCCGGCGCGGCGATGCGGATGGCCGAGGCGAGCGTGTCGGCGCGACTCGCAGCCTGCACGGCGACGATCCGCTGCGCCACGCCCAGCTCCTCGAAGCCGAGGGCGTAGGCCCGCGTGTTGCCCCCGCCGCCGTACGGCAGCGTCAGCAGGTCGGGCGGGCCGCCCAGCTCCTCGACGAGCTCGAAGGCGGCCGTCTTCTGGCCCTGCAGCCGGTGGGGGTTGAGCGAGTTGACGAGCACGTGCGTGCCGCGGCCGGCCAGCTCGAGTGCCGCCTCGAGCGCCTGGTCGAAGCTGCCGCGGACCTCGAGCAGCGTCGCGCCGTAGGCGCGCGCCTGCGCCAGCTTGCCCAGCGCGACCGCGCCCTCCGGAAGGAGGACGACGGCAGTGAGACCCGCGCGTGCGGCGTAGGCGGCGGCAGACGCGGACGTGTTCCCCGTCGACGCGCACACGACGGCGCGCGCTCCCTCCTCCAGCGCCTTCGCGACCGCGATCGTCATGCCGCGGTCCTTGAAGCTCCCGGTCGGGTTCGCGCCCTCCCACTTGAGCAGGAGCTCGCAGCCGAGCTCGGCCGAGAGCCGCGGCGCCGGCAGCAGCGGGGTGCCGCCCTCGCCCAGCGACACGACGGGCGTCGCGTCGGTCACCGGCAGCCGCTCGCGCCAGCGCTCGGCGAGGGCGCCGCTCACGCCCAGCCCATGCCTGCGACGCCGCGGTCGGAGACGACCGGCAGCGCCGAAGGCAGGCCGCGACTCTCCTCGAGCTGCCCGATCTCCTCCAGCGCCGCGAGCACGTCCCCTTCGGCGGCCTCGTGGAGGACGACGTGCAGGACTGCCCCATCGTCCGTCGCGTCCTGGATCAGCCGCGCGACCGAGAGCTCGTGCGCCGCGAGCCGCTCGGTGACACGCGCGAGCACACCGGGGCGGTCCTCGACTTCGAGGTGGAGGTAGAAGGGCGAGCGCAGCCGCCCGGGCGGCAGGCGCGGGAGCCGGCGCCAGGCCGCGTCGTCGTGCAGGAAGCCGGTTCCGGCCGTGCCGACGATCGAGACGAGATCGGCCACGACCGCGGAGGCCGTCTCCATCCCGCCCGCGCCCGGGCCCTCGAGGGTGATCTCGCGGATCGCGTCGCCCTGGAGCATGACCGCGTTGAACGCGCCGGTGACGGCGGCGAGCGGATGCCGGCCGTCGACGAGCGAGGGGCGGACGCGCACGTCGACCTGCCCGTCCACGAGCGTGGCCGAGCCGATCAGCCTCGGCGTCAGGGCCAGCCGTCGCGCAGCATCGACCTGGGCGCTCGTCAGGCCCTCGATGCCCTCGTAGTCCACCTCGTCGAAGTCGACGCGCGAGCCGAAGGCCACCGTCGCGAGGATGGCCATCTTCGCGGCCGCGTCGGCGCCGCCCACGTCCTCCGTCGGATCGGCCTCCGCGTAGCCCAACCGCTGAGCCTCGGCCAGCGCGTCCGCGTACTCGGCGCCCTCGCTCATGCGTGTGAGCATGAAGTTGGTCGTCCCGTTCACGATCCCGAGCACGCGGTGCACGTTCGAGACGATGAGGGACTCGCGCAGCACCTTGATCACCGGGATCGCCGCGCAGACCGACGCCTCGAAGCGCAGCTGCACACCGGCCTCGGAGGCGGCGGCGAAGAGCTCGGCGCCGCGCCGGGCGACGAGCTGCTTGTTCGCCGTCACGACCGGCTTGCCGGCGCGGAGCAGCTCGAGCACCCGGGTGCCCGTGGGCTCGAGCCCGCCGGTGACCTCGGCAACGAGGGCGATCGACGGATCGTCGCGGATGACCGCGAAGTCGGTCGTGAGCACGTCGTCACCCGGCTGGAAGGAGCGCTCGCGCGCCGGGTCGCGCACGAGCGCGCGCACCACCCGCAACCGATGCCCGGTGGCCCGTTCGATCTCGTCGGCGCCCTCGGTCAGCAATCGGTCGACGGCAGAGCCCACGGTCCCGTAGCCGAGCAGCGCGACCGGGACGTCGACAGGATCCATCCGGTTACCCTAGTTTCCGGCGGGGCACAGGAGGACGATGCGCGACCGAACCCAGGATCTGCCGCTCGTCGCCTTCGCGAACCGGCTGCCGATCTCGAAGACGCGGCACGGCTGGCGCGCGTCTCCCGGCGGCCTCGTGACGGCCCTGAAGCCGGCACTGGAGTCGCACGGCGGGGCGTGGGTGGGCTGGGACGGCGGCAGCGAGGACGTGCCGAGGCGCGTCGAAGGGCTCGACGTCGACCTGCACCCGATCGCACTCGGGCGGCGCGAGGCGGACGACTACTACCACGGCTTCGCGAACCGGACACTCTGGCCGCTCCTGCACGGGCTCGTCGAGCAGCCCACGTACGAACGCCGCTGGTGGCACGCCTACCGCGCCGTCAACGAGCGCTTCGCGGAGGGCGACGAGCCCGGGAAGGAGCAGTTCCGCTGGGTGCACGACTACCACCTGATGCTGCTGCCCGAGCTCCTGCGCCGCGGTGGCGCCCGCGGGCCGATCGGGTTCTTCCTCCACATCCCCTTTCCGGCACCCGAGGTCTTCGCCCGCCTGCCGTGGCGCAGCCAGGTCCTGAACGGGCTCCTGGGCGCCGACGTCGTCGCCTTCCACACGCCGGCCTACCGCGACAACTTCCTGCGCACCTGCGCGCGGCTGCGCGACGACCTGCAGGTGCAGAGGAACAGGATCGTCCATGACGGCGGCCGCTCGACCGAGGTGCTCGCGCATCCGATCTCGATCGACGCTGCCGACTTCGCCGACCGCGCGCGCCAGCCGTCCGTGGAACGGCATCTCGGTGCCCTGCGGCGCCAGTTCGAGGGGCGGCGCGTCCTGCTCGGCGTCGACCGCCTCGACTACACGAAGGGGATCATCGAGCGCCTGCGGGCGATCGAGCTGCTGCTGGGCCTGCGGCCCGACCTGCGCCGCGAGCTGGCGTTCGTGCAGGTGGCCGTGCCGAGCCGCGGCGAGATCCGTGAGTACCGCGAGCTGCGCGCGAGCGTCGAGGAGCTCGTCGGCCGGATCAACGGGCGCTTCACGGAGCCGGGTCTCGACGTGCCCGTGCACTACCTCTTCCGCGGCGTCCCGCCCGAGCACCTGCTGGCGTACTACCGGCTCGCGGACGTCTGCCTCGTCACGCCGCTGCACGACGGCATGAACCTGGTCGCAAAGGAGTTCGTGACCGTGCAGGGGACCACGGGCGGCACGGGCGTGCTCGTGCTGAGCGAGTTCACGGGCGCGGCCGACGAGCTGCGCCAGGCCCTGCCGTGCAACCCGTTCGACATCGACGGGCTCGCCGGGACGATCTCGCTGGCGCTCGAGCTCGAGGAGCCGGACCGACGGCAGCGGCTGAAACGGATGGCGGCGAGGGTGGCGAAGCACGATGTCTTCAGGTGGGTCGACCAGGAACTGGACGCCGCCGCCCGAGCCGGCCGCTAGACGCGCATCCCCCGATCGAGGGAGCACCCGTGACCGGGAAAGCCCGATGCTGCGATCAGCGCGTCGCGGCGGCTTGCCGTGTCGCGCCGCTCTGCGCCATGGACGATCCAGCCCGCTCATCCCTCCCCCGCTCCGGGCAACGCTTCCGGCTGATCACGCCGGGAGAGACGGCCGCCTCGCCCGGGGCAGCGAGTGTCGACGTCGACTCCTACCGGCGCCTAGCCGACGTCTTCCACGACGTCCTCTCCGAACAGAGCCTGGACTCGCTGCTCGTGCGGATCGCCGACACGCTGGCCGAGATCGTGCCGTACGAGGCCCTGCACATCTACGAGGCCGACGAGGCGAAGCGGGAGCTGATGCCGGCGCTCGTGCGCAGCGAGTGGGCGAGCGAGATCCTCAGCGAGCGGTTCCCGTTCGGCGAGGGGATCACCGGCTGGGCCGTCGAGCACCGGGAGCCCGTGCTCGCGAACCAGGCGCACCTCGATCCGCGCGTCGAGTTCGTTCCGGGCACGCCGGTCGACCCGGAGGCGCTGATCGTCGTCCCGCTGATCGCGCGCGGGCTGCTCAAGGGGACGCTCAACGTCTACCGGATCGGCGAGGACGCGTGCTTCACGGAGCAGGAGTTCGAGCTCGCGCAGCGCTTCGGCGACGCGGCCGCGCTCGCCCTCGACAACGCGCACGGCCGGGCGCGCCTCGAGCACCAGGCCCAGACCGACTCGCTGACCGGGCTCTACAACCACCGCTACTTCCACGAGCGCCTGCGGCGCGAGCTGACGCGCGGCTCGAGCGCCCACGAGTCGGTGGCGCTCGTGATGATGGACATCGACGACTTCAAGAAGGTGAACGACGTCTACGGCCACGGGATCGGCGACCAGGTGCTGGCCGGGCTCGCCGACCACCTGCGCGCGGCGGTGCGCTCGACCGACGTCGTGTGCCGCATCGGCGGCGAGGAGTTCGCCGTGATCGTCCCGGCCGGCGACGCCGCGCACGCGGTGGCGGTGGCGAACCGGCTGGCCACGCGCCTCGAGGCCGCCGAGCTCGAGATCGCCGGCAAGGTCTCCGTCTCGATCGGCATCGCCCAGGGCCCCGAGCACGCCGCCAACCCACGCGAGCTGATCGCCTGCGCCGAGGCAGCGATGATGACCGCGAAGGCGCGCGGCAAGAACCAGGTCGTGCTCTTCGACGAGTCGACCACCGAGCGGCCCGAGGCGCGCGACGCCCGGCGCGAGGAGGTGCGCTCGATCGCGCACCTGAAGATGCTCCAGTCGCTGGGCGGGAAGCTGAACCGGCTCTCGGAGGTGGGCGCGATCGGGATGACGATCGCGAACGAGCTCCGGCTGCTGATCGACTACCACAACTGCCGCGTCTTCCTGCGCGAGGGCGACGTGCTCGAGCCGATCGCCTTCCAGGGTGAGATCACCACCGACCGGCCCGCAGCCGAGGCCCTCCGGACCCGCGTCGGCGAGGGCTTCACGGGGCGCGTCGTCGAGACCGGCGAGTCGCTCCTGCTCACCGACGCGTCCAAGTGCGAGTTCTCGATCACGATCGAAGGCACCGAGCGGATCGACGAGTCGGTGATCGCCGTCCCGCTCAACTACGGCGCTCGTGTGATCGGCGCGATCGTGATCTCGAAGCTCGGGCACGACCAGCTCGACGAGGACGACCTGCGCCTGCTCGAGGTGCTCGCCGGCCACGCGGCCGTCGCGCTCGAGAACGCGCGCCTCTACGAGGCACAGCGGCGCGAGGCCGAGAGCGCGCATGCGCTGCTCGAGTTCAGCCGCGACCTCGCCACGGCCGAGGGGCTCGAGCGGGTGTTCGAGCGGATCGTCGACGGCGCGGCGAGGATCCTCGGCGCCCCGTGCGCCTCGCTCTGGCTGCAGGAGCTCGGGAGCGGCGATCTCGTCGCCGGCGCCGCGACGGACTGCGACTCGGGGCAGAGCCTCGTGGGCCGCCGGTGCGCCGCCGCGGTGATCGCCCCCTACGCCGATCTCGACGCGCCGCGGACCCTGAGCGCGGAGCAGTACGCGACCTTCGGCGACGCCTCGGCGTGCGGCGCGGGCGTCTACGCGATCGCCCCCTTCAGCGTCGACGGCCGCTGGGGCGTGATCGCCGTCGCCGCCCCGGAGACGGTGGCGCTGGGCGGCCGCGAGCTCGAGCTGCTCGGCGGGCTCGCACACCAGTCCACCCTCGCGATCGCGAACGCGTCGAGCTTCGAGTCGCTCGAGCGCACGTTCCTCTCGACGATCGAGGCGCTCGCGAACGCCCTCGAGGCGCGCGACGAGTACACCTCCTCGCACGCCCGCTGGATCACCGACACGGCGCTCCGCGTCGGCGCGTGAGCTGGGGCTCGACGGCGACGCGCTGAAGCGGCTCGAGCTCGGCGCGCTCTTCCACGACATCGGCAAGATCGGGATCCCGAACTCGGTGCTGCTCAAGCCCGGGCCGCTGACGGAGGACGAGCGCGCCCTGATCGAGACGCATCCCGAGCTGGGCGAGAAGATCCTCGCGCCCGATCGACCAGCTCGGCGACGTGTGCACGATCGTGCGCGCCTGTCACGAGCGCTGGGACGGGGAGGGGTATCCCGACCGGAAGGCGGGCGACGAGATCCCGCTCGAGGCGCGGATCATCTTCGCGTGCGACGCGTTCCACGCGATGACGACCGACCGCCCCTACCGGGGCGCGCTGCCGGCCGAGGAGGCGCTACGGCGCCTCCGGGAGGCAGCCGGCACGCAGTTCGACCCGGCCGTCGTCGACGTCTGCGTGCGCCTGCTCGACGCGCCGCCGGCGTAGCGGGCGACTCTAGGCGCGTTCGGACAGGAGCAGCGTTCGCGTCCGGACGAGGTCGCGCCACTCGCCGTGGGTCGTCGGCTCGGTGAGCTCGCCGCGCACCGCCACGGCAACCTTCACGTCTCCGCCGCGCAGGAACGCGCACGTGCCGTCGCCGGCCTCCAGTGGCTCGTAGCCGCCTGCGAACGCCTCGGGCCGGCGCTGCCGCAGCTCGAGCGTCCGCCGGATCAGCTCGAGCTTCGCGGGCGGGTCGGCGGACGCGGAGCGCGCGCCGCCTCGCGTCCCAGTCGACCGGCCGGCGGTTGTCCGGATCGACGAGCGCGAGGTACGGCAGCTCGTCGCCGCCGTAGACGTCCGGCACGCCCGGCACGGTCAGCTTCAGCAGCGTCGTTCCGAGCACGACGCGCTCCGCGCGAGCCGCGAGCCGCTCGGCGAAGGAGCCGAGCTCGGCGTCGTCGAGCAGCGAGACCGCGAAGCGCTTCGCACCCGCCTCCCACTCGTGATCCTGGTCGAGCCAGGTCGTGTGCACCTTCGCCTCGCGCAGGGCCTTCTCGAGGTACTGCTCCAGCCGCTCGGCGGTGAGCGGCCAGGCACCGACGACCGTCTGGAGGATGAGGTACGCCTCGTTCGGGTCGCGCCAGCCTTCGAGCCGCGGCCGGACGAGCGCTGCCCACTCCTCGGGCACCGCCGCGAGGCCGACCAGCCGCGCGCGCACGTCGCCGCTCCGCTTCGTGTCGTGCGTCGTCGTGGCGAGCAGAGCCGCGCGGCGGCCGCTCCAGGTTGGCCGCAGTGGAAGTCCGCGACCGACAGCGAGAAGCGGCCGGGGTCGCCGCCGACCTCGTTCAGCGCGAGCAGGCGGTTCCACCGGTAGAAGGCGGTGTCCTCGACGCCCTTGGCGTGCACCGGCGGCGTCGTCTGCTGGAAGCGGACGACGAACGAGTCGTGGCCGCGCTCCTCGAGCAGCAGGATTCTCGCCAGCTCGTCCGGGAGACCCGCCGCCTGGATCGCCGCGGCATCCTCGGCCGCGACGACGCCCGACTCGGGCTCGACGTAGGTGCGGTAGACGTGGAAGGCGGCCAGCGCCGCCGGCAGGTCGGCCTCGAACGGCAGCTTGGCAGCGAGCTGCGCCGCCTCGTCGGCGAACGTCGTCCGCGCCTCCTGGAGCTTGGCTTCGTGCGCGAGGGCGGAGAAGGGGCGAGTGTCCCCGGTGAGCTCCCCGTAGAGACGGGTCAGCGGCTCTTCGCCGGCCGGGTCGACGAAGAGCGCGGTCGCGTCGTTCAGGAACTCGTACCCCGTCGTCCCCTCGACGGGCCAGTCCGGCCGCAGGCGCTCACCCGGCTCCAGGATCTTCTCCACCCAGAGGTGCTCGACGCCGGCCTCGCGCAGCCGCTCGAGATACCGGCGGGGATTCGCGAGCCCGTCGGGATGATCGATCCGCACACCGTCGACCAGCCCGGCCGCCACGAGCTCGACGACCTTCGCCTGCGTCGTCTCCCACACCTCGGCGTCCTCCATCCGCACCCCCGCGAGCTCGCCGACGTCGAAGAAGCGCCGGTGCACGCCCGTGCGCCAGTCGAGGTCGAAGAACCGCGCGCGCCAGAGCGGGTCGCGCCAGAACGGGTTCTCGTCGCTCGCCGCCATGTGGTTCGGGACGATGTCCAGGAGCACGCCCAGCCCCTGCCGCCGTCCGGCCGCGCAGAGCGCGCGGAACTCGTCCTCCCCGCCGAGGGACTCCGAGATGCGGGTCGGGTCGACCACGTCGTAGCCGTGCGTCGAGCCTTCCCGCGCCTGCAGCGACGGGGAGAGATAGAGGTGCGAGACGCCGAGCTCGGCCAGGTACGGGACGAGCCCGCGCGCCTCACGAAAGCCGAGCCCAGGCCCCAGCTGGAGCCGGTACGTGCAACGGAGCTCCATCAGGCGATGCGGCGGAGCACGACGAGCGAGCGTCCCTCGACGGGGACGAGCCCGCGCGCCGGGAAGACCTCGGAGCCCGCCTCGCTGTCGGGCTCGGCGGTCGAGAGCTCGTGCACCCAGCGGCGCCCGAACGAGACCGCGGGCAGCGTGAAGACGACCGCCTCGTGGTGCGCGTTGAAGAGGATCAGGAAGGTGTCGTCGATCACCGGGGCGCCCTGCTGGCTCACCGCCGGGATCTCAGCGCCGTTCAGGAACACGCCGAGCGTGCGCGTGTCGCCGCGCTGCCAGTTCCGCTGCGTCATCTTGCGCCCGTCCGGGCGGAACCACCAGACGTCCGGCGCGCCGGATCCGAGCCGCTCCTCGCCGCTCAGGAAGTCCGCCCGGCGGAAGACCGGATGCCGGCGGCGGAACTCGATCAGCCGCCGGGCGAAGCCGAGCAGGTGCCGCTGCCGCTCGTCGAGATCCCAGTCGAACCACGAGATCTCGTTGTCCTGGCAGTAGGCGTTGTTGTTGCCGCCCTGCGTGCGGGAGAACTCGTCGCCGCCGACCAGCATCGGCACGCCCTGCGAGAGGAAGAGCGTGGCGAGGAAGTTCCGCTGCTGCCGCTCACGCAGCAGATTCACGGCCGGGTCGTCGGTCTCGCCCTCGACGCCGTGGTTCCAGCTCCGGTTGTGGCTCTCCCCGTCCTTGCCGTCCTCGAGGTTGGCCTCGTTCCGCTTCTCGTTGTAGGTGACGAGGTCGCGGAGCGTGAAGCCGTCGTGCGCGGTGATGAAGTTGATCGAGGCGAACGGCTTGCGGCCGTCGTGCTGGTAGAGGTCGCTCGAGCCCGTGAAGCGCTGGGCGAACTCGCTCACGCCGGCCTCGCCGCGCCAGAAGTCGCGCATCGTGTCGCGGTAGAGGCCGTTCCACTCCGTCCAGAGGACGGGGAAGTTGCCCACCTGGTACCCGCCCTCGCCGACGTCCCACGGCTCGGCGATCAGCTTCACCTGGGAGAGGACCGGATCCTGGTGGATGATGTCGAAGAAGGCCGAGAGCCGGTCGACCTCGTGGAACTCGCGCGCGAGGGCCGACGCGAGGTCGAAGCGGAACCCGTCCACGTGGCACTCGATCGCGAAGTAGCGCAGCGAGTCCATGATCAGCCGCAGCACCGACGGATGGGCCGGATTGAGCGAGTTGCCCGTGCCCGTGTAGTCCATGTAGAAGCGCGGGTCGTCCGCGACCGTGCGGTAGTAGGAGAGGTTGTCGATGCCCTTGAACGCCAGCATCGGACCGAGGTGGTTCCCCTCCGCCGTGTGGTTGTAGACGACGTCCAGGATCACCTCGATCCCGGCGCGGTGCAGCGCCTTCACCATCCCCTTGAACTCGCGCACCTGGTCGCCGGTCGACCCCGTCGCCGAGTAGCCCGCGTGCGGTGCGAGGTAGCCGATCGAGCTGTAGCCCCAGTAGTTGGTCAGGCCCTTGTCCGCGAGCGCCTGCTCGTCGGCGATGTGGTGGATGGGCAGGAGCTCGACCGCGGTCACGCCGAGCGCGGTCAGGTACTCGAGCGCAGGCTCGGAGGCGAGGCCCGCATAGGTGCCGCGCAGGTCCTCCCTGACACCCCTCGAGCTGCTTCGTGAACCCCTTCACGTGCACCTCGTAGATGATCGTGTCGTGCCACGGCGTCTCCAGGTGGCGGTCGCCCTCCCAGTCGAAGGCGTCGTCGGTGACGATCGACTTCGGGATCGCGGGCGCGTCGTCCTCGTCGTCGCGCTCCAGGTCGGCGTCCTCCCCGCCCGGCACGTACGGCAGCGTGTTCGCGCGCTCCCAGCGCACCGGCCCTTCGATCGCCTTCGCGTACGGGTCGATCAGCAGCTTGCTCGGGTTGAAGCGGTGCCCCTGCTCGGGCGCCCAGCGTCCGTGCACGCGGTAGCCGTAGCGCTGTCCCGGCCCGATCCCCGGCAGGTACCCGTGCCAGTTGAAGGCGGTGCGCTCCTTCAGCTCGTAGCGCTGCTCACGATCGTCCGCGTCGAAGAGGCAGAGCTCGACCCGGTCCGCATGCTCGGAGAAGAGCGAGAAGTTCGTTCCCTGGCCGTCCCACGTGGGGCCGAGCGGGTACGGCTTTCCCGGCCACAGCCTCATCGCTCCAGCACGACCTCGCGCGCGCGGAAGTCGACGTGCAGCGTGGCCGTGCCGCGGCGCAGCTGCAGCGTGCGCGCGGCCTCGTCGAACGAGACCGCGAGCTCGCGCGGCAGCTCGCGGCGCAGGGCCAGCAGCTCGGCGAGGAACGGATCGGGCGGGCGCGGATCGAGCTTCGAGCGAAGGTACGTGGCCGGGTCCTGCGGGTCGGGAACGTCCTGGCCGAACGCCGCGAACCGCTCGAACTCCCGCTTGCGTCCCGCTCGCGTCGCGTCCGCGACGAACGGGTCGATGTGGTCGGTGAAGAACTGGAACGGCGCGGGCTCGCGGTACTCCTCACCCTGGAAGAGGAGCGGCGTGAACGGCGAGAAGAGGACGACGGCCTCGGCGACCCGGAGCTCTACCGGGGGCAGCCGGTCGCCGAGCGCGCGGTTCCCGACCTGGTCGTGGTTCTGCGCGCAGGCCACGAGCCGTGCGCCCTCCGGCCGCTCCAGCTCGCGCGCGATCTGCGCCATCGACCCGTCGAACGCCTCGTAGTAGCCGTCGCGCTCGCCGGTCAGCGCCACGTGCAGGGCGTGGTGGAGGCCGTCGAGCCACATCGCGTCGTGACCCCACTCCCGCAGCGGCCGGAAGTCGGGAAGGCCCATCTCGCTGATCACGAGCGCGGCGGGGTTCGCGGCGTGGACGCGCTCGGCGAGCTCGGCGAAGACGTGCCGGGGCGAGTCGTCTTCCACCGCGTGCACGGCGTCGAGCCGCAGCCCGTCGATCCGGTAGTCGCGCACCCAGAGCTCCGCGTTCTGGATCGCCCATTCGCGGACGCCCGGCTGCGCGTAGTCGAGCGCGTCGCCCCAGGGAGTGGTGCCGAAGCGGTCCAGAAGTACGGCCCGAAGGCGCGCAACGCCTCGTCGCCGGGGCCGACGTGGTTGTAGACCACGTCGAGGATCACGCCGAGCCCCTCGCGGTGCGCCGCGTCGACCAGGGCGGCGAGGCCGTGCGGGCCGCCGTAGGCCGGGTGCGGCGCGGAGGCGTAGAGGCCGTCGTAGCCCCAGCCGCGCCCGCCGGGGAAGGTGGCCACCGGCATCAGCTCGATCGCCGTCACGCCGAGCTCGCGCAGCTCGCGGAGCCGGGGGACGACGCCCTCGAAGGTCCCGGCCTCGGAGAACGTGCCCACGTGGAGCTCGTAGACGACGAGCTCCTCCAGCCGCAGCTCCGGGCCGGGCGCGATCTCGAGCTGCGCGGGATCGAGGACGCGCGAGGGGCCCCGGACGCCCTCCGGCTGCCAGAGCGAGCACGGGTCGGGCCATTCGGCTCGGTCGTCGAGCACGAAGCGGTAGTCGTCACCCGCCGCCGCGGCTACCTGGCCGGCCCAGAATCCATCGTCGTCCTCGGCGAGGTCGTGCGTGCCGTCGTCGAGACGAACTGCGAGCGAGCGGGCAAGCGGCGCCCAGACGCGGAACGCTGCGAGCTCCGGTCCGAGTGGCCGCGCGCCGAGCGGTGCCTGCGTCAGGATCGGCATCCGAGCAACGGTACCCCCGGGCCTCGCGGGCGAACCGACCGCACCTAGCCGGCGGCCTCCGCCGCGCGCAGGCCGCGGAGAGCCCACAGCGCGAAGCCGCCGATCAGGCAGACGGCGAGCCCGAACGCGAGCAGGACGTGCACTTCGTCTCCCGCGAGCATGCTGCGCACCGCCTCGAGGACGTACGTGAGCGGATTCGCCGTGGCGATCGCCTCGATCCAGCCGTCGAGCAGCACGAGCGGGACGTAGACCGGGGCGAAGAAGAGCGCCAGGAACACGGGCATCTGCATCACCGGCCCCGCCTGCATCGTCCGAAAGCGCATCGCGACGCCGCACGCCCAGAGCAAGCCGGCGATGTTGATCAGGAGCGCGAGGGCGTACATCCCGAAGACGTCGACCGGGCCGCCGAAGACGTTCATCCCGGCGAGCAGGGCGACGACCGTGAGGAGCGCCGCGGTCAGGGTCCAGCGCACGAGCGCCGCGATCGCGTAGCCGAGCACGATCCCGCTCCGGTTCGGGGCGGCGAGCAGCAGTCGCCGCGCGAAGCCGTACTCGAAGTCGCGCGCGATCCCGAAGCCGGTGAAGACGCCGCCGAACGCCGCCGACTGGATCAGCACGAAGCAGAACTGGAACGCCGTGTAGCCGGGCGGGAAGTCGAAGCCGGGCACGCCCGCGACCTGGGAGAGGCCGCCCGCGAACGCGGTGAAGAAGAAGAGCGGAAAGATCAGCGAGGGAAAGAAGAGGGACGGATTGGTGAAGACGTTCTTCAGCGTCCGCCACGCGACCCCGCTTGCAACGGGCCAGATCCTCATGTCCGTAGCAGCCTTCCCTTGAGCGAGAGCGTCGCCAGGGTCGTGGCGACGATTCCGATCAGCACGGCGATGCCGAAGCCGAGCGCGAGCGCCTCGGCGTTCCAGCCGGTGATGATCAGGCTGCGTACGCACTCGATCAGGTACGAGACGGGATTCACCGTCGCGACGAAGCGGAACCAGTCGACGATGATCAGGTCTCGCGGCGTGTTCATCGAGGAGAGGAAGAGAAAGACGAAGAGCAGGGGGAAGAGGCCCTGGATCGCCTCGCCCGACCCCGTGCGGAGCGCGAGGAAGGCGCCGAGCGCTCCGAAGCCGATCGAGATGATGGCGGCGAAGCCGAAGAGCGCCAGGATCCCGAGCGGCCCGGCGGCGAAGTCGACGCCGACGAGCAGGCCCACCACGATGTAGAAGGCCGCCTGGACGAGGCCCATCACCACCACGCCGCCGAGCTGGCCCGCGATCAGAGCCACGCCGCGCATCGAGGTCAGCGAGAGCCGGTTCAGGAATCCGGTCTGGATGTCCTTGGCGAGATCGGTTCCCGCGTTCATCGTCGAGAAGAGCGCTCCCTGGATGAACGGGACGGCCAGCGCGAAGGCCAGGAACGAGTCGGTCGGGAAGCCCGGTAGCTGCGTCGAGGCGTCCAGCCCGCCCGAGTTCACGAGCAGGAGCAGCATCGGGAAGATCAGCGGGAAGACGACGGACGCGGGTTGGCGGACGGTCCGAATGATCGAGCGGCGCGCGAGGGCGCTGCTCTGCGCCCAGACGGGGCTCACTGGGCGCTGCTCGGCCGCGTCGGCCTCGACGTCGCCCGCGCCTTCGAGCGAACGGCCCGTCTTGGCGAGGAAGACGTCGTCGAGCGACGGCGCCTGGATCTCGAGGTGGGCGAGGCGCACGTCCGCCGCGTCGAGAGCGCGCACGACGGCCGGCAGGCCGGAGACGCCCTCGCGCAGGCGAACGGCGACGTCCTTCGCCCCGTCGCCGAGCGGCTCCCCGAACTGCGCGAGCACCTCGGCGAGCCTGCCGCGGTCGCCCTCCTCGGTGGGGAGCGCGTGCACGCTCGGCAGGCCGATCTCGGCCTTGAGCGCCGCCGGGCGTCCCCTCGGCGACGATGTGCCCGTGGTCGATGATCCCGACGCGATCGGCCAGCACGTCCGCCTCCTCGAGGTACTGCGTCGTCAGGAACACGGTGACGCCGTCCTCGCGGGCGAGCCGGGCGACCTCGTCCCAGAGCGCCGTGCGGCTCTGGATGTCGAGCCCGGTCGTCGGCTCGTCGAGGAAGAGCAGGCGCGGCCGATGCACGAGCGCGAGTGCGAGGTCGAGCCGGCGCTTCATCCCGCCGGAGTAGCCGCCGACCTTGCGATCGGCCGCCTCGCTCAGGCCGACGCGGTCGAGCAGCTCGTTCGCGCGCGGCTTGCGCTCGGCGCGGGGAATTCCCTGCAGCGTCGTCTGCAGGCGCAGGTGGTCGCGCCCCGTCAGCATCGGGTCGAGTGCGGCTTCCTGGAGCGCGGCGCCGATCGAGGCTCGCACCTTCGGCCCGTCCGCGACGACGTCGTAGCCGCCGACGCGCGCGCTGCCCGAGGTGGGCGGCAGCAGCGTCGTCAGCATCAGGACGGTCGTCGACTTGCCCGCGCCGTTGGGGCCGAGGAAGCCGTAGATCTCGCCCGCGTCGACGTGCAGGTCGATCCCGTCGACCGCGCGCGGCCCCTTCTTGAACTCGCGCACGAGCTCCTGGACCTCGATCGTGTTCGTCTCGGACATGCGCCTGAGACTACCGCCAGCCGACTGCGGCGCTAGCTCTCCGGGACGAGCCAGATCGTCGCGAGCGGCGGCAGCGTCACCGCCGCGGAATGCTCCTGCTCGTGCCACGGGACCGCCTCGGCGCTCGATCCCCCAGCCGTTGCCGACGTCGGAGCCGCCGTAGAAGCGGGAGTCGGTGTTGACCGCCTCGCGCCACCGCCCCGTCGCCGGCAGCCCGACCCGCCACTCCTCGCGGACGACGGGCGAGAGGTTCGAGATGCAGACGACCCAGCGCTTCCCGTCGGCGGAGACCCGCGCGAACGCGAGCACGTTCTCCGCGGAGGCGTTCGGCTCGAGCCAGCGGAAGCCCTCGTGCGTGAAGTCGAGCTCCCAGAGCGCGGGCTCGGCCGCGTACGCGGCGTTCAGGTCGCGGATCGTGGCCTGCACCCCGGCGTGATCCGGGTTCTCGAGCACGTGCCAGTCGAGCGAGCCCGCCGGCTCGCTCCACTCGCGCTCCTGCGCGAGCTCGCCGC
The DNA here is from genome assembly GCA_963842285.1 of uncultured Gaiellaceae bacterium. GTDB lineage: Bacteria > Actinomycetota > Thermoleophilia > Gaiellales > Gaiellaceae > Gaiellasilicea. Next base: position 315,375 of record CAWJFZ010000011.1, read on the forward strand.
CCATGAAGAGGAGCTGCTTGCCCGGATGCGCCCACATGTAGCCGTAGAGCGCCCTGAGATTCGCGAGCTGCTGCCAGCGGTCGCCGGGCATCTTCGCGAGCAGCGACCCCTTGCCGTGCACGACCTCGTCGTGCGAGAGCGGCAGCACGAAGTTCTCGTTCCAGGCGTAGACGAGCGAGAAGGTCAGCTCGTGATGGTGGAAGCGGCGGTGGATCGGCTCCTTGCTGAAGTACTCGAGCGTGTCGTTCATCCAGCCCATGTTCCACTTGAAGCCGAAGCCGAGCCCGCCGAGGTAGGTCGGGCCCGAGACGCCCGGCCACGCGGTCGACTCCTCCGCGATCGAGAGCACGCCCGGCTCCCGGTCGTGCAGCACCTCGTTCAGCTCCTTCAGGAAGGAGACGGCCTCGAGGTCCTCGCGGCCGCCGAAGGCGTTCGGCACCCACTCGCCCTCCTTGCGGGAGTAGTCGAGGTAGAGCATCGAAGCGACGGCGTCGACGCGCAGCCCGTCGGCGTGGAACTCGCGCACCCAGTAGAGCGCGTTCGCGAGCAGGAAGTTGCGCACCTCGTTGCGGCCGAGGTTGAAGACGAGGGTGCCCCAGTCGGGATGGGCTCCGCGGCGCGGATCGGCGTGCTCGTACAGCGCCGTCCCGTCGAACTGCACGAGCGCGAACTCGTCGCGCGGGAAGTGGGCCGGCACCCAGTCGAGGATGACTCCGATCCCGGCCTGGTGCATCGCGTCGATGAACGCGCGCAGCTCGTCGGGCGTGCCCATCGTCGAGACGGGTGCGTAGAAGCCCGTCACCTGGTAGCCCCACGAGCCCGAGAACGGGTGGTGCATCACGGGCAGCAGCTCGACGTGCGTGAAGCCGAGGTCGTCCGCATAGCCCACGAGGTGCTCGGCGAGCTCGTTCCAGCCCAGCCCGAGCCGCCACGACTCGGCGTGCACCTCGTAGATCGAGAGCGGGCGCACGAGGGGATCCTGCTCGCGCCTGCGGGCGATCCAGTCCGCCGTCGTTCCACTCGTACTGCGAGCGGTAGATCACCGAGGCGGTCTTGGGCGGCACCTCGGCCGCGAACGCGAGCGGGTCGGCCTTGATCCGGAGCAGGCCGTCCGCGCCCTTCACCTCGTACTTGTACTTGTCGCCCTCACTCGCCTCGGGCACCACGCCCTGCCAGATCCCGGAGGAGCCGGTCGGCGCCAGCGGGTTCGCCCGGCCGTCCCACGCGTTCCAGTCCCCGACGACCGAGACCTCACGCGCGTTCGGCGCCCACACCGCGAAGGCGATCCCCTGGTCGGTGACGTGCGCGCCCAGCTGCTGGTACAGCTGCTCGTGCCGGCCCTCGCCGACGAGATGGAGGTCGAGGTCGCCGAGCTTGCTCGGGACGCTTTACCAGTCCCGCTCGAGCATGCGGAGGATGCCGGCGACGGGGATGCCGACCCAATCGGGCCGGTTGCCGAGCTCGTAGCGGAGCTCGTAGACGGCCTTCTCCAGCTCGAACACGGTCAGGAGGCGCTCGATCGCCTGCTCGCCCGCGGGCAGGAGGACCGGGTCGACGGCGGCGAGATACCCCTCGAGGAATGACTTGCGGCAGTCGTCCTCCCACGTCTCGGGCGGCGTGGCCCCGCGCTGGAGCTGCGCCGCCGACGCCGCGTAGGCGAAGGAGCGCAGCATCCCGGCGACGTCCCGCAGCGGCGAGCGCTTACGCCGCCGCTCCGGCACGCTGCGCGCCGGCTCGCCCTCGAAGTCGAGGATCACCCAGTCCTCCTCCTCGGTCCAGAGGGCCTGGCCGAGGTGGTAGTCGCCGTGCGTGCGGATCACCTTGCCCACGTTTCCGATGTGGGTGAGCGCGCGCAGGTGGTCGCGCACCTCCTCGCCGCGTCCGGCGATGGGCGCCAGCTCGTCGCTCGCGGGCAGCGTGGCGAAGACCTGCTCGATCTCCTCGTCGATCGAGGCGGAGAGCAGCGCCAGCGCCTCACCGCTCGGCTCCTCGGGCGCGAAGTGCGGATCGGTCGCGTCCGAGGCGAGGGCGTTGTGGAGCAGGCCGGTGACCTCGCCCAGCCGCCGCACCTGAGTGGGCATCCAGCCCGGGTCCTCCACGATCGTGTCGAGGGCCAGCTCCCACCCGTCGCCGTGCGCGGGGATGTAGCGCTGCATGATCGCGAGCGTCGTCTCCAGCGGGCGGCCCTCGTACGCGGCGAAGCCCTCGAGCGTGGCGATGTGCTCGAAGCCGCGGTCGCTCAGGAACCGCAGCAGCTCCAGCTCGGGGTTCACGCCCGGCTCGATCCGCCGGTAGAGCTTGAGCGCGAGCGTCTCGTCGATCACGACGGAGCTGTTCGTCTGCTCCGCGCCCATCGGCCGCACCTCGCCGAGCTCGCCCGTCCGCTCCGTGAGCCCCGTCGCGCCCCAGAACACGATCGCCGCGTCCTCGAGGTGCAGCGTCGTCCCCGACCGCATCAGGCCGACGATCTCGCGCACGAGGTGTGGGTCGTCGATCGCGTCGTAGACGGTCCAGCCGTCCGGCTCGGCGATCACCGAGCGGTTCCAGCCCTCGTCGGCGGGACGGAACCCGAGGGGCAGGTGGTAGAGGTCGTGGCTCTGGAGCCCGTAGCGGACCTCGACGATGCAGAAGGCGAGCACGGGCGGCCCGCCCGGGGCGACACCGGCGTCGAGCACGCGCGCGTCGAGGACGTCGCGCGACTTGCCGCCGAACCAGCGCTGGGAGGCGATCGTCCCGAGCAGGACGAGCCCGTCCAGGAAGTGCAGGTCGCCGGCCTCGATGCGGGTCTGGAGGTTGCTACTCATCGGCGGGGTCCTGGAGCTGGAACCAGAAGAAGCCGCGCGGGCCGAGCGTGAGCAGGTACGGCCACTCGCCGATGCGCGGGAACTCGGTGTTGCCGAAGAGCTCCACCGGCACGCGCCCCTCGAATGCGGAGAGATCGAGCTCCACCGCCTGGGCGGAGCGGGCGAGGTTGTGCACGCAAAGGACGATGTCCTCGGAGAAGGAGCGGATGTGAGCGAAGATCTTGGGGTTCTCGGGCCGCAGCACATGGTAGTCCCCCAGCCCGAAGACCGGATGCTGCTTGCGCAGCTCGATGAACCGCCGCAGCCAGCGCAGCAGTGAGGTCGGGGTGCGCAGCTGGGCCTCCACGTTGACCGCGTTGAACCCGTAGACCGGGTCCATCAGCGGCGGCAGGTAGAGCTGAGCGAAGTCGGCGCGAGAGAACCCTCCATTCCGGTCGCCGGTCCACTGCATCGGCGTTCGGACCCCGTCGCGATCGCCGAGGTAGACGTTGTCCCCCATCGCGATCTCGTCACCGTAGTAGAGAACCGGAGCGCCCGGGAGCGAGAAGAGGATCGCGTGCATCAGCTCGATCTCGTCGCGTCCGTTGTCGAGCAGCGGGGCGAGGCGGCGGCGGATGCCCAGGTTGAGCTTCATCCGCGGGTCCTTGGCGTACTCGCCGTACATGTAGTCCCGCTCGTCGTCGGTCACCATCTCCAGCGTCAGCTCGTCGTGGTTGCGCAGGAAGAGCCCCCACTGGGCACTCGCCGGGATCGCCGGCGTGCGGTCGAGGATCTCGATCATCGGCAGCGCCTCCTCGCGACGGAGCGCCATGAACATCCGCGGCATCACCGGGAAGTGGAACGCCATGTGGCACTCGTCCCCGTCGCCTTCACCGAAGTACTCGACGACGTCCTCGGGCCACTGGTTCGCCTCCGCCAGCAGGATCCGGTCGGCGTAGCGTGCGTCCACCTCCGCCCGCACGCGCTTCAGGTACTCGTGCGTCGCCGGCAGGTTCTCGCAGTTCGTCCCCTCCTGCTCGAAGAGGTACGGGACGGCGTCGAGGCGGAAGCCGTCCAGGCCGAGGTCGAGCCAGAAGCGCAGCACGTCGAGCATCGCCTCCTGCACCTCGGGGCTCTCGTAGTTCAGGTCGGGCTGGTGGCTGAAGAAGCGGTGCCAGTAGTACTGGCCGCGCACGGGGTCGAACGTCCAGTTCGACGCCTCCGTGTCGATGAAGATGATGCGCGCGTCCGGGTACGGGTCCGGGGTGTCCGACCAGACGTACCAGTCGCCCTTCGGCCCGTCCGGCGCGTCCCGCGACTCCTGGAACCACGGGTGGTCGGACGAGGTGTGGTTCATGACGAGGTCGACGATCACCCGCATCCCGCGCTCGTGCGCCGCCTCCACGAAGGCGCGGAAGTCCTCGACGGTGCCGTAGTCGGCGTTGATCCCGTAGAAGTCGGCGATGTCGTAGCCCCCGTCGCGGAGCGGCGAGGGATAGAACGGCAGCAGCCAGATGCAGTCGATCCCGAGCCACTGCAGGTAGTCGAGCTTCTGCCCGAGCCCGCGGAAGTCGCCGGAGCCGTCGTCGTTCCCGTCGAAGAACGCCCGCGTGTGGATCTCGTAGAAGACCGCCGTCTTGAACCAGAGCGGGTTGGACTCGAACCACTGGCCGGGCTCGCTCACCTCACGCCTCCACCTTCAGCACGTGCGCGCCGCCGGGCGGGAGGCCGACGTAGTTGCGCCCGAGGCGCCAGCGGTAGCTCTCGCCCGAGAGCAGGTCGGTGACGCGGAACTCCGGCGGCAGACCGGTCTCGGGGGTCGCGACCGCGATCCCCTCGCGCGCCTCGAACGGATCGAGGTTGACGACGACGAAGACGTCGCGGCCCTTCGCGTAGCCGAGCAGGTGCTCGTTGTGCGTCTCGATCAGGCGCAGGTTCTCGAAGCGCTGGAGCGCCGGCTCGGCGCGGCGGAGCTCGTTCAGCCGGCGGACGAGCGGCAGCAGCGGGCCGTCCAGCTTCCGCGACTTCAGCTCGTACTTCTCCGAGTCGAGGTACTCCTCGCTGCCCTCCTGCAGGGGCACGTTCTCGCAGTGCTCGTACCCGGAGTAGATCCCGTACGACGGCGAGAGCGTCGCCGCCAGGACGAGCCTCGCCTCGAAGGCCGGCCGGCCGCCGCGCTGGAGGTACGCGTGCAGGATGTCCGGCGTGTTGACGAAGAAGTTCGGGCGGTAGAACGCCGACCACGCGTACAGCTGCTCGAGGAACTCGATCAGCTCCCTCTTCGTGTTCTTCCACGTGAAGTACGTGTACGACTGGCCGAAGCCGACCTTCGCGAGCGTCGTCATCATCGCCGGCCGCGTGAACGCCTCCGCGAAGAAGACGGTGTCGGGATACTCGGCGCGCACCTCGGCGATCAGCCATTCCCAGAAGGCGACGGACTTCGTATGCGGGTTGTCGACCCGGTAGGCGCGGATCCCCCGCGCGCACCAGCCGAGCATGACGTCGCGCAGCGCCGTCCAGAGCCCCTGCCAGTCCTCCGAGTCGAAGTTGACGTTGTAGATGTCCTGATACTTCTTGGGCGGGTTCTCCGCGTACTTGAGCGTCCCGTCCGGCCGGCGGTTGAACCACTCGGGATGCTCGGTCAGCCACGGGTGGTCGGGCGAGCACTGGATCGCGAAGTCGAGTGCGAGCTCGATCCCGCCGCGCGGGCCGCCGCGACCATCGCGTCGAAGTCCTTCCACGTCCCGAGCTGCGGGTCGATCGCGTCGTGCCCGCCCTCCGGGCCACCGATCGCCCAGGGGCTGCCCGGATCGCCGGGCTCCGCGACGAGCGCGTTGTTGCGGCCCTTGCGGTTCGTCGTCCCGATCGGATGGACGGGCGGCAGGTAGACGACGTCGAAGCCGAGCTCGGCGAGCTGCGGCAGCACCTTTGTGACGCCGCGGAAGCCGCGCTGATCTCCTGAACCCCAGGAGCGGGGGAAGAGCTCGTACCAGGAGCCGAAGCGGGCGCGCTCGCGCTCGACGTCGACCTCGAACGGGGCGGCGAGGGAAGCCTTCCCGTAGCGGTCCTTCGGCGCCAGTTCGAGGGCGCGGGCCCGCCACTCCTCGAGCGTCCCTCGTCCGAGCAGCTCCTCGATCTCCGCGGTCTCGCCCGTCAGGTCGACCTGCTCCGCCTCGAGCTTGCGCTCGAGCTCGTCGAGGAGCGACGAGCCGCGGTCGACCCAGGCCTCGATCGTGAATTGCCAGCGGCCCACCTCCGTGACCTCGAGGGCGCCGGCCCAGTGGTCGTTGCCCAGCGGCTCCAGCGGGCGCTCCTGCCACTTGCGCGTCCCCACGGGCCGGTAGCGCACGACCGCGCGCAGCACGTCGTGGCCGTCCTTGAAGATGTCGGCGGTCACGTCGATGCGGTCGCCGACGATCGCCTTGATCGGATAGCGCCCGCAGTCGATCTGCGGACGGACGTTCTGGATCTGGATGCGGGGAGGTCGCTTGGACGGGAGCTTGGCCACGGTTCGGTCACTTTCAGCGCTGACGAAACGGTAAACAGCTGACGGTGGAGCTTCGTCGATCGAGCGGGATCGTGCTGCATCCAACCTCCCTGCCGGGAGGCCGCCTCGGCGACGAGGCCCGAGCCTTCGTCGACTGGCTCGAACGCGCCGGGCAGAGCTGGTGGCAGGTGCTGCCGCTCGGGCCGCCGGACGAGCACGGCTCACCGTACGCGTCGGCCTCGGCCTTCGCCGCGTGGGACGGGCTTCCTCGCCGACCCCGACGCGCGCGTCGCGCGCGCGCGAGGTCGACCGCTTCCGCAGCCGCCACGCCTACTGGGCACCCGCGTGGGAGGCCGCCGGCGGGGAGCTCGCGACCAGGTTCGGTTCGAGCGGGAATGGACGGCACTCCGCGGCTATGCACTCCGGCGGGGCGTCCGCCTGGTCGGCGACGTGCCGATCTACCCCGCGCGCGGCAGCGTCGACCACCGTTCGCACCCGGAGCTCTTCCAGACGGGCGCCGTGGCCGGCGTGCCGCCGGACAGCCTCGCCCCGAGCGGTCAGCTGTGGGGCAATCCGCTCTTCGCGTGGAACGTCCTCGCCGAGCAGGGCTACCGCTGGTGGATCGAGCGCCTGCGCCGCACGCTCGAGCACTTCGACCTCACCCGCATCGATCACTTCCGAGGCTTCGTCGCCTACTGGGCGGTTCCGGCCGGGGCGAAGACGGCCCGGAACGGTCGCTGGCGGAAAGGCCCCGGCGCCGCCGTCTTCCGCGCGGCGGAGGCCGAGCTCGGCCCGCTGCCGGTGATCGCCGAGGACCTCGGCGTGATCACGCCTGCCGTCGTCCGGCTCCGGGACGAGCTCGGCTTCCCCGGCATGGTCGTCCTGCTCTGGGCCTTCGGCGGCCCCAAGCGCAACCCGCACCGGCTCGAGAACCATCCCGAGCACGCGGTCGTCTGCACGTCGACCCACGACACCGACACGCTCGCCGGTCACTTCCCCGGCGAGGACCCCTGGGAGCTCCTCGAGCTGGCGCTGAGCTCCCGCGCCGCGCTCGCGATGACCCCGGCCCAGGACGTGCTCGGCCTGGGCAGCGAGGCGAGGATGAACACGCCGGGCCGGATCGAGGGGAACTGGGCCTGGCGGCTGGAGCCGGGGCAGCTGACCCGGGGGCTCGCCGACAGGCTGCGCGGAGCCCCGGAAGCGAGGTCGGCTGGACGGCCGTAGAAGCCGGCATTGTCGTCGCGCTCGCGGCGAAGGACCGAGGACGTGTCGCGCGGGGCGCCGCGCTTCCTCTCCGCCTGCGGGGCTCGCGCGTGCGTCAGCCGTCCTCAGCGCTGGGCCGGCTGCAGCAGGACGACGAGCCATCCGGTGCGGCGACGACGGAGACGGTGACCAGGGAGCTTCGAGCTCCGACAGCGGCGCCACGAGGGCGGCGACGTCGACTCGATCCCCGATCTCGTCGAGGAGCTCCAGCCCTCGGTCGTCTCGATCGTGCTCGACGACGGTGAGGGCAGCGGCGTGATCGTCGACGAGGACACGATCGTCACGAACGCCCACGTCGCCGGGGGCGTCGACACGGTCCAGGTCGTCCTGGCGAGCGGGCGCCGGATCGAGGCGCGCGTCGAGGCGACGGATACGCGCACCGACCTCGCGGTGCTCTCGGTGCCCGACGGAGATCTGCCCGGCGCAGAGTTCGCCGACGAGCTGCCGCGCGTCGGCGAGCTGGCGATCGCGCTCGGGAACCCGCTCGGCTTCGAGAACACCGTCACGGCCGGGATCGTCTCCGGACTCCACCGAGCCGTCCCGTCCTCGGGGCAGACGCCTGCGCTGATCGACCTGATCCAGACCGATGCGCCGATCTCGCCGGGCAACTCGGGCGGCGCACTCGTGAACGGGCGCGGCGAGGTGATCGGGATCAACGTGGCGTACATCCCGCCCGAGGCGCGCGCCGTCTCGATCGGCTTCGCGATCCCGTCGGTGACGGTCACCTCGGTCGTCGAGCAGCTCGAGCAGAACGGCGCGGGTCCGCCATGCGTTTCTGGGCTTGCAGCCCACCGACCTGACCCCACAGGTCTCGGAGCGCTTCGACATCGACCTGGAGTCGGGGGTGCTCGCGCTGATGATCACCGAGAACTCGCCCGCCGGCGAGGCCGGCCTGCGCGAGGGCGACGTGATCGTGGCGATCGACGGCGACGAGGTCCGGATCGTCGAGGACCTGCTCGCTCAGCTCAGGGAGCGGGCGCCCGGAGACCGGATCACGCTCAGGATCGTCCGCGACGGGGACCGGCGCGAGCTCGAGGTGACGCTGACCGACCGGCCCGAGGGCAGCTGACGAACGGATGCGGCCGGACCTAGGTGGGGGGCGTCACCGGCAATCCGCTCTCGACGGCGCGCCGCCCGCCCAGCTCGTAGGCCACGTCGACGACGTCGTTCTGCCGGTACGTGCCCGCGACGCCGAAGAGGATCGACGTCCAGCGCCAGAAGCCCAGCCTGCCCTCCTGCCGGAGCTCACGGTCGAAGACCAGCGTCCGCCCGCGAACCCGGTAGTCGCGCCCCTCCTCCTGCGCGACGCCGTTCACGTAGACCTCGAACGCGCCCTCGACGTAGGCGGGCAGCTCGACCCGCGACTGACTGCGCCCTGCCTCGTGCACGGCTCATAGAATGCCACCGGCCGTGCGTCGTCCCTTCGCGTCAACCCTCCTCGGCTCGATCGCGCTGGCGCTCGTCCTCACCGGGAGCGCATTCGCGGAGGCCGGGTTCACCCCCGTCGAGCCAAGCTCGCCGAACGCCGAGGCGATCAACGAGGCGTACAACTGGGTGTCGATCTTCACGGGCGCGATCTTCCTGCTCGTTCAGGGATCGCTGCTCCTCTTCATCATTCGCTATCGCCGCCGGAGGGCACGCAGCGAGGACGGCGCCCAGGTGCACGGCAACACGAACCTCGAGCTCGCGTGGACCGTCGCGCCGGTGCTGGTCCTCGTGGCGATCGGCAGCTTCGTCTTCTTGAAGCTGCCCGACATCCAGAACGTGCCCTCTGCGAGCGCGTCGGGCGGCCGGATCGACGTCGAGGTGAAGGGCTATCGGTACTACTGGAACTTCGAGTACCCCAACGGGGTCATCTCGGTCGATCGCCTGCGCGCCCCGGTGGACCAAAACGTGCGGCTCGAGATCACGGCACCCGACTTCGAGGTCATCCACTCGTGGTGGATCCCGGCGCTCGGGGGCAAGTTCGACGCCATTCCGGGCGTGGTCAACGAGTCGTGGTTCAACGCCACCGCGCCCGGCGTCTACCGCGGGCAGTGCGCGGAGTTCTGCGGGATCCAGCACGCAGCGATGACGGCCTCGGTGGAGGCCGCTCCCGCGCGAGGAGTTCGAGAGCTGGCTCGAGGAGGAAGCCGAGGCCCAGGAGGCAGGCACGAGCGACCTCGGCCGGGAGACGTTCCTCGGCGCGTGCGCCAAGTGCCACGGCCTCGCCGGCGAAGGCGACATCGGGCCGACGCTCGCCGGCAACGGTCTGCTCGCCGACCCCGAGGCGATCGAGGAGGTCGTGCGGAACGGCCGCAACGCGATGCCGCCGGTGGGCCAGGACTGGGGCGAGCGCCAGATGAGCGCGCTCACCGAGTTCCTCGAGGAGGGCGGGCTCGATGACGAGTAGCGACTACACGATCCCGCAGTGGCAGCGCGGGCGCTTCGCCAGCTGGTTCGTCACAGTCGACCACAAGCGGATCGGGATCCTCTACATCGCTACCTCGGCGTTCTTCTTCGTCGCCGGCGGGATCATGGCGCTGCTGATCCGCACCCAGCTCGCGCAGGCGGACATGGGATTCATCGAGCGGGACGGCTACAACGAGCTCTTCACGATCCACGGCACGACGATGATCTTCCTCGTCGTCGTGCCGATCCTCGCCGGCTTCGCCAACTACTTGATCCCGCTTCACATCGGCGCGCGCGACATGGCCTTCCCGCGGCTGAACGCGCTCGGGTACTGGCTCTTCCTCTTCGGCGGCCTGGTGCTGCTGTTCTCGTTCTTCGCCGAGGGCGGCGCCGCCCGGGGCGGCTGGACGAGCTACCCGCCCAACTCGGTCTACATGGAGGGCAACGGCCAGGACCTCTGGATCCTCGCGCTGCACATCCTCACGCTCTCGTCGCTGCTCAGCGCGATCAACTTCGTCGTCACGATCCACAACATGCGCACGGCCGGGATGAGCTGGACGCGCCTGCCGCTCTTCGTGTGGTCGGTCGAGGTGTACGCACTGCTGCTGATCGTCGTGCTGCCGACGCTCTCCGCGGGGCTGACCCTGCTCCTGCTCGACCGGCAGGCGGGCACGAGCTTCTTCGTCCCGAGCGAAGGCGGGAGTGCGGTCCTCTACCAGCACGCCTTCTGGTTCTTCGGGCACCCCGAGGTCTACATCATGGTCCTGCCGGTCTTCGGGATCATCTCCGAGGTGCTGCCGGTGTTCGCCCGCAAGCCGATCTTCGGCTACAAGGCGGTCGCCTTCTCGACCGTCGCCATCGGCTTCTTCTCGTTGCTCGTCTGGGCGCACCACATGTTCACGGTCGGCATGCCGAACTTCCTGAACGGCTTCTTCATGATCACGTCGATGATCATCGCCGTGCCGACCGGGGTGAAGATCTTCAACTGGCTCGCGACGCTCTGGCGCGGCAACCTGCACTTCGACACGGCGATGCTCTTCGCGCTCGGCTTCCTGTCCGTGTTCACGATCGGCGGCCTCTCGGGGATCTTCGTCGCCGCATTCCCGATCGACTGGCAGGTGCACGACACCTACTACGTCGTCGCCCACCTCCACTACGTGCTCTTCGGCGGCTCGATCCTCGGCATCTTCGCCGGGCTCTTCTACTGGTGGCCGAAGATGTTCGGGCGCCTGCTCGACGAGCGGCTGGGCAAGATCGGCTTCTGGTTCACGTTCATCGGCTTCAACCTCACCTTCTTCCCCCAGCACATGCTCGGCCTGCTCGGGATGCCGCGGCGGATCTACACCTACGAGGACACCGGCCTGCTCCAGGAGTACAACCTCGCCTCGACGATCGGCTCCTACGTGATGGGGTTCGGCATCCTGGTCTTCGTCTGGAACGTGATCAAGTCGAGGAAGGGCCCGCGCGCCGGCAACGACCCGTGGCTCGCCGACACGCTCGAGTGGTACACGACGTCGCCGCCGCCGCCGCACAACTTCGACAGGGTGCCCTACGTGACGAGCGCCCGGCCGCTGTACGACCTGCGGCGCAAGCTGAAGGAGCGCGGTGCGCTCTAGCGCCGCCCCAGGCCCCTGGCTGCGGCTGACCGCCCTCGGCGGTGCCGCGGCGACGCTCGTGGCCGTCGTCTCCGGGACGCTCGGGTCTCGGTCACGCGCTGCTCTCGGCGATCGCGCTGCCGCCGCTCGTCGCAGTCGCAGTGGCCGCCTGGCTCTCGTACCGGCAGCTGCTGCCCCCGGCGCTGCTCGCGCTCGGGCTCTTCGGCGTCGCCGCCGCGATCACCACCCCCGGCGTGCACGCTGGTCTGGCCGCCCTCGCCCTGGCGGCGAGCGCTCGTCTCCTGCGTGGTGGCCTTCCGCGGCGAGCCGGTGGCGTCCGGACCGTGGCGCGACTACGTGACGCTGACCAAGCCCCGGATCATGTCGCTGCTCCTGCTCACCGGTGCCGCGGGCACGTTCGTCGGCGCCCAGGGCGTGCCCGAGCTCGACACCTTCGCGGCCGCGATGGTCGGTCTGGCGCTCGCCTGCGGCGGCGCCAGCGCGCTCAACCACGTCCTCGACCGCGACATCGACCGGCTGATGGGCAAGCGCACCGAGAAGCGGCCCGTCGCCGCCGGACGCGTGCCCCCCGCCCGCGGGCTCGAGTTCGGCCTCGCCTTGTCGGCGCTCTCGTTCGTCCTGCTCGCGAGCACCGTGAACGTCCTGACGGCCACACTGGCGCTCGTCGGCAACCTCTTCTACGTGCTCGTCTACACCCGCTGGCTGAAGCGCTCGACGCCGCAGAACATCGTCATCGGCGGAGCGGCCGGAGCGGTGCCGCCTCTCGTCGGCTATGCCGCCGCCACCGGCGATCTCGGGCTCCCCGCGCTGTGGCTGTTCCTGATCGTCTTCCTCTGGACGCCACCGCACTTCTGGGCGCTCGCCCTCCTGATCAAGGAGAACTACGCGGCCGCGAAGGTGCCGATGCTGCCCGTCGTGCGCGGCGAGCGCGAGACCACCTGGCAGATCCTGCTCTACTCGCTCGTGCTGGTCGCCTTCACGCTGGCCGTCGGACTCTCGTTCGGGCCGGTGTACGTCGGCGCGGCGGCCGTGCTCGGCGGCGCGTTCCTCTGGCTCGCCTGGCAGCTGCGCCGCGATCCGACCCGCCGCCGCGCGGGCATCCTCTTCCACTACTCGCTGGCCTACCTGGCCCTGCTCTTCGTGGCCGCCGCACTCGACCCTGTGATTCTGTAAGGCGGTGCTCCTGTGACCGATCCGACGCCCGAGCTCGAGCGCAAGAACCTCGTCCTGGGCTGGGCGCTGTTCGCGCTCTTCCTCGTCCTCTTCGCCGGGACGATCGGCGTCGCGTTCCTGTACCTCGCCTGTGCGACTCGATCTAACCGGCCGTTCTGCGAGACGTAGTCCGCGACCGCGCGCGATCTGCTCAGGCGTGAGCTGGTCGGCGAAGGAGGGCATCGCGCCCGCTCCCTCGGTGACCGCTCCATGGCCAGCTCCTTGGACGGCTGCGACTCGTCGAGGTTCGGGCCGATCGTGCCGGACGCGCCCGCGGCCGCGAAGGTGTGGCAGCTGCCGCACCCGGCCTCGGCAAACACGGCCGCGCCGTCGATCTGGCCGCCGGTCTCCTTCGGCGCGGTCTCGCCACCGGACTCGTCCGTGGTGGGCGGGCCTGTCGTCGGCAGGCCGGCGACCGAGGCGACATAGGCGGCGACAGACTCCGCGTCGTCGCCGGTGAAGATGTCGGCCGGCATCCCGGGCTGCCCGGTCGTGGGCTCCTCGATCGGATACGCGATCTGCAGGCGGACGACCGACTGGATCGTCGATTCGCCCAGCCCGTCCACGCGCGCCTGCGAGAAGGCGTCGTCGAGGTTCGGGCCGATCACGCCCTGCGTCCCGGCGTCGGCCAGCGCATGGCACTGGCCGCATCCCTCGACGAAGAGCTCCCTGCCGAGCGTCACGTCGCCCTCGCCCTCCTCCGAGAGCCCGACCGTCCCGCAGCCGGTCAGGGCGAGGACGGCGAGCGCAGCCGCGCAGAGACCAAGGGCCGCGCGGCGCACGGCTCTAGGCGGCGGACCCGGTGCCGAGCGCGCCGATGGCGGCGTCGCGCGTCTCGTAGATCGTGAACACGCGGTCGAGGCCCGTGATCTCGAAGATCTTCGTGATGTTGCGGTCGTTGCAGACGAGCGAGAGCTGACCCTCGTTCGTGCGCAGCCGCTTGACGCCGCCGACGAGCACGCCGAGCGTCGTCGAGTCGATGAAGGTCGTGTTGGTGAGGTCGACGATCACGTCACGGCCGCCCTGGTCGATCACCTCGAGCAACTGCTGCTTGAACTCGGGGGCCGTGTAGAGATCGACCTCGCCCGACAACGAGATCACATACTGCTGGTCGCTCAGCTTCTCGGTCTTCACGTCGAAGTTCATCGCTGCCCCCGGTCTGGTGTCTCGCCGACAGAAATTCCGCAGTTCTCTTCCCGGCGGAGAGTGAGTCTAACCCGTCTCCGCGGGCTGCTGTGCACCTTGCAGCTGCTGGATCTGCTGCTTCACGAGCGGTGCGGTGGGATCGTCCGGCGCGAGCTCGAGAAAGCGCTCGTAGGCGACGATCGCCTTCGGGAAGTCGCCGGCCTGCTGGGCCGCCTGCGCGAGCTCGAGCTGGATGTTCGGGTCGCGCGGGGACAGGGCCACGATTCGCTCGTAGGTGTCGGTCGCGTTCGAGAACGCGGCCTGAGCCTCGGTGTACGCGGCGTTGACCACCTCGTTCGCCTCGGTCGACACGGCCTCGATGATCGGGTCGGGGGCCAGGGACTGGCCCTCGCCGACCTCGAGCGGCGTCGAGAACGCCGGGTCGCCGGTGATGAAGCTGGCGCGGAACTGCGCCTCCTGCGCCTCGCGCTGCCGCGTGGTGCCCTTGGTCAGGTAGAGGCCCGCCAGCTCGCTCAGCGCGGCCGCGTCCTTCGGCTTCAGGGTCACGTACTCCCCCAGCACGACGATCGCCTCGTCGGTCTCGCCCTCGGTCTGGAGCGCGGTTGCGAGCTCGCGCTTGGCCTCGGCGTCGCGCGGATTCGCCTGCACGCGCTCGCGCGCGTCCGAGACCGAGATGTTGCCGCTCGAGCCGCCGCCGTCGCGGAAGAGATCGCCGACACCCGTCCCCTGGTCGGAGCCGATGCCGAAGACGACGAAGCCGAGCCCGAAGACAAGGGCCAGAAACACGAACATCCACTTCGCGTGGCGCCGCAGCTTCGGGAAGAACATGGTGTCCTCTATCGCGGCTGCGCGCTCGCGGGAGCCTCCCGCAGCAACAGGCTTCGTGCGCGTGACGCGGCGTCTGTCAGCTCGTGCCATCCGAACCCTCCTCTCTCGTATCGAACCTCGCCGTCGACGAGGGTAGCCATGATCCGTGTGGATCCACCGCCGTAGACGACCGCGGCAGCGGGGTCCTCCCATGGTACGTACGGCGTGCCGGCAAGCAACACCACGGCCAGATCGGCCCGCTTGCCGGGCACGAGCGAGCCGACCTCGTCGGCCAGGCCGAGCGCCCGCGCACCGCCGAGCGTGCCCAGCTCGAGGGCGTCGCTCGCCGAGAGCGCACCCGCGTCCTCGCCCTGCACGCGAGCCATCGCGATCGTCGTCCGCAGCTCGTCGAAGAAGTCGTGGGAGGGCACGGAGGAGACGCCGTCGGTGCCGATCCCGACGCGCAGGCCCGCCGCGCGAAACCGCTGCAGCGGCGCGATCCCGCAGCCCAGCAGGGCGTTCGAGCGCGGGCAGTGCGCGACGGCGACGCCGTGCTGTGCCAGCGTCGCGATCTCCTCGTCGTCGACTTTCACGCAGTGCGCAGCGACGACCCGCTCGTCGAGCAGCCCAGCCTCGCGCCAGGCGCCGGATCCCGCTCCGGCCGTCAGGGTCGATCAGCATCTCGGCGACCGGTTGCCACGGGCCTGCTCCGTCGATCAGCCAGTCGAGCTCGTCCTGGCTCTCGTTCAGGTGCGTCGCCACAGGCAGGCCGAGCGCCAGACAGGCGGCGTAGACCTCGGTCGAGCAGGTGTACGGCGCGTGCGGCGAGATCCCCAGCGCGACGCGCTCCGACAGCGCCGGCGCGACGTAGTCGCGTTTCTCGCCGAACTGCGCGAGCGCGGCCTCCGCCTCGGAGCCGAAGACCTCGAGATAGACGATCGCGCGCAGCCCGAGCTCCGAGCACGCGTGCGCGCTCGCTCCGGAGAAGGCGAGATCGCCGACGGTCGTGACGCCGGAGCGCAGGCACTCCGCGGCGCCGAGCCGCGCGATCGCCTCCATGTCCTCGCGCTCGAGCCGCCGCTTTCGCTCGACGTGGAGCGCGATCCACGGCGCGAAGGCGAGCCCGTCGCCGAAGCCGGCATAGACCGCGTACTCGAGGTGGGTGTGCGCGTTGACGAAGCCCGGGACGATCGCGGCGCCTTCGAACCGCTCCCCCTCGCCGAGCTCCGCGGCCGTTCCGACGGCCTCGATCCGCCCGTCGCGGATCGCGACCGCCCCGTTCTCGATCGGCGCTCCCTCGACGGGGAGCACCCAGTCGGCCGACAGGATCCTCATCACTCGAAGTCGTAGTAGCCGGAGCTCGACTCGTCGAGGTTCCAGCGCTTCTCCATGAACGCGGCGAGCCAGATCGAGAGCTCGAACAGGATCAGGAGCGGCACGACCTCGAGGGCGAGCGACACGGGATCGACGGTGGGCAGCAGCACCGCGAAGACGACCATGAAGAGGATGCCGATCCGTCGATTCCGGCGCAGCTTCGCCGCCGTGAGCACGCGCAGGCGCACGAGGGCCAGGATGAAGATCGGCATCTGGAAGGCGATCCCGGTCGCGAGCAGCGTGACGAGGACGAACGAGAAGTAGTAGCTCGCCCGGATCTGGATCTCGAAGAACTCGTCCCCGAAGTTCGTCAGGAACGTGAGCGCCCGCGGCAGAATCACGAAGTAGCAGAACGCCACCCCGCCGGCGAACAGCGCCGTGGCGAAGATGGAGAAGGTGACGACGGTGCGCTGCATCCGCTCCTCGATCGCCGGGGCGAGGAACGACCACAGCTGATAGAGCAGGATCGGCAGCGTGACGGCGACCGCCGCGGCGAGGCTGACCTTGATCGCGGTCGTGAACGGCTCGGTCACGCCGAGGGTGACCAGCTCCTTGTCGTCCGGGAGCGGCCGGATCAGCCAGTTGATCAGGTGGTCGCGGAACGCGAAGGCGACGATGAAGGCCGGCAGGATCGCGAGCAGGCCGATCAGCAGGCGCGTGCGCAGTTCGCCGAGATGCTCGACGAGCGTGGCTTCTTCGCCGTGGCGCAGTCGCCGCGGCAGGCGGTTCCAGATCACGGGATCCGGAGCTTAGGAGACGGTGTCGCGCTCGCGCGACTCGACGCGCTCGGGCACGTCGTCCCCCGCAGCGGGCGGGAGCTCCGTCGCCAGGGGCTTGTGCACCGTAGCGTCGTCGTCGTCGTCCTCGAAATCCTTGCCGGAGATCGAGTCCTTGAACTCGCGCATCCCCTTGCCGAGCGAGCGGCCCATCTCGGGCAACCGCTTGGGCCCGAAGACGAGCAACACGACGAGCAGCAGGATGAGGATCTCCCAGATGCCGATTCCGAAGGGCACGGCTCCAGCCTACCACCAGTTTGTCCGGGCCGACCGGCGGGCACGGAGCGACCCGTGAAGAAACCGCTCGAGCAGCAGGTCCTCGTGGTCGCGGGCGCCTCGAGCGGGATCGGACGCGCGACGGCGCGGGCCGCAGGAGCCCGCGGCGCGAAGGTGGTCGTGTCGGCCCGCAACGTCGAGGCGCTCGATGCCGCCGCCGCCGAGGTCGAGTCCGCCGGCGGCGAAGCGCTCGCGGTCGCCGCCGATGCGACGAGCGCCGACGACAACGAGCGACTGTGCGCGCGGGCCGTCGAGCGCTTCGGCCGGATCGACTCGTTCGTCTGCTCGATCATGGTCACGGTCTACGCCGAGATCACCGAGCTCGACGCCGACGAGCTCCGCCGCGTGATGGAGGTCAACTTCCTCGGGCGCTACCACGCCTACCGGGCCGCGCTCCCGCACCTGCAGGCGAGCCGGGGCACCTTCGTGGACCTGAGCTCCGGGCTCGCCTACCGGGGCATCCCACTCCAGGCCGCCTATTGCGCCTCCAAGGCGGCCGGGCGCGTCTTCTTCGAGTCCGCGCGCGTCGAGCAGGAGAAGCACGGGACGGGCGTCGACATCAGCCTCGTCCTGCCCGGCGGCGATCAACACGCCTCAGTTCGACCGCGCACGGCAGAAGCTGGGGCTGCAGCCGCAGCCGGTGCCCCCGATCTACCGGCCCGAGCTCGTCGCCGCCGCCGTGCTCCACTGCTGCGAGCGGCCGCAGCGGGAGCTGCCCGTCACCTGGGCCAGCCAGAAGCTGCTCTGGGGGCAGAAGCTCTCGCCGCGCGCCGGCGATCTCGTGCTGCTCCGGAACGGCTGGGAGGGGCAGACGACCGGCGAGCCGAAGCCGGTGGGCTCGCCCGACAACCTGTTCGAGACGATCCCCGGCGACCCGGGCGCGCACGGCCGGTTCGACGCGCAGGCAAAGGCCTCGAGCAGGTGGACGGAAGCACGGATCCGACTCGGGAAGGCGGGCTCCGTCGCTGCGCTGGCAGCCCCCGTCCTGGCGGGCCTGATCGGCTACCATGGGCTCACGAAGCGGCGCTGATTTCGGCTTGCCGCCTGGAAAAGAGGGATCACAATCTTGGCGTATCTGGAACTGAAGAATCTGCACGTCTCGCTCGAGGACGGCACCGAGATCGTGAAGGGCGTCGACCTCCAGGTCGAGCTCGGCGAGAAGCACGCGATCATGGGCCCGAACGGCTCGGGGAAGTCGACGCTCGCCTACGCGCTGATGGGCCACCCGGCCTACGAGATCACCGAGGGCGAGATCCTCCTGAACGGCGAGAACGTCGTCGAGCTCGCAGCCGACGAGCGCGCGCAGAAGGGCCTCTTCCTCGCCTTCCAGTACCCGCACGCGATTCCGGGCGTCACCGTCACGAGCTTCCTGCGCAGCGCGATCAACGCGATCCGGAAGGCCCGCAACGGCGGGAAGGACGACCCGATCCCGGTGAAGGAGTTCCGCACGGAGATCCTCGCCGCCATGGAGCGCCTGAAGGTGCCGCGCGAGCTGGCGCAGCGCTACCTGAACGACGGCTTCTCGGGCGGCGAGAAGAAGCGGGTCGAGATCCTGCAGATGGCGCTGCTTGAAGCCGCGCATCGCGGTGCTCGACGAGACCGACTCCGGGCTCGACATCGACGCGCTGCGGATCGTCGCGGGCGGCGTCAACGAGCTCGTCGGGCCAGACATGGGCGCGCTCATCATCACCCACTACCAGCGCATCCTCAACTACGTCACACCCGACCGCGTGCACGTCTTCGTCGGCGGGCGGATCGTGGAGAGCGGCGGCAAGGAGCTCGCGCACCGCCTCGAGGCCGAGGGCTACGATGCCTTCATGCCCAAGGAAGAGGTGGTTGCATGACCGACGTAAGCTCGACCGAGACCGAGGTCGTCAAGGGGATCCGCGAGGAGTACGCCTACGGCTTCTCCAACTCGGACGAGGCGGAGAACTACTTCTTCAAGTCCGGCCGTGGCCTCTCGCACGAGATCGTCGAGGCGATCGCCGAGCACAAGCAGGAGCCGGACTGGATGCGCAAGTTCCGGCACCGCTCGCTCGACTACTTCCTGGCGCGGCCGCTCCCGACCTGGGGCGGCAACGTCGCCGAGATCGACTTCGAGAACATCTTCTACTACATCAAGCCGACCGAGAAGCAGGCCAAGAACTGGGAGGACCTGCCGGCCGACATCCTCGACACGTGGGACAAGCTCGGCATCCCCGAGGCGGAGAAGAAGTACCTCGCCGGCGTCGGCGCCCAGTACGAGTCGGAGGTCGTCTACCACAAGCTCCAGGCCGACCTCGAGGCGAAGGGCGTGCTCTTCCTCGACATGGACACCGCGCTCCGCGAGCACGAGGACATCGTCAAGCAGTACATCGGGACGATCATCCCGCAGAACGACAACAAGTTCGCGGCGCTGAACTCGGCCGTCTGGTCGGGCGGCTCGTTCATCTACGTGCCGCCGGGCGTCAGGATCGAGCTGCCGCTCCAGGCCTACTTCCGCATCAACGCGGAGAACATGGGCCAGTTCGAGCGCACGCTGATCATCGTCGACGAGGACGCCTACGTGCACTACGTCGAAGGCTGTACCGCGCCGATCTACTCGTCCGACTCGCTGCACTCGGCGGTCGTCGAGATCGTGGTCAAGCCGCGCGGGCGCTGCCGCTACACGACGATCCAGAACTGGTCGAACAACGTCTACAACCTCGTCACCAAGCGCGCCGTGGCCTACGAGGACGCGACGATGGAGTGGGTGGACGGCAACCTCGGCTCCAAGCTGACGATGAAGTACCCGGCGATCTGGCTGATGGGCGACCGCGCCCACGGCGAGGTGCTCTCGATCGCGTTCGCCGGCAAGGGCCAGCACCAGGACGCCGGCGGCAAGATCGTGCACGCGGCGCCGAACACGACCTCCGTGATCACGTCCAAGTCGATCTCGAAGAACGGCGGCCGGGCCGGCTACCGCGGGCTGCTGCAGGTGGCCAAGGGCTCGCACGGCGCCAAGTCCAAGGTGGTCTGCGACGCGCTCATCCTCGACGACGAGTCCCGTTCGGACACGTACCCGTACATCCAGGTGGACGAGAACGACGTCGACCTCGGTCACGAGGCGACCGTGTCGAAGATCGGCGAGGAGCAGCTCTTCTACCTGATGAGCCGCGGGCTCTCGGAGTCCGAGGCGAGCGCGATGATCGTGTCGGGCTTCGTCGAGCCGATCACGAAGGAGCTGCCGCTCGAGTACGCGGTCGAGATGAACAGGCTGATCCAGCTGCAGATGGAGGGGTCCGTTGGCTAGCCCGGTGACGGGCGTCGACTTCGTCGCAATCCCGTCCACCGACTGGAAGCGATCGCGGGCCTTCTACGTCGACACGCTGGGGCTCCGCCCCGACGACACCGGCGACAGCGAGTTCTGGGTCGGCGAGACGTGCTTCGGGATCTACGAGCCGACCACGTTCGGGCTGGAGTTCGCGCCGCAGAAGACCGCCCACCTCGCGCTGCACGTCGAGGACATGGCCGCGGCGCGCGCGGAGCTCGAGGCGAAGGGCATCGAGTTCGCCGGCGAGACCTTCGACACGGGCGTCTGCCACATGGCGTTCTTCGAGGATCCCGACGGCAACGCCCTGATGCTCCATCACCGTCATACGCCGCGCGAGCCGAGGCACAGCGACTCGTGATCACCGTCGAGCGGACGGACTTCGTGTCCGTGCCGGTCGCGGACATGGCGCGGGCCCGGCAGTTCTACGGCGAGACGCTCGGCCTGCCGCTTGTGAGCGGTGAGGATGGCTGGCCCGAGTACCAGCTCGGCGAGAACGTCAGCCTCTACCTGATCGACCCGACGAACGTCGGCCAGGCCTTCACGGCGCCGCACTCCTCGGCGATCGCGCTCCGCGTCCCCGACGTCGCGGCGACGCGCGCTGGAGCTCGAGCGGGCCGGCGTCGAGTTCGGCGGTGAGACGCTCGACACGGGCGTCTGCCACATGGCGTTCTTCTCCGACCCCGACGGCAACGCCCTGATGCTCCACCGCCGCTATGCGCCCTGAGCTCCTGGAGCGCTACAACGCACTCCCGCTGCCGACGACGAAGGACGAGGCGTGGCGCTTCACCGACCTGAAGGGCTTCGACCCCGACTCGTTCTCCGCCGACGGCGCCACCGAGATCGCCGACCGCGCCGGGGCTGCTCGAGCTGGAGGCGGCCGGGGTCGTGCACGTCTCGGAGGGCGGGCTGGAGATCGAGCGCGCGCCGGAGGGGATCCGCTTCGAGCGGCTCGGCGACCACCCGCGGCTCGGCGAGCTCGTCGGCGCCGACGAGAAGTTCGCTGCCCACAACGCGGCGATGTGGGAGCACGGCCTGCTCGTCCACGTCCCGCAGGGCTTCGTGCTCGAGCAGCCGCTGTACATCCGGATCGTGAACGACCTCGACGGCGGCTCGCTCTTCTGGCGGCTTCTGATCGTGGCCGAGCCGGAGAGCCGCTTCACCGTGATCGAGGAGTACGCGTCGACCTCGCCCGAGGTCGCCGGCTACGTGAACGCCGCGGTCGAGATCTTCGTCGACCAGGCGGCCAAGGTCGAGTACGTGTCCGTCCAGAACGTCTCCCGCGAGACCTGGCACTTCGGGACGCACCACGCACGGGTCGAGCGGGACGCCGAGCTCGACTGGGTCGCCGGCGGCTTCGGCTCCAAGAAGGGCAAGGTCCGGATCCAGAACGACCTCGCCGGGCCGCGGCGCCACCTCGCGCGTGACCGGCGCGTACTTCACCGACGGGACGCAGCACCTGGACTACGACACGTTCCAGGAGCACATCGCCCCCGACACGACCTCGGACTTCGCCTTCAAGGGCGCGCTGCGCGACGACTCGCGCGCGGTCTGGCGCGGGATGATCCGCGTCGAGGAGGACGCGCAGAAGACCAACGCGTACCAGGAGAACCGCAACCTCCTGCTCTCGAAGACCGCGCATGCCGACTCGATCCCCGGCCTCGAGATCCTCGCGAACGACGTGCGCTGCACCCACGGAGCCACGCTCGGCCAGGTCGACCGCGAGCAGCTCTTCTACCTGATGGCCCGCGGCCTCACCCGCCAGGAAGCAGAGCGGATGATCGTGCGCGGGTTCTTCCAGGACGTGCTCGACCGGATCGAGCTCGAGCCCGTGCGCGAGGCGCTCGGGGCCGCGCTCGAAGCCCGCATCCCGCAGGCCTAGCCCGCCTCACCATCTCCGCCTAGTCAGCCGAGCCCCGACAGGCAATGATGGGGCGGTGCCGTCGGGGAAGTATCGGCGACGTCTCGCTGAGACGTCGTTCGTCGTTCTGGTCGCGATCGCCGCGCTCGCGGGGGTCACGCGATGCGCGTGCCGCCGCCGCGCCCGACCCGTGCCCCGATCCGCGCGCGAGTGCGAGCCACGCGATG
Source organism: uncultured Gaiellaceae bacterium (assembly GCA_963842285.1). GTDB lineage: Bacteria > Actinomycetota > Thermoleophilia > Gaiellales > Gaiellaceae > Gaiellasilicea. The sequence continues at coordinate 337,883 of CAWJFZ010000011.1, forward strand.
CGCGTCGAGGCGGCGCTCCGCGCCGGGCGAGACGTGTGGGGCAACGCGCTCCTCGCCGCGCCGGACGGGCCGACGTACGCCGGCGCCCGCCGTTACCTGCCGCCGCTCCTCTACGCCCGCGCCCCGGGCAAGCGGGCCCTGACCGACTCGGGCGTCTACTACCTCCCGTTCTCGCAGCCGCTGGGCGTCCGGGGCGCCGGGGCGGTCGGGCTGCACGTCGCCGACGGGAGCCAGGTGATCTCGAACCGCGTCGGCGCGCGGAGTCTCACCGTCTTCGTCGGGCCGGACGGCCGCGAGCGGTACGGCTCCTGCCTCCGACGGCTCCAACCGGCCCATCTCGCCGGCGGCTACCTGCCGATCCTCGAGACGGAGTACGTCGACGCGGCCGGCGCCCGCTACCGGCAGGAGTCGTTCGCGGCGCGGGCGGCGGGCGGGCTCGCGAGCTTCGTGCGGCTCGAGGTCGACGCGCGGCAGGCTGCAGCCAGGGTGCGCCTGCAGCCGACGGCCGGACGGGTGCTCTCCTACCGCATCCCACGCGGAGCCACGCGCACGCTCTACGTCGGCTGGCTGAACGACCCGAGGCGGGCGCGCACCTTCCGGGTCGACGAGGAGCGCTACGAGGGGGCCCGCGACTCGGTCGCCGCCTACTGGAACCTGCGACTCGCGGCCGGGACCCAGATCGTCGTGCCGGAGCGGCGGGTCAACGACGCGGTCCGCAACCTGCTGATCCAGAACCTGACGCTGACCTGGCGCTACTCGATCGGCAACCCGTACGAGCAGTTCTCGTTCCCCGAGGGCTCCGACGTCGCGCAGGTGCTGGCCGAGTTCGGCCACGCCGGCGTCTCCCGGTCGATCCTGCGCACGTCGCTGACGCGGAAGCCGACGCCGTATCCGAACTGGAAGCGCGGCGAGAAGCTCGTCGGCTCGGCCGCGCACTACCGCCTCTCGGGCGACCGCACGTACATCAGGCAGGCGACGCCGGCCCTGCGCAGCTACGTGAACGCGCTCGGCCGCCAGATCGAGCGCAACCGCTCCGGCCTGCTCGACCCCGAGCGGTACTCGTCCGACATCCCGGACTCGGTGCTCGGGCTCCACTCGCAGGCCGTCGTCTGGCAGGGCCTGCGGGAGATGGGGCTCGTGTGGGCGGAGACCGGGAACACGGCGCTCGCGGCCCGCTGCCGCGCACTGGCCGCACGTCTGGAGCGAGGGCTTCGCCGAGCCGTCCGCGCGTCACAGCGCCGGCTCGCCGACGGGTCGCTCTTCCTCCCGGCGCGACTGCTCGCGGGCGAGCGACCGTACGGCTCGCTGACGGAGGCGCGGCTGGGCAGCTACTGGAACCTCGTCATGCCCTACGCGTTCGCCTCCGGGCTCTTCGAGCCCGGCAGCGCCGAGGCCCGCGGCACGCTCCGGTACCTGCTCGGCCACGGCTCGCGGCTGCTGGGGGTCGTCCGCGCGGGCGCCTATGCCCTCTACCCGAGCCCCACGTTCCCGACCGGCGGCACCGACGCGGTCTACGGGATCAACGTCGCCCGCTTCCTCGCCGACGCCGATCAGACCGAGCAGCTGGTCCTGAGCCTCTACGGGCTGCTGGCGACGGCGATGACGCCGAGGACGTACATCTCTGGCGAGGCCGCGAGCGTGGCCCCGCTCGACGGCCGGCACTACCGCTCGATGTACCTGCCGCCGAACGGGGCGAGCAACGCCGCCTTCCTGGAAACCGTCCGCGCGCTGCTCGTGCACGAGACGCGCACCAGCCGCGGCGCGCCACGCGGGCTCCAGCTCGCGTTCGCCACGCCGCGCCCGTGGCTCCGGCCCGGCGCCCGCATCGCCGTCACCCGGGCCGCGACGAGCTTCGGGCCGCTCACGTACTCGCTCGAGCGGCGCACCGACGCGATCCACGCCTCCGTCGAGGTACCCGAGCGGCGGCCGGGGACGCTGGAGCTGCGGCTGCGGCTGCCGCGAGGCACCTCGATCGCAGGCGTCACGGTCGGCGGGCGCCCGTTCGCCCGAGTGCGCGGCGAGGTGATCGACCTCTCGGGCCTGCGCGGCAAGCTCGAGCTCGTCGTGCGCACCCGCCGCGGCCCGATCCGGCGCACGTCGGGCACGAGGACGACACTGGCCGCGACGAAGCGCGTGGCGATCAGCTACCGCGCTCACGACGGCCGCAGGAACCGTGCGGTCGTGCTGCTGCCGTCGTGGTACGGGCCGGGCAACAACCCGCCCATCCCGCTGATCATCTCGCCGCACGGACGCGGGCTGAGCGGCCGCATCAACGCGTCGAACTGGGGCAACCTGCCGGCGCGCGGTGGCTTCGCGGTCGTCAACCCGGATGCGCGCGGCCGGCGCCTGTCCGCGCACTCCTGGGGCTTTCCGAGGCACGTCGACGACCTGGCGCGGATGCCGCAGATCCTGCGCCGGACGCTTCCCTGGCTTCGATTCGATCCGAAGCGGATCTACGCCTTCGGCGGGAGCATGGGCGGCCAGGAGACGCTGCTGCTCGTCGCACGGCACCCGAAGCTGCTCGCGGGCGCGGCCGCCTTCGACGCCGTCGCCGACTTCGCGCTCCAGTACCGGAACTTCCGCCGCCTCGCGTGCGGCAAGGCCTGCCTGCGCGCGTGGGGGATGCCGATCGGCGACGGCCTGCGCAAGCTCGCCCGGAAGGAGATCGGCGGGACGCCGAAGACGGCGCCGCGCGCGTTCGCACGGCGCAGCCCGCTGGCCTACGCGCCGGCGATTGCCGCCTCCTGCGTCCCGCTCCAGCTCTGGTGGAGCGTCTCGGACCGCGTCGTCGTGGATCAGGCACGGCAGTCGGCCCGGCTCTTCTGGGAGCTCCGGCGGCTGAACCGCGGCGCGCCGGTGGAGGCCTTCGTCGGCTTCTGGATTCACTCGACCGAGATGCAGGCCCGGACACGGCTGCCCCTCGCGCTGGCGACGTTCGGCCTCCTGCCGGAGATCGTCTCGCTCGACGGTCTGCGCTGGGTTCCGCAGGCGTCCAGCGCGTCGTGCAGCGGCACGGACTAGTCCGGCTCCCGCGCACGCAGCCGTGCGCGGGAGCCGTGACCTCTAGCCGTCGCTCGAGAGCGGGTGGTTCGAGAGGAACGTGTCCGCGGGATCGACCTCCGCCTTGATCCGGCAGAGCCGGTCGTAGGCCCCCACGTCGAACAGGCTCCGCGGCCCGCGGCGGGTGTCGGCGAAGTTCATGTACGTGTGCTCCGCCTCCCACTCTGCAACCGCCCCACGCATCACGGAGACCGCCTCCTCGACCGCCTCCGCCGCCTCGGGAGTCGGCGCGAAGCCGACCGAGTAGATGACGAACGGCGCCTCGAAGGCTGCGAGCGCGCCATGTCCGGCCTGCGTGCGCGCAACCGCGCCGCCGAGGTGGCGGATCTCGACGCTGAGCAGCGGCGAGCCGACGGTGGCGTCGACGATCGCGTCGACGAGCTCCGCGTCGACGTCCGTGAGCATGCCGCCGTCGCCGACCGCCGGCACGGGCTCCTCGGGGTCCATGTGCAGCTGGGCGAGCGCCGTCACCGGGATGGTGGCGACCGTGTCCATCACGGGCCCGAGCGCCCGCAACGGAGCGAGCAGCTCTGCACCCTCGGCCTCGTCGCCGAGATAGATCGCCTCGACGACGACGAACGACTGACCGCGGACCGGCTCCGGGATCTCCGGGATGGGCGGGAACTGGAGGATGCGGCCGACCGAGGTCATCTCCTCGGGCTGGCCGTCCGTCCACGCACGCCACTCGTTCAGCACCTCGGCGGCTCGGTCGACCGGATACCAGAGGACGCCGGCGTAGACCTCCGTGATCGGGAACAGGTTGAACTCGATCGCGGTGACGACGCCGAAGGCGCCGCCGCCGCCCCGCAGGGCCCAGAACAGATCGGGCTCGTGCTCCGCGTCCGCACGCACGAGGCGCCCGTCGGCGGTGACGAGCTCGATCGCCGTGACCTGGTTCGCCCCGATGCCGTGCTTGCGCGCGAGCCACGAGAGCCCGCCGCCGAGTGTGTAGCCGACGACGCCGACATCGGGCGACGAGCCGGCGAGCGCGGCGAGACCGTGCTCGGCCGCAGCCTCCACGACCTCGATCCACAGGACACCGGCCTCCGCGCGCGCGGTACGGGCCTCCGCGTCGATTCTGACGCCACGCATGCGCACCGTCTTCAGGAGGATCGCGTCCTCGAGCGAGCCGGCGGCGGCCGCCAGCGCAGCCGCGTTGTGGCCCGTTCCCTGCGGCGCGACCCGCAGGCCGTTCTCGCCCGCGAAGCGCACGACGGCGGCAACGTCGGCCGCGGACTCCGTCAGCGCCACCGCTGCGGGCCGCTGGTCGATTGCGAGGTTCCAGGCGAGGCGAGCCTCGTCCCAGCCTTCGTCCTCCGGCGTCACGATGTCGCCTTCGAGCTGCGCGCGCAGCGGGCGGACATCGACGAGCGTCGGTGTCGTTTGCACTTCGGTCACCTCCATAGTTGTCATGGAGCGATCCTGCGCCGCGCGCGGCGCCGATACATCGGCCGGGGGCAGGAACCGTGCCGTCGCCGCGGATGATCTTCAGGTCGGCCGCTGGGAGGACGCGCGGTCGTCAGTGCGGACGACTAGGCGAGACGGTCGAGCAACTCGGCCATCTGCCGCTCGAGCGTGGCGACGCGTTCCTCGAGCCCGCCCGTCGGCGCAGCTTGCGAGGCAGGCTCGGCCTCCTCCTCGTCGTCGCCGCCGCCGCCGAGCAGCTGCTCGTACCGGTCCTGGCTCTGCCCGGGCCGGCGCGGGAGCCGCCGCACGAGCTCGTTCTCGGCCAGCGCGTCGAGCGCCTTCTGGACGTCGTCGAGGCTCCCGAACGGGTACAGCCGCTCGACTCTCGTCTTCAGCTCGCCGGGTGTCTGCGGCCCGCGCAGCATCAACACGGCCAGGAGGGCGATCTGCGACGGGACGCGGCCGAGAGCGTCGTCCAGCAGGTGGCGGTACTTGGCCGCCCGGCTGCCCGGCCCGCTCGCGAGCCTCGTCCACCCGCGGCGCGAGAGCCGCTCGAGCGCGGCCCGGATCGTGGCCTCGTCGTAGTCGACCACCGGCTCGCGGTTCGTCGCCTGGTTGCATGCGAGCCGCAGCGCGTTCAGCGAGAGCGGGTAGACGTCCGGCGTCGTCCGCTGCTTCTCGATCAGGCAGCCGAGGACCCGGAGCTCGACGGGGTCAGCGTCCATGCGCGAAGCCTACGACGCCGGGGCACCCTGGAAGGTCAGATCGTGATCCAGGTCGTCTCGGCCGCCACGTCCGTCGGCTCGCGCCCGGTCACGCGCAGGCGCATGCGCCCCGCCGGCACACCCTCGGCGCGAAACCGGCCGTGCTCGTCGGCTTCGACCGTCGTACGACGCTCGGCCGTCTGGACCTCGATCGTGGCCGCGCGCGGGGGCACGAGCTGACCGACGAGCGTCCGCTCGGCACCGCTGCCGAGGATGTCCAGCTCGATCGTGAAGTCACCGGCCTCGAACGCGACCGCGCGGGCGCTGCCGGTCGACCGGACGAGCGCGAGCCGCTGGTCGTCGACGCTCGAGTCGGAGAGCAGCGCCGCGAGCTCGGCGTCGACGCGACGCCAGGTCAGGCTCTCGCGCCCCGCATGCACGAGCACGTCCGGCAACGGGTCGACCACCGAGGCGATCCGCCGCAGGTTCGCCAGCAGGACCTCGTCCGGATCGGTCGGGCCGGGCACGTCGGGGTTACCCGAGTCGGTCACGTGTTCCTCCCACGTCGAAGGCTGCCAGCTGGGGGTCGCGCCGGAGACGCTCGAGGCAGCGCCTCCGCGTCGGGCCGATCGCCCCGATCGGCATGCCGAGCGCTGCCGAGACCTCCTGGTAGCTCGGTTCGGCGTCGGCCATCAGCACCCGGAGCAATGCCTGACACCGCTCGCCGAGGCCGGCAAACGCGCCCCAGAACGCCCGGTCCCGCTCGGTCGCCAGCAGCGCCTGGTCGAGAGCGACCCCGCCGTCGGCCTCGAAGGTCTCCATGTCGCTCGTCGCCACCTCTCTCGCGCCGTGCCGGATCAGGGCCAGGCACTCGTTGCGGGCCGTCGTCGCGAGCCAACCGCCGAGCCGCTCGGGCTCACGGATCCGGTCGAGGTGCTCGACGAGACGCAGCCAGGTCGTCTGCACGACCTCGGCGCTGTCCGCGGCGCTCAACCGGTGCGCGCGGACGGTCGCCCAGATCAGGCCGCCGAACCGCTCGACGATCGCGTTCCAGGCCGTTTGCTCGCCCTCTGCGGCGGCGTGAACGAGGTCTGCGAGATCCACTGCGCCCGAATCCCCCCTGGGAACGTGTCGTCGGTTGTTGCCGAGGAGCACCCCGACACCGGTATCGAGCTGCTCGGGGCGGCACAGCGTGAACACGCTCACCCCGCCCCGAAGCATACGAATCCGGCACGGGCCGCGACAGCCTCGATCCCGTCGCCGGCGGCGGCCTGGGCCTGCACGAGCGCCTCGGAAGGGCGGTCTCCGGCGGCCAGCCCGCGGTGGAACGCTTTCATCAGCACGGTGCTCGTCTCGTCGGGGACGGTCACGACGCTCGCGACGATCGTCGAGCTCCCGAGGGCGAGGAGGGTTGCGGTGAGCCCCATCAGCTCGTCGCCCGCGCGCACCTCGGACAAGCCGGACTCGCAGGCCGAGAGCACGCACAGCGCTGGTGCGTCGTCGAGCGACTCGAAGTCGTACACGGTGAGCGGACCGTCGGCGAGGTCGATCGACGAGAAGAGCGGGTTGTCGGAGCGGAACGACCCGTGCGCCGCGAGGTGCAGCACGTCCGCCCCGTCCAGTGCCTTCAGGACGGCCGGCGCCGTGGCCGCTGCCCCGAGGAGCGGTGAGGCGCCGTACAGGGCAGCCACCGCGCTCGCCTCCGGGCTCGCGAACGGCAGTCCGGGGCCGGCGGCGACCGTCACTCGAGCCCGCGCACCGATCGGGCGATACCGCGTCTCGGCGTGGCCCCAGGCGGCCGCCGAAGGTGCGACCGCGTACGGACGCCCGGCCAGGCTCGGCGCGATCGACCAGGGCATCGCGTGCAGGACGCCGGTCGGAACGAGCACGAGCGGGCGATCGCCGAGCTCGGCGGCGAGCGGTCGGAGCAACAGCGCGTCGAGCCGCTCGGCCGCGTGGGTTGCCGCGTCGGAAGCGGCAGCCTGAACGGGCGCGGCGGTGGTCGATCGGGCCAGCCGGCGCAGGGCGAAGCGGAGCGCGTCGAGCTCCGTCCGGGCTTCGGCGGCGTCCCCCAGAGCATGCAGGCGCACCCGCCCCGAGCACAGCGTGACCGCGCGCAGCCGGCCCTCGGCCTCCAGGTAGGTGACGAGGGCCCGTTCCCCGAGCAGATCGCCGAGCTCTCGGACGGTGAGCCGCGCGGCCGCGCCTCGTGGCGTTGCCGGCCGCATGGCGCGTGCGGCGCCGCACCGATTCCTCCAGCGTGACCTGGCGCCGGCGGAGCTCCCGGACGTCCTGCCCCGCCAGCGACCCTTCCTGGACGTCCGCGACGATGCGCCGCAGATCGGCGAGCTCGGCCGCGAGCTCGTCGTTGTCCGGCGGACGGACCGGTCGCAGCCCCAGAGCACCGACACGGCCCTCCTCCAGCCAGGCGAGGACGCGGCGAGGGTCGTCGTCCTCGAGAGCCAGCCGCAGCCCGAGCGCCGTGAGCTCCTCGGCCTGACCGCCCACCTGTGCGCGCAGCTCGGTCGCGCCGAGGGCGACGCGGTACTCGTTCAGCAGGCGGACGCCCGACCGGAGCGCGGCGTAGGCCTTGGGCCGACTGCCGTCCGCGAGCGCGAGCAGGGCACTCGCGTGCTTCGCCCGCACGCGGAGGTCGACCGGCTCGCGCCGGCTGACCCGGACCTGGGCGAGAGCACGCCGCGCCGCGACCGTGCGGCCCAGTGCGAGAGCGATCCGTGCACCCAGGAGGTGGGCGTCGAGGGCGGCGACCGACCAGCCGGCCGACGCAAGCGACGACGCGGCGCGGCGGGAGGCGCGCAGTGACTCGACCGACGGTCCCTGCTCGAGGAACGTCGCCCGTAGTGCCGCGTAGCGGGCGAGCGCGGCCCAGCGTGGCCGCCGCTGGCGGCCGAAGGCGCGCCCCGCCGTCTCGGCCTCGCTCCGCGCCGTCTGGAAGTCGCCGTCTACGAGGGCCGTCTCGGCGAGCATCAGCCGGGCCTCCGCCGTCTCGAGCGCCATGCTGCCGCGCGCGAGCTCGGACACGGCCTGCTCGGCTGCCCCGCGCGCCTCAGCGACGAGGCGAACGGTCAACAGCAGCTCGCAGCGGTCGCTCAGCCCGTAGGCAAGCGGCACGCCCTGGGCCCGCCGCCGCTCCTGTGAGCTGTCGTAGAGGTCGAGCGCGGTCGGAACGTCCCCGCGGCGCGCGGCGACCCAGCCGAGATTGTGCTCGACCTCGGCGAGAGCCAGATCGAGCTCGAGCTCGGAGTAGATCTGTGAGGAAGCGGAGAGGTCGTCCTCGGCCAGACCCAGCGAGCCGCGATATGCGTGCACGAGCCCACGGTTGTTCAGCGCCCGCGCCTCCCAGAGCCGGTCGCCGTGGCGGCGCAGGACGACGAGCGCCGCGCGGTAGCCCTCGAGCGCCTCCTCGAGCCGGTGGTGGTGATGGAGGAGGATCGCCCGTTGCAGCTGCAGCCGCGCGCCGGCCAGCCCGTTCAGCGCGACGCCCGCCGCGTCGATCTCGCGAAAGGCGCCGCGCGAGTCGCCCGTGTAGAGCAGAGCGCGGCCGAGGCTCATCCGTGCCTCGGCCGCCCGCACCCGCAGGTCGGCAGCAGCCGCGACCCCCACGGCGCGCCGCAGATGGACGACGGCCGCATCGCCGTCCCGCAACCCCAGCGCGGCGAGGCCGAGTGCGCGTTCCGCCACCGCAACTGCCTCGACGTCGTCCTCCGCGCGCCGCAGTGCCGCCTCTGCGAGCACCCTCGCGCGCCGGGGCGAGTCCGGGGCGAGCTCGATCGCCCGCTCGGCGTCGGCGAGAGGCGTGTCGTCTCGAAGGTCGAGGTCGGTCGGCTCGGACCTCACTACGCCCGAGCGTAGTCGAGTCGGCCGAGGCTCACACACGGTGCTCACTGTCGCCCCACGTGAAAGAGAGAGGCGAACGCGCCCGCAGATACATCACCGGGTTGCGAACGATCGCGCGACGCATACGATCTGACGGCGATGGCACGCGAGCGAGAGCCCCGGGATCCGCGTAGAGCGATCCAACGTCATCGGGAGACGAGGCTTCCCGACCGCGAGGACGTTCTGCTGACGCTCGGGGAGCGCCCGCACCTGCACACCCCGAACGAGCTCTTCGTCGCGCGGGAGGACCTGCCGCTGCTGGCGCGCACGCTCGAGGAGCTGGACGCCAAGGAGCTCGACACGACCCCGGGCATCGAGGAGCGCCTGCTGCGGTTCGAGCTGCCGGCCGGCGAGGACTTCCCGGGGGCGATCGGCAGGCTGCGCGTCCGCGATGACGATGCCTTGCCCCGCGTCTCGCCCCACCACGTGCTCTGCGGGCTGCCGTTCGTGCAGGGCGGTCCCGCGGGCTTCGCCGTCGCCGCGGAGGAGGGCGTGGAGTTCTCGGACGGCCACGGCGAGGGGGCTCGCGTCGCCGTGATCGACACCGGGTACACGCCGCGCCTGCACCCGTGGCTCGACACCCGCACGACTGCCGGGCCGAACACCCTCGAGGACACCGACGTCAACCCGCAGAACGGCTGGCTCGACGACGAGTCGGGTCACGGCACGTTCATCGCGGGCGTGGTCCTCCAGCGCGCTCCGAACGCGACGATCGAGATCGCCAAGGTGCTCGACACCGAGGGCTACGGCTCCGAGCTCGACGTCGCGCGCGCGATCCTCGACCATGCCGACGCCGACGTGATCAATCTCTCGCTCGGCTGCTACAGCCACGACGACCAGCCGCCGCTGGCCATCGCCGAAGCACTCCGACACGTCTCGCCGACGACGGTGGTCGTCGCGGCCGCCGGCAACGACTCGACGCACCGACCACTCTGGCCTGCCGCCCACAAGCGCGTGCTCGCCGTGGCGGCCGTCGACGACGACCTGGAGAGGGCACCCTTCTCGAACTTCGGCTGGTGGGTGGACGTCGCCGCCCGCGGGGTTCAGGTGCTGAGCACGTTCCTCGAGTTCGACGAGTCCGGGCACACGAGGCCGATTCCGGGTCGCGTGCCGCAGAGCTTCCGCCGCTGGGCGCATTGGAGTGGCACCTCCTTCGCCGCGCCGAAGATCTCGGGCGAGATCGCCGCGACGATGACCCGGCTCGGCTCCGCCAGCGCGCGCGAAGCCGCAGCCGCCTTGCTCGCCGGCCAGAGCCGCCGGCCCGATGGCGCAGTCGGCACCGTCTTCGACATCTAATCCGGGCTCCGATGTATCAGGAGGCCCGACTGGGCGCTCTATCCCGTCGACGTCGCGAGCGAATCGCGCCACCGCCGATGAAGGGAGAGCTTCCGATCATGTCCATCGCGCTCGACGCACGCTCCGCGACCGGCTCGACGAGCCGTCGCGGCATCCGCTCCGCTGTGCTCCTGGACTCACACCCGCTGCTGCTCGAGATCGTCGAGCGGGTGCTCGAGGCAGCCGGGGTGACGACCGTCTCGAAGCAGACGACGGCGGAGGAAGCCCTCGACGCCGTCCGCGAGCATCGCCCCGACCTCTTCCTCCTCGATCTCCGCAATGCCGGCGGTGTCGAGAGCATCCAGGAGGCACGGCAGCTCGTCCCCGGCCTCAAGACGATCGTTCTCGCGGACACCGCCGACGACGCGATGCTCGCCGCCGCCTTCGCCGCAGGGACGACCGTGGCGATCTCGCGCTCGGCATCGCCGGACGATCTGGCCCTGGCGGCCCGCCAGGCCTTCGAGCCCTCCATCTTCCTCGCCCACACGAAGCGCGCCGCGCCGGCGCCGGCTCCCCCGGATCCGCACGACGATCCGCTCACGAAGCGGGAGCGCGAGATCCTGTGCCTCGTCGCCGAGGGATACACCAACGGCCGGGTCGGCAAGCTCCTGTGGGTGACCGAGCAGACGGTCAAGTTCCACCTCTCCAACATCTACCGGAAGCTCGATGTGGCGAACCGGACCGAAGCCAGCCGCTGGGCACAGCGCCACGGCCTGCTCGCCGAGGCGCCCGTCGCCGCATGAGCGAGGCGAAGAGGGTGTATCAGGCCGGTCGCTCGCGACTCATTCAAGGCGAGGGGACACGGGGAGAGGCCGGCGGCCCGGCCTCTCCCTGACGGCTTCGTCGGCTCAGCGCGCGAGCTCGTCGGTCTTCGCGGCCATGATGAAGTCGTTGCGGTGCAGGCCACGGATCTTGTGCGTCCACCAGGTGACGGTCGTCCGCCCCCACTCGGTCAGGAGCGCGGGATGATGCCCCTCCGACTCGGCGAGCTCGCCGACCGCCCCGTGAACGCGAGCGCCTGCGCGAAGTCGTCGAAGGGGAAGACGCGCCTGAGCCGCTTGATCCCGTCGAGCTCCACGAGCTCCCAGTCGGAGACCTGGGGCTGCAGCTCGGCGATCTCGGCGTCCGTCACGGTCGGGGCGTCCCGTCGGCACGCGACGCACGTCTGCCGTGTCAGAGGCTCCATCTCCTGCAGCGTACTGCCCCGAAAAGATGAAGACCGCGGAGGGGGCCGCGGTCTTCGAGGGGTGAATCTGGGGAGGTGGGTACCCCAGATATCGGCGCCACCCGCCTCGTCTGTAGTCACCCGTCCGAGTGATTCGGCCCAGCCACGCTAGAAGCCGTAGCGCTGCTCCTCGAAGGGGTCGGCGTCGTTGTGGTAGCCGTAGCGCTCCCAGAAGCCGGGGCGGTCGGTCGCCGAGAGCTCGATCCCGCGCAGCCACTTCGCGCTCTTCCAGAAGTACTTGCCGGGGATGACGAGGCGCAGCGGCCAGCCGTGCTCCGCCGCGAGCGGCTCGCCGTCGCGTGCGTCGCCAGGAGCGCGTGCTCGTCGCGCAGGAACGAGATCGGCACGTTGGCCGTGAAGCCCTGCTCCGCCAGGGCGATCGCGTAGTGCGCGCTCTGCTTCGGGCTGACGAGCTCCTCCAGCTCGCGCCAGTGGACGCCGCGAGAACGTCATGTCGAACTTGGACCAGCGGGTGACGCAGTGGATGTCCTGGGTGTGCTCCGTCCGCGGGAGCGCGTTCAGCTCGTCCCAGGAGAGCGAGACTGGGATTCTCGACCTCGCCCGACACCTCGAAGTCCAGCGTGGCGAGGTCGGTCGACGGGATCGAGCCCGCGTGCAGGACCGGCCACTTCTCGGTCAGGTACTGGCCGGGCGGGAGCCGGGCGGGGTCGTAGCCCGCCTCGAGCACCTTCTTCTCCGCCTTGGCCCGGAACACCGTCTCCTACAGTAACCGTCGAGATGCGCGTTACGCCTTTCGTCCGCGGTCGTACGTCGGGTCGCCGGCCCGGGCGCCGAGGAGTACCTGCACCGCATGGTCTCCAACGACGTGGCCGCGCTCGCGCCCGGCGCGGCCTGCGAGGCGCTGCTGCTGACCGCCAAGGCGCGGGTGATCGCGCCGCTCGTCGTCCTCCGGCGCGCGCCCGACGACTTCCTGCTCCTGACCGAGCCGAGCTCGGCGAGCGCGTCGCGACCGAGCTGCTGCGGTCGCGCTTCGCGCGAAGGCCGAGATCGAGCTCGAGCAGCACGCCTCGCACGTCGTCTTCGGCGGTGAGGGCATCCCGACCGCCGACTACGGCGAGCCTGCTGCCGAGGTGCTCGACGCCGGGCTCGGACGCGACCGTCACGCCCGCCGAGCTCGAGCTGCTGCGGATCCGCGCGCGGCACCGCCGCGCTGGGGCCGCGAGCTGGACGAGCGCGTCCTGCCCGCGGAGGCGGGGCTCGTGGAGCGCGCCGTCGAGCTTCGAGAAGGGCTGCTATCCCGGCCAGGAGCCGATCGCGCGGCTCCACTACCGCGGGCACGCGAACCGCGGCCTGCGCGTGCTCGCGCTCGACGAGCTGCCCGCCGCCGAGACCGAGATCGTCTACGACGGCAAGAGCGTCGGCCGGATCACGAGCGCCGCCGCGCTGCCGACGGAGCCGTCGCCCTCGCCTACGTTCGCCGCGAGGTCCCTGCAGACGCGGTCAGGTCGGCCGGTCGGTGGCGACCCAGCTACACTGACCACCCGCCGTACTGCCTGACGCTGACTCACCTCAGGCGCCCGTAGCTCAGGGGATAGAGCGCTGCCCTGCGGAGGCAGAGGTCGCACGTTCGAATCGTGCCGGGCGCATCAGTCGCACCGTCGCCTCACCGTGCCGCCGCCAGGCGAGCGCAGCTGCGCCAGTGCAGCGCCGCGGCGCGACGACGATGCTGATGGTAGGCCAGCATCTCGGCCATGAGACTGACGCTGAGCGCCGTCGGTCGGCGCGGATCTCGGTCAGCCCGAATGTCACGCGCGCCGTGGAGATCGGCTGGCAGTCGCGACCATCGGCCGCCGCGCTGCGGGCATCGTGCGTCCCCGCGCGTGCTCGGGGTCGCGCGGCGGACTGGTTCTGGACGACCACGCTGGCGTCTGCGGAGCAGCACGGCGCCGCCCAACGCCGACGATGAGCACGATCGCGAACTACGCGCCACTGGTTCCGAACCGAATGTCCCTACGGCGAAGTACCGCGCGGCCACCTCGCCCATGTGTGCAGCAAGGCAGCCAGAACCTCCTCGCTTCTCGGGCTCGGGCACCTTGAAGAAGACGACGTCTCGCCCGAGTATCGGCCGCGACTTCATCGAACTCGGCGGGAGAGATCCTCAGGTGACGGTGGGCTTCTTCCAGACCAAGGGTAGTGCTGCCCGGTTTTGACGCTGCATAGGCTGGGGCCCACCGGCGACGTCGCAGACCCAGAGGGTGCGCATGAACTTGAGGCCCGGAAGTCTTTCCAGATTGTTCGTGCGCCACTCCCGGAGAGCAGGGTTCTCCGAGGCCTGGCCGACAATCGGGATTCTTCACGATCGCTTCGCTGAAATGGTCGACCACCGCTGCGATGGCAATCGACGCCACCGAGCCGTTCGTAGCCAGACGTCGACTCCGTCCTGGTTCGCTCCTTGTTGAGCAGTCCCTGAAAGCATCCGAGCCGGCAGCCGCCATCCGTGTCGGAGCCGTCGTTCGAGCCGTATCGCAAGCCCCGCTGGTCGGCCGCAAGCCGCGGTGTCGAAGGGCGAGGACCCCAGCGTGAGTCTACGATGTCAGAACGACGAGGGGCCGGCTCACGCCGGCCCCTCGTGTGCGAGCGAAAGCCCGAGGGCTGCTCTACATCATCCCGCCCATGCCGCCCATGTCGGGCATGCCGGCGCCGGCCGCCTGCTTCTCGGGCGCCTCGGCGACGATCGCCTCGGTGGTGAGGATGTTCTTCGCGATCGACGCGGCGTTCTGCAGCGCCGAGCGCGTGACCATCGTCGGGTCGATGATGCCGGCCTTGACGAGGTCCTCGATCTCGCCCGTGTCGACGTTCAGGCCCTGGCCCTTCTTGGCCGTGCGGACCTGGTCGACGACGACCGAGCCCTCGAGGCCCGCGTTGTAGGCGAGCTGGCGAAGCGGCTCCTCGAGCGCGCGGACGATGATCGGCGCGCCCGTCTTCTCGTCGCCCTCGAGCGTGTCGAGCCTTGACGGCGTCGGCCGCGTTCAGCAGCGCGACGCCGCCGCCCGGCACGATGCCCTCCTCGAGGGCCGCGCGGGTGGCCTGCAGCGCGTCCTCGACGCGGTGCTTCTTCTCCTTCATCTCGGTCTCGGTGGCTGCGCCGACCTTGACCACCGCGACGCCGCCGGAGAGCTTCGCCAGCCGCTCCTGCAGCTTCTCGCGGTCGAAGTCGGAGTCGGTGTTCTCGATCTCGGCCTTCAGCTGCTTGATGCGGCCCTTGATCGCCTCGGCGTCGCCGGCACCGTCGATGATCGTGGTCGAGTCCTTGTCGACGACGACCTTGCGGGCCGGCCGAGCTGCGAGAGCTTCGTGTTCTCGAGCTTGAGGCCCATCTCCTCGGTGATCACCTCGCCGCCGGTGAGGATCGCGATGTCCTCGAGCATCCGCTTGCGGCGGTCGCCGAAGCCCGGCGCCTTGACGGCGACGGCCGGTGAAGGTGCCGCGCAGCTTGTTGACGACGATCGTCGCGAGCGCCTCGCCCTCGACGTCCTCGGCCACGATCAGCAGCGGCCGGCCCGCCTGGATGACCTGCTCGAGCACCGGCAGGATGTCCTTGACGGCGCCGATCTTCTGGTTCGCGATCAGGATGTACGGGTCGTCGAGCACGGCCTCCATGCGCTCGGCGTCGGTGATCATGTACGGCGACAGGTAGCCCTTGTCGAACTGCATGCCCTCGGTGAACTCGAGCTCGAGGCCGAAGGTCTGGCCCTCCTCGACGTTCACGACGCCGTCCTTGCCGACCTTCTCGATCGCGTCGGCGATCACGTCGCCGATCTCGCGCTCGCGCGACGAGATGGTGGCGACGCGGGCGATGTCCTCCTTGCCCGAGATCTCGTTCGACTGCTTCTTCAGGTCCTCGACGACCGCCTCGACGGCCTTCTCGATGCCGCGCTTGAGCCCCATCGGGTTCGCGCCCGCGGCGACGTTCTTCAGGCCCTCGCGGACGATCGCCTGGGCGAGCACGGTCGCGGTCGTCGTGCCGTCACCGGCGACGTCGTTCGTCGCCGTGGCGACCTCGCGCACGAGCTGCGCGCCCTGGTTCTCGAACGCGTCCTCGACCTCGATCTCGCGGGCGATCGTGACGCCGTCGTTCGTGATCGTCGGCGCGCCGAACTTCTTGTCCAGCACGACGTAGCGGCCCTTCGGGCCGAGCGTCACCTTGACCGCGTCGGCGAGGATGTTGACGCCGCGCTCGAGCGCGCGGCGCGCGTCCTCGTTGAACTTGAGCTCCTTGTGAGCCATCTGTCTTCCTCCTACGTCCTCTATCGGCGTCGCCTAGACCGCGGCTTGCGATCGCCGACGACCTTGGCGAGGACGTCGGACTCGCGCAGGATCAGGACCTCGTCGGCGCCGAGCTTGATCTCGGTGCCGCCGTACTTGGAGAAGATGACCTCGTCACCCTCCTCGACGTCCATCTTGATGTACTCCCCGTCCTCGTCACGCGGGCCGGGGCCGACTGCGAGGACGCTGCCGCGCTGCGGCTTCTCCTTCGCGGTGTCGGGCAGCACGATGCCGCTGCCGGTGATCTCCTCCTCCTCGAGGACCTCGACGATCAGGCGGTCACCAAGGGGCTGCAGATTCATGCACATGCCTCCTAGTGTCGTGACTTTGTGACATGTTCTGGCACTCTCACCTCGAGAGTGCCAGAGCGGCACTGTACCAGACTGCAGAGCCGACGCGCAGCGAGAAGTCTGAGTCGATCTGACTGAGATCTGTGTTACAAAGGCCGGCATGGCGCGCGAGCTCTCGGCCGGAGGCGTCCTCGTGCGCCGCATGCGCGGCCGCTGGTAGCTCGCGGCGGTCCGGCCGCAGGGCAAGCCGGAGGGCGTCTGGGCGCTGCCGAAGGGCCTCGATCGACCGGGCGAGCGCGCGGCCGAGACCGCGGTGCGCGAGGACGGCCGAGGAGACGGGCGTCGAGGCGCGGCTCGACGGCAAGCTCGGCGACGTGCGCTACGTCTACACGCGCGGAGGGCGAGCGCGTGTTCAAGGTCGTCAGCTTCTTCCTGCTGCGCTACCGGCGCGTGGCCGGATCGGCGAGCTTCCCGCCGGGCATGGAGCTCGAGGTCGCCGAGGCGCGCTGGCTGCCGCTCGACGACGCGCCGCGGCTGCTCGCCTACCGCGGCGAGCGCGAGATGGCCGCGAGGCGCGATCGAAGCGCTGGCCGACGAGGCTCTATGAGTCCCGCGCGGTGGCGACGTACGCGCTCAACTTCTACTCGCCGATCGTCGCGGACCAGCTGCGCACGCACCGGAAGACGGCGACGATCCGGCTCGGCGACAAGTCGACGAAGTACAAGAAGGGGATGATCGTGACCGTGCTCGTCGGCGTCCGCTACGGCCAGCGCGAGAAGGTCTTCGACGCGGTGATCGACAAGGTCGAGGTGAAGCGCCTCGGCGACCTCTCGCCGCGCGAGATCGAGCACGACAACCCCGAGATCCGCCAGGCCGAGGAGTTCGCGCGCTTCCTCGGCCAGCTCTACAACCGCGAGGTCGACCGAGGACGACACGGTCACGGTGATCCGCTTCTCGCAGATCGTCGGGACCAGCCTAGAGCATCGGTGCCGGCTTCAGCCTGGCACCGATTCGTTCACGGACTAGCGGCCGGGCTTGCGGATCGGGGCGCCGAAGAGCTCGGCGCGGGCGGACGTCCGCGTCGCACTCCTCGCACTCGACCGCGAACGCAGACGGGAACGGCGCGCCGCAGGCCGGGCAGCGGGATCGCATCTCGCCGCCGCACTGCGGGCAGCCGGCGGGCAGCTCGGCCTCCCGGTCCTCGAAGAAGTAGCTGCAGCGTGGCCGCAGCGAGGCAGAACGCGACCCAGTCGCCGAGCGTCTTGCGCCGCTCCTCCTGGATCCAGTTGCGCTTCGGCCGCTTTCCGTCAGACATACGGTTAACCGTACCCCCGCTGGGGCACGCTGGTAGAACCTCTCCCTTGCCGGTCAAGCACGTCAATCCGTGGTTCGTCCTCTCGCTCGTCTGCATGGCGCAGTTCATGGTCATCCTGGACGCGACGATCGTGAACGTCGCCCTGCCGTCGATCCAGACCGACCTCGACGTCGCCGAGGCCGACCTCCAGTGGGTGGTCAACTCGTACACGCTCATCTTCGGCGGGTTCCTGCTGCTCGGCGGCCGCGCGGGCGACCTGATCGGGCGCAAGCGCCTCTTCCTGGCCGGCCTCGTCGTCTTCACGGTCGCCTCGCTTCCTGAACGGGATCGCGACCTCCTCCGAGTTTCTGATCCTCGCGCGCGGGCTCCAGGGCCTCGGCGCCGCCTTCGTCGCGCCGGCCGCGCTCTCGATCCTCACAACGACGTTCGCGGAGGGCCCGGCAGCGCACGAAGGCGATGGGCGTCTGGGCCGGGATCGCCACGGGCGGTGCCGCCGTCGGCCTGCTGCTCGGCGGCATCCTCGTCGAGTTCCTCTCGTGGCCGTGGATCTTCTTCGTCAACGTGCCCGTCGGCATCGCGGTCTTCCTGCTCTCGCTCGCGCTAGTGCCGGAGTCGCGCTCGGACGCCGAGCACCGCATCTTCGACGTCCCCGGCGCGGTCACGGTCACCGCGGGCCTGATCGCGCTCGTCTACGGGATCGTCAACGTGCAGGAGTCGGGCTGGACGTCGCCGAGCACGATCGGCTTCGGCGTCGTCGCGCTCGTCCTGCTCACCGCGTTCGTCCTGATCGAGCTGCGCGCAGAAGGCACCGCTCGTGCGGCTCGACATCTTCCGCGTCAAGACGCTGCGCGCCGCCAACGTGGCGATGCTGATGGTCGCCTCGGGGCTCTTCGCGATGTTCTTCTTCAACACGCTCTACGTCCAGCGCGTGCTCGGCTTCTCGCCGCTCGAGGCGGGCCTCGCGTTCCTGCCGGTCACGGTCGGGATCGGCATCGGCGCGGGTCTCTCGCAGCCGCTCGTCAAGCGGCTCGGCATCCGCACGACCTCGATCATCGGCATGTCGATCGCCACCGTCGGAATGCTCCTCCTGCTCACGACCGACGCGAACGGCACCTACCTCGGCGACGTCCTGCCGGGCCTGATCCCGATCTCGATCGGCATGGGCCTGACGTTCGTGCCGGTGACGCTGCTCGCGACGAGCGGGATGGCGCACGAGGACGCGGGCCTCGCCTCCGGCCTCTTCAACACCTCGCAGCAGGTCGGCGGTGCGCTCGGGCTCGCGATCCTCTCCACGCTCGCGGTCGACCGCACGACCGACAGCCTGAGCGGCGTGTCCGGCCAGCCGACCGCCGCCGACCAGGCGGAGGCGCTCGTGACCGGCTTCCACGCGGCCTTCTTCGGCGGCGCGGTCTTCTTCGTCGCCGGCATCATCGCGATGGTGACGCTGCTGAAGCGGGACGACGTGGCGGAGGTCGACACCGACCGCCCCATGACCGAGATGGCCGCCTAGGCGTCCTCGTGCGCAAGATGAGCAATCCGCGAGAGCGGATCTTATGCGCTCTGAGCGGCCGCTTCGCAGCGACGCGACGGTCAGCGTGACTGCAGCGCGTCGAGCGCGGTCCCGAGCGCGATCGCCAGCCGCCGGTCGATCGTCCGCTCGGTGTCGCCGGAGAGGTCGAGATCGTAGGTGTCCCGGTAGCCGAGCCGCCGGTTCATGTCGCCGAAGTGCGTGCCGTCCGCATCGATCGTGAAGTGGAACGGGATCGGCACGAAGTCGCCGTACGGCACGATGTCGATCAGCCGGCGGATCACCGCGACCGCGACCGAGCGCTCCTGCGCGACCGCCGACCTGCTGCTCCTCCGCGTTCATGATCGACCAGGTCGAGCGGAAGAGCGACTTGCCGAACACCTTGCCGAGGACGCCGATCTTCTCCCCGGCCGGGCGTGGTCACGTCGTAGCGACTGCTGAACTCCATCAGCGACCGCGCCTTGATCCGGAACAGCTCCTCGGTCTGCCCCTCGTCGGCGTAGAAGCGGATGTCCTCCTTCACCGCGAGCTTCTTCTGGCGCACGAACGCGACCGGCGTGCCGTCGGTGGAGATCCGGTAGAGGTTGGCCATGGGCCGGATCAGCTGGTCGATCACGAACCGATCCGCGCTCTGCCAGTCGGAGATCACGCGGCGATGGTACGCGGCTCGTTAGAGTTGCGGCGTCGGTCCACACTCGACGGGGGTACGCACGCGACCATGGCGGTACGGGAAGCCGAGCCGGTCGGCTCGCTCCAGGAAGTGAAGGAGGCGGGCCTCGATCGCGAGGACCTGCTCGGCATCTACCGCAACATGCTGGTCACGCGCGGGATCGAGGAGCGCGGGCACATCCTCTACAAGCAGGGGAAGATCCCCGGCTCGTTCTACACCGGGCGCGGGAACGAGGGCGCGGCCGTCGGTGTCGCGACCGCGATGGGGCCGAACGACGTCGGCACGCCGCTGCACCGTGACATGGGCGTCCACGTCACGCGCGGGGTCGAGCCCTGGCGGATCTTCGCGCAGTACATGGGTCGCGAGGACGGGCCCGACGCGCGGCCGCGACGGCAACGTGCACATGGCCGACGCGCGCCTCGGGCTGATCGCGATGGTCAGCCACCTCCCGGCGATGCTGCCGGTCGCGGTGGGATGCGCGCTCGCCTTCCGGATCCGGCGAGGAGACGCCGCGTCGCGGTCGGCTGGTGCGGCGAGGGAGCCGCCGCGCGCGGCGACGCGCACGAGGCGATGAACTTCGCCGGCGTCCGCCGGCTGCCGGTCGTCTTCGTCTGCGACAACAACCAGTGGGCGTACTCGACCCCGACCCACCTCGCTACGCCGGTCGAGCACCTCGCCGACCGGGCCGCGGCCTACGGCTTCGAGGGCGTCGTCGTCGACGGCACCGACGTGCTCGCCGTCTACCGCGAGGCGAAGCTGGCGATCGAGAAGGCGCGCGAGGGCGGCGGGCCGACGCTGATCGAGTCCAGACGCTGCGCATGGAGGGCCACGCCGTCCACGACGACGCGTTCTACGTCCCCAAGGAGCTGTTCGAGGAGTGGGCGAAGCGCGACCCGCATCGAGCGCTTCCGCGGCTGGCTGCGCGACAACGCCGAGCTGCCCGACGAGGAGGAGGACGAGATCGCGGCCGGCGTCAAGAGGATCCTGAACGACGCGATCGCGCGCGCCGACGAGTCGCCGCTGCCCGATCCCGCCACGCTCGCTCGAGGGCGTGTACGCGACGCCCGAGGACCTCGACACGCCTCACCACAAGTAGCCATGGCACGTGATAGACCTACCTGCAGGCGATCTCGCGACGGGCTCCGGCAGGAGATGCGACGCGACGAGCGCGTGTTCGTGATCGGCGAGGACGTCGGCGTCTACGGCGGCGCGTTCAAGGTGACGCTCGGCTTCCAGGAGGAGTTCGGCCCCTGGCGCGTGCTCGACACGCCGCTCTCCGAGACCGCGATCATGGGCGGTGCTACGGGCGCCGCGATGATGGGGATGCGGCCCGTCGCCGAGATGCAGTTCGCCGACTTCGTCTCCTGCGCGCTGGGATCACCTCGTCACCGTCGCCGCCGAAGCAGCGCTTCCGCGCCGGCACGCCGATCCCGATCGTGGTGCGGCTGCCCTCGGGCGGCGGCTTCTCGGGCGGCCCGTTCCACTCGCAGAACCCGGAGAGCTCGTTCGCGCACATCCCGGGTCTGAAGTGCGTCTGCCCGGCGACGCCCGAGGACGCGAAGGGCCTGCTGGTCAGCTGCGATCGAGGATCCGAACCCCGTGCTCTTCTTCGAGCACAAGCACCTCTACCGCCGGATCAAGGGCGAGGTGCCCGACGAGCGCTACACCGATGCCGATCGGCAAGGCGCGCATCCACCGCGAGGGCGACGAGATCTCGCTGATCACCTGGGGCGCGATGGTCTACACCGCCGAGGAGGCCGCGAAGGAGCTGGAGCAGCAGGACGTCTCGGTCGAGATCGTCGACCTGCGCACGGTGATGCCGTGGGACCGCGAGGCGGTGCTCGCCAGCGTGCGCAAGTGCTCCAAGGTGCTCGTGCTGCACGAGGACACCCGCACCGGCGGCTTCGGCGCCGAGATCGCGGCCACGATCGCCGAGGAGGCGTTCGAGGATCTCGACGCGCCGGTGAAGCGGATCGCCGCCCCGGACGGTCCGGTGCCCTTCTCGCCCGTGCTCGAGAAGGCGTTCATCCCGCAGGTCGACGACGTCGTCGCAGGGCTGCGAGAGCTCGCCGCGTACTAGGAGGAGACAATGGCCACGGACACGCAGATCGACGTCGTCATGCCGCAGATGGGCGTCTCCGTCTCCGAGGGGACGATCACGAAGTGGCTGAAGCAGGAGGGCGAGGCGATCGCCGCCGACGAGAGCGCTGCTCGAGATCTCGACCGACAAGGTCGACACCGAGGTGCCGAGCCCGGGCGAGGGCGTCGTGGCGAAGATCCTCGTCCAGGAGGGCGAGACGGTCGAGGTCGGCACGGTGCTCGCGGTGATCGCGCCCGAAGGCGCCGCAGGTCGAGGCTCCTGCCGAAGCGCCGCCCGAGCCGGCCACCCAGCAGGCGGCGGACGCCTCGGAGGCGGCCGCGACCGAGGGCGCTGCGGCCGAGCCGGCCGCGCCGCGAGCCCGCGCAGCCGCAGGCCGAGCCGACGCCGGCGCCGCCGCTGCCGTGCTGCCGCAGCCGGGTCCGAGAACGGCCGCACGTTCGTCTCGCCCGTCGTCGCGCGGATCGCGTCCGAGCACGGCGTCGACCCGAGCCAGGTGCAGGGCACCGGGCAGGGCGGCCGCGTGACGAAGAAGGACATCCTCGCGTTCATCGAGGGCGGTGGCGCGCAGGCCGCGGCACCGGCGCAGCAGGCACCGCCAGCTCCGCCCGCACCCGAGCCGCACCGCAGCCCGCTGCGCAGGCCCCGCCGGCAGCACCTCCGCGCCGGCGCCGGCAGCCGCCGCGGCACCGGCCGCTCCGCCACAGGCCGCGCCCGCAGCGCCTCCGGCTGCCCCGAAGCCCGCGCCGGCGCCGGTCGCGCAGGCAGGCCTGACTCCGGGCGAGGCCGAGGAGCCGATGACCGCGATGCGCCGGGGCATCGCCGAGCACATGCGCCGCTCGCTCGACACCTCGGCGCACGTCACGAGCGCGATCGAGGTCGACATGTCCAAGGTGGTCGCGATCCGCGGCAAGCTGAAGAAGGAGTACGAGGCCGCGTACGGCGTCAACCCGACGTACCTCTCCTTCATCGCGCGCGCGACGGTGGAGACGCTGCGCGAGTACCCGTGGATCAACGGCGAGATCCGCGGCGACAAGATCGTCACGCGCAACTTCGTCAATCTCGGCTTCGCCGTCGAGCTCGCGGACGGCAAGGGCCTGATCGTCCCCGTGGTCAAGAACACCGAGGGCCTGAACCTGCTCGGGATGGCCCGCGCGGTCACGGAGATCGCCCAGCGGGCGCGCGACAAGAAGCTGATCCCGGACGACGTCCAGGGCGGCACCTTCACGATCACGAACCCCGGCGGCTACGGCACCTTCCACGGCACGCCGGTGATCAGCCAGCCGCAGGCGGGCATCCTCGGCACCTATGCGGTCGTCAAGCGCCCCTGGGTCGTGCAGGACGAGCTCGGCCAGGACGTGATCGCGATCCGGCCGATCATGAACCTGACGCTCACGTACGACCACCGACTGGTCGACGGCGCGCTCGCCGGCCGCTTCCTGCGCGACCTGCGCGGGCGGCTCGAGAGCTGGGGCGAAAGCGACTACTAGCGTCCTCACCACCGTCTCGACGGAGCAGGAGGCCGTGATGGTGTGCGGCCTGCTCGAGACCGCCGGGATCGCATCCGACCGCCGGGTGACGCAGTCGGGAACGAAGTTCGGCGGGGCCTACGACGTGCTCGTCAGCCCGGAGGACCTGGAGGCGGCGCAGACGCTGATCGCGAGCGGCGAGTGAAGGGCGCCTACGTGATGAACCTCGGCCTCGTGCCCTATCGCGAGGCCTGGGAGCTGCAGCAGTCGGTGGCGGGGGCGGTCTCGCAGGGGGCGATCCCGGACACGATCCTGCTGCTCGAGCATCCGCCCGTCGTCACCCTGGGGCGGCGAACCGACGACGGTGAGCTGCACGTCCCGGAGGACGCCGAGGTCGAGCTCGTGGAGACGAACCGCGGCGGGAAGTCGACCTTCCACGGCCCCGGCCAGCTCGTCTGCTACCCGATCCTCGACCTGCGCCGGCACGGCCAGGACGTGAAGCGCTACTGCCGCGACCTCGAGGAGGCGCTGATCCGGACGCTCGCGACGCGTGGAGGTCGAAGGCGAGCGGATCGAGGGGCTCACCGGCGTCTGGCTGACGCGCCCGCCGCGGAAGATCGCCAGCGATCGGGATCCACATCTCGCGCTGGGTGACGACGCACGGCTACGCGCTCAACGTCGATCTCGACCCGGCACCGTTCACCCAGTGGATCACCGCCTGCGGGCTCGAGGACGCCGCGTTCACGACGATCGCGCGCGAGCTCGGCCGGCCGGTGACGGTGGACGAGGTGCGGCCGCACGCGCTCGAGGCGCTCGCGGAGGTCTTCGAGCTCGAGCTGGAGGAGCTGCCCGCCGACGCGGGTCACGGGCTGTGGCCCCAGCCCGTGCACGCGCAGCTCGCCGCCGAAGTAACGGTCCGCTACCCCGGTTCGACGCGTCGGTTCGCGTCGCGCCACGCCGGCACGAACAGCGGGCTCAGCGTGCACGCGAGGTAGACGGTGCCGAAGATGAGGAACGTCTCCTGCAGGCCGACGAGCTCGACGAGGCCCGCGCCGAGCAGTGCGCCGATCGGCGCCCCCGCCATCACGCCCGCGCTGACGCGCGCCGAAGACGCGGGCCCGAAGCCGCTCGGGCACGCGCTCGTACTGGAGCGTGCCGAGGATCGGGTTGATCGGGCCGATCCCGGTCCCGGCGATCGCGAAGCCGATGATCGCCGGTCCGGCGCCCGGCATCGCCGCGAGCAGGAAGAACCGCGTCGGCCCGCCGAGCGTGAAGCCGACGACGAGCGTCGACACGCGCGGCAGGCGGTGCCCGATCCAGGCGAAGACGAGCGTCCCCAGAAAGGCCGTGGGGCCCATTGCGCCGCTCATCAGCCCGAGCGCGACCACGCTGTCGAGGACGCTGTCCGCGTAGACGGGGAGCAGCACACCGCCCATCGCCGCATCGAGCATGTTCGTGATCAGGACCATCACGACCATCGCCCGCACGATCGGCGTGCGCCAGAGGAAGGCGAACCCCTCCCGCAGCTGCGTGAGGTAGCGCTCGGGGCTCACTTCGTCGTGCTTCGGCTCGGGCGACGGGACGAACGCGCGCATCAGGAGCGCCGAGACGGCGAAGGTCGCCGCGTCGAGGATGAGCACGTTCGTGGGCCCGAGCACGGCGATCAGGATCCCGGAGAGCGGCGCGCCCAGCATGCTCGCGGCACGTGAGACACCGTCGTGCAGGCTCGTGCCGCGCTCGAGCGTCGTCCCCGCCTTCTTGACGAGGTCGGGGAGGATCGCCTCGCGCGCGGTCTGCCCGGGCGCGTCGAGCAGCGCGCCGGCGAAGACGAGCGCCAGCAGCGCCGCCAGCGGCAGCCCGACGGTGTGGTAGAGCAGCGGGATGCAGAGCACCGAGGCGCCGCTCGCGAGGTCGGCGACGACGCTCGCCCGCCGGTAGCCGAGCCGGTCGACGATCACGCCGCCGAGCGCCGAGGAGAGGACGAAGGGCAGCAGCGAGAAGAAGGCGACGAGCCCCGTCTGCCCGACGCTGCCCGTCGACTGGAGCACGAACCAGGGGATGGCCAGGCTGGTCAGGCGGTTGCCCGTGATCGAGATCGCCTCGGACGCGAGCAGCGCCGCGAGGGGCACCCTGGTCACCGCGCAACCCTAACGAGCGTCACTAGACTGGCCGCGATGGAGAGCTCGCTTCCCGTCGCCGAACGGCCGCGCCGCCCCGAGTGGATGAAGGTCCGCGCCCCGAGCGCCGAACGACCGCTACTTCGACGTCCGGAAGCTGATCCACGGCGCGGGCCTGAACACGATCTGCGAGGAGGCCCGCTGCCCGAACATCGCCGAGTGCTGGGGGCGCGGCACCGCCACGTTCCAGATCCTCGGCGACACGTGCACGCGCGCCTGCCGCTACTGCTACGTCCACTCCGGCCGGCCGGAGCACGCCGCCCGACCCGCTCGAGCCGCTGAAGCTCGCCCAGACCGCCTTCCAGATGGGCCTGAAGCACGTCGTCGTCACGTCCGTCGACCGCGACGACGTCCCCGACCGCGGCGCCGGCCACTACGCGGCCACGATCAGAGCGCTGAAGGCGAAGCTGCCCGACTGCTCGGTCGAGGTGCTGACGCCCGACTTCCTCGGCGTCGAGGAGGAGGCGCTCGCCACGGTGCTCGCCGCGCGCCCGGAGGTCTTCAACCACAACATCGAGACCGTCCGCCGCCTGCACCGGCGCGATGCGCGGGGCGCAAGGCCGACTACGACCGGGCGCTCTGGCTGCTCCGGCGCGCGAAGGAGGTCGCGGACTACCGGGTGCTGACGAAGTCCGGGATCATCGTCGGCCTCGGCGAGACGAACGACGAGATCGTGGAGACGATGCGCGACCTGCGCGCCAACGGCGTCGACGTGGTCACGATCGGCCAGTACCTGCAGCCGTCGGCGAAGCACGCGCCGATCGACCGGTGGGTGCACCCGGACGAGTTCCGCTGGCTGCGCGAGCAGGGCGAGGAGCTCGGCTTCGGCTCGGTCTTCGCCGGTCCGCTCGTCCGCTCGAGCTACCGCGCCGACGAGCAGCGCCACGCCGCCGAGACCGGCCGCGGCGCCGTCGCCTACTGACCGCCGCCCATGTCGGGCGCCTCGTGAGAGGGGCCCGGTTGCCCAGGCCCCTCTCGCTCCCTCCGCCCTCGCTACCGGCTCAGCCGCCGGGCTGCAGGACGCCGTTCACCTTCAGCTGGTACGGCGCGTAGGCCGTGATCGACTCCGTCGACTCGTCGTAGGAGACGATCGCGGCGACGATGGCCGCGTCCTTCTCGAAGAGCGCGTCCGCGCGCCTGCCGACGAAGTCGACCCGAGCCGTGCGTCCGCCCTCGAGCGTCAGCTGCTCGAGCGAGACGTGCTGGTTCTTCTTCGTGTCGAGCCCGACGATCTGCACGCGTGTAGGACTCGATCGGCGGCGCCGGCGTCGTCCAGCCGGCGAGCGTGCCGTCGGAGACGAGCGTGCCGCCGACCCTGCACGTCGTCGACCCACCAGCCCGCGCCGCTCTCGTCGGCGTTGTTCCCGAGCTGGAACTCGTCCGTCATCATCCGGAACCGCAGCAGGACGGTCTGGCCGGAGTAGGCGGCGAGGTCGAACGTCGTCGTCCTCCAGTCCGAGACGCCGTTGAAGCCCGGCAGCTCGGCGACGATCGAGCCGAGCGCACCGCCGTCGTGCTCGTCCGTCGTGTCGGCGTTGCCGAGGCTCGTCCAGCGCAGGCCACCGTCCGTGGACACCTGCACGACGCCGAAGTCCCAGCCCGTCTCGATGTTGTAGCGCGTGTCGAAGACGAGTGAGCGGTCGCCCGTCGCCGGAACCGAGATCGAGCGGACGATCGAGCGGTCGATGTCCGGAGCTGCGCCGGCGGCCAGGATCGCGTCACCCGCCCTCGACGACCGACTGCCATTCCATCGGCGGCGCGGTATGGGCCGCGGGGCCGACGAACTCGATCGAGCGGATGTCCGTGGCCGCGAGCGGATTGCCCGCCGCGTCCCGGAGCCGCACGTAGTCGGAGCCGTTCGGGGGTGCGCCGGGCGTCGAGTACGCCTGCGGGTTCTCCCAGTAGATCGCCGCGTGGAGCTCGTCGGCCTGGTAGGTCGCCTCCTTGCGCGCCACGCAGCTTCGCGCCGTCGTCGATCGAGCGGTCGAGCGCGACCATCGCGGACCACTCGTGGATCAGCTCACGCGTCGTCTTGCCGGTCAGGTACTTGTCGAGCACGGCCTGGAGGCCTTCGAGCCCGTTCGCGTCCTCGTTGTGGAAGTCGGTCATGAACGCGTCGCCGTAGCGGCTGTGCAGGAGCTCCATGAACGTCCACGCGGCGCCGTAGTCGGCGAGCGTCTCGAGCCCGCCCTGGTCGTCCCAGATCGTCAGGGAGTTCTCGGGCCCGCCGAGCGGCTGTGGAATCTGGTTCGCCGGCGTCTGCAGGAGCCTCCAGCCCAGGAACGTCTGGATGTGGCTGTCCCACGCGGTCTCCTCGATCGTCCGCGCCGGGAAGCCGTACCCCGTGACCGTGATCGCGTAGTCCGCGAGGCCCTCGTTCACCCACGTCGCCTCACCGGGGCTCGCCCAGAACTCGAGCAGGTGCTGGTACTCGTGCGCGAAGACGCCCTCGTACTTGAACGGCTGCGCCGGGCGGTTCTGGCACAGCACCGTCGAGGGCTCGTTCGGCGGGTTCGGGCCCGTGCGGTGCGCCCAGTCGTACGAGTCGATCGACATCACGTTCCGGTTCACGAACGCGTTGATGTCGGAGGAGTGGTAGCCCGCGACGTACGACGGGAAGTTGATGTCCAGGTAGTTCTCGTCCTGGAAGTTCGCGATCAGCGTCACGATCTTGTCGCCGGGCCCCTTGAAGTAGCCCTCGGGGAAGAGCGCCGGGGCGATGTCCTCGAGCTCCGCGTCCGTCCCGTCGCGACTCGGAGGCGAGCTGAACTCCTCCGTCATCTTCGGGTACATGTTCTCGTCGAACTGCCCGCGCAGGTACGTCGTCTGCGCATCGGTGATCACGTTGCGGACGCCGTCGTTGCGGCAGTCGCCGGCCGTCGGGTAGTTGAGGTTGTTCGCGACCCAGATCTCGATCTTGTCGCCGACCGCGCGGAGCGTGAAGTTGGCGATGTTGAGCTGGCCCGTGTTGAAGTTGATCAGCGGCCAGATCTTCACGGTGCCGACCGGCGGGCTCTCCTCCGCGGCCGCCGCGGCCTTCGCCGCAACCGACGGGGCCGGAATCGACGCCGGCAGATCCTTGCGCCTCGGCTCCTTCACCTTGACGTCGCGACCCACGTCGATGCTGTCGCCTCTGGGGCCGTTGCCGTGCCCGTTGCCCGCCAGGGCGGCGGTCGGTATGGCCAAGGCAAGGGCTGCCAGACCGAGCGCAGCCAGTGATTTCCTCACGTCGTTCCCCTCCCCGTTTCGAACCCGGCCGCGCGGTCGCGGCCCTGAAGAGTCGCAGCCTAGCTCAATTCGGTTTATCTGCAAAGTTGTTTTGCAAATATCGGAGGTGGGGCTCAGCCGGGCCGCACCGCCCGCAGCCGCCGCAGGATCCGCCACTGCACGAGACGATCGAGGCCGTCAGCACGAGCATCGACCAGCGTCGCCGCGGCGGCGTAGCCGTAGCGCAGGTACTCGAAGCCCTCGCGGTAGACGAAGAGGGGCAGGTACGTCGTCGCGTAGGCGGCGGCCCGCCGTCCGTGACGATCAGCGCCGGCACGAAGTTGAGCTGGAAGCTCAGGATCGTGTCGCGCAGGAAGAGCAGGAGCGAGCACGGGCGCGATGCAGCGGCAGCGTGATCCGCCGGAACACGTCCCACCACGTGCGCGTCCTCGAGCGCCGCGAGCTCGTAGAGCTCGGCCGGGCACGCGCCTGGCGGGCGACGAGCAGGACGACGAACGCCTCGCCGATCGTGAAGAGGCTCATCAGGATGATCGCCGGCGCGGGCGTCGTTCGGGTCGGTGAGCCACTGCGGGCGGCAGCCGCCCGAAGAGCGGTCAGCCCGCCCTCGCCGCCGGCGGTGAGCAGGCCGTTGATCGGCCCGTAGAGCGGATTGAAGAGCCAGAGCCAGAGCAGGCCGTAGGCGATCTCGGGCACGACGGTCGGGAGCATCGCGGCCGACCGCGCGACGCCGACGCCGCGGCACGCGCCGGTGAAGCAGCAGCGCGAGCCCGAGCGCGGCGAGCAGCCGCAGCGGCGACGCGATCGCCGCGAAGACGAGCGAGTTCACGAGCGCGGTCCGGAAGACCTCGTCGTCGACGAGCTCGCGGAAGTTGTCGAGGCCGACGAAGCGCGGTGAGCGGACGAGGTCGTAGTCGGTCAGCGCGAGCGCGAAGGTGACCGCGGCCGGGCACGCCACGAGCGCGACCAGCCCGAGCGCGTACGGCGCGAGCATCAGCGCGAGCTGGCGCCGCTCGCTCACGTCCACTCGACGCCGCTCCCCGGTCTCGGCGTCGAAGAGGTGGAGGTCGGCGCGGCGCGACCGAGACCCGCACGCGTCGCCGCCCGGCGGCCGGCCGCGTCGTCGGCCGGACGCGAGCGACGACGCCGTCGCCGCCGACGTCGAGGTGGACGAAGGCGTCGCTCCCGACCGACCTCGACGAGCGTCACCTCGCGCGTCGATGCCTCCGCGCCGAGCCGGACGTGCTCTGGCCGGACGCCGAGCTCGAGCGTCGGCCGGCGGAAGCTCGACGCCGAGCCGGCCGTCCGCCGGGCACGAGGTTCATCGCCGGCGCGCCGACGAAGCCGCGCGACGAACGCGGTTCGCGGGCTGCGCGCCAGAGCTCGTCGGGCGTCGCCGACCTGCTGCAGCGCGCCCGTCCCGGAGCACGGCGACCCGATCGCCGAGCGCCGAGCGCCTCGGTCTGGTCGTGCGTGACGTGCACCATCGTGCCCCCGACCCGCTCGTGCAGCAGCTTCAGCTCGGCTCGCATCTGCACGCGCAGCTCGGCGTCGAGGTTCGAGAGCGGCTCGTCGAGCAGGAAGACGTCCGGCTCGCGGACGAGCGCCCGGGCGAGCGCGACGCGCTGCCGCTCGCCTCCCGAGAGCTCGCGCGGCCGGCGCGTCGAGCAGCTCGTCGCAGCCGACGAGCGTCGGCGGCCTCGCGCACCCGCTCGCGCGCGTCTCGCCTTGGGCACGTCGCGCACGAGCGAGCCCGAAGCGCGATGTTCTCGGCCACGGTCAGGTGCGGGAAGAGCGCGTAGCTCTGGAAGACCATCGCCACGTTGCGCCGCCCCGGCGGCGCGGCCGCGTGACGTCGCGCCCGCCGATCAGGATCCGGCCGGCCGTCGGCCTGCCTCGAGCCCGGCGACGAGGCGCAGCAGCGTCGACTTGCCCGCAGCCCGACGGGCCGAGGACGACGAGCAACTCGCCGTCGGCGACCTCGAGGTCGAGGCCGTCGAAGCGCCGCGATCGTCGCCGTAGCGCTTGCCGAGCCCCTCGAGCCGCAGGCCGCTCAAGGGCCTTCGCCGCGCGCGAAGAGCGGCCGCGTCGCCTCGTCGAGCTGCTGCGCGACCTCGCCGCGCGGCGGCCGAGGTACAGCCCGTTCTCGAGGATCGGCTCGGACGCGTCCTCGATCTCCGGCCACGTCGAGATCGTCGGCACCCGGCGGATGGTCGGGATCCCGTCGAGGAAGACCTGCGGAGTTGCTCGGCGCGCTGCGACGGGTCGAGGAACGCGGGCGAGCGCGAGACCGCGATCAGCGACGGCACCGTGCGGCCGGTCCGGGCGATGATCGCGCTGGCCCTCCGGCCGAGGGCGAACTCGACGAAGCGCCAGGCCGCGTCCTTGCGGTCCGAGTCGGCGGTCATGCAGTAGGCGTCCGAGTGCAGGATCCCGGCCGGCTCGCGCATGACCGGCAGCGGCGCCACGTCCCAGTCGAAGTCGTCGATCGTGCGGAAGGTCGGCGTCGAGCGCCGCGACGAGAGGAGCATCGCCGAGCCGGCCGTTCGCGAACCGCGCCTCGTCGTCCTCCGCCTCGACCTCGACGTCGGTGGGATCGACCCGTGCGCTGCGCAGGGCGAGGAAGTGCTCGAGCGCCTTCAGCGCCTCGGGGGTGTCGAGCGTGAAGCGGGTCGGCTGTCGCTCGTCGTCGACGAGCTCGCCGCCGTTCGACCACACGAACGGGGCGATCCGGATCAGCGTCGGCTCGACGCCGAGCCCGTAGACGGCGACGGCTTGCGACGCGCCCCGCTGGTCGGGGTCGCAGGACGCGACCGGGATGCCGTTCTCGTCCGGCGTCAGCCGCGTCGCGATCGCGACCAACTCGGCCCACGTCCAGCCCGCCTCGCGGCTCCGGGACGTCGCGGCGCCGGAAGAGGTCGCGGTTGTAGTAGACGACGAGGCTGGAGACGTTCTGCGGCAGGCAGAGCTGCTCGCCGCCGCCACTGGAAGGCCTCCATCGCCTGGGGGTAGAAGTCCTCCGGCTCGAAGGCGTCGGAGTCCTCCAGGCGCTCCGTCGATCGGCTCGATCGCGTCCTTGGCGGCGAACTGGCCGTAGAAGCGGTAGTTCATCAGGAAGACGTCGGGCGGCGAGCCGCCGGCGAGCGACGTCGAGAGCCTCGTGATCAGATCCGTGCGGTCGCTGGCCTCGATCGAGCTGGACGTGCGTCGTCGGGCTCGCTCCTCGCGGTAGGCCGCGACGACGTCGCGGTACGCCTTCAGCTCCTCCGGCTCGCCGAAGACGAGGAACCGGACGGGACCGCGCCGTCGTCCTCGCCGGCGCCGCCGCCACACCCGGCCGACGATCGCCACGAAGGCGGCGAGAACGAGCACCATCAACGCGCTGAGCCAATGCGACCCCCTTGTACTCGGTGAGGAACCAGCGCTGTGCCACGAGGAACACCGCCACGACGGGCGCAGTGGCAACAACCGCACCCGCGAGCAGGACGCGGGTAGTCGGTGCGATCGAGCTCGGCGAGGGCACGGAGGCCGAGAGGCAGCGTGTAGAGGTCGGGGTCGTACAGGTAGATGAGCGGGTCGAGGAAGTTGCCCCAGCTGATCACGAACGCGAGCACGCCCACGCCGACCGTGACCGGGCGCACGAGCGGCATCGCCATCCGCCACCAGATCGCGAACGGCGACATGCCCGCCAGCCGGCACGCGTCGTAGAGATCGCCCGGCAGGCGCCGGAAGGCCCAGGCGAAGACGAGCACGTAGAGCGGCGAGGTCGCGAGCAGAGCGGGTGCGACGAGCGGCACGTAGCGTGTCCGTCAGCGCCGAGCGCCCGGAAGAGCGTGAAGCGCGGCACGATCAGCGCCGTCGCCGGGATCATCAGCGCCACGACGGACGCGACGACGCACGAGCCGCGTCACCCGGCGCGGAGAGCCGAGGAGGGCGAACCCCGCCAGCGAGGCGACGAGGACGGAGAGCGGCGCCACCATCGCCGCGACGAACAGCGAGTTGAGGGCGTACCGGCCCAGGTCGACCAGGTCGAAGGCGCGGTCGTAGCTGCCGAGCCCGAGCGGGTCGGGCAGCAGCTGGGGCGTGCGCGGCGGTGGCAACTGCGGCTCGCGCAGCGAGCCCGTGACCATGAAGAGGAGCGGCAGGGCGAACGTGACCGTCACGACGGCCGCGCCCAACGCCCGCAGCAGCACGGCTCCCTGGCGCATCGCGCGGATCCTAAGCCCCGGCCGCCTGAGCGAGGAGGCCGCCCTCACGGACGGCCTCCTCGTCAGGTCGTGCTCGTCTGTCTGTCGGTGCTACTTGACCTTGGCGAGATTCAGCCGCCAGGCGCTGAGACCGTGCGTGGCGCCGTAGAGGATCCTCTCGTCCGCGATCATCTCCAGGCTCGTCACCTCGACGGCAGGCAGGCCCGGCGCGGACTCGGTCCACGTCGTCGTGCCGTCCGCGAGCCGCGAGACGCCGAAGTCGGTCGCCGCGTACAGGTCGCCCGTGAGGTCGTCGCGCACGAGGTCGTTGACCGGCAGGTCGCCGAAGTCGTGCGAGAGATCCGTCCACGTCGAAGTCCCCGCGACCGGGTTGTAGGTCACCTTGAACACGTGGCCCGGCGGGCCCGGGTCGTTGGCGTTGTAGCCGCTGTACGAGACCCACGCCACGTTCCCGTTCTCCGGGTCGACGTAGATGCTCGACACGAAGCGGTTCGGCGAGACGCGGTTGTCGTCGTCGACGCGTGTCCACGTCACCGCGCGCGGCCGGCTCGGCCCCGACGTTCTTGGTCACGAAGACGCGGCCCGTCGTCGTCGCCGCCCAGGCGGTGGTGGTGTCGGCGGTCGTCCGCTCGACGGCCGCGACCGCCCCACCGGCCTTGTCGCCCGTGCCCGGCGCCGTTCAGCGCGACCGCGTCGATCTTCACCCAGTCGCCGCACGGCAGGTCGAAGTCGCCCGTCCACCGTTGCAGCGGCGCTGCGCCTCCTCGTATGACATCGTGCCGAGGCCGTGGGTCTTCGTGCGGTAGACGCCGAGGCCGGTGCCGGCGAACATCCACTTCGTCGTCACCGGGTCGCCGATCACCGGCGCGTAGAACTGCGTGCCGGGATGGCCGAAGATCGGGTCGGCGATCCAGATCCACTTGGCGATGTCACCGCCGTCGAAGTTCACGTCCGGCGAGGCATCGAAGAACGAGTGGAAGCGGAAGTCCGGCAGCGCGACGTCGAAGCCGTTCCACCCGCCGTCGCCGATCATCGTGTTCTCCCAGGTCGGCCGGTTCCCGGGCGCCTCCCAGGTGCCGTTGTCCTGCGTCCCGCCCTGGACCAGCTGCGGGTCGTGCGGGCTCGCCTTCAGCTTGATCCACTGCAGCGTGGAGAGGCCGTCGTTGATCCCGTCGAGCCGCGACGGGATCCGCGAGAGCATCTGCTGGCAGCGCGCCTTGTTCGCACCCGTGAGCCCGCGGTTCGGGTCGTCGCACCACGCCGAGCGGTCGACGAACTCGCCGCTCGAGCGCATGACCCCGCCGTCGCCGGCCTCGAAGAACTGGAACGGGTTGCTCGGGTTGGTGACGATCGCATGCTGGTCGGGATGGAGCCCGTTCGGATGCAGCTCGTCCGTGCCGTCGAAGGTCATGTCCGTTCCCGAGACGCCGGCGTCGGTCGAGAGGATCACGGCCCGCTTGTTCGCGATCGTCTCGCCGTAGCTGTAGTCGCCGCCTGCGTAGACGATGTCGGGATGGCCCTGCGGGCTGTGGACGAACATGTCGTACCAGCACTGCGGCTCGCAGATGTTGTGCCAGGCGAACCCGGTATCGGCCGTGCTCGGGCTCGTCAGGTCCTGGAACACCGGCGCCGCCGCGTTCGCGTTGTCGCTAGCGGAAGAGCCGCGAGTACGGGTGCCCCCGCCGAAGCCCTCGTAGACGTACAGCCGCGTCGCGCCGCCGTGCAGCTTGGTGACGGCGATCGCCGCCGCGGTTGGTGGTCGTGTTGATCAACGGCAGCTTGATCTGCGTCCAGGTCTCGCCGCCGTCCGTCGAGCGCCAGATGCCCCGCGCGTACGACGACGCGTAGAGCGTCTGGTCGGGCGTCGTTCGGGTCGAACGCGATGTGCCGGACACCTCGCGGCGAGCACTCCGCTCGCCATTGTTGAACTCGGTCGTATCGCCGGCGCAGGCGGCCTCGTTCACGCCGCCGTTGTGGATGAAGCGCCACGTCGCGCCGCTGTCCGTCGACTTGTAGAGCCCCCAGTTGCCCGAGCCGGGCACGGGCCGGGTGACGCCGGTGCAACACACCTCGGACATGCCGCGCAGCGCCGTCGTCGTGGCGGCGTAGATCACGTTCGGGCGCCGGGCTGGATCAGGATCTCGCCGATCCCCTTGCCCTTGAGCGGCCGTTGTTCGGCCCGCCGAGGGGCGTCAGGTTCTGCCGCCGTCGGTCGACCTGTACATCCCGACCCCGGCGACGCAGCCCGAGCCGCAGATGTTCGCCTCGCCGGTGCCGACGTAGATCGTCTCGCCGGTGGGGTCGTTCGCGTTGTCGATCGTGACCGACCCGGCTGCGTTGATGCCGAGCGGGCCGCCCAGGTACTCCCATTGCGCGTTCCCGGCGAGCGCGTTCTTCGTCTTCCACAGCCCGCCGCCGGCGGGAGTGATGTAGATCGTGCAGCCGCGCCGGCCGCAGCGGTCGTCGATCTCGATGTCGGTCGTCCGGCCACCGGCCACGTACTCGTTCGGGACGTAGTTGAAGGCGTTCCGGAGCTCGGTGAACGGATACAGCGCCCTGCTCGGGCCCACGGGGAACCAGGTCCCCGGCCTCTGGTTGCCCCTCTTGGGGCGGATGCGCTGGCTCGCCCAGGCGTTGCGCGCGGCCTGGACGTCACTCACCGCGATCGTCGTGTCGGGATACGCACGGGCCGCGAAGGCAGCCTCGGCCGCGCTGGACGGCCCCTCCCTTGCCATGCCCTGGTTTCCCGGGACTGATTGTCGGAGCGACGCGAGATGCTGTCCGAGCGCGGTAGGAACCTCGCCGCCCCCTGCGCCTGTCGCCGCCGGCGCGCCTCCGGACAAGGTGATGCCGGCCACGAGTGTCAGGCCGGCGAGCAGGACGATCGCCGCTGCGGCGAGCGCCTGCCTGCGTCTCCGTGCCATGTCTCTCCCCTCTCGCAGGACACTGCGCGCGCCCGCGCGAGTGCCCGAGTCGGTGCGGCGACCTCCCTCGGCGCCGCTCCCCGATTCCTGCGCGGAGGAGAGTTACAAATCCC
This sequence comes from uncultured Gaiellaceae bacterium, assembly GCA_963842285.1. Classification (GTDB taxonomy): domain Bacteria; phylum Actinomycetota; class Thermoleophilia; order Gaiellales; family Gaiellaceae; genus Gaiellasilicea. The sequence continues at coordinate 373,815 of CAWJFZ010000011.1, forward strand.
CGCCCGGCACGCCGGACGGAGGTGATATCACGGCCCGGAAACCGCAAAGGGCCGCCCAGTTTCGGCGGCCCTTCGCTCGTTCCCGTTCGGGAGGCGCCGGCTAGCGGCGGTCCCTCGTGCCGATGTTCAGCTGCCACGCCGCGAAGCCGTGCGTGGCCGCGTAGAGCACCCGCTCCTCCGCGACGAGCGTCAGGCTCGGGACCATCACGTTCGGCAGCCCCGTCGCGGCCTCCGTCCACGTGCTCGAGCCCTTGGCGAGCAGCGACACGCCGAAGTCGTTCGAGACGTAGAGGTCGCCCGTGCGGTGTCGTAGGCAGCGTCCGTGGCGGGGGTGTCCGGCAGGCCCGCCGGCGTGCCCTCGCCGTCGATCCGCGTCCACGTCGCCGTGCCCGTGATCGGGTTGTAGACGACCTCGAACACGTGACCCGGCGTCGTCGGCGTGGCTGGCGCTGTAGCCGCTGTACGTGACGAAGGCCCGGTTCGGGTTGTTGCGGTCGGTGTCGATCCCGCTGATGAAGCGGCTCGGGTCGATCGTCGAGTCGGTGTCGATCCGGTCGTGCACCGCCGCCGAGGCAGGCTCGACGTCGGCGTTCTTCGTGATGAAGAGCGCGGCCGAGTGGTCGTGCCCGTCCACAGCGTGGTCGAGTCCGTCTCGGCCCGCTCGATCATCGAGATGTCACCGCCGGCCCGGTCGCCGAGCCCGGCGGCCGTGAGGGCGGAGGGCCCGAGCCGGGCCCAGTCGCCGCAGAACGCGGCGAAGTCACCCGTGTACAGGTTGCAGCGGGCCCGGAACTCCTCGAGCGACATGGAGCCCTGGCCGGCGGTCTTCGTCCGCCAGACGCTGTCCTGGCCGAGGAACATCGTCTTCGACACCTTCGGGTCGCTGATCGCGGCCGGATAGAAGATCTGCGTCTCGCCGTTCGTGAAGAACGTGTCCGAGATCCAGTTCCAGTCGGAGTCGTCGCCGTTCGAGAAGTTCACGAACACCTGCGGCGAGAAGAACATCGAGAAGCGGAACTCGTCGATCTCGACGTCGAACCCGTTGTGGCCGCCGTCGCTGATGTTCGTGTTCAGCCACGTCTTCGCCACTCCCCTGCCACGTGCCGTTGTCCTGCGTCCCGCCCTGGAGCTGGCCGTGCTGGTGCGGGTTGGCGGACAGCGTGAAGAACTGCAGCGTCTGCAGGTCCGCGTTCATCGAGTCGAGCTTCGACGGGATCTTCGACAGCATCTGCTGACAGCGGGCCAGACGGACCGCGGTCAGGCCGCGTGTCGCGCACTGGGCCGACCCGTCGACGAGGACGCCGGACGAGCGCACGAGCCCGCCGTCGCTGACCTCGAAGAACTGGTACGGGTTCGGACGGATTCATGACCAGCCCGTGCTGATCCGGATGGAGCTGGTTCGGGTGCACCGGATCGGTCACGTCCTCCGTCATGTCGTACCAGCTCGTGCCGCCGTCCTCCGACATCACGACGCCGCGGTGGTTCGCGGTCTGCTCGCCGTAGACGTAGACACCGCCGATGTAGACCATGTTCGGGTTGCCGGGCGGGCTGTAGACGATCTGGTCGTACCAGCACTGGCCGATCCCGGCAGCCGGGTTGGCGCAGAGACCCTGCGATCCCCAGCCGGGCACCGCGGGATCCGGGCTCGACTTCTGCGTGAAGTCGCCGCACCCGCCACGTCCTCACCGACGTGGAACGTCGAGTCGATCGCGCCGCTCGCGCCGATCTGCAGGTACATCCGCGTCGTCGCACCCATGTCCGCGAGCGCGAACTCGGGCCGCTCGGTCGAGCCGTTCGCGAGCCGGTTCTCGATCGGCGCGAAGATCCGCGTCCACGTCGCGCCGGCGTCGGGCGAGCGCCAGACCCCGGTGCCGTACGAGCTCGCGTAGATCACGTTCGCGTTGTTCGGGTCGATCGCCACCCGGCGGACACCGCGGGTCGAGCAGGGCTGTGCTCCCGTGATGTCCTGGTTGCAGCCGGCGAGCGTCGCCGCGCCGTTGTGGATCCACGTCCACGTGGCGCCGCCGTCCGTCGACTTGTAGAGGCCCCAGTTCGCGGCGCCGATCGGCGTCGAAGTCGCACCGCCGGTCGTGGCCGAGATGCCGCGCACCGCCCGGGTCGAGGCCGCGTAGATCGTGTTCGGGTCACCCTGCTTGATCGCGATCGAGCCGACGGCGCGGCCACGGAACTCGGCCTCGCCCAGCTTCGTCCACGTCTCGCCGCCGTCGGTCGACTTGTAGATGCCGACGCCCGCGGCGGCGCTGCCTGCCGCGTTCGCCTCGCCGGTGCCGACGTAGAGCGTGTTGGCGGTGGGGTCGTTCGGGTCGAGCGTGATCGAGCCCATCGCGTTCAGCTCGAACGAGCCGGACAGGAACTTCCACTTCGGCTTCTTGTCGAGTGCGTCGTCCGTGCGCCACACACCGCCGCCTGCCGCGACGATCCACAGCCGGCAGTCGCCCTTCACGCAGGTGGGAGCGATCGCGACGGCGGGCATGCGGCCGCCGGCCACGTATTCGCCCGCGACGTAGTCCGTGCGCGTCCGGAACGGGGAGAGCGGATAGAGGGCGCTGCTCGGACCGACGCTCACCCACTGTCCCTTCTTCCCGGTCCCCGTCGGGAACGGCTTGCCCTTCGCGGTCTTCCAGTCCGCGCGCGCGATCGCGATCCACGAGTACGCGACGCCCTCGGCCGGATACGCGCGGGCGAGGTCCTGCTGTTCCTCCCACGAGGCCGGGGTCCCCAGCGTCGTGCCGTTCGGGGCAGCCCGAAGGCTGCCGAAATGTGCGCTGAACGCGCTCGGGAGCTCGCCGCCACTGGCCGGTGCGGCCGTGGACGAGCCCGAAAGCGTGATCGTGGCCACGAGCGCCGAAGCCGCGAGGATCGCGATCCCTGCGACGACGAGCGCCTGACGGCGTCTGCGTGTCATCCCTCTCCCTCTCTCTGTGTGCCTACGAGCACGTTGCCCCTGCGTGCCCGCTGCTGCGACCGGTTCCTCGAGGCTCGCCTCGAGCCGCTCGACGATCTCGCGGTTCAGGCTCTGACCGGACCGTGACGCAATATCACGCAGCCGCTCACCCAGTTCGGCGGGCATGCGCAGCAAGAAGCGATACGGCTTGGTCTCCCCGGCCAAAGTCGGGGCTACCATCGCAGAAAGTCTTTGCAATATCAACTCGGGGCGAGCCCGTCGATATCACTGCTCGTGTTAGGAAAGTGTTTGGAGCGGTGTCGGTGGCGACGGTCGGGGGCACACTGCGGGCATGCGCACAGTCCTCATCACCCTGGTCCTCGGTTGCATCGTCGCGAGCAGCGCCGCCGCGACCTCGCAGGCGCGCCCGGCGCTCCGTGTCGTCGACAAGCAGCCGCTCGTCGTCCGCGGGGCCGGCTTCGGAGCGAACGAGTTCGTGACGCTTCGCGCCACGTGGCGTGCGAAGTCGATCGTCCGCCGCGTTCGCACCGGTGCGGGCGGAGGCTTCACAGCCCGCTTCGACGGCACCGCCTTCGACTTCTGCGCGGGCTTCACCAGCCTCCGTGCGACCGGCGCCCGCAGCGGCACCGTCGTGATCAGGCCGACGATTCGGCCCTGCGTGCACCTCGGCGACTAGCGCGGCCCGAGTCCGAGAACGACGAAGGGGCGGCCGTGGCCGCCCCTTCGCCTCTTCCGGAGGTGCCCAACCCCTACTTCGAGGGGCTGACCTCCACGTGCATGACGCCGCCCTGCTCGCTCAGGTTGCGGACGGCGATCTGCGTGCCGGTCTTCGGCACGTTCACGCTCATCCACTGCACCTGATGGCGACCGTGGCTGGCGGCCGTGTGGCCGTCACCCGCGAACCAGTAGGTGTTCAGGTCGTTGAACACCGACACCGGAGCCTGGGCGGGCACCGTCGCCGGCAGGCCTTCCTTGTGCAGCGTGAACGCCGGGGTCGGCTTGAACCCGAACGCCGAGTCGGCGGAGGTGATGCGCGCCCGCATCAGCTGACCGTCGGCCCAGTGCGGGAACGTCGGATGTGCGTCCACCGGCAGGGCCTCGCCCTGGCCGGGGTGGTCCGACGTGTTGTTGTCCGTGTACCCGAGGTCCCAGTACCAGACGAGCATGCCCTCGGTGTACGGGTGCGTCTCCACCCAGTCGGGCCGTGGGGTGTTCAGGAAGCCGAAGTTGTACGCGGTCTTCAGCGACGTGTCGTAGTCGCGGTACGTCCGGTACTCGGCGATGTAGTAGTGGTCGTCGACCTTGCTCGTGAAGCCGGGGAACTTGATCCAGCCACCGAGCTCCCAGGCGACGTTGCCCTCGCCGTCGTCGGCGAACACCGTGGTGGCGCCGTTCGTCACCTTGAGGTCGTCCCACTCGAAGCCGCGACCGTCGACGAACGGGTCGGTCCAATAGCGGACCTGGAGCTTGACGGACTTGCCCGCGAAGGCGGACAGGTCGGCCGTCAGGTTGACCCAGGACGGGTTGCCGGAAACCGCGTCACAGACGTCCGGCAGGCCGGAGATGCCCGTGATGCCGCCGCCCTCGTTCTGCTCGTTCGGGTCAGCAGCGTCCGACTCGGATGTCACGAGGTTCGTCACGTTCGCCCCATCGACGACCTGGACGTACGCGTAGTCCCAGCACGTCTCGATCGCGTACCAGGCCTTCATCGAGAGGGTCGTCGTCCCGGCCGGAACGGTGAAGCTCGGCGAGAGCATCTTCCGGTCGAGGTCGGGGCCTGCGCCGCTGTAGTACGCGTTCGTGCCCGAGGTCGGCGCGCCGAACTGCGTGTCGGTGCGGTTCTGCTCGATCGGGAGCTTCATCACGACGGCCTGCTTCGCGTTCTTCACCGTCGCGCCGATCGGGGCGAGCTTGTGGTTCGACTTCTGGCCGTAGACGGCCTCGTCGTAGGTCAGCCAACCGAGCTGGAACTTGTCCCAGGCGCTCATGTTGGTCGGGTTGTCACCGATGCCGTCGGGGCCACCGTCGCCGATGTTCGAGCCGGACGACATGAGGTCCCAGAACCCGGTCGAGTTCTCGCCGCCACCGTTGTTGCCCGAGGTGTCGTAGAGATCCGGCAGGCCGAGGTCGTGCGCGTACTCGTGCGCGAAGACGCCGAGGCCGCCGTTCTCCGGCTGGATCGTGTAGTCGCCGACCCAGACACCGGTCGGGTTGCTCGGATGCTGCACTTCGCCATAGCTCGTCGTCGCGTTGTTCGTCGACGTCGAGCCGGCGTTGAAGCCGATGTTGCCCTGCGGACCCAAGGCGAAGCCGGCGAGGGAGCGATGGCTCCAGATCGCGTCCTCACCCTGCTGCGGGTCACCGGCCGCCTCGTCGCCGCCCGAATGGACGATCTGGAAGTGGTCGACGAAGCTGTCCGGCTCGTTGAAGTTGCCGTCGCCGTCGGCGTCGTTGCGATCCCACTTGTCGAACGTCGCGAGGTAGTCGCGAACCTGGGCGAGCGTCTTGCCGGACGCCAGCTCCTGGGCCACCCAGTACGACATCACATCGCGAATCAGGTAGTAGACGTTCGTGCAGACGTTGCTGCCGCAGCTGTTGCGGCCGTAACGCGCCTCGTTGAACGGCACCTTGACCCAGCCGTGCACGGCACCGTTGATCGAGTAGCGGTTCGAGGACTGCGCCTCGTAGTACTCGCGCATCCGCTCGAAGTACATGTTCTCGTAATGGGCCGGGTTGTAGTCGGCCTGCCAGAGCGTCGAGTTGTCGATCACCCGGTTCGGCTCGGGGATCTGGTTGTGCAGCGGGCCGTTGAAGCCTGCCGCTGCCGGCGTCGGGCGCGTGTCCGGGACGAGGTCCGGGTAGTCGCGGTGCCGCGTGTTGCCGAACTCGACGAGGACCACGAAGACCGGATCGGTCGCCTCGCGGGCGAGCTCCACGTACTTGCCGCTCTTCGTCTTGTGGACCTTGCCGTTCGCCTTGCCGGCGAGCTTGGCCTCGAGCGCCTCGCGCTTCAGCGCCGCCTGCTTCTTCATCTGCGGATGCCACAGGATGTGGCTGCCGTTCTTCTTCTCCTTGGCCGTGCTCCCCTTGGTGGCGTCCGCACCTGCGGACGCACCGGAAACGGCCACGAGCGCGAGCGCGAGAATCGTCGCGCCGAGCGCGGTCCTCCGGACCTTCATGCGGTCTCCTCTCCCCTTTGTCGAGACATCGCCACGCAGCCGCCGCTCCCCTCCACGACGGTCCCCGCGACCTGGGCACTGTAACGCCGCCTGCATGGAACGCAAGCAGCAGTTGCAACGAGGCTCGGCCTAGCCGTGCGGCTTGGCCATCGCCCGGTAGTCGAGGGCGGCGTCGAGCGTCGCCTCGTCCACACCGGCCTCGCGCGCGACCTCGCGCAGCGAGCGGCCGGACGCGGCGGCGGTCTTGACGATCTCGGCCGCCTTGTCGTAGCCGATATAGGGATTGAGCGCCGTCGCGGCGGCGAGGGTGAGCTCGGCGTAGCGCTCGCACTGCTCGCGATTGGCCTCGATCCCCGAGACGCACTTCTCGTCGAGCAGGCGGCTCGCCGAGGCGAGCAGCTTGATCGAGTCGAGCAGGTTGCGGGCCATCAGCGGCACGAAGACGTTCAGCTCGAAGTGCCCCTGCAGACCGCCGACGGTGATGGCCGCGTCGTTGCCGATCACCTGGGCGGCCACCTGCGTCACGACCTCGGGAATGACGGGGTTGACCTTGCCCGGCATGATCGAGCTGCCCTTCTGCAGCTCGGGCAGGAAGATCTCTGCGAGGCCGGCTCGCGGGCCGGAGCCCATCAGGCGTAGGTCGTTCGCGATCTTCGTCAGCGAGACGGCGACCGTCTTCAGCGCGCCGGACGCCTCGACGAGACCGTCGCGGGCGGCCTGCGCCTCGAACGGGTCGGCCGGAGCCGAGATCGGGAGGCCGGTGTCGGCGGCAAGGAGCGCGCGGACGCGCTCGGCGAACTCGGGGTGCGTGTTGAGCCCCGTGCCGACGGCTGTGCCGCCGAGCGGGATCCGCCCGAGCCGCTCGCGGGCGGCCTCGAGGCGGGCGATTCCCTCCCGCACCTGGGCCGCATAGCCCCCGAACTCCTGGCCGAGCGTGACCGGGACGGCGTCCATCAGGTGCGTGCGGCCGGACTTGACCACGTCCTCGAACTCGCGCGCCTTCGCCTCGAGCGCGCCGGCGAGCCCGTCGAGGGCGGGAAGGAGGTCGTGCTGCAGCTCCCCGAGCGCCGCCAGGTGGACGGCCGACGGGAAGACGTCGTTCGAGCTCTGCCCCATGTTCACGTCGTCGTTCGGGTGCACGCCGTCGCCTGCGAGCGCGGCGATCACCTCGTTCGCGTTCATGTTCGAGCTCGTGCCGGAGCCGGTCTGGAAGACGTCGATCGGAAACTGGTCGTCGTGCTCGCCCTCGGCGATCGCATCGCCGGCGGCGGCGATGCGCTCCGCCTTCTCCGCGTCGAGCAGCCCGAGCTCGGCGTTCGCGCGCGCGGCCGCGGCCTTGATCCGTCCGAGCCACCGCGCCACCGGAACGGGAATCGGCTCGCCGGAGACGGGGAAGTTGGCGATCGCCTTCTGCGTCTCGCCGCCCCACAGCTCGCGCTTCGCCTCCGTGCTCATCGAGGCCGAGTCTAGCGGCGAGCGCCCGGCCCTAGCCGGTTCGGAGCTTCAGGCGGCGCTCGAGCGGGCGGTCGCGGAAGAGGCGCCGCGTACGCTCGGTCAGCTCCGTCGCCTCGGCCCAGCCCACGTACGCGCAGCGCGGGCACTCGCCCGCTTCCTGGTACCGCCATGGGCCTGGCGTGAAGGAACGCTGGTGGCCGCAGCGGAGGCACTCGACCCTGAGCAGCTCCATCTCCGAGTTGTCGGCGCCGAGACCCGCCACGGCGCTCCCTGAGACGAGGGATGCCAAGTAACAGACTGTTACTTGGCCGTCTCGGCGGCGCGTGCGGCCGCGAGCAGGTCGTCCCACGTCGCCAGCTTCACGCGCGGGCGGCCGTGCGGCTCCCCGGCGGCTCGCTCGGTCGCGTCGATCGACTCCCAGCCGGCGTAGAGCACGGCCTCGACGCCGCGTTCGGCGAGCAGCTCCTCTAGCGAGCCGTCTCCACGCGGCGGCAGCGTTCCCGCACGCGCGTCCTCGAGCACGAGCTGGACCGTCTCGGTCGCGTCCTTCTTGTTCGTGCCGATCACGCCGCTCGGGCCGCGCTTGATCCAGCCGGCGCAGTAGAGCCCCGGGGCGACCCGGCCGCCCTCGTTCGGGATCGTGCGCGAGCGCTCGTCGAACGGCACGCCGGGCAACGGGACGCCCTGGTAGCCGACGCTGCGGAAGACGATCCCGCACCGGACGGTCTCGGTCTCCCCGGTCGAGACGGCGCGTCCGTCGACGAGCTCGTTGCGCACGAGCTCGATCGCCTCGACGCGGTCCTCACCCAGGATCGCAACGGGGGAGGCGAGGAAGCGCAGGCGGATCGCGCGCGGCTTCCCCGTGGGCTCACGGGTCGCGTAGTCGCGCAGGTGCTCGACGTTGCGGCGCACGGTCGGCGCCGCGGCGGCGAGCTCCGTCTCACTCGCCTCGTCGAGCTCGAGGTCGGCCGGATCGACCAGGATGTCCGCGCCCGCGAGCTCGCCCAGCTCGCCGACCTCGACCGGCGTCCATGCCGCCTGCACCGGGCCGCGGCGGCCGACGACGAGGATCTCGCGGATGCCGGCGCCGTTGATGGCGTCGATCGCGGCGTCCGTCGTGTCCGTGGTGGCGAGCTCCTCCGGAGTCAGCGCGAGCATGCGCGCGACGTCGAGCGCGACGTTGCCGTTCCCGACCACGACCGCGCGTTCCCCGGAGAGGTCGAAGGAGAGGTGCTGGAAATCGGGGTGGCCGTTGTACCAGGCGACGAACTCGGTCGCCGCCCACGAGCCGGGGAGCTCCTCGCCCGGGATGCCGAGGGAACGGTCCGTCTGCGCGCCGACGCTGTACAGCACGGCGTCGTAGAGGTCGGTCAGCTCCTCGTGCGTGACGTCGCGGCCCACCTCGACGTTGCCGAAGAAGCGAAAGCCCGGCTGCGCAGCGGTCTTCTCGAACGCACGCGAGACGGCCTTGATGTTGGGATGGTCCGGCGCGACGCCGAGCCGGACGAGCCCCCAGGGCGTGGGCAGCCGCTCGATCAGGTCGACCTCGACCTCGACGTCGCTCGCGAGGAGCGCTGCGGCGGCGTAGAAGCCGGCCGGGCCGGAGCCGACGACGGCGACACGGAGGGCGGAGTCGCTCACGGCGCCGATGCTACGCGTCGGGACGAGCCCAAACGGATACTGCTGGAGCAGGGACGTGTCAGCCGACGAAGGGAGCGACGATGAACAGCCTGGACGATCTGCTCAAGGGCTCAGGCGGCGGCGGGGGCGGGGGCCTCGGCGATCTGCTCGGAGGGATCCTCGGCGGCGGCGGCGGCCGCGGAGGCAGCCTGGCCGGCGGACAGGGCGGCGGCATGATGGCGATGCTCCTGCCGCTCGTCGCCTCGATGCTGATGAACGGCGGCCTCCAGAAGATCCTCGGCCGGCTGCAGGCGGGCGGGCGCGCCGACGAGGCGAACTCGTGGGTCTCGACAGGCGAGAACAAGCCGGTCGACGGCGCGGCCGTGCGCGAGGCGGTTGGCGACGACGAGATCACGAGCATCGCGACGCAGCTCGGAGTCAGTGAGGACGAGGCGGCCGAGGCGGTTGCGCGCGTCCTGCCGGACGTCGTCGACCAGGTGACACCGCAGGGCCAGCTGCCGCCCGACGACGAGCTCGACGAGAAGTTCGGGCGCCTGCACGAGCTCGGCGGGAGCGGGAGCTAGGCGGCGCCGGGCCAGTACGAGACGTGAACGAGGTGGAGCGGCGCTTCACGGTCGGCTGATCAGTGGGCGGGCGGGACGCCGAAGGCGTCCCCTTCAGGGGTCTTGCCGTGGCATGGCTTGGCCATGCCACGCAGCTCTTGACTTCGCGCGGGCGCGGGCTTAGCCCGTGCTCGCTGCGCAGGCTAGTGCTAGTGCGAGCAGCCGGAGCCGCAGGCGCCCCCGTGGGCGTCTGTGGCTTCCTCGCCCTCGGCGACCGTGAACGAGTGCCCGCAGCCACACGAGGCCTGGGCGTTCGGGTTCTCGATCTTGAAGCCGGACTCCTGCAGACCGCTGAGGAAGTCGACCGTCGCGCCCTTCAGGTAGGGGGCGCTGTGCGGGTCGACCACGACGGTGACGCCGTGCTGCTCGGTGACGAGGTCGTCGTCGACCGCCCCCGAGTCGAAGCCGAGCCCGTACTGGAAGCCCGAGCAGCCGCCGCCCTGGATGGCGACGCGCAGAACGAGCGCCTCCTCCGGGTCCTCGGCCATCAGCTCCTTGATCTTCACCGCCGCACCGGGGGTGAGCGAGACGAGCGTGGTCGTATCCTCTGCGAGCTCCATTGATTCTGATCGTAGCAGGGTGGTCAACGGGCACCCGCGCGGCCGAGTTTGTAACACGTCACAGCGGCACCGCTAAGCCGTTTGTGCGTTCCTTCGTGCTACCCCTCGGCACCCTGCTACGTTTCGCGCGACGCCCATGCTCGGCGACTACTTTCCCCTCCTCGTGTATGCGTTCTTCGCCGCGGTGATCCCGGCCTCGATGATCGCGTTCTCGTTCATCTTCGCCACCAGACCGAAGCGCCGCGTGAAGGCCCGCTTCCTCCCCTTCGAGTCGGGCGTCTCGCAGGGAGCGCCCGACCAGCAGCGCTTCACGATCAGCTTCTACCTGACGGCGATGCTCTTCATCCTCTTCGACATCGAGATCGTCTTCCTCTACCCGCTCGCGATCGTGCTCGAGCCGCTGGGGTGGTTCGGGCTCTGGGAGTTCCTCGTCTTCATCGCCGTCCTCGGCGTCGCGTACGTCTACATCTGGCGTAAAGGCGCGCTGGAGTGGAAGTAGAGAGCGTGGAAGTAGAGAACCCATGGCGCTAGACGACTCCATCGACCCAAAGCGCGTCGCGAAGCGGCCGCTCGCCCGCGCCGGGCTGAAGACCGAGCGCCTGCTCGTGGCCGACCAAGGGGCCGGGCGCCTTCGAGCAGGAGGTGGAGAACCTCGAGGACGCGCTCGGGCTGTCCACGCTCGAGAAGGCGGTCGCGTGGGCGCAGACGAACTCGATGTGGCCGGACACCTTCGGGCTCGCGTGCTGCGCGATCGAGATGATGTCGATCGTCTCCTCGCGCTACGACATCGCGCGCTTCGGGATGGAGCGCTTCAGCTCCTCCCCGCGCCAGGCCGACCTGCTGATCGTCTCGGGGCGTGTCTCGCACAAGATGTCCTCGCCGCTGCGCCAGGTCTACGACCAGATGCTCGAGCCGAAGTGGGTGATCGCGATGGGCGCCTGCGCGAGCTCCGGCGGGATGTTCAACAACTACACGACCCTCCAGGGCGTGGACAAGATCGTCCCGGTCGACATCTACGTCCCCGGCTGCCCGCCGCGCCCGGAGGCGCTGATGGAGGGGATCATCCGCCTGCACGAGGCCGTCTCGGCCGGCGTGCCCCCCGCGTACCAGATCCGCGGGGTCGGGGTCTAGCCGTGTACGAGGGCGTGCCGGGGCTGGTGGAGACCCGCGAAGCGCACGGCGAGACGACGCTCGTCGTCGATCCGGCCCGGCTCGTCGACGCCTGCCTGCACCTGCGGGACGAGGAGGGCTTCAACTTCCTCTCCGACGTCTCGCCCGCCGACTACCTCGGCTGGGGCGAGAAGGGCGTCGCCGGCTACATCGGCACCACAGCGGGACGCGACCTGAACGCGCCCGGCTCCCAGGGCTACGCCAAGCGGCCGGAGCCGAAGCCGAAGCGCTTCTCGGTCAGCTACCACCTGCTCACGGTCGCGGACGCGCCCCGGCGCGTGCGCGTGCAGGTGTGGGTCGACGACGGCGAGGCGGTGCCGAGCGTCGTGCCCGTGTGGCCGACGGCCGACTGGCACGAGCGCGAGGCCTGGGACCTGATGGGGATCCCGTTCGAGGGCCACCCGAACCTCACCCGCATCCTGCTCGAGGACGACTGGGAGGGGCACCCGCTGCGCAAGGACTATCCGATCGGCGGCGAGCCGGTGCGCTTCTCGGAGGCCGAGTAAGGCGTGGCGCAGTCGTCGACCGGCGCGCGCGCGCCGCGCCAGTCTACCGAGTCGGCATCGCTTGCATCCCGCCTGGAACGCGAGTCACCGACGAGTGCCTCGTCGAGCGCCGCATCACAGGGCACACGCATCCCGCAGCCGATCCGACGGCTCCGCCGATCCGGCCGAGGTGCCGCTCGACTGATGACGATCAACTTCGGGCCGAACCACCCGTCCACACACGGCGTGCTGCGCCTCGTCGTCGACCTGAACGGCGAGAAGGTCGTGGGGATCGCGGCGGTGATCGGCTACCTGCACACGGGCTTCGAGAAGAACATGGAGGCCAAGACGTGGTGGAAGGCGATCACGTACCCGGAGCGGATCGACTACCTCTCCTTCCAGGCGAACGAGCTCGTCTTCGTGCTCGCGATCGAGAAGCTGCTCGAGATCGACGTGCCGCGCAAGGCCACCTGGATGCGCATGTGCCTCGCCGAGCTGAACCGGATCCACTCGCACCTGGTCTGGCTCGGCACGGGCGGGCTCGAGCTGGGCGCGATCTCGATGTTCTGGTACGCCTTCCGCGAGCGCGACCTGATCCTCGACCTCTTCGAGATGGTCACCGGGGTGCGCATGCACACGCGCTACTTCCAGGCCGGCGGGCTCGCCGAGGACATCCCGCGCGGCTTCTACGCCCAGGCGCGCGCGTTCTGCGAGCGGATGCCGAAGGCGGTCGACGAGTACGAGGCGATCCTCTCCCGGAACGCGATCTGGCTGGAGCGCACGCGGGGGATCGGGCTCCTGTCCACCGACGACGCGATCGCGCTCGGCCAGTCCGGCCCGATGCTGCGGGCGTCGGGCGTGAACTGGGACCTGCGCCGCAACGAGCCCTACCTCTTCTACGACCAGGTCGACTTCGACGTGCCCGTCTACCACGGCGGCGACGTCTACGACCGCTACCGGGTGCACATGGACGAGATGCGGGAGTCGGTGCGGATCGTCTCGCAGTGCATCGAGCGGCTCGAGGGGATGGAGGGCGAGCCGTGGATCTCGGACGACCGCAAGGTGGTGCTGCCGCCGCGCGAGGAGCTGCACACCTCGATGGAGTCGCTGATCCACCACTTCAAGATCGTCACCGAGGGCTACCGCGTGCCCGAGGGCGAGATCTACGTGACGATCGAGTCGCCGCGGGGCGAGGCAGGCTGCTACGTCGTCTCGGACGGCGGGCCGAAGCCCTGGCGGGTCAAGTTCCGCGCACCCTCGTTCGCCGCCCTCGAGGCGACCGCGACCTGCATGCACGACGCGGCCGTCGCGGACATGATCGCGATCGCGGCCTCGCTCGACCCCGTCATGGGAGACGTCGACCGGTGAGCTCCCGGCCGCTCTACGACGAGATCCAGGACGTGCTCGCGCAGTACCCGGAGTCGCGCTCGGCGACGCTGCCGGCGCTGCGGCTGGCGCAGGAGCGCTACGGCTGGCTGCCGCCCGAGGCCTTCCGCGAGGTGGCGGAGGCGCTCGGCGAGTCGCCGGCCTACTGCATGGCGGTCGCGTCCTTCTACGACATGTTCCACCTGCAGCCCGTCGGGCGGACCCTCGTCGAGGTGTGCACGAACGTCTCGTGCGCGCTCGTCGGAGCGCAGCAGGTGCTGGAGGCGTTCGAGCAGGAGCTCGGCCTGCACCCGGGCGAGACCGACGCCGAGGGCGAGTTCACCCTGCGCACCGTCGAATGCGCCGGCGGCTGCGGCTGGGGCACGGTCGTCGCGGTCAACCACCGCTACCGCGAGCACGTGAACGCCGCCGACGTCCCGGGCATCGTGGCCGAGCTGCGGGGTGGTGAGCCGGATGCCTGAGCAGCGGATCGTCCTCGCGGGCTCGGAGGACCGCGACCTGACGCAGCTCGCCGCCTACCGCGAGGTCGGCGGCTTCGAGGCGCTCGCGAAGGCCCGCGCGATGGAGCCGCAGCAGCTGCTCGACGACCTGCTCGCCTCCGGCCTGCGCGGCCGCGGCGGCGCCGGCTTCCCCACGGGCCGCAAGGCGAGCTTCATCCCCAAGCCGGACCAGACGCCGAAGCCGATCTACCTCGTGGTGAACGCGGACGAGTCGGAGCCGGGCACCTTCAAGGACCGCGAGATCATGTTCCGCGTCCCGCACCGGCTGATCGAGGGCTGCCTGATCACGGCACACGCGATCCAGTCCCAGAACGTCTTCATCTACATCCGCGGCGAGTACCTGCACGAGTTCGAGGTGCTGCGCGCGGCGCTCGACGAGGTACGCGAGGCCGGGCTGCTCGACGGCGTCACGGTCGTCCTGCACCGCGGCGCCGGCGCGTACATCTGCGGCGAGGAGACGGCGCTGCTCGAGTCGCTCGAGGGCAAGCGGGGCCAGCCGCGCTCGAAGCCGCCGTTCCCCGCCATCTCCGGCCTCTACGCCTCGCCGTCGCTGATCAACAACGTCGAGACGATGGCGACGGTCCCGCAGATCGTCACCATGGGCGCGAAGGCCTACGCGAAGGTCGGCGTCGAGAACTCGGCCGGGACGCGCGTCTTCTCGCTCAGCGGCAACGTCGCGAACGGCGGCAACTACGAGCTGCCGCAGGGCACGACGCTGCGCGAGCTGATCTACGACTACGGCGGCGGCATCCCCGGCGGACGCGAGCTGAAGGCGATCATCCCGGGCGGGTCGTCCGTGCCGGTGCTGACCGCGGACCAGGTCGACACGCCGCTCGACTTCGACTCGATGGCCGAGGCCGGCTCGATGCTCGGCTCGGGCGCGATCATCGTGATCGACGACCGCTGCTGCATGGTGCAGCTGGGCCTGCGGGTCGCGCAGTTCTACATGCACGAGTCGTGCGGCAAGTGCACGCCCTGCCGCGAGGGCACGCGCTGGATGGTGCAGATCCTGGAGAAGATCGAGGACGGCAGCGCCAGCCAGGGCGACGTCGACCTGCTGCTCGACGTCTGCGACCGCATCCTCGGCAAGTGCCTGTGCCCGCTCGGCGACGCGGCCGCGATGCCCGTGGCGAGCTACATCGACCGCTACCGCGACGGAGTTCCAGGCGCACCTCGAGAGCGGCTGCCCCATGCACGGCGAGTCGTCGCTCGAGAACATCTTCGCGCCGGTCGACCAGCATGCCCACGATCCCGTCGCCGACGAGGTGACGGCGTGAGCGCGCAGCCCACGGCCGAGCACCGTCACGCTGACGATCGACGGGCGCGAGGTCGAGGTGCCCAAGGGCACCGGCCTCGTCGAGACGGCCGCGTACGCCGGGCATCGAGATCCCCGTCTTCTGCTACGAGCCGCGGCTCGGGCCGCCCATCGGCGCCTGCCGCATGTGCCTCGTCGAGATCGAGGGAATCCCGAAGCTCCAGGCCGGGTGCACGCTGACCGCCCAGGACGGGATGGTCGTGAAGACGGCGCAGGCCTCGGAGAAGGCGGCCGAGGGCCAGAACGCGACGCTGGAGTTCATCCTCGTCAACCACCCGCTCGACTGCCCCGTCTGCGACAAGGGCGGCGAGTGCCCGCTCCAGGACCTGACGTTCCGCTGGGGCCCGGGCTCGAGCCGGATGACGTTCCCGAAGCGGACGCTCGACAAGCCGATCCCGCTCTCGCCCGCGATCGCGCTCGACCGCGAGCGCTGCATCCTCTGCTACCGCTGCACGCGCTTCTCGGAGAACGTCGCCGAGGACGGGCAGCTCGTGGCCCGCAACCGCGGCGCGCTGTCGATGATCACCACGTTCGAGGACGAGCCCTACTCCGGCCCGTTCACCGGCAACGTGACCGAGCTCTGCCCCGTGGGCGCGCTGCTCCCGACGCAGTACCGCTTCGAGGCCCGCCCGTGGGAGATCCAGAACGTGCCCACGGTCTGCGGGCTCTGCCCCGTCGGCTGCAACGTCAGCGTGACGACGCGCGAGGGCAAGCCGAAGCGCGTCCTCTCGCGCAACCACCCCGAGGTCGACGGGGGCTGGCTGTGCGACAAGGGCCGCTTCGCCTTCGGGCACGTCGCCGCCGACGACCGCATCCGCGAGCCGCTGGAGCGGGTCCGTCGCCGTGGATTCGGCGAGCTCTCCTGGGACGACGCGCTCGATCGCGCAGAGACGCTGATCCGCGGCGCCGAGGGACGGATCGTGACCGCGCTCTCCGGCTCGGAGACCGTCGAGCAGGCCTATGCGCTCGGGAAGCTCCTCCGCGAGGGCGCGGGTGCCCACTCCGCCGTGCTCGCGGAGGCGACCTCGTACGCGCTCGACGCGTTCCGCGCGCCGCTCTCGGCGATCGCAAGCGCTGAGCTCGTCGTCGTGATCGGCGACGAGGCGGTGGCGGACCGGGCGCCGATCGTCGATCTCTGGATCCGGCTCGCGCGCCGCAACGGGGCGCGGGTGGAGCAGGTCGCGGACAGCAGCCTGGACTCCGAGCTCGAGGACGCGCTGCGCAGCTCCGAGCACGCGATCCTGATCTGGTCCGGACGCGGCGGGGGCGGCGGCGCGCGGCTCGCCGAGCTCGCGCACTCGCTCGGCTTCGAAGGGAAGGACGGCTGCGCCGCCTTCCACCTGCCGGCCACCCCGAACAGCCGCGGTGTCGCCGACGCGTGGGCTGCGGCCGCGGACGGCGAGGAGGCCGACCCGGAGCCGATCGGCCTGCTGATCGTCTCGGGCGACGAGGCTGCTGCCGACCCGGCCGTGCGGGCGCTCGCCGAGCGCGCGGAGCACGTCCTCGCGATCACGATGTTCCACGGGCTCGCCGTCGGCTGGGCCGACCTCGTCCTGCCCGGCACGAGCTACCTCGAGCGCGACGGCTCCTACGTCAACCTCGAAGGACGCGTCCAGCGCCTGCGCCGCACGGCGATCCCGCCCGCCCCGGACGAGCTCGCGTGGATCTCGAAGCTCGCCGAGCGCTTCGGCGTCACGGTCTCGCCGCACGCCTCGGTCGTCTTCGCCGAGCTCTCCGAGAAGCTGTACGGCGGCATCGCCTACGGCGAGGTCGGGGAGCGTGCGCCCCTGCCGGCCCGAGCGCCCTACGTGGCCCCGCCGCCCGCCCCGGCGGCGCCGTCCGACGCGCTGCCCGAGCCGCCGGGCGAGCACCTGCTCGGCGACCTGCGCCTGCAGCGCTACCGCCCGCTCTTCTCCGGGCCTGCGGTCGAGCGCACGGCCGAGCTCCAGTTCCAGCGCCCGCCCGCCGAGATCGAGCTCGCCGCGGACGACGCCGAGCGCAGGCGCATCGCGACCGGCGACACCGTCAGCGTCCGCTCGAACGGGACCTCGATCGAGCTGCGCGCCCGCGTCAGCCGCGCGCCTCGCCGCCGGCACCGCCCGCATCGCCGAGGAGCACGCGACCGGCCTCCACCGCGACGTCGAGGTGGTGAAGGCGTGAACGAGCCCTGGTGGGTAGTCGATCATCAAGGCGGGGATCATCATCAACCTCGTCCTCTTCGGCTTCGCCTACCTGACGCTCATCGAGCGCAAGGTGATGGGCCGGATGCAGCTCCGCTACGGGCCGAACCGCGCAGGCCCGTACGGCCTCCTGCAGCCGATCGCCGACCTGATGAAGCTGATCCGCAAGGAGAGCTTCTTCCCGGGCACCGCCGTGGACAGCCTCTACGTGCTCTCGCCGTTCGTGGCCGCCTTCACGGCGCTCGTGACGTTCGCGGTGATCCCCTTCGGCCCCGGCTGGACGATCTTCGGCACGGACGTCGAGGGGCAGGTCGCGGACGTCCCGATCTCGCTGATCCTGATCTTCGCGATCGGCTCGGTGGGCGCCTACGGCTTCATCGTCGGCGGCTGGGCCTCCGACTCGAAGTACGCGCTGCTCGGCTCGATGCGCACGTGCGCCCAGCTCGTCTCGTACGAGGTCTCGCTCGCGCTCAGCGTGCTCGGCGTCGTGCTGATGGCGAAGTCGCTCTCCCTGACGGAGATCGTCGCCGCGCAGGCCGACGACTGGTGGTTCTTCG
Source organism: uncultured Gaiellaceae bacterium (assembly GCA_963842285.1). Taxonomy (GTDB): domain Bacteria; phylum Actinomycetota; class Thermoleophilia; order Gaiellales; family Gaiellaceae; genus Gaiellasilicea. Next base: position 391,771 of record CAWJFZ010000011.1, read on the forward strand.
TGCCGCAGTTCGTCGGCTTCCTCATCTTCCTGATCGCCGGCACCGCCGAGACGTCACGCGCTCCTTTCGACCTGCCCGAGGCCGAGCAGGAGCTCGTCGCCGGCTACCACACGGAGTACGGCGGCATGCGCTTCGGGCTCTTCACGATGAGCGAGTACATCAACCTGATCACGCTCTCCGCGCCTCGCCGTCACGCTCTTCCTCGGCGGCTGGCACTTCCCCGTCCTCGAGGGGCTCGGCCCGCTCTGGTTCGTGCTCAAGCTGGCGGTGCTGCTCTTCCTCTTCATCTGGATGCGGACGACGCTGCCGCGCCTGCGCTACGACCAGCTGATGCGCTTCGGCTGGAAGATCCTCCTGCCGGCGGCGACGCTGAACGCCGTCGTGACCGCGATCCTCGTGGTGGCGATCTAGTGGAGACGCGCTGATGGCCGGCCCGCTCGGAACCGCCAAGGGCTTCGCGGTCACCTTCCGGCAGATCTTCAAGAAGCCGATCACGCAGCAGTACCCGGAGTTCAAGCGGCCCGTCTACCCGCGCTTCCGCGGCCGCCACCGCCTGCACACGCACGAGAACGGGCTGGAGAAGTGCGTCGGCTGCTCGCTCTGCGCGGCCGCCTGCCCGGCCGACTGCATCCGCGTCGTCGCGGCCGAGAACACGCCCGACAACCGCGTCTCCGCCGGCGAGCGCTACGCGCGGATCTACGAGATCAACATGAGCCGCTGCATCTTCTGCGGCTACTGCGAGCTCGCCTGCCCCTTCGACGCGATCACCCTCGGAAACGAGTTCGAGCTCTCGGAGCACAACCGCGACGACCTGATCTACACGAAGGACATGCTGCTCGCGCCGCCGATCAAGACCGTGCCCGTCGCCGACCCGGACCTCTACGACACCCCCGTGCCCGCCTACAAGACCTCGTCCTAAGTGGCTCACTGATGGGCAACGTCCTCGTCTGGGCCGTCTGGCTCTTCGCCGCCTTCGCCTGCCTCGGCTCCGGGATCGCGGTCGTCTCCTTCACGAACCCGTTCTTCTCGGCGCTCGCGCTGATCGGCAACCTCGCCTCGCTCGCCGTCCTCTTCCTGCTCGCGTCGGCCGAGTTCCTCGCCGCCGCGCAGGTGCTCGTGTACGCCGGCGCGGTGATGGTGATGTTCCTGTTCGTGATCGGCTACCTCGGCGGCCGCGCCGACGCACCGTTCGCCGGCGGCCCCTCGTGGGTCTCGGTCGGCGCCGTGATCGCCGCCGGAGCGCTGCTCGTCGAGGTCGTCGTCGTGATCGGGCTGGCCGCGGGCGACTCGCTGACCGACCCGGCCGAGATCGAGGCGGCGTTCGGCAGCCCCGCCGAGATCGGGCGCATCTTCCTGACCGACCACCTGCTCGCGTTCGAGATCACCTCGATCGTCCTGCTCGTCGCGGCGGTCGGCGGGGTCATCCTCGGCACGCGCACGCGGGACGAGGAAGCGCTGGAGGAGGCCGCATGATGGGGCCTGATCCCAGCTGGTACCTCGTCGTCTCGGCGATCCTCTTCTCGATCGGGACGCTGGGAGTGCTCCTGCGGCGCAGCCCGCTCGTCGTGCTGCTCTCGCTCGAGATCATGCTCAACTCGGCCAATCTCGCCCTGATCTCGTTCGCGCGCCAGCACGGCGACCACGACGGGCAGATCTTCGCGCTGGCGGTGATGGCGGTCGCCGCCTCCGAGGTGGTCGTCGGCCTCGGGATCATCGTCGCCATGTCGCGGCGCAAGCTCGTCCTCGACGTCGACCGCTTCAGGACGCTGCGCGGATGACCCAGGTGTCGATGACCCAGGTGTTCAGATGACACAGGGGGCCTGGATCTGCCTCTTCGCCCCGCTCGCGGGCGCGTTCGCGATCACCGTCATGGGCGACACGATCGGCCGCCGCACGGCGGGCTGGATCTCGACGCTGTCCGTCTTCGTCGCGTTCGGCGGCGCGCTCGTGTCGTTCTTCGCGCTGCTCGGGAAGGGCGAGGAGGACCGCTCGCACCTGACCACGGCGTGGACGTGGCTCTCGACCGGGAGCTTCGACGTCGGCATGACGCTGCTCGTCGACCCGCTCTCGGTGACGATGATGCTGATCGTCTCCGGGGTCGGCGGGCTGATCGTCCTCTACTCGGTCGGCTACATGGACGGGGACGACGAGGAGCGGCGCTACTTCGCCTACATGTCGCTCTTCGTCTTCGCGATGCTGATGCTCGTCCAGGCGGGCAACTTCCTGCTCCTGCTCGTCGGCTGGGGGCTCGTCGGGCTCGCGTCGTACCTGCTGATCGGGTTCTGGCACGAACGCGCAGAGGCGGTCGCGGCCGCCAAGAAGGCCTTCGTGATGAACGCCTTCGGCGACGCGACGATGGCGCTCGCGTTCTTCGTCCTGATCTGGCAGACCGGCTCGCTGGACTTCGACGCCGTCTTCGCGGCCGCGCCCGGGCTGTCCTCGACGGCACTCAACCTCGTCGCGCTCGGGCTGCTCGGCGGCGCCGTCGCGAAGTCGGCCCAGATCCCGCTCCACACCTGGCTCCCCGACGCGATGGAAGGGCCGACGCCGGTCTCGGCGCTGATCCACGCGGCGACGATGGTGACCGCAGGCGTGTACCTGATCGTGCGCGCGCACCCGCTCTTCGAGCTGGCGCCGACGATCCAGGACCTCGCCGCGGGACTCGGGCGCCGTGACCCTCATCGTGGCGGGGCTGATCGCGCTCGTGCAGACGGACATCAAGCGCGTGATCGCCTACTCGACGATGTCGCAGATCGGCTACATGTTCGTCGCCGTCGGGCTGGGCGCGTACGCGAACGGGATGTTCCACCTGATGACGCACGCGTTCTTCAAGGCGCTGCTCTTCCTGGCCGCAGGGCTCGTGATCCACCACCTCGCCGGCGAGCAGGACATCCGCCGGATGGGCGGCCTGCGCCACGCGATGCCGAAGACCTGGCTCGCATTCCTCGTCGGCTCGCTCGCGCTCGTCGGGATCCCGATCTTCTCCGGCTTCTTCTCCAAGGACGCGATCCTCGCCTCGGCGCTCGCGAGCGGCGGCTACGGGATCGTGCTGCTCGTCGCAGGCCTGATCGGGACGCTGCTGACCGGGCTCTACACGTTCCGCCTCTACTTCATCGTCTTCGGCGGCGAGCCGTCGCCGCTCGTGCAGGCGCACTCGCATGGGCACGACCATGGCGAGGGCTCCTGGACGATGACCGTCCCGGTGGCGGTGCTGACCGTGCTCGCCGCGATCGGCGGCCTGATCCAGATCCCGGGGCTCTGGCATCTCTTCAGCGACTGGCTGCACACGGTCGCCGAGCCGCTCGTCGAGCCGACCACGGCTCAGGACTACGCCGCGAGCGCCATGGCCGTCGCGCTCGGCCTGGTCGGCATCGGGATCGCCTGGTGGCTGTACGGCGCCCGCCGTGCGGCGGTGCCGCGCAACGCGGCCGCCCAGAACGTCCTCGAGCACAAGTTCTACGTCGACGAGCTGTACGACCTCGTCTTCTACAAGCCGGCCGTCGCGATCGCCGGTCTCTGGCGCCGGGGGGTCGAGGAGCCGCTGATCGGCGGCTCGATCACGGGCATCACCTTCGGCGCGCGCCGCGCAGGCGGCGCGCTCGGCGAGGCGCAGACCGGCTACCTGCGTAGCTACGCGCTCGCGATCGCACTCGGTGCAGCCGTCGTCGTCGTCGTCTTCCTGAGCGTGCGATGACGACCGCCCTGATCCTCCTGCCCCTGGCGGGCGCGCTCGTCGTCTGGATCCTGCCGCTGCCGGGCCGGGCCGCAGGCGCGCTCGCGTTCCTCGTCGCGCTCGCCGAGGTGGCGCTCTGGGCGGTGGCGGTGACGCAGTTCGACTTCGACGGCGACCTCCAGCTCGTCGACCGCCAGAGCTGGTTCAGCGACCTCGGCGTCTCCTACCACGTCGGCTTCTTCGGCTTCTCGCTCTGGCTCGCGGGGCTGACCGTGATCGTCTGCGCGGCCGCGATCGCCTACGCCTGGTGGGCGAACCGGGAGCGCGCCCGCGCCTACCACGGGCTGATGCTCTTCCTGACCGGCTCGATCGTCGGCGTCTTCGCCGCCCAGGACCTGCTCCTCTTCTACGTCTTCTTCGAGGCGATGCTGATCCCGATCTACGTCCTGATCGGCGTCTGGGGCGGGCCACGGCGGGTCGCGGCGACGGCGAAGTTCGTCATCTACACGATGGCCGGGTCGCTGCTGATGCTGGCCTCGATCATCGCCTTCGGCCTCTCGCAGGGCACGTTCGACCTCGTCGACTCCGGCCGGTCCGACAGCACGTGGATGTTCCTCGGCTTCCTCGTCGCGTTCGCGGTCAAGGCGCCGCTCTTCCCCTTCCACGGCTGGCTCGTCGACACCTATCGCGAGTCGCCGCCCGAGCTGTCGGCCGTGCTCTCCGGCGTGATCTCGAAGGCGGCCGTCTTCGGCCTGCTGCGGATCGTGATCGAGAAGTTCCCGGGGCCGGTGGACGACTTCCAGGTGACGATCCTCGTCTTCGCGGCGATCGGCCTCGTCTACGGCTCGCTGCTCGCGTTCCGCGCCCGCGACTTCCGCACCGTCGTCGCCTACTCGTCGATGAGCCAGATGAGCCTGATCGTGCTCGGGCTCTTCTCGCTGAACGAGCTCGGCGTCAACGGGGCGATCCTGCACTCGGTCGCGCACGGGCTCGTCTCGGCGACGCTCTTCCTACTCGCCGGGATGATCGAGACCCGCACCGGCGGCGCGAGCGACTTCGGCGTGCTCGGCGGGATGGCCAAGGGGCGGCCGATGCTGGCGACGCTGCTCATGACGACCGGGATGATCGCGCTGGCCGTGCCCGGCTCGGCCGCGTTCGCGGGCGAGTTCCTGATCCTCGCCGGGGTCTACGACGAGGGCTGGTGGTGGGCGGCGATCGGCGCGGGCGCGATCGTGCTGGCGGCGATGTACATGCTCCGGCTGATCTCGGCCGTGCTGCACCGCGCCCGCGGCTTCGACGTCCCCGACGACCGGCTCGACCTGCGCGGGCCGGAGCTCGCCGTGCTCGTGCCGCTCGTCGGCCTGCTCCTCGTGCTCTCGGCCTGGCCGGCGGCGATCACCGAGCGGTCGATCCCGGTCAGCACAACCCGCAGGCTGGACCGCCTACGCGCCGCTCGCGGAGGACGAGCCGTGATCGAGACGCCGCAGGTCGACTGGCTCGCGCTCTCGCCGTCGCTCGCGTTGCTCGCGGCGGCCGGGGTGGCTCTGCTCGGCTCGGTGCTGATGCCGGCGTCGGTGCGCCGCGGCTTCGGCGCCTACATCGCCGGCGCCGGCTTCATCGCGGCCGGCGTGCTGGCCGGGATCGTGTTCTCCGAGACCGCCGTGCCCGAGGAGCTCCTGGCGGACTCGATGACGCGCGACCGCCTCGGAGCGCTCGCAGCGGTCATCCTGGCCGGCGCAGGAGCGCTGTCGGTGCTCGTCTCCTGGGGCGAGGGCCGCCGCGACCACTCCGGCGAGTACTACGCGCTGCTCGCGGCCGCGGGCGCCGGGATGATGTTCTTCGTCACGGCGTCGAACCTGATGACGCTGTTCCTCGGCCTCGAGTGGTTCTCGATCGCGCTCTACATCCTCTGCGCGCTCGACACGCACCGCGACACCTCGCTCGAGGCCGGGCTCAAGTACCTGATCGTCGGCGCCTTCGGCTCCGCGATCCTGCTCTTCGGCTCCGCCCTCGTCTACGGCGCCACCGGGGAGCTCGGCTTCTCCGAGATCGCCGCCGCCGGAGTCGACGACGAGCTGCTGCTCGCCGGGCTCGCCCTGATCATCGCCGGGCTCGGGTTCAAGGCCTCCGCGGCGCCGTTCCACATGTGGACGCCCGACGTCTACCAGGGCGCGCCGACGTCGGTGACGGCCTTCATGTCCGCGGCGACGAAGGTGGCGGCGCTCGTCGTGACGCTGCGCATCCTCGACCGTCGCGTTCCCCGCGCAGGAGGATCTCTGGACGGTCGCGGTCGCCGTGATCGCCGTCGTCTCGCTGGCCGTGGGCAACTTCGCCGCCCTCGTGCAGCGCGACCTGAAGCGCCTGCTCGCCTACTCGTCCGTCTCGCACGCGGGCTTCATGCTGATCGCGATCGCAGCGAACAACGCGCTCGGTGGGCGGGCGCTCCTCTACTACCTGATCCCGTACGGAGCGATGTCGATCGGTGCGTTCGCGGTCGTGGCCGCCCGTGAGCGCGAGCTCGGCGTGCCGGCGACGCTGGACAACCTGGGCGGCTTCGGCTGGGAGCGGCCGTTCCTCGGCGTCGCCATGTGGGTGTTCATGCTCGGCTTCATGGGCCTGCCGCTCACCGGCGGCTTCGTCGGCAAGTTCTACGTCTTCTCGGCGGCGTACGAGGCGGGCTGGACGTGGCTCGTGATCGTCGGCGTCGCCGCGACCGCGGTCTCGCTCTACTACTACCTGAACGTCGTGCGGGCGATGTACATGCGCTCCGAGACCGAGCTTCGGCCCGTGGTCGCAGGCGGGTCGCCGCCCCGCGATCCGCTCCTCGTGACCGCCGTGGCCGCGTCGCTGGCCGTCACCGTGGGCTCGTTCTTCTTCGTCCAGCCGCTGATCGACCTCGCCCGCGACGCCGCGAGCTCACTCCCGCTGTAGCTAGCGGTTGTGCAGGGGTGCGCCGAGGCGCGTGCGCTCGACCACCACCGCGGCGGCGACGAGGCCCTGGAGCGCGAGGATGCCGAGGCAGCAGACGACGGCGCCGACGCTGACGGCCGGAGGCGGTCCCTCCGCGAGGAGCGGGGCGCGGACGGCAGTCGCCAGGAGCAGGAACGGCAGCAGCAACGCGGAGAGCGTTGCGGAAGCGCGGTCCGCGGGCTCCGCCGCGGTGTGGTCGAGGATCGCTCCGAGCGCCGCGAGCGCGGCCACGGCCGCGGCCGGGACTGAGGCCACGAGTGCGTAGTAGGCGAGTGCGTGCTCGCCGCTCACATCGGCGCTGACGGCGGCGAGGACGAGGGCGACGGTGAGAAGGCGAAGGCTCATGGCGCGCATGTTCGCCGCCGGACCGGACGGTCCTCTTACACGGGGGAAACCATGTTTCCCCCGTGAGCCCCCTTCTTTCTCGTCAGCGCGAGAGGGAAGGGGACTGGGCTCCCGGCCGGCGAAAGCCGGCCTCCGCCACGCTGAGATGTGCCCGACGGCTCGAGAGATCCCCGTAACATTCGGGCATGTCCACGAACGGAACGCTCACCTGGCTCGGCCACGCCGCCTTTCGCCTCGACAGCCCCGGCGGCAAGCGGATCTACATCGATCCCTTCCTCACCGGCAACCCGTCATGCCCGGAGGCGGAGCAGCAGCCGGAGCGCGTCGACCTGATTCTCCTCACCCACGGCCACGACGACCACGTCGGTGACACGCTCGCGCTGGCGGAGCGCTTCTCGTGCCCCGTGCTCGCGCAGGTCGAGCTGCGCGGCTGGCTCTCGACGAAGGGCCTCTCCGAGAACATGGCCGAGGCCTTCAACAAGGGCGGGACGATCGACGCTGACGGGGTCAAGGTCACGCTGACGCACGCGAACCATTCGAGCAGCGGCTTCGACGGCGGGACGTTCGTCTATCTCGGCGAGTCCTGCGGGCTCGTGATCGAGCTCGAGAGCGGCTTCAAGCTCTACGTCGCGGGGGACACGAACGTCTTCGGGGACATGGAGCTGATCGCGCGCATCTACGAGCCGGACCTCGTCGTGCTGCCGATCGGCGACCACTTCACGATGGGCCCCCGCGAGGCCGCCGTGGCGCTCGAGCTCCTCGGGGCGAAGCGCTGCGTGCCCTCCCACTACGGCACCTTCCCCCTGCTCACCGGCACGCCGGAGCAGCTGCGTCAGCTGGCCCCGGGAGTGGAGATCGAGGCGCCCGCGCCGGGTGAGGATCGGTCGAGCTGTGAGGGAGCGCTGGTACGGGGCAACGGGCCGGCGCGTGCCCGAGCTCGCACTGGAGGGGGCGTTGGACGTCGAGGGCGCGCTGGTGCTCGACGACGTCGCCGACGACGCTCGCCTGCGCGCCGCACACGCCGACGGGACGCCCGTCGTCGTGCGCGCAGACACGCCTGAGGCGGTCCGCGCTGCACTCGCGCGCCCGGAGGTGGCCTCGGTGCTCGTCCCGACCGAGGAGCTGCTCGCCCTGGATCTGACGGAGCTGACCTACGGCTAGGCCGGTCTCCACGTACTCGATCGTCGCGTGCGACCTCGATGCGGGCCAGTGGGGTGTGGCGGTGCAGTCGAAGTTCCTCGCCGTCGGGTCGGTCGTGCCCTGGGCTGAGCCGCACGTGGGCGCCGTCGCGACGCAGTCGCTACGCGAATCCCCGCTACGGCCCGGACGGGTTGGCGCTACTGCGCGACGGCTTGGACGCGGAGGCCGTCGTCGCCCGACTGACCGACGCGGACGACGAGCGCGACAGCCGCCAGCTCGGCGTCGTCGACGCCCAGGGGCGTGCGGCGAGCTTCACCGGGCCCGGCTGCCACGAGTGGGCAGGCGGGCGCACCGGCAGCGGCTACGCGGCGCAGGGGAACATCCTCGTCTCCGCTGAGACGGTCGACGCGCTCGCCGAGACCTTCGAGCGCGCGAGCGGGGCGCTGGCGGAGCGGTTGCTCGACTGTCTCGCCGCGGCCCAGGCAGCCGGCGGAGACCGCCGCGGCCAGCAGTCGGCCTCGCTCCTCGTCGTCGAGCGCGACGGCGGCTACGCCGGGCTCTCCGATGTGCTGGTCGACCTGCGCGTCGACGATCACGCGCGCCCGATCGAGGAGCTCCGCCGGCTCTACGGCATCCACGACGCCCTCTTCGGCCGGACCCCTCGCGACCGCTGGCTGACGGTGGACGACGCGCTGCGGGCCGAGCTGCACGACCGGCTCGGGCGGCTCGGCTACGAGCGGCTCGAGGACTGGGCCGGCGTCGAGAACCTCGAGGAGCGCGTCGACGGAGACGACGCGATCGATCCCGTCGTGCTCGAGACGCTGAGGAGGAAGTCGTGAAGGGTTGGGACGCTTCGAGCCTGTCCGAGATCGAGGCCCTCCCGGGGCCGGGAACCCTGCGCTGGACGCCCGTCCGCCGCCACTTCGACGTGCGCGCCTTCGGGGTCAACGCCTACACGGCCCAGGAAGCAGGCCAGCGAGGTCGTCGAGGAGCACACCGAGCAGCAGCTCAACCACGAAGAGCTCTACGTCGTCGTGGCCGGTCACGCCCGCTTCACCCTCGACGGAGAGGACGTGGACGCACCCATGGGCACGCTCGTCTACCTGCGCGATCCCTCCGTCCGCCGAGCCGCGGTGGCGCAGGAGGCGGGAACGACCGTGCTCGCGCTCGGAGGCAAGCCCGGCGAGGCCTACGAGGTCTCGGGCTGGGAGTTCTGGTTCGCCGCGTCCGCCAAGGGCCTGGCGGGCGACCACGAGGCGGCGATCGCGGAGATCGACGCCGGCTTCGAACATCACCCCGAGCACCCGATGCTCTTCTATCAGCGGGCCTGCTGGGAGGCGCTCGCGGGCCGGTCGGACGCTGCGCTCGACGACCTCAACCGCGCCGTCGAGCTCGGCGGCGACAAGTTCCGCGAGTGGGCCGGCGATGACGAGGACCTGGACTCGATCCGATCCGATCCGAGGTTCCCGGCATGAGCGAGCGCTGGGTCGTCACGAGCCTCGAGGACGTCGGTGACATCGTCAACGTGCAGCAGTCGCGCTGGTTCCCGATTCGAACCGCGTTCGACATCACCGCGTTCGGCGTCAACGCCTGGCAGGCGACGGAGGCCGGGCAGACACTGATCGAGGAGCACGACGAGGCCGAGGGCAGCGCGGGCGGCCACGAGGAGCTCTACGTCGTCGTCTCGGGGCGCGCGACGTTCACCGTCGGCGGCGAGACCGTCGACGCGCCGGCGGGCAAGCTCGTCTTCGTGCGCGATCCGGCGGTCAAGCGGTCGGCGAGAGCGGAGGAGGCCGGCACCACGATCCTCGTCGCCGGAGGCGAGCGGGGCAAGGGCTTCTCGGTCTCACCCTGGGAGCGGCATGCGGCGGGCCTGCGCTTCTTCGCCTCGGGGGAGTACGAGCGCGCCGCCGAGTTCTTCGAGCAGGCGCATCGCGAGGAGCCGGACCAGGCAGGCGTTCTCTACAACCTCGCGTGCGCCGAGAGCCACCTCGGCCGGGTTGACGACGCGCTCGGGCACCTCGCGCGTTCGATCGAGCTGCAGCCGCGCTTCCGCGACGCGGCCCAGACGGACACCGACTTCGCTTCGCTCCGGGCCGACCCGCGCTTCCCGGCCGCGGCCGGCTAGGCGTCTCCCGGAAGGCGCAGGCCCGCGGCGCGGCCGCGCAGCGCCGCGGCGAAGCCGTCGAACTCGGGCTTCGCGGCCACGAGCACGATTCCGTGCCGCTCGCCGACGAACGACGTGACGAGCCCCTCGAGCCCGACGGCGAGCGCGAACGCCTTGTGCGCCTGGTCGCCGCCGAAGGGGACGAGCTCGTCCGGCCGGGCGGCGCCCCTGATCACGTCGCCGTAGGTGACGGCGCCCATGGAGACGTCGCTGACGATCGGCTCTCCCTCCGGACTGGGCAGCGCGATCGCGAGCGGGTTCGTGCCGACGAGCGGTGCGTCGCCCTCGGGGTGCGGGAGCCGGCCGGCGACGTCGCCGTGAGCAGGGCGACGAGGCCGGCCTCCGCGAGCCCTCGCACCCAGTAGCCGAGATGCCCGGTCGGGAACGCGTCCGCCGCGACGACCCGCACCGGCCGCGGCTCGCTCGCCACGAGGTCCGCGCAGATCTCGGCGAGCACGAGGTAGCCGAGCCGGCCGCGCGCCTCCCAGCGCTCGAAGCCGGGCTCGGATACGACCTTGACCGCCCGTGCAGCCGGATCGACCTCCTGCGTCCCCAGCCATTCGATCCGCGCATGCCCGTGACCGAGCTTCCCGCGCCGCTCGGCGTCGTCGAAGTGCGCGAAGAGGGTCTCGACGTCGGCCGGGCCGTAGCCGAGCGCCCCGAGCCGAGCGCGTGCCTCGTCAGGCCCCACGCCGCGAGTCTATTCGGCCGGTCGTGCCTCGCTTTGAAATCGAGAGCAAGGCAAAAGCCCCGCCCCTAGCGCTGCCACACCTTCCACCAAGGCTTCTTGGGTTCGGGCGACGGGGCGGCTTCCGACTTCAGCTTCGCCTCTGCTTGCCGCGCTTCCCTGCTCCGCTTCACTTCCGGGTCCGTGACCTCAGGATGGTCAGGCTTCGTTGGTTCCTCAGGCTCAGGCATGCACGGAAGCTTACGCCGATCTGTCCTGAATGGCCACTAGGCAGGCCGTGGGTCAGCTGCCTCCGCTCGAGGGCAGGGAGCTCATCAAGGTCTATTGCAGCGACGAAGGTCGCAAGGGGAGCCTGCTCACGGAATGCTCACGAAATCCTTACCGCAAAGGTGCTGGAAAGCGCCCGCGGCAGCGTCTTCTATCTGTGGAACACCAATCGATTTCCGGGAGACGAGACATGAAGCGAATTACCTGGCTAGGCGTGGTCGCGCTCGCCGCCCTTGTGGCCTCGAGCGTCGCCGTGGCACACCTGAAGTCCGGGAACGTGAGCGCCGCGAGCGCCACCTTCTCCGCTCCGACGAGCAGTCACCTGACGACGCGCACGTACACGTGCGACGGGCAGACGATCGAGGTCTCGAGCGCGCGCTACACGGGCACGGCGACGAGCACCACCGCCGGCCTGAGTGGAGCCGTCGAGGTCCGCCTGCACAGCCTCTACAACACGACGACGAAGCTCGGCTGGGTCGACGGCTGGCTCAAGGTCCGCGGTGACGACAGCCGCACGACAGCGCATCTCACGGCAGTCAACGTCGACGGCAAGCTCGACGGCTGGCTGCGCGGAAACGCCGGCCGCGGGCACGGGACGCTGTTCGGCAGCTTCACGGCAACCTTCGACAAGGCGACAGGGCTGGCGGCCGGTGCGATCGGCTCGGGCACGTCGACGAACGCCGCCGTGCTCGTGAAGCGGACGTCCTGCAAGCGCGAGAGCAAGAGGCCGAGCGTCCGCCTTCAGGTGCGCGGCGCGATCGAGTCGCTCACGACGTCGGCGATCGCGGTGAAGCCCGCGGACGGCGGCGCGACGCAGAGCTGCTCGATCACGAGCGCGTCACCGAGCACGTCTCGCTTCGAGCCGGGCGACCGGGTCGAGATGCACTGCGCGCAGATCGCGGGGAGCTACGTGCTCGCGAAGCTCTCCAAGCGTCACTAGAACCGCACGGGAGAGTGATTGCGAAGGGCGCCTGCGGGCGCCCTTCGTGCGTCCGGGCTCAGGACAGGACCGTGAGCGGCTTGCGGATCGCGCCTGGGCGCGGCGCCGCGATGGCCTCGGCGATCGCCACGATCGCCTGCGCGGCCTCCGATTCGGGGTCGCTCTCCACGACGGGCGTGCCCGCGTCGGCCGCCTCGCGCAGGAGCGGGTCGAGCGGGACACTGCCGAGAAGGGGTGCGCCGACCTCGTCGGCCAGCGCCTGACCACCGCCGGAGCCGAAGAGCTCCTGGCCGGTGCCGACGAGATACGACATGTTCTCGACCACGCCGAGCAGGCGCATCCCTCCCTTGACCGCCATCTGGGCGGCGCGAACGGCCACCTGCTGCGCGGCCGGTTGAGGCGTCGTCACGACGAGCACCTCGGCGCGGGGCAGGAGCTGTGCGAGCGAGATGGCCATGTCGCCGGTGCCGGGGGGCATGTCGATCAGCATCGTGTCGAGCTCACCCCAGTGCACGTCGGAGAGGAACTGCTCGAGCGCCTTGTGCAGCATCGGCCCGCGCCACATGACCGGCGAGTTCTCGTCCAGGAAGCTCCCGATCGAGATGAATTTGAGCCGGCCGCGGACCGGCGGCACGATCATCTTGTCGACGACGATCGGGCGCTGGTCGATGCCGAGCATGTGCGGGATCGAGTGCCCGTACACGTCCGCGTCGATCAGTCCGACTCGCTGGTCGAGCGCGTCGAGCGCCGCCGCGAGGTTGACGGTGAGCGAGGACTTGCCGACACCGCCCTTGCCGCTCGCGACCGCGATCACACGGGTCGCCGGATCGAGCGAGATCGACTTCTCCGGCCGGCCGCCGCGCAGCTTCGCCGTCAGCGCCTTCTTCTCCTCGGCGCTCATCACGTCGAAGTAGAGCGCCACCCGACCGACTCCGGGAACGGAGCCGACGTGCTCTGCGACCTGGTCCTGGAAGGACGAGCGCAGCGGACAGCCGGCCACGGTCAGCGCGATCGTGACCGAGACGGACGCGCCGTCGATCTCGACGTCGCGCACCATGTCGAGGTCCGTGACGGGCTTGCGCAGCTCGGGGTCGATCACCCGTTCGAGCGCGAGCAGCACCTGGTCCCGGTCGACGGCCATAGCAAGAGCCTAGCGCGGGCCGTGCCTGCTCCCGCGCGGCCTTGGGGCGCTTAGCCGACCAGCCTGAAGATCACGAGGTCGCGCACGGGCCGCTGGGCCGTCTGTGTGACCGTGAGCGTCCCGCGAGCGTTGTCGTACAGGCCGGTGCCGCCGGTCACGGCGAGATCGTAGAACTGGCGGTACTGGAGCGAGCCGCCGACGATGATCTTGCCGCGCGGCAGGAAGTACGTGCCGCGGCAGACTCGCTCACGCCGGTTGTCCACGAACGTGCACAGGAGCTCGGCGCGTCCGATCACGCGGACGTTGTACAGCCGCTGGCGGATGATCTCCATGTCGCCCGGCGATTTGCCCGGCCGCCCCACGTCGACACGGGTCACCTTCACCTGGCGATTGGTGATCCGGATCGTGGCCGGACCGGTACCCGCCTCCGACGAGGCCTCCCACGGGATCGCCACGAGAGCGGCGCCCGCGAGGACTCCCACCACCAGCGAACCGAGCTTGGCGTTCATCTGAGCGTCTCCTTCGTGTTGGTCGTGCTTGAGTCCTGCCCCGCGTCGGCCGCGTCGGGCAGTTCCAGCCAGAACGTGGAGCCGCTGCCGGCGTCGCTGTCGAAGCCGATGCGGCCGCCGTGCGCCTCGACGATCTCGCGCGAGACGGCGAGCCCGAGCCCGGTGCCCGTGATGCCTGTCGCTCCCGCGTCCCCCCGGAAGAACTTCGTGAAGATCCGGTCCTGCTGATCGGTCGGGATGCCCATGCCCTCGTCGCGCACGGTCACGCGCACGCCATGTCCCCTCCCGCTCGGCCGCAAGCCCCACGACGCCGCCGTCCGGAGAGTACTTGATCGCGTTCGAAAGCAGGTTCCCGATCACCTGAGCCAGGCGGTTCCGGTCGCCGCGGACCGGCAGCGGACGCTCGTCGAGCAGCACCTTTACCTGATGCTTGGAGCTCTGGGCCCTGTACAGCTGCGCCTGCTCGTCGAGCAGCGAGGCGAGGTCGACCTTCTCCGTATCGAGGTCGAGGCCCTCGTGCTCCATCCGCTGCATGTCGAGGAAGTCCTCGAGCAAGGCCGCGAGCCGGCGCGCTTGCGCGTCGACGATCCCGAGGTAGTGCCGACGGGTCGGGGTGTCGAACTCGCGCTTGAGGAGCAGCGAGGTGAAGCCGAGCACGCTCGCGAGCGGCGTGCGCAGCTCGTGCGAGACGATGCTGATCAGCTCCGTCTTCATCCGCTCGCTCTCCCGGAGCTTCTCGTTCTGCTCCTGCAGCTCCCCGCGTCCCTCCTCCAGGCGGCCCGCCATGTCGTTGAACGCGGTCGTCAGCTCGCCGATCTCGCCCGGGCCCTCCGTCGGCAGCCGCAGCGAGAGATCGCCGGCCGCCAGCCGGGAGGCCCCCGAGGCGACGGCGCGCACGGGGCGGCCGATCGAGCGGGCGAGGATGATGCCGAAGAGGATGATCAGCAGCGTGGAGGCGCCGATCCCGAGCGCGCCGACGAGGACGGCCCGGTCGGCACGGCTCTCGGCGTCAGCCGCCGCCTCGGCGCGGCGGTTCGCTCGGTGGCGAGGAACTGCCTGAACAGGTCGCGGATCTCGTCCGTGCGACGCTTGCTCTCCTCCTCGAACAGTCCTTGACGAGCGATCTCGGGCGTCTCGCGCACAAGGCTCGACGAGCGGCACCGCATAGTCCGCGACGTACTCGTTGATCCTGCTGGTCGAGCACCCGCGCCCGCTCGCGCTGCTGAGCGTCGTCCTGGACGAGCTGCTGCAGCGCGGCGATCCGTGTCTGGAAGCGCCTCACGGGCGCTCGTGTACGGCTCGAGAAAGACGTCGTTCCTGGTCAGCGTGAAGCCGCGGATCCCGGTCTCGATGTCGACGACGCAGCTTCTCCAGCTGCAGCGTCGCGACGGTGACGTCGTTCGAGCGGTGCTCGCGCGCCGTCGCGCTGCGCTGCGCGTCCACCGCCAGGATCAGCGCGGTGAAGGCGGCCGCGACGAGCGCGGCCAGGATCGCGCTCGCGATCCACATCCGTCCGGCGAGCGTCATGCGAGCAGCTCCTCGACCGCGCGGCTGAGCTCGTCGGGGTCGAACGGCTTCGAGACGAAGCGGTCGGCGCCCGCGGTCCAGGCCTCCACCTCCGCGTGGCTCCAGGCCGTGATCACGACGACCGGCGTGCCGCGCAGCTCGTCGTCGGCCCGAATCGCCTCCAGCACGTCGATCCCGCTCAGCCCGGGGAGCATGACGTCGAGCACGATCAGGTCCGGCGACAGCTCGCGCATCGCCGTGAGCGCCTCCTTGCCGTCCGCCGCCTCGATGAAGCGGTAGCGCGGCCCGAGCACGGCGCGCACGAGCTCGCGCAGGCTCGGATCGTCGTCACAGACGAGGATCGTCGAGGGGTCGGCGAGTGATCTGGGCTGTTGCTCTAGGTTGTCCACCGGGTCGGGAGGGGCGGAAGAAGGGCGCCACCCCTGCTCGCCTCTGGGGAAAGCGAGCACGGGCCGGGAGTCGGCTCCCGCATATTCAGTGTAGTGCGCAAGCTTCCTGCAACCCAGCGACGTCACCCGGAGAGCGCAGCGGCCAGACTCCGGCAGAGCTCGTCCGTCCCGGCCGCGACCACGCGCGAGCGTCCGAGCAGGTCGAGCGGCGCTCGAGAAAGGGCGGATCCTCGAACAGGTCGATCGCGAGCCCGCACTCGCGGACGAGCAGCTGACCGGCTGCGATGTCGACCGAACGCGCGGGCTTCAGCGAGCAGACCCCGTCGACGCGACCGGCCGCGAGGTGGCACAGCGAGAGCGCCAGCGAGCCCATGATCCGCAGGCGATGCGCAGCTCCGACGACGGCCGCGGCCCGCTCGGACACCTCCGCGGTGGTCGTCGCCTCGAACGAGAGGATCTCGATCTCGTCCTTCGGCCGCACGCCGCCGAGCGCCACGCCGTCCAGGTAGGCGCCCCCGCCGCGGGTCGCCGTCCACTCCTCACCGGTGCCGAAGTCGTAGACATAGCCGAACACGACGTCGCCCATCGACCGGCCGTCCGCGACGGCGACGGAGAGCGAGAAGAACGGGATCCCCCGCTTCGCGTTCAAGCGAGCCGTCGATCGGATCGACGACGACGTGCCACGGCCCGCCGGAGCCGTAGGTCGCCTCGCCGAGCTCCTCGGAGACGAGCGTGAACCCCTCCGAGACCTGAGCAGGCGCGCGATCACGACCTCCTCCGCGGCGGCGTCGATCGCGGTCGTCTCGTCGCCGCCCTCGCCGACCCTCAGCACGGGCTCGCGCTCGACGCGCGTCGGCAGCGTCGCGAGCGTGTCGCGCACGTCGCCGGCGGCGGCGCGGCACGCCTCCAGCCACGGCGTCATACGGGGTGGAAGAGCAGGCCCGAGACCAGCTTGGGGAAGAAGTACGTGGTCTTGGGGGGCAGCACCTCGCCGGCGCGCGCGAGGCGGAAGACGTCCTCGATCCGGGTCGGCCGCATCAGATACGCGACCGCCGCGTCACCCTCGTAGACACGCCCGAGCGCCTCGACGACGTCCGGCGTGTACGAGATGCCGTCATGGCCCAGCGTGTCGACGAGCTGGACGTCCAGGAGCCCGGCGTCGCCGCGGACGATCGCGGCGCCGTCGGCCGTCACCTCGACGACCGCCGGCCTGTCGCCGGTCAGCGTCTCGAGCGCGGCCTCGGGATCGCTCACCTCGACGCGATCGCCCTCCAGCCGCCGCGGGCCGGCGAAGAGACGGTGCGTCGGGAAGATCTCCAGGCCGGGGTCGTCCGTCGAGACCAGCACGACCAGCATCTGCGCGCTCGCGGGCGTCCCTTCCTCCTCGTGGAAGGCCAGCGCGGTCTCGTAGCGATGGTGGCCGTCTGCGATCAGCAGCTGCTTGTCGTCGTAGGCGCGCACGAGCGACGGGTCGTCGAGCCGCCAGAGCCGCGTTCCCTCGACCTCCAGGTCGGGCGCGCGGTCGGGCTGCCCCACAGGCGCCGGGCCGTCGTGGAGGAGGAAGATGGGCTCGAGCTGGACGCCGGTCGCCCGCAGAAGGCGCAGCCGCCCCTCCTTCGGGCCGCTGTGTGTGCGCTCGTGGGGCAGCACCGTTCGGGTCGCGTACGGCTCCACCTTCAGCGAGGCCACCACGCCGAAGCGCTCGCGCGCCACCCCGTCGGGGCCGACGTAGGCCTGCGAGAGCGCCCAGACCGCAGGCTCCTCGTCGACGAGCACACGGTCGGCGCGCCAGCGCTCGAGCTCGGCCGCAGCCTGCTCCTCGGAGTCGGGCAGGGTCAGGTGGACGACGTTGTGCGGGCTCCTCGCCCGCAGCTCGTCGCGCTGCTCGGGGGAGATGACGTCGTAGGGCGGTGCGACGAGCGACTCGAGCGGGCCTGCCGTCTCGACGTCGTAGCGAAGCGCGCGAAAGGGCTTGACGACGGCCATCGCGGGCGAGCGTACCAACACGTCTGCGGCCTAGACTCCGCTGCATGAGCAGCATCGCCGAGCTGGCCGAGGATCGCGTCGTGGAGGGCGTCTACGCGGTGGCGCGCAAGCAGCGGCTCCGGACGAAGAAGGGCGCCGCGTACCTCGCGCTCGAGCTCGTCGACGCGACGGGGCGGATCGAAGCGCGCGTGTGGAACGACGTCGAGCTGCTCGACGGGCGCTTCGCCGAGGGCGATGCGGTCCGCGTGCTCGGCCGCGTCTCGCGCTTCGGGGAGCGGCTGCAGCTCGAGGTGCGGTCGGTCGAGACCTCGGACGCCGACCCGGCCGAGCTGGCGCCCAGGCTCCGGCGCGACGCCGACGAGCTCGACGGCTTCCTCGAGTTCCTCGCCGACGAGGTCGCGCATGCCGGGCTCCGGACGCTCGTCGGCGGCTTCCTCGGCGACGCACGGCTGCGCACGGCCCTGCGCGGTCTCCCCGCCTCCGACACGCACCACTCGTACGCAGGTGGCCTGCTCGAGCACACCGTCGGCGTCGCCACGCTCGCGCGCGAGACGGCCCAGCTCCACCCGAGGCTCCGCTCCGACCTCCTCGTCGCCGCGGCGTTGCTGCACGACGTCGGCCGGACGGAGGAGCTGCGGGGAGCGCCGACCTTCAAGCCGACCGACGAGGGCCGGCTCCTCGGCCACGTCCACCTCGGCCTCCGCCTGATCGAAGCGCGTGCCACGGCGCTCGACCCGTCCGTGCGCAGCGAGCTCCTGCACGCAGTCGCCTGCCACCACGACCGCAGCGCCTCGCGCACGGCAGAGGCGGCCGTTCTCTACCACGTGAACCTGCTCGACGCGGTCGCGGCGACCCGCCCCGTCGGAGACGACTAGAGGCCCCTCCTGGTCGCGATCGTCCTCGCCCTCGGCGCCAGCTTCTCGTACGGCGTCGGCGACTTCCTCGGCGGGCTCTCGTCCCGGCGGCTGCACGTCCTCACCGTGCTCGGGCTCTCGCAGCTCGCCGGCGCGGTGGCCGTCTGCGTGTGGACGCTCGTGGCGGCGGAGCCGTTCCTCGGCGCGGGCGCGACCGCCGCGGCGATGGCAGCCGGTGTCTGCGGCGCCGTCGGCCTCGGGGCGCTCTATCGCGGGATGGCGGTCGGGGCGATGGGCGTCGTCGCTCCGATCTCGAGCGTGGCGGCCGCGATTCCCTTCGCGTACGGCGTCGCGCGCGGCGAGCGCCCCTCGGCCGTCCAGTTCGCCGGCGTCGTGGTCGCGCTCACCGGCCTCGTGTTCGTCTCGCGCGCGCCCGGAGCGACGAGGGGCGTCTCGGCAGGCGTCGGACTGGCGCTGCTCGCAGCGCTCGGCTTCGGCTTCTACTTCGTCTTCCTGGGCGCGGGCGCGGACGACAGCGTCCCATGGACGGTGCTCGTCGCCCGCTTGACCTCGTCGGCGCTCGCGTTCTCTGCAGTGCTCGCGGCCGGGGTCACGCTGAGGGTGGAACGAGCGCTTCTGGTCCCCGTGCTCGCGGTCGGGCTCTGCGACACGGCGGCGAACGTCCTCTTCGCGCTCGCCTCGACACGCGGCCTGCTCAGCGTCGTCTCGGTGCTGACCTCCCTCTACCCGGCGGTGACCGTCGGGCTCGCCGCCTTCATCCTGCGCGAGCGGGTGAGCCATGGCCAGCTCGCAGGTGGCGCCGCGGTGCTCGCCGGCGCCGCGCTGCTCACCGTCGGCTGAGCTACAACAGGCCCATCGACCTCCTGCGTGACATGCAGATCGAGCCGCTGCGATCCGAGCACTGGCCGGACGTCGCCCGGATCTACGCCGAGGGCATCGCGACCCGCAACGCGACCTTCGAGACCGAGGTTCCGAGCTGGGAGGCATGGGATCGTGCCCACCTGGACGAGCACCGCCTCGTCGCGATCGAGCAGGCGGCGGTCCTCGGCTGGGCCGCCCTCGTCCCCGTCTCCGACCGCTGCGTGTACGGAGGAGTGGTCGAGAACAGCGTCTACGTGGCCGCGTCGGCCCACGGGCGGGGCGTCGGCCGAGCCCTGCTCGCCGCGCTCGTGGCCTCCACCGAGGGGGCCGGGATCTGGACGATCCAGACCGGCATCTTCCCCGAGAACGAGGTCAGCATCCGGTTGCACGAGCGCGCCGGCTTCCGGGTCGTCGGCCGGCGCGAGCGGCTGGGAAAGCTCGACGGGGCGTGGCGCGACGTGCTCTTCCTCGAACGGCGCAGCAAGGTCGTGGAGTGAACGTCCTCTTCGTCTGCGTCGCGAACAGCGGGCGCTCCGTGCTCGCGGAGCGCCTCTTCCGCGCGGCGTCGGGCGGGAGGCACACGGCGCGCTCGGCCGGCTCCGACCCCGGGCCCCACGTGCACCCGGAGGTCGTGGAGGCGCTCGAAGAGATCGGCCTCGACGCGCGCAACCACGTCCCACGGCGGCTCGACGACGAGGCAGTCGCGTGGGCGGACGTGGTCGTCGCCACCTGCGACGACGCCTGCCCGGTCGTGCCTGGGAAGCGCTACGTGAGCTGGGATCTGCCGGACCCGAAAGGCCGCCCACTCGACGAGGTTCGTGCAATCCGCGACGAGATCGCCCGCCGCGTTGAAGCGCTCGCCCCCGCGCTCGACCGCTGAAACGGCGTTGGTCCGGCGCCGCAGCGCGCGATAGTGAGTCGATGCAGGCACCGACGATTGCGTTCCCTTGCGGCGAAGCCGAGCGGCGCCGGCTCGTGCGGCTCTGCGCAGCTCTCTCGGGCGACGCCGGCGCGGCTGAGGACCTCGCGCAGGAGACGCTGCTCGAGGGCTGGCGGAACCTCGACAAGCTGCACGACGGGGACGGCGCCGAGCGCTGGCTCGCTGCCGTCGCACGGAACGTCTGCCTCCGCTGGGGCCGGCGCGCCGGCCGCGAGGCCGCGGTCGCGACGGCCGTCCGCGCCGTCGCGCCCGCAGCCGAGGCGGTCGATTTCGACGAGGAGCTCGACCGCTCCGACCTCGAGAGCCTGCTCGACGACGCGCTCGCCCTTCTGAGCCCCGACGCGCGCGACGTGCTCGTTCGCCGCTACATCGACGGCGTGAACCCCCAGGAGCTGGCCGCTGCGCTCGGCGTGAGCGAGGACGCCATCGCGATGCGGCTGGCGCGAGCCAAGGCGGCGCTCCGGCGGCTGCTCGCGACCCAGTTGCGCGACGCGGGCGCCGAACTCGGGCTGATCGCGGACGAGGACGCGTCATGGCGTGCGACCCGCGTCTGGTGCGGCCAGTGCGGCGCGCGGCGGCTGTTGACGCGGACGACGGCCTCGCCAGCGATCGTCTCGTTCCGCTGTCCCGGCTGCGTGCCGGCGCCCGCGGGGCCGGCGCGGAGTACCGCCTCGACAACCCCTACTTCGCGCGGCTGCTCGGTGCCGTCGCCCGACCGACGGCGGTGCTCGCACGCGCAGCGGAGTGGTCGCAGCGGTACTTCGCTGGCGGCGCAGGCACAGAGGTCGCCTGCACCCGCTGTGCGGCACCCGTGCCGCTCCGCCGCTACGAGCGAGAAGCGGCACCCGGCGACGCCCCGCATCGGCACGGGCTGCACGCATCATGCGAAGCCTGCGGCGAAACGGTCTCCTGTTCGCTCGGCGGGCTCGTCACGGCGCTGCCGCAGCTGCGCTCGCTCCGGCGCGACCACGCGCGCACGGTCGTGCGCGGCGTCCGGGCCGTCGACGTCGGCGGCACGCCCGCATTCGTCACCGAGGTCGCGAGCGTGCGCGGCAGTGCGGGCCTCGCCGCCTTCTACTCGCGCCAGACGCTCCGCCTCCTCGACGTCCGGTAGTACCTCGTGCTCGCGGTCCTCCGGAACCGGGACTTCGGCCTGCTCTGGGTCAGCGGCCTCGTCTCCGTCGCGGGCGACTGGATCCTCTACGCCGCATTGCCGTTCTACGTCTACGAACGCACGGGATCGACGATCGCGACCGCCGGCATACTCGTCGCCGAGCTCGCGCCGGCTGTCCTGCTCGGCTCAGCGGCCGGCGTCTTCGTCGACCGCTGGGACCGGAAACGCGTGCTCGTCGGCTGCGAACCTGCTCCGGGCCGCGGCGGTCTCGCTGCTCCTGCTCGTACCGCTCGGCGGGTGGCTTTGGGTCGTCTACGCAGTCGCGGTCGCGCAGTCGGCGGTCGCCGCGTTCGCGCAGCCGGCTGAGTCGGCGCTCCTGCCGACCCTCGTGGCGGAGGAGCGCCTGCTCGCGGCAAACGCGTTGAACGCGCTCAACAACCGGCTCGCGCGCCTCGTGGGGCTTCCGCTCGGCGCCGCGCTGCTCGGACTGTTCGGCCTGCGCGGCGTCGTCGCGGTCGACTGCCTCTCATTCGTGCTCGCGGCCTGCCTGGTCGCGGCGATTGCCTCTCGGCGTGTCCCGCGGAGGGGCCTGCCCGGGACGCTGGCTCGGCATGGTCGGCCTTCTGGGCGGAGTGGCGCGAAGGGCTGCGCCTGGTGGGGCGCGAGCGGACGGTCGCACTGCTCTTCGTCGTCTTCGGGCTGATGACGTTCGGCGGCACCATGCTCGACCCGCTCACCGTTGCCTGGGTGCGCGACGTTCTCGGAGAGGGGCCGGACGTGTTTGCGTGGCTGCTGACCGCGCACGCGGCGAGCGGGATCGCCGCCACGCTCGCCGTCGGCCGGCTCGGCACCCTCATCAGCCCGCGCGCCCTGATCGGCTGGAGCTCGGTCGCCGTCGCCGTCGCACTCGCGCTCCGCCACAACGTGCCGTCGGTGCCGCTCGCACTCGGCCTCACAGCGATCGCCGGCGTGACGTCGGTCGTCTCGAGCGTCGGCGTCGAGACGGTCGCACAGCGGGCTGTCCCGGACGAGTACCGCGGCCGCGTCTTCGGCTCGCTCGGCGCCACACTCGGCCTGCTGAGCCTGCTCGGCGCCACCGTAGGCGGCACCGTCGCGGAGGCCGTCGGGATCGTGCCGATGCTGAACGTCGCCACGGCGCTGATCGCCGTTTCCGGCGTCGTGGTGCTGCGCTCATTCCCGCGTGGCGGCTAGACGTTGAAGCGGATGTTGAGCACGTCGCCGTCCTGCACGACGTAGGTCTTGCCCTCCAGCCGCTGCGTCCCGCGCCTGGCCGCCTCGGCGTGCGAGCCGGCGTCGAGCAGGTCGCTCCAGGTGATCGTCTCCGCGCGGATGAAGCCGCGCGCGATGTCGGAGTGGATCGTCCCGGCCGCGTCGAGCGCGGACTGGCCCTGGCGCAGCGACCAGGCGCGCGTCTCCTTGTCGCCCGCGGTGAAGAACGTGATCAGGTCGAGCGCGGCCGAGAGCCGGCGCACGATCTCGTCCAGGGCGGATGGCCCCTCCCGGTAGGCCGCAGCTTCCTCGTCCGGGAGCTCGGCGAGCTCCGCCTCGAGCTTCAGATCGATCCCGCCGGGGCCGTTCTCGACGGCGAGCAGGGGCTTGGTGGTCAAGGGCTCGAGCTCGGGCGGCAGCTCGCCCGGGAAGTCGCGCAGGGTGTTGCCCGCGTCGAGGTGCGCGAGCAGCTCCTGCAGCACGTCGACCTCCTTGCGCAGCGTGGCGTCCCCGGACTTCGCCTGCTTCTCGACCCGCTCCAGCCGCCGTTCGACGTGGTCGCGGTCGGCGACGAGCAGCTCGAGCTCGAGCGTCTCGAGGTCGCCGGCCGGGTTCGAGCCGTCCGAGAAGCCGTCGGTGACGGCGAGGATCGCATCGACCTGGCGCAGCCCGCCGAGCAGCGCCGGGCCGGTGCCCGGCACGTCGACGACCCGGATCGTGGCCGGCGTGATCTTGCGCGCGCCGACGAGCTCGGCCAGGCGGTCGAGCCGGTCGTCGGCGATCGACGCCATGCCGACGTTCTCCTTGCCGAACCCGCCTCCGGCCGCGCGTGTGAGCGCCGTGAAGAGCGTGGTCTTCCCCGAGCCCGGAAGCCCCACGATCCCGACCTGGAGCGCCACCTAGGCCTCCGGGCCGGCGAGCTGCTTCTGGAGCGAGACGAGCGCGCGGTGCTGCAGGCTCTTCACCGCGCCCTCGGTCTTGTCGAGGATCGTCGCCGCCTCGCCGTTCGAGAAGTTGAAGACGAACTTGAGCGTCAGCACCTGCTGCTGCTCGTGCGAGAGGCTGTCGATCAGCTCGAGCATCGACTTGCGCCCGATCGACTGGAAGGCCTCGTCCTCGGCAGAGCGCTCCTCCGAGCCGATCGGCTCGGGGACGTCCTCCTCCGGCTGCCAGCGACGGTTGGCGCGGAAGTGGTCCATCGAGAGGTTGTGGGCGATCCGGAAGAGCCAGGCCGAGAAGGGCGCGGACTGGAAGCGGAACTTGCCGATCGACTCCAGCATGCGCAGGAAGGTCTGGGTGGTCAGGTCCTCGGCGTCGTGCCGGTTGCCGACGGTCATGTGCAGGTAGCTGTAGATCCGGTCGAAGTGGATCAGGTACAGCTCTTCGAGCGCCGTGCGGTCGCCGGCCTGCGCCCGCTCGACGAACTTGCGGATCTCCGCTCCCGAGGTGGTCTTCGTCTCCGTGGTCCCAGCCATCGAGAGTGTCGTTTCCGACCGGTCAGATCCCGAACCCGACGCGCGACTCGCGCGCGAAGCGCTTCAGGTAGACGACGCGGCGCAGCACGACGCTGTAGCGGCCGTCGCTCGCGTCGAGCGCGTGGGTGCCGTCACCACCGGCGGCGAGCGCACGCTCCAGCTCGTCCGCGCCTGCCGTGGTGACGAAAGCGCTCATGATCTGCCCGCCCTCGAAGGCGAGCTCGACTCTCACTGTGTCCTCAGCCAACGGAAACCACCTCCGAGAGGACGCCGTGGACGGCGTCGGGATGGACGAATGCGACCTGGAGCCCGTAGAGACCGAGATGCGGCTCCTCGTCGATCAGCGTCGCTCCGGCGGCGGCGAGCTCGCCGAGCGCCGTGCGGACGTCGTCGACCTCGTACGCGACGTGGTGCATGCCCTCGCCCCGCCTCGCCAGGAACCGGCCGACGGGAGTGTCCTCGCCGAGCGCGGCGAGCAGCTCGACGCGGCCACTGCCCATCAGCACGGCGGCTGCTTCGACTCCCTGGCTGGCCAGCGTCTCGCGGTGCTCGAACGCGGCACCCAGCGTGCTCGTGTAGGTGTCGAGGGCGGCATCGAGGTCGCGGACGGCGACGCCGACGTGATGGATGCCGCGGGCGACCATGCGCCCGATGCTAACGACTCGCTACTGCTCGGCCGCGGGCAGAGCTCTGACCGTGCCCACGGTCTCGGACGAGCGCGACTCGGGCCCGATCGCACCGAGCATCTGGTGGAGCTCGTCGCGGGTCAGCGTCTCCTTCTCGAGGAGCGCCTGGGCGATCCGGTCGAGCGAGGCCCGGTGCTTGACGAGCAGCCGCTGCGCCTCCTCGTAGGCGAGGTCGGTGAGGCGCGCCTGCTCCGAGTCGCGCATCCGCTTCGTCTCCTCCGAGAGCGCGTAGTTGTCCGCCCGCATCGTCCGCGAGGGTGCGACCTCGGACATGCCGAACTCGAACACCATCGAGCGGGCGATCTCGGTCACCTTCTGCAGATCGTTCGAGGCGCCGTTCGTGACCCGGCCGAAGACGATCTCCTCGGCTGCACGGCCGCCGAGCGCGACCTTCATCACGTCGAGCAGCTCCTCCTTCGTGTGCAGGAAGCGCTCCTCGAGCGGCAGGAAGTAGGCGTAGCCGAGCGCGTCACCGCGCGCGACGATCGTCACCTTCTGGATCGGCATCAGGTCGCCCATCAGGTGCGCGAGCAGGGCGTGGCCGGCCTCGTGGAAGGCGAGGATCCGCTTCTCCTTCTCGGTCACCACGCGGCGCTGCTGCAGGCCTGCGAGCACGCGCTCCATCGCGGCCTCGAACTGCTCCTGGCCGATCGTGTTCAACTCGAAGCGCCCGGCGAAGATGGCGGCCTCGTTGCAGATGTTCGCGAGGTCGGCGCCCGTGAGCCCGGCGGTCTGCCGCGCGATCATGGCGAGATCGACGTCGCCGGCGAGCGGCTTGCCGCGCGTGTGCACCTTCAGGATCGCCTCGCGGCCGATCAGATCCGGAGGGCCGACGAGCACCTGGCGGTCGAAGCGTCCTGGGCGCAGCAGCGCGGGATCGAGGTCCTGGAGCCGGTTGGAGGCGCCCATCACGACCACCTGCGCGGTCTCGTCGAAGCCGTCGAGCTCCACGAGCAGCTGGTTCAGGGTCTGGTCGTGCTCGCGGTTCATGCCGCCGCCCTGGCGGGCGGTGCCGACGGCGTCGAGCTCGTCGATGAAGACGATCGCGGGCGCGTTCTTGCGCGCCTCCTGGAAGAGCTTGCGGATCCGCGAGGCGCCGAGCCCGGCGAACATCTCCACGAACGCGGAGGCGCTCTGCGAGTAGAACTTCGCGCCCGACTCGTGGGCGACGGCCTTCGCGAGCAGCGTCTTTCCGGTTCCGGGCGGGCCGTACAGCAGCATCCCCTTGGGGACGCGCGCACCGAGCCGCGTGAAGCGCTTGGGGTGCTTGAGGAAGTCGACGACCTCCTGCAGCTCGGCCTTCGCCTCCTCGGCGCCGGCGACGTCGTCCCACGTGACGATGCCGCCGGACGTCGCTTCGACCGACTGCGGCTTGACGCGCGGCATGTACTGCAGCGTGCGCCAGAGCAGGTAGATGATCAGGCCGAAGAAGACGATCGGAAGCCACGTCAGCGCGTACTGGCCCAGCTCGTGCAACCACTCCCCAAAGTCCGGCATCGTCCTCCTATCGGCAGCAGGCTAGTGCGGCTGAAGTGTTGCGATGAGTACGGCTTCCTGCAAGGAGACTTGCAGCTCGACCGCGGCGACCCGCGGATGTCCGAACCAGAGCTCCCGCACCGGATCCGGCCCGGCGCGTCCGGGCGTGAGGTCGTCCAGCACGAGCGTGCCGCCGGTCGCGAGCAGGCCGACGATCTCCTCGTGCGCCTTCGCCTTGCCGCCGTCGGCGAACAGGAGGTCGAACGGCGCCTCCGGGGGCAGCACCTCCCGCCAGTCGCCCTGGAGCACGCGAGCGTGCTCGTCGCCCGCGAGCAGCCCGGCGGCCACCGCCGCGCGCTCGGCGTCGAGCTCCACGGTGACGAATGCGGCGTCCGGCGCCAGCGCCGAGAGCATCCACGCGGCGCCGACGCCGCAACCCGTCCCGATCTCCGCCACACGCGTGCGGCCGCGCTGGCCGGCGAGGACGTGGAGCAGGCGGCCGGTCTCGACGCTGCACGACTTCCCGAAGCCGTG
The DNA here is from genome assembly GCA_963842285.1 of uncultured Gaiellaceae bacterium. GTDB lineage: Bacteria > Actinomycetota > Thermoleophilia > Gaiellales > Gaiellaceae > Gaiellasilicea. Next base: position 418,704 of record CAWJFZ010000011.1, read on the forward strand.
CCGCTCGGCCAGCGCGAGCGCTCGATCGACGAGCGGCGGGAGCACGCTGCAAGACTAGTCCCATGCTGCCGCTGCCCCCGCACTGGAACCCTGAAGGGGTCGGAGAGATCCGCCGCGTGGACTACAGCGCCGCCTTCGAGGACGCGGGCCGCTGGCGCGAGGAGCACGCGCTCGCTCCGGCGGCGCAGGATCACTTCCGGATCGCGCTCGTCGCGGTCGACGTCCAGAACACGTTCTGCACTCCCGGCTTCGAGCTCTTCGTCGCCGGACGCTCCGGTACGGGGGCGCTCGACGACTCCCGCCGGCTGTGCGAGTTCGTCTACCGCAACCTGGGCGCGATCACGCAGGCGTTCCCCACGCTCGACACGCACCAGGCGATCCAGATCTTCCACCGCGTGCTGCTCGAGGATCGGGACGGCCGGCCCCCGGACCCCTTCACGAACATCTCGGCGGCGGACGTGGCCGAGGGCCGCTGGCGCGTGAACCGCGCCGCCGCGGAGGGGCTCGGCCTCGATCCGAGCTACGCGGACGAGCACCTGCGCTACTACACGCGCACGCTCGAGGAGGGCGGCAAGTACAGCCTGACGGTCTGGCCCTTCCACGCCATGCAGGGCGGGATCGGCCACGCGCTCGTGCCGGCACTGGAGGAGGCGCTCTTCTTCCACACGATCGCCCGCTACGCGCCGGTGGGGTTCCAGCCCAAGGGCGACAACCCGCTGACCGAGCACTACTCGATGCTCGGCCCCGAGGTGGAGGAGGACCAGGAGGGCGAGCCGCTCGGAAGCCGCAACCAGCCACTGATCGAGGAGCTGCTGCGCTTCGACGCGGTCGTGATCGCCGGGCAGGCCAAGAGCCACTGCGTCGCGTGGACGATCCAGGACCTCCTCCACGACCCGACCGTGCAGGAGCGCGGGCTCGAGGAGAAGGTCTACCTGCTCGAGGACTGCACGTCGCCGATCGTCGCGCCCGGCGCCGACTACACCGACGACGCCGACGCCGCCTTTGCGCGCTTCGCGGAGGCCGGCGCGCACGTGGTGCGCTCGACGGAGCCGCTGGCCGAGTGGCCGGGCGCTATCGGGGCGGCCTTCGGCTCCGGCTAGCGCGCCTGGCCTAGGTGACGAGCTCGAGCCGCGAGTTCGGGCGGTAGCGGCGGCCGACCTTGGCCGCCGGGCGCCCGTCCGTCAGGACGATGTCCGCGGTGAAGTCGTTCTGGCCCCGGATCAGCGACGAGCCGATCCCGTAGGCATCGACCGGCACGCCGAGCCGCTCGAACTGCTCCAGCTTCTGCACGGTGAAGCCGCCGGAGGCGACGATCTTCACGCGCTCGAACCCGTCGGCGTCGAGGGCTGCCCGCACCTTCCGCACGAGCCGCTCGTTGACGCCGCGCGGGTCGAAGTCGCCCATCTCGTCCCACAGGGAGCGGTCGACGAGCTGGCCGGACGTGTCGAGCCGCACGCCCCAGAGCCGCGGGCCGAGCGCCCGGGCCACCTCGAGCGCCGTGCGCACGGAGTCGTTCTCGAAGTCGACGAGGACGACGATGTTCATGTCGTCACCCGCCCACTCGGCGAACTTCGTCGCGGCGAGCACGGTGTTGCCGCCGTACGAGGCGATCAGTGCGTGCGGCACCGTGCCGACGCCGCGACCGCCCCACCACGAGGCCTGCGCGTCGGAGGTGACGCCGATGGACTGACCGACCATCGCGCCGGCGACGTACGCGGCGTAGCCGTCGCCGGTCTGGACCCGGTGATGGTCGTGGCGCGCGGGCATGAAGATGATCGGCTTGCCGCCGGCCGCCTTCACCACGCGCTCGACGTTCGTCGTGATCAGCGTCCGCCGCGTGAGCACCCCCAGGTAGACCGTCTCGAGATGGGCGAAGAGCGTGTAGTCGCCCTCGATCGTGAGCACGGTCTCCCAGGGCCCGACGCGATCCCCGTCGTAGAGGGCGTGCACCGTCAGCGCGTCCCAGTCGTGCGAGCAGAGCTTGAGCACGGCGATCGACTCGTCGACGCCGCCGAGCATCGCCTCCTCACGCTGGAACACCTGCATCACGACGCGCGGCTGCCGGCCGTCCGCGAGCAGCGCCTCGCGCGTGTGGTTGAAGTACGCGTCGGTGTAGTAGCCCTCGCGCATCTTCTCGACCGGGAGGTCGAAGACCTCCGGCGAGAGCCGCTCTCTAGGCCGTTCGGTCGTCGCCATCTTCCAGCTCCAGACAGGCTGCGAGCGCGGCCTCGGCGACCTCGAGTTGCGCGGGCGACGGCTCGGCGGTCGCGATCCGGCGCTGCAGCTCGTGGCCTGGCCGCGCCAGCGCCTTCGCGAGCGGGTGGCCCGGGTGCCTCGTCATCCAGCCGAAGACCTCGACGGCGGCGCCGACCGCGGCGACCGAACCGGCGATGCGGGCCGGGCCCCGCACCGACTTGGGAGCGCGCGCGACCAGCACGTTGCCGACCGCGGAGGCGGCGAGGAGCGGCCCGATCAGGTGCGAGCCGCAGCGCTCGTGCTCCTTCGCGCGCTTCTCGCCGTGCTCGTAGCTCCCGATCGAGACGTGCTCGGCCCCGTGGTAGGCGGCCAGCTCGCCGCCGCGCAGCGCCAGCAGCGCCGGACCGAGCGAGAGCGAGCCGGCGAGGAGCTCACGCGCCGCCTCGCCAAGCCGGTCCGAGCGACGCACGACCTGGACCGTCAGCGCGCTCGCGATCGTCGCCGCCAGCACGACCGGCCGCTCGAAGGGAAGACGCGCCTCGGGTAGGCGCCGGCGCAGCTCGGGGATGAAGGCGAACGCCTCGGCGAGCCGCAACGGCCCGCGCAGGAACGGCTGCTGGATCCCCGGCGCGAGCAGGCGCTTCCGCGCCGAGACCACCTTGATCTCGCCCTCGGGCAGCCGCACGGCACACGCCCAGCTCGTCGGGCCGTGCACGAGCACCCCGTTCGAGAGCGCCATCCCGCCGAGCCGGACCTTGGTCTCCTCCGTCATGCTCGGACCATAGCCGCTCGCCGCAGGGCCGCCTGGAGCTCGTCGGCGGCCGGCCCGCGACCGAGTGTCGCACCGTCCAGCTCGACGACGGGCATGACCTCCCGCACCGACGAGGACGTGAACGCCTCCTCCGCCCCCGCGAGCTCGGCGAGCGGGAACGTGCCCTCGACCACGTCGTACTCGAGCCCGTGGGCGAGCTCGATCACGGCGGCACGCGTGACCCCGGCGAGAATGCCGAGGTCGAGCGACGGCGTCAGCAGCGTGCGGCCCCGGCGCCACCAGATATTCGTCGTCGGCCCTTCGAGCACGACCTCCTGCGCGTCGACGAAGACGGCGTCGTCCGCACCGCGCCGCCTGGCCTCCGCCTCCGCGGCCATGTTGACCGCGTAGCTCGTGGACTTCACGCCCGGGAGGAGCCACGGCGCTTCGGCGCGCACGCCACGGAGCGAGATCAGCCGCTGACCTCGCTCGCGCAGGTCGTCGAGGTGGTCGGGGAGCGCGCTGACGAGGGCCAGAGAGACTGGTGTGGGCGTCCAGTACAGGCGCAGGACGGCGTCCGGCACGCCCGCCGCCTCGATCGCCTGGCCTGCGAGGTCCTCGAGCTCGAGGCCGTTCACCGTCGGCAGCCCGATCCGCTCTGCCGACTGGGCGAGCCTCGCCAGGTGCTCGGAGAGCCGGAAGCCCTCGCCGCCGTAGACCCGCACCGTCTCGAACGCCGCCCGTCCGCGCAGCAGCGCCTCGTCGTCCGCACGCAGCACCGGCTCCGCCGGGTCGACGACGCCGCGCCCGCCGACGGCGAGCGCAAGGAGGCTGTTGCCCGTCCGGCACCGGCAAGCCGGCACCTCCGCTCCTGGGCGGCTCCGTCGAGCAGCGCTCATGCGGTCACCTCGACGGGAGCACCGATCGCGGCCAGCAACGGACGCGCCTTCGTCCACGACTCCTCGAGCTCCTCCGGCGGATCCGAGTCCCACACGATGCCGCCTCCGACCCAGAGGTGGATGCGTCCGTCGGCCACCGCGAAGGTCCGGATCGTGAGCGCCAGCTCGAGGTCGCCGTTGCCGCGGACGACGCCGAGCGCTCCCATCGAGGCACCGCGACCGACCGGCTCGAGCCGCGCGATCTCGTCGAGAGCCGCGACCTTCGGCGCGCCGGTGACGGAGCCGCCGGGGAAGGTGGCGCCGAGGAGCTCGGCCAGGCCCACCCCGTCACGCACCGTCCCCTCCACCGTCGAGACGAGGTGGGTGACGCCGGCGAGCTCGCGCTCGGCCATCAGCTCGGGCCAGCGCACCGAGCCCGGCTCGCAGACGCGCGAGAGGTCGTTGCGCTCCAGGTCGACGATCATCAGGTGCTCCGCCTCGTCCTTCTCGCCCTCGACGTGTACGCCGAGCGGACGCGTCCCCTTGATCGGCATCGTCCACACCCGCCGGCCGCTCCGGGCCAGGAACAGCTCGGGCGAGGCGGACGCGATCGCCCAGCCGTCGCCGGCGAGGTAGGGCGCCCGCGGCCGCAGGGGCGCGAGCGCGGCGGCGAGGCCGCCCGGGTCGCCGACGAACGGCGCCGAGAGATGCTGGACGAGGTTGACCTGGTACACGTCCCCACGCTCGATCGCCGCCCGCACCGATTGCACGGCCCCCAGGTAGTCGGCGTCCCCCCAGCTGCGCTCCCACTGCCCGATCCGGAACGACTCCTTTACCCACTGCTCCACGCCGTACGGAGCGCGGACGCGACAGGCGGCGAGCGGGAGCGGGCAGGGCTCCGAGGGCGGAGGGCCGGAACCTCTGCGCAGCGGCTCCGAGAGGCCGTAGCCCAGATAGAGGTCGGCCGCGAGGTGCTCGCCGCCGGGCGCGAAGAAGCCGTGCTCGCGCAGGTACGACTCGATCCGCTCGAACGCCCGCTCCGGCGACCGCAGCTCGAGCACGGCTACCCCAGCGAGCGTGCGGCGTGGCGCAGGAACTCGACGCCGAGCTCGAGATCGTCCACGTGCACGCGCTCGTCGGCGGAGTGGATCAGGCGCGCGGCCAGCTCGGGATCCATCGTGCGCATCGGGAAGAACCCGTACGCGACCGTGTCGAACGCCGCCCGGAGCCAGTGCGAGTCGGTGAAGCCCGAGCAGCAGAGCGGCGCCACGCGAGCGCCCGGCTCGGTCGTCGGCCACCCAGTCCTCGATCGCGCCCCAGAGCGGGGTCTCCATCGAGGAGCGCGTGCCGCCCCAGCGCTCGATCCACTCCAAGGTGTAGTCGCCCTCTCCGAGCACGCCACGCACGATCGGGTCCACCTCCTCCGGCGAGCGACCGGCGAGGATGCGGCAGTCGACCGTGACGTCGCAGGTGCCGGGAATGACGTTGCGCGACGCGGAGGCCGCGATCATCGTCGGGGAGAGCGTGAACGAGAGCAGCGGCTCGATCAGCTCGGCCGCCAGGGGATCGAAGGCGCGAAGCCGCTCCAGCACCTGGTCGGCCGGCGGCTCCTCCCCGAGCACCGCCGCGAGGAACGCTGCCACCTCGGGGCCGATCTCGGCCTCGGGGCGGTAGAGGGCGAGCGCGTCGATCAGCCGCGCCGCCTTGACGAGCGCGTTGTCGGCGATCCCGGGCATCGACGCGTGGCCGCTGCGGCCGCGCACGCGCAGCAGGAACGGCGCCGTCATCTTCTCCGCGCTCGCGCAGAGGTAATAGGGCTTTCCCCAAGCACGACTCGCTCGCCACCGCCCTCGTTGAGTGCGTAGTCGACGCGCACCAGATCGGGGTGCTCCTCGCACAGCCACTCGAGGCCGAAGCTCTTGCCCACCTCCTCGTCGGCCGCCGCGATCAGGACGACGTCGCCGGGTGGCGTATAGCCCTCCCGGGCGAGCGAGGCGAGGGCGACCGCGCTCGCCGCCACCTCGTTCTTCATGTCGAGCGCGCCGCGGCCCCAGACCTCGTCGCCGACGAGCTCGCCCGACCAGGGATCGCGTGTCCACTCCGCCGCGTCCGCGATCACCGTGTCCGTGTGGCAGAGGAAGGCGAGGGACGGCCCGTCCCCGCCCGGGAGTCGCGCGACGAGGTTGGCACGCGCAGGATCCCGTGCGGGCAGCTCCGCCTCGACCCCGCTCGCCGCCAGGTAGTCGCGCAGGCACTCCGCTGCCAGCGTCTCGTTCCCCGGAGGATTGACCGTGTTCAGCCGGATCAGCTGCTGCAGCAGCCCGACGGCCTCGTCGCGCAGCGAGAGCGTCGCCATCCGGGTCAGCCCTCCTGCGAGAGGGCGGTCAGGTCGTTGCGCGCCCGCCAGAGCTCGGGGAAGAAGCTGTGGTGGATCAGCCGGCCGAGCACCTCGACGGGCGTTCCCTGCGTCCCGACGACCGAGTCGCCGATGATCCGCGCGACGACCTTGTAGTGGCGCACGCGCCAGGTCGTGATCCGCTCGTCCCACTCCACGAGCGCCTCCGCGAGCTGGTAGAGCGACTCGTGCTCGCGCCCCCGGACGTACAGCTCGACGACGCTCAACCCGGCCTCCTCGCGCAGCCGGTGGAAGGCCTGTCCGAGCAGCGGGGTCACGCGCCGGAGCTGACGCCACCCCGGCGAGTCGAAGCCGCTGCCGTGCCCGAGCACCTTGCGGATCTCCTGGTACTCCCAGGGCGACATCTGCTCGAGCATGTCGAGCTGACTGGTTGCGTAGACGAGGCAGAGCGCGCTGCGCCGGAGCAGCCGGAGCGCCGGATCGATCTCGCCCTCTCCGAGGAGCTCCGAGGCAGCCTCGACGTCATTCCATGCGAGCTTCAGCCAGAGCTCCGACGACTGGTGCGTGGTCTGGAAGAGGAGCTCGTCGCGGTGCACCCACTCGTCGGGCCTCTTCTGGAGCGCGAGCAGCTGGTCGGTGTTCAGATAGCGCTCGTAGTCGCTCTTCGCGTCGCCCGGCAGAACCGGCTCCGAGAAGTCCTCCGCCTCGTGACTCGCCACGCCGCGGAGCATACTTCGACCCGTGGGCGACCTCTTCGCCGATGCAGCGCGCGAGCGCGCGGACACGGTGGCGCCGCTGGCGCAACGCGTCCGGCCGCGGACGCTGGACGAGCTCGTGGGACAGGGGCACGTGCTGGCACCGGGCTCGGCGCTCCGCCGCTCGATCGAGGAGGACCGGCTGCGGTCGCTGATCCTCTACGGCCCGCCGGGAGTCGGCAAGACGACGCTCGCACGGATCGTCGCGGAGACGACCGGGGCAGCGTTCGAGGAGCTCTCCGCTGTGTCGGCCCGCGTGGACGACGTGCGCAGGATCCTCGGGAGCGCCCGCGACCGGCTGGGCGGGAACGGGCAGCGCACGATCCTCTTCCTGGACGAGATCCACCGCTTCAACAAGGCCCAGCAGGATGCGCTGCTGCCCGGAGTCGAGGACGGGCTCGTGACGCTGATCGGCGCGACGACCGAGAACCCCTACTTCGAGGTCAACTCGGCGCTGCTCTCGCGCTGCCAGGTGATCGAGCTCGAGTCGCTCGGCGAACCGGAGCTGCTCGAGGTGGTGGCACGCGGCGCGGCGGCAGTCGGCGCCGAGGTGCCTGCTGCCGTGGCGGACGAGATCGTCCGGCGCGCAGGCGGCGACGCCCGCACCGCGCTGAACACGGTCGAGCTCGCGTGGGAGACGGCACAGGCAGAAGGCGTCCCGCTCGAGGAGCGGCACGTCGAGGACGCCGCGCGAAAGCGGCCGCTGCGCTACGACAAGGGCGCCGACCAGCACTACGACTTCGTCTCGGCGTTCATCAAGTCGATGCGAGGCTCCGATCCCGACGCAGCCGTCTACTACCTCGCCGCCATGCTCGAGGGCGGCGAGGACCCGCGCTTCATCGCGCGCCGGATGGTCATCTTCGCCTCGGAGGACGTCGGCAACGCCGACCCGCGCGCGCTCCAGGTGGCGGTCGCGGCGGCGCATGCGCTGGAGCACGTCGGCCTGCCCGAGGCGCAGCTGAACCTCGCCCAAGCCGCGATCTACCTCGCGGGCGCGCCCAAGTCCAAGGCCAGCGCGCTCGCGATCTGGGACGCCCGCAACGACGTGCAGAAGGGCGGAAACCTGCGTCCGCCGGCCATGCTCCGCGACGCGCACTACGCCGGCGCGAAGAAGCTCGGCCACGGGCAAGGCTACGTCGACCCGCACACCGACCCGCGCGGGTTCGAGCTCGACTACCTCCCCGAGGAGCTGAAGGGCCGGCGCTACTATCGCCCGAGCGGCAACGGCGAGGAGGGGACGCGTGGGGATCGCGACGGGAGCGGAGGCACCTGAGTTCGACCTCGAGGTCGACGGGGCCGAGCGCGTGCGACTGTCCGACTTCCGCGGCCGCCGCAACGTCCTGCTCGTCTTTCACCCGTTCGCCTTCACCCCCGTCTGCGAGGAGGAGGCGCTGGACCTGCAGGAGAACCTGAGCTCGTTCGAGCAGGCCGAGACCGACGTCGTGCTCGTCTCGTGCGACACCGCGCCCGCACGCCAGGCGTGGAAGCGCGAGCTCGGGCTCACGTACACGCTCGCATCCGATTTCTGGCCGCACGGTGAGGCGGCCCGCGCCTACGGCGTCTTCGACGAGAAGAAGGGAGCAGCGGTGCGCGGCACCTTCCTGATCGACAAGGACGGAACCGTCGTCTGGTCGCTCGTCAACGATGCGGACACGCGCCGCACGGAGCTGACGTCGGCTCCGCTCGCCGTCTCCGTCGAGTGATCTCGACGTACGAGTGGGGCGAGCGCGGCGCGCCGGTCCTCGTCTGCCTGCACGGGGTTACGAGCCACGGCCGCCACTTCGCCAGGCTGGCCGAGCGTCTCGCGGGCCGCTTCCACGTCGTCGCACTCGACCAGCGCGGGCACGGCGACTCCGTCTGGGAGCCGCCGTGGTCGCTCGAGCAGCACGTCGAGGACACGCTCGGGGCACTCTGGCCGCGGGCGTCGACGGTGCACCGTCCACCTGGGTCGGGCACTCGTTCGGCGGGCGCGTCGCCTTCGAAGCTGCCGCCGCCGCCCCGGAGCTCGTGGAGCGGCTCGTGCTGCTCGACCCGGCGATCCGCATCGACCCCGCGGTCGCTCTCTATGCCGCCGAGAACGCACGACGCGACCGCTCTTACGGGAGCTTCGACGAAGGCATCGACCGCCGGTTCGAGGAGAGCGTGCTCCACCGGGCACAGCGCGAGGTCGTGGCCGGGGAGCTGCGCGGGCACCTGGTCGAGGACGACGTCGGGCGCTGGCGCTACCGCTACTCGCAGAGCGCAGTCGTCGCGTGCTACGGCGAGATGAGCCGCGCGCAGCCCTCGTTCGAGCGCGTGCGCATCCCGACCCTCCTCGTGCTCGGGGAGGACTCGTACCTCCCGTACGACCACCTGCTCGTGGCCCACACCGCCGCCCTCGGCGACCTGCTCGAGGTCGTCCGCGTCCCCGGCGGCCACACGGTGCTGTGGGATGCGTTCGAGGAGACGGCCGGCGCCCTCGAGCGCTTTCTCGGCTAGGCGGCGACCGGCGCCAGGTCGGGGACCGCGCGCAGGCCGACCTCGTGCTCGAGAGCCGACAGCACGACGCGCAGCTCCTCGGCGAGCTCGTCGTCGGAGTCGGTGGCAAGCCGCTCGTGCGCCTTGGGCACCGTCACGGCCTCGTCGAGGACGCGCGCCCCGAGGGCTCCGAGCACCTTGCGCGTCTCGGCCGCGGCCCAGACGCCGCCGAACATGCCGGTGCTGGACGAGATCACCGCGGCGGGCTTGTTCCGCACCGGCGACTCGAGCAGCGGCCGCGAGACCCAGTCGAGCGCGTTCTTCAGCGCGCCGGGGATCGAGTGGTTGTACTCAGGCGTGGCGACGAGCACGGCGTCGGCCGCGGCCAGCGCAGCCTTGAGCCGCTGCACGGCGGGCGGCTGAGCGCCCGGGAGGTCGTCGTCGGCGTCGTACGGCGGGATCTCCTTCAGCCCCTCGTAGAGCACGAGCTCGACGTCGCCGGGCGCCGACGCGGCAGCCCTCCGCAGGAGCTCGCTGGAGTGCGAGCCCGAGCGGAGGCTGCCGCTGAGGGCGAGGACGTGCATCGCTACGCCTGCTCTCCCGGCTGGATCAGCGCGAGGTTGGCGGTGACGAGAACGTCGTCGTCGAGCATCGCGCCGCCACCCGGCAGGTCGGCCGTCCAGCTGACCCCGTAGTCGTGGCGGTTGATCGTCGTCTCGAGATCGAGACCGACGCGCTGGTTGCCGTAGCCGTCCGTCACCGGCCCGGCGAACGTGCCCGTCAGCTCGACCGGGCGGGTCGTGCCCTTGATCGTCAGCTCGCCCACGGCGGCGACACGATTGCCGTCGACCTGGATCGAGCTCGACTCGAACCGCAGCTCGGGGTGGCGCTCGGCGTCGAAGAAGTCCGGGGTCAGCAGGTGGCCGACGAGGTTCGGGTCGTCGACCTGCACGCTCTCGACACGCGCCGTCCCCTCGAGGCGGCCGTCGACGAGCGAGGCGTCGAAGTCGGCGAACTCACCCTTGAACGTCATCACCGTGCTGTGCGTGATCGCGAATCCGACCCCCGAATGGACGGGATCGAGCGCCCACGTCCCGGCCGGAACGACTCTCGTCTGTTCGGCTGTGCTCATTGAGATCTCCCTTCTCAAGTGCTATTCTTTGTGTGCGCAACTACTGTAGCGCCTAACACATGAGCAGTCAAGTATTGAGCCAACAAGTACTCGCTTCGGAGGAGACCGCCCTCACCGCATGGGTGCGGCTGCTGCGGACCCACTCCGCGCTGAAGCGCGACTTCAACGCCCGGCTCCAGGCCGAGCACGGCCTGACCGTGAACGACTACGAGGCACTGCTCCTGCTCTCCCACGATCCCGACCGCCGGCTCAAGCGTGTCGTGCTCGCGGAGCGTCTCCAGCTGACGCCGTCCGGAGTGACCCGCCTCCTGGACGGGCTCGAGGCGGCCGGCTTCGTGGAGAAGGGCAGCTGTGACAGCGATGCCCGGGTGACCTACGCGGTGCTGACGGCCACGGGCGGCGCGAAGCTGAAGGAAGCCTCGTGCTCGCACGTCGCCGCGGTGCGCGAGCTGTTCGGCGAGCGGCTCGACGACGACGAGCTCAGGACGCTCGGCGAGCTGCTGGGCCGCCTTCCCGGGGGCAACGTCGACGGCGGCGAATGCGCCGTCGAGACCGGCTAGCTCCTAGGCCACGTACTCGTCCGCGATCGCGAGCACCTCGTCGAGCGTCGCGAGGCCCTCGTCGAGCTCCTCGCGGGTGATCGTCAACGGCGGGCAGATCATGATCACGTTCCAGTGCGTCATCAGGTAGAGGCCCCGCTCGAGGGCGGCCTTGGCCAGCCGCGCCACCGGTGCCGCCGCCTCCCCGCCTGCGTTGAAGGGGACGAGCGGCTCGCGCGTCTCGCGGTCGCGCACGAGCTCGAGGCCCCAGAAGAGGCCGAGGCCGCGCACGTCGCCGATCGACGGATGCCTCTCGGCGAGCGCCGGGAGCGCCGTCGCCAGGTAGTCCCCCTGCTCGGCGGCGTTCTCGACGATCCCTTCCTCGCGGAACGCCTCGATCGAGGCGACGGCCGAGGCGCAGGCCAGCGGATGGCCGCTGTAGGTGAGCCCGCCGGCGAGGAACTTGTCCCGTAGCCACTCCGAGATCGGCTCCGAGACGGTCATCGCGCCGAGCGGCACGTAGCCCGAGTTGATCCCCTTCGCCATCGTCAGGATGTCCGGGACGACGTCCCAGTTCTCACAGGCGAACCACTTGCCGGTGCGGCCGAAGCCCGCCATCACCTCGTCGCAGATCAGCAGGATCCCGTGGCGGTCGCAGGTCTCGCGGATCGAGCGGAGATAGCCGTCGGGCGGGACGATGATCCCGTTCGTGCCGACGACGGTCTCGAGAATCACGGCGGCGACGGTGTGCGCCCCCTCGTACTGGAGGATCTCCTCGAGGTGCGGCGCTCCGGTGCAGACGGGGCACGGGTCGGGGTGCCCGGCGGGACAGCGGTAGGTGTAGGGATCGAGCATGCGCACGACGCCGGGGATCCCGGGCTCCGCGTGCCAGCGGCGCGGGTCGCCGGTCAGGGTGATCGCCCCGGCCGTCGCGCCGTGGTAGGAGCGATAGCGCGCGACCACCTTGTGCCGGCCCGTGTACCAGCGCGCCAGCTTGATCGCGTTCTCGTTCGCCTCGGCGCCGCCGTTCGTGAAGAAGGACATCTTCAGGTCGCCCGGCGTGACCTCCGCGAGCAGCCGCCCGAGCTCGGAGCGCGGCTCGGTCGCCATCGGCGGCCCGATCGTGCAGAGCTTCTCGGCCTGCTCCTTGATCGCCGCGATGATCTTCGGGTGCTGGTGGCCGATGGAGACGTTGACGAGCTGCGAGGCGAAGTCGAGATAGCGGTTGCCCTCGTAGTCCCAGAAGTACCGGCCCTCGCCGCCGGCGACCGGCAGCGGGTCGATCGCGTTCTGCACCGACCACGAGTGGAGCACGAACTCCTTGGCGTCGGCGCGAACCTGCTCCCCGAGCTGCGGATTCGTCTCGATCGTCGCCATCGGTCAAGCCTACCGCGCTACGCTCACGGCATCACCTGAAGGAGGACGAGATGACCGAATTGGCGAGCGCGCCGAGCGAGCGCGCCGAAGGCGTCAAGCGCATCAACCACTGGATCGGCGGCAGCGCCGTCGCCGGCGAGTCCGGCCGCAGCGGCCCGGTCTACAACCCCGCGACCGGCGAGCAGTCGGGCGCCGTCGACTTCGCCTCCGTCGAGGAGGTCGCGCGCGCGGTTGCCGCGGCCAAGGCGGCCTTCCCCGCCTGGCGCGCAACGTCGCTCTCGCGCAAGTCCGACATCTACTTCCGCATCCGCAAGCTGCTCGACGAGCATCGCGAGGACCTCGCGCGCCTGCTCACGCTCGAGCACGGCAAGGTGCTCTCCGACGCCATGGGCGAGGTTGCACGGGGCCTCGAGGTGGTCGAGTTCGCCTGTGGGATCCCACACCTGCTGAAGGGCGGCTTCACCGAGCAGGCCTCGACCGGGATCGACGTCTATTCGATCCGCCAGCCGCTCGGCGTGGTGGCCGGCATCACGCCCTTCAACTTCCCGGCCATGGTCCCCATGTGGATGTGGGGGCCGGCGCTCGCCTGCGGCAATACGTTCGTGCTCAAGCCGTCCGAGAAGGATCCGTCCGCATCGATCCTGACCGCCGAGCTGCTGAAGGAGGCCGGAGTCCCCGACGGCGTCTTCAACGTCGTTCACGGCGACAAGGTCGCCGTCGACGCGCTGCTCGAGCATCCGGATGTGGCCGCGCTCAGCTTCGTCGGCTCGACGCCGATCGCGCGCTACATCTACGAGACGGGCACGAAGCACGGCAAGCGCGTACAGGCACTCGGTGGCGCGAAGAACCACATGATCGTGCTCCCGGACGCGGACATCGACATGGCTGCGGACGCCGCGGTGAGCGCCGCGTACGGCTCGGCCGGCGAGCGCTGCATGGCGATCTCGCAGGTCGTGGCGGTCGGCGACGCGGGCGACGCGCTCGTCGCCGCGATCAAGGAGCGCCTGCCGAAGATCAAGGTCGGGAGCGGGCTCGAGGAAGGCGTCGAGATGGGGCCGCTCGTCACCCGCGAGCATCGCGACAAGGTCGCGGGCTACATCGAGGGCGCGGCCGACCAGGGTGCAACGGTGGTCGCCGACGGGCGCGAGAGCGCTCCGGACAACGGGGGCTTCTTCCTCGGCGTCTCCCTGCTGGACGACGTCACCCCGGAGATGGACGCCTACAAGGACGAGATCTTCGGACCGGTCCTCGGGATCACGCGAGTCGGCACCTACGACGAGGCTGTGAAGCTGATCAACGAGAACCCGTACGGGAACGGGACGGCGATCTTCACCCGCGACGGCGGGGTCGCCCGGCAGTTCCAGTTCGAGGTGGAGGCGGGGATGGTCGGGATCAACGTGCCGATCCCGGTGCCGGTCGCCTACTACTCGTTCGGAGGCTGGAAGGCGTCGCTCTTCGGCGACACGCACATCTACGGGCCGGAGGGGATCAACTTCTACACCCGTGGCAAGGTGGTCACCTCGCGCTGGCCCGACCCGGCGACGTCGCAGGTCGACCTGGGCTTCCCGCAGACCCGCTAGGACGACGAACGGGCTGCCTTGCCCGTGGAGGCGCTCCCGGCCGTTGCGGTTCGACGGCGACTGTGTTACGCACAGAGGCTAGATGCGGCCGGACGCGATCACTGCGGTTCACGCCGTCGGGCGGGAGCGCGAGCTGGACGCGATGCTCGAGCTCCTCGGAGACGGGAGCTCGCCGCACGCGCTCGTACTCACCGGCGAGCCTGGCATCGGCAAGACCACGCTGTGGGAAACAGTGCTCGCGGCGGCGGCGAACAGCGGGCTCCGGGTCCTCGCCGCCCGCGCCGGCGAGGCGGAGGCGCGGCTCTCCTTCGTCGGCCTCGCGGACTTGCTGGACGACGTAGCGTCCGACGAGCTTGCCGCGCTGCCCTCCCCGCAGCGACGTGCGCTGGAGATCGCCTTGCTTCGCGCCGAGCCGACAGGCACGCCGCCGGGGGAGCAGGCGATCGCCCTGGGCTTCCTCAACGCGCTGCGCAGCCTCGCCGCCCGAGCGCCCGTGCTCGTCGCCGTCGACGACGCTCCGTGGTTGGACGGCGCCTCCGCCGATGCGCTCGCGTTCGCCGCGCGCCGCCTCGGCCGCGAGCCGGTCTCCTTCATCATCTCCAGGCGCCTGCGAAGCGAGGCGGCCGTCGAAGGGGCGCTTCACCCGATCACGCGTTTCGAGCTCGCCGGGCTGAGCATCGGCGCCACGCGGCGGATGCTGTCCGACCGGCTCGGGCTCGTCGTCTCACGCCGGGTGCTGCAACGCGTGACCGAGCTGACCGGCGGCAATCCGCTCTTCGCGCTCGAGGTCGCGCGCACGCTGGCCGACCGCGACCCGCTCGAGATCGGTGACGAGATTCCGGTTCCCGCAACGGTCGACGACCTGCTGGGCCTCCGCGTCACCCAGCTCGAGGCGACCGTCCGCCGCGTCGTTCTCGCCGTTGCGCTGTCGGGCGGATTGAGCGTCGCGGACTGCGCGCTGTTCGCCACCGACGAGCAGCTGACGTGCCGCAATCGACGCCGGACTGCTCGTCGACGACGGAGGGCACATCCGTGCGGCGCACCCACTCGTCGGCGCGGCGATTCGAAGGCACTCGCACGAGTCGGAGTGCCGGCGCATCCACGCCAAGCTGGCGGAGGCTGCGACGAACGACGAGATCGCGGCCCGCCATCTCGCCCTCGCGGCAGACCGACCCGATGCGGCGCTGGCGTCCATCGTCTCGGCCGCGGCTGCCAAGGCGGACGGGCGTGGCGCGGTCGAGGATGCGGTCGAGCTGGCGGAACAGGCGCTTCGGCTCTCGCCGCCGGAATCCGACGAGCGAGTCGCGGTCGTGCTCGCGCTCGGTGGCTACCTCTATCGCGCCGGCGAGCTGCGTCGACTGAACACGCTGCTCACGGAAGAGCTGTCGGAGCTACCGTCCGGCGCGGCCCGCGCCAAGGCACATCTCTTGCTGAGCATCGCTCCGGCGAGCATCGCCGAGTCCGAGGCGCATCTGGAGCAAGCGCTGGCCGAGAGCGGGGCCGATCCGCTGATGCGCGCGAGCGTTCTCGCCGAGCTGTCCGCGAACCAGGCTGTCGTCAAGCTGGAGCAGTCTCGAGCTCGCGGAGGAGTGGGCGCTCGAAGCGCTGCGGCTCGCCGGCGGACGCGGCGAGGCAGCACTCGTCCAGGCGCTCGGTTGGGCGCGGATCCTGCAGGGACAGGCGATCGACGACCTGGCCGGACGCACGAGCAGCGTTCAGGACGGGATCGGGGTAGCCGAGAGCCTCGAGCGGCTGGCCGGCATCCGCCTGGCGTTCCGCGGCCACATAGCCCCCGCCCGCGAGCTGTTCGCGGACTTGCTGGCGATCGCCGACGAGCGGGGCGAACAGTGGGCGGCCGACGGCATTCGCCATCAGCTCTGCGAGCTCGCCCTGCGCGCGGGCGAGTGCACGGCGGCGTCCGGGCACCTGGACGAAATGGATAAGCGGCTCTAAGGGAACCTGATCGGCACCACCACGCACAACCCACGCCTTCCAGGCGGTCCTGGCCGCCGTCCGGGGCATGCCGGGCCCGGCAGAGCACCACGCTGCGGAGACGGTCGCGGGCACGCAGGACTCGATGGTGGAGTGGGATCGGCTGGAGGCGCTGAGGGCCCGCGGAATCGCCGAGCTGTTCGCCGGCCGACCCGCGAGCGCGGCGGAGAGCCTCCGCGCGGTCTGGGAGCACACGCGCCGAGAGGGTGTGGACGACCCGGGCGCGTTCCCGGTGGCTGTGGATCTCGTCGAGGCGCTGGTCGGGATCGGCGAGGAGGAGGAAGCAAGCGCGGTGACCGCCCGCCTCGCCGAGCTCTCACTCGCGCAGGATCACCCTTGGGGGCTGCCCTCGACCATGCGCTGCCAGGCACTCATCGACATCGCGGCCGGACGGGACGTCGAGGATGCCTCGGCCAGGCTCCTGAGGCGGCGAGCTCGTACGAGCAGCTCGGCCTTCGCTTCGATCACGCCAGGACGCTCCTTGCCCTCGGCCGGAGCCGACGTCGAGCGCGGCGGTGGGCCGCTGCGCGCGCGGCGCTGGAGGAGGCGGCAGTCGTGTTCGAGGACTGCGGTGCGGAGGGCTGGGCCGGGGAGGCGAGAGCCGAGCTCGACCGCATCGGCGGACGGCGGCCGGCGGCCGGCGAGCTGACGCCCAGCGAGCGCAGCGTCGTCGACCTCGCGGCCAATGGGCTCGCCAACAAGGAGATCGCCGCTGCGCTCTTCGTGAGCGTGCGTACCGTCGAGACGCACCTCTCGCATGCCTACGCGAAGCTCGGCGTGCGCTCGCGGTCGCAGCTCGCACGCCGACTCGCCGCTCCGGGCTAGCGCTAAAAGTCTGGGGGTTTCCGTGATTTCGCGGAGGTCGCCCGCGGCGTAGCGTCGACGGCGTGCCCGAGTTCCTGGTCGAGCTCTACGTCTCGCAGGCGGATGACGACGCCGTGACGCGTGACGCGGACGACGCGCTCGCCGCGTCGGTGGAGCTGACGCGCGAGGGAACCCCGGTGCGCTACCTGCGGTCGATCTTCGTGCCAGAGGACGAGACGTGCTTCCTCCTCTATGAGGCCGGATCGGTGGATGCGGTGCGCGAGGCCGCACGGCGTGCAGGGCTGACGTTCGAGCGGATCACGGCGGCGACCGTGCAATCGAAAGGAGAGACCCGATGAGACTTCACAGATCTGGAGCTGCGAAACGCGCGAGAGGCTGGGGCGGTGGCCTCTTGGCGGCTCGCCGGCCTGCTGGCGCTGACGGTGTCCGTGACCGCCGCGCATGGGGCGGGCACGATCACCGTCACGACAACCGTGCCGGGCGTCAACGACGACGCCGAGTGCTCGTTGCAGGAGGCCGTCTACGCGGCGAACCTCGATGCGAGCAAGGCGCCCGACCCGGCGAACCTGGGCGATCCGGACGCGTACATCGCGACCGGCTGCGCCGCGGGGAGCGGCGACGACACGATCGTGCTCCCGGCGGGCGGCGTCTTCACGATGAGTGGCCCGGCGGCCGACGTCCTCAACTACGTCGGGCCGACCGCGACGCCGATGGTCAGCTCGACGATCACGATCGAGGCGCTCGGGGCGCGGATCCAGCACGGCGGCGGGACTGTTCCCTACCGGGCGTTCGCGGTCGGGCGCCGGCGGTGACCTGACGGTCCACGAGATCCACGTCAAGGGCTTCGAGGTGCACGGCGGCGACGGCGCCGACGGCGGGGGCGGCGGTCTGGGCGCCGGTGGTGCGGTCTACGTGCAGGGCGGGACACTCTCGGTCGGCTGGAGCACGTTCGAGCGGAACGGCGCCCTTGGCGGCGACGGCAGCAACGGGAACATCAACGGAGGCGGCGGGGGAGGCGGCGGCCTGGGCGGCGACGGCGGTGAAGGCCCGTCGGGCGGCGGAGGCGGAGGCGGCTCGCGCGGCGACGGCGCGGCCGGCGACGACCTCAGTTGCGGGATCCTCTGCCCCGGCGGCGCAGAGGGCGGCGGCGGCGGCGGCACGTACGCCGATGCCAGCGGCCACTCGCGCGGGTACCGCTGCGGTGGGGACGGGTCGTTCACGGTCGTCAGCATTTCCATCCCCTTCGCGCGGGACGGCGAGGATGGCGACTGCGCAGGCGGTGGCGGCGGCGGCGGCCAGGAAGCGTTCACGGTCGGCGTGATCGGAGGCTTCAAGGGCGGCGACGGGGGCTGGGGCAACTACGGCGGGGGAGGGGGCGGCGGCGCCTACCTGCTCCTCCACGGCGACGGCGGCAAGGGCGGCTTCGGCGGCGGCGGCGGGGCTGCGACGGTCGCCGGCGGCAACATCGGCGGCTTCGGGCCCGACGGGGCTGACGGCGGCTTCGGCGGCGGCGGCGGCGCAGGCGCCGGAGGCCTGCTCGATCTGGACCCGGGCGGAGGCGAAGGCGGTACCTTCGGCGGAGACGGCAGCGAGCACGCGGGCGGCGGTGGTGGCGGCCTGGGCGGTGCGATCTTCGGCGACCAGGCCACCATCACTATCCGCAACAGCACGTTCTTCAACAACTACGCGAACCGCGGCCACTCGGGCGGGACGGATGCCAGCGACGGCCGCGGGGCGGGCGGCGCGATCTTCCTCGTCGCCGGTTCGGTCTTCGTCAACAACTCGACGTTCAGCAGCAACCAGACCGGCGAGTTCACGACCGGCGTCGGCGGCCTCGGCGGCGGCGCCATCGTCGTCTACAAGCCGACGACCGGCGAGTCGAGCTCGCTGACGCTCCGCAACTCGATTCTCGCCGCCAACGGTGAGCACGAGTGCTACCTGCGCAACGGCGCAGCGGCATCGGGCCTCGGCAACCTGATCACTGCCAACTCGGCGAACAATCGCGGCGACGCGGTCTGCCCGGGTGTCGTGACGACCGAGGATCCGCAGCTGCAGCCGCTCGCCCTCAATGCGCCGGGTCGCACGCAGACACTGAAGATCCCGTTGACGAGCTCCGCGGCGAACGTTGCCGACGCGGCGACGTCTGAGCCGGACGACCAGCGGGGTGTCCTGCGGCCGCAGGGCGCCGGTCCCGACATCGGCGCCTACGAGGCCGTCGACAATGCGCCTGTCACGACAGTCACGCTGTCGCCGGCAGCGCCGGACGGCATCGAACAGCTGGTACCGCAGCGCCGTCGGGGTGAGCGTCACCGCCGTCGACGACGGCACGGTTGCGCAGACACGCTGCGTGCTCGATCCGGCGGCGGCCCCGGCGGGCTTCGCCGACCTCCCGGACGCGGCGTGCTCGCTCACGAGCGTCGGTGCCGACGGGGAGCACGCGGTCCACGCGGCCAGCGTGGATGCGAACGGGAACGTCGAGAGCCCGCTCGTGAGCGTTGCCTTCAAGGTCGATCGAACGGCCCCGAACCTGAGCCCGACGCTCAGCGCCACTGTCGTCCAGATCGGCCAGACGGGAGTCAGCGCCTCGCCCAACGCGACCGACACGACGTCGGGTGTCGCTTCGTCGAGCTGCGGGGCGATCGACAGCAGCAGTCCCGGGGCGAAGACGGTGACCTGCACGGCCACCGACAAGGCGGGCAACACGAGCAGCGTCGACCTCGCCTACGTGGTCGAGTACCGGATCATCGGCTTCTTCTCGCCGATTCCGAACTCGAAATGGAAGGTGGGCCAGACCGTGCCCGTCAAGATCGCGCTCGGAGACGCTGCTGGTACACGGATCTCCGACGCCGAAGCGGCACGGTTGGCATCGGCGTGCCGGGTCCGGTTCTCCGCCTCGGGAGCCCAGACGGTGGCCGCTCAGTGCCTGAAGTACGACCCTGCCAAGCATCAGTTCCTGAACGGCTGGAAGCTGGCAAAGAACGGCACCGGGCAGGCGTCGATCTCGGTGTCGATCTCCTATCCAGGCACGGCCTCGACGACGGTGAGGACGGAGCAGATCACGATCACGAGCTGAGCGAGGCGCATCTGGCTCGGATGAGATGGCGGCGGGCACCCCACGGGTGCCTGCCGCCATCAGGCCAGGACGAAGCGGACCTGCCGCTTGGCGACGTCGGCCAGCTCCAGCCGCACGTCGACTCGTTCGCCCAGAGGCAGCTTCTCGCCTTTGCAGTGAGCCGTGACCGCCGGCTCGCTCAGCTGGACGGTGCCGCCGCCGTCGTGCGCGTCCACCTCGACGACGACCGCCTCGAAGACCTGGCCGACGCTCCGCGCCAGCACGGCCGCCTCGACGGTCGAGATGATCCCCGCGTCGTACTGCTGGGCGCGGCGGTTCGACCGCTCCATCGTGGCCGGTAGCTCCGGCAGCGCCTCGCGCACCCAGTCCGGGACGTCCACACCTGCCGACACCGAGACGCACACCTCGCCGGCGTAGCGGTCGACGAGGCGGCGCAGCGGGGCCGTCGTGTGCGTGTACTCCGCACCGATGCCGGCGTGGATCGCATCCGCCGGCACCTCGTCGTCGAAGGCCGCATAGCCGGAGCCGCGCAGGAGCACGGTGGATTCCAGCAGCAGAGCCGCCTGCGCGGGCGCGCTCGGATCGAGCGTGCGCACGAGCTCTGGGTACGAGAGGGCCTCGTCCCAGTCGACCCCGAGCGCCTTCGCGGTCCGGCGCAGCCGGGCGATCGCCTTCGGGTCGGGGGCCGGCAGCGTGCGCAGGACCCCGATGCCCGCGGCATGCATCAGCTCGGCCGCGGCCTGGCCCGTCATCAGCGAGACCTGCGCGTTCCAGCCCTCGACCGGCAGAGGAGCGCGATACGCGAGCTCCCAGCCGTTCGGCCCCTTGTCGACCTCCTGGTCGGGGATGGGCAGGTGGATGCCGCCACGACGCGCCTCGCGCGCTTCACGGAGCAGGCCCACCTCGCGCAGGAGCTCCAGCGGCTCGCCCGCCGAGCCGTCGTCGAGCGAGCGCTGCACGCCCGCGTAGTCGAGCTGCTCGCGGCTGCGGACGAGCGCTCGGCGGACGTCGACCTCAACGCCTTCGCCGTCGGCGTCGACCTCCATGGTCCAGAGGAGCGCCGGGTGTGTCTCGCCGGGGAGGAGGCTGCCTGCGCCCTCGGAGAGCTGCGGCGGGTAGAGGCGCGCGTTTCCGTCCGGCGCGTACAGGGTCTGACCACGGGTGTGCGCCTCGGCGTCCATCGGCCCCCCGGGGGTGACGAACGCGGCCACGTCGGCGATCGCGTAGCGGACGCGGTAGCCCTTGCCGTTTCGCTCGAGGTGGAGCGCCTGGTCGAGGTCACGGGACTCGGGCGGGTCGATCGTGACGAACGGGATCGCGGTCTCGTCGGCCCCGGGCAGCCGCGGCGCACGGATCGACTGCTCGGCATCGGCGAGGACCTCGTCCGGAAAGGTCATCGACACCCCGAGGCTCTCCCGTAGGTCGGCCAGGGCGGAGACGATCGCGGCGTCGTCGGGCGGCGTGAGTCGGACGTGACGGCGCGGCACGCGTGCAATCTAGTCGGGCTCCGAGTTGAATCGCGGCACCGGGCGGCTCAGGATCAACGGGATGGGCGAGCTCCTCGAGCGAGACGACTTGCTGGCCGAGCTCGACACCTCCCGCACCGAGGGTGGCCGGCTCGTCTTCGTCGGTGGTGAGGCCGGCGTCGGGAAGACGGCGCTCGTGCGCGCGTTCGCGGCCGACAAAAAGGCGCTCCACGGCTGGTGCGAGAACCTGACGACGGCGGCCCCACTCGGGCCGTTCGCGGACCTCGGGATCGCAGGCACCGAGCCGCGACGGGTGGCGGGAGCGCTCGCCGCCGAGCTCGAGCGGACGCCGCTCGTCGTGCTCGAAGACGTGCACTGGGCCGACCAGGCGACACTCGACGTGCTCCGCGTGCTCGGGCGGAGGATCGACGCGACACGCGGGCTCGTGCTCGCGACCTACCGCGACGACGAGGTCGAGGGCGACCACCCGCTGCGCGTCGTGCTCGGCGAGCTCGCGTCCGCGCCGGGTGTGACCCGCCTGCGCGTGCCGCGGCTCTCGCTCGACGCGGTCCGTGCGCTCGCGGAGCCCCTGAGAGCCGACGGGGATGCGATCTACCGGCTCACGGACGGCAACGCGTTCTACGTCACCGAGATCCTCGCCTCCGGCGGCAGTCGGCTGCCCGAGACCGTCCGCGACGCCGTGCTCGCGCGTGTGGCCGGCCTGGGGGAGGAGCGCGAAGGCTGCTCGACGCGGTCGCGGTCGTACCGGGTCGCATCGAAGTCTGGTTGCTCGACGCCGTTGCCCCGGCGCTCGACCACCTGGACGAATGCCTCGAGTCCGGCGTGATCGTGGCCGAGCGGGACGAGGTCGCGTTCCGGCACGAGCTCGCGCGGCTCGCCGTCGAGAGCGCGATCTCACCCGCGGGGCGGCGGTCGCTCCATGCGTCGATCCTGCGCGCTCTCGAGAGCCGCGGTGATCTGTCGCGCCTCGCGCATCACGCCGAGGAGGCGGGTCGGACGGAGGCCGTGCTCGCGTACGCCACCGCGGCGGGCCGCGAGGCAGCGGCAGCGAGCTCGCACCGCGAGGCAGCGTCGCAGTACGCGCGCGCGCTCCGGCATGCCGACGGGCTCGGCACCGCGGAGCGCGCATCACTCCTGGACCGCTATGCGGAGGAAGCGGCCCTGACCGGCCAGTACGACAGCTCGGTGTCGGCACGGCTGGCAGGGCTCGAGCTCTACCGACAGCTCGGCGACGCGTTGCGCGTCGGCGAGACCCTCTCCCGACTGACGAACTCGTACACGCGGCTCGGCCGGAATCGTGAAGCCGAGGCGGCGAGCCGTGAATCGATCGAAGTGCTCGAGTCGCTTCCCCCGGGCCGTGAGCTCGCATGGGCCTATGCCGTCCAGGCGTATGCCCGGATGCTCAACCGCGACAACGCCGAAGGCGTGGCGTGGGGGAGAAGGCGGTGGCGGCGGCCGTTGCACTCGGGGACCGCGAGGTGGAGGCGTACGGGCTGAACATGCTCGGCACCTCGCTCCTGATGTCCGGGGACACCGGCGGCGGCGTGCGTCGCCTGCTCGAGAGCCTCCACATTGCCCGAGCCGAGAAGAACGAGGTCTTCGTCATGTCCGCTCTGAGCATGCTCGGCACGGGCCTCGCGGAGATGGTCGACCTCGACGAGGCAGAGCGCTACCTCCGCGAGTGCATCGAGTTCTCGGAGGCGCACGAGCTCTGGCCGACCTATGCGCAGTCGTGGCTCGCGCTCGTCCACGTCTACCGAGGGCGCTGGGACGAAGGGACGCGCCTCGCGGGAGTGTTGCTCCGGGGCCTTCCCGACCCGATCAGCCGCATCAGCTGCCAGATCGCGCTCGGCCGCGTGCGGGCGCGGCGGGGCGATC
Source organism: uncultured Gaiellaceae bacterium (assembly GCA_963842285.1). GTDB lineage: Bacteria > Actinomycetota > Thermoleophilia > Gaiellales > Gaiellaceae > Gaiellasilicea. The sequence goes on from CAWJFZ010000011.1 coordinate 441,980, forward strand.
CCGGCGCCTTCGACGTGCTCGACGACGCGCTCGAGCTGGCACGGCCGGGCGGTCACCTGCAGCGGCTCGGTCATCTCCATGCCGCCCGCGCGGAGGCGGCATGGCTCTCGGGCGACGCCGAGCGCACCGTCGATGAGGCGAGGAAGGCGTACGAGCTCGCGCTCGAGAAGCAGCACCTCTGGTACGCGGGCGAGCTGGCGTACTGGCAGTGGCGCGCGGGTGCGCTCGACGCCGCCCCCGACTGGATCGCCGAGCCCTACCGGCTGCAGCTCGACGGGGACACGGACGCTGCCGTCGAGGCCTGGCGCGCACGGCTCTGTCCTTACGAGGCGGCCCGAACACTGGCCGACGCCGACGACGAAGCCGCGCTGCCGGAGCTCGAGCGGCTCGGCGCACGTCCGGCGCTGACAGCCCTCCGGCGCCGGCTCGGACGGCGCGGCCCGCGCGCGGCGACCAGCGGGAATCCGGCCGGCCTGACGCCACGCGAGCTCGAGGTCGTCGTTCTGGTCGCCGAGGGGCTGCAGAACCGCGAGATCGCAGAGCGCCTCGTCCTCTCCGCGCGGACGGTCGACCACCACGTGTCCGCCGTCCTGCGGAAGCTCGGCGCACGGACCCGCGGCGAGGCGGTCGCGCGCTTCCGCGCAATGTCGGTAGCCGACGGCTCCAACATGGGCGATCCCGCCGATGCGACGCCGCCGGCGTAGCCGTAGCCTCGAAGCGGTCTACGAAGGGAGTCCGCTTTGGATACGTACGTGATTCTGCGCCGCTCCGCGTGGCGCTCGCCGGAAGAGCTCGGCGAGGCCGCGGCGCGCTCGACGACGGAGGGAGAGCGGATGGACGACGTCCGCTGGATCCGCAGCTACGTGCTGGAGGAGAACGCAGGCGTCGGCACCGTCTGCATCTACCAGGCCTCGAGCCCGGAGGCGATTCGCACCCACGCGGCTGCGGCTGACCTGCCGGTCGACGAGATCATCCGGGTCGCCGACACGGTCATCGTCCGCCCCGACCCGCAACCCGTTGCGGCCTGAGAGAGGACAACGATGAAACGCGTTCTCCTCTTGCTCGCCCTGCTCGTGCCCGTGCTCGCGGCAACCGGCATCGCCGTCGCCGCAGGAGCGTTCGACGGCGCCAAGTCCTCGACCGCCCGCTTCCACGATCTCGACCAGGCGATCGCGGCCGGGTACTCGGTCAAGGTGGCCGACCTCGCGGGGATCGAGTGCATCGCCCAGCCCGGCGAGGGTGCGATGGGGGTGCACATGCTGAACCCGGCCCTGCTGTTCGACGACGGCGTGATCGACGCGGAGCAGCCGGAGCTGCTCGTGTACGAGCCCCGGAACGACGGCACGCTGAAGCTGGTCGCGCTCGAGTACCTCGTCCTCGCCGAGGACTGGACTGGAGCGACGAAGCCGGCCCTCTTCGGCAAGCAGTTCGACACGACCGAAGCCGGCAACCGCTACGGGCTGCCGAAGTTCTACGCGCTGCACGCGTGGATCTGGAAGCCGAACCCGAGCGGGATCCTGCACGCCTGGAACCCGCGCGTCGACTGCTCGTAGGCGCTACGCCGCGGCCGGGGCCTCCGCTCCGGCCGCGGCGAGGTTCTCGCCGAAGCGAGCCCGCCTGACGAACTGGCCGATACCCGGCTCCGCCACGACCTCGCCGCCGTCGACGATCACGTTGCCCCGCAGCAGCACCGTCTCGACGTCCCCGACGACCTCCGTCCCCTCGTAGAGGTTGTAGTCGGAGCGCGACTGCTGGCCCGGCTGCCGTGATCGTCTGCGCCTTCTCGGGGTCGAAGATCACGAGGTCGGCGTCGCAGCCCACCGCGATCGTCCCCTTGCGCGGGTAGAGGCCGAAGAGCTTCGCCGGATTCGTGCAGAGCAGCTCGACCATGCGGTTGAGCGTGATCCGCCCTTCGCGCACCCCGAAGTGGTGGATCATCTGCAACCGGTTCTCGAGGCCCGGGCCGCCGTTCGGGATCTTGGAGAAGTCGTCCAGCCCGAGCTTCTTCTGCTCGCCCCACGTGAAGCGCAGTGGTCGGTCGAGATCACGCTGAGGATGTCGGTGCGAACCGCGTTCCAGAGCACGTCCTGGTTCGCCTTGGCGCGCGGCGGCGGCGTGTAGACGAACTTCGCGCCCTCGAAGTCGGGGCGCTCCAGGAAGGTCTCGTCGACGAAGAAATACTGCGTGCAGGTCTCGCCCCAGACGTCCCAGCCCGCCTCGCGCGCCCGCATGATCGGCTCGACGGCCTCCTTGCAGGAGACGTGGACGACGTACAGCGGGCTGCCGGCGACGCGCGCGAGCTGGATCGCCCTGTTCGTCGCCTCGCCCTCTGTCTCGGGTGGCCGCGTCCGGGCGTGCCAGACGGGCTCGGTGTGCCCGGCGGCGAGCGCCTCCTTCACGAGCACGTCGATCGCGTCGCCGTTCTCCGCGTGCACCATCACGAGCGCACCCGTGTCGGCCGCGACCTGCATCGTCTTGAAGAGCGTCTCGTCGTCCACCATCAGCGCGCCCTTGTAGGCCATGAACAGCTTGTAGGAGGTGACGCCCTCGGCGGGCAGCGACGCGAGCTCCTCCAGCGAGCCGCCCTCCTTCAGATCGGTGACCGCGATGTGGTAGCCCATGTCGATCACCTGCTTGCCGGCCGCCTTCGACTTCCAGTCGGCGAGCGCGTCCGTGAAGCTCGTACCCGGCGCCTGGATGCAGAAGTCCACGTGGGAGGTCGTGCCCCCACGCGCGGCGGCCCGCTGCCCCGACTCGACGTCGTCGGCCGTGACGGTGCCGCCGAACGGCATGTCGAGATGAGTGTGCGGATCGACGGCGCCCGGGAGCACGTAGCGCCCGGACGCCTCGATCACGCGGTCTGCCTCGACGTCGAGTGAGGCGCCGATCAGCGAGATCCGCTCGCCCTCGACGAGCACGTCGGCGACGGTGGTGTCGGTCGCCGTGACGACGCGGCCGCCCTTGATCAGTATGGACATGCGGATCTCCTTCCCTCTCGGTTCCTAGTTCCCGCCGGGGGTGACTTCGATCTCGTCCTTCTCCCAGTCGGCGCCGTTCACGTCGATGCCCTCGTCCTCCAGCTCGGCGACGGCCGCCTCGGCGTACTCGGTGACGTACGCGTCGTCGCTGGCCTCCGCCTTGATCACAGCGAACTGCTTCGCGATGTCGGCCGTCCGGTCGAACGCCTCCGGATCCATGATCCCGATCCCGGTCTCGTTCGGCCACGTGATCGCGTTGATCTCGTTCAGCTGCCAGCGCTGGTGGCCTTCGCCGAGCGTCGGGCCGCTGGCGAGCACGTGGTGGAGGCACTCCTCCAGGTTGTCGCGGCAGAAGGCCCAGCCCTTGAAGCTCGCCTTCAGGAAGCGCCGGGCGATGTCCTGGTTGGCCTCGTCCGCGATCCACTCGCCCTGCGTGAAGATCCCGTCCTCGAGCATGGCGGTGCCGGCTTCCTCCATCGTGATCACGTTCAGGTCGTCCAGCGTCCAGAGCTCGCCGGTGTCCGGGTTCTCCGTCTCCAGCACCTGCGCGAGCTCGTTGTAGGTCATCGCGGCCGCAGCGTCGACGTCGCCGTTCAGGAAGAGGGACATGTCGAACGGCTGGTTCACGATCGTGACGTCGTTCGTGTCCTTCGGGTCGATGCCGTTCTTGACGAGAGCCGCATAGAGCTCGTTCTCGTTCCCGCAGCACCAGACGCCGACCTTCTTGCCGCGCATGTCGGCGACCGACTCGATGCCGCTGTCGGCGCGCGAGACCTCGGTCATGCCGCTCTTGTTGAAGACCTGCGCGATGTTGACGAGGTCACCGCCCTGGTCGCGGGCCGCGAGCAGCGCGGGCAGCCAGTCGATCCCGAACTCGGCCTGGCCGCTGGCCACGACCTGCTCGGGCGTGATGTCCGGGCCGCCCGGCCGGAGGGTGACGTCCAGCCCCTCCTCCTCGTAGTAGCCCTCCTCGAGCGCGGCGTAGTAGCCGGCGAACTGCGCCTGCGTGACCCACTTAAGCTGCAGCGTCACCTCGTCGAGCTCCGCCGGGGCGTCGCCCGTGGTGGCGGCGGTCGTGTCATCGCCCGCATCGGCGCTCTCGTCGTCGTCTCCGCCGCAGCCCGCGAATGCGAGCAGCGCCACGGCCAGGAGACCCGCGAGCAGAAGCCAGGTACGACCCTTCATGCCCAGTCCTTTCGTTTGCGTTGCGTGCCCTCTCATGTGGTCGATCCGATCAGTCCGCCCGGAACGACGGGTGCCAGCCCATCGTCAGGCGCTCGACGAGCGCCACGGCGGCGTAGAACGCGATTCCGAGCACGCTGGCGACCACGATCGCCGCCCACGCGAGCTCGAACTGGAAGAGCGCGGCCGAGTTCCGGATCTGGAACCCGAGCGCCTCCTGCGAGCTGAGGAAGTACTCGCCCACCACGGCCCCGATCATCGCGAGGACGGTGGCAACCTTCAAGGCCGAGAACAGATACGGCAGCGAGTTCGGGAGCCGCACCCGCCGGAAGATCTCGCGCTCGCCGGCTGCGTAGGAGCGCATCAGCTCGATCGACGACGGCCGCACCGACGTCAGCCCGCGCAGCGTGTTCACCATCACCGGGAAGAAGACGAGGATCGCGGCGATCGCGATCTTCGACGACTTGTTCAGGGGGCCGAACCACTGGTTCGTGATCGGCGCGAAGGCGATGATCGGGACGGCGTTCGCCGCGATCGCGAACGGCATCAGCGCCCTGCCGAGCCCGCGGAAGCGAGCGAGCACGATCGCTGCAAGCACTCCGAGCGTGCTGCCGACCAGGAAGCCGCCGAGCGCCTCCGAGAAGGTGTAGAGGCCGGCGTTCCAGAGCAGCTCGCGCTGGTCCCAGAGCGTCTCGACGATCGCCGACGGTGCCGGGAGCAGGAAGCGCTGCACGTCGAGTGCTCGGACGAGCCCCTCCCAGAGCACGATCGTGAGCACGAAGATCGCGACGGCCGGGATCCAGTCCACGGCCCGCCGGCCGACGGCGCGGCTCATGCTGCCGCGGGATCTCGGCGACCGGCGAGATGCTCATAGGCCCTCCTCGGCGACGTAGAGCGGCGCCTCCGACTCCTCCGTCGAGGCGACCTCGTCGAGCCCGCCCGAACGCAGGAGCCGGCGCACGTGCGTGATGTGCTCCGCGAAGCGTGGGTGCTCGCGGGTGTCGGCCGAGCGCGGCTGCGGCAGGTCGATCTCCACGATCCCGGCGATCCGGCCCGGCCGCGCCGACATCACGACGACGCGCGTCGAGAGAAAGACCGACTCGGCGATCGAGTGGGTGACGAAGACGACGGTCGCGCCGAGGTCCTGCCAGATGCGCAGCAGCTCGCCGTTCATGCGCTCGCGCGTCATCTCGTCGAGCGCCCCGAACGGCTCGTCCATCAGGAGCAGCGCCGGGGAGAACGAGAGCGCCCGTGCGATCGAGACGCGCTGCTGCATCCCGCCGGAGAGCTGCCAGGGATGGTGGTCGCCGAAGCCGGTCAGCTCGACGAGCTCGAGCATCTCGGCGACGCGCTCGGTCCGCCGGCGTCGGTCCCAGCCCGCCATCTCGAGCGGGAGGGCGATGTTGCGCGCCACCGTGCGCCAGTCGTAGAGCACGGCGTCCTGGAAGACGATGCCGTAGTCGCGGTCGAGCCGGGCCCGATGCGCGTCCTTGCCGTTGACGAGCACCTTGCCCTGCGTCGGCTGGATCAGGTCGCCGACGATGCGCAGCAGCGTCGACTTCCCGCAACCGGAGGGGCCGATCAGCGAGACGAACTCGCCCGGCGCGACGTCGAGGTCGATCGTGTCGAGCGCGAGCACGTTCCCGCGCTCGAACCGCTTCCCTGATCGACCGCCGACTCGACGCGCAGCCCGTCGGCTACGCGCTCATGCCACGTGCTCCGGCGCTCGCCGCACGAGGAGCCGCTCCGCGATGGCTACGACCGCGAAGAAGAGAATCCCCAGGAGCGCGGCGATGATGTTCGTCGCCCAGAGGCTCGGCGGCGACGTCACGTAGTACTGGTTGAAGTTGAGGATCGCGCCTGCGAGCCCGTCCTGGATCGAGGACGGCAGCTCGCCGATGATCGCGCCCACGACCGCCGCCGGCGCAGAGATCTTCAGCGCGGTGAAGAGGTACGGCATCGACGCGGGCACGCGCAGCTTCCAGAGGATCATGGAGCGCGAGGCCGCGTAGGAGCGCATCAGCTCGACGGCGCGCGGGTCGGCCGAGGTGAGCCCGCGCAGCGTGTTGATCGCAACCGGGAAGAACGTCAGGTACGCGGAGATGATCGCGACCGCGCCCCAGCCGGCCAGCGACTCGGGCAGCCTGGGGTTCACCCAGACGACCACCATCGGGGCGATCGCGAGGATCGGGATCGTCTGTGAGGCGATGATGTAGGGCAGGAAGCCGCGCTGCAGGAGCCGCCACTCCGAGAGGCAGACCGCGATCGCGAACCCGACGACCGCGCCGAGCAGGAACCCTGCCGCCGCCTCCTTCGCCGTGAAGAGCGCGGCGTCGAGCAGCACGTCGATCAGCAGCGGCCCGTTGCGCCGCGACGGCTCGAAGAGCTGCCCGATCATGTCGTGGATGTGGGGCATCGTGCGCTCGTTCACCTCGAACGGCCAGGAGATCTCCGTCCGCTCCCCGATCCACTTGTACGCCTCCCAGACAGCCCAGAAGACGGCGAGGACGAGCGCGGAGGTGCCGACGCTGCGCAGGAAGGGGACGATCGGGAGGCTGCGCGGCTCGGCCCCGCGCTGCACTGCGGCAGCACTCGACATCGGTAACCCTTACCACACTCTCGGACCGCGGGTTAGAGTCGCGGCGATGCCGCTGGATCCCGCTCGCACCGTCTCGGAGCTCCGCGAGCTGCGTGAGCTGACCGGCGACGAGAACGGCGCTCAGCGCGTCGCCTGGACGGAGACCTGGGAGCAGGCACGCGCCTGGCTCCGCGGCAAGCTCGAAGGGCTGCCGCTCGAGTACGAGCGCGACGAGGCCGGCAACCAGTGGTGGACGCTGCGGGGCGAGAGCCCGCGCGCCGTCCTGATCGGCGGTCACATCGACTCGGTTCCGAACGGCGGCTGGCTGGACGGCTGCCTGAACGTCGTGGCCGGCGCCGAGGTGCTGCGCCGGATCGCAGAGGAGGGCACGCCGCCCGTGACGATCCGGCTCGTGGACTGGGCCGACGAGGAGGGCGCCCGCTTCGGCCGCTCGCTCTTCGGCTCGTCTGCAGCGGCCGGCTCGATGGCCGACCAGGACGACCTCCGCGCGCTGGCGGACCGCGACGGCGTGACGCTCCCGGCGGCGCTGGGCGAGCACGGGATCGAGCTCGACCGTGCGCTGGAGGCGCGGGCACAGCTCGAAGGTGCGGCGGCCTATCTCGAGCTGCACATCGAGCAGGGCCCCGTCCTGGAGTCGCTCGCCCTCCCGCTCGGGGCCGTGCTCGGCACGTTCGGGGTCGAGCGCCACCGGATCACGTGGCGCGGGCAGGCCGCGCACGCCGGCTCGACCCCGATGGACAAGCGGCGCGACGCCCTCGCCGGTGCGGCCAAGCTCGCGCTCGAGCTCCGCCAGATCGCCGCGCGGGTGGGCGACGGCGCGGTGATGACGAGCGGCGGCGTCGTGACGAGGCCGGGGATCGTCACCTCGGTCGTCGAGACCGCCGAGCAGCTGCTGGACATGCGCCACCTCGACGCGGCCAAGCTCGCGCGAGCTGAACCGCGAGGCGCACGAGGCGAGCGAGCGCTTCGCGCGGCGAGGAAGGGATCGAGGTCGAGTGGGAGCGGATCTGGGAGATCGAGCCGATCCTCTTCCATCCCGAGCTGATCGACCTCGCCGACGAGTCGATCCGCGAGGTCGCGGGCGAGTCGCACCGCCTGCCGAGCGGCCCGCTGCACGACGCCGCCGAGGTCTGTCGGGCAGGCGTGCCGACCGTGATGCTGTTCGTCCAGAGCCTGCGCGGCCTCTCGCACACGAAGCTGGAGGACACCGAGCCTGCGCACCTCGAGCTGTCCGTGCAGGCGCTCGACCGGCTCGCGACGAAGACGATCGCCTGGGTGGCGACGAGCTGAGCTCCTCCAAGGCTGACGTCCTCCGCGCGTTGCACGCCGGCCCGGCGCCGCTCCTGCTCCCGAACGTCTGGGACGTGGCGAGCGCGGTGACCGTCGCGCGCCACCCGGACTGCCGGGCGCTCGCGACGACGAGCGCAGGCGTCGCTCGCTCGCTCGGCTGGGAGGACGGCGAGCTGATCCCTGCTGAGCGCATGCTCGACGCCGTCGCCCGGATCGCCGCAGCCGTCGAGCTTCCGGTGACGGCCGATCTCGAGGCCGGGTACGGGGATCCGGTCGCGACCGCCCGCGCTGCGTGGGAGGCGGGCGCGGTGGGGCTCAACCTCGAGGATCGCAACGAGCCGCTCGCGGAGCACTGCGAGCGGATCCGGGCGGTGCGGGCAGCTGTGCCGGAGCTCGTCGTCAATGCTCGCACGGACGTCTTCATCGGCGGCTCGGGCGATCCCGACGAAGCGATCGAACGGGCGAACGCATACCTCGGCGCGGGCGCCGACTGCGCCTTCGCGATCGGGCTCGCCGACGGCGTCACGATCGGCCGGCTCGCGAGCGCGATCGACGGCCCGTTGAACGTCCTCGCCACGGCAGCCTCACCCCCGGTCGAGGAGCTCGCACGTCTGGGCGTGCGCCGGATCAGCCTCGGCTCCGGCCTCCACCGCACCTCACTCGCAGCCACGGAGGCGGGCGCCGCCGAGCTCTTCGAGCGCGGCACCTACGGCTTCCTCGCTTGACCTCGCCACCGTCGCCACCCGCCGCGGTCGTCTTCGACTGCGACGGCGTCCTGCTCGAGACCGAGAGCTGCTGGACCCGGGCGGAAGAGGAGCTCTTCGGTCGCTACGGGCGGACCTTCGGCCAGAACGAGAAGCGAGCGCTGATCGGGACGTCGCTCTTCGACGGTTCCCGCGTCCTCGAGCGGCTGCTCGAGCAGCCGGGCCGCGCCTCCGAGCTCGGGCAGGAGCTGCTCGACCTCGTCGAGCGCCGCCTGCTCGAGGAGGCGACCGCGATGCCCGGCGCAGTCGAGCTCGTGCTGCGAGCTGCGAGGACGCGTGCCCATCGCGGTCGCGTCGAACACGCCAGGGCGGCTCGTGCGGGGCGCAATGGCGTGCGCCGGCGTGGCGGAGCTCTTCGACGTCGTCGTCACGGCCGACCAGGTCGCCGAGCCCAAGCCCTCGCCCGACGTCTACCTGCGCGCGTGCGAGCTCCTCGCCGCAGCGCCCTCCGGGTCCGTCGCGCTCGAGGACTCCCCGACGGGTGTCGCCGCCGCTCGGGCGGCCGGGATGTACGTGCTCGGGATCCCGTCCTTTCCCGGCGTGACGCTCGAGGACGCCGATCTGGTGGCGCCGTCGCTCGCCGCCCCTCCGTGCGCGGCGCGCTCGGACTGCCCTAGAAGACGCGCACGAGCACGACGCCGGCCGCGACGAGCGCGATCCCGAGCAGCCGGCCCGGCGTGACCGGGTTCTCCTGGAAGCCGACGAGGCCGAAGTGGTCGACGGTCAGCGACGCCGCCGCCTGGCCGGCCAGGATCAGCGCGACGAGCGTGGCGGCGCCGAGCTTCGGCGCGGTGACGACGCTGCCGAGCACGTAGAAGGCGCCCAGCAGCCCGCCGACCCACACCCACCACGGGCGCCTCCGCCGCCTTCTCCACCGACGGCAGCCCGCGGAAGAAGAGCAGCACCGCGACGAGCAGCGCGAGGGCTCCGACGACGAACGAGACGAGGGACGCGCGCGCGGCCCCGTCGACGTAACGCGCCAGGACGGCATTGATCCCGAACTGGAACGGCAGCATCGCGCCGGCCGCGACGGCGAACAGGTAGTAGGGCCACGTTGCCATGCGCGCCCATTCGCGCGAGAATCACGGTTTCCCTGCCAGCGATCTCCGGGGGTCCCATGCTCAGCTTCGGCGTCACCGTCCTGCCCGATCCGCCCTACCAGCGCCTGATCGAGCTGACGAAGCTCGCCGAATCGCACGGCTTCGAGTACGGCTGGACGTACGACTCGCACGTGCTCTGGCAGGAGTCGATGCCCGTGATGGCCGTGCTCGCCAAGGAGACGTCCACGATCAAGCTCGGGCACATGGTCACGAACCCCGCCACGCGTGACCCGACGGTGCTCGCGAGCGCCTACGCGACGCTGCAGGACATCTCGGACGGCCGGATGATCATGGGCGTCGGGCGTGGCGACTCGGCGGTGCGCTACATCGGCCGCAAGCCGATGAAGGTGGCCGACTTCGAGGAAGCGCTGAAGATGGTCAAGCCGTTCATGAACGGCAAGGAGGTGCACTGGAACGACAAGGACCTCCAGCTCAAGTGGGTGCGGCCCGAGCTGCCCGAGATCGAGATGCACGTCGCCGGCTACGGCCCGAAGGCGCTCGCCGTCGCGGGGCGGCAGGGCGACGGCGTGATCATCCAGCTGGCCGACCCGGACATCATCCAGTGGATCATGGCCACCGCCCGCGCGGCGGCCGAGGAGGCGGGCCGCGACCCGGCCGCGCTGAAGTGCATCGTCAGCGCGCCGAGCCACATCTCGGACGACCTCGCCGACGCACGCGACCAGGTGCGCTGGTTCCCGGCCATGGTGTCGAACCACGTCCAGGATCTGATCGACCGCTACGGCACCGACGGCTCGGTCGTGCCGAAGGTCCTGACCGACTACGTCGAGGCGCGCAAGTTCTACGACTACAACGAGCACTCCCGGGTCGGTGCGAAGCACGGCGAGTTCGTCACCGACGAGATCTGCGATCGCTTCTGCGTGCTCGGGACCGCGGAGCAGGCGACGGCGAAGCTGCGCGAGCTCGAGTCGATCGGCGTCGACCAGTTCAACATCTACCTGATGACCCACGGGCAGGAGGAAGTGCTCGCCACGTACGGGAGCGAGATCATTCCGCAGTTCGCGACGACGGTGGCCGCATAGACGCGCAGGACGAGGTCCGGCAGCGCTGGGACGCAGCGGCGAGCGGATGGGAGGCCGAGCAGAGCTCGGTCGCGGCCTTCACCGCGCCGGTCACCGCCGCGCTGCTCGCCGCGCTCGCCCCGCAGCCCGGGGACACCGTCCTCGACCTGGCGGGCGGGACCGGCGACATGGCTGCGGCTCTCGCCCGCCGCGTCGCACGCGTGGTGTCGACCGACCTGTCGCCGGCGATGGTGGAGGCGGCCCGGCGCCGCGAGATCCCGAAGACCGAGCACCGCGTGATGGACATGCAGGCGATCGACCTGGAGGATGCGAGCGTCGACGCCGTGGTCTGCCGGTTCGGTTACATGCTCGTGCCGGATCGAGCTCTGGCGCTGCGTGAGACCCGCCGCGTGCTGCGCCCGGGCGGGAGGCTCGCGTTTTCCACGTGGGCGCCGGCGAACCGCAATCCCTGGGCCACTGCGTACGGCCCGGTGCTGATCGAGCGCGGCTTGCAGGAGCCGCCCGATCCGGACGAGCCCGGCCAGTTCTCGTTCTCCGCGGCGGAGCAGATCGAGCCGGCCGTCCGTGCGTCCGGCTTCGAGGAGGTCGACGTGGAGGAGGTCGGCGTGGAGTCGCGGTTCGACAGCTGGAGCGACTACCGGCACGTGATCACGAGCCTGGCCGCCTCGCTGCGCGCGACGCTCGAGCAACTCGACGAGGAAGCCCGCGCGGAGATCGATGAGGCGGCGCGGCACGGATCGAGGGCTTCCGCGACGGACGGCTACGTCTACGCTGCTTGCCCGGCGCGCTGATAGGGGCGCGCTGCGTCGCCGCCGCGCTGCAGCCTCAGAGGATCGTCTTGCCGAGCGCGCTCGCGACGAGCTCGACGGCGAGCGCGGCGGTCGCGTTCTCACGATCGAGGATCGGATTGACCTCGACCACCTCGATCGAGCTCGCGAGCCCGGACTCGGCGACGAGCTCGAGCGCCAGGTGCGCCTCGCGGTAGGAGAGCCCGCCCCGGACCGGCGTGCCGACGCCCGGCGCGACCTCCGGGTCGAGCGCGTCCATGTCGAGCGACACGTGCACGAAGCCCGGTCCGGCGATGTGGGCGAGCGATTCGCGAATTGCGCGCTCGATGCCGACCCGGTCGATGTCGCTCATCGTGAAGTCCCTGATCCCCAGACGGCGGATCCGTTCCTGCTCGCCGCGGTCCAGCGAGCGCGTGCCCACCAGCGCGACCCGGGACGGATCGACGGCCGGGAAGCCCCAGACGTCCGGGTCGAAGAGCTCGTTGGCCTCGCCGATCGCCGCAGCGAGGGGCATCCCGTGCACGTTGCCGCTGGGGGAGTCCTCGGGCGTGTTCAGGTCGCCGTGCGCATCGATCCAGAGCACGCCACCCGGTCCCAGCGCCCGGGAGAGCCCGCCCAGCGTCCCCATCGCGATCGAGTGGTCTCCGCCGAGCACGAGCGGGACGTAGCCCTCCGCGACGGCGTGCCCCACGAGCTGCGCGACCCGCGCGCACGCAGTCCTGATCTCCGGCAGGTAGCGCGCGCGCACGTCGTGCTCGGGCGTCGCCTCCACGACGGCGGTCTCGACGTTGCCCCAGTCCAGGCACTCGTAGCCGATCGAGCGCAGGCGCTCCTCGAGCCCTGCGTACCGGATCGCGGACGGCCCCATGTCGACGCCGCGGCGGCCCGCGCCGAGGTCGAGCGCCGCACCGATGATCGCCACCCGCTTCACAGCCGCCACGGCTGCGAACCCTACTGGCCCGGCGAGGCGTCTAGTTGCAGGCCACCCCGACGCACTCGCGGGAATCGCCGTTGCCTCTCGCCTGGTTGCGGCCCCCGTCGAGCACGCCCTCGAGGCTCGTCACGATCCCGAGCCCTCCGTTGTGGTTCCCGGTGTGGCGGGTCACCTCGTGCAGCGGCCCGTGCGAGGCGTCGAAGTCTCCGATCACCAGGCCGTGCCCGCCGTTTCGGTTGGTGACGTTCTCGACGAACGCACCGTGGCTGTCGAAGGAGTCGATGCCGTTGCCACCGTTCCCGTTCGCGACGTTGCGCTCGACCGGACCGTTGGAGCGGTCGCGGAAGATGCCGTCGAACGCGTTGCCAGAGGCGACGTTGTCCAGGAGGGCCGCCGCGCAGAACTGGAGGACGATCCCGGAACTGTTCTCGACCGAGCGGTTCCGCTCGATGCGGACGTCACCGGAGAACGTGTCCCGACAGAGGATCCCGGTGCCGGTCAGGCCGATCAACCTGTTGCCGGCAACGAGGCTCGAGCCGGCCGAGATGATCGTGATGCCCGTCCCGGAGTTCGTCACCCGGTTGTCGAGGATCTGGTTGGAGTTGGCTTCGCCTCCGATGCCGCTCACGACGAAGGCGCTCTGGGTCGCGCGGACGGTCAGCGCCTCGGCCGTCGAGGACGACGTGAGCTCGAACCGGACGCCGACCGCGAAGTCACGGATGGTTCCGTTCTTGACGACGACGCCGGACCGCCCCATGGCCTCGACCCCGGCGCCCGCGTCGGTGCCGATGCCCTTGATCGCATGGCCGTTCAGATCGATGGTGATGTTGTCGGCCCCGGCGACCAGCCCCGACGAGCAGTTCCGGAGCGACTGGGTCAGGATCACGTCGGTCGTGACGACGTCACCGCAGGCCAACCCGTCGCTCGCTCCCGCCATGGCGGGAGCCGCGATCGTCACGGCGGCAGCGGTGAGAAGCGCTAGGCGAAATTTCATCGTGAACCCCTTGACTGGAGGACGGCCGCACCATCCTCCCACGCCGTGGTCTGTCTGGGCACCTTCCACCCGATAGTACTCGGGCGTCCCTCCCGACAGCGGGGGACCCGGCGCCGGCGTTAGGTACCCTGGAGCCCGCTCCACTGCTCGGCGAGGTAGCTCAGTTGGTAGAGCACACGGCTGAAAACCGTGGTGTCGCCGGTTCAAGTCCGGCCCTCGCCACTGTTTCCTCTTGAGCGAGCGCGGATCTGCGGAGAGCAGATCCGTGCTCGCGAGAAAGATCCCTGAAGCGGCCTGCCTGCGGCGGCCGGGCTCGGACACGATCGTGGGCCTCGTCGACTCGCGGGGTGCCGTCCGGGCCGCGGCTCATCCTCTCCCCGTCCGGTCCTAACTCGCGGCAAGGAGAGACCAATGTCAGAGCAGGCGGGCCAGCCGAACGCAGGGCTGCTCGAGCGCCGGTTCCGCTTCGCGGCGAACGGCACCACGATCGGCCGCGACACGATGGCCGGCGCGACGACCTTCATCGTCATGTCGTACATCATCTTCGTGAATCCGCAGATCCTCAGCTTCGCCGGGATCCCGGAGCTCGAGGCGAGCGGGCTGCCGTTCAACCAGGTGCTCGCTGCGACCTGCCTGGTGGCCGGCGTGATGACGATCCTGATGGGCCTCTACACGAACCGGGCCTACGCGATCGCGCCCGGGCTCGGCCTCAACGCGGTGGTGGCGTTCGGCCTGGTCGCCGGCGAGGGGTTGTCGTTCCCGGCGGCGATGGGCCTCGTCGTCGTCGAGGGGATCGCGGTCACCATCCTCGTCCTGACCGGGACGCGCGAGAAGATCATGGACGCGATCCCGCTCGACCTGAAGAAGGCGATCGCGATCGGGATCGGCCTCTTCATCGCCTTCATCGGCCTCGTCAACTCCGGCCTCGTCGTCCGGGGCGCGGGCACGATCGTCGACCTCGCGCCGCTGACCACCTGGCCCGTGTTCGTGACCCTGGCCGGGCTCGTGATCACGATCGTGCTGCGGGCCCGCGGCGTGCGGGGCGACCTGCTGCTCGGGATCATCGCCACCACGATCCTCGCCACCGCGATCAACGAGACGGTCGACAACGCCGGGTTCACCGCCGGGGCGAGCTGGCCCGACGACGTCTACGAGAGACCGGATCTCTCCCTGCTCGGCGAGTTCAACTTCGACGCGTTCACCGAGCTCGCGTTCATCTCGGCCGTCATCTGGGCGTTCTCGCTCTTCCTCGCCGACTTCTTCGACACGATGGGAACGCTGGTCGGTGTCGGCAAGCCGGCCGGCTACCTCGACGAGGACGGCAAGCTCCCGGAGATCCGCAAGCCGCTGCTCGTCGACTCGCTCGCGGCGGTGGCCGGTGGAGCGGCCTCCACCTCGTCCGCGACGACCTACATCGAATCGGCCTCCGGCGTCGGCGTCGGCGGCCGGACCGGCTGGGTCGCCGTCGTGGCGGGTGCGCTCTTCTTCCCGTTCATGTTCTTCGCGCCGATCATCGGCATGGTGCCGCCGCAGGCCACCGCGCCGGCGCTGATCATCGTCGGCTACCTGATGATGTCCGCCCTGACCGAGGTGGAGGAGGTGGCCGAGGGACGCACCGCCCGGAAGCTCGCGGGCATCGACTTCAGCGATCTCGGCATCGGCCTCGCGGCCGCGCTGACGATCATGTTCATGCCGTTCACGTTCTCGATCACGGACGGGATCGGGATGGGCTTCCTCGCCTACACGATCGTGCGGGCGACCCAGGGCCGGCTGAAGGACATCCACCCCTTCATGTGGATCGCCTCGGCGGGCTTCCTCCTCTACTTCCTCGTGCCCTTCCTCCAGGAGACCTTCAGCTGGATCTGAGAAACGCACGGCCGGAAGAGAAGAAGGACGTCCGGGACGGTGATACCGCTCCGCGAACGCCCTTGTGGAGGGCACATTTACAAACGACGCGGGAGTCTGCAAGTCACGGCCCGGAGACGTTGATCCGGAGCGGCTGACCTGCCCGCGCGTGCAGCATCTGCGCGGCGTCGCCGCCGCTGATCGCGATCGACATGTTCCCGTAGCTGTCCTCGTAGAGGATGATGTCGCCCGCTCTGGCGTCGGCGAATGTCCGGGCCGCAACGGCGTACACGCGCTCTCCGGCGAGCTCCAACTCGATCTGCGTGCCGGGGGCGATCCCGATCTGGGTCACGTCCTCGCGGGTCAGGTTCAGCGCGATGTTGCCGAAGCTGTCGACGTACAGAATGGTGGCGCCGATCCGCGACTGGCCGAGGTTCGGCTCGGGCAGGTCCAGCCGGACGAGCGCATCGGGTGCGAACGGCGGGCCGAGCTCCTCGACCGTGAGGCCGTTCGCGAGATGGGCGGCGGCCGGCGCGAAGATGTCGCGCCCGTGGAAGGTGCGCGACACCGAGGCGAGCGCGTAGTCGGGGTTGGCGATCTCGTGCACGGCGGCGATCCCGGCCCGCTCGGCGGCCGGGACGAGCAGGCCGTTGTCGGGGCCGACGAAGGAGCGCCCCTCCTCGTCCCGGATCGCCAGGGCCCGCCGCTGGCTGCCGACACCGGGATCGACGACGGCGAGGTGGACCCCGATCGGCATGTAGGGCAGCGTGCTGGCGAGCACGAGCGCGCCCTGCAGGATCTGCTGGGGCGGGATGCCGTGCGTCACGTCGATGATCTCCGCCTCGGGCGCGATCCGCTTGATCACCCCGTGGCAGGTGCCGACGAAGTCGTCTTGCAGGCCGAAGTCGCTCAGGAACGAGACGAACACGCGCCGAGGTTAACGCGCGACGGCGGCCGTCGCGACCGCGGCCACCAGCCCGTCCAGATCGTGCGTGACCGCTTCGCCCACCACCCGTACCGAGGCGGCCCGCGCTGCAGCAGTCGTCTCCGGACCGATCGAGACGGCGGGGATCGCGGCGCCGGTGCGCGCGAACGCACGGGCGGCCGAGGGTGAGGCGAGCACGACGAGGTCGCCCGCGGGCGCCTGCTCCGGCTCCAGCTCGACGGTCCGGTAGAGGGGGAGGAAGTCCGCGCCGAGCTCCTCGACGAGCAGGCGTCGCGCACCTTCGGCGCCCGCGAAGAGCACGCGTCCTGCCGGGCGTGGGAGCTCGGCGAGCACACCCTCCTGGGTCGACACCCGTGGCACGAGATCGGCCCCGCCGAAGGCGGCGGCGGTCGCCGCGCCGATCGCCGCCACTCGGGCCGGCGCGCCGGTCATGCGCCGCCGCAGCTCGCGCGCGCCGTTCGGACTCGTGACGATCACCCAGTCGTAGCGGGCCACCTCGATCGGGTCGTCGCCGAGCGGCTCCACGGCGACGAGCGGGCAGACCTCGACGTGATGCCCCAGCGCCTCGAGCCTCGCGACGAGCTCGCCTTCCTGCCCACGCGGCCGGGTGACGACGATCCTCACGAAACGTCGGCTCTCAAGGGACAGCGGCGAGCAGCTCGCGCGCGACCTCGTCCGCGTCGTCACCGTTGCGCCGCTCGAGCCAGGCGCCGTTCTCGTCCGCGACGAGCGCGGTCAGCGTCGACCCGTCGTGGTGCGCGGCGACGGGCGCGAGGCAGCCGCCTCCGATCAGCGCGACGCACCGGCGCTCCGCCTCGACGCGGCGGCGCGTCTCGGCATCGTCGGCACGCGCGACGAGCTCCTCCTCTCCGGCTCGCACCTGCAGCGCGAGGGCACCCTGTCCGGCCTCCGGCAGCAGCTCGCTCGGCTCGAAGCGGTGCCCGATCTCGGCGCCGAGGCCGAGCCGGTCGAGACCGCACGCCGCCAGCATGATCGCGTCGAGCCCGCGCTCGCCGCGCTTGCGCAGGCGGGTGTCGATATTGCCGCGCAGCGGCTCGATCGAGAGCGTCGGCTCGAGCGCGAGCAGTTGCGCGCGCCGGCGCACGGAGGCGGTCCCGATGCGCATCCCCGCACGCAGCTCGGACGCGCCGCAGAGCGCGTCGCGCGGATCCTCACGGACGGGGTAGGCGCCGACAGCGAGCCCCTCGGTGTCGGTCGAGGTCATGTCCTTCGCCGAGTGGATGGCGACGTCGATCCGGCCGGCGAGGAGCGCCTCCTCGAGCTCCTTGACGAAGACACCCCGCTCGCCGATCTGCCCGAAGGGCTTCGTCCGGTCGCGGTCGCCGGCGGTCGTGATCGGAACGAGCGCGATCTCGATGTTCGGTCCTCCACCACCCAAGGGGCGACGGAGCGCCTCGGCGGCCTGCTCCGCCTGGGTGAGCGCGAGCCTACTGCCGCGCGAACCGACGCGGATGAGCACAGCTGCGGCGCGCGGTGGGGCGTGGCTCGCCGCAGCCGCGCACGGAGTTGGGGCGGATGCGGACGAAGGCGGTCGGAGCCTGGAGCGGCAGTGGACGGCCGGCCACGAAGCGCGTCTTCACGGGCGCCGCTCTTCCTCTGCCTGCCGCTCTCCGAGCCCGAACAAGTGGTTCACGACGTCAGCATAGATCACTCCGTCGGCTGCCGCGGCCGCCTCTTTCATCCGGATCGTGGGCAGGTGCAGGAGCTTTGCCAGGATCTGCGACGTGACCGACTCGACGTGCCTGCGCTCGGTGTCGGAGAGCTTCGAGCCGGCCTTCGCCAGCTCGCTGTCGCGGATCTCGTCGACGAGTGCCCGCAGCGACGCGATCGTCGGAACGACCCCCAGCGAGGCCTGCCACTCGCGGAAGCGCTCGGCCTCCGCGGCGACCAGCTTCTCGGCGCGGGCCGCCTCGCTGCGGCGGCCGGAGATCGTCTCCGCGACGACGGCCTCGAGATCGTCGATGTCGTAGAGGAAGCACCCTTCGAGCCAGTTGATCTCGGGGTCGAGGTCGCGCGGCACGGCGAGGTCGACCAGCAACAGCGACCGTCCACGGCGCGCACGGAGCGCCGACGCGACCGTCTCGCGGGCGACGACGAGGCCGGCGGCGCTCGTCGAGGCGACGACGATGTCGGCCTGGACGAGCTCTGCCTCGATGGCGTCGAGGGTGACCGGCCTTGCGCCGAGCTTGCGCGCGAGCTCCTCGGCGTGCGCCGGTGTCCGGTTGGCGACCGCGCCGATCTCCGCGCCGCGGGAGACGAGGTTGCGGGCCGCAGACTCGCTCGTCTTCCCGGCCCCCAGCAGGAGGACGCGCTTCCCGCTCAGCTCCCCGAACACCTGCTGGGCGAGCGCGGCGGCTGCGGACGGGACGGACGCGGGGCTCTCACCGATCGCCGTCTCGACGCGCACGCGCCGGCCCACGTTCAGGGCCTGGCGGAAGAGCCGGTCGAGGAACGGCCCCGTCGAGCCCGCCTCGAAGGCGGCCCGCACCTGGCCGAGGATCTCGCCCTCGCCGGGCACGAGCGAGTCCAGGCCGCCGGCGACGCGGAAGAGGTGGAGCGCCGCCGCCTCGTCGCCGAGGCGGTACAGCGCCGGCCGCAGCTCGTCGGCATGGTCGCCGGCCAGGTCGAGCAGCGCCTGCACGCCGAGCTCCTCGGCGCTCTCGTCGCGCACGAGGTAGAGCTCGGTGCGATTGCAGGTCGAGAGCACGACCGCCTCCTGGCCCAGCTCGCGCGCGAGCGCAGCCGCAGAGCCCGCGTCGAGCGCGACACGCTCGCGCAGCTCGACCGGCGCATTGTGGTGCGAGATGCCGACGAGAGTGAGGTTCATGAGGCGAAGTGGGTCAGCGGCAGGACGACTGCGACGAGGGCGAAGCCGCCGAGGTTGAGCAGGGCGGCCCTGTGGCCGCGCCAGCCCTCGTGCCGGAGCACGAGCAATGCGACGTAGACGCCCACGATCGCAAGCGTCACGCCCATGGCGACGTCGAAGTCGCCGCGCTCGAAGCTCGAGGCGCCGACGCCGATCCCGAGCGCCAGGAGGACGAGGGAGACGAGGACCGTGCGGGCGGCCAGTCGATCGAGCGCCTCGAGCGCAGGGACGCGCACCCGGAGCACACTCCGCTCGTGACGCTTCAACCGGCGCTCCTGCCAGACGTAGAGAGCGGCCATTCCGGCCGCGAGCGTCAGTCCGGCGAAGCCGGCGAGCATCAGCCCGGCGTGGATCGCGAGCGCCAGCCCGGAGTCGTCCCGGTCGGCGAGGCCCGTGCCGCCGCCGGCCCAGGCGAGCGCCAGCAGCACGGCCGCGATCGGCATCACCGCGAGGCCGAGCAGGCGATAGCGCGGGGTACAGCCCCAGATCAGGTACGCCCCGACCACGAGCCAGACGAAGAGGTTCAGCGCGCCGGCCCAGGTTCCCCAGGGGAAGCCCTCAACCGACACCGCCTGCCCGATCAGGAGCGCGGTCTGCGCGACCCAGCCCAGGCGGACGCCCCAGGTCGCGAGCCGGCCCGCGAGTCCCGGGCCGCGCAGCTCACCGGCGTAGGCGACCGCGGCCTCCCCGTAGGCGAGCAGCGCAGGGACGACGAGCAGCTCAGCCATCGGTGCCGCGCCTGCGGGCGAGCTCGGCCAGCTCGGCCGTCTCGCGTTCGAGCCGCGCCAGCTTCGCCGCGATGATCGCGACGTAGACGAGCACCGCGACGAAGACGACGCCGTACGCGGCCGCGACGTACTTCTCGCCCGAGCTCATGAGGTGAGCGCCTCCCGGAGCTCGCGCAGGTTCGCGTCGAGGCGCTTGCCCAGCAGCTCGACGCGGTAGAGCGTGTAGGCGAGCGTCGTGATCGCCACCCAGGCGATGCAGAAAGTGAGGAACATCGTCCCCGTCATCTGCGGCCCGTCGCGCGTGAACACGGTCGGATGGATCACGTTCTCCGCCAGCCGGATCGCGAGGAAGCTGACCGGGACGAGCACGACGCCGAAGAGCGCATAGACGGCGGAGATGTTGGCGCGCCGCGGGCCCTCCTCGATCGAGAAGCGGAGCATGAAGTAGGCGGAGTAGAAGAGGAAGAGGACGAGGAAGAGGACGAGCTGGTCCTCCTCCCACAGCCACCAGTGCCCCCAGGACGCCTTGGCCCAGATCGAGCCGGTGAGCAGCGTCAACGAGCCGAAGATCGTGCCCTGGTGCACGGCGACGTAGCTCTCGAGGTCGTAGCGCTCCTCCTTGCGCCAGAGCAGGAGCAGCGCCTTCAGCGCCGCCCAGCCGAAGCACGCGTACGCGGTCAGGGCGATCGGCACGTGGAAGTAGAAGATCCGCTGCGAGATGCCCTGGTCGGCGTCCTCCGGGGCGACGAAGAACGCGAACACGATCGCCACCCCGACGAGCCCCGCCGCGACGGCTGCGAGCACGGGAACGAGGCTTCTGGAGGCGCTGCTATTCGGAGACGACGTACTCAAAGGACGCCCAGCACAGTATCGCGAAGAGCCCGTCGTAGAGCCCGAGAAACGCCAGGAAGCGGCCCGGGTCGTCGGACACGCTCGCCCCGACCCCGCCGACGACGAGCGGGATCGCGAGCGGCAGGAAGAGGATCGGCAGGACGAGCTCGCGGGTGCGGCTGGCAGCGGCCATGGCCGCGAGCAGGGTGCCGACCACGCAGATGCCGACGTTCGCCAGCACGACCCCCGCGACGGTCTCCCAGCCGATCGGGCGAGAAGAAGGCCGCGAAGGCGGGGAGCGCGACGACGGCGATCGCGCTGAGGAAGACGAACACCGCGAGCGACTTGCCGAGCCAGATCGCACTGCGGTCGCAGGGCGCGAGCACGAGCCCCTCGAGCGCACCGCTCTCCCGCTCGGGCGCCCAGGCCCGCGCGAGCCCGAGGAGCGCCGTGAAGACGAGGGCGACCCAGAGCAGGCCCTGCGCCGCGAGCTCGTCTGCACCGGCCGGCAGGGCGAAGTGGAAGACGACGAGCGTCGAGACGACGAAGAGCAGCATCGCCGGCAGCGTGTCCCGGGCGCGAAGCTCGAGCCGCAGGTCCTTCCGAGCCAGCGCGGCCACGTCTGCGAAGTACGTCATGCGAGCGCCAGCCGGGTTGTCGCGAGCCCCTCGACCCGCTGAGGATCGTGCGTGGTCAGCAGCACGGTGCGCGTGCCGACGAGCTCGGCGAGCAACCGGTCGAGCAGCTCCGCCCCGTCCTCGTCGAGCGCGGTGAACGGCTCGTCCAGGACGAGCAGGTCGGGATCGTGCAGGAGCGCCCGGCAGAGCGCGAGCCGCTGGAGCATGCCGCGCGAGTAGGAGCTCGCCCGGTCGTTCCGGGCCTCCCAGAGCCCGAAGCGCTCCAGCAGCATCCCGACGCGCTCTCGGCGCTCGGGCACGCGGTACAACCGTCCGTAGAGATCGAGGTTCTCGACGGCGGTCAGGTCGCGGTAGACGAGCGGCTCGTGGCCGAGGAACCCGAGCTGCGCCCGGTCCGCATCGACCTCGAGCCGGCCCGCCGTCGGCGCGGCGAGCCCGGCGACGAGCCGCAGCAACGTCGTCTTCCCGGACCCGTTCGCGCCGGTGACGACGAGGAACGCCCCCCGGTCGACCGCCAGGTCGACGGGCCGCAACGCGCGCTTCGCGCCGTAGCGCTTCTCGAGCGACCGGGCGACGATCAACGGGCCAGCGCGTCGGCGAGCACGAAGGCCAGGAAGACGATGCTGATCACGCCGTTGACGGTGAAGAACGCGGCGTCGAGCCGGCGCAGGTCTCCAGGCCGGACGAGCGAGTGCTCGTACGCGAGCAGCGCCGCCACGGCCACGACGCCGAGCCAGTACAAGAAGCCGACGTCGAGCCCCACGCCCGAAGCGGCCAGCAGCGCGACCGTCCCGAGATGCAGCGCGCGTGCGCCGGCGAACACGCCGCGCTCGCCGAAGCGCACCGCCCACGAGTGCAGACCTTCGGCGCGATCGTGCTCGGCGTCGAAGAGCGAGTAGAAGAGGTCGAAGCCCGCCACCCAGAGCGCGACCGCACCGCCGAGCGTCCAGGCCTGCCCACGGGAGCTCGCCGGTCACGGCGACCCAGGCGCCCACCGGGGCGAGCCCGAGGGTCGCACCCAACCAGAGATGGCACAGCCACGTCAGCCGCTTCAGGTACGGGTAGACGACGAACAGGACGACCGGAATCGGCCAGAGCCAGCGCACGACCGGATCGAGCTGGAAGACGGCGAGCAGGAACAGCGCGAGCGCACCCGCGCAGAGCGCGAGCACCTGCGCCCGGCTGAGCGCGCCGGAGGGGAGCTCGCGCGCCGCCGTGCGCGGGTTGCGAGCGTCCACCTCCGCGTCGATCAGCCGGTTGAGCGCCATCGCAAGCGTGCGGGCCCCGACCATCGCAACGGTGATCCAGAGCAGGTCGCTTGCGGGCGGGACGTCGCCCCAGGCGAGCAGCGCGCCGACGTAGGCGAACGGCAGCGCGAAGACGGTGTGCTCGAGCTTGACGAGCGCTGCGAAGCGCCGCGGCAGGCCGATCGCAGTGTCGGTCATCCCGCGTCGCTCACGTCTGACGGTGCGCCGTCTGCCCGCCGGCGAGCAACCCGACGGCGTGCTCGAGCGCGGGCCGTAACACCGCGAACCCGTCGCGGCAACCGCCCGGCGAGCCCGGCAGGTTGACGACGAGCGTGCGGCCGTGCACGCCGGCGACGCCGCGCGAGAGCAGCGCGTGCGGCGTCTTCGCGAGCGAGTCGGCGCGGATCGCCTCCGCGATCCCCGGTGCCTCCCGGTCGATCACCGACCGAGTGGCCTCCGGCGTCACGTCGCGGGGCGCGACGCCCGTCCCACCGGTGGTGAGCACGACGTTCGCCGCTTCCGCGAGCTCGACGATCGCGGCCGCGATCTCGCCTGCCTCGTCCGCGACCGTCCGGCGCTCGACGTCGTAGCCGTCGCTCTCCAGCAGCCCCGCGAGCAGGTCGCCGCTCGCATCCTCGCGCGTGCCGGCAACGACACCGTCGGACACGGTCAGGACCGCCGCTCTCACACGGCCTCTTTCGTCTTCTCGACGAGCGTCACGTCGGTGACCGTCATCTGCTTGTCGATCGCCTTGGCCATGTCGTAGACGGTCAGAGCCGCAACGGCCGCGGCGGTCAGCGCCTCCATCTCGACTCCCGTCTGCGCGGTCGTCTCGGCGACGGACCTGATCTCGACGCCGGTTGTCGACGACCTCGAGCGAGACGTCCACGTGGGTCAGCGGCAGCGGGTGGCAGAGCGGGATCAGGTCGCTCGTGCGCTTCGCGGCCATGATCCCGGCCAGCTGCGCGGTCGTCAGGGCATCCCCTTTCGGGAGCTCGTGCAGGCGCCGGGCCGTCTCGGCGGCCATCAGCACGGTCGCGCGGGCGACCGCCCTGCGCCGCGACAGCGGCTTGCCGCCGACGTCCACCATGTGGACGGCACCGGATTCGTCGACGTGCGAGAGGCTCGTCGGCTCGGTCACGGCCGCATCGTACTGACCCGATCGAGCTCGGCGAGCTGCGCGGCCGCCCACGCCTCCAGGTCGTGCGAGCGCACCTGAGCGCGGATCGCATCGGCTCGCCTCCGTCGCTCGTCGGGAGGCAGGGCCAGCGCCTGCTCGAGCGCAGCGACGTGGCCGTCGAGGTCGTAGGGGTCGACCGGGACGACCCAGTCGCGGAGCTCTTCGAACGCACCAGCGTTTTCCGATAGGACAACAACCCCGTCACGGGTGTTCACGAGCGGCGCCTCCTTCGCGACGAGATTGAGCCCGTCCATGACGGCGTTCACGAGCAGGACGTCGAACTGCTTGTACGCGGCGACGGACTGGGGGAAGTCGTCGGAGATGCGCAGGTCGAGCGCTCCCGGGTGGCGCACCTCGATCTCGGCCGCCGTCTGCTCGATCGCCTCGCGGTACTCGACGTACTCGGGGATCGTCTGCCGCGAAGGGTCGAGGAGCGCGAGCATGCCCACGCGGCCCCGCAGCGCAGGATGCCGGTCGAGCAGCAGCCCGAACGCCTGCAGGCCGCGCACGACGTTCTTGGACGGATCGGTGCGATCGACGCGCACGATCAGCTGCTCCGGGCGGGTCGCAACGAGCCTGCGCTCCTCCTCGAGGACGGCCGGGCTCTCCGCGAGCGCCTCGAACTCGTCCACGTCGACGGAGATCGGGTGCACGGCCACCCGGGTCCCGCCTGGATCCAGCCCGAGCTCGGCGCAGGAGGCGAGGAAGGCGTCACGCCAGCGGTCGGTGTGGAAGCCGACGGCGTCGGTCGCGAGCAGCCCCTCGTGGACGGCACGCACGATCCGCCGCGGCAGCACCGCCCAGCCATCGGGGCCGACCCAGGGGATATGGACGAAGTGACCCAGGAGCGCGTCGGGACGGGCTTCGCGGACGAGCTCCGGCGCCGCGTACAGGTGGTAGTCGTGGAAGAAGACCGGGGCACCGGGCCGTTGCTCGAGCTCTTCGAGCACTGCATTGGCGAACGTCGCGTTCACGGGCACGTACCCCTCGTCCCAGGCCGCGTCGAGCTCGGCTCCCGGAGCGTGCTTCAGCTCCCAGAGCCCGTGCTGGACGAACCACAGCGTCGGGTTCGCGACGACGTTGTAGAAGAGGTCGTAGGCGTGCGGATCGTGCGCGACGAGTCGAAGCCGGTACGACGACCCGTCCGCGGAGCGCTCCTCGACGGCGCCGCCCGCGGCGACCCGCCGCTCCTCGTCGGTGACGGCGCTCGCAATCCAGGTCACGTCGTGGTGCGACACGAGCGAGCGCAGGGCGGTGACGAGCCCGCCGGCGCCCCGCGTGACCACCCGCCGGCCATCGTCGTCGAGGTCGTACCCGAGCGGGCCTCGATTCGAGACGACGATCAGCTCGCGACGGTCGCCCACGGCCGCGAGCCTAGCGAGCGGCGCCCGCGGCGGTGGGCGCGTAGAGTCGCCCGGTGCTCCTCGCCGCACGACGCCTGATTCGAGCGATCAAGATCCTCGCCCGCGACGGGCGCATCCCGAGGCCGCTGCGAGGGCTCGTCGCATTCGGCGTGCTGCCCGTCCCGGGCCCGTTCGACGAGGTCGTGCTCCTCCTCGCCGGCCTCGTTCTCTGGACGTTCTACCGGGACCTGCTCCGGGAGGCCTGGAGCCAGGCGGCTCCTGCGACGCTCGCCGAACCGCCTAGAGCCGCTTGACGAAGCGGAGCCGCGAGCCGCGGCCGTTGCCGCCATCGCCGATCTCGACCTCGTCGGCGATCGAGCGGATGATCGCGATCCCGAGGCCGCCCTCGGTGAGCTCGTCACCGTCGACGAATCCGTCCGGCTCCTCGACCTCGAAGCCCGTCCCGTCGTCGGTGACCTCGATCACGAGCCGGTCGGGCCTGAGCTCGAAGCTGATCTCGACGTGCCCCTCGGCATCGCCGTAGGCGTGCCGAACCGAGTTGGAGCAGGCCTCGGTCAGTGCGAGCTTGAGGTCGGCGAGGGTGTCGGGCGCGAGCGGCCGCACGCGTGAGAGGCCGGTCAGGGCGAGCCGGGAGAGCGTGACGTATTCAGCCTTGGCCGGGATCGTCAGCCGCACCGTTCTGGTCTCGTGGGCGGCATGGGCCCTCACCGCAGATCGTTCGCTCACCGTGCACAACCTCTCTGAAATGTATGCAGAACCTTCGCAAGTCTGCCGCCGTCTCTCCTTTCCGTATACCGCGCGGAGACGGCGGCTAAACCGACGCTACGGATCGGTGGGGCGCTCGGTGAGCGTCACGCGCACCGTTTCCGGCTCACCCTTGCCGCCCCGGAGCACCGCGAGCTCGACCACCTGTCCGGGGCGGAGCCGGTCGGTGACGATGCGGGCGACGTCGTCAGCGCGGTCGACCGGCTGGCCGGCGATCGCGACGATCACGTCGCCGCCGACGGGCACCGTCGAGCCGTTGAACAGCTCCTCCTTGCGCGAGCCGCGCAGCCCGGCCCGCGCCGCGGGGGAGCCCGCGACCGCCTCCTCGATGATCGCGCCGCGCTCGGCGCCGAGCTCGTACTTGCGCGCGAACGCCGGGCGTCACGTCCTGGGTGGTGATGCCGATGTAGGCGTAGGCGACGCGTCCGGTGGAGACGAGCTGCTCCATCGAGCGGCGCGCGGAGTTGATCGGGATCGCGAAGCCGACGCCCTCGGCGTTGCCCGACTCGGAGCGGATCTGGGCGTTGATCCCGATCACGCGCCCGCGCGCGTCGAACAGCGGGCCGCCGGAGTTGCCGTGGTTGATCGGTGCGTCGATCTGGATCGCGTTCGGCACGTGATAGCGGGAGGTCAGCGACGGGAATCGAGCGGCGAGATCGCCGAGACGACGCCGACGGCCAGCGAGTTCTCGTTGCCGAAGGGGCTGCCGATCGCGGCCACCGGCTCGCCGACGACGACGTTGGCCGAGTCGCCGAGCGGCAGCGGCTCAGCGCTGTGGTCGTCCGGATCGACCTTGACGACGCCCGTGTCGTTGAAGAGGTCCCAGCCGACGATCTCGGCCGGCACGCGGTCGCCGTCGGCGAACTCGACGTAGACGCTCGTGGCGCCGCGTACGGGTGCGGTGGTCGACTCGCCCGAGCTCGTGATCACGTGGAGTTGGTCAGCACGTGGCCGTCGTCCGAGACGACGAAGCCGGAGCCCTGCGAGCGCCCGCCGTCCGCCGAAGAGGGCGTAGATCGTGACGACGCCGGGCGTGCTGCGTGCGTAGATCGCGGCGGGGTCGAAGCCTGTCCCCGACCAGCGGCGACGCGGCTCCGCTTCCTGCCGGCCCGCTCGCCGGCCCGGACGCGTCGACGACGACGGTCGGCTCGACGCCCCGTCGTCGCCGTCGACCCACCCGACGGCGTTGCCGAGCGATCAGGGCGCGCGCGGTCCGAGCACGGCGGCGACGAGGGCGACGACGGCGAGTGCCCCGGCGCGCATGCGGCCACTGTAGCCGCCGCTGCCCGTTTTCACGTGAAAACGCTCGTCGGCTCCGGTTGGCGGCTCGCTCGCCGTCCGCGCGCCAGCGCGACGCGTGAAGATCGTGCGGCCCGGCCGCGACTCGAGCGTCGACGCACCGCCCATCAGCTCCGCCAGCTCGCGCGCGATCGCGAGCCCGAGCCCGCTGCCCGAGGCGACACCGCCCTCGACGCGGTAGAAGCGATCGAAGACGTGCGCGGCGCTGCTCGGCCGGGATCCCCGGGCCCGTCGTCCTCGACGGCGAGGAGCGCGCGACCCGCCTCGCGTCCAGGCGCGCACGGTGACGCGCGTGCCCGGGCGGCGTGTGCATGAGCGCGTTGCCGGCGAGCGCGCGGCCGACCTGGAGCACGCGCTCCTCGTCGCCGAGCGCGACCGGCTCGCCCTCGATCTCGACGCTCGAGCTGGTGGTCGCGCGTCTCGGCGAGCGCCCGGAACTCCTCGGCGAGCGTCGCGCGCGAGCCGCGCCGAGGTCGACCGGCTCGCGCTCGACCCGCAGCCGGCCGGCGTCGACCCGCGAGAGGTCGAGCAGGTCGGTCGCGAGCTTCGTCAGCCGGTCGACCTGCTCGCGCATCGTGGCCAGGAACTCGCGCCGCGTCTCCTCGTCGAGCTCCTCGTCGGTCATCAGCTCGAGGAAGCCGCCCAGCGAGAAGAGCGGCGTGCGCAGCTCGTGCGAGGCGTTGGCGATGAACTCCTTGCGCGCGCGGTCGAGCTGCGCGAGCTGGACGCGCATGCGGTCGAAGGCGCGCGCGAGCTCGCCGAGCTCGTCGTCGCCCTCGTCCACGACCGGCTCGTCGAAGTCGCCGCGCGGCGATCCGGTCGGCCGCGCGCTCGAGCCGCCGGATGCGGCGCGCGTGCACCGACGCGCCAGCGTAGCCGAGCACGAGCGGCGACGAGCAGCGCGACAGCGCCGCCCGCGAGCAGGCGCCGCTCGCACGAGCTCGACGCTCGCCTGCTGGTCGTCGAGCGGCGCCGAGAGGAGCACGATCGGCCCGGCCGTCGCCGAGCGGGAACGCGACCTCCGCGTACCGCGGCTCGTCGCGCGTCGACCGTGCCGCGCGTGACCGGCCGCGTCGCCGAGGCCCGCTCGGCGACCGGGTCGTTCTCGACGTCGCGCGAGCTGCTGCCGCGCGAGTCGGCCGGCACGAGGAGCGTCGGCGGCTCGGGCGAGAGCACGTCGAAGACGACGACGCGCGCGTTCGAGCGCGGCGACGCCTGCTGTCGCGCACGTCCTGCCAGGGTGAAGTCGACGGCGGCTCGAGGCACGTCGGCGGACGCGTGACCGCGTCGCGCTCGAGCTGGTCGAGCTTCGCGTCGATGAGGCTGCTCTCGCAGCGTCGGGATGACGATCGCGTAGGCGACCGCGAGCGCGCCGCCGACGATCGCGAGCAGCGCGAGCGCGAGCTTGGTGCGGATGCCGCGGGCAGGCTCACAGGTCGCGGAAGCGGTAGCCGACGCCGCGCACGGTGAGGATCAGCTCCGGCTCGCGCGGGTCGAGCTCGATCTTCTCGCGCAGGTGCCGCACGTGGACGTCGATCGTGCGCGGCTCGCGGTAGTCGGCGCCGCCCCAGAGCCGCTCGAGCAGCTGGCGGCGCGAGAAGACGCGGCCCGGGCTGGCGGCGAGCAGGCGCAGCAGCTCGAACTCGACGAACGTCAGCTGCACCGGCCTGCCCGTGCGCCGTCACCGTGCGCCGCGGCGACGTCGATGCGACGTCGCCGGCCTCGATCGTCTCGTCCTCGTCGTGAGCGTCGCGGTCGCGGGGCGGCGCGCGCGGCGCAGCAGCGCGCGCACGCGGCTCCGGAACTCGCGGATCGAGAACGGCTTCGTGATGTAGTCGTCGGCGCCGAGCTCGAGCCCGAGCACCTTGTCGAGCTCGTCGTCGCGGGCCGTCAGCATGATGATCGGCACGGTGCTCTCGGCGCGCAGGCGCTTGCAGACCTCGAGCCCGTCGAGCCTGCGGCAGCATGATGTCGAGCACGACGAGGTCGACGTCCTCCTCCGCGAACCGCGCGAGCGCCTCCTCGCCGTCCCGTGCCGGATGACGCGGAAGCCGTCGCGCTCGAGCGGGTAGTCGAGCAGCTTCTGGACGGAGTCCTCGTCGTCGACGAGGAGGATCGTGGAGGATCGGGCATCTGGCAAGGTTCGGGTCGCAAGGACGGGCGCCTGCCCGCGCCTACTATAGCCTGGGGATGGCGCCGCCTCGCCCCGCGCCGCGCCCGCGGGCGCCCACGGCGCGGCTCGCTCGAACGGCCGATCAACGCGCGGAGCGTGCGCGGCACGTTGCTGCTCGTCGCGCTGCCGCTCCTGCTCGCCGCGTTCACCGTCGGCGCGGCCCGCGGCGCTGCCGCCGCCCGCGTTGCCGCCGCTCTTCGACGGCGAGGCCGCCGGCCGAGCTGGCGCAGCGAGCTCGCCGCGCAACCATCCCGACCGCACGCCCGGCTCGGCCGGGGCGCTCGGCGCGGCGACATGGTTCTCGCGACCAGCTGCGCGCTGTACGGCTTCCGGCACGCGAGCGAACGCCTTGACGGCGGACGTGCCGGGCCTTGGGGACGGTCGAGCTGCGCAACCTCGCCGCCGTCGTCGTCGGCCGCACGCCCGACGCGATCGTCGTCACTCGCGCACCGCGACAACAGCGGGCTCGGCCGCGGCGCGAGCGACAACGCCTCGGGCACCGCGGCCCTGATCGAGCTCGCTCAAGCCTACGCGCGGCGCCGGAGCGGGCGAGGCGCACGCCCGGCCGACCCACACGCTGGTGTTCGTCTCGACGGACGGCGGCGCGTTCGGCGCGCTCGGCGCGGCGCGCTTCGCCGCGCACGTCGCCGCTCCGCGCGAGGACGCGCTCGCCGTCGTGAGCCTCGACGCGCTGGCGGCGCCGGCCGGCCGCGCCTCCTGATCAGCGGCGACGAGCCGCGCTCGCCGGCCGCCTCGCTCGTGCGCACGGCCGCGGTGCGCGATCCTCGAGGAGAGCGGGCCGCGAGCCGCCCGGGCGGGCGCGCTGCGCCAGCTGCTCGACCTCGGCTTTCCGGTCGCGTTCGGCGAGCAGGCGCCGTTCGTGGCGCGGGGCGTTCCGGCCCTGACGATCACGACGGTCGGGCGAGCCGGCGTCGCCCGCACGACCGGCGAGCGGCCCGCAGCTCGCTCGCGGCGCGGCTGGCGAGCTCGGCCGCGCCGCGCAGGGGCTCGTCGGGTCGCTGGACGCGGGCCTCGAGCTGGCGCAGGGGACGACAGCTACCTGTACCTCGACGAGCGGATCGTGCGCGGCTGGGCGGTGCAGCTGGTGCTGATCGCGTCGCTGCTGCCGTTCCTGGTCGGCGTGGTCGACCTGTTCGCACGCTGCGGCGGCGACGTGCCGCTCGCCCGGCGGTGCGCAGCCTGCGCAGCCGGCTCGGGTTCTGGGCCTCGTCGGGGTCGCTGCTCTTCTCGCCGCGCCTCGGGCTGTTCGCGGACGGCCCGGCGCGGCCGCTCGCCGCCGGAGGCGCCGGGCGCGGACGAGTGGCCGGTGCCCGGCCTGGCCGTGCTCGCGGTGCTCGCGCGCGCTCGGCTGGCTCGTCGCCCGCGAGCGGCTGCTGCCCCGCCGGCCGGTGACCGCCGAGGAGACGCTCGCGGGCTACACGGTCGCGCTGCTCGCGCTCGGGCTCGTCGCGCTGACGTGGTGGCCGTGAACCCGTACGCGCTCGTCTACCTCCTGCCCGCGCTCTACGCCTGGCTCTGGCTGCCGCAGGCGGCGACGCGCGCCGAGCGTGCGCGGCGCGCTGCTCGCGGCTGGGCTGGCCGGCCCGCTGCTGCTCGCTTCGTCGCTTCGCGGAGCGCCCGGGCTCGGCGTGGAGGCGCCCTGGTACACGCTGCGCTGTTCGCCAGGGGCTACGCGGCGATCGCGCCGCGCTGGGCCTCGCCTGGCTGGCGGTCGCCGGCCAGCTGGCCGCGCTGGCCGCCGGTCGCTACGCGCCGTATCCGGATGGGCGCGAGCGGCCGGCCGCGGGGGCGTTCCGCAGGCTCGACGGCAGGCCGCCGGAAGCGCACGCGGGCGGCGGGCGGCGCCTGTGGAGCGCGACGCGCTCGAGGCCGACTAGAGCTCTGGCGGACGAACTGCCCCGCGATTAGAATCGTCGGATGAAGCAGATCTGGACCAGCCGGCTCGTGCAGACCACCACGAAGTACGGCGAGCACGCGCCCATGGCGGCCGTCTGCTGCAACGCGTGCCGCACCTGCGCGACCACGAACATCGCGAGCCTCGCACTCACAGCCGTGGGCGGAGCCGGTATCGCCGCGTGGGCCGGCGCGAAGCGCCTCACCGGCCGCACGTAGCGCGTCATGGCCCCGACAGCTCGTAGCCGGCTAGACGGGAAGGTAGCGCACGCGCTCGCCCGCGGCGAGCTCGCCCTCGCCGCGCGGCACGTGCACGAGCGCGTCGGCAGCCGCCGCCCGGACGATCATGTGCGACTCCTGGCCCGGAGCGGCACGAGCGCCGCTCGCCCGCGTCGCCGGCTCGAACGCGCCCGCGACGAGCTCGTCGCGGCCGGCGTTCCGGCGCAGCGGCGCGGCCAGCGTCCCGAGCAGCGAAGCGCAGGCCCGGGTCGGCCGCGCCCTGCAGCGCCAGCAGCGCCGGGCGGACGAAGAGCTCGGACCCGACGAGCGTCGAGACGGGGTTCCCGGGCAGCCCGAAGACGAGCGTGCGCGCCGCGCACCCCGAACGCGACGCGGCTTGCCCGGCCTGATCGCGACGCCCCAGAACACCTCCTCGACGCCCAGCTCGGCGCGACCTTGCGCACGAGGTCGTGCGGCCCGACGGACACGCCGCCGGAGCTGACGAGCACGTCGGCCTCGAGCGCGGGCTCGAGCGCGTCACGGTGGGCGTCGTCGTCGTCCGCGACCGGGCTCGAGCCGCTCGACCTCGGCCCCGGCGCCGGCGAGCAGCGCCGCGAGCATCGCGCCGTTCGACTCGTAGATCTGGCCCGGCCCGAGCGGCTCGCCGGGCGGGCGCAGCTCCGTGCCGGTGCGTCAGCACGGCCACGCGCGGCCGCCGCGCAGCACCGCACCTCGCCGACCCCGGCCGCCGCGAGGGCGCCGATCCGGGCCGGGCCGAGCAGTGCGCCCCGGCCGCGAGCACGACCGCGCCGGCCGTCGACGTCGCCGCCGCGCGGGCGAACGTGCCGCCGCGCTCGCAGCAGCTCCGCCACTCGATCCTGTCGTCCGCAGTCGACGACCACCTCGATCGGCACGACGGCGTCGGCGCCGTCGGGCACGACGCCGCCGGTCGCGATCCCCATCGCCTCGCCGGGCTCGAGCGCGCGCGGGGCGGGCCGGCCGGCGGCGATGCGAACGACGACAGGGAGCGTCCCGGCGTGTCCGGCGGCGCGAACGGCGAAGCCGTCCATCGCCGAGCTCGGGAAGGGCGGCAGGTCGACGGCGCGCGAGCGTCCTCGGCCGAGCACGCGCCCGGCGGCGTCGCCGAGCGGGACCGTCTCGTCGGGGAGCGGCGCGCACGCGGCCGAGGACCGCGCGAGCGCCTCGTCGATCGTGAGCAGGTCGGCCACCGGCCGGCATACGCTAAGCGCGTGCTGGTACTCTCGCTCGCGTGATCTCCGTCGTCATCCCGGTCCACAACGAGGAGCGAGCGTCGGCGCTCGCTCCTCGACGAGCTCGGCTCGGCGCTCGGAGCCGCTCGACCGCCCTGGGAGGTCGTGTTCGTCGACGACGGCTCCGACCGACGGCACGTTCGCCGCGCTGACGCGGCTGCACGCCGCGCGCCGACAACGTCCGCATGGTCCGGCTGCGCCGCAACTTCGGCAAGGCCGCGGCGCTGCAGGCCGGCTTCGCCAGGCGCGGAGGGCGACGTCGTCGTGACGATGGACGGCGACGGTCAGGACGATCCGGCCGAGATCCCGCGGCTGCTCGCCAAGCTCGACGAGGGCTTCGACCTCGTCTCCGGCTGGAAGACGCAAGCGCCGCGATCCGTTCACCCGCCGGATGCCGTCGAAGCTCTTCAACGGGGTCACCGGGCGCGATGTCCGGGCTGCGCCTGCACGACATGAACTGCGGGCTGAAGGCGTACCGCGCCGAGGTCGTCCGCGGTCTGCGGATCTACGGCGAGCTGCACCGCTACATCCCGGTGCTCGCGCACTACCGAGGGCTTCCGCGTCGCCGAGCTGCCCGTCAACCACCGGCCCCGCGAGCACGGCCGCTCGCGCTACGGCATGGAGCGCTACCTGCGCGGCTTCCTCGACCTGCTGACGGTCACGTTCATGGGCCGCTACCGGCACCGGCCGCTGCACCTCTTCGGCGGCCTGGGGCTCGTGCTCACGCTCGTCGGGCATCGGTCGTGCTCGTCTACCTGACCGTGCTGAAGATCGACCGGCGAGGCGATCGGCCACCGGCCGCTGCTCACGCTCGGCGTGCTGCTCGTCGTCGTCGGCATGCAGTTCCTGTCGCTCGGCCTGCTCTCCGAGCTGATCACGAGCCAGCACGAGGAGCGCGGCCGGCGCGACGCGCGCGAGCGACGCGCACGTCGACGAGATCCTGCGCTCAGCGTGAGGGTCCTCTACTTCGGGACGTACGAGCGCGACTACCCGCGCAACGCGCCAGGTGATCTCGAGCCTCGCGCGGCGCAGGCGTCGAGGTGGTGGAGCGGCACGCGAGCGTGTGGGAGCGGCGGCGGCACAAGTGGTCGCTCGGGCCTCGGCGCCGCGCTGCGCGTCGCCGGCGCCGAGACGCGGCTCCTCGGCGGGCGCCGCGAGCGCTTCGACGCCGTGATCGTCGGCTATCCCGGGCCACTTCGACATGCCCGCCGCGCGGCGCGCCGCGCGCGGCGCGGCCGCTCGTCTTCAACCCGCTCGTCTCGCTCTGGCGACACGCTCGTCGGACGATCGCGGCCGCTTCGCGGGCGGCTCGCCGCCGGCGCGCGTCCTGCGGCAGGTCGACCGCGATCGCGTTCAGGCGCGGCCGACCTCGTCGTCGCCGACACCGAGGCAGCACGCGCGACTTCTTCGCGAGACGTTCGGGGCCTGCCGCGCGAGCGCGTGGAGGTCTGCTCTCGTCGGCGCCGAGGACCGGCTCTTCGGCCCCGGCTGGCAGCCGCCGAGCGAGTTCCGCGCGCTCTTCGTCGGCAAGCTGATCCCGCTGCACGGCGCTGGAGACGATCCTCGAGGCGGCGCGGCTCGCGCCCGAGATCCCGTTCCGCATCGTCGGCAGCGGCCAGCTCGACGCCCTGCTCGACGGCCGCCCGCCGAACGTCGAGTGGGTCGCAGTGGGTCGACTACGAGCAGCTGCCCGGCGAGATCCAGTCGGCCGGCTGCGCGCTCGGCATCTTCGGCACCTCGGACAAGGCGGCGCGGGTGATCCCGAACAAGGCGTTCCAGGCCATCGCCTGCGGCACGCCGCTCGTCACCGCCGACACGCCGGCGGCCCGGGAGCTGCTCGTCGACGGCGAGAGCGCGCTGCTCGTGCCGCCCGGCGACCCGCGCGCGCTCGCCGCGGCGATCCGGCGCCTGGCCGCCGACCCGAGCTCTGGCCGGACGGATCGGCGACGGGCGGCCTCGCCGCCTACCGGCGAGCACGCGAGCGAGGACGTGCTCGGCGCGCGCTGGCGCGGGCTGCTCGAGCGGCTTGCTCGCCGCGTGACGGCGCCGCGCGTCGCTCCTCTGGGCCGCGAATCGCGGCGTTCGCCGCGCGGCTTCGCCGCGCTGTCGGTGCTGCGCCACCGCGCGTTCGCACCGGCCGCTTCGACCTCGGCAACATGATCCAGGCGGTCTGGAGCACGGCGCACGGCGACTTCCTCGAGGTGACGGATCTCTCCGGCGAGCAGATCTCGCGGCTCGGCGCGCACTTCGACCCGATCCTGGCCGCCTTCGCGCCGCTCTGGTGGGTGTGGCCCGACCCGACGCTGCTCCTCGTCGTCCAGGCGGCCGCCGTCGCCCTCGGCGCGCTTGCCCGTGTTCCTGCTCGCCCGCAAGCACGTCGGGTCGGAGCGAGCCGGCGCTCGGCGTTCGCGCTCGCCTACCTGCTCTACCCGCCGATGCAGTGGCTGGCGCTCATGGAGTTCCACCCGTCGCGCTCGCGACGCCGCTGCTGCTGCTGGGCTTCTGGTACCTCGACGAGGATCGGCTCGCTCGCATTCGCGGTCGTGGCCGCGGTGGCGTGCCTGACGAAGGAGCACGTCGGCCTCATGGTCGCCGCGCTGGGCGTCTGGTACGCGCTGGCCCGCGGGCGACGGCTGGCCGGCGCGGTCGATCGCCGCGGGCGGGCGGCGACGGCCGCGCTCGCGATCGCCGTCGTCGTCCCGCACTACGCGCCGGGTGGCGGGTCGCCGTTCGAAGGCCGCTACGGCGCCGTCGGCGGCTCGCCGGCGGGCATCGCCGAGACGCGCTCACCGATCCGCTGCTCGTGCGGGCGAGACGTTCGACGGCCACGGCGTCCGCTACCTCCTCGAGCTGCTCTTGCCGCTCGCCGCGCTGCCGCTCCTCGCCCCGCTGCGGCGCTGACCGCGCTGCCCGAGCTCGCGGCCAACCTGCTCTCGTCGACGCGAACGCAGACGTCGATCCACTTCCACTACACGGCCGCGGCGATCCCGGGGCTCGTCGCGGCGCGGTCTTCGGCGCGGCGTGGCTGCGGCGGCGCCGGCGGCTGCGGTCCGCCCGGTGGCGACGGCCGTGGTGGTCGTCGGCCTCGGCGCCATACGTCCTCTGGCGCGATGCCGGCCTGGCGGCACGTCCCCGGCGGCGAGTCGCTCGGCGCGCGAGAGCACATCGTCTCGCGCACACGACCGGGTCGCCGCGCGGCGTGCGCGCTGATCCCGGACGGCGCCGTGGTCAGCGCGACGAACTCGCTGGGCGCCCACCTCTCCGAGCGGCGCCGCGCTCCTCAGCTTCCCGCTCCTGCACGACGCCGACGTGGGTCGCGGTCGACGAGACGCGGCCGGGCTACCTCGACCGGGTCTCGGCGCGGCGACGACGCGAGCGGTTGCGCCGGCTCCGGCTCGACCCGCGCTGGCGGCTCGTCTTCGACGAGGACGGCGTGCTCGTCTTCCGCGAAGCGTCTAGACGGATCGTCTGCGGGAGCAGGTAGGCGCAGAGCGCGAGCGCGGCGAGCTGCGCCGTTTCGATCCTCCTCGGCGGCCGCCAGCGGCACCGCCCAGACGAGGTACCACGGCGTCAGCCACGGCGTGACGACGAGCAGCAGGCACCCGGCTCGGGCCAGATGCGGACGCCCGCGCAGCGCCTCGCGCGCGAGCAGCGCGAGGCCGACGACGAGCGACGACGCCCGCGAGCCCCAGCGCGAGCCCGTGCGGGAGCCCCAGCTGCTCGAGCCGGTGCGGGAACGCGTAGCTCGTCTCCTCGCCGGCGTTGCCGGCGAGCGGGCCGAACGCGCGCAGCCAGCCCCAGCCGTACTGCCACGTGGCGAGTGCGAGCGACGACGGCCGACGGTGCCCGCAAACACCGCCGTGCGCGACGCGACGGCCGGCCGCTGCGCGCATCGAGCACACGCAGCGCGAAGAAGACGAGTGGAATCCACTTGATCGAGGATCGCGAGCGGCCCAGAGCGACGGCGGCCGCGCGGCGCCGCCCTGACGCCGCGAGCGCGATCGCGCCCAGCGACGAGCGCCATCATCCACGCGTCGTTGTGGCCGCCGCCGGCGAAGTGGATCGCGAGCAGCGGGTTCCAGCCCACGAACGCGGCCGCGAACGCGCGGTCGGTCGCGAGGCGGGCGGCGAGCGCCGTGCAACGCCAGCATCGCGAGCGCCGCGAGCACCTTGAACGACCCAGGCGGCGGTGTCCGCGGAGGGCCCTGCGAGAACGCGACGGGCTGCGAGAGCGAGCTGAACGCCGGCCCGTAGACGGACGTCGTGTCGCGCCAGTCGGCGCCCGCGTAGCTCGTAGGCCGGGTTGCTCCGGGATGCTCGGCCGGCGTGTCGCGGTAGGGATTGCCGCCGTCGTTCGCGATCCAGCCGTACTCCCAGTACGTCCAGGCATCGGTCGAGAGGAGGAGCGGCGCGGCGAGCGGCACAGCTGGATCGCCGCCGCCATCGCCGCCGATCGTCGGCGAGCCGCGACGCGCGAGCCAGCGAGGAGCCGAAGCGCCACGAGATAGGCGGCGAAGGCGCCGGCAAGCGCGAGCGAGAAAGACGAGCGACCACCCGTCGCGGTTGCCCACCCGGCCGGCCGACGCGGCACGAGCGGCGAGCTCCGCCCAGCCAAGCGAGCCGCGACGCAGACACCGACGAGCACGAGAACCGCGAGCCCCGGCCGCCAGTGGGAAGCTGCCCTCGCCGGAGCGGGGCGGAGCGCTCAGGGCGTCTGGTCCACCGGCGGCGGATCCTGTCGCGGCCGGAGGCGGCGGCGTCGTCGGCGGGCGCGGGCGTCTCCTCGGCGGTCGACGGCGGAGCCGGCTCGGTTTCCGTCGTCTCCTCCTCCTCGTCCTCGTCCTCCGCCGGCGGCACGTAGTCCTCGTCCTCGTAGTAGCCGAAGGAGCGGGCGTACTGCCCCTGCTCGAAGTCCGACCACACGGGCCAGTTCGTCGGCTCCGTCAAGTCGCATCGGGTCGAGATCGCCGATCGCGTCGCCCATGAAGAGATGCCAGATCTGAGCCGGGAAGGTGCCGCCGGAGACCGAGATGCCGTGCACGTTCTCCATCGGGATCTCGCCCGCGGGTAGCCGACCCAGACCGTCGTCTGGAGGCGCGGGGTGTAACCGGAGAACCAGGCGTCGGCGTGCTTGTCGGTCGTCCCCGTCTTGCCGGCCGCCGGATGGCCGAACTGCGCGCCGGTGCCGGTGCCGGACTGCATGTTCTGCTCGAGGATCTGCGTCACCGGCGTAGGCGACGCCGTCCGAGATGACGCGCTTGCGCCTCGGCTTGCCCCAGCCCGCGCTGTCGTCCTCCTTGCCGTTCGGGAGGACGACCTTGCGGATCGCCATCGGCTCGGAGTAGATGCCACCGGCCGCGAGCGTCGCGTAGGCGGAGGCCATGTCCAGCGGCGAGACGGGGATCGAGCCGAGACCCATCGACGGGACGTAGGCGCCGCCGACGTCAGCGGCGTGCGCACGCCGAGCTTCTGCGGCCATCGCAGCGACCCTCTCCGGCGCCGACGTCGAGCGTGAGCTGCGCGTACACGGTGTTGTCCGAGCGGAGCGTGGCGCTCTCGATCGACGACCACGCCGTAGTAGTCGTGTCCGTAGGTCTCGACGCACCACCAGGTGCCGCTCGTCGCAGTCACCGCTGGGGTCGGGCCGGTAGAAGAACGGCGCGGACTGATAGCCGGTCGTCTCCGGGTTCGCGCCCAGCTCGACCGCCGCGGCGAGCACGAAGGTCTTGAAGGTCGAGCCGGGCTGACGACGCGCCTGCGAGAGCAGGTTGAACTGGTTCGCCTTGCGTGCCCGGCGTCACAGCCGTCATCGCGCGGATGGCGCCGTTCTTCGGGTCGATCGAGATCAGCGCCGCGGCGGGGTCGGTCTTATCGTGCAGGGTCTCGGTGATGGCGCGGCGAGCCGCGCGCTGGAAGCGAGGATGAATCGTCGTGTAGACCTTCAGCCCGCCGGAGCGCACGGTCGCGACGCCGTACTCGGCGATCAGCTCGTCCCGCACGTAGCTGAAGAAGTACGGCTCGCGGATCGTCGTGTAGAGCTTGCCGGCCTTGAGGCCGAGCGCCGCGCTTGCACGGCCCAGTCGTACTGCTCACGGCTGATGTCGCCGTTCTCGAGCATCGCGCTCAGCACCTGGTCGCGGCGCTGAGTCGCGCGTCTCCGTCTGGTTGAACGGGTCGTACGCGGACGGGAGCCTGCGGCAGGCCGGCCAGCAGCGCGGCCTCGGGCAGGTTGAGGTTCTTCGCGTGCTTGGAGAAGTACGTCTGCGCGGCCGCCTCGATCCCGTAGGCGAGGTTGCCGTAGTAGACCTGGTTCATGTAGGTGACGAGGATCTTCTCCTTCGGCCAGGCGCGGTTGAGCTTGATCGCCAGGCACGCCTCCTTCACCTTCCGCTCGAATCGTCTGCTCGCGCGAGACGGGGTAGAGGTTGCGCACGAGCTGCTGCGTGATCGTCGAGCCGCCCTGCACGACCTTGCCGGCGCGCAGGTCGTCCCAGAGGGCGCGCGCGATTCCGCTCGGGTCGATCCCGCCGTGCTGGTAGAAGCGGCGATCCTCGATCGCGACGGTCGCCTTGGGGAGCCACGGGCTGATCTGCCGCATCGTCACGGGCTGGCGGTTTCGCTCGGCCGGGATGACGCCGAGCATCGAGCCGTCGGCCGCGTACATGAAGGAGTTCTCGCCGATCGCGACGGGCTGGAGCGCGTTCAGGTCGCAGGAGGTGCCGAGCGTGGCGACGCCTGTGACGGCCGTTCCGCCGACGACGAACAGCAGCGCGATCCCGCCGACGAGCCCCAGGATGACGGCACGACGACGCGACCGCTTCCGCTCGGCTCGTCGGCGCTTGCGGCGGCGTGCGACGACCAGGTCGTCGTCGCGCCGTGGCGGCCGCCCCTGCGGCGGAGTCACGCGAAGACACCCTGCTCGCGCAGCCGGTCGTGCACGCGCACGCGCAGCTCCTGCTCACGGCGCTCCGCCGCCGCCTCGCTCTCGGTCCACACGCGGAGCGTCAGGATCGGCGACCCTTCGAGCGAGCTGACGAAGACCTCGTCCCGGTCGCCGGAGGCCTCGAGACGGATGGTCTCGACGAGGGCGCCGAGATCGGTTGTGGGCGGAACCTGCACTGTCACCTGCGCGAACTTCGCTGGGCTGCGAATCGTGGAGTTGCGGATGGTATCCGACGCCAGTTTCTCGTTCGGGATCACGAGCCGCGTGTTGTCGTGGGTGCGGATGAAGGTGTACATCAGCCCGATCTCCTCCACCGCCCCCGGCTCCTCACCGGCGACCTCGATCCAGTCCCCGATCCGAAGAGGCTGCGTGAACGCGATCATCAGCCCGGCGACGAAGTTGCCGAGCGTGCGCTGCGCCGCGAAGCCGACGACGAGGCCGATCACCGCGGTCGACGCGAGCAGCGCGCCGGCAAGAGTCCGAACCTGTGGGATCACGAGCAGCGCCGAGAGAACGCCGAAGCTGACGATCACGGCGGTGATGCTGCGGCGCAGCACGCGGTAGCGGGTGATCGTCTGGGGAGAACGGGTGCTGGCGGCCATGCGGCGGTCGATCACGCGCGCGGCCAAGAGGGTCAGGGCGAGCACGATGCCCACGACGAGAAGTCGCTCCCACAGCTCCATCCGAGCGCTTTTCGACGGCCAGGCGCCCGTTCCTCAGCGGCGCAGCGTTATCGTCGCGGCGTGGGCCGCCGGCTGCGACGAGCGCTCCTCTCGAGCGAAGCCCTCTCGATCTTCCTCTGGAGCCGGCTCGCGCTCTGGACGGCAGCCGTCTTCGCGCTGCTCGCGTTCGTGCCCAACCGGCATCCGAACGCAGACCGCTGGGACAGCTCACGCCTGCACGAGCTGGGCTACGGGATCGACGTCTGGGCGCGCTGGGACAGCGACTGGTACCTGCTGATCGCGCAGGAGGGCTATTCGGACTCGCCCTCGAGCACGCCCGCGTTCTTTCCCTTGTATCCGGGTCTCGTCGCGGGGCTCGGGCGCCTCCTCGCCGGCCACTACGTGCTCGCCGGCGTGCTGCTCTCGCTCGCGGCCTGCGCCGTCGCGTTCGTGCTCCTGCACCGGCTTGCACTCCAACTGCTCGACGCCGACGGCGCACGCCGTGCGGTGCTCTACCTGGCGATCTTCCCCACGGCGCTCTTCCTCGGCGCGGTGTACAGCGAGTCGCTCTACCTCGCGCTCGCGGTCGGAGCCTTCCTCCTCGCCGAGCGAGGCCGGTTCCTCGGCGCCGGTGCAGTCGCCGGGCTCGCGATGCTGACACGTCCGGTGGGAATCGCGCTGCTGCCGGCACTCGCGGTGCTCGCATGGCGATCGTCCGACCGGCGGCGGGCGCTGCTCGGAGTCGCGGCGGCGGTGCCGATTGCCGCCGATCTACCCGCTTCTGCTCGGGCTCTGGATCGGCGAGCCGTTCGCACCGCTGCGCGCGCAGGAGGGGATCTGGGAGCGGACGCTCTCGTGGGCGGGGCCGTTCGGCGGCCTCTGGAGCGGATTCGCCGCGCTGGCGGACGCCGAGCCGGCTCGAACGCTCGCACTGAACGTCCAGCAGCTCGCCTTCACCCTCCTCTTCCTCGGACTGGCGGCGCTCGCCTGGCGGCGCTTCGGCGCCCCGTATGGGCTTTTCGCACTCATCAGCCTCGCGATTCCACTCTCCTTCCCGGCCGAGCGCTTCCCGCTCCTCTCCATGTCCCGCTTCGGGCTCGTCGTCTTCCCGCTCGTGCTGGCGCTCGCCGCGCTGGGCGCGCGGAGGCGGTTGCACGAGCCGATCGTGGCCGTCTCCGCGCTCCTGCTCGGCGTCGCCGTGGTGCAATGGGCCCTGTGGCAGTGGGTCGCATGAGCGCGGGGGTCTCCCCATGGCGATGAAACGGGGCTGGTGGCTCCTGCTCGTCGGCCTGCTGATTGCGATCGCCTACGCGGGTCGCGTCGAAGGCGGCAAGCCTCCGGAGGATGCGCTCTATCGCTACGACACGGCGCTGAGCGGGATCGCGCTCTACCTGATCCTGCTCGGAATCGTGACCACGATCGGCCGCGGGATCCCGTTCCGGGAGTTCTTTGCGCTCCGTCGTCCGCCCTCCTGGCCGAGCTCGCTCGGGCTGGCGCTCGGTGCATACGTCGCGATCCTCGTCGGCGCCGGGATCCTGCTCCAGGTCCTCGGAGCCGGCGACGAGCAGGGTCTGACACCGGACGGCTGGGACTCGAGCCGCGCCGGTGCGTATGCCGCCAACTTCGTCGCGATCGCGCTCGTCGGGCCGATCGTCGAGGAGCTCGTGTACCGCGGTGCAGGGATGACGCTCTTCGGCGCGCTCGGCGCAGTGCCCGCCGTGGCGATCACGTCGCTCGCCTTCGGGCTGGCACACGGGCTCGTGCTCGCCCTCGCCGCCCTCGTCTTCTTCGGCGTCGTCACCGCCTTGCTGCGCCTGCGGACGAACAGCATTTACCCCTGCATGATCGTCCACTGCGCCTTCAACGCGACCAGTCTCGTGATCGCGGTTGCAGTCTGAGGCCGGCGGTAATGTCCCGCGCATGCGGGGCTTCGCGGTTCTCCTCGTCGGCCTCGCGTTCACAGCCGGGGCGAGCGCAGCGCCGCCCGTCGTCACGGCGACCGCCTCGCCCGCGACCGGCGTCGGGCCCCTGCGGGTCACGCTGACGGCCAGCGGCGAAGCCGCCGGCTACGCCTGGGATCTCGGCGACGGCGCGACGGCGCAGGGTGCAGTGGTCACGCACGTGTACGCGCCCGGCCGCTACATCGCCACGGTCACTGCGACGAACGAGAGCGGCGAGACGGCCCAGGCGCAGGTGGGGATCACCGCCACCGAGCTGACGCTGTCGCTCGCCGCACCGAAAGCCGCCGGCTACGGCAAGGCGGTGGTGCTCTCCGGAACGTTGCGGCCGGCCCGGCGCGGCGCCCGCATCCAGATCTATCGCGGGCGCACCCACGTGACGACGGCTGTCGCGAAAGCCGGCGGGCGCTACCGCGCCACGATCCGCCTGCGCAAGCCGGGACGCTATCGCGCCCTCTACGCCGGAGCGTCCTCGCCCGAACGGCAGGTCCGCGTGCGCCCACGGCTCGACGTCTCGATCCCCGCGACCGTGGCCGCGGGCACCCCGACGACCTTCGCCGCACGGCTCGTCCCACGCGCTGCCGGCGCTGTCACGATCCGCGTTCGAGCAGCGGGTCGCTCCGTGGCATCGCGGCGGGGGAACGGTGCGGCGACGCTGCGGCTGCCGGCCCGCCGCGCCGGCATCCTTCGGGTTCAGATCGTCACCCGCCCCCGGCCCGGCTTCACGAGCACCCGTCGCTCGAGCTCGACGCAGATCGTGCAGCCGTCGCTCGCGAGCGGCTCCCGCGGCCCGAGCGTGCTCGCGCTCGAGCGGCGCCTGCGGGAGCTCCGGTACGCGCTGCGCGGCGCCGATACGGTCTACGGAACCGACACGGTCGAGGCGGTGCTCGCGTTCCAGAAGGTGCACGGGCTCCCCCGCACCGGTCGCGTCGAGGCCTCGCTCTGGCGCCGGCTGGCGACCGCGCATGTCCCGGCGCCGCGCTACGGAACCGGCGACCACATCGAGGTCGACAAGTCGCGCAACGTGCTCTACGAGGTCGTCGGCGGCCGGGTCAACCGGATCGTCCACGTCTCGACGGGAGCCACAGGCAACACCCCGCTCGGCACGTTCCAGGTCTACCGCAAGGTGGGCGGCTGGGACTGGGTGCTCTGGTACCCGATGTACTTCCTGCGCGGGTTCGCGATCCACGGCTACCCGTCGGTCCCCGCCTACCCGGCCTCCCACGGTTGCGTGCGGGTGCCGATGTGGATCGCTCCCAGCCTCTTCGCACGGCACGCGCACGGTGCGAGAGTCGTCGTCTTCGCGTAGCGCGGCCGCTGCGCTCGCCGCGGTGCTGGTGGCAGCCGCCGCCTGGCTCGGCTGGCAGGAGCTGTGGGCGCACGGCGGCGATCGGCCTCTCGCCTGGCGCGACCTCACCGACCGGACCCTGGCCGACCCGCCACGCACCGAGCTTCGCATCTTCCGCTCCCGCGCGGCACTGCGGGACAGCCTCACCGAGGACGGCCGTTCGGCAACGGTGCCTCCGATCGACTTCTCGCGGCGGGAGGCGATCCTCGTCGCTGCCGGGCCGCGCTCGAGCGGCGCCTACGACCTGGACGTGGTCGCGGTGACCGAAGAGCGCCGCCGGATCGTCGTCACGGTTCGCGAGCGGACACCGTCGCTCGCGCGCCCGGGCGCCGCTAGGCTCACGTTCCCGTTTCGACTGATCACGATCGAGCGGCGCGACAAGCCCGTGACACTCGACTGGAGAGGACGGCCGTGAGCACCGAGAGCGATCCGGTGATCCGGCAGCTGCGCGAGCAGCTCTCGGACAACGACGTGAAGATCGTGGAGGCGATCAACGCGCGGTTGACGCTCGTGGCGCGGCTGAAGCGGGTGAAGGAGGAGCGGGGGATCGGCTTCCTCGACCCGGCCCGCGAGGAGTGGATGCTGCAGTACCTCGCGCGCGCGAACCGGGGGCCGCTCTCGTCCGAGGGGCTCCGCGAGATCTATCTCGAGCTGCTCGACCTGACGAAGCGCGAGGTCGCGCGCGAGGACGACGCCTAGTCTTCGCCCTTGGCGAACTCGTCGGGGGAGACGCTGTCCAGGAAGCGGCGGAACTCGTCGGGATCGAGATCTGACAGCGGCGTGACACCCACGACCTCGTCGCCCCCGACGCCCTCACCCTCGAACTCGATCCCGTTCTCGTCGAT
This sequence comes from uncultured Gaiellaceae bacterium, assembly GCA_963842285.1. Lineage (GTDB taxonomy): Bacteria > Actinomycetota > Thermoleophilia > Gaiellales > Gaiellaceae > Gaiellasilicea. The sequence goes on from CAWJFZ010000011.1 coordinate 486,712, forward strand.
CACGTCGTCCGCTGCGAAGATCTTGGCGCCGGAGCGGACGGCGAGTGCGATCGCGTCGGAGGGACGCGAGTCGACCTCGATCTCCGAGCCGTTCTGCTGGATCGTGATCCGCGCGTAGAAGGTGTTCTCGCGCAGCTCGGTCACGGTCACGGAGACCACCTCGGCCTCGAGCTGCCCGAGCAGGTCCGTGACGAGATCGTGCGTCATCGGGCGCGGCGTGGCAGCGTTCTGGAGCTTGACGAGAATGGCGGCCGCCTCGGGATGGCCGATCCAGATCGGGAGGAACTTGTTCCCGTCCGAGGTCTTCAGGAGAACGATCGGCTGCTTGCCGACCAGGTCGAAGCTGACGCCGTAGATCTCCATCTCACGCATCCGTCTCGGGCCTCCCGTTCAGTGTAGCCCAGGCCTCCGGCGTGGAAGCCGGGGCCTACCCGGCGGCGTCGGGTGCCGCCGACAGCTCCTCGAACGGCGCCTGCAGCCGCTCGCCTGTGACTGCATTCCTCCAGCTCGGCGCGATGGGCGGCCACGCTCATCGGGTCGATTCCGCGGAGCACCCAGAGCCGCCCGCGCCAGATGACGAAGTCGCCGATCTGGAGGTTCGCGTGCTCCTCATCCATGCCCGTTGCATCGGCCGAGCTCCCGTTGACGGCCATCCCTTGGAACGGGGATCGCCCGGCGTGCCGTATCCGATCTCGACGATCGCTCGTTACAAGCCCGTGGTCGATCTCTGGCTCCACGACATCGAATCGCTCGAAGCCGTCACCCAGGACGAGGAGACGAAGCGTCTCTGCCTGCGGATGGCGGCGATGTCGAAGGCGGGCACGCTCGCGCCGTTCATCCGCAACCTCTCGTTCGACAGCGAGCTGGACGCCGACACGAGAGGCACGATCGCCGAGATCGCCAGCGACGAGCGCTTCCTGCTCGCGGTCGAGGACTACGTCCAACGCACGACGTACGCTCACTGACCGCGCGCCCCCTTGTAACACCTGCCTCTTCGTGGTTACCCTGAGTGGGTTCGACAATCGAGCCTGCGGCAGCGAGGGGGTGTCACATGCCCGGCGAAGCCGTGAGCGCCACAGCAGGAACGAACGGGAACGGAGCAACGCGCGTCTCGTTCTCGGAGCTCGTGCGGGCCCACCACCAGTGGGATGCGAGCACCGATCCCGCCGCCGCGGAGCCGGTGTACCGCCGCTTCAGGCAGCTGCTCGAGGACTTCGAGAGCGCGACCGGCGAGATCGTCAACGCCTACTGGTGCCGTGAGCAGGCGTCGGCCGTCGCGCTGACGCGCCGCGAGGTCGTGCGCAGGAGCCGGCTGGCCGGGCCGAGGCGCCGGCTCGAGTACCGGCTGCACCGCGTCTCGGACTGGGTGACCGGCGACACGCACGAGATCGCCGATCTCCTGCACGACTGCGACATCCTCGCGATCAAGGCCTCTCACAGCCTCGACTCCGTGGCGCGAGCGGTCGTGATGCAGTGGCTGCTGCTCGTCGAGTCGCACCTCCTCGGCTTCATCGAGCGGCACCGCGACGCGTCCGCCCGATCCGAAGGAGGCGCACAAGTTCGCCGCCAGCGAGCGGGCCGAGCTCCGGCGGATCGAGGAGTACTACTTCCGCGCAGGCGAGAAGCGGGCGCGGATGCGCTACGTGGAGGGAATGCTCGGGTTCGGCGTCGTCGTGCTCGTCGCGCTTTCGGTCGCGACGGCCGGCGTGCTCGCGCTCTTCGGCGCGCTCGACCTCGAGTCCCAAGCCGTGCGGGAGTTCTACGCCTCTGCCGCCGCGGGCGGGATCGGCGCCGTGATCAGCGTCCTGATGCGGATGAGCGGCCGCGGCGAGTTCGCGATCGACCACGAGCTCTCCCGCTGGGAGGTGACGCTCGTCGGCTCGTACCGCCCCTTGATCGGCTCGGTGTCGGGGATCGTCGTCTACTTCCTCTTCCAGACGCCGCTCGTTCCGATCGAGCCGAGCGCGCTGGCACTGCCGCTGTACGTCGTCGTCGCGTTCCTGGCCGGCTTCAGCGAGCGCTGGACGCGGATGGTCCTCTCCGGCGCGCTGCGCACGGTCGCCGGCCGCGACACCGAGCTCGCGGAGGAGCCGGAACGACCGCCCGAGACGGGCGCCGTGACCACGATGTGAGAGGAAGCGAGATGGGCGATCCTGGATTCGAACCAGGGACCTCCGCCTTATCAGAGCGGCGCTCTAACCAACTGAGCTAATCGCCCTCGCGGCGTCGGATTGTAGCGACAGCGCCTAGAGCGCTTCGAGCGTCTCGACGAGCTCCTCGAGCTTGACCTCGTTGCCGAAGTGCAGCTCGAGCTTGCCCCCACTGACGCGCGCGGGCATGCCCGTGACGTGCTCCGCTGCGAGGCGCGCACGTTCCGCCAGAGCGGGATCGACACGCGCTGAGACGCGCGGCCTCCGGGCGGCGCCGGCGTCCTGCGCAGCGCGCTCCGCACCCCGAACCGACATCCCCTCGCGGACGATCCGCTTCGCGAGCCGCTTGCGGCCGTCGTGGTCGGGCAGTGCCAGAACCGCTCGTGCGTGGCCCTCGGTGAGCTCTCCCCGCGCCACCATCCAGAGCACCTCTTCTGGGCAGCTCGAGCAAGCGGAGCCGGTTCGAGACCGACGGCTTCGAGCGGCCGACGCGGGCGGCGACGTCGCCGAGCGAGAGCTCGAACTCGTCGATCAGCGAGGCGTAGGCGCGCGCCTCCTCGACCGGTGAGAGCTGCTCGCGAGCCACGTTCTCGACGAGTGCGAGCAGCAGCGACTCCCGATCGTCGGCGTCGCGGACGAGCGCAGGCAGCTCGGTGACGCCCGCCTCGCGGGCGGCACGCCAACGCCGCTCGCCGGCGATCAGCTCGTAGCCGCCTTCGGCCCTCGGCCGCACCACGACCGGCTGGAGCAGGCCCTGCTCGCGGATCGAGCTCGCGAGGCCGGAGGTCGCCTCGGGCTCGAAGCGGCGGCGCGGCTGGCGTGGATTGGCGTGGATCGCATCGACGGGCAGGCTGGCGAGCTGCGTGCCGGCTTCGCCGGCTCCGCCGATCAGGACCTCCAGGCCGCGGCCGAGGCCACGTCTCGTGCTAGCGCCGCTCGACAAGCTCCATCGCCACCTTCCAGTACGCCTCCGCGCCGGGGGAGCGGCGGTCGTAGGCGATCGCAGGGAGACCGTGGCTGGGCGCCTCGGCCAGTCGGACGGAACGCGGCACGGTGGTCGTGAACACGAGATCGCCGAAGTGGCGCCGCACCTCCGCCTCGACCTCGGCCGCTAGGCGCGTGCGCCCGTCGACCATCGTCAGCAGGATGCCTGCGATCCCGAGCCGCGGGTTCAGGCGGGTCTTCACGAGCTCGATCGAGCCGAGCAGCTGCGAGAGCCCCTCGAGCGCGTAGTACTCCGCCTGCACGGGCACGATCACCTGGTCGGCGGCGGCCAGCGCATTGACCGTCAGCGGGCCGAATGAGGGCGGGCAGTCGAGGAAGACGAAGCCGTAGCGGTCGCGCGCGCCGGCGAGCGAGGTCTGCAGAAAGCGCTCACCGTCGACGTGGCCGGAGAGCGCCACGGCAGCGCCCGCGAGATCCGGCTTGGCGGGCACGAGCTCGAGATTCCCGAACCGTGTCGGCCGCGCGATCTCGGCCACCGGTGCGCCGTCGAGTAGGTCGTAGCTCGAGACACCGTTCGCCTTTTCGCCGAGCCCCGAGGTCGCGTTCGCCTGCGGGTCGAGGTCGACGAGGAGCGCCTGCTCACCCGCCTCGGCAAGGCAGGCCGCGAGGTTGATCGCCGTCGTCGTCTTGCCGACGCCGCCCTTCTGGTTCGCGAGCGCGTAGATGGTGCCGGGCACCCACGCATTCTCACGCCAGCCCCGGACGATCACTTCGCCCGCGCGGTGCCCGACCGTAGTCTCCCGGCGTGGATCCCGAGCTGGAGGCCGCAAAGGAGGGGGGCTGGCGCGAGCTCGCCGCGATCGACTGCGCGTACGAACGGGGCGAACTGGACGACGAGGGCTGGCACGCAGCCGTGGCCGCGCTCGTCGTTCCGGCGTATCTCAAGGCGCCGACGCCGCAGGGCGGCTCGGGGTCGACCCGCGACGAGGCAGGCTGGGAGCGCGCTCGCTCGCTGCTCGCAGACGCGGTCGAGCCGGGCCAGACCTTCCTCGATGTGGGCTGCGCCAACGGGCTCTTGATGGAGAGCATTGCCGCCTGGGCAGCCGTTGAGCCGTACGGGGTCGAGATCTCGCCTGAGCTCGCCGATCTCGCGCGGCGCCGGCTTCCCCAGTGGGCCGACCGGATCTGGGTGGGGAACGCACTCCACTGGAGTCCCCCGCACCGGTTCGACGTTGCCCGGACGGGGCTCGACTACGTCCCTAGGCCACAGAGGAGGGCGCTCGTCGCGCACCTGCTCGAGCCGTGCGCTCGCCTGATCGTCGGCGTCTTCAACGAGGAACACGACGAGAACCGGCTGGAAGCCGAGGTGGCAGCCTGGGGCTTCGCCGTCGCCGGCCGGGCGGAACGCCCGCATCCAAATCCTCGGCTGGCGTACCGGGCGTTCTGGATCGACGGCCCGTAGCCGGTCGCGGTCAGGCCAGCGGGCGCTTCCTGGCCACGCCCGGGCGGCGCGGGAAGCCCGGTGGGGTCGGGCCCGTCTTGCGCAGGACGAGGAAGCCCGGCGGGCTCTCGACCAGCTCGCCGGCGATCCTCTCGGCGACCACGGCAACGCGCTCAGGTTCGGCGCTCGGCCCCACCCACAGGACGACCGCACCGCCCGGCGCGACGAGGGGCAGGCACCACTCGGCTGCCACGGGTGGATTCGCCAGCGCCTTCGCGACCGCGACCCCGTAGCGGTCTGGTCCCTGGCTCTCGGCGCGGCCCCAGATCACGCTGAGGTTCGGAAGCTCTGCGGTCCACCCCTCCAGGAACTCGGCCTTGCGGCGCTCGGCCTCGAGCAGCGTCACGGCGCGCTCCGGGAACGAGGCCGCCAGCGGGATCCCCGGCGTGCCGCCGCCCGAGCCGACGTCGACGATCGAGCCGTCGAAGCCGCGGACGAGCTCGGCCCCCGCGAGGGCGTCGTCGAGCAGCACGCGTCGAGCCTCGCCACGATCCTTCAGCCCGGTGAGGCCGGGCGTCGCGAGCACCGCGTCGAGCCAGCGCTCGAGCAGATCGTCAGACGTCGATTGCACGGGGGAGGATCACGACGTAGCGGTTCGGCTCCGTCCCCTCGCTGAGCGTCTCGACCTCGGGATCCTCCTTGAGCTTCTCGTGCACGATCTTGCGCTCGACCGCAGTCATCGGATCGAGCTCGACGCGCTGGCCGGTCGCCGCGGCCCGCTCGGCGCTGCGCAGTGCGAGCGCATCGAGCGTCGCCTGACGGCGGGCGCGGTACCCAGCCGCGTCGACCACGACCGGCTTCCGATCGTCGCGGTCGCGGAAGAGGATCGCGTTGGCCAGGTACTGGATCGCGTCGATCGTCTGTCCGTGCTTCCCGATCAGGAGCCCGAGCTCGCCGCCGGTGCAGGTCACGCGCAGTTCCTCGTCGCTCTCGACGACCTCGAGCGTGCAGCGGACGCCGATCTCGCGCGCGATCCGGTCGACGATCTCCCGCAGCTGCGTGGCATCGGCGCTCTCGCCCTCGCGCGGCACCGAAACGGCGGGCTCCTCAGCGCCGTCGTCGTCGCAGCTCGCGATCACCCGGGCCGGCTCGTAGCCCACGCCCAGAAGGCCGCGCTCGCCCTCGCTGACCACCTGGAAGCGCACCGACGCCTTGTCGAGACCGGGACGCTTGCGCTCGAGCTCGCGCAGCGCCGCCCACTTGGCCTCCCCGACCGTCTCGCCGGACGCCTCGACCGAGACTTCCGGGCTCACCGCCGCGCGCCGCCCTTCTTGCGCTTCACCTTGCGCACCTGCCGCGGCTGAGCCGGCTTCGCCTCCGCGGGCGCTGCCTTGGGCTCCGCCTCCTTCGCGGCCGCCTCCTTCGGAGGTGTGCGCGAGCTCTTCTTCGGTGGCGGCTCGCGCTTCGGGACGAGCCTGCGCGTAATCAGGCCCTGCCCGGTCGTCCACAGGTTCGTCGTCAGCCAGTACAGCATCAGCCCCGCAGGGAAGTTGAGCACGAAGGGGATGAACGCGATCGGCAGGATCAGCATCAGCACGCGCTGCGCCGGCTGCATGGTGGTTGACATCAGGTACGTCGAGGTCAGCTGGCTGACCGCGTAGGCGACGATCAGCAGCGGGCCCCAGCCTTCCTTCGTGTTCTCGATGATGTTGACCAGGTTCAGCCACTCGAGGTCCGCGTTCGGGAACAGCGGCAGGATCTCGTCCTTGAAGTCGCGCAGCACGAAGAAGAGGCCGATGAAGATCGGGATCTGCGCGATGATCGGCAGGCAGGAGGAGGCCGGGTTGATCTGGTTCTCCTTGTAGAAGGCCATCAGCTCCTGGTTCTGGCGCTGCTTGTCGTGCTTCCAGCGCTGCTGGATCGCCTTCATCTCGGGCGCGTGCGCCTGGAGGTTCTGCATCGAGTGGATCTGCTTCACGGTCAGCGGCACGAGCAGCATCCGCACGATCACGGTGAGGGCGACGATCGACCACGCCCACGTGAGGCCGACGGTCTCGTGCAGGTGGGTGAGCGCCCACGTGAGCAGGTCTTCCAGCGGGGTGAGGATGCCGGCGAGAATCACGCGAAGTCCACGCCCCCGTGGCTCCACGGGTTGCACCGCAAGAGCCGCCAGACGGCCTTCGCCGAGCCCTTCAGGAGCCCGTACCGGCGCAGCGCGTCGAGCGCGTACTGCGAGCAGGTCGGGTGGTACTTGCAGGTGCCCTCCGGCGTGAGCCGCCCGAAGGTCTGCCGCCAGGCGTGCACCAGGCCGATGCCGAGGTACTTGCCCGCTCCGGTGACGGCGAAGCCGCCACCTCCGCTCTTGGGCGGCTCCGGCAAGCCTACGCCGCTCACGCCGCGGCCTTCTCGAGCACCTCGGCGACGCGGTCGCGCAGCCACTCGTGGCCGCGCGTGTCCGCCGGCTCGGCGAGGCCCGGCCGCGCGACGAGCACGTAGTCGTGCCCCGGCCGCGCAGAGGGTGCGAGCTCCTGCCACGTCTCGCGCAGCTGGCGCTTCACACGGTTGCGCACGACGGCGCCGCCCACCGACTTCGGCACGGCGAGACCGAGGCGCGGCTCCGCCGGGTCGATGTCGCCCGGGCTTCCGTCGTCCGACCTCGGGAACCAGTACAGGACGAGATAGCGCGACGAGGTCGAGCGGCCCTGCCGATAGACGGCGTCGAAGTCCCGGGAGCGGGACAGGCGGTTCCGGCGTTGCACGGGTGTGACGATAGCGCTGCTCAGGCGGAGAGCCGCTTGCGGCCCTTGGCGCGCCGGCGCTTCAGGATCGCCTGCCCGGCGCGCGTCGACATGCGCGCGCGGAAGCCGTGCTTGCGCTTGCGGCGGCGGACGTTGGGCTGATAGGTGCGTTTCATGTGTGATCTCTCTCGCTCGGATCTCGCTCGGTCGCGCGGGCGGGAGCGCCGCCTCGGCAGAGTGCCGCCAAGCGGCCGCGGAAGTATAGACGAGGGTCTTCCCGGGCCGTTATCCACAGCGTCCGGCGAAGAGGGAAAGGGCCGCAAACGCCCGCCGAACCACCCCTCCGTGCACAGGTTCTCCACAGCTGTGGATTACGGTGTGGAGTCGCAAAAACCCTGCAATTTGCGGGGTATTTCTCTCGGCCCGAGGGATTGAGGCGGCCCCGAGACGCTGCTATGCTCGCGCCTTCCGGCCGAGCGGACGAGGGAGCAAGAACGAGCGTGGAGCACCAAATTGAGCTGACCGCGGACGGGTTGTGGGGCGAAGTCTCGGAGCGGCTCAGGGGGGCTCTCAACGAAGCGACGTTCGGCACCTGGTTCGGCGACGCCGCCGGCGCCGAGCTCTCCGACGACGCGTTCACGCTCGCCGTCCCGAACGACTTCACCCGCGAGTGGATCGAGGGGCACTTCCTGGGGCTGATCCGCGCCGCCGTGAAGGACGCGACCGGGCATGAGCGGCGGGTGCAGCTGACGGTCGTCGAGCCCGGCGCGCCGTCCGAGGGGCCGTTCGACGACATCGAGACGCCGACGCGCTCCGGATCCGCCCCGATCCAGGCCGCGGGCATGATCCACAAGTACACCTTCGACGGCTTCGTGATCGGCTCGTCGAACCGCTTCGCCCACGCCGCCGCGCTCGCCGTGGCGGAGGCGCCGGCCCAGGCCTACAACCCGCTCTTCATCTACGGCGGCACCGGGCTCGGCAAGACCCACCTGCTGCAGGCGATCGGCCAGTACGTCGGCGAGCACGGCAACGGCCTGACCGCGCGGTACGTGACGAGCGAGACCTTCATGAACGACTTCATCAACTCGCTGCGCGACAAGCGCATCGAGGGCTTCAAGCAGCGCTACCGCACCTACAACGTGCTGCTCGTCGACGACGTGCAGTTCTTCGAGGGCAAGGAGCGGATCCAGGAGGAGTTCTTCCACACCTTCAACTCGCTCTACGAGTCGGGCAGCCAGATCGTGATCTCGTCCGACCGGCCGCCGAAGGAGATCGCCACGCTCGAGGCCCGCCTCCGCTCGCGCTTCGAGTGGGGCCTGATCACGGACATCCAGCCGCCCGACCTCGAGACCCGCATCGCGATCCTGCGCAAGAAGGTGAAGACCGACCGCATCCACGTGCCCGACCCCGACGTGCTCACGTCGATCGCCGAGCGCGTGACGACGAACATCCGCGAGCTCGAGGGCGCGCTGACCCGGGTCGTCGCCTTCTCGTCGCTGACCGGGCGGCCGATGACCGTCGAGCTCGCGGACGACGTGCTGAAGGACGTCTTTCCGCAGGGCCAGTCGATCGAGATCTCGATCCGCCGCATCCAGGAGACGGTCTCCGAGCGCTTCGGCATGACGATCAACGAGCTCTGCAGCGCCAAGCGCTCCCAGGCGATCGCCTATCCGCGCCAGGTCGCGATGTACCTCTCGCGCGCCCTCACGGACTCGTCGCTGCCGAAGATCGGCAAGGAGTTCGGTGGGCGCGATCACACCACCGTGATGCACGCGAACGCGAAGATCGAAGGGATGATCCGCGAGGACCGCTCTGTGTACAACCTGGTGCAAGAACTGACCGCACGCATCAAGCAGGCCGGGTGATTTCTGTGGGAAGCTGCCTCGACCGCCCTGAGCCTGTTGAGAACCCCGTTTTCTCCACCGGCTGGACCCACCGCCCAAAGGGCTTGGACAAGCGGTATGGCTCCGTCTTCCCCGTCGTCCACACTCCCTATGGCTTCTACGAGAGGATTTAAAGGAAGATCATGGATATAGAGATGGTCGACGAGGAGCAGGCGTCCGCGGCCGTGCCGGCCGGCACCGACATGAACAGCACCGGTATGAAGATCAGCTGCACACGGGACGAGCTCGTCGCGAAGCTGGGCATCGTCTCGCGCGCCGTCTCCGCCAGAGGCGCGGTCCAGGTGCTCTCGGGGATCCTGCTCTCGGCCGACGAGGGCGGACTGACGCTCGCCGCGACCGACATGGAGCTCTCCCTGCGCACGACGCTCGAGGCCGAGGTCGAGGGCGAGGGCGCGGTCGTGATCCCCGGCAAGCTGCTCGTCGACCTGGCGCGACTCCTGCCCGAGAACGACGTCACGATCGAGTATCGGCCGGACGAGGGTGTCGCGCAGATCGTCTCCGGCACCGCCAGCTACCGGCTGAACACCTACGGCGCCGAGGACTTCCCCCGGCTGCCGGCGCTCGACGCGCAGCTGCATGCGATCGACCGCGACGCGCTGCTCGAGACCGTGGAACGCGTTGCCCGCTCCGCCTCGCGGGACGAGTCCCGCCCGGTGCTCACGGGCATCCTCGTCCGCTTCGAAGGCGGGAAGCTCGTGATGGTCGCGACGGACTCCTACCGGCTCTCCGTCAAGGAGACGCCGCTCGACTCCACCGCCCCCGAGCTCGAGGCGATCATCCCTGCCCGGGCCCTACAGGAGCTGGCCCGGCTGGCCGGCGGCGACAGCATCGAGCTGGGCGTCCACGAGAACCACGTCGTCTTCGGCACGGGCGAGGCCTGGCTGACCACGCGGCGCATCGATGGGCAGTTCCCGAACTACCGGCAGCTGCTGCCCGACGCGTTCGAGATCGAGCTGACGGTCGCCCGCGCCGAGCTGTACGACGTGGTGCGCCGCGTCTCGGTGATGGCGCAGCGGAACTCTCCGCTACGGCTCCGGTTCGCCGAGGGGGAGCTGACGATCTCGGCGCAGACCCAGGACGTCGGCGAGGCGCGCGAGTCGATGCCGGTGCCCTACACCGGCGAGGAGTTCACGATCGGGTTCAACGCCGAGTTCCTCCGCGACGGCGTCGACTCGATCTCGGGCGACGACGTCCAGGTCAAGCTGATCAACCCGCTGCGACCGGCGATCTTGGTCGACCCGGCCGGAGACTTCACCTACCTGATCATGCCGATCAGGCTGGCCGGCTAGAGCTGATCGTCCAGACGGTCTCGCTGCGCGACTTTCGCTCCTACGCCCGGCTCGAGCTCGAGCTGCGGCCTGGGCTCGTCCTCGTCACCGGCGCGAACGGCGCCGGCAAGACGAACCTGCTCGAGTCGCTGCACGTCGGCACGCAGGGCTTCTCGCCGCGGACGCGGGCCGATGCGCAGCTGATCCGGCTCGGGGCGGACGCGGCGCGGGTCGCGCTCGCCGGGCGATCGTGACGGACGCGCGCTCGGGCTCGAGGTCACCTTCGGGGGATCGAACGGCAAGCGGGCGAAGCTGAACGGAGCGCCGCTGCGCTCGGCCGAGCAGCTGCGCAGCGAGGTCGCGACGCTCGTCTTCACACCCGACCGGCTCGCGGTCGTCAAGGGTGGGCCCCGCTGCCCGGCGCGCCTACTTCGACCGGACGCTCGGCCGCCTCCTGCCGGGCCGAGCGACCGTGCCCGTCGAGTACGCGGCAGCGGTCGGCCAGCGGAACGCGGCGCTGCGGCGGGCCGGTATGGGTCTCTCGACCCGCGACGCCGTCGCACCCTGGAGCGAGCAGGTGGTCGCGCTCGGGGACGAGCTCGTGCGGGCGAGAGTGGCGGCGATCGCACTGCTCGCGCCGGCGTTCGCGGCCCGGGGGGACGAGCTCGGCCTGCCCGATGCGGCGCTCGACTACGTGGGCGAGCCGCCGTCGCTGGAGGCGCTCGAGTCGCGGCTCGACCGGGATCTCGAGCGCGGCGTGACGGGCCTCGGCCCGCATCTCGACGACGTCACCGTGCGCTCCGGCGCCCGCGACCTGCGCACGTTCGGCTCGCAGGGAGAGCAGCGGCTGGCGGTGCTGTCGCTCCTGCTCGCCGAGGCCGAGCTCCTGGCCGACCGCCGCGGGGTGCCCCCGCTCGTGCTGCTCGACGACGTCCTCTCGGAGCTGGACGCCGCGCGACGGCGGACGCTCGCCGAGCGGATCGGGCTGGTCGGGCAGGCGGTCGTCACGGCCACCGGGGCGGACGCGCTGCCGCTCGAGCCTGCACAGCTGCTCGAGGTCACGCCCGGTGAGGTGAGCGTGCGCTGATGGACCGACTCGACCGACAGGTGCGCAAGGAGTTGCGCCGCTTCGGGCCCGTCGACGCGGCCGCGGACGCCTCCGGGATGGTGGCGATCGTCCGTGCCTGGCCCGCCGCGGTGGGGGAGACGGTGGCGCGGAACGCCTGGCCGGCCAGGCTGACCCGCGACGGCACCTTGCACGTGCACGCGACCTCCGCGACGTGGGCGTTCGAGCTCGGGAGGATGGCCGCAGAGATCCTCGAGCGCCTGCGTGCCGAGGCGGGTGCGGACGCCCCGCCTGCCCTGCGCTTCGTTCCCGGCCCGATCCCGGAGCCGGCCGGCCGAGCCCGAGCACCGGCGCGCCCCGACGCCGCCCGAGATCGCGCCCGAGGACCGCGCCGGCGCCGCCGAGATCGCAGCGGCGATCGAGGACTCGGAGCTCCGCGAGACGGTCGCCCGGGCGGCTGCCGCGAGCCTCGCGCGCAGCCGGTCCGGGGCCGGGTCCGACCGCGGTTTCTGATATACTTCTTGACGCCCGCAAAAGGCGTATTTGCAGGGCTTTTTTGCTGAAAGGGGACGCTTGACCGAAACGACCTATACCGCAAAGGACATCACCGTGCTCGAGGGTCTCGAGCCGGTCCGCCTGCGTCCTGGCATGTACATCGGCTCGACCGGCTCGCGTGGCCTCCACCACCTGATCTACGAGGTCGTCGCCAACTCCGTCGACGAGGCCATGGCCGGCCGCAACGACCGGATCAGCGTCGTTCTTCACCCCGACAACTCGGTGACGGTGAAGGACTGGGGCTCGGGCATCCCGGTCGACGCGATGGCCGAGACGGGCGAGTCCGCACTCACGGTCGTCCTGACGAAGCTGCACGCCGGAGGCAAGTTCGGCGGCGACGGCTACAAGGTCTCGGGCGGCCTGCACGGCGTCGGCGTCTCCGTCGTCAACGCCCTCTCCGAGTGGCTCGTGGCCGAGGTCCGGCGCGACGGCAAGGTGCACCGCCAGGAGTTCGTGCGCGGCGTGCCCCAGGGCGAGGTGACGATCGTCGGCGACGCCGACGAGGGCGACACCGGCACCTCGATCGCCTTCCTGCCGGACGGGGAGATCTTCGAGGACGTCGACTTCTCGATCCAGACGCTGACGCAGCACCTGCGCGAGACGGCGTTCCTGACGCGCGGCCTGCGAATCGCGCTCCTGGACGAGCGCGAGGGCGAGGACCTGCACGAGTTCTACGCGGAGGGCGGCATCAAGGACTTCGTCGCCTACGTGAACGACTCGAAGGATCCCGTCCACAAGCACATCGTCTACTTCGAGGGCGAGAACGACGACGGCACCGTCGAGGTGGCGATGCAGTGGAACACCTCCTACGTCGAGTCCGTCTTCTCGTTCGCCAACAACGTCAACACCCACGAGGGGGGCACCCACCTCTCCGGCTTCCGCTCTGCGCTCACCGGCACGCTCAACCGATACGCGCGCGAGAAGGGGCTGCTGAAGGAGAAGGAGGACAACCTCGAGGGCGAGGACGTCCGCGAAGGGCTTGCGGCGATCATCTCCGTCAAGCTGCGCCACCCCCAGTTCGAGGGCCAGACAAAGACGAAGCTCGGCAACCCGCCGATCGAGAGCCTCGTCAAGCAGGTGGTCAACCAGAAGCTCGCCGAGTTCCTCGAGGAGAGCCCGCAGGACGCGCGGCAGATGGTCGCGAAGGCGATCTCCGCGCAGCGCGCCCGGCAGGCGGCGCGCAAGGCCCGCGAGCTGACGCGGCGGAAAAGCGCGCTCGAGAGCATGTCGCTCCCGGGCAAGCTCGCCGACTGCTCGATCAAGGATCCGGAGGCCGCGGAGCTCTTCATCGTCGAGGGCGACTCCGCCGGCGGCTCGGCCAAGATGGGCCGCGACCGCACCTACCAGGCGATCCTGCCCCTGCGCGGCAAGATCATCAACTCCGAGAAGAACCGGATCAACAAGGTGCTCTCGAACAACGAGATCCAGGCGATGATCACCGCGATCGGGACGTCGCTCGGGGACGAGTTCGACATCGCGAAGCTGCGCTACCACAAGGTGATCGTGATGACGGACGCCGACGTGGACGGCTCGCACATCCGCACCCTGATCCTGACGTTCCTCTACCGCCAGATGCCCGAGCTGATCGAGCGCGGCCACGTGTACATCGCCGTGCCGCCGCTCTACAAGGTCAAGCTCGGCAACCAGGAGTACTACTTCGAGAAGGACGCGCAGCTCGAGGAGCTGCTCGTGCGCGAGCGCGTCGGCGACCTGGACGTGAGCGGCCGCGACGGCGAGGCCCTGAAGCTCTCCGAAGCCCGCTGGGGCCGCTTCGTGCGAGCGCTGGCCGAGTTCGAGGGCTGGCTGGCGCGGCTGCGTGCCGACTACGGGCACGCGGCGGCCGACTTCATGATCACGCACCGGATCGTCGAGCACGACACCGACTCGATCGCGGAGCTCGGCAAGTCGATCGACGCCTCGGTCGACAACGGCTACGCCCTGAGCGTGCTCGACCGCGACCGCGTGGACGGCTCGCTCGAGGTGAAGGTGATCGAGACCGAGACGAGCTCCGCCACCCATATCACCGTGCCGGCGGCGCTGATCGCCTCGCCCATCTACGCCAACCTGCGCAAGGCCTACGCGAAGCTGATCGACGTCGTGGGCTCGCCGCCGTTCAAGCTCGTGGCGGGGAAGAAGGCGCGCACGGCGGAGACGTTCGGCGCGCTGCGCAGCGAAGCGCTCGACCTGGCCAAGGACAGCATCCAGCTCTCCCGCTTCAAGGGTCTCGGCGAGATGAACGAGGAGCAGCTCTGGGAGACGACGATGGATCCCGAGAAGCGCCTGCTGATCCGCGTCGACGTCGAGGACGCCTCCGCTGCCGACCGCCTCTTCTCGACCCTGATGGGCGACCAGGTGGAGCCGCGCCGCGCCTTCATCGAGGAGAACGCGCGCGACGTGAGGTTCCTGGATGTCTGAGACCGTTCCCGGCCCGCTCGGCGGCGGCCGGATCGAGGGGCGCGAGCTCGAGCAGGAGATGCGCTCGAGCTATCTCGACTATGCGATGAGCGTGATCGTCGGGCGCGCCCTGCCCGACGTCCGCGACGGCCTGAAGCCCGTGCACCGGCGCGTGCTCTACGGCATGCACGAGGCGGGCCTGCAGCCGAACCGCCCCTACAAGAAGTCCGCCGCGACCGTCGGCGACGTGATGGGCAAGTACCACCCGCACGGCGACGCGTCCATCTACGACACGCTCGTGCGGATGGCGCAGCCGTTCTCGCTGCGCTACCCGCTCGTCGACGGCCAGGGCAACTTCGGCTCGGTCGACGACGACCCGCCGGCGGCGATGCGCTACACCGAGGCGCGCCTCTCGCGGATGGCGACGGAGCTGCTGCGCGACATCGACGCGGACACCGTCGACTTCGAGCCCAACTACGACGAGTCGCGCAAGCAGCCGACGGTGCTGCCCGCGCGCTTCCCGAACCTGCTCGTGAACGGCTCGGCCGGGATCGCAGTCGGGATGGCGACGAACATGCCGCCGCACCGGCTCGGCGAGATCGTGGACGCGATCGTGAGCTGATCGACAAGCCTCAATAGCCAACGTCGACGACCTGATGAAGCACGTGAAGGGGCCCGACTTCCCGACCGGCGCCATCGTCGTCGGACGGCAGGGCATCCGCGACGCCTATCGCACCGGCCGTGGCCGCATCGTCATGCGCGCCCGCGCCCACGTCGAGGAGCTACGCGGCGGCAAGAGCGCGATCGTCGTCACGGAGCTGCCCTACGGGGTCAAGAAGGGCGGCGACAGCGGCGTGATCAAGAAGATGGCCGATCTCGTCCAGGACAAGGTGATCACGGAGATCTCCGACCTCGCCGACCACTCCGACCGCACCGGCATGCGCATCCAGATCGAGCTGAAGCGTGAGGCGATCCCGCAGGTCGTCCTGAACAAGCTCTTCAAGCACACCGCGCTCCAGTCGACCTTCGGCTACAACGCCGTCGCCCTCGTCGACAACGTGCCGAAGACGCTCTCGCTGCTCGAGCTCGTCACGCACTACCTCGACTACCAGCGCGAGATCGTCACCCGGCGCTCCAAGTACGAGCTGCGCAAGGCGGAGGACCGCGCCCACGTCCTCGCCGGCTACCTGATCGCGCTCGACAACCTCGACGAGGTGATCTCGATCATCCGCGGCGCGACCGACACCGACAACGCGCGCGAGCAGCTGATGGAGCGCTTCTCGCTCTCCGAGATCCAGGCCACGTCGATCCTCGACCTGCGGCTTCGCGCGCTCACGAGCCTCGAGCGCAAGCGGGTCGAGGACGAGTACAACGACCTGCAGGAGCGGATCGGCGAGCTGCGCGCCGTGCTCGGCGACCCGGCCCGGATCGACGGGCTGATCCGCGAGGAGATCCTGGAGCTGAAGACGATCTACGGCAAGTCGGACGAGCGCCGCACGGAGATCATCGCGGCCGAGGGCGAGTTCTCGCTCGAGGACATGATCGCCGAGGAGGACATGGTGATCGCGATCACCCGCTCGGGCTACATCAAGCGCCTCCCCGTGACGACGTACCGGGAGCAGCGCCGCGGGGGCCAGGGCGTGATGGGCATGGATCTGAAGGACGAGGACTACATCGAGCACCTGTTCGTGGCCTCGACGCACGACTACATCCTCATCTTCACCACCGTCGGCAAGGTCTATCGGCTCAAGGTGCACGAGCTTCCGCTCGGCTCGCGCCAGTCCAAGGGCCGCGCGATCGTCAACCTGCTGCCGTTCCGCCAGGAGGAGTCGGTGCGCGCGGTGATCGCGACGCGCGACTACAAGGAGGCGAAGTTCCTCGTCTTCGCGACGAAGAAGGGCGTCGTCAAGAAGACCGAGTTCCTCGAGTACAACACGCCGCTGAAGGCCGACGGGATCATCGCGATCAAGATGCGCGACGACGACGAGCTGATCGGCGTCCGGCTCTCCGACGGCGACGACGACATCCTGATGGTGTCGCGCTCGGGCCAGGCGATCCGCTTCCACGAGTCGGCCGTCCGCTCGATGGGCCGGGCGGCCTCCGGCGTGCGCGGGATGAGCCTGCGCGCCAAGGACGAGGTGATCGAGGTGAACGTCGCCGAGGACGACTCCGACCTGCTGGTCGTGACCGAGAACGGCTACGGCAAGCGGACGCCGCTGCACGAGTATCCGAAGAAGGGCCGAGGCGGCCTCGGCGTCAAGACCGTCCAGCTGACCGAGGCGAAGGGCAAGCTCGCCGGCGCACGCGTCGTCCGCGACGGCTACCAGGTGATGCTGATCTCGACCGGGGGCACCGTGATCCGCATGCCCGTCGACGGGATCCGGCGGGCCGGCCGGGCGACCCAGGGCGTGATCGTGATGCGGCTGCGCGGCGACGAGCAGGTGTCCAGCCTGGCGCCGGTCGTCGAGAGCGACAGCGACGCGGAGGACGCGATCGAGTCGGCCGCCACGGCCGCCGTCGACGCGGGGATCGAGCCCACGGGCGACCCGGACTTCGACGAGGACGGCTTCCCCCCGGCCGCCACGGACGAGTAGGCTCGCGCACCCGAACCTACCGCGATCTGCCCCGTTCCCTTCCCAAAGGGGGAAAATCGGTGTATATCTCCCTCCTGAGGGGTCTGGGTCTTCGTCGATAGAGGGTGCGTCATGACTTACACGAAGCAGTTTGATCTTCTAGAACCGATAAATCTCTCCGAGCACCTGGACAAGGTCGAGCTCTACCTGGGGCAGGTCTGCCAGATCGCCGGCATCTCGAAGATGCAGCTCGACTACTGGACGAACAAGGCGCAGATCCCGACCAAGGGCAAGAAGCAGCGGATCTACGACATCGAGGCGCTCGAGACGGTGATGCTGATCAAGCAGGCCAAGGACAAGGGCCTGAACCTCGGCGCAGCGATCGACGCCGCCCGCCGCTTCCGCGCGGCGAACCAGCAGCCGCTCGTCAGCTAGGCGAGCTCCCGCCGGTCCCGCCCGCTCCGCCGCGGCCCATCGTGTCCATGAAGGCCGTCAGCATGTCGATCGGGGCCGGGAAGACGATCGTCGTCGCGTTGGTCGCGCCGATCTCCAGGAGCGTCTGCAGGTAGCGCAGCTGCAGTGCCATCGGAGACTTGGCCATCACGTCGGCCGCCTCCGAGAGCTTCTGCGAGGCCTGGAACTCGCCCTCGGCCGCGATCACCTTCGCGCGCCGCTCGCGCTCGGCCTCCGCCTGGCGCGCCATCGCGCGCTGCATGCCGGCCGGGATCTCGACGTCCTTGACCTCGACGATCGAGACCTTCACGCCCCACGGCGAGGTGGCCTCGTCGATGATCGACTGCAGGATCGCGTTGATCTTGTCGCGCTCCGAGAGCAGCTCGTCGAGCATGTGCTGGCCGAGCACCGAGCGCAGCGTCGTCTGCGCGATCTGCGAGGTCGCGACCATGAAGTTCTCCACCTGCACGATCGCGTTCTTCGGCTCGACGATGCGGAAGTAGGCGACGGCGTTCACGCGGACCGGGACGTTGTCCTTCGTGATCACCTCCTGCGGCGGCACGTTCAAGGTGATCGTGCGCAGGTCGACCTTCACCATCCGGTCGATGATCGGGATCAGGATGAAGAGACCCGGGCCCTTCGGCTCCGGGAGCAGCCGCCCGAGCCTGAAGATCACGCCGCGCTCGTACTCGCGCGCGACCTTGATCGCGGCGAAGAGGAACAGGAGCAGGATGATGACGACTGCGGCGAGGGCGATCAGCGTGATCGACACGAGCTACGTCCTTTCGGCCGGGGTTGAATCCGGAGTGGCTTCGGCTGCGACGACGAGCTGGAGCTCGTCCTGCTGCACCGACTCTATGCGCACGCGCGTCGCCGGGGCGGAGGGGTGAGCCGTCCGCCGTATGCGCGCGCCAGAGCTCGCCCTCCACGAAGACGAGGTCGTCCCCACGGACGAGCGCGTCCTCGCCGACCAGACGATGCGTGCCGACCGCCGCCGGCCGCGCCCGTGCCTGGGCGGCCTTCGTGAAGGCGAACCCGAACAGCAGCGCCAGCGTGACCGGCGATCGCGAGCGCGACCTGGATCGAGACCTGGTACGCCTCGCCGGCGGGGTCGAACAGGATCAGCGCGCCGATCACGAACGTGATCGCGCCGGCCAGGGCGAGCGCGCCGTGCGAGACGATGAACGACTCCGCCACGAAGAACGCCGCAGCGAGCAGCATCAGCAGGATCCCGGCTGCGGAGACGGGCAGGACCTGCAGCCCGTAGAGGCCGACGATCAGCGAGATCGCGCCCACGGTGCCCGGGAAGATCAGCCCGGGGTTCCAGAGCTCGACGACGAGGCCGATCAGGCCGATCGAGAGCATCAGCGCGACGATGTTCGGGTCGATCAGCAGGTCGAGGATGCGCTTCCAGGTCGACATCTCCACCCGTTCGATCGTCGTCTCGGGCGGCGTGTCGATCGTCAGGTCCTTCGTCGGCGTCTTCATCCCGTCGATCTGGCGGAAGAGCGAGGGGTAGTCCTCGGCGATCACGTCGATCACGTTCAGCTCCAGCGCCTCGCGCGCGCCGAGGTTCGACGCCTCGGTCACCATCCGGCGTGCCTCCTCGACGTTGCGGCCGTTCTCCCGCGCGAGCTCGCCGATGTAGGCCGCGGCGTCGTTGACGATCTTGCGGCGCAGGTCGTCGGAGAAGTCCTCGCCGCCGGTCGTGATCGGGGTGGAGGAGCCGATGTTCGTCTGCGGCGCCATCGCGAGCACGTCGGCGGACATCCCGATCACCGCGCCCGCGGAGTCCGCGCTCGAGCCCGGCGGCGCCACGTAGACGACCACCGGCACCTGAGCGGCGAGGATCCCCTTGACGATCGCGCGCATCGACGACCCCAGCCCTCCCGGCGTGTCCATCTCGATCACGACCGCCGCGTAGCCGTCGCGCTCGCCACGCTCGATCTCGTCGAGGAGGTAGTCCTGCGTGACGGGGTTGACGTCGTTCTCGAACTCGACGACGAGTGCGCGCGGCGCTGACTCCGCGGCCGGTCCGGCAGGCGCCGCGAGCAGGAAAGCCGCGGCCGCCGCGAGAGCGAGGGTGAGGCTCCGCACCACGGCAACCGGCACTGTGCGCTCATCCTACCGACGGAAAAGTCGCTGCAATCGCGCTGTAAGGATTCGGTCAAGCAGGGGCCGCAGCCCTTGTGGGCGAAAGGTGTCGGCGTCAGGCTCTGAAGCCCCGATGAGGATCCCCAGGCTCGCATTCCCGCTCCTACTCGCCGTGCTCGGACTGTCGCTGCCTGGGCTCGCGCTGCCCCAGCCCGCGCACGCGGAGGACGCGACGATCGTCTCGCGCGACGTCCCGCTCCCGGGCCGGCAGGCGCTGCCTCAGAGGACGCTTGCCGCTTCGAGCCCGCCCACGCGGTTCAACCTGGTCGGCCTGCACTGGCGCGGGCCGGGCTCGGTGCAGTTCCGGACGCGCTCGCTCGCGGGCCGGTGGACGGGGTGGCACGCGGCCGCGCCCGAGGCCGAGGATCGCCCGGACGCCGGCACGTCCGAGCGCGCGCGCAGGAGCTCGTGGCGCCTCGGCAACCCCTGGTGGGTGGGCGCGTCCGACCGGATCGAGTACCGGCTGCGCGGCCGTGTCACCCGCCTGCGCGCCCACTTCGTGTGGAGCCCGACCACCCAGGTGCCCGCCCGCACGCTCCAGAAGGCCGGCTCACCGACGATCGTCCCACGCTCCGGCTGGAACGCCGACGAGCGGATCAAGCGTGCCGGCCCGAGCTACGCGCCCGCGATCCGGTTCTCCGTCGTTCACCACACTGCCGGGACGAACGGCTACACGAAGGCCCAGTCGGGCGCGATCGTGCGCGGGATCCAGATCTACCACGTGCGTGGAAACGGCTGGAACGACATTGGCTACAACTTCCTCGTCGACAAGTACGGCCAGGTCTTCGAAGGGCGCTTCGGCGGCATCACCCGGAACGTCGTCGGCGCCCACGCGGAGGGGTTCAACACCGGCTCGGTCGGCGTCGCCGTGCTCGGCGAGTACAGCTCGCTGGCGGTGACGGGCGCGGCGAAGGGGGCGCTCGCGCAGCTGCTCGCGTGGCGCCTCGACGTCGCCCACCTGGACCCGCGCACGCACCGTCTCCTTCCCCTCGGGCGGCAATCCGCGCTTCCCGGCGGGCGTGGCCGTGTTCCTGCGCGCCGTCTCGGGACACCGCGACACCGGGTTCACCGACTGCCCGGGCAGTGCGCTCTACAACCTGCTGAACGGGATCGCCGGGGAGGTCGCAGGGGCTCGGCCTGCCGAAGCTCTACGCGCCGCTCGTCAGCGGCAGCGTCCCCGGCAAGGTGCGCTTCCGGGCGCGGCTCTCGTCCTCACTCGACTGGTCGGTCGACGTCGCCAAGTCGGGCGTCACCGTCGCCTCGCAGAGCGGCTTCGGGTCGGACGTCGACTGGACCTGGGACGCGTCCAGGGCGGCGAGCGGGGCCTACACGTACGCGATCACGGCCGGCGAGGACGTGACGCCGGCCAGCGGCGCGATCGGGGACGCGCCCGGGCCGGACGCCGAGCTCGTCGTCGCCGACATCACCGCCGACCCGGAGACGGTGACGCCGAACGGCGACGGTGCGGCCGACGCCTCGACGATCACGTACACGCTGAGCGACGCCGCCAACGTCACGGTCACGCGTCCAGGACGCGCTCGGCGCGACCGTGACCTCGTTCCCCAAGACCTGGAAGCGCGCCGCCGAGCACGTCGTCCGCGTCGACCCCGCCACGCTTCCGGACGGGACCTACAGCGTGGTCGTGAGCGCCGTCGCGACGGGCGGACGCACGGCGAGCGCGGCCGTCCCGATCGCGGTCACCCGGACGCTGGGATCGGTCGCGGCCACCCGGCGTCTCTTTCTCCCCGAACGCCGACCGGAGCGCCGACACGATCGGCTGGCGCTTCACGCTCGCTGCGCCTGCCGCAGTGACGCTTCGCGTCCTGCGCGACGGCAAATGGGTCGCGACGCCGTTCGCGGGGACGCTCCAGGCGGGACCGCGACTGGTCAGCTGGAACGGTGCGAAGCGGCTCGGGCGGCTTCGCGACGGCGACTACGAAGCCGTGCTCGAGGCGACGGACGAGGTCGGCACCGCCCGAGTCGTCCTCCCCTTCTCGTCGGACACGACGGCGCCCCGGCTGAGGATCGTGCAGCGCTTCCCGCTCCGTGTGTGGGCGAGCGAGGGCGTTCGCCTGGCCGCGCGCTTCGCCGACCGCACCGTCATCCGGGTGGTGAAGAAGACCGGAACGGTGAAGGTGGGCGGCGCGAGCCGCACCGGACTCGTCCGCATCGTGGCGTGGGACGCGGCGGGGAACAAGAGCACCCCGCGTCTCGAGACGCTGAGGCCTCTAGAGTAGAGCGGTGCAACCGCCGCGACGCTCGACCCGTCCAATCTCCCGTGAGCTGCGCCCCGACGCGCCGC
The DNA here is from genome assembly GCA_963842285.1 of uncultured Gaiellaceae bacterium. Taxonomy (GTDB): domain Bacteria; phylum Actinomycetota; class Thermoleophilia; order Gaiellales; family Gaiellaceae; genus Gaiellasilicea. The sequence goes on from CAWJFZ010000011.1 coordinate 508,655, forward strand.
TCCGGTACGAGACGTTGAGCGACCCGATCTTGGTCAAGAGAGCGAAGGACGGCGACGCGCGCGCGCTCGACGCGCTGTGCGAGCGTCACATGCCCAGGGTCGAGCGGCTCGCCCACCACCTGCTGCGCGACCCCGAGGACGCCAGCGACGCCGCGCAGGACGCGCTCGCGCGTCTCTGCGTCAAGCTGCGCCAGTTCCGCGGCGAGTCGGCGTTCTCGACCTGGCTGCACCGCCTCACGGTCAACGCGTGCCGCGACGTCGCCCAGCGGCAGCTCGCCCGCCGGTGCGTGCCGCTCGAGGAGGATCGGCGCGAGGCGCCCGACGCCGACCCGGCGAGCCGCGCGGAGGGTGCCGAGCTGCGCGCCGAGCTGGGGGCGTGCCTGGCCCAGCTGGCGCCCGCCCAGGCGACGGTGGTCGTGCTCAAGGACGCCTTCGAGCTCAGCTTCGAGGAGATCGCGGGCGCGGAGGGCATGCCGGTCGGCACGGCGAAGTGCTACGCCCATCGCGGGCGCAACGGGCTGCGCCGGCAGCTGCAGGAACGGCTCTCGGCATGAAGCCGCTGATCGAAGGCGGAGATCGAGCAGATCCTGCCGCACCGCGATCCGTTCCTGCTCCTGGACGAGGTGCTCGAGCTGGAGCCGGGCGCACGCGTCGTCGCGCGCAAGACCGTGACCGAGGAGGACTGTGCGGGCCACTTCCCCGGCAACCCGATCATGCCCGGCGTGAAGATGGTCGAGGCGCTCGCCCAGGCCGGTGCCGTCGCGGTGCTCTCCGAGGAGGAGAACCGGGGCAAGCTCGCGCTCTTCGCCGGCATCGACGACGTCCGCTTCAAGCGCGTCGTGCGGCCCGGCGACGTGCTCGAGCTGACCTGCGACCTCGAGACCGTGCGCGGCCCGATCGGGAAGGGCAAGGCTCGGGCGACGGTCGACGGCGAGCTCGCGGTGCGCGGGACGCTCACCTTCGCGGTGGACGCTCGTCGTGATCGGCTCCGCCAACGGTGCGCACGATCGCGCATCACCGGGCTCGGCACGCACGTGCCGGCGCGGGTGTTCACGAACGACGACCTCGAGCAGTTCGTCGACACGACGGACGAGTGGATCGTCGAGCGGACGGGCATCCGCGAGCGCCGGTTCGCGGAGAAGGACGAGGCGCTGACGGACATCGCCCTGCCGGCCGCGCGTCCAGGCGCTGCGAGGCGGCGGGCGCCGAGCGCCGCCTCGATCGACCTGATCATCGTCGCCACCGTGACGCCCGACATGATGTTCCCCACCAGCTCGGCGATCCTCGCCGACAAGCTGGGGATGCCGGACGCCGCCGCCTACGACCTGCTCGCCGGCTGCACGGGGTTCATGTACGCGATCGCGCAGGCCTACGCGATGCTCGCGTCGGGCCTGTCCCGCCGGGCGCTCGTCGTCGGCGGCGACGTGCTCTCGAAGATCCTCGACTGGCACGACCGCTCCACGCTCGTGCTCTTCGGAGACGGCGCCGGCGCGGTGGTGATGGAGCCGGTCGACGAGGGCGGCTTCCTCGGCTTCGAGCTCGGCGCGGACGGCGGCGGCGGCGAGAACCTCTGGCTGCCGGGCAGCGGCTCGCGGCACTTCGAGGACGCCGACCGGCTGGTGAAGATGAACGGCCGCGAGGTCTTCAAGTTCGCGACCCGCGTGCTGGTGTCCTCGGCGGAGAAGATCCTGCGAGGAGTGCGGACGAACCGTCGACGAGGTCGACGTCTACGTGCCGCACCAGGCGAACAAGCGCATCATCGACCATGCTGCCGGCAAGCTCGGGATCCCGGAGGAGAAGATCGTCGTGAACGTCGACCGCTACGGCAACACCTCGTCGGGCTCGATCCCGCTCGCGCTCGCGGACGCGAGAGCCGACGGGCGGCTGCGGCCCGGGCGAGCTCGTGCTGATGACCGGAATGGGAGCGGGCCTCACCTGGGGCTCGGCATTGATCGAATGGACATCGAGGGAGGAGTGCCGCATGAGCAAGATCGCATTCTGTTTCCCGGGCCAGGGCTCGCTCGAGGCCGGGATGGGCACGGAGATCGCCGAGGCCGTGCCGGAGGCGATGGAGGTGTTCCGGGTCGGCAGCGAGGCCTCGGGGCTCGACCTCGAAGCGGCTCTGCTTCGAGGCGCCGCTCGAGGAGCTCGTCGAGACCGAGGTGCAGCAGCCGGCGCTCGTCGCGACGAGCCTCGCCGTGCTGGCGGCGCTGCGCGCGCGCGGGATCGAGCCCGACTTCGTCGTCGGCCATTCGGTCGGCGAGTTCGCCGCGCTCGGCCGCGGTGTCGGCCATGTCGACCGACGAGGCGATCGGCGCTCGTGCGCGAGCGCGGGCTCGCGATGGCCGAGGCGGCGCGGCAGCATCCCGGCTCGATGGCGGCGATCCTCGGGCTCGACGACGAGCGTGGTCGAGAAGCTCTGCCGCAAGATCCTCGGCGTGTGGCCGGCGAACTACAACTGCCCGGGCCAGATCGTCGTCTCGGGCGAGGACGGGGCCGTCGAGGAGCTGCTGCGCCGAGGCCGAGAGCCTCGGCGCCCGACGAGCGGTCAAGCTGAAGGTCTCAGGCGCGTTCCACAGCCCGCTCGTCGCGCGCGCCGCCGACCGGCTGCGCCCCGCGATCGAGCGGATCGCGCTTCCCGAGCCGGTGGCGCCGTTCATGTCGACCGTGACGGCGAAGATCGAGCCGGCGCAGCGGCTCGGCGCGCTGCTCGTCGACCAGCTCACGGCGCCCGTGCGCTTCACGCAGGCGGCGCGCGAGCTGATGCGGGAGGGCGTGACGCACGTTCGTCGAGGTCGGCCCCGGCAACGTCCTCTCCGGCCTCGTCAAGCGGATCGACCGCAGCGTCAAGTCGATCTCGGTCAACAACCTCGCCGGCCTCGACAAGCTCGAGGAGAGCTCCTCGAGACGGCATGACCTTCTGCTCGCTGGAGGGGAAGACGGCGCTCGTCACGGGCGCCTCGCAGGGATCGGCCGCGCGATCGCGGAGGAGCTCGCGGCCGCGGGCGCCTCGGTCGTGCTCGGCTACCGCTCGCGGCCGGGAGGAGGCGGAGGCGCGTGGCCGCGCGAGATCGGCGGCCGCGCGCGTCCAGGCGGACGTCTCCGATCCCGGACGAGCGCGCAGCGGCTCGTCGAGGAGGCCGGCGACCTCGACGTGCTCGTCAACAACGCCGGGCTGACCCGCGACGGCCTGATCGCGCGGATGTCGGACGAGGACTGGCGCACCGTGATCGACACGAACCTCGTCCGCGTCTTCTACACCTGCCGCGCCGTCGGCGCGGCGATGATGAAGCGGCGCGCGGGCGCGATCGTGAACGTCTCGTCGATCGTCGGCGTGCACGGCAACTCGGGCCAGACGAACTACGCCGCCTCGAAGGCGGGGATCATCGGCTTCACGAAGTCGCTCGCGCGCGAGCTCGGCTCGCGCGGCGTGCGCGCGAACGTCGTCGCGCCCGGCTACGTGAGGACGCGGCTCACGGACGTGCTGCCGCGAGGAGCGCGACCGGCGCGATGCTCGCGAACACGCCGCTCGGCCGGCTCGGCGATCCGGAGGACGTCGCCGGCGCGGTACGCTTCCTCTGCTCCGACGAGGCCTCGTTCATCACGGGCGAGGTGCTGCTCGTCGACGGCGGCCTGGGGATGTAGAGGACATTGAGCTCAGAAAACGGCAGACGGCAGGGTGGTGGTCACCGGCCTCGGCATGGTGACGCCGCTCGGCAACGACGTCGAGACGACGTGGGCGAACCTGATCGCGGGCGAGTCCGGCGCGGCCGACGATCGAGCAGTTCGACGCCAGCGAGTTCCCGGTCCACTTCGCCTGCGAGCTGAAGGACTTCGACCCGACGGAGTGGATCGACCGCAAGCAGGCGCGGCGCATGGACCGCTTCGCGCAGATGGTCGTCGCGGCCGCGCGCCAGGCCGAGGCCGACTCCGGGCCTCGACATCGCGAAGGTGTCGGCCCGCGTCGGCGCCTCGATCGCGACCGGGATCGGCGGGCTGCGGCGCCTTCCAGGACTGCTACCAGACGCTGATCGAGCGCGGCCCCGACCGGGTCAACCCGTTCTCGATCCCCGCGATCATCCCCAACATGGGCGCCGGCTGGGTCTCGATGGAGCTCGGCACGCAGGGGCCGCTCTCCTCGCAGTGCACGGCGTGCGCCGCGTCGAACATGGCGATCGGCGAAGGGCGCCGACGCGATCAGGCTCGGCCGCGCGGACGCGATGCTCTGCGGCGGCACCGAGGCCGGGATCACGCGGGTCGGCATCGCCGGCTTCGGCGCGATGCGGGCGCTCTCGCGCCGGAACGACGATCCGAAGCGCGCGTCGCCGGCCGTTCGACGCCGAGCCGCGACGGCTTCGTGATGGGCGAGGCCGGCGCCGTCCTCGTGCTGGAGGAGCTCGAGCATGCGCGCAAGCGCGGGCGCGACGATCTACGCCGAGCTGCTCGGCTACGGCGTCTCCTCCGACGCGAACCACATCACCGAGCCCGACCCGTCCGGGACGAACCCGGCGCGCGCGATGCAGATGGCGTTCGGCGGACGCGCGGCATCGACCCGTCCGAGATCGGCTACATCAACGCCCACGGCACGTCGACGCCGCTCGGCGACGCGACCGAGACGCGCGTGATCAAGCTCGCGATCGGCGAGGAGAACGCCGCGAGGATCCCGGTCTCGTCGACGAAGGGCGCGACCGGCCACTGCCTCGGCGCGGCCGGCGCGATCGAGGCGATCTTCGCGATCCTGGCGGCGAAGCACGGGATGCTGCCGCCGACGATCAACTACGAGTCGCCGGATCCCACGTGCGACCTCGACTACATCCCGAACGAGGCCCGCGAGGCGCGACGTGCGCATCGCGGTCAACAACTCGAGCTTCGGCTTCGGCGGCCACAACGCCTGCATCGTCTTCCGCCGCTGGGACGAGGACGCTCGTCCGAGTCCCAGCAGTCCGTCACCGAGGCTCTGAGTAAGCTCCTGCCGCGATGATCGCGCTGGGCGACGTTCGACTGCTACGGCACGCTGATCGACTGGAACGCCGGGCATCCGCGGCGTGCTCGAGCGCCTCTACGGCGCCGAGCAGGCGCCCGAGCTGCTCGCGCGCTACCACGAGCTCGAGCCCGAGGTGCAGACCGAGGGCTACCGCTCCTACGCCGAGGTGCTCACGCTCACGCTCGAGCGGCTCGCGAACGAGTCCGGCTACGGGATCCCCGAGGGCGAGAGCGGCGCCCTGCCGCGGTCGCTGCCCGACTGGCCGCCCTTCCCCGAGGTGCCCGCGGCGCTCGAGGAGCTGCGCCGGCGCGGCTGGAGCCTCGCCGCTGCTCTCGAACACCGACCGCGACCTGATCGCGGCGTCGCAGCGGGCGCTCGGCGTCCCGTTCGACCTGACGATCGTCGCCGAGGACGTCCAGTCCTACAAGCCCGCGCACGCGCACTGGGAGCGCTTCTTCGAGCTCACGACCGCCGATCGCGAGCACCACGTCCACGTCGCCGCGAGTCGCTTCCACGACATCGCGCCCGCGCGACGAGCTGGAGCTGAGCACCGTCTGGATCGATCGGGGCTGGGCGAGGACTCGCAGGCGCACGACGCAGCCGTGAAGGCGGACCGCACCTGCCCGACCTCTCCGGCCTGCCCGACGTCGCTCGACGAGCTCGCGCCGGCGTGAGCGTCGCCCGTCCGGTCCGCAGGACGGCCACCGAGGCCGACCTGCCGGAGGTGCTCGCGCTCGCGCAGGCCGCCGACATCGCGCTGATCGGCGAGACCGACTGGACCGAGGCAGACCTGCGCGAGGAGTGGGAGGACTACGACCTCGCGCGCGACGTCTTGCTGGTCGAGCTCGACGGGCGCCTGGCCGGCTACGCGCGCCTTCGAGCGCAAGGGCGGCGGCCGCATGCTCGTCGACGGCTACGTCCATCCCGGAGCTGACCGGCAACGGGGTCGGGTCCGAGCTGCTCCGGCTGACGCGAGGAACGCGCGCGCGAGGAAGCCGCGTCCGTGCCGGCCGGAGAGCGCGCCTATCTCCAGAACGCCGCGCTGCAGGAGCGACCCGGCCGCGCCCGCGCTGTACGCCGCCCACGGCTACCGGTCGGCGCGGCACTTCTTCCGCATGGTGATCGACCTCGACGCGTGCGCCCGAGCCGTCGGTTCCGGACGGGATCGAGATCCGGCTCCTACGCGATCCCGAGGAGCGGCGCGCGCTGTACGAGACGCTCGAGGAGGCGTTCGAGGACGACTGGGAGCATCCGGCGCGGAGCTTCGAGGAGTGGTCGAGGAACGTCTTCGACGTCGAGGGCTACGATCCGAGTCTCGTCTGGGTCGCGCTCGAAGGGGAGGAGCTCGTCGGCCGGAAACGTCTGCGACTGGAAGCGCCACGGCGAGTGGGGCTGGGTCGGCACCCTCGGCGTCCGGCCGGCCTGGCGCCGGCGGAGGATCGGGGAGGCACTGCTCGAGACGGCGTTCGCGGAGTTCTTCCGCCGCGGCGAGCGGCGCGTCGCGCTCGGCGTCGACGCGCAGAGCCCGACCGGCGCGACGCGGCTCTACGAGAAGGTCGGCATGCGCGTCTTCTGGGAGGCCGTCGTCTACGAGAAGGAGCTCCGCCTGCAGTCGCCTGAGCTCGTCCTCCGGACCGCCACGCCCGCCGACGCCCCGGCGATCGCCGACGTCCTGCAACGCCCACTCGGTCGCGCTCTTCGACGAGAGCGACTCGACGCCGGCCACGGTGACGGGGTGGTTCGCGCTGCCGAGGGTCGTCATGGTTCGGACTGGCGGAGCGCGACGGCCGCGTCGTGGGCTACGCGGACGTCCAGCTGGAGCGACTGCCTCACACCGACGTCGGACGCCCGCGCGCTCGACGCCGACGCCGTGTCCGCGCTCGTGCGGGCCTCGGTCGAGCGCGCGAATCCCGGCCTGCCGGTCTGGGGCGTACGCGCCCGCGACGCGACGAGCCGGCCGCCGCCGCCTACGCCGCCGAGGGGTTCTCCGTGATCCGCCACTCGTTCACGATGCTGACCCGGCTCGACTCCGAGCCGGAAGCGCCGGAGTGGCCGGAGGGAGTCGTCGTGAGGCCGTGGCCGGAGGGTGACGATCCGACCTTCCACGCAGCGCTCCAGGACACGTTTGCCGAGCACTTCGGCTTCGAGCCGCGTCCGTACGACGAGTGGTTGCAGGCGACGGAGGTCCAGCCGGAGACCGACCGGACGCTGTGGTTCCTCGCCCTGGCGGACGGCGAGGCCGCCGGTTTCGCGCAGTGCGCCTGGCACAGCTCCGGCGATCCGGACGTTCGGCTGGGTGAACGAGCTCGGCGTTCGCACGGCGTGGCGGCGGCGCGGCCTGGGGCTCGCGCTGCTTCGGCACGCGTTCGCCGAGTTCCACCGGCGGGGGGCGACGCGGGTCGGGCTCGGGGTCGACGGGGAGAACACGACCGGGGCGGTCCGGCTCTACGAGCGGGCGGGGATGCACGTCACGCGCCGCTACGACACGTGGGAGCTCCGGCGGTGAGCCGGCTTCGGGCTCGCTGCCCGCACTGCCGCACGCTGACGGCGGTCGCGATCGGGCCCGACTACCAGTGCCATTCCTGCGGACGCGAGTTCGGCGCCGGGCTCGTGCGCGTGCCGCGCGCGTGGGGCGCGGGCGGCGAGCGCGATGGCGGAGGCGGCCGTGGCTCGAGCTGCCGTATCCGGAGGCGGCGGTCGTCGACGAGGAATCGCTGGCCGAGCAGACGCTCGCGCTCGCCGTCCGACCTGCCCGACCGGCCGCTCGTGCTGGGCGGCTGCTGCTGCGCCCACGTGGGCGCGGTGGAAGGGCTCGCCGCAGGGCGAGGACACGCTCGGCGTCGTCTGGCTCGACGCGCACGGCGACCTGAACACGCCGGCGAGCTCGCCCTCCGGCAACGCCTGGGGCATGCCGCTGCGGATGCTGATCGACGACGGCGCGGTGGAGGCCGGCAACGTCGCGCTCGTCGGCGCCGCGCGCTCGACCCGCCCGAGGTGGAGTTCATCGAGCGCAGCGGCGTGCATACCGGAGACGGAGCCATCGAACGCGCGCTCGCGGGCACGGACGCCGTCTACGTCGCGCTCGACGGCGACTCGGTCGAGCCCGGGGAGCTCGAGGTCTTCTTCCCCGAGCCCGGGGGGCTCAGCCTGGACGAGCTCGAGGCGCTGCTGCGCGAGGTCGCCTCCCGCCGCCGCGTCGCCGGCGCGGGCCTGACGGGCCTCGTCGGGGCGCCCGAGAACGAGGCCAAGCTCGCGCGGCTCTGCGCCGCCCTCGGGCTCTGACCCGGCTCGCCGGGCGGGTGTAACCGGCGGCGGCGGCGACGGGTCTAAACTCAGGCGATGGCCGAGTCGACCAGCATCGACGTCTCCATCGAGCACAAGCACGTCGCACCCGAGCCGCCGGCGAAGTCACACCCGAACACCTGTCCCGGCTGCGGCTCGCACTACCGCGACGACGAGCTCGATGCGGCGTTGCGCGTCTGCAGCCACTGCGGGCACCACTTCCCGGTGCGCGCCCGGGCGCGGATCGCGCAGCTCGCCGACGAGGGCAGCTTCGTCGAGGAGGCGGCCGACCTGCGCTCGGCCGATCCGCTCGACTTCTTCGACCTGCGCGCCTACAAGGAGCGCCTCGCCGAAGCCGAGGTCGCGACCGGCCTCGGTGACGCAATGGTGATCGGCCGGGCGGCGATCGAGAGCCGGCCGTGCGAGCTCGCGGTGATGGACTTCTCGCTTCATGGGCGGCTCGATGGGCTCCGTGACGGGCGAGAAGTTCGCGCGCGCCTGCGAGAGCGCGGCGGCTGCCCGCGTGCCGCTCGTCTCGGTCTCGGCCTCGGGCGGCGCCCGCATGCAGGAGGGGATCCTGGCCCTGATGCAGCTGCCGAAGACGGTGTGCGCCGTCGAGGAGCTGCACGAGTCCGGGTGCGCGCTGATCAGCGTGATGGCGCATCCCACCACCGGCGGCGTGCTGGCGAGCTTCGCGAGCCTCGGCGACGTGCTGCTCGCAGAGCCGGGGGCGTTGATGTCCTTTGCCGGCCCGCGCGTGGTGGCGCAGACGACCCGCGAGAAGCTCCCCGACGACTTCGGTCTCGCCGAGGCCAACCTCCGCTTCGGCCACGTCGATGCGGTCGTGCCGCGCCCCGAGCTGCGCGGACGGATCGCGCAGCTCCTGGGCCTCTTCGGGAGGGCGGACGGTGGCACGTGATGACGAGATCCGACTTCGCGATAGGTTGAGCAGGTTGAGTGGTCTCGATCTGTTGCGCGGCGCCCGGCTCTCCGGCGATCTCGAGCGCCTGAAGCGCCAGCTCGACCGGATCGAGGCCGAGCCGACCGACGAGGAGATCTGGCAGTCCGTCGAGCTCGCCCGGCACGAGGACCGCCCGTACACGCTCGACTACGTCGAGCGCATCTTCGAGGACTTCTTCGAGCTGCACGGAGACCGGGGCCGCGCCGACGACGCCGCGATCGTGACCGGCCTCGGCAAGCTCGACGGACGCACCGTCGCCCTGATCGGGCACCAGAAGGGCCGCGACCTCAAGGAGCGCAGCAAGCGGAACTTCGGCATGGCCTACCCGGAGGGCTACCGCAAGGCGATGCGGACGATGGCGCTGGCCGACCGGCATCGCTTCCCGATCGTGACGCTCGTCGACACGCCCGGGGCCTACCCCGGCGTGGCGGCGGAGCAGCACGGCCAGGGCGGGATGATCGCGCGCTCGCAGGCCGCGATGGCCCGGCTCGGGGTGCCGACGGTGGCGTGCGTGATCGGCGAGGGCGGGTCCGGCGGCGCCGTCGCGATCGCCGTCGCCGACCGGGTGCTGATGCAGGAGAACGCGATCTACTCGGTCATCTCGCCGGAGGGCTGCGCGTCGATCCTCTGGCGCGACGCCGGCGCGGCACGCAAGGCCGCCGCGGCGTTCAAGCCTGACGCCGCGCACTGTCTCGAGCTCGGGGTGATCGACGACGTCGTCCCGGAGCCGGCGGGCGGAGCCCACCTCGACCACGACGAGGCGGCGCGGCTGTTGTCGTCGGCCCTCGTCGAGTCGTTGATCGAGCTTGACAACATTCCCCAGGTCGAGCTGCGAGCCGCGCGGCGTGCCAAGTTCCGTTCCATGGGCGTGCTCGCGTGAGCGGACGACTATCCACATCATCCACAGGCTTATCCGCAGTACACTTTCGCGCTCTCAACAGGCCCTCACACGTGTTGAGGCCGGCAAGAGCCGACCTCAACTGACCCCCCGCTGTGGGTGGAGAAGCTTCAGGGCGGGGCGTGCACACCCGCGTTGCAAGTCATAATCTCCAGCCGCGCCGGCGCGAAACATCGACGTCGTGAGCCGGCCTCGCGACCGTGGGTTGAGCGAGTACGAGCGAAAGCGCGACCGGGCGCGCACACCGGAGCCGTTCTCGGGCGGCAAGCAGGGCGAGGCGCCGATCTTCGTCGTCCAGCGCCACGACGCGAGCCGGCTCCACTACGACTTCAGGCTCGAGCGTGACGGCGCGCTCGCGAGCTGGGCGGTGCCGAAAGGGGTTCCGCTCGAGCCGGGCACGCAGCATCTCGCCGTCCACGTCGAGGACCACCCGCTCGACTACGCCACCTTCGAGGGCACGATCCCGAAGGGGAACTACGGCGCCGGCACCGTCGAGATCTGGGACCGGGGCACCTACGAGCTCGTCGAGGAGAAGCCCGACGGCGGGCTGACCGTGCACCTGCACGGCGAGCGGCTGGAGGGGCAGTGGACGCTCGTCCCGGCGAAGCTCTCCGGCGACCCGAAGAACTGGCTGCTCGTGAAGAAGAAGGAGCCCGCCGGCGAGGCCGCGACGCGGCGAAGCCCGGACGGCCTACCGGCCGATGCTCGCGACGCTCGCCGGCGAGGTGCCGGCGGGCGACGGCTGGCTCTTCGAGGTGAAGTGGGACGGCTACCGGGCGATCGCGACGATGCGAGGCGGGGAGGTCGAGCTGCGCAGCCGCAACGGCAACGCGCTGAACGAGCGCTTCCCCACCGTCGTGAGCGCGCTCGTGCGCGCCCTGCGCACGCCCGACTGCGTGCTCGACGGCGAGGTGGTGGCGATCGGCCCGGACGGGCGCGCGACCTTCTCGGCCATGCAGCAGGGCAAGCAGGGCACGACGTACGTCTACGTCGCGTTCGACGTGCTCGAGGTCGAGGGCGAGCCGCTCGTCGGGCTGCCGCTGACCGAGCGTCGCAAGCGGCTGGCCCAGCTCGTCGACAAGCGGCGCGGCGGCGTCCAGGTCTCCGATGCGTTCGAGGACGGGCACACGCTCTACGAGGCGGCCAAGGAGCAGCGCTTCGAGGGGATCGTCGCCAAGCGCGCAGACTCGGTCTACGAGCCCGGGAGGCGCTCCCGGAACTGGCTGAAGATCAAGACCCACGGCCGGCAGGAGTTCGTGATCGCCGGCTACACGAAGGGTCAGGGCCGACGCAGCGGCCGCTTCGGCTCGCTCGTGCTCGCCGTCTCCGAGGGCGGCCGCCTTCGCTACGTCGGCAATGTCGGCACGGGGTTCGACGACGCCGAGATCGAGAAGCTGCTGGCGCTCCTGCGTCCCCTCGAGCGACCGAAGCCGCCCTTCGACGAGGTGCCGAAGCTGCCGAAGGTGCGCAAGGGGGACGTGGTCTGGGTCGAGCCCGAGCTCGTCTGCGAGGTGGAGTTCGTCGAGTGGACCCACGACGGGCGCCTGCGCGCGCCGTCGTACCAGGGACTGCGCGAGGACAAGCGCGCCGAGGACGTCCGCCGCGAGCGTGACGCGATCGCGCCCGAGCTGAGGCGCGGCTCGCGCGTGCTGAAGCTGTCCAACCTGGACAAGCCGTTCTGGCCGGAGGAGGGGATCACGAAGGGCGACCTGCTCGCGTACTACCGCGACGTCGCCCCCGTCGTCGTGCCGCACCTGCGCCAGCGGCCGTTCACGATGAAGCGCTATCCCGACGGCGCGTTCGGGAAGTTCTTCTTCCAGAAGGACGCTCCGAAGCACATGCCCGACTGGATCCCGACGCGCCGGTTCGAGGTCTCGGCGCGCGACTCCGCGCGGACGCGCAAGCACGTCGACTTCCCGCTCGTGAACGACGATCTCGCGCTGCTCTGGATGGTGAACATGGGCTGCATCGACCTGAACACGTGGTACTCCCGCGTGGACAAGCCGGACCGGCCCGACTTCGTCCTCTTCGACCTCGATCCCTCACCGGACGTCGGCTTCGCCGAGACGATCGAGGTGGCGCTCCTCGTCAAGGAGACGCTCGAGCTGCTGGAGCTCGAGTCGCTTCCCGAAGACGAGCGGCTCGGAGGGCATGCACGTGCTCGTCCCGATCGCGCGCCGGCACACGTTCGACGAGACGCGCCGCTTCTCGGAGATCGTCGCGGGCGCGATCGCGCGCGCCCACCCGCGCCTCGCGACCACGGAGTGGTCGAAGGCGAAGCGGCGCGGCGTCCTGATCGACTCGAACCAGAACGGCGAGGGCAAGACGATCGCCTCCGTCTACTCCGTGCGGCCAAAGCCCGGCGCGCCGGTGTCGACGCCGCTGCGCTGGGACGAGGTGAACGAGAGCCTCGACCCAGCCGCCTTCACGATGGACGCGGTCCTGGAGCGGGTCGCGCGCGAGGGCGACCTCTACGCGCCGGTCCTGACGACCCGCCAGACGCTCGGCGCAGCACTGCGTACGCTTCGCTGAGGACGCTGTCACGGATCGAGCCGCTGCGGGTGGCCGAGCATCGAGAGCTCTGCGATGTCGCGACGGAAGAAGAGCGAGGTCGTCCAGTCGGTGACGACCCGGAGCTTGCGCGAGAGCAGCGGCAGCTGGAGCAGGTGGTAGCTGCGGGTCAGGAACCAGCCCGGGAAGCCGCGGAAGCGGACGCCCATGACGTCGGCGACCCCCTTGTAGCGGCCGAGCGTCGCCACCTGGCCGAGCATCCGGTAGCCGTACGGCTCGAGGTCGCCGCCGAGGTTCTTCGCCAGCCGGCGGGCCTGGCGCAGCGCATGCTGGCAGGTGGGTGGATCGAACTGTCCCGGCGTGCGCGTGTTGGGCACGGCGGCGGCGTCGCCGAGCGCCCACAGGCGCTCACGGCCCTCGACGCGCATGTACTCGTCCACGCGCACCCGCCCGCGGTCGTCCAGCGGCAGCCCCCACGCGCCGAGCAGCGGGCTCGCCTTCACGCCCGTCGTCCAGACGACCGTGCGCGCCGGGATCCGCTCGCCGTTCGAGAGCACCGCCTCGTCCGGGCCGATCGACTCGAGCGTCGTGCCGACGTGGATCTCCACTCCGCGCCGGGTCAGCTCGCGCGCCGCGTACTCGCCGAGGCGGCTCGGGATCTCGGGGAGGATCTTCGGCGCCGCGTCGACGAGCACCCAGCGCTGCGGGATCGCGCGCAGGCGCGGGTAGTAGCGCAGGGCATCGGCGGCGAGGTCGGAGAGCTCGGCCAGCGCCTCCACGCCCGCGTAGCCGGCACCGACGAAGACGAACGTGAGGTGGGACGCCGCCACGGCAGGATCCGCCTCCTCGTCGGCTGCCTCGAGCTCTCGTAGGACGCGATTGCGCAGGTGGATCGCGTCGGCGAGGTCCTTGAACCCGAGCGCGTGCTCCGCCAGGCCCGGAACCGGGAACGTTCGCGTGATCGCACCCGGCGCGAGCACGAGCTGCTCGTACGAGACCTCGAAGCTGCCGGCATCGGCCGTGTCGACGCTCAGGATCCGTCGCTCCTCGTCGAGAGCGGTCGCCGTTCCGAGCAGCAGCTCGGCGTGCCGGCACATCTGGCGCAGAGGCACGACGACGTGTCGGGGCTCGAGCGTGCCCGAGGCGGCCTCAGGCAGCATCGGCGTGTAGAGCATGAAGTTCTCGCGGCTGACGATGGTCGCGCCGCTTCGACCGAGCAGACGGGCGACGTAGCTTCCCGCGAACCCACCGCCGAGGACGAGCACTCCGCCACGTGCGTTGCGCGGTGGTGCCATGCGGCATTCCTACCACGCCGGTCGCGGCACCGGTTCTAAATTGACAATGCTTATTCGTTCTATTACAACTCCCAATCTCAACTATCGCGGTAGACAAAGGGAGGAACGTGTGAGGAGGATCCTGGGAGCGATCGGCGCGACCGTGCTGCTGGCGGCGCTGGCGAGCGGCTGCGGGGGCCAGAGCGCAGACGCAACGTCGGACGGCGGCACGGTGGACGGAGGCGAGACGACGCTGGCGCTCGTGGCCTACTCGACCCCGCGCGAGGTGTACGCGCAGCTGACGAAGGACTTCGCCGCGACCGACGAGGGCGCCGGGGTCTCGTTCCAGGAGTCGTACGCCGCTTCAGGCGAGCAGAGCCGCGCGGTGGCGTCCGGGCTGCCGGCGGACGTCGTCGCCTTCTCGCTCGAGCCCGACGTCACCCGGCTCGTCGACGAGGGCCTCGTCGATGCCTCCTGGAGCGACGACGAGCACGACGGGATGGTCAGCGACTCCGTCGTCGTCTTCGCCGTGCGCGAGGGCAACCCCGAAGAACATCCGCACCTGGGACGACCTGACGCGGGACGGGGATCGAGGTGATCACGCCCAACCCGTTCACCTCCGGCGGCGCTCAATGGAACGTGATGGCCGCCTACGGCGCGCAGCTCGAGCTCGGCAAGACGCAAGGAGGAGGCGATCGAGTACCTGAACCGGCTCTTCCACAACGTCGAGCGTGCAGGACAAGAGCGCGCGCGAGGCGCTGCAGACGTTCGTCGGCGGCAAGGGCGACGTGCTGATCGCCTACGAGAACGAGGCGATCATCGCGCAGGAGAAGGGGGAGGAGCTCGACTACGTCGTCCCGGACCAGACGATCCTGATCGAGAACCCGATCGCCGTCGTGACCGAGGGCGGCAAGACGGAGCAGGCGCAGGCGTTCGTCGACTTCGCTCGCTCGGCCGAGGCGCAGCGGGTCTTCGGCGAGACGGGCTACCGGCCGGTCCTCGAGGACGTGCTCGCGGAGTTCGACTACCCGACGCCGCCGCAGCTCTTCACGATCGCCGACCTCGGTGGCTGGGGGCCCGTTCGTGAGGAGTTCTTCGACGTCGACGGCGGGATCATGGCGGAGATCCAGCGCGAGGTCGGGGAGGCGCTTGAGTAGCGCGGACGTCGCCGCCTCCGCGCCGCGCCCCAGCGCTCGGGTGCAGCGCGGAGGCGGCGCTCGGCCTCGGCATCGTCACCGGCTATCTGAGCGTGATCGTCCTGCTCCCGCTCGCCGCGGTCGCTGCTCGCGGTCCGCCGAGGGCGGGCTCGACGGCTTCTGGCGCGCCGTCTCCAACCCGCAGGCCGTGGCGGCGCTCAAGCTGACGCTGCTCGTCTCGCTCGCCGTCGTGGCGGTCAACGCTGTCGCGGGCACCGCCATCGCCTGGGTGCTCGTGCGCGACCGCTTCCGCGGCAAGGCGTTCGTCGAACGCGCTGATCGACCTGCCGTTCGCGCTGCCGACGATCGTCGCGGGCCTGACGCTGCTCGCGCTCTACGGGCCGCGCGGGCCGATCGGCGATCAACATCGCCTACACGCAAGATCGGCGCTCACGGCTGGCGCTGCTCTTCGTGACGCTGCCCTTCGTCGTGCGCGCGGTGCAGCCGGTGCTGCTCGAGCTCGACCGCGAGATGGAGGAGGCCGCTCGCTCGCTCGGCGCGCGTCCGGCGGCCGATCTTCCGGCGGATCATCCTGCCGAACCTGTTGCCCGCGATCCTCTCGGGCGGCTGCGCTCGCGTTCGCCCGCGCGATCGGCGAGTTCGGCGCCGTCGTGCTGATCTCCGGCAACATGCCCGTTCGACACCGAGGTCGCGTCCGTCTACATCTTCGGCCAGATCGAGAGCGACGACGTCACCGGCGCGGCGGCCGTCTCGGTCGTCCTGCTCGCCCTCTCGCTGGTCGTCCTGTTCGCGATCGGCGGCGTTCGCCGCTGGGCGACGAGGCACGATGCGGTAGGTACGCGCTCCGCGTCGTCGCGCTCGGCTACCTCGGCGCGCTGGTCGCGTTCCCGTCGCGCTCGTCTTCTGGCGCGCGTTCGAGAACGGCCTCGACGAGGCCTGGGCTTCGATCACGACCCCCGAGGCACTGCACGCGCTGTGGCTCACGATCCTGATCGCCTGCATCGCCGTGCCCCTGAACACGGTCTTCGGCGTCCTCTGCGCGCTGGCGATCGTGCGCCGCCGCTTCCGCGGGCACGGGCTCGTGAACGCGCTCGTCGACCTGCCGTTCGCGCTCTCGCCGGTCGTCGTCGGTCTGGCGCTGATCCTCGTCTACGGCCGCGAACGGCTGGTTCGGCGACGCGCTCGCCGACGCCGGCATGCGCGTGATCTTCGCGCTCCCCGGCATGGTGCTCGCCACCATCTTCGTCTCGCTGCCGTTCGTCGTGCGCGAGGTCGTGCCCGTGCTGCGGGAGATCGGCGACGAGCAGGAGCAGGCCGCGTCGACGCTCGGCGCGTCCGGCTGGCAGACGTTCTGGCGCGTGACGCTGCCGGCGATCCGCTGGGGCGATCGCCTACGGCGTCGTGCTGACGACCGCGCGGGCGCTCGGCGAGTTCGGCGCCGTCAGCGTCGTCTCCGGGCACCTCGCCGGCCAGCACCAACACGCTCACGCTCCACGTCGAGGAGCGCTTCCAGTCGTTCGATCCCGTGGGAACTATGCGGCGTCGGTCCTGCTGGCGCTGCTCGCCGTGGCGACCCTGCTCGCCACCACCCTGTTCAGGCAACGCGAAGTCGAAGAGGTTCAAGGAGAGGAAGCGCATGATCGAGGCACGCGGCGTGACCAAGCGGTTCGGCGCCTTCACGGCGCTCGACGACGTCTCGCTCGTCGTCGAGCCGGGCTCGTTGACCGCGCTCCTCGGGCCGAGCGGCAGCGGCAAGTCGACGCTCCTGCGGGTGATCGCCGGGCTCGAGCAGCCGGACACCGGCGAGATCGTGATCTCGGGCGAGGACGCCACGGCGCTCGCGCCGCAGCAGCGCGGGGTCGGCTTCGTCTTCCAGCACTACGCAGCCTTCAAGCACATGACCGTTCGCGACAACGTCGGCTTCGGGCTGACGCGTGCGCAAGCGGCCGAAGACGGAGATCCGCGCGCGCGTCGACGAGCTGCTGGAGCTCGTCCAGCTGCAGCCCTTCGCGCACCGCTATCCGGCCCAGCTCTCGGGAGGCCAGCGCCAGCGGATGGCGCTCGCCCGTGCGCTCGCCGTCGAGCCGGAGGTGCTGCTCCTCGACGAGCCCTTCGGCGCGCTCGACGCGCGCGTGCGCGCGGAGCTGCGCGACTGGCTGCGCCGCCTGCACGAGGAGATGCACGTCACCACCGTCTTCGTCACGCACGACCAGGAGGAGGCGATGGAGGTGGCCGACCAGGTGGCCGTGATGAACCGCGGCCGGATCGAGCAGGTCGGCGGCCCGCGCGACCTCTATGAGCATCCGGAGACCGAGTTCGTGATGAGCTTCGTCGGGCCGGTGAACCAGGTCGGCGAGACCGCTGGGTGCGGCCGCACGACCTCGACCTGCTGCTCGAGCCGGCCGACGGCGCCGAGGAGGCGATGATCGATCGGGTCGTCCACCTCGGCTTCGAGGTTCGGGTCGAGCTCGTGCGTGGGGACGGGGAGAAGCTCTGGGCGCAGATCACGCGCGACGAGTGCGAGCAGCTCGAGCTGGAGCAGGGCCAGATCGTCTGGGTGCGGCCGGAGCGCGCACGCGTCTTCGCCTGAGCCTTAATTCGAGGGGCTGTTGGGCCGCGAAGCGGCCCCTTTAGGGGTCATCGCGCATCTTGCGCCGGCAGACCGTGCGACGAGGTCGGCGAGCGAGGTCTCCTCGAGCACGCCGCGCATGCTCGTTCGTAGCTCGATCCAGACCTCGCCCAGCCCGGCGGCGGCGCCGGTGTAGCCCACGTCCTCGGGACGGGAGCCGCGGACCGTCGCGATCGGCCCTTCGACCGCGCGGATCACGTCGGCGAGGCTGATCTCCGCGGCCGGCCGCGCGAGCCGATAGCCGCCGTCGACCCCGCGCTGGCTGGCGACGATCTCGGCTCGCCGCAGCTCGGTGAGGATGTTCTCGAGGAACTTGAGCGGGATGGCCTGCGCCTCGGCCAGGCGCTCGCCCTTGACCGGGCGGACCGGGGGGCGCGGCGGCCAGCTCGGCCAGCGCCCTGATCGCGTAGTCGACCTTGGCCGAGACCCGCATGCGGGCATTCGTCTAGGAGACCTCTGACAGCCGGCGCTCCAGGAAGGCGCGGTCGGCGGCGTTCATGTCGAGCGCGAGCGCCTCGCGATAGGCGCTCCCCGCCTGTTCGTTGCGGCCGAGGCGGCGCAGGAAGTCGGCTCGTGCCGCGTGCAGCAGGTGGTAGCCCGGGAGGTCGACCGCCTCGACGAGCTCGAGGCCGCGCTCCGGCCCTTCCGCCATCCCCACCGCGACCGCACGGTTCAGCTCCACGATCGGGGACGGCTCGAGCCGGGCGAGCTCCGCATAGAGGAGCGCGATCTGGGGCCAGTCGGGCTCGTCCTCGAGATGGAGCGCCGCGATCGCCGCCTGCAGCTGGTACGGGCCGGGACGCCGGTACGAGAGGGCGCGGTCGAGCACGCGCGTGCCCTCGTCGATGCTCGTCCGGCTCCAGCGCGAGCGGTCCTGGTCGGCCAGGAGGACGAGCGACCCGTCGGGCGACGTCCGCGCGTGCCGGCGCGCGTCGTGCAGCAGCATCAGCCCGAGCAGGCCGAGCGCCTCCGGCTCGTCCGGCATCAACACGGCGAGCAGCTTCGCGAGCCGGATCGCCTCGTCGCACAGCTCGTCGCGGACGACCTCGCGGCCCGCGCTCGCCGAATAGCCCTCGTTGAAGACGAGGTACAGGACCGCCAGCACGGAGCGCAGCCGCTCGGGCAGCAGGTGGTCGGGCGGGACGCGGAAGGGGATGCCGGCACCGCGGATCTTCCTCTTCGCCCGCACGAGCCGCTGTGCCATCGCCGGCTCGGCGACGAGGAAGGCGTGCGCGATCTCCGTCGTCGTCAGGCCCGCCACCTCGCGCAGCGTCAGTGCGACCCGCGACTCTGCGGCGAGCGCGGGATGGCAGCACGTGAACACGAGCGCGAGCCGGTCGTCGGGGATCGTGCTCACGTCGTCCTCATCGGCGGGCAGCGCCTCGAGCCGCGCGAGCAGCGCCGCCTTCCGGGCGAACGTCTGCTCGCGGCGGAGGCGATCGATCGCGCGGTTGCGCGCGGTCGTGATGATCCAGGCGCCGGGCGTGGCCGGCTGGCCGTCTCGTGGCCAGCGCTCCAGCGCGGTGGTGAAGGCGTCCTGCACCGCGTCCTCGGCGAGTTGGAGGTCGCCGAGGACGCGGGTGAGGACGGCGACCGCATGGCCCCATTCCTCCCGGAACGCACGCGCAACCGCTTCCGTCAATGCTCGATCACGGGCCTCAGCTCGACGGAGGCGCGTTCGACGACGGGGATCTTCGTCGCGAGCCCGATCGCCTGGTCGAGGTCCTCGCAGTTGAGCACGAAGAAGCCGCCGAGCTGCTCCTTCGTCTCCGCGTACGGCCCGTCGGTGACGATCGTCTCGCCGTTGCGCACGCGGACAGTCTTGGCGGCCGCGGGCTCGTCGAGCTCCTTCCCGTCGACCATGTACGGCCCGAGCGCCTCGAAGAGCGCGTTCCATTTCGGCATCTCCTGCGCGCGGGCCGCGGCGGCCTCCTCCGGTGCCATCGCCTCCCAGCGGACGCGGTCCTCCTCGGTGTTCGTGAGCAGTGCGATGTACTTCATGACTGGCCCCCCTCGTCGACGTGGACGGGCCGCACCTCGACCGCGCCGTGTCGCGCGGCCGGGATCTTCGCGGCCCACGTGCAGGCGTCCTCGATCGAGTCGCACTCGAAGACGTAGTAGCCGCCGATGCTCTCCTTCAGCTCTGCGAACGGGCCGTCGGTGACGAGCGTCTCGCCTCCGCGCACCCGCACCGTCGTCGCGGTTGCGTCCGAGTCCAGCTCCTCGCCCCCCTTCGTGACGCTCTCGCTCCGAGAGGGCCATGTACTCACCCATCTCGCGCTCGCGCTCCTCGTCGGAGAGCGCCGCCCAGCGGCCCTCTTCGCCGTAGATCAGTGCTACGTACTCCACCTGCGCCTCCTTTTCGTCGATTTCACCACGTAGACGAACGGGCTGCGGCCGAATCGACAGCCGCCTAGGAGTCGAGCAGCCGCCGCAGCAGCGTGAGCGCGGCGTCCTTGTCCAGGTACTCGTTCAGGTTGCCGCACTTCGGGCTCTGCACGCAGCTCGGGCAGCCGGCGGCGCAGGGGCAGCCGGAGATCATCCTCGCGGTGTCCTCCACCCAGCCCTCGAAGCGCTCGAAGCCCCGCTCGGTGATCCCGACGCCGCCCGAGTGGCCGTCGTAGACGAAGATCGTCGGCAGGCCGGTCTGGAAGTGGATGTTCGTGGAGAGGCCGCCGATGTCCCAGCGGTCGCACATCGCCCACAGCGGCAGGAGCGCGATCAGCGAGTGCTCGGCTGCGTGCAGCGCGGAGAGCATGCGCGGCATCTCGTCGATCCCCTCGAGCTGCGCGGGGGTCGGGCGAGAACCAGATCGCCTCGGTCTCGAAGCTCGTCTCGGGCAGCGCCAGCGGCACGGTCTCGAGCGTGTCGCCGCCCGAGATCGACTTGCGCTGGTAGGCGACGACCTGCTCGGTCACCGAGACGCGGCCGAAGTGGAGCGGCGACGCCCAACCGGGACTCCAGGCGCAGCGGCTCCACGATCGCCGTCTGCGTCTCCTTCTTCGCCTGCGTGTACCAGTCGACCCGTGCGGGAGTGACGACCGCGGTGCGGGCCTCGAGCTCGAGCGCGCGCACGAGGTACTGCTCGCCGAGGTGGAGGTAGATCGCGCCCTCGTGCACCGTCCCGTAGGCGCGCGAGCGCTCGACGAGGCCGAGCACGGTGCCCTCCTCGCCCTCGACCACGGTGAAGCTGTCGGGCTCGCCGGAGCGGAGCAGGACGCGTGCGGCGGGGTAGTCCTTCCCGGCCCAGACGTAGCCCGCGTCGGTCCGCTTCAGCTCGGGGAGGAGCGGCGCGCGCTCCAGCGCCGCCGGGCCGAGGGTGGCGGCGTCCGCCTCGTCGACGGGCCCTTCGAACGCGGCCGAGAGGACGTGGCCGTCGAGGACGCGCGGGTTGGCGGCGTCGAGGATCGCGGCCTCGACCGTGCGCGAGAGCAGGGTCTCGGGCTCGCGCATGAAGTACTGGTCGAGTGCGTCCTCGCTCGCGACGAGCACCGCGACGCCGTGGCCCCGTCGCCCGGCGCGGCCCCACTGCTGGCGCAGCGAGGAGACCGTGCCCGGAAAGCCGACCGAGATCGCGCAGTCGAGCGAGCCGATGTCGATCCCCAGCTCGAGCGCGTCGGTCGCCGAGACCCCGAGCAGGTCGCCCGAGACGAGCCGCGCCTCGATCTCCCGCCGCTGGGCCGGTGTGTAGCCGGCGCGGTAGGGGGCGAGCCGCTTCGCCGTCGCCCCGTCCACGCGCTCGGCCGCGAAGCGGTGGATCAGCTCGGCGGCCTTGCGGCTCTTCGCGAAGCAGATCGTCCGCAGCCCGCGGGAGGCGAAGCCTGCAAGCAGGCGCGACGCGTCGCCGAGCGAGCTCGCGCGGATCCCGAGCTCTGGATCGAGCAGCTCCGGGTTCCAGAGCGCGACGGTGCGCTCGGGCTTCGGCGCGGCGTCGCCCTCGATCACCCGTGCCGGCGCGCCCAGGAGCGACTCGGCGAGCTGCGCCGGGTTCGCGATCGTCGCGGAGGCGAGCACGAACTGCGGCTCCGCGCCGTAGACGCGTGCGAGCCGCCGGAGCCGCCGCAGGACGTTCCCGACGTGGGAGCCGAACACGCCCCGGTAGACGTGCGCCTCGTCGACGACGACGAAGCGCAGGTTCGCGAGCATGTCGCCCCAGCGATCGTGGTGGGGCAGCATCCCGACATGGAGCATGTCCGGGTTGGACAGGATGACGTTCGCCCACTTGCGGATCTGCCAGCGGCGCTCGCTCTCGGTGTCACCGTCGTAGATGGCGGGCTTGACGCCCTTGAGCTCGAACCCATGGAGAGCGCGGGCCTGATCCTGGGCGAGCGCCTTCGTCGGGTAGAGGTAGAGGGCGCGGCTCTTCGGCTCGCGCGCGAGCAGGTCGAGGACGGGCAGGTTGAAGGCGAGGCTCTTCCCGCTGGCCGTGCCGGTGGTGACGATCACGTTGCCGCCGCCGCGCACGGCCTCCCAAGCCTCGGCCTGGTGGCGCCAGAGCGAGGTGATCCCGACGGCCACGAGCGCGGAGGCGACGCGCGGATCCAGGTCGTCCGGAAACGGCTCGCTCCGGCCCTCGCGCGCGGGCTCCGAGCCGAGATACGCCAGCTCGTCTCCTTGCAGGACCTCCGCCCAGCTCGACGCGACGCTTGTCACGAGCCCTACGCTAGCCTTCGTCTTACCGGGGTGCCCCGTCTGGGGGCTGAGATCACACCCGCAGAACCTGATCCGGGTCATGCCGGCGAAGGGAGAGGTCTTCGATGTCGCGACGCGCACGTTGTTCGGCGGAGCCGGGCTTTGCCCGGCGGGAGCCGCGCGATGGCTGATCCGGTCGCAGGTGTGAAGGAGGGGGCTCGTGGGGGAACCATGGGTTCCCCCACGTCTGTTCCACGCTGTCTCACGATCGCCACGTCCGATTCGGGCGGGGGTGCGGGCATCCAGGCCGACCTGAAGGCGTTCGCGGCGGCGGGCTGCCACGGCTCGAGCGCGCTCGTCGCGCTGACGGCGCAGAACACCGTCGCGCGTGACCGCCGTGCACGAGCTCCCGGAGGAGTTCATCGTCGCCCAGCTCGACGCCGTCTTCGACGACATCGGCGTCGACGCCGCCAAGACGGGAATGCTGTTCTCGCGGCGGATCATCGAGACGGTGGCGGACTATCTCGACGGCCGGCAGGTGCCGCTCGTCGTGGACCCGGTCCTGATCGCGAGCTCGGGTGCCCAGCTGCTGCAGGACGACGCCGTTGAGACGCTCGTCGGCGCGGCTGTTCCCCCTCGCGACCGTCGTCACGCCGAACCTGCCGGAGGCCGAGACGCTGACGGGGCTCCCGGGCGCACCTCGCCGGCACCTCGCCGAGCGGCTGGTCGAGCTCGGCGCCGGCGCAGCGCTCGTCACGGGCGGACACGGCGAGCCGGCCGTCGACCACCTCTTCGACGGCCGCGATCACTACGAGCTGCGTGTCGTGCGTCACGACGTGCGCGCCACGCACGGCGCCGGCTGCACCCACTCGGCCACGCTTGCGGCGTCCCTCGCGCGCGGGCTTTCCCTTCCGGACGCAGCTGCGGAGGCGGCCCGTGCGGCCTCGGACGCGGTCCGGCAGGGGCTCGCCGAGATCGGCGCGGGCGATGGCCCCGTCGACGTCCTCGACCTGAAAGGCGGCCGCATGATCGATCCCGGCACGACCCTGGCGACGCTGCGCGAGCGCAGGCCGCTCGTCCACAGCATCACCAACTACGTGGTCATGAACGAGACCGCGAACGCGGTGCTCGCGCTCGGGGCGCTGCCCGTGATGGCGCATGCGGCCGAGGAGGTAGGGGAGATGGTCGGTCTCGCAGGCGCCCTCGTGCTGAACATCGGCACGCTCGAGGAGGCCTGGGTCGACTCGATGCTCGTGGCCGGCGCTGCCGCCAACGAGCGCGGCGTCCCGGTCGTCCTCGATCCGGTCGGCGCCGGTGCGACGCGGTATCGCACCGACACCGCGAAGCGGATCCTCGATGCGGTGGACGTCGCAGTGCTGCGCGGGAATGCCGGCGAGGTGGCGACGCTCGTCGGTGTCGAGGCGGAGGTGCGGGGGGTGGAGTCGATCGGTGCGGACGGTGACGCCGCGGAGCTGGCACGCGTTGCGGCGCGAACGCTCGGGGCTCGTCGCCTCGGTGACGGGGCCTGTCGACCACGTCTCCGACGGCGAGCGGACGATTTCGGTCGCGAACGGCCACGAGCTGCTCGCCGCCGTCACCGGCACGGGGTGCATGTCGACCGTGCTCACGGGCTGCTTCCTGGCCGCGAAGGACGACGTGCTCGAGGCTGCGGCGGAGGCGCTCGTCGCCTTCGGCGTCGCGGGCGAGGATGCCGCCGTCGGCGTGCGAACGGCCCGGGGAGCTTCCACGTCGCGCTCTACGACGCGCTCGCGGCGCTCGACCCGGCCACGCTGACCGGACGCGCGAAACTGGTCGCGTGAGGCTGCACGCGCTCGTCACCGACGCCGAGACCGCCCGCGCTGCAGCGGCGGCCGGGGCGACGGTCGTGCAGCTGCGCCTGAAGGGAGCGCCGACGGAGCGAGGTCGTCGCGCTCGGCCGGGAGCTCGCGGACCTCGAGGCGGAGCTGATCGTGAACGACGACGTCGAGGCGGCTCTGGCGCTCGGCTGCGGCGTGCATCTCGGCCAGGCCGATCCGGGCGCCGAGCGTGCCGCCGCGGCGGGGATTCCGCTCGGGATCTCCGCACGCACGCGGCGGGAGGCCGCCGTGGCGGAGTTCTCCGGCGCGACGTACATCGGAGCGGGGCCGGTGTGGGCGACGCCCTCCAAGCCGGACGCGGCCGCTCCGATCGGCCTGGACGGCCTCGCCGACGTGTGTCTCGCCGTCACCGTTCCGGTGGTCGCGATCGGCGGGATCGACGCGTCGAACGCAGCCGACGTGCATCCGGGCGGGTGCGGCCGGTGTCGCCGTGATCCGCGCCGTCTCCGACCTGGCGGGCGTACGGGCGGCGGTCGATGCGGCTCTCTGAGGCGGGCGAGCTCGGGCTGCTGCGCGAGCTCGAGTCGCGAGGGCTGATCGTCGACACCGAGCACGACGCGGCCGAGCTCGGCGACGGGCTCGTCGTCACCCAGGACGCGCTCGTCGAGGAGGTCCACTTCACGCTCGACCGGCTGAGCTGGCGCGAGCTCGGCTTCCGCGCCGCCGCGGTCAACATCAGCGACCTGTCCGCGTCCGGGGCGCATCCCGAGGCACTGATCGTCACGCTCGGCGTTGCCGTCCGCGACGCAGCTCGCCGACGTCGTCGAGCTCTACGAGGGGCTCGGCGAGTCGGGGGTCCCCGTGCGCGGCGGCGACACCACCCGCGCCGACCGCGTCTTCCTCAGCGTCACCGCGCTCGGCCGCTCCCCGCGCGTCCCGGGGCGGGCCGGCGCCCGACCGGGAGACGCGATCGTGGTCACGGGCCCGCTCGGCGGCGCCGGAGCCGCGTTCCGCGAGGGTCGCTACCTGCGCCCGCCGCTCCGAACGGAGGAGGGGTTGCGCCTCGGGGCGGTGGCAACCGCCATGCTCGACGTCTCGGACGGCCTCGCCGTCGACGCGGGTCACATCGCCCGACGCTCCGGCTGCCGGCTCGCGATCGACCTGGAGCTCGTGCCACGGGCGGGCGAGCTCGCCGACCTCGGCTTCGGCGAGGACTTCGAGCTGCTCGCCACCGTCCCCCCGAGCGCCGGCCCGTCACTCGGCTTCTCCGTGATCGGCGCGGTCGAGGAAGGTGAAGGCGTCGTCCTGCGGCTCGGCGGCGAGCCGCAGCAGCTCGCCGGCTACGAGCACTTCAGGGCGTGAGCCAGGCCGCCCACGCGCGCTCGTAGTGCGAGCGCGGCCGGGCGCCGATCACGGTCGAGCGCGGCTCTCCGCCTTCGAAGAGGATCACGGTCGGCAGCGAGAGCACGCCGTAGCGCGACGGCACGCCGAGGTGCTCGTCGATGTCCACGCGCACGAGCCCGAAGCCGTGCTCGGCTGCGAGCGCCTCGAGGATCGGTGCGATCGCCTCGCACGGCTTGCACCACGGGGCCCAGAAGTCGACGACGACGACCCCGTCAGCCCGGAGCACCTCGGCCTCGAAGGTCGTGTCGGTGACCTCCCTCACACGTTCCCCCGCAGCGCTGCCAGCCGCAGCGCCGGCACCCTCCAGATCGCCTCCGCGACGATCGCGCGGGACATCTTCGACCCGCCCACCTCGCGGTCGGCGAAGGTGATCGGGATCTCGACGACACGAAAGCCGAGGCGCCTGGCCCTGAACGTCGTCTCGATCTGGAACATGTAGCCGCGCGACGTGATCGCGTCGAGGTCGAGCCGCTCCAGCACCTCGCGCCGGAAGCACTTGAACCCGCCCGTGGAGTCGTGCACCGGCATCAGCAGCAGCCGGGTGTAGAGCGACGCCGCCCGCGAGATCAGGCGACGGGCGAGCCCCCAGTCCCGCACCCCGCCGCCAGGCACGTAACGCGATCCGAGCACGAGATCGGCGTCGGCCGCCGCCTCGATCAGGCGCGGTACGTCCTGCGGGTCGTGCGAGAAGTCGCAGTCCATCTCGAGCACGAGCTGCGCGCCGCGCTCGAGCGCGACCTTGAAGCCGTCGATGTAGGCGCGGCCGAGCCCGTCCTTGCGCTCCCGGTGGAGGACGTCGACGAACGGGAGCTCCGCGGCCAGCCGGTCGGCGAGCTCGCCGGTGCCGTCGGGCGAGTTGTCGTCGATCACGAGCACCCGATCGTCCGGGCCGAGCACCTCGCCGAGCGCGCGCAGCATCGGCTCGAGGTTCTCGCGCTCGTCGTAGGTAGGGAGGCAGAGGAGGGCCCGCACGTCCGTATCATCGCGGGAAGTGGCCGCCACGCTGCCCAGGAACGACGAGCTCGCCGAGCAGCTGGAGCTGCTCGCAGACCTGAGCGAGCTCGAGGGCGAGGACTCGTTCCGCGTGCTCGCCTACCGCCGCGCCGCGACGCGGATCCGCGAGACGGGCGGCCCGGTCGCGCAGCTCGCGCTCGACGGCAAGGCGAAGAACCTGACCGGGATCGGCAAGACGATCGAGGCCAAGATCGTCGAGGTGGTCGAGCTCGGCGAGATGAAGGCGCTGACGAAGCGGAAGGCGATCATCCCGGTCGAGGTGGTCAAGTTCATGCGCCTGCCCGGCCTCGGGCCGAAGACGGCGCGCCGGATCTGGCAGGAGCTGGGCGTGACGACGATCGCGGAGCTGAAGGCTGCGGCCGAGCAGGAGCAGCTGCGCGGCCTCGCGGGACTGGGCGCGAAGAGCGAGGAGAAGATCCTCGCGGCGCTGGCGCAGGAGCCTGCCGACCCGCGCGAGTCGCGCCGGCTGCTCGGCGAGGGCCTGCCCGCCGTGCTCGCGGTCGTCTCGGTGCTGCGCGAGCACCCGGCCGCGGTGAAGGTCTCCGAGGCGGGCTCGCGTGCGCCGCCGCCGCGAGACGTTCCGGGACCTCGACCTCATCGCCACCTCCACCGACGCGCCCGCGCTGATCGACTACTTCACGAAGCTGACCTGGGTCGCGGACGTGGTCGCCAAGGGCGACACGAAGGCGACGGTGATCTCGAACGACGGCCTTCGCTTCGACCTGCGCGTCGTCCCGCCGGAGTCGTACGGGAACCTGCTCCAGCACTTCACCGGTTCGAAGGAGCACAACGTGGCGCTGCGCGAGGACGCGGTCCGCCGCGGCTTCTCCGTCTCCGAGTACGGGATCACGACCGTCGAGACGGGCGACGTCTTCACGGCCGAGGACGAGGACGCTGTCTACGAGCACCTCGGCTATGCGTGGATCCCGCCCGAGCTGCGCGAGAACGGGGGCGAGCTCGAGGCGGCCCGCGACGGCAGGCTCCCGGCCCTCGTCGAGCGCGCCGACCTGCGCGGCGACCTCCACTCGCACTCGACCTGGTCGGACGGGAAGGCCTCGATCGCCGAGATGGCTGCGGCCGCGCGGGATCTCGGCCACGAGTACCTCGCCATGTGCGACCACTCGCAGCGGCTTCGGGACGGACGGCTGCAGGCGCAATGGGAGGAGATCGACGCGCTCAACGAGCAGCTCGCGCCCTTCCGGATCCTGAAGGGGATCGAGGTGAACATCCGCGCGAACGGCGACCTCGACGTCACCGACGAGCTGCTCGCGCCGCTCGACTGGGTGATGGCCTCCGTGCACTCGAGCTTCGACAACGACCCGACCGGGCGCGTGCTCGCGGCGCTGGAGAGCCCCCACGTCGACTGCATCGGCCACCTGACCAGCCGGAAGATCGGCAAGCGCGGGCCGTCCACGATCGAGGTCGAGAAGGTGGTCGAGGCCGCGCTCGCGACGGGGACGTTCCTCGAGATCAACTCGCAGCCCGACCGGCTCGACCTGCGCGACGCGAACGCGCGGCTCGCCGGCGAGGCCGGGCTCACCCTCGTGATCTCGAGCGACGGCCACTCGACCGGGGCGCTGGCGTACGTCGAGCTCGGCGTCGCCCAGGCGCGCCGGGCCTGGCTGGCGAAGGAGCAGATCCTGAACACGCGCTCCTGGCCGGAGATCGAGAAGCTGCGCAAGTGAACGCGCTTCGCGGGCAGGGTCGCTGGGAGGAGGCGCTGGAGCAGACCGACGACCCGCTCGCGCGCGCCGACCTCCTGAACGAGTGGGCCCTCTTCGCGGGGGACGACGACGCACGGCGCCGCGCCGGCGACGAGCTCGGGCGCGCCGAGGCGCTGCTGGCGCTCGGCCGCGGCCGGATGGTGCACGCGCAGTACCTCGCCGAGCGCAAGGAGGATCCGCGCGAGCTCGAGCTCTTCGAGCGCGCCCTGGAGCTGGCGCGCAGTCTCGGCGACCGCGCGCTCGAGGCCCAGGCGCTCTTCTGGGTCGGGCTGGTGCACCAGGTCGTGCGCGGCGACAGCCCGTCGTCGGAGCGCTTCTTCCAGGACTCCTACGATGCCGCACAGGAGCTCGGCGACACGCTCACGATGTCCTACGCGGCCAGGCATCTCGGCTTCGTCGACCTCGACGCGGGCCGCGCGGAGGCGGCGTGGTCGCGCTTCGAGGAGTCCGTCCAGCTGCGGCGCGCCGACGGCTTCCTGCCCGGCGTCGCGGCGGGACTGCTGACGCTCGGGGAGGTCGCGGCCGAGGCGGGCCGCTACGAGCAGGCGCGCGAGCTGCTGCTGGAGGCGCGCACGCTGGCCGAGCAGGTGGGCGCGGAGCCGTTCCTGCGCCGCATCGAGGAGGCGCTCGCTGAGCTTCCGTGAGGACGGCGCGGCGGCGCTCGACTGGATCGCCGACTATCTCGAGCGCGTGCGCGAGCTGCCCGTGCTGGCCCAGGTGGAGCGAGGCGAGCTCCGCGCGCGCCTCCCCGCGTCGCCACCCGAGACGGCAGAGCCGTTCGCAAGCGTGCTGCGCGACCTCGACGACGTCCTGCTGCCGGGGCTGACGCACTGGCAGAGCCCTCGCTTCTTCGCCTACTTCGCGTCGACCGCGTCCGAGCCGGGGATCCTGGCCGAGCTCCTGATCGCGGGCCTGAACCAGGTCGGGATCCTGTGGCGCACCTCACCCGCGCTGCAGGAGCTCGAGGAGCTGACCCTGGACTGGCTCGCGCAGCTGCTCGGCCTGCCGGATGGGCTCCACGGCCACATCGAGGACACGGCCTCGACGGGCACGATGATCGCGCTCGCCGCGGCGCGCCACGCGAAGCCCGGCGCGCGCGTCGTCGTCTGCTCCGAGCACACGCACTCGTCGGTGGACAAGGCCTGCCGCCTGCTCGAGCTCGAGTTGCGTCCGACGCCGGCCGACGCAGAGTTCCGGCTGCGTGCGGACGCGCTCGACCTGACGGATGCCTGCGCGGTCGTCGCCACCGTCGGCACGACGTCGACGAGCTCGATCGACCCCGTCGCAGCGATCGCGGACGCGGCGCGAGCGCGACGGCGTCTGGCTGCACGTCGACGCCGCCTACGCGGGCTCCGCGGCGGTCTGCCCCGAGCTGCGCGGGCACTTCGCAGGCTGGGAGCGCGCCGACTCGATCGGCGTCAACCCGCACAAGTGGCTGTTCACGCCGATGGACTGCTCGGTGCTCTGGACCCGGCGGCCCGACGACCTACGGGCCGCCTTCAGCTTCGTGCCCGAGTTCCTGCGCGTCAGCGAGGAGGTGGCGAGCCTCTCCGAGTTCAGCCCCGCGCTGGGCCGGCGCTTCCGCGCGCTCAAGCTGTGGACGGTGCTGCGCTGCTACGGCCGGACGGGGCTGCAGGAGCGGATCCGCGAGGCGATCCGGCTGGCCGAGCTGTTCGAGGGCTGGGTGCGCGCCGAGCCCGGCTGGGAGGCTGGCCGCGCCGCGGCCGTTCTCGCTCGTCTGCTTCCGCCTCGAAGGCTCGGATGCCGACAACGAGGCCCTGCTCGAGCGCGTCAACGCGAGCGGCGAGATCTTCCTCTCGCACACGAAGCTGAACGGCCGCTACGTGTTACGGCTCGCGGTCGGCAGCGCGCGGACGACGGAGGCCGACGTCCAGCACGCCTGGGACGTGCTCAGGCGAGAGGCCGGCTAGACGGGCAGGGGCGTCGGCGCGAAGGCGTCGAGCAGCTCGAGCAGCTTGCTGCCGTCCCCGTCCACACGCACGCCGTCGAGCTGGCGGTTGACGACGAGGTGGTAGAAGCCGATCGCGTCGCTCTCGACGAGCACGTCGGCGTCCGCGACGATTCCCGCGACGGGGAGCCCGTCCACGAGTGACGCCTCCTCCTCGCCGATCCGGAACGCGATCGTGCCCGGGATCGCGAGCGGCGAGAGCGCGATGTCGAGCGCGCCCACGAGCCAGCCGTCCTCGAGCGTGTCGAGCGGCGGCGGGCCGAGCGAGCGGGCCCCCCAGCGGGCGAGCTCGTGCAGCACCGGGCGCAGGTCTTGGCCGTACGGGGTGAGCTCGTACACGGTCGAGGCGGCCGGCGGGGGCAGCTTCCGCTTCTCGACGAGGCCGCGCTCCTCGAGCTCCTTCAGGCGAGCGGCGAGGATGTTCGTACCGATGCGCGGCAGGCTCGCCGCCAGGTCCGTGTAGCGCTTCGGGCCGCTCATCAGGTCGCGCACGACGAGGAGCGTCCAGCGCTCACCCACGGCGCCGAGGGCGTGTGCGATCGGGCAGTACTGGTCGTAGCTCTTGCTCACGGTTCACATTCTGCACGGAATACTTGCGAAACGCAAGTCGTTTGTGTAGTTTCGCAACCTCCCACTGAAGAAGCGAAAGGATTGTGACGGCAAATGGTTGCCACGGCACAGAAGAAATGGCTCGCACTTGCGCTTCTCAGCGCGGTGCAGTTCATGGTCGTGCTCGACATCGCGATCGTGAACGTCGCTCTACCCTCGATCAAGCTCGACCTGGGCTTCTCGCAGGAGAACCTGCAATGGGTGATCAGCGCGTACGCGCTCTTCTTCGGCGGCTTCCTGCTGCTCGGAGGACGGCTGGCCGACATCCTCGGCCGGCGGCGGATCTTCATCGTGGGTCTCGTCCTCTTCACCGTCTCGTCGCTCGCCGCAGGACTCGCCTGGAGTGAGGCCTCGCTGATCGCGGCCCGCGCCTTCCAGGGTCTCGGCGCAGCGATCATCTCGCCCGCGGCGCTCTCGATCCTGACGACGACCTTCGCGGAGGGCAAGGAGCGCAACGTCGCCCTCGGCGTCTGGGGTGCGGTCGGCGGCTTCGGCGCCGCTGCTGGCGTCCTGCTCGGCGGCGTGCTCACCGACGCCCTCAGCTGGGAGTGGATCTTCTACGTCAACATCCCGATCGGGCTCGCAGCGCTCGCCCTGACGCCGCTGCTGCTCACCGAGAGCCGCGACGCCCGTGTGAAGAGCTTCGACATCGCCGGGGCCGTGCTCGTCACCAGCGGCTTGATGGCGCTCGTCTACGGGATCACCGAGGCGAACGACTTCGGCTGGGGCTCGGCGACGACGTGGGCGATCTTCGCCGGCGCGCTCGCCCTGCTCGGCGCGTTCGTCGCGTGGGAGCGGAGGCACCCCGAGCCGCTGATGCGGTTCGGCATCCTCCGCATCCGCACGGTGCTCGGCGCCAACGTGGCCGGGTTCATCCTCGGCACGGCGCTCTTCGCCATGTTCCTGATGCTGACGCTGTACATGCAGCAGGTGCTCGGCTACTCGGCGATGAAGACGGGCGTGGCGTACCTCGCGACCGCAGGCACGGCCATCCTCTGGTCGGGGGTGGCGGCCCAGCTCGTGAACAAGGTCGGCGTCAAGCCGGTCCTCATCACGGGCATGTCGTTCCTCACGATCGGCCTCGTCTACCTGACGCAGATCTCGGTCGACGGCTCGTACGTCGCCGACCTGCTGCCCGGGTTCTTGCTGATCGCCGTCGGCATGGGCTTCGCGTTCGTGCCGATCTCGATCGCGGCCCTCGCCGGCGTGCAGCCGGCCGAGGCGGGGCTCGCCTCCGGGCTGATCAACACGTCGCAGCAGATCGGCGGCGCGCTCGGGATCGCGGCGCTCTCGGCCGTCGCGACGAGCCTGACGACCGACTCGGTCGAGGGCGGTGCGCAGCTGAACACCGCTCTCGTCGACGGCTTCAGCGGCGCCCTCTGGGTCGCGGCCGGGGTCGGGCTCGTGGGTGTCGTCGCAGCCGCGACGTTGATCCGCCGCGAGGAGCTCGCGACCGACGAGGTGCCGGACGCCGTTCCCGTCCCCGCGAGCTTCTGACAGCGGGCTGGTAGGCCGCGTCAGCGGCCCTTCAGGGGTCTTGCGCGATGAGCATCCGCTTCTGCGGATGCTCATCTTGCGCGGCTAGAGCGAGCGCAGTAGCTCGAGGAGCTCGGCGGGGCTGTCGACCACCAGGTCGGCGGCCTCGCGGAGCTCCGTCGGGCCTTCGGGTGACGCGACCGCCACGGCGACGCCGAGCTCGAGCCCCTCGAGCGCGCGGAAGGCGTCCACGTCGGTCGAGTCGTCGCCCGCGTAGAGAGCCCGACCGAGGCCGTGCTCGGCGAGCAGGTGGGCGACGGCCGTGCCCTTGTGAGCGTCGAGCGGAGGCCGGAGCTCCAGGACCTTGCGTCCGAAGCGCGGCACCAGACCCTCGGCTCTCGCCCGGGTGGCGACCGCCTCGAGGAGCCGGAGCGCCTCCGCCTCGTCCTCGGCGCGCCGGTAGTGGAAGGTGACGGTGAGCGGCTTACGCTCCACGTCCTCCCAGTCGATCGTCTCCGAGAAGCGGTACAGGCGGTCGCGCCACTCCGCCGCCTCGGGCACCAGCTCGAGCCCGTGCTCGCCGACGTAGACGAGCTCCTCCAGCCCGACGATGCGGCGCGCGTCGGTGGCCGGGCGACCGCTGACACAGCCCACGAGCGCATAGCGGCCGTGTAGGCGCCGTAGCTCCTCACGGGTCTCCTCCGGAACCGCCGCCTCGTGCGG
Organism: uncultured Gaiellaceae bacterium; assembly: GCA_963842285.1. Lineage (GTDB taxonomy): Bacteria > Actinomycetota > Thermoleophilia > Gaiellales > Gaiellaceae > Gaiellasilicea. Next base: position 541,719 of record CAWJFZ010000011.1, read on the forward strand.
GACGTCGACGATCGGCGCGAGGACGCCGTCCACGTCGAGCAGGATCGCCGCGCGGCCGGGCTCCGCCGCGAAGCTGCGCAACAGGCCCTCTCCGGCGGCCGTCCTAGGATGCACGGGTGCGGCTCGTCCTCATCGGGCTCGTGGCGGGCCTCTTCAGCGCCCTCTTCGGCGTCGGCGGCGGGATCGTCATCGTTCCGCTCCTGATTCTGGCAGTCGGGATGCCCGACCGCTCGGCGGCGGGGACCTCTCTGGCCGCGATCGGGATCACCGCGCTCACCGGCGCGATCATCTACGCCTTCGAGGGCCACGGCGACCTCGGCTATGCCGCACTCGTCGGGCTGCCCGCCGCGGCGGGTGCCGTGGTCGGAACGACAGTGCAGCAGCGTGTGCCGGTGCGCACGCTCTCGCTGGTGTTCGCGAGCCTCCTCGTCGTCGTCGCAGTCTGGCTCTTGCTCCCGTGAGCGCGAGCACGATCGCGCTCGCGCTCCTGCTCGGCTTCGCGGCGGGCGTGCTGGCCGGGCTCTTCGGCGTCGGCGGCGGCATCCTGTTCGTGCCCACGCTGCTCGGGCTCGGCCTCGGGCAGCTCGACGCCGAGGCGACGTCGTTGCTCGCGATCCTGCCGACAGTGGTGGCGGGAACGTGGCGCAACCGCCGCTACGGCAACGTGCGCTGGCGGCCGGCGGTGCTGGTGGGAGTCGCCTCGATCCTGGGCGTCCAGGCGGGCGTGCTGATCGCGACGTCGCTCCCCGAGCACGTCCTGCGGCGGCTCTTCGCCCTGCTCGTGCTGGGCGTCGCGGCCCAGCTCGCTTGGCGTTCGCGGCACCCGACCCCCTATGCTTCCGAAGCATGACGGACGAAGAGGAGATCTGGCTTCCGCTCGTCGACGAGCCGATCGGGAGCATCGTCCAGCAGCTCCAGGCCGACGATCCCGAGATCGAGCGGCTGGTGGGCTCGCCGCGCCGCATCCTCGCCTTCCGGACGTTTGCCTATATCCGCGTCGGGATGAAGCTCGGCGAGCTGCTCGTGGAGCACGACCTGCCGCCCTACGACGGCTCCGAGACGTGGATCGAGCTGCTCCTGCGCGATCCCGCGCACAAGGCCGCCGTCGCGCGTGAGGTGCGGGCCGTGGCGGAGGAGATCGCGGCGGATCCGCGCTACGGCGACGAGGAGCACCTCGGCCCCGACGACGAAGCCCGGGCCCGCTTCCGGGCCTTTGCGCGGAAGCAGCTGGAGTCGGCGTAAGGGAGCCTCAGTGAGTCGCTAGGAGGCTCACGACGAGGATGCCGGCGAAGCCGGCGACGGTGAGGAGCACGCGCTTCCCGGAGGGGTGCTCGTGCGCGTGTGGCAGGAGGTCGGTCGCGCCCATGAACAGGAAGAAGCCGACGTAGACGGCGAGCAGCGCGCCGAGCTGCTCCTCGCCGACCGAGAGCGACGCACCCACGATGGCGCCGAGCAGCGGAGCCGCGGCATCGACGGCGAGCCAGCGGACCGCCGTGCGCCGGTCGCCCGACTGGCGCATCACGAAGCTGACCGTGTTCAGGCCGTCGGCGAAGTCGTGTGACACGACGGCGAGGAAGACCAGCAGGCCCGTGGTCGTGTCGAGGCCGAAGGCGAGGCCGATCCCGAGGCCGTCGATGAAGCTGTGCACCGACAGCCCGGCGGCACCCAGCGCGCCGACGCGCGCATGCGCCCTCGCCTGCTCGGGCTCGTCGCGGTGGTGGAGCACGAGCGCTCGCTCGGCGAGGAAGAAGAAGACGAAGCCTGCTCCGACCAGGAGGCCGACGCGGTGTGGGTCGTCGACCGCCTCGATCGCCTCGGGCAGGACCTGGAAGAGCGCGACGGCGACGACGACGCCGCCGGTCAGGGCGATCGCCGTGGCCAGGTCGCGGGCGAGCCGTAGCGCCACGAACCCGCCGGCGAGCGTGGACAGCACGGTGATGCCTGCGAGCGGAACCGCCAGCCAGCTCACGACCGCTTCCCCACCGTCCTGGAGAGGCCGGGAAGGGGACCGGTGCTCACGGCCAGAACCCTACGTGAGAGTGATTCCCATTCCGGGCGAAGCCAACAAACCGCCGCGCGGCTGGGTACCCTCCAGCGACCGGTGAAGAGCCGCCTCATTGCCCTGTTCGTCCTCGCGTTCGCCCTCGCCGCCGGTGGGGCGGGCGTGGCGACGACGGCGAAGCAGCCGGCTGCGACTGCGAGCGCCTACGGGATCACGGTGGTCGTTCCCGGTCAGACCGGGGTGTCGACCGCCGCCGTCGGCTTGCCCGGCGCCGAGGCGATCGGCGCAGCCGACTCGTTCGCGTATCCCGCGGACGGCTCGATCGTGCGCACCGGGGCTCTGTCGAGCAGCGTCTCCGCCCAGCCGACGGCGGCGCCGCGTGCGCAGGCCGTGAACGACGTGCTCACGGTTGCGCTCTTCAACGGCGAGATCACCTTCGACAGCGTTGCCGCGCGCGCCAAGGCGTCGACGTCGGCCGACATCGCCGGCTCGACGGTGACCAACCTCGTCGTCTTCGGCCAGCCCGTGACGCCGGCGCCGAACGGGCGCTTCGCGCTCGGCGACTGGGGGTTCCTCGTCACGCTGGAAGGTGGGATCGAGGAAAACGACAACGCCGACGCGCGCGAGGTGCGTGCGGCGGTGACCGCGGTGCACGTGACCTTGACCGCCGAGCACGCCGGACTGCCGGCCGGGACCGAGATCCTGATCGGCCACGCCGAGGCCGCGGCGGCGGCTCCGGTCCTCGACGAGCCGACGACCACGACCACGGTGCCGACGACGACGGACGAGCAGCCGAAGCGAGCCAAGGCGAGGGCGAAGGCGAAGAAGAAGCTGCCGAAGCCACAGGAGCCCGGGACGGGCCTGCCCCGCGCCGCGATCCGGCCGGTGCCGACGGACATCTCGGCGGCGCTTTCGCCGGGCGGCTACGTGTTCCCGATCTACGGCGCCTCGTCGTTCAGCAACACCTACGGCGCGCCGCGCGCAGCTGTTACCTGGCATCACGGCGCGGACATCTTCGCGCCGCTCGGCGCACCCGTGCTCGCGGTCGCCAACGGGACGGTCTTCTCGGTCGGCTGGAACGACATCGGCGGCTACCGGTTCTGGCTGCGGGACCGGCAGGGCAACCAGTTCTACTACGCCCACCTGTCCGCGTTCTCGCCGATGGCGGTCGACGGCAGGGAGGTCCGCGCAGGGGACGTGATCGGCTTCGTCGGCAACACGGGCGACGCTCAGGGAAGCCCGTACCACCTCCACTTCGAGATCCATCCCGTGTCACTGCTGCCGATGGGCTACGACGGCGTGATCGACCCGACTCAGTTCCTGGCTGCGTGGCGGCGGCTCGAGGACGTCACCTTCGCTGCCGGGCGGGGGTGGGCGCCACCGGTGCCGGCGAGTGCAACGGCTCCGCGCCCCGGCGCCTTCCTGCTCGGGTCGGCCGACATCTCCAGCGCGAGCGGGCTCGAGCCGGGCGCGCTCGAGCGCGCGCTCGTCGCCCCGGTTGCGGCCGAGGGCGACGGCGCACTGCTCAGGTCCGGCTAGCGGGCTACGGCGAGTTCGTGCTCGACGCGGCCGTGGCCGGCTCGGATGCGTCCGTCGAGCTGGACGAGCTGGGCGGCGGATAGGCGAAGTCGTCCGGGCTCTCGCCCGTGATCTTCTCCATCACCCACTTGCGGGTGGGCGGGCCGGTGAGCGGGTTCAGCATGATCCCGGCCGTGATCCCCGCGAGCAGCAGCATCGTGTTGCGGGTGCCGTGGTCCTCCTTGCCCTGCACGCGCCGCGAGGCCTCGCGCAGCTCATCCACGGCCTTCCTCAGGGTCTCCTGGATCTCCTTGTCGGTCGCGACGCGCGTGGCGGTGGCGGTCAGGTTGCGGTTGCCGAGCAGCTCGGCATAGACGCTCCGAGCCGCCTCGAACGCCTCCTTCAGGTTGTCGTGCAGGTCCTCGTCGTGCAGCGCGCGGTCGACGTACGGCCGCACGGTGTCGGCCGTGTCGTAGAGCTTGTCCTTGGTCTTGGCCATTCGGGCTCGTCCTTTCGTCTGAATCGAAATTCGCCGGTCCATCCTTGCCGCCAGACGATCCTCGCAAACTGACCTAGCTGCGCAAAGAGGGAAATCCGCGAAAGCGGATTCCCCTCTTGCGCGAAGACCCCTGAAGGACGCCGCTTCGCGCCGTCACCTGCCGATCGGCGAATCGTGCCGGATTGAAGGCCAGTTCTCTCTGCGCGAAGACCCCTGAACGACGCGGCTTCGCGCCGTCACCTGCCGATGGGCCAACCGGGCTGCCTAGCGGCGGGGGGCGGCCGCCTGGCGCTCGAGTGAGGCGCGGCGGCGGCCGAGCTTCGTGGGCGCGCCGTCGAAGACTCGCTCGAGCACCTCCTCGATCGACTCGACGGGCTCGAACGTCAGCTCCTCGCGGGTCTCGGCCGGCAGCTCCTCCAGATCGGGCACGTTCTCGCGCGGCAGGATCACGCGGCGCAGCCCGGCCCGCTGCGCCGCCAGCACCTTCTCGCGGATTCCGCCGACCGGGAGCACCTGGCCCGTGAGCGTGATCTCGCCCGTCATGCCGACGTCGTCCGCGACGGGAATGCCGCGCACGAGCGACGCGATCGCGGTCGCCATCGTGATTCCGGCCGACGGCCCGTCCTTCGGCACGGCACCCGCAGGCACGTGCACGTGGATGTCGTGCTCGGAGAACCAGTCCTCGGGGAGCCCGAGCTCGACCGTGTGCGAGCGCACCCAGGAGAGCGCGGTCTGCGCCGACTCCTGCATCACCTCGCCGAGCTGCCCGGTCACCTTGAGCCTGCCCCTGCCGGCATACGCCGCCGCCTCGATGAAGAGCACGTCGCCGCCGGCCGCCGTGTAGGCGAGACCCGTCGCGACGCCGGGATGAGCCGTGCGCCGGCGCGCCTCGCCGGAGAAGCGCGGCGGGCCGAGCCACTCCCGCACCTTCGCCTCGTCGATCTTCACCTTCTCGGCCTGCCCGGTCGCGATCTGCGTCGCCGTCTTGCGGCAGAGCGTCGCGATCTGCCGCTCCAGGTTGCGGACCCCGGCCTCGCGCGTGTACTCGGCGATCACCAGCCTGAGCGCCCGGTCGCCGAGCGTCAGCTGCGACTTCTTCAGGCCGTGCGCCTTCAGCTGCTTCGGCACGAGGTAGCGCTTCGCGATCCCGAGCTTCTCGTCGTGCGTGTAGCCCGAGAGCTGGATCACGTCCATCCGGTCGAGCAGCGGCGCCGGGGATCGTGTCCAGCGTGTTCGCGGTGCAGATGAAGAGCACCTTCGAGAGGTCGAAGGGGAGGTCGAGGTAGTGGTCGCGGAAGCTCGACTGCTGCTCGGGATCCAGCACCTCGAGCATCGCCGAGGCCGGGTCGCCGCGGTAGTCGGCGCCCATCTTGTCGATCTCGTCGATCAGGAAGACGGGATTGCGCGACGCGGCGTCGCGCAGCGCCCGCATCACGGTGCCGGGCATCGCGCCGATGTACGTCCTCCGGTGACCGCGGATCTCCGACTCGTCGCGAACGCCGCCGACCGAAATCCTCGCGAACTTGCGCCCGAGGCTGCGCGCGATCGAGTGGCCGAGCGAGGTCTTGCCGACCCCGGGCGGCCCGACGAAGCACAGGATCTGCCCGGTCACGTCGCTCTTCAGCTTCGCGACGGCGAGGTACTCGACGATCCTCTCCTTCACCTTCTCGAGGTCGAAGTGGTCCTCGTCGAGGATCTGCCGTGCGTGGTCGAGGTCGAGGTTGTCCTCGGTCACCTCGGTCCACGGCAGGCTGAGGATCCAGTCCAGGTACGTGCGGATGACCCCGTACTCGGCGGCGGCAGGAGGCAGCTTCTCGAGCCGCGCCGAGCTCCCGGTCGACCGCTTTCAGCACCTCTTCCGGGAGGTTCTTCTCGGCTACCTGCTCGCGCAGCTCGTTCAGCTCGGCCAGCTGCTCGTCGCCCTCGCCGAGCTCCTCCTGGATCGCCTTCAGCTGCTGGCGCAGGAAGAACTCGCGCTGGCCCTTGTCGATCTCGGACGCGACCTGGGACTGGATCTTCGACCCCAGCTCGGAGACGTCGAGCTCGCGCTCGAGGATCAGGGACACACTCCGCAACCGCTCCTCGACGTTCGTCAGCTCGAGCAGGTCCTGGCGCTCCTCCGTCCTCAGCCGCAGCGTCGAGGCGACGAGATGGCAGAGGGCGCTCGGGTCGTCCACGTTGGCAGCCGCGAGCTGGAGCTCCTCGGGGAGGTACGGAGTCAGCCCGATGATGCGCGCGAACTGGCTCTGGACGTTGCGCGTGAGCGCCTCGACCTCCGGCGAATCGGGGACGACGTCCGGCAGCGCCTCGAACTCACCGAACAGGTACGGCTCGTCGGTGACGGGCTCACGGAGTCGCACCCGCTGCAGCCCCTGGACGAGGATGCGCAGCGTGCCGTCGGGCACCTTGATCAACTTGTGCACGACCGCGACGGTGCCCACCTCGTACACGTCCTCCCAGCCGGGCGGCTCGGCGTCGACGTTCTTCACGGTCAGCGAGGGCCAGCATCCGCTCGCCGGCGACGACGTCGTCGATCAGCTTGATCGAGCGCTCCTGGCCGACGGCGAGCGGCGTCATCGACTCGGGGAAGACGACCGTCTCCTTCAGCGGGAGGACGGGGAGCTGAGTGGGCAGCTCCTCGGGGACGACGTGCTCGAGCTCGCTCACGCGGCCTCACGACGATGATCGCGATCGGCTCGACACGCGGCGGGCGCTTCGCGATCGGGAGCGTGATCGTGAGCAGCCCGCGCTCGAAGCTCGCGCCCGCGGCCTTCGCGTCCACGTCGTCGAGCAGGTTGATCGTCCGGCTGAAAGCGCCGTACTCGATCTCCATCTGCTGGTAGACCTGCCCCTCGACCCGCGGGCGCCGCCGCTCGCCGGAGATCGTCAGCGCGCGCTCCTCGATCGCCACGGCGACGCTCTCGGGCTCTACCCCGGCCAGCTCGACGACGATCGTGAGCTGCGGTGGCTCGTCCGTGTGGAAGCAGTCGACGGGCGGCCGGAAGCCATGCCTCAGGCCGGAGAAGCGGGGTACCTGCCAAAGGTCGGCGAAGAGATCCTCGATCTCCCCTTGCAGGCGATCGATGTCACGCCGCGCCATGCCCGGCAAGCGTACCCGCCCACGTACGATCCGACGCATGACGCTCGTCCGCCGGATCCTCAGGCTCGCAGCCGCCGCGCTGGCGTTCGGCGTCTACGTCTGGTTCACCGCCGTGCGGAACCTCGGGCGCGTGAAGCGGCGCAAGGCAGCCCGCCGCCGGCGCTAACGGGAGCTCTTACGTGTCGGAATCGGGCATGGCGGGTACCGCGCACTGATGCGACTGCTCGTCACGCCGCCGCGCCGCGTCGCCACTGTCGTCGCGCTGGGCGTCCTGGCTGCCGGTGCCTCGGGCTCCGGCTTCGTGCGGTACGGGATCCAGGACGACGCGTGGCTGACGCACGGGCCGGGCACGCTCGCCGCGCGCCTCGACCGCGTGGACCGCCTCGGGGTCGACCTCGTCCGCTTCAACCTGCACTGGAACCGGATCGAGCCGACGCAGGGCGAGCCCGGACTGGAAGGAGAGCGACGCCGTGCTGAAGGGCCTGCGCAAGCGCGGGATCAAGGCCCTCGTCGGGCTGGTCGGCTCGCCCGGCTGGGCGAACGGCGGGCGCGCGCCCAACTACGTGCCGCGCGCTGCCGACTTCGCCGAGTTCGCCGGCGCCGCCGCCTCCCGCTACCCCTGGGTGCGCGACTGGCTGGTCTGGAACGAGCCCAACCAGGCGCGCTGGCTGCGGCCGACGTCGCCCGCGGTCTACGTTCGCTCGCTGCTCAACCCGGCCTACGAGGCGATCCACGACGTCACGCCGAGGGCCCGTGTGGGCGGCGGGGTCACCGCGCCCCGCGCCGGCTCGAACGGCGTCTCGCCCGTCTCGTGGATCCGCGGCATGAAGAAGGCGCGAGCCCGGCTCGACGCCTACGCGCACCACCCCTATCCGGCCCGGCCGACGGACACGCCGTTCGCGGGCGACTGCGGGCACTCCGCCTGCCGAGACGATCACCATGGCCACGCTCGAGCGCTTGCTGGACGAGACCCGCCGCGCGTTCGGGGCGAAGCGGATCTGGCTGACCGAGTACGCGTACCAGACCGGCAGGTTCGGCGTCACGCAGCAGCGCCAGGCCGAGCTGATCGGCCAGTCGTCGCTGCGCGTCGCGCGGGCGCCGCGCGTCGACATCCTGATCCACTACCTCGTGCAGGACGAGCCGGAGGACGCCCGCTTCCAGAGCGGGCTCTTCCGCTACGACGGGGTCGCGAAGCTCGCGGCGTCGGCGTTCCCCTTCCCGCTCGCGCACGCCGGGCGCAGCGGGGGCAAGGCCGTCCTCTGGGGGCAGATCCGCCCCCGCAGCGGCAGGCAGACGTTCCGGGTGCAGGTGCGGACGGACGGCCGCTGGAGCTGGTCGGGCCCGAACCGGCGCACGTCCGCGCGCGGGATTCCTGAGCGTCGCCGTGCCCGCCCCTCGCGGCACGCTCGTGCGTGTCTGGTCGCCGCGCGACCGCGCCTACAGCGCCGCCGTCCTGCTGCGCTAGCCCGCCGCCGCGACGGATGCTCGCGCGGCTAGGTTTCGTCGCGTGCACACCCCTCCCGAGCTGCGAGGCGGGTTCCTGCCGCGCCTCGTGGGTCTCGTGGCGGGCCTCTTTCTCTGCGCGGTCGGGGTCGTCCTCTTCCTGGAGTCGGAGCTCGGCCTGCCGCCGTGGGACGTGCTGCACCAGGGCGTCGCGGAGCAGGCAGGGATCTCCTTCGGCGCGGCCAACCTCGTCGTCTCGCTCGCCGTGCTCGTGCTCGCGTGGCGGCTGCGGGCGCACATCGGGCTCGGCACGTTGCTGAACGCGACCCTGATCGGGACGTTCGTGATCGCGCTGACCGCGCTCGAGGGCGTCGATCTGCTCTCGGAGGAGCCGCTCGGGACGAGGATCGCGCTGATCCCGCTGGCGCTCGCCTGCTTCGGCGTCGGCTCCGCCTTCTACATCGGCGCGGCCATGGGCGCCGGGCCCCGCGATTCGCTCATGCTCGTCGTCTCGCGACGGCTCGGCGTGCGGATCGGAGTCGCACGCACCGCGCTCGAGGTCGCAGCGCTCGCGCTGGGCTTCGTGCTCGGCGGCACGGCCGGCCTCGGCACGCTCGTCTTTGCGCTCGGCATCGGCCCCGCGGTCGAGCTCTCCTTCTGGCTGCTCGAGCGCACGCCCCTCGTCGCTCCCGCAGTAGCATCGCCCGGATGAGCGTCAAAGGACTGATCGCCGCGGGCGGCGAGGCCACGCGGCTCGGTGAGCTGACGCGCGTCGTCAACAAGCACCTGCTGCCGGTCGGCGCGTGGCCGATGATCTACTACCCGTTGCAGCTGCTCCAGCTCGCGGGCGTGCAGGAGGTGCTGATCGTCACCGGCCAGGGCCACGCGGGCCAGCTGATCGACCTCCTCGGCGACGGGCGGATGGCGAAGCGCGGCTCCGACGACGCGCTCTTCGAGCTCGATCTGACCTACAAGGTGCAGGTCGAGGCCGGCGGGATCGCGCAGGTCGTCGGCATGGCCGAGAGCTTCGCCGGCGACGACAAGCTCGTCGTCTGCCTCGGGGACAACATCTTCGAGTACGCCGAGGTCGCGGCGATCCGCGGCTTCGTCGAGGGGGACGACGGCGCGGCGGTGTTCGTCAAGGACGTGCCGGATCCCGAGCGGTTCGGCGTCGTCGTCTACGGCGACGACGGCCGCGTCACCGACGTCGTCGAGAAGGCAGGCACGGTCGACCTGCGCTACGACGCGCCGCCGTCGAGCGACGCCGTGGTCGGTCTCTACTGCTATTCGCCCGACGTCTTCGACGTGATCCGTGGGCTCGAGCCCTCCTCGCGCGACGAGCTCGAGATCACCGACGTGAACCGGCACTACGCCGAGCGCGGCACGCTCGCCTGCCACCGGGTCACCGGCTGGTGGGAGGACGCGGGGACGCAGGAGTCGCTGCCGGAGATCGGCGCGCTGATCGGTCGCACCGGCGTGAACAAGGTCCCGTGATCGAGGGGCTGCAGCGCATCCCGCTCCGCCGGTTCGAGGACGAGCGCGGCTGGTTCGTCGAGCTGCGCCGCGAGAGCCTGCTGCCCAAGCCGACCCGGCAGACGAACGTCTCGTTCTCGCGCCGGGGCGTGATTCGCGGGCTCCACTACCACGAGCGCGGCCAGGACGACCTCTTCGCCTGCCTGCAGGGCATGGCCCGCGTCGTCGTCCTGGACGTCGCGACGGGCGAGACCTTCACCGAGGACATCGGCGACGACAATCCGGTCGCGATCTACATCCCGGGGCGCCACGCGCACGGCTTCGAGGCGCTCACCGATCTCCTCTTCTGCTACCACGTCACCGAGGAGTACGACCCGGCCGCACCCGACGAGCAGGGGCTGCCGTGGTCGGATCCCCGCGTCAGGCACCTGTGGAGCACCGAGACCCCGATCCTCTCCGAGCGCGACCAGTCCTGATCACGGGCGCAGGCGGCCAGCTCGGCCACGCGCTGGCCGAGGAGTTCGCCGCCGACGAGATCGTGGCGCTCACGCGCGCCGACTGGGACGTCTCCGAGCCGGCGCCGGCGGGGCTCGAGCCCGGCCTCGTGCTGCACACGGCGGCCTGGACGGACGTCGACGGCGCCGAGGACGATCCGCAGGGTGCGGCCGCGGTGAACGTCGGCGGCACGATCCACGCCGCGGACGCTCATTGGGGGCGCCGCTCGTGGCGTACTCGAGCGACTACGTCTTCGACGGGCGCAAGCGGGAGCCGTATGTCGAGTCCGACGGCCCCAACCCCGCCTCGGCGTACGGCCGCACGAAGCTCCACGCCGAGGCCGCCGCGGGCGAGCAGGCGTGGATCGTGCGCAGCTCGTGGCTCTTCGGGCCGACGGGGTCGAACTTCGTCCGCACGATGCTGAGGCTCGGTGCCGAGCGCGAGGAGGTCGCCGTCGTGGACGACCAGCGCGGCTGCCCGACGTACGTCGGGCACCTGGCCGCGGCGACGCGGGCCGTGCTCGACCTCCCCTTCGGCATCTGGCACGTCGCCGCCGACGGCGACTGCACGTGGGCGGAGTTCGCCGAGGCGATCTTCGAGGAGGCCGGCCTCGACTGCCGGGTCCGGCGCATCACGACCGCGGAGCTCGGACGCCCCGCCCCGCGCCCTGCGTACTCGGTGCTGCGAAGCGAGAAGGGCGCGCCGGAGCTCCCGCACTGGCGCGAGGGCCTGCGCGAGTGCCTCGCGCGACTGGCTTAGGGTCGCGCAGGTGGCGCGCTACTCCTTCCTGACCACCTGGGCGCTCGACGCCCCGATCGACGCCGTCTGGGATGCGCGTCTACGACACGGAGAGCTGGCCCTCGTGGTGGCGCGGCGTCCGGGTCGCCGAGCAGCTCCACGCCGGCGACGGCAACGGCGACGGGGTCGGGTCGGTCCACCGGTATGTCTGGCGCAGCAAGCTGCCCTACGAGATCGAGTTCCGGATGCGGACGGTGCGGGTCGAGGCGCCGCACGTCCTCGAGGGGGAGGCGGACGGCGACCTCCGCGGCGTCGGCCTCTGGCGGTTGTGGGAGGGAGCGGGAGCGACTGCCGTCACCTACGAGTGGAACGTCGAGACGACGAAGCCGTGGATGAACGCGATCGCGCCGATCGGGCGGCCCGTCTTCCACTGGAGCCACGACGTCGTGATGCGAAACGGTGGCCGGGGACTGGCCGAACGGCTCGGTGCGCGGCTGCTCCTCTGCGACTAGGCTGTTCTCGATGCTCGTCCTGGTCACCGGCGGCGCCGGGTTCATCGGTTCGCACTTCGCGAAGCGGCTCCTCGCCGCAGGCGACGACGTCCGCGTGCTCGACAAGCTCACCTACAGCGGCAACCCGCGAACCTGGAGGGCACCGGGATCGAGCTCGTCGTGGGCGACATCTGCGATCCCGAGGCGGTCGCCGCCGCGGCCGCCGGCTGCGACGCGATCGTCAACTTCGCCGCCGAGACCCACGTCGACCGCTCGATCCTCGGCGCGACGGACGTTCGATCCAGACGAACGTTCTCGGCGCCCAAGTGCTGCTCGAGCACGCGCGCGCGGCACGGGCGCGGCTCGTGCATGTCTCCACCGACGAGGTCTACGGCGACGTCCCCGCGGGCGGCTCGTCGACGGGAGGCGGACGCGCTCGCGCCGTCGAGCCCCTACTCGGCGGCGAAGGCCGGCGGCGACCTGCTCGTGCTCGCCGCACGTGCGGACGTACGGCGTCGACGCGCTCGATCACGCGTGGCTCGAACACCTACGGCCCGAACCAGTATCCGGAGAAGCTGCTGCCGCTTTTCCTCACGAACGCGCTTGACGGCGAGCCGCTGCCGATGTACGGCGACGGCTGCGCAGATCCGCGACTGGCTGTTCGTCGAGGATCACTGCGCCGGCATCGAGCTCGCGCTGCGGCAGGGGCGTGCCGGCGAGGTCTACAACATCGGCGGCGGCGAGGAGGCGACGAACCGCGAGATCACCGACCTCGTGCTCGCAGCACACGGGTGCCGACGAGTCGCTCGTCCGGCGCGTCGAGGACCGGCCCGGCCACGACCGCCGCTACTCGCTCGACACGAGCAAGATCCGCGCCGAGCTCGGCTGGGAGCCGCGCACCCGGCTCGGCGGAGGGCTTCCCGCTGATCGCGGAGTGGTACCGCGACAACCGCGCGTGGTGGGAGCCGATCAAGAGCTCGGGCGGCTACCGCGAGTACTACGAGCAGCAGTACGCTGCCCGCCTGTCCGGCTAGCTCGTCGCCCTCGCAGCCACGCTCCGCCTCGCGGCGGAGGCGGCTGATCTCCTTGCGCTTGCCTTGGAGCTGCTCGGAGCGCGCGAGCAGCTCGAGCACGCCGTCGCAGCGACCGAGTGACAGCCGCGTGAAGGCCAGGTTGTAACTCGCGTAGGCCTCGGTGAGATCGCCCGTGCCGGCGGCCACCGCCTGCTCGAGGAGCGGCTGGGCGGCCTCGAACTCGCCGGCCTGCATCAGCCGGAACCCCTCGTCGTTGAGCTCGCTCGCGCTCGCAGTCGGCTCTTCGGGAGGCGGCTCGGTCGGGTCGGCCGCCGGCGGTGCGGTGGTGACTGACGGTCTGCACGAGCGTGGTGGCTTCGAGCGTGACGGTCTCCCGCACCGTCCGCGGGACGTCACCGGTGGAGCTCGCCTGCGGGTCCTCGTCGTCGAGCACCGAGAGCCCGAGTGCGACGCCGGCGAGCGCGACCGCCGCGGCGACGAGCACTCCGAGCACGAGGGGCATCCGGCTGCGCGGCGGCCGGTACTGGCGGCGGAGCGACCGTGCCGCCGGCAGCAGAGTCGAAGGCCTCGCGCAGGCCGGCGACGAGCGCGGCGCACGACGGGTAGCGGCGGTCGGGCGCTTTCGCCAGCCCACGTGCGAAGGCACCCTCGAGCGCCCCGGGCAGCTCCGGGTTCAGCGCTCGTCGCCGAGGGCACGGGCGCGTTCACGTGCGCCGCCGCCTCGGCGGCGGTCGAGTCGCGTTCATACGGGCGCGTCCCGGTCAGCAGCTCGAAGGCGACGACGGCGAGCGCGTAGCAATCGCTCGCCGGCCCCGCCCGCTCGCCCCGCGCCTGCTCCGGTGAGAGATAGCCCGCGGTGCCGAGCACCGTGCCGGCGGCCGTGTAGGAGTCGAGCCCGGCCGCGCTGGCAACACCGAAGTCCGCCACGCGGATCCGGCCCTCGTCGTCGAGCAGCAGGTTCGCCGGCTTCACGTCACGGTGCACGACCCCCTGTGCGTGACCGGCGTCGAGTGCGGCCGCCGCCTGTTCGAGCCAGTCGAGCGCCCGTCCCGGCGGCTGGGCGCCCTGGGCGTCGAGGCGATCGGCGAGGGAACCGCCGACGAGGTACTCCATCACGATGTAGGGCCGGCCCTCGTGCTCCCCGACGTCGAAGATCGTGATCGTGTTGGGCGCGTTCGAGAGCCGGGCGGCCGCGAGCGCCTCGTGGGTGAAGCGGCGCCGGATCCCGTCGTCCTCGGCGAACGGCTCCGCGAGCACCTTCACGGCGACGATGCGGCCGAGCAGACCGTCCTCGGCCCGGTAGATCACGCCCATGCCGCCGCGCGCGATCCGCTCGGGATCGCGATAACGCGGCGGAAGGGGATCGTTGCGCTGCACCGCACTCGCCTGCCCAGGACCCGTCGGCCGAAAACGCTTGTGACCAGGTGAACGTTCGGTAAGGAAACCCCGCAGGCGAGCAGGCTTGCGCTAGCCTCAGCGCGCGGGTCCAGACCATGCCGCGGACGCTCTTCGCTCTCATCGGTGGTGCGCTCGCCCTGGCCGGGGCCGCCTCGGCGCGGCCGGACACGGCCGCCCAGACCGAGCCGACGCTGGTCACGACGACGAGTTTCCTCCTCAGCGGCCGTGGCTGGGGCCACGGCGTCGGGATGAGCCAGTACGGCGCGCTCGGCTTCGCGAACGAGGGGCGCTCCTACGCCGAGATCCTGGCGCACTACTACACGGGCACCGCGCTCTCCCCCGCGCCGGTCGCGCGTGTGCGGGTGCTCGTGGCGGAGGCGAAGGGCGCCGTGACGGTCTCCTCGAAGGAGCCGTTCCGCGTTCGCGACGTCTTCGGCAAGACGTACGCGCTCGGCGCGGGGGCCGTGAAGCTCGGGCCGAAGCTCGAGGTGACGGTGAACGGCGTTCCGAGGCCGCTCACCGGCCCGATCGTCTTCCTGCCCGGCAAGGCACCCCTCGAGGTGGGCACGCCGTACCGCGGCCAGATCGAGGTCGCGGTCACCGGGAAGAAGCTGAACGCCGTCAACGCGGTGGGGCTCGAGGACTATCTCGCGGGCGTCGTCCCGCGCGAGATGCCCTCGAGCTGGGCGTCGGAGGCGCTGAAGGCGCAGGCCGTCGCGGCGCGGTCGTATGCCCTCGCGCACCGGGTGCGCGGCCAGGCGTTCGACCTCTACGCGGACGTGCGCAGTCAGGTCTACGGCGGCATCGCCGCCGAGGATGCCCGCGCGACGCAGGCGATCACCGCGACCGCGGGTGAGGTGCTGACCTACGGCGGGAAGATCGCCGACACGCTCTTCCACTCCACCTCCGGCGGCACCACGATCTCGGCCCAGGAGGCCTTCGGCACTGCCGTCCCCTACCTGACCGGAGTCGACGATCCGTTCAGCTCGCTCTCGCCCGTCCACCTCTGGGGGCCGGTCGCGGTGCCGGACGTGACGATGCGGCGTGGCCTGAAGCTCGGCGCGCCCGTCCTCGGGCTGCGCCTCGTGCGCGCGCCGTCCGGCCGCGTCACGAGCGCCGTGGTCAAGACGACGGTCGGACAGCAGACGGTCTCCGGCAGCGCCCTGCGGCTGGGCGCGGGTCTCCGCTCGACGTGGGTGACCAAGCTCACGTCGGTCTCGCTGACACGCCCGGCCGGGGCGGCCGTCTACGGGCGGAAGCTCCCGCTCGTCGCGCAGGGCCAGGGCACGAACGTGACCCTCCAGATGCGCCTCGACGGAGTCTGGGAGAACCTCGCCCGGCCGGGCAAGAAGGTCGCGGCAAGCGTGCAGCTCGATGGCCCGACCAGTTTCCGCCTGCTCGCCGGAAGAGTCGGTTGCGCGAGTCGTCGCGATCCCTGTTGCGCCGCGTATCGCGGCGAAGCGTGTCGCCACGGGGATCAGCGGCAAGGTGACGCCCGCCCGCGAGGGCGCGAGCGTGCAGGTGCAACGGCTCGAGGGCGAGGACTGGCGCCCGGCCGGCCAGGCCACCGTCGACGCCTCGGGCGGCTTCCTCGCGGAGCTCGAGCTCGCATCTGGTTCCTACCGCGTCCGGGCCGCGCCGGCCGGCGGCCTCGCCGAGGGGCTCAGCGCGACGATTCGTGCCGGCTGAGACCGTGCGCGCAGCGCTCGCGACCCTCGCCGTCGTCCTCGTTTGCCGCAGGGGGCGGATGCAGCGCGCTATGCGGTCGGCGCGGCGTCCGCCGACGCGCTCCCGCAGCTCGAGGCTGCGCTTGGCGGCGACGTCGAGAGCCTCGCCCCGGTGCCCGCGCTCGTCGTCGAGCGCGCGACGGCGCCGCGCCTGCGCGATCTCCCGGGCGCGACCTACGTCGAGCGGCTCGGTTCCCGCCGGCCCGCGTTCACGCCGAACGACCCGCTCGCCCAGAAGCAGCAGTGGCATCTCGCCGCCACCAAGGCCTTCGAGTACTGGCCCGACCTGCCCGTCCTCCCGCGCGTGCTCGTGGCGGTGATCGACTCCGGGATCGACGGCGGCCATCCCGAGTTCCAGGGCCGGATCGCGGACTGGAAGAGCTTCGTGGGCACCTCCGCGCTGCAGGACACCCAGGGCCACGGCACGTTCGTCTCGGGGGTGATCGCCGCGACCGTGAACAACGAGCTGGGCATCGCCGGCATGGCGCCCGCCGTCGAGCTCCTCGTCGCCAAGGTCGTCGCGGCCGACGGGACGATCGACATCGAGGCCGAGGCGAAGGCGATCCGCTGGGCGGTGCGGAGCGGCGCGCGCGTGATCAACATGAGCCTCGGGGGGCTGCGCGACCCGCGCAACGCGGCGCTCGACAGCTTCTCGCCGCTCGAGGCGGCCGCGGTCGGCTTCGCGATCGAGGAGGGCGTCGTCGTGGTCGCTGCTGTCGGCAACGGCGACTCTGCCCCCCGCCAGCCGTGGCCCTACGCGACCTATCCGGCGGCGCTGCCGCACGTCCTCGGAGTCAGCGCCCTCGCCCGCAACGGCTCGTCACCCGCCTTCTCGAATCGGGACAAGATCTACAACGACATCGCGGCGCCCGGGCAGGGCATCGTCTCGACGCTGCCCCGGGCGCTGACGTCGCCCTTCAGGGAGTGCGTCGATCAGGGCTATTCGATCTGCGGCACGGAGGACTGGCGCCTGGCCGAGGGCACCTCGTTCGCGGCGCCTCAGGTGACGGCGGCTGCCGCGATGCTGATCGCCGAACGCCCTCGCATCCAGCCCGAGCAGGTGACGGCCCTGCTGACCAGGACCGCGGTCGACGCCAATCCTGCGACGGGCTGCCTGCGCTGCCCCCTCCTTCGCGACGAGCTGACGGGCTGGGGACGACTCGACATGGAAGCGGCGTTGGGCCAGCTGGGTGGCCCCCTGCCTCCGCGCGACCTGCTCGAGCCGAACGACGACGCCGGCCCGCAGGCCGCGCGGCTCTGGGGGCAGAGGCGAGCGAATCGCCGCGACCGTGGATTTCTGGGACGACCAGAACGACGTCTACGCGATCAAGCTGCGGCGCAACCAGCCCGTCGCCGTCAGCGTCCGCGGCCCGGCCGGCACGGACACGAATCTCGTGCTCTGGCACCCCCGCACGCGGCACGTGGACGACCTGCGCGCGCTCCAGCGGGTCGTGAGACAGTCGGTCGGCCCGGGCCCGCACGAGTTTCTGTCCTACCGCGCGCCGCGGGCCGGCTGGTACTTCGTGCAGGTGAAGCTCAGCTCGCGCGGCTCCGGCCGCTACACGCTGGCGATCGTCAAGGGCTGAGCAGCTCCTCGTCGGGCACCTCGCGCAGGACCCGCGCCGGGCTGCCGACGACGAGCGCCCGCGGGGGCACGTCCTTCGTCACGACGGCGCCGGCTCCCACGAACGCCTCCTCGCCGACCTCGATCCCTGGACAGAGGATCGCGCCGCCGCCGATCCGCGCGCCGCGCCGGATGGTCGGGCCCTTCATCAGCGCGAGCCGCTTCTCGGTGCGGCCCATGAAGTTGTCGTTCGTCGTCACCACGCACGGTGCGATGAAGACGTCCTCCTCGACGGTGGAGTACGCGGTGACGTACGCCTCGGCCTGGATCTTCGTGCGCGCGCCGATCGTGGTGTCGTTCTCGATGAGAGAGCCGCGCCCGACGACGACGTCGTCGCCGATCGCGACGCGCTCGCGCACGCAGGACTGGTCGCCGAGGATGACCCGCTCGCCCACCTGGGTGCCGGCGAAGACGATCGCGCCCGTCGAGACGATCGAGCCGGCGCCGAGCACCGTCGGCGGGAGCGGCTCGCGCTTCGCCGTCGAGCGCGGCGAGAGCGTCGGCTGCTTGCCGACGACGGCGTGCTCGAGCACCCGCACGCCCTCACCGAGCACCGTCCCCGGATAGACGATCGCTGTGGCGTGGACGTCAGCCACGAAGCGACTCGGTCAGGCGGTCGAGCGCGCGCACGACCGAGAGCCCGTCGCGCGCCTCCTTGTGCCCGTCCGGCCCGTTCTCGACGAGTGAGAGGAAGTGCTGGCACTCCAGCCGCAGCGGCTCGTCGTTGGCGACCTTCGGGCTGAAGATGTCGCCGGTGCGCGTCCGCCACTCGCCGTAGGTCCCCGCGGGCTCCCAGGGCGCCTTCTCGTAGATCGTCACCTTGCGCTCCAGCTCCATGTCGTCGAAGACGACCATCTTCTCGCGGCCGACGACGGTCAGCTTGCGCATCTTGTGCGGGTCGAGCCAGGAGAGGTGCATGTGGGCGATCTTGCCCGAGGGGAAGCGCAGGTAGCAGAAGACGACGTCCTCGACGCCCTCGTTCAGGAACGCGTTGCCGTGCGCGATCGCCTCCTCGGGCTCCTCGCCGACGAGATAGAGGATCACGGAGAGGTCGTGCACGCCGAGCGACCAGAGCGCGTTCTCGTCGCGGCGGATGATCCCGAGGTTCTGCCGGTTCGAGTAGACGCAGAGCAGGTCGCCCAGCTCCTCCGCATCCACGAGCTCCTTCAGCTTGCGGACGCCGGGGTGGTAGAGCAGGAGATGCCCGGGCATCAGCACGAGGTCGCGCTCCTCTGCGAGCGCGAGGAGCTCCTCCATCTCCGCCCCCTTCATCGCCGGCGGCTTCTCCACGAAGACGTGCTTGCCCGCCTCGAGGGCCTGCTTCGCGAGGGCGTAGTGCGTGGGAACGGGCGTCGCGATCACGACCGCGTCGAGGCCGGGGTCGGCGAGCATCTCCGCGAAGTCGGCGGTGACGCGGGCGTCGCGATGGCGCGCCGCGAACTGCTCGCGCAGCTCGGGCGAGGCGTCGCAGAGCCAGGTCAGCTGCGCGAGCTCGTCGAAGTTCCGAACGAGGTTCTTGCCCCAGTAGCCGAGGCCGACCTGACCGACGGTCACGTTGCTCACGAGCTAGAGCTTCCAGACGTTGGGCGCGTTCTTGCCCTTGGCGCCGGTGGCATTCCGGAAGTCGACGATCACGGCGGCGTCGTCGACGAGCGCCTCGTAGTCGATCCCGGCGTGGTCGGTGATGATCGCGACGCAGTCGTATGGCTCGGTCTCGAGCGGCACCGAGACGAGTCCAAGCTCGGGCAGCTCGGGCACGTGGGCGTCGTGGTAGGAGACGTTGGCGCCTGCCGTCTGGAGCAGCTCGATCACCTTCAGGGCGGGCGACTCGCGCATGTCGCCGATCCCCGGCTTGTACGCGACGCCGAGCACGAGGATCTTCGAGCCCTTGAGCGACTTCTCGCGCCCGTGGTTCAGGGCCTGTGAGATCAGCGAGCGGCAGTGGTAGGGCATGTTCTCGTTCACCTTGCCGGCCAGCTCGATGAACTCCGTGTAGAAGCCGTACTCCCGGGCCTTCCAGGTGAGATAGAAGGGGTCGATCGGGATGCAGTGGCCGCCGAGCCCCGGGCCGGGCTTGAAGCTCATGAAGCCGAACGGCTTCGTCGCCGCCGCCTCGATCACCTCCCAGACGTCGATCCGGAGCCGCTCGCACATCTGCGCCAGCTCGTTCACGAGCGCGATGTTGACGGAGCGGAAGATGTTCTCGAGCAGCTTGGTCAGCTCGGCGGACTCCGGCGAGGTGACGCGATGCACGGTGTCGACGGCGGTGCCGTAGAGCTCGGCGGCCCGCTCGGTGCACGCGTCGGTGATCCCGCCGACGATCTTCGGGACGTTCTTCGTCGTCCAGTCCTCGCGGCCGGGGTCGACACGCTCGGGAGAGAAGGCGAGGTGGAAGTCCTCGCCCACCTTCAGGCCGGTGCCTCGAGGCGCGGGAGCACCTCCTCGCGCGTCGTGCCGGGGTAGGTCGTGGACTCGAGCACGACCAGATGGCCGGGGCGCAGGCGCCGGGCGATCTCGTCGACGGCTCCGGTGACGATCGAGAGATCGGGCTCGCGCTGCTTCGAGAGCGGGGTCGGAAGCGCGATCAGGATCGCGTCGCACTCGCGCAGCTCGTCGTAGTCGGTCGTCGCGCGGACGGTGCCCGCGTCGACGAGCCGCTTCAGCGCCTCGGAGGGGACGTCCTCGATGTAGCTCTCGCCGCGGTTCAGCGTCGCGACGCGCTCCGCGTCCCGGTCCACGAGCAGCACGGAGCGGCCGGCTTCCGCGAAGACCTGCGCAAGGGGAACGCCGACGTAGCCGGCTCCGACGATGGCTACGTCAGTCACGGCGGCTGATCGTACCGGCGAGAGCGGTTGCTACTCGCTCGGATGCGTACCCGTCGCCGTAGAGGGGCGGGAGCGCGTCGGGCATGCGGGCCTCGTTCACGGCCCGCACGAGCGCGTCGGGGTCGGCGTCGACGAGCACGTTCGCGCCGGTCTCGACGGTGTCGACCCACTCGGTGGACGGCCGTGCGGTGACGCACGGCACGCCGTACCAGTACGCCTCCTTCTGCAGCCCGCCGGAGTCGGTGACGACGACCCGCGCCTGGGAGGCCACGGCGGCGAGCTCGAGATAGGACAGCGGCGCAACGAGCTCCACGTGGGGTGCGACGGCGATCCCCTCCCGCTCCAGCGCGGCCCGGGTGCGGGGGTGCGCCGGGAAGACGACCGGCTCCGTTAGGCGGTTGAGCCCCGCGACGATGCGGCCGAGCCGCGGCTGCGCGACGTTCGCCTCCCGGTGGATCGTCGCGACGACGTACGTGCCCGGTGGGTGCGGCGGCTCGATGCGACCACGGGCGAGCGGCGCGAAGATCCGGGCGGCGTCCGCCATCACGTCGCCGACGACGACCGCCGCTCCCGGCACGGCCTCGGCGCGCAGGATCCTCTGCGAGCGCTCGTCCGGGCAGAGCAGGAGCGCGGCGATGCCGTCGACCGCGATGCGGTTCCGCTCCTCGGGCATCTCGAGGTCGCCGCTGCGCAGGCCCGCCTCGACGTGGGCGACGGGAACCCCCGCGGCAACGCCGGCCTCGGCTCCGGCGAGGGTGGAGTTCGTGTCGCCGAAGACGAGCGTCCAGTCCGGCCGCTCCCGCTCGAGCACTGTCGTGATCGGCGGCCGCATCGCCGCCGGGTCGGCCGAGCGCAGGTCGAGCGCGTAGGCCGGCTCGGGGAGACCGAGCTCCTCGTAGAAGACGGCGGACAGCTCACGGTCGTAGTGCTGCCCCGTGTGCACCGAGACCTCCTCGATCCCGGCGGCGCGCAGCGCCAGCGAGAGCGGGGCGGCCTTGATGAACTGCGGCCGGTTGCCGACGACGGTGAGCACCTTCACGCCCGCGAGCCTAGAGGGCGAGGGCTGAGGTGGTGCACGCTACGTCTCGGGCCTCACGCTCTGGCTCGTTCCTGGTGTCGCGGAGCGCGAGGGAACAGTGCGTTAGCACGGGCCCTCGCGTGGAGCGGCGCCAGGGACGAGAGGCGGCGCCGGAGGCCGGCTCCGCCGGCCGCAGGTGCAGCCGGCCAGAGCGCTGAGGTGGGCCGTGAAGGGATCGAACCTTCGACCTTGGGATTAAGAGTCCCCTGCTCTACCAGCTGAGCTAACGGCCCGCGGTCGAGCAGTCTAGCCACTCCGGCACGGGGCTCCGCACTCGCCAACGGCCGCTGCGCGAGGCTAACATCGGCGCAGTCGCCCAGGGGGTCGCAGCAGCCGTGTCGGTTCGGGAAGGCGAGGAGCGTTCGGCGCAGCAGGGCGCCGGGCAGAGCTCGGACCAGCTGCGCCGCCTCGAGGCCGTCTACCGCATGGCGGAGACGGTCGCCCGCGCCGCCTCACTCGACGAGATCTTCGAAGCCGCGCTGGAGGCGATCGTCGACGGGATCGGCGTCGAGCGGGCGTCCATTCTCGTCCTCGACGCCTCCGGGACGATGCGCTTCAGAGCCTGGCGTGGCCTGTCGGATGAGTACCGGGCCGCCCTCGACGGGCATTCGCCGTGGACGGCCGGCGAGGCCGATCCCCAGCCGATCCTGGTGCCCGACATCAGCCTCGACGCCTCGCTCGCGCCGTACAAGTCGGCCTTCGAGCGCGAGGGCGTCGCGGCGCTCGCCTTCGTACCGCTCGTGCACGCGGGCGAGCTGCTGGGCAAGTTCACGTTCCTCTACTCCGACCCGCACGAGTTCGCGGCCGGCGAGCTCCAGCTCGCGCAGACCGTGGCCAGCCACATCGCGGGCGCCACGCAGCGCGGCCGGACCCAGCGGGAGCTCGTGGACTCACGAGCCGAGCTCCAGGCGATCTTCGGCGCGGTGGCGGACGGGATCACGGCGCAGGACGGGACCGGCCGGCTCGTCTACGCGAACGAGGCGGCCGCCCAGTTCCTCGGCTTCTCCTCGGCCGCAGAGTTCCTGGCTGCGCCGCTGCCAGAGCTGTTGGAGCGCTTCGAGTTCCTCGACGAGGAGCGTCAAGTGCTGCCGATCGAGGAGCTGCCGGGCCGGATCGCGATCCGCGAGGGACGGGCCGCCGAGCGCACGCTCTGCTACCGGATCCGGGAGACGGGCGAGGAGCGGTGGTCGATCGTGCGCGCGACGCCTGTGCTCGGCGAGGACGGCGAGGTCAAGCTCGCGATCAACAGCTTCCACGATGTCACCGAGGAGCTGCGCTCTCACCGGCGTGTGCGGTTCCTGAGCGAGGCAAGCTCTCTGCTCGCCTCGTCGCTCGACCTCGAGGTGACGCTGGCGCGGCTCGGCGACGTGATCGTGCCGGCGGTGGCGGACTACTGCATCATCGACCTCGTCGACGAGGGCGCGCCGCTGAGGCAGGCCGTGCTGCACCACGTCGACCCGGAGCGCGAGGAGCTGCTGCGGGAGATTCGCCGCGCGTATCCGCCGGACGGGAACCCGCAGCATCCGGCCTCGCGGGTGCTCGCGAGCGGCAAGCCGCTGCTGATCGAGCGCGCCGACGAGACCGAGCTGTCCACGGCCGCGCGGGACGATCGCCACCTCGACCTCTATCACGGGCTCGAGCCGACGTCGTATGTCGTCGTTCCGCTGATCGCACGCGGCCGCACCCTCGGCACGCTTTCGCTCGGCACGGGCGAGTCCGGCCGTCGCTACGCCGCGGAGGACGTCGTCTTCGCCGAGGAGGTCGCGAGCCGGATCGCGCTCGGGGTCGAGAACGCGCGCCTCTACACCGCGCTCCAGGCCTCCTACGCGCTGCTCGACACCCTGTTGATCTCGGCACCGGTGGGGATCGGCTTCTGGGACCGGGACCTCCGCTTCGTCCGCGTCAACGACGCGCTCGCCGAGATCAACGACCTCCCCGCGGCCGACCATCCCGGCAAGACCCTCGCCGACGTGAAGCCGGATCTCGCCGAGCGGCTCGAGCCGCTGTACCGGCAGGTGCTGGAGACCGGCGAGCCGGTGATCCACAACGAGTCGACCGACGAGGAGGCGCTCAGACCCGGCGAGAGCCGCCACTGGCTCTCGAGCTACTACCCCGTGCGCACGGACGAGGGCGCGATCACCGGGGTGGGCGCCGTGATCATGGACGTGACGGCGCAGCGGCGTGCCGACGACCGCTTGCGCCTGCTCGCCGAGGCGGGGGAGCTGTTCGCGTCCTCGCTCGCCCCGGAGGACGTCTTCGCCCGCATCGCCCGCGTGGTCGTGCCCAGGCTGGCCGACTCGATCCACATCTTCCTGGACGCCGGCGATCACCTGGAGCGCGTCGCCTGTGCGCACGTCGATCCGGAGCTCCAGCCGCTGCTCGAGTCACTGCCGCGCTCCTACCCGCTCGGGCCGGGCTCGCCGGCCTTCATGGCGTCCGTCTTCGAGCGGGCCGAGCCCGTGCTCTTCTCGGACGTCTCGGGCGAGTTCTACGAGCACCTAGAGCAGTTCGGCGCCGATCGGGAGGCGCTGGAGCGGATCGGCTCGCGGTCGATGATGCTCGTCCCACTCGTCGCGCGGCGTGAGGCCCTGGGCGTGCTGGCGATCGGGTCGCGCGCGCCCGGCCGCTACGCGGAGGCCGACCTCTCGCTCGCCGTCGAGCTCGCCGGCCGCGCCGCGGTGGCGGTCGACAACGCCCGCCTGTTCCGCGAGGCCGTCTTCCGGACGAGCGTGCTCGAGGCGCAGCAGGAGGCCTCGATCGACGGCCTGCTGCTCGTCTCTCCCGACGGCGAGCTGGTCTCGTACAACCGGCGCTTTGCGGAGCTCTGGGACTTCCCGGACGAGCTGGTCGAGCAGGGCTCCGACGCCACCGCGCTCGCGGAGGCGATGACCAGGGTCGCCGACCCGGAGAGCTTCCTCGAGCGCGTGCAGTACCTCTACGACCACCCCGACGAGACGAGTCGCGAGGAGATCCTGCTTCGGAACGGGCGCGTGCTCGACCGCTACGGCGCGGCGGTGCGCGGGCCTTCCGGCGAGTATCTCGGCTGGCTGTGGTCGTTCCGCGACGTGACCGAGCGCGGGCTGCTCGAGCGGCAGACGAGGCTGCTCTCCGAGGCGACGACCTTGCTCGGCTCGTCACTCGACGTCGAGACGATGTTGCGCAGCCTGGCGGATTTCCTCGTTCCGCAGCTCGCCGACTGGTGCTCGATCGCGCTGCTCGAGCCGAACGGCGCGCTGCGGCGGGTGGCCGTCGTCCACAACGACCCGAGCAAGGCCGCGCTCGCTGAGGATCTGCGGCGCCGGTTCCCGCCACAGCCGGACGACCGGTACGGCGCGGCCGAGGTGATCCGCACCGGCCAGCCGGAGCTCTATCCCGTGATCTCGCCGAACTTCATCGACGCCGTGCTCGAGACGCCCGAGCTCGGGGAGATCCTCTCCGGCCTGGGCCTGCGGTCGCTGATGAGCGTCCCGATCGCCTCGCACGACCGCATGCTGGGCGCGATCTCGTTCGCCTCGTCCGACGACTCGGGCCGCCGCTTCGATGACGACGACCTGGCGCTCGCGCAGGAGCTCGCCCGCCGCACGGCCATCGCCGTCGACCGGGCCGAGCTCTTCGGCTCCGTCGAGCGCAGCGACCATCGCCGTCGCTTCGCCCTCGACGCAGCTGAGCTCGGCAGCTGGGAGCTCGACCTTCGCACCGGGCAGGCGGCCCAGTCGCTGCTCCACGACCAGATCTTCGGCTACGAGGAGGGAACGCCGGAGTGGTCGTACGACCTTCTGCTCGAGCATGTCCATCCCGCCGACCGCGAGGCGGTCGACGCAAGCTTCGCGCAGGCGATCGAAGAGTCGAACGAGTGGGACTTCGAATGCCGCATCGTCCGCCGGGACGGCGAAGAGCGCTGGATCTGGGTGCGCGGGGCGATCGAGCGCGACGGTGAAGGCACGCCGCTGAGCATGGTCGGGCTCGTCCGCGACGTCACGGGAGCGAAGCAGGCCGAGACCGAGCTCGCCCGCCGGGCCGAGACCTCCCAGGCGCTCGAGTTCGTGGGCGACGGCGTCTTCCTGCTCGACGGCGAGGGGATCGTGCGGCTCTGGAACCCGGCCGCCGCTGCCCTGACGGGCCTGCGGGAGGCCGAGGTCGTCGGGCGCCCGCTTGCGGAGACGCTGCCCGGCTGGACGGACGTGGAGCGGCTGATCCCGGTGGCAGAGACGCGGCACGGCGGCGGCGTGCGCGCCGAGACGGT
This sequence comes from uncultured Gaiellaceae bacterium, assembly GCA_963842285.1. Taxonomy (GTDB): domain Bacteria; phylum Actinomycetota; class Thermoleophilia; order Gaiellales; family Gaiellaceae; genus Gaiellasilicea. Next base: position 567,407 of record CAWJFZ010000011.1, read on the forward strand.
CCCCATCGAGATCGGCGGCGTGGAGGCGCTGGCTGTCCATCTCGGGCGTCGCCTTCGGCGAGGGAACGGTCTACGCGTTCCGCGACCTGACGGAGGAGCGCGCGGTCGACCGCCTCAAGAGCGACTTCGTCTCGACCGTCTCGCACGAGCTGCGCACGCCGCTGGCGGCGATCTACGGCGCCGCGATGACCCTGCGCCGGGAGGACGTCGCGCTGACGGACGAGCAGCGCGAGGGCATGCTCGGCGTCGTCTCGGGCGAGGCGGAGCGGCTCGCGCGGATCGTCAACGACATCCTGCTCGCGAGCCGGCTCGACTCGGACGTGGTCGACGTCGCCATCGGCCACGCCGACGCGCGCGAGCTCGCCGAGGGCGTCGTCGCGGCCGCCGCGGCGCACCTACCGCCGTCGATCGAGCTGCGGCTCACGGCACCGGACGATCTCCCGCCGATCGCGGCCGACGCGGACAAGCTGCGCCAGGTGCTCGTCAACCTGCTCGAGAACGCGATCAAGTACTCGCCGGACGGCGGGCTCGTCGAGGTCTCCCTGACCGCGCTCCCGGGCCGGCTGAGCTTCGCGGTGGAGGATCACGGGCTCGGGATCCCGGCCGCCGAGCAGGCCAGGATCTTCGAGAAGTTCTACCGCCTCGATCCGCACCTGACGCGTGGCGTCGGCGGCACGGGCCTCGGGCTCTACATCTGCCGCGAGATCGTGCGCCGCATGGGCGGCCGGATCAGGGTCGTGTCCCGCGCGGGCGAAGGCTCGACCTTCTCGTTCGAGCTCCCTCTGGCGTAGCGAACGCCGATGCCGGAACTGGTGGGCCGCGAAGCGGCCCCTTCAGGGGTCTTGCCGTGGCACGGCTTGGCCGTGCCACGCAGCTCTTGATCTAGCGGTTGGGGATCCGCTTCTGCGGATCCCCAACCTTGCAGCTAGCTAGACCGCAGGGCCGTCGTCCACGTAGGTCGTGCGGCGCCGGGTGGCGGGGCCGCCGGCGAAGCCGCCCCACGAGGACCAGAAGATCATCGAGAGGAGCACGCCGAGGATCCCGACGATCAACAGGATCACGCCGACCACGTTGATGTCCAGGCCCGAGACCTCGGCGGTGACCGCCCAGGTGAGGATCGCACCCACTGCGATGAGAAGAATGCTGACTCCGAGACCCACTGTCGTCCTCCTTGATTGCGGGGGATTTGCGGGCCTTTTCGGCCCGGTTTCCGTTCTGTCCAAGCTGTAACGGGCCAAGCGGCAGATCGGTTGCGGCCTTCGTGTAGGCTCGGCCGCGGTGCGCAGGGGCTCGATCGTCCGCCTGGTCATCTACGGCGTCCTCTCCGGAATCGCGGCGTCGTTGGTCGCCGTGCTCGTGCCCTGGTTGCCGACCTCCGCGTCGGAGGAGATGGACCGGATCGAGTTCACGTTCTGGTTCACGACCGTGATCTGCATCGCCATCTTCGCGATCGTCGCCGCGGTGAGCATCTACTCGGTGCTGAAGTTCCGCGCCGCCCCCGAGGACGACACCGACGGGCCGCCGATCCACGGGCATACGGGCATCGAGATCGTCTGGACGGCTGTTCCCGCGGTGCTCGTGACGGCGATCTCGGTCGTCAGCGCGATCGTGCTCGCGAAGAACGACGATCTGGGGCCGAACCCGCTACGGATCTCCGTCACGGCACAGCAGTTCGCCTGGAAGTTCGAGTATCCACCCTCGTCCGAGGGCGGCGACGACGCGGTCACCTCGGGCGAGCTCGTGTTGCCGGTCGACCGAGGGGTGCGGCTCACCCTCCACTCGCTCGACGTCATCCACTCGTTCTGGATCCCGGAGATGGGCCAGAAGTCGGATGCCGTCCCCGGCATCGAGACGACGCTCGGGATCACGCCGACGAGGCTGGGGGAGTACTCGCTCGTCTGCACCGAGCTGTGCGGGCCCGGGCACTCCACGATGCGGGCGGCCGTCCGGGTGGTCAGCCCCGAGGACTACGAGGCGTACCTGGCGAGCGAGCGCGAGGGCGGCGGAGCGGGCGGCGGCGGCGACGGCGAGTCGGTCTTCGAGTCCGCCGGGTGCGGGAGCTGCCACGCGTTCGGCCCGGCCGGCACCGACGCCGAGGTCGGCCCGAGCCTCGACGACCTGACCTCCGCAGCCGAGAGTGCGGGCATGCCCCTGGAGGAGTTCATCCGTCAGTCGATCCTCGAGCCGAACGCGGAGGTGGCGGAGGGCTACCAGGGCGGCGTGATGCCGGACACCTACGAGAGGTCGCTCTCCGAGGACCAGCTCGACGGGCTCGTGCAGTATCTGGTCGACGGGCAGGCGAACGGGGGCCAAGGGAATGGGGGCTAGGAAGACGTGACCGAGGTCGTCCAGCACGAGGCGCACGCGCCGCACGGGTCGGAGCCGCCGCCGCGCCGCGGCCTGCGCCGGCTCACCGGCCCGGGCTACCTCCGCGCGGCCTGGATGACGCCGCTCTTCTGGGGTATCGGATTCGCGCTCGTCGTCTTCTTCCGCTGGCTCGGCCACTACGAGCCGACGGTGGACTGGGCCGTCGTCACCGTGGTCGCGTTCCTGACGACGGCACCGGTCGGCTTCCTGGCCGGGATCGGCGCCTTCGACTACTGGGTCTACTACATCAGCGGCGGCGCGACGCGGCCCGAGGATCACTCGAGCCACGGCGCCAAGAGCTGGCGCGACTACTTCAAGGTCAACACCGACCACAAGGTGATCGGGGTCCAGTACCTCGTCACCGTCTTCTTCTTCTTCGTCGTCGGCGGCTTCGCGGCGATGCTCTTCCGCGCGGAGCTCGCGCAGCCCGACCTCCAGTTCGTCGACGCCCACGCCTACAACGGCCTGATCTCGATGCACGCGGCGCTGATGATCTTCCTCTTCATCATCCCGGCGTTCGCAGGGCTGGCCAACTTCGCCGTGCCGCTGATGCTGGGCGCTCCCGACATGGCCTTCCCGCGCCTGAACGCGCTCTCCTTCTGGCTCCTGCCGGTCGCCGGGATCATGATGATCGCGAGCTTCCTCACCCCCGGCGGCGCGTTCGCGACGGGCTGGACGAGCTACGCGCCGCTCGCCTCCGACCAGCCGCTGGGGCAGGTCTTCTTCAACATGGGCGTGCAGTGGGCCGGCGCGAGCTCGATCATGACCGCGCTCAACTTCCTGGTCACGATCATCACCATGCGCGCGCCGGGGATGACCTTCTGGCGGATGCCGCTGCTCGTCTGGGCGAACTTCACCACGTCGCTGCTCGTCGTGATCGCGACGCCGTTCATCGCGGCGTCGCAGTTCTTCGTCATGTTCGACCGGATCATGCACACGAACTTCTTCACGGTCGCGGAGGGCGGGTACACGCTCGCCTACCAGCACATCTTCTGGTTCTACTCGCACCCGGCCGTCTACATCATGATCCTGCCCGGCTTCGGGATCATCTCGGAGGTGATCGCCGTCTTCTCCCGGAAGCCGGTGTTCGGCTACCGGCTGATGGCGCTCTCGTTGATGGCGATCCTCGTGCTGGGCTTCTCCGTGTGGGCGCACCACATGTTCGTGGCGGGGATGGCCCCCTGGCTGCGCGTGCCGATGATGGTGACGTCGATGATCATTGCGGTGCCGACGGGGGTGAAGGTGTTCTCCTGGCTGGCGACCATGTGGGAGGGGAAGCTCCGCTTCAAGACGCCCATGCTGTTCGCCGTCGGCTTCGTCTCGATGTTCGTGCTCGGCGGCCTGTCGGGGATCTTCCTCGCGTCGGTCCCGATCGACATCCACGCCTCCGACACGTACTTCATCGTCGCGCACATCCACTACGTGCTCTTCGGCGGCTCGCTCTTCACGATCTTCGCGGGGGTCTACTACTGGTTCCCGAAGATGACGGGCCGGATGTACGACGAGCGGCTGGGCAAGCTGCACTTCTGGCTGACGTTCATCGGCTTCAACGGCACGTTCTTCCCCATGCACTGGGTCGGGCTGCAGGGGATGCCGCGGCGCGTCGCCGACTATGCAGCCGAGTTCGGCGACTGGAACATGGTCATCTCGGCGTTCTCGTTCATGCTCGGTGCCTCGACGATCGTCTTCTTCTACAACATGATCCAGAGCTGGACGCGCGGCCCGATCGCCGAATCGAACCCGTGGCGGGCGATGACGCTCGAGTGGCAGGTCTCCTCGCCGCCGCCGGTGTTCAACTTCGACGAGATTCCCCAGGTGGTCGGCGGGCCGTACGAGTACGGCGTGCCCGGCGCGCGCCACGCCGTCCTGAACGGCGACCGGACTGCTGTCGCGACGACCCGTGAGGAGGAGACGGTCGGGTGAGCGAGCGCCGCACCGTCCTCGTCGTGGCGAACGAGACCCTCCCCGGGGAGGAGCTGCTCGAGGCGGTGCAGCGACACGCGGCGGCGGGTGACGTGTTCATCCGGGTGATCGCGCCCGTGAACGCGCCCCGCGAGGGGTACGTCGTGTACGAGAACACGCGCCGGGCGTCCGCCGCCCGCCGGCTCGACCGGACCGTCGCGAAGCTGCGCGAGGGAGGGCTCTCGGTGATCGGCGACGTGATCGACAACGACCCGCTCACGGCCGTCCGCGACGCGATCGCGCAGGATCGGCCCGACGTGCTGATCGTCTCGACGCATCCGGACTCGAAGTCCGGCTGGCGGCGCAGGAACCTGCTCGAGGAGGTCCGGAAGGTCGCGCGCGACATCCCCGTCGAGCACGTCACCTCCGACGTGGCAGACCGGCTCGGCGCCCGCAACGTGCTCGTGGTCGCGAACGAGACCGTCCTGGGCGCGCCGCTCCTCAACCGCATCCGTGCGAAGGCCAAGGAGGCGGAGCAGGTCGCCTTCCTGATCGTCTGCCCCCAGAGCGACCCGGACCGCGGCGCGCACCCGGAGGCGGAGCGACGGCTGCGGCAGGCGCTCGCGGAGCTGCGGGCGGAGCAGATCGAGGTGCACGGTCAGATCGCGCACCCCGATCCGTACACGGCCGCCATGCACGCGGTCCGCGACGAGCGCGTGGACGAGATCATCGTCTCGACCTTCCCCGAGCAGCGCGGCTCCTCATGGCTGCGCCGCGACCTCGTCGGGCGCCTCCGCAGCGACGCGAAGGTGCCGGTGGAGCACGTCGTGGTGGAGCAGGCACCGAGCGCCGCGACGGAGCGGGCATGAGCGCCCACGGAGCCGCCGAGCACGGAGCCGCCCACCACCACGGGCCTCCGATCGCGAACCAGAGCTCGCGGATCGAGGCGACCGTGCTCGGGATGTTCCTCTTCATCGCCTCCGAGGCGATGCTCTTCGGCGCGTTCTTCACCGCCTACTTCTTCGTGCGCGTGGTCAACCCCGAGGCGCCGGAGTGGCCGCTCGAGCCCTTCCACCTGCCCGTGTTCGTCGCGGGCGTGAACACCGCGATCCTGGTCACGTCGAGCTTCACGATGCACTGGGCGCTGCAGTCGATCAAGCGCGGCAACCGGACCGGGTTGAAGGCGGGGCTCGTGCTCACGTTCGTGATGGGGCTCGCCTTCCTGCTCACGCAGATGCTCGAGTACGCGCGCGTCGGCTTCAACCCGAGCGACGGCGCCTTCGGGACGATCTTCTTCGGCCTGACGGGGCTGCACGGCGCGCACGTGTTCGTCGGGCTCACGCTCCTCGCGGTCGCGACGGTGCGCGCGTTCCGCGGCCACTTCACGCCCGAGCACCACCACGGTGTCGAGCTGCCGGGAATCTACTGGCACTTCGTCGACGTAATGTGGATCGTGGTGTATGCAACGATCTACCTGATCTAGGAGCGAGGCATGGCGAGGAACCCGTTTCGCAGCGAGGCAGACGCGTATCGCTTTCTCCTGCTGACGATCGGCTATTTCGCCCTCATCGTCGCCGCGGCGTCGCTGAACCGTTGGCTCGGGCTGACCGTCTTCATCCTCCTCTCCGCGCTCGTGCTCTGGCGCTGGCTGGGCGGCCGATCCGCTGAGCCGCCGGTGCGACCGGTGCTGCCCCAACGGGCCGACGGGGCCGACCGGCACATCCTCGTGATCGCCAACGAGACCGTCGGGGGCAACGAGCTCTTCACGGTGCTCCAGGAGCGCTCCGAGGGCGTGCGCGAGGAAGTGCTCGTCGTCGTGCCCGCACTCAACTCGCCGGTGCGTCACTGGGCCTCGGACGAGGACGGGGCGCGCGCGGCGGCGCAGCAGCGGCTCCAGACGTCGCTTGCGCGGCTTGCGAGCGCCGGGGTCGACGCGCGCGGCGAGGTCGGGGACGGCGACCCGCTGCAGGCGATGGAGGACGCGCTGCGCACGTTCGGCGCGGACGAGATCGTCATCTCGACGCATCCCGAGGGCCGCTCGAACTGGCTCGAGCGCAACGTCGTCGGAGCTGCGCGCGACCGCTTCGACGTGCCGATCACGCACGTCGTCGTCGACCTCGAAGCCTCCTGAGCGCCTCCGCCGACGGCGTCTTCCTCGCGCGGCCCGAGCGCCCCGCGGACGGGATCGCGCTCGCCGTCAAGGACCTCTTCGACACGGCAGGGCTCGAGACGACCTACGGATCGGCGATCTTCGCGGGCCACGTCCCGGCCGGGACCGCGGCTGCGGTCGCGACGCTCGAAGCCGCCGGCTACGGGGTCGTCGGCAAGACCAACCTGCACGAGTTCGCTTACGGCACGACCTCCGAGAACCCGCACTTCGGGGCCGTGCCGAACCCGGCAGCGCTGAGTCGAGGCGTGCAGGGTCGGGTCGCAGGCGGCTCGAGCGGCGGTTCGGCGGCCGCGCTCGCGGCCGGGCTCGCGGAGGCGGCGCTCGGCACCGACTCGGCGGGCTCGATCCGGATCCCCGCGGCTTGCTGCGGGGTCGTCGGGCTGAAGCCGACCCATGGGCTGGTGTCGCTCGAGGGCTGCTGGCCGCTGGCGCCCAGCTTCGACTGCGGTGGGCCGATGGCGACCGACGTCGAGGGCTGCGAGCGGATGCTCGTGGCGCTCGTCGAGGACTTCGCTCCCCGCCGGCTGGAATCGCTGGAGGAGGTGGAGGTCGGCATTGCCTGGACAACGCTGGCCGATCCCGGAGTCCGGGCGCGCGTCGAAGCCGCCGCGGAGCGCTTCCCTCGCCGCCGCGCCGTCGAGCTTCCCGTCGTCGACCAGGACAGCTACGCGCTCTTCATGCGCGAGGCCGCCGACGTGCATCGTGAGCTCTTCGCCGAGAACGCCGACCTCTACGGCGAAGACGTCCGGATCAAGCTCGAGCGCTGCCTGGCCGTGCGCGACGCGGACGTCGACCACGCGGTCCGGCTGCGGGAGCTCTACCGGGAGCAGATGAGCGAGGCGCTCGACGGGCTCGACCTCGTGCTGACGCCGACGCTGCCGTGCGTGGCGCCGCCGTTCGGGGCCGGTGGCATCGGCGACCTGAACGTGCGTGAGACGCTGATCCGCCTCACCTATCCGTTCTCGGCGCTCGGCTGGCCGGCGCTCGCGCTGCCGTGCGGACCGGCCGAGGACGGGCTCCCCGCGTCGCTCCAGATCGCCGGCCGCGCCGGTGCCGACGCGCTCGTCCTCGCCGCGGGGGCACTCGCGGCCGCCTAAAGCTTCCAGGGGCTCCGGCCGATGAGGCAGGAGCAATGACCGGCCCTCGTTGTCTCGCTCTGCTTGCTCTCGCCTGCGCTTCTGCAGCGTTTGCGGCTGGTCCGGCCTCCGCTGCGCCCCGTCCCGTCGTGGGCTACCCCGAGGTGCTCACGACCGAGCACTTCCAGATCCACTACACGGGCGAGCTCACGTTCCCTCCCGCGTTGCCCAATGACGATCGGATCCTCGACCAGGATGCGGGTGATCTCGCCGCTCTCGCCGAGGAGGCGTACGCGACGCTGCTCGGGTGGGGCTATCCGGCTCCCCTCGACGACGGCGACGGCCGGGTCGACATCTGGGTCCAGGACCAGCCCGACGACGGAGTGATCGGGTTCGCCTCGCCCGACGGCGTCGGCTCGACGTCGACGGCCTGGATCTCGATCGACCCGACGATGGTCAGGTCGCGGCACGTGATCGCGCACGAGGTGCTGCACGCGATCCAGATGGGCTTGTGGATGCCGGCCGATGCCTGGCTGCTCGAGGGCAGCGCGGAATGGCTCGGATTCCAGCTCGACGGCTACGGGCCCTTCGGCGTCTCGCTGCCGGCGAGCTACGCCGCTCCGGACCTCTCGCTCGACTGTGTCGGCGACGCGTGCGGCAACGACCTCTACGAGATCGGCGGCTACTCGCGCTGGACCTTCTTCCAGTACCTGAGCGAGCGCTTCGGCACGACGTTCGCCCGGGACGTGCTCGCCACGGGCGCTGCGCTCGCCGACCCGGCGCAGACCGGCGCCCAGCTGCTCGCGGCGACCCTGGCAGACCGGGGAACGACGCTCGGCGACGTCTTCAACGACTACACAGCAGGTCACGCTGCGGCTCGCTACGCCCCCGCAGCGCTGCAGGGAATCCCGCCTGCCGCCCACTCCAGCCTTGCGTCCGGCTCCGCCAGCGGCGCCCTGCCCGTGCAGCGCATCCCGGTGAACCACCTGGCCTCCCGCTACTTGAGGCTGACCCGGGGAAGTGGCCCCGGTCCGTGCTGGGCCGCCACGCTGTCGCTGACGGTGGCGCTTCCGGCCGCGGTCGCCTCCAGGCCCGTCTTCTACTCCCCATCGCTCGGGTCCCTCGCGATTCCCCTCACGGTCAACGGGAGCACCGCCTCGCTCAGCGTGCCGTGGGACACCTGTTTCGGCGGATCCGACGGGTACCTCGCGCTTCCGAATGCGAGCCTGACCGCCGACGCGCGGATGTTCACGGTCAGCGGCTCGCTCGTGGTCGACCGCACGACGCCCGCGTCTCCGTCGGCTCCGCCAAACCCCCTCTGGACCGGCCCGACCGTGTCCGCGCCGAGCGGTGAGACGGCCCCGTCGATCCTCGTCTACGGCGCTGAGCTCCTGCGAGTGCCCGCCGCGACCCGGATCTTGCGGCTGATCGTCTTCTCGAGCGGCACCGGCAAGCTCCGGGCGACCGTCGGGAAGAACGTGATCGGCACCCGCTTGCTCCGCGCCGGGAACAACGACCTTCGCTTCCGGCTTCCCGTAAAGGTCGCCAGGTCGCTCAGCGCCAAGGGCCGTCGCAGCGCAGCCACGGCCCGGTTGGCGCTCACGAGCCTCTCCGCCCAGGGGGCGTCCGGCAAGACCGTTGCGCGCCGGATCGCGATCGTCACGTCCTCGAAGAAGTCCACCTCCCGTCGCTAGGAGCTCCATGAACCGCGCCACCAGCCTTCTGCTCGTCCTCTCCGCGGCTCTGCTCCTCGCGGCTCCCGCCTCGGCGCGCACGGATGCCGTCGCTGCCGGTGCTCCCACCGGTCTGCACGCCTTCCTCCTCCGCGTCGACGAGCCGCGCAGCGACTCGTTCTCGCGCACCCCCGCCTTCGCGTGGAACCCCGTTTCCGGCGCGCTCCGCTACGAGTTCCAGCTCTCGACGAGCAACGTCTTCCGCGACAACGGCATCGTCTACTCGGACACGAGCCTGACCAGCCCCGTCGCTTCCCCGGCCCTGACGCTGCCGTGGATCACCGGCTCGCCCCACTCGCTCTTCGCGCGTGTCCGCGCGGTGCTCGCAGACACGACCACGCAGTGGAGCGACTCGTTCGGGTTCGACATGCAGCCGGCGTCTGTTCCCGCGCCCATCGCCTCCTACCCGGGCCTGCTCCGCTGGACCCCCACGGACGGCGCCACCGGTTACCAGGTGTGGTTCGTCGATCTGCCCAAGATCATCGTGACGATGACGAACGTCGCCGACCTGCGCGAGTTCTACACGCTGCATCAGGCCGCATCCTGGATCAGCCAGGTGCGCTGGCGGATCCGGGCGCTGCGCTCAGATTTCAACGGCCGTGCCAACGGCTTGCCGGCCGTTGGCTACGGCCCGTGGAGCCCCGTCTACAACTCGGTCAACCCGCCGTTCGCGGTCGGCCCCCTCGGTCCCGCGGCGACCGTCTCCGACGTCGTCTCCACGGGTGCGCGGTCGGCGCCGGCGCACCGGCTGATGCCCGCCTTCGTCTACCGCGGGAACGCGTCGCTCGGCGGGATCGCCCACGAGCTCTACCGTGTCCACGTCTACACCGACCGTGGCTGCGTCAACCGTGTCTACACCGGTGCGATCGTCGGCAGCCCGGCCTATGCGCCGCGGTACAGCGGCCCGCTCGCCCTTCCGTCGACCGGCGCGGGGCTCACTGCCGCGCGAGCCGGCTACCTCCCCGACGGCGCCGAGGGAACGAGCTTCTCGGCCGACTTCGGCGCGGTCATCGCCAACGAGTCCCTCCCCGCCGTGACGCCGACCACCGGCCTGCCGGGCACTCCGACGACTCCGGCACCGGCGACTCCGGCTCCCGGCACGCCTGCCGCTCCGGGCACACCGACCCCGCCCAGCGGGTCCGGCTCTGCTCCGGCTGCGGCTTCGGGGACGATCGGGCTCGTGAAGGCCACGGCACATTCGGCCCGCCGGTGTCGCTCTGGGACACCGACTGGTCGCGCGGCGGCGGCTACTACTGGACCGTGGTGCCGGTCAGGCGAAGATTCCGGTGCCGGCTCGACGAGCGTGGCCGGCGCAGGCGCGGCCATCGGCGCCGTCACGCTGCCGGTGGCGAACTCGGCGGGCTTCTCGGTCGGCGATGCGATCTCGGTCGGGAACTCCGGCAACCAGGAGCCGGCGGTCGTCACCGCGGTCACGCCGGGCACGCTCGGGCTGGCCGGAGCGCTCAAGCTCGCGCACGGAGCCGGAGAGCCCGTGACCCGAACGAGCGGGAACATCCAGTACCAGGAGACCGAGCTTCCGCAGGACACGTGTGCCGCGGGTCGGGTGTGCGCTTCGGCAAGGAGAGCGAGCCCGCGCTCGCCAGTGGCGGCAAGTCCTTCGCCTCCGGCCTGACGCCCACGGGCAAGACGCGCTCGGCGGCCGGCCGCGCCGCGTTCTACGGCGCGCCGCTCGTCGCGTGGACATCCGCGCTCGGCGCAGAGCTGTACGCGGTGCAGTGGAGCAAGAAGAGCCAGCCGTTCACGCCGGAGCCCGATCCGGCTTCGGGCGCGCTCGGAATGATGACGCTCAACTCCGCGACCTGCCGCTCACTCCCGGCACCTGGTACTACCGCGTCCGCGGCTACGACTTCTCGCTGCCCACCGGCGCCCAGACGATGTCCTGGTCGGATCCTCAGCAGATCGTGGCGACGAGGCCCACCTTCGCGGTGGTGAAGACCGGCGCCTCGACCAAGACCAGGAGCACGAAGGAGGTCGCGTCCCGGCGGGCGGGTTCTCCGTCCGCGTCCCCGCGGCGTGGAGCTCCGGCGGGCGCAGCACCGCGGCAGGCCTCGGCCGTTCCCAAGCTCGTCGCTCTCGGCGCCCGTGGTGCCGCGCTCCGGCTCTTGCTGCGCGACGGACGTAAGGCTGCGCTCTTCGTCCAGGCGAAGGCCGACGGCGGGACATACTCCCACGCAGCCTGGGCGCGGAAGACCGCCTCGGCGATGAAGAGCCTCCGTTCCCGGGCCGGCGCGGTCCGGTGCGCGAACGTCTCGCTCCCCGCCGGTGCGGCCGTACGCTGCTCGCTCCAGGCAAAGGTGCCCGGCGGCAGGCAGTCCGCCGTCGTCTACCTGCTCCGCCACCGCAGCGCGACGTACACGCTCACCTTCGCGAGCGCTCGGCCGGGTGCGGCCGGGCTGGCCGGCGTCTCCGACGCCTCGGCCCGCTCGTTCCGCTTCACGTCGTAGGTTCTGGCCCCGTAGGGTCGGAGCGTGAGCGCCGACCTCGACTTCGCCCTCGACGCTGGCCGACGAGGCCGATGCGCTCGCCTGCCCCGCTTCCGGGCGGCCGGCCTCGTCGTCGAGACCAAGCCGGACCTGACGCCCGTCACTGAGGCCGACCGCGCGATCGAGGAGCGAGCTGCGGCGCGGGTCGCCGCGGAGCGGCCCGGCGAGCGGTCGCTCGGCGAGGAGATCGGCGCGGACGACGGGGACGCCGTCGGCGCTGGATCGTCGATCCGATCGACGCGACGAAGAACTACGTCCGCGGGATTCCGATCTTCGCGACGCTGATCGCGCTCGAGGATCGCGGTCGGCCGTCGTCTCGGCTCCCGCCCTCGGTCGGCGCTGGTGGGCCGAGCGCGGCGAGGGAGCAGGTGCGACGGAGCAGGAGGCGGCGAGCGGCGTCTGCAGGTGTCGCGCGTCGACGCGGATCGAGGATGCCGTACTGACCTACACGAGCCTGAGCGGGTGGGACGGGCGCTTCCACGCGCTCGCGGCGCGGGCCTGGGCGGCGCGCGGCTTCGGCGACTTCTGGCAGTACATGCTGCTGGCGGAGGGCGCCGTGGACGTCAGCCGTGGATGCGGTGGCGCACCCTGGGACCTCGCCGCGCCCAAGTTGATCGTCGAGGAGGCCGGCGGCCGTCTCACCGACCTGGCGGGCGAAGCCCGGGCCGACGGCGGCAGCGCCGTCGCCTCCAACGGCCTGCTGCACGAGGAGGCGCTGGCGGCGCTGGCCGGGTAACGGCCTGCTAGGTGGCTGCCTTGGCGGCCGCCTCGTAGATGGGGTCGCGCGAGAAGGTGTCGAGCTCCTGCGAGAGCAGGTCGCTCGCGCTGAGCGGCGGGATGCGCGGCGGCTCCACCCGGGTGCCGTCGACCGCGACGCGGCTGACCGTCTTCGCCGGCCGGTGCGCGAGCTCGACCTCCCGCTTCAGGCGGGAGCGCAGCCAGCCGGCGAGGAGCAGCGCGTCGGCCTTCGGGCCGGTCACGGCGAGCCGCTCGAGCTTCCTGATCCCCGGCCACAGCTCCGCGATCCGGCCCCGCCACTCACGCGTGCGACCCCATGCGATGTCCGAGACGGCGATCAGCTCGAAGAGGCCGGCCAGCTCCGTGTAGGCGCCCGGGAGGCCGCGCCACTCCGAGGAGTCGACCACGAGGCGGTCACAGACGCCGGTCAGCTGCTCGAGCTCGGCGGAGCCCCAGCCGGGCTCGCCGCGCCAGCGGCAGAACGTCGGCAGGTCGGCGATCAGGAGGGGCTCGACGATCGAAGCCGGCGCTTGCGAGCGCCGGCCTCCGAGCCGCAGCTCGATCACCTCCGAGCACACCTCGTGCGAGAGCCCGGCGAGCGTGAAGCAGCGCATCGACACGGTCGTCTCGACGGAATCGCGCCGCTTCGGCTCCGGAAAGAGCAGGATCGTGCGGGAGGGATGGCGCTCCTCGAGCCCGGCGAGGGTCTTCATGGCGGCTTCCGCCCACTTCGGCGGCGCCCACACGATGTGGGTCAGGACGCTGGTGCGCAGGTCGGGCGTCCCGTCGGCTGCCTCCATGCGGCGCAGCTCGGCGAGCTGCCCCTCGACCTCCGCGACGATGCTCAATGCCGCCTCCAGCTCCGTCCGTCGCGGTGGAGCAGCTCGTCGGCAGCCCGTGGCCCCCACGCGCCTGCGTCGTAGTTCGGGAAGGTGGGGCGGTCGCGTCGCCATGCCGAGACGACCGTGTCCACGAGCGCCCACTGCTCGTCCACCTCGTCGGCACGCGTGAAGAGCGTCGCGTCGCCGAGCATCGCGTCGAGGATCAACCGCTCGTACGCCTCGGGCAGCCCGGTGCGGAATGCACCTCCGTAGAGGAAGTCCATGTGCACGGTCCGGATGGACATGCCCTGGCCGGGCACCTTGGCCCCGATCGCGAGCGAGACGCCCTCGTCCGGCTGGACGTGGATCAGGAGCACGTTGGGGCGCAGGCCGTCGCCGGCGATCTCCGCGAAGGGAGGGTGGGGCGCACGCTGGAACTGGATCGCGATCGTCGTCTCGCGCCGCGGCAGCCGCTTGCCGGCGCGCACGTAGAACGGCGTGTCCGCCCAGCGCCAGTTGTCCACGTACAGCTTGGCGGCGACGAACGTCTCGGTCGTGGAGTCGCCCGCGACCCCTTCCTCCTCACGGTAGGCGGGCACCTCCTCGCCCTCGATGAAGCCGCGGCCGTACTGTCCGCGCACGACCGACTTCGGCCCGGGCGTGTGCAGCGAGCGCAGCACCTTCACCTTCTCGTTCCGGACCGAGTCGGCGGTGAAGTCGATCGGCGGTTCCATCGCGGTCAGCGCGACGAGCTGGAGCAGGTGGTTCTGGAAGATGTCGCGGATCGCGCCGGCCGACTCGTAGAAGCCGGCGCGGCCCTCGACGCCGAGCGACTCGGCGACCGTGATCTGCACGTGGTCGATGAACTGCCGGTTCCAGATCGGCTCGAAGATGCCGTTCGCGAAGCGGAGCGCGAGCATGTTCTGGACCGTCTCCTTGCCGAGGTAGTGGTCGATCCGGAAGACCTCGTGCTCGCCGAAGTGGGCCAGCAGCATCCCGTTCAGCTCGCGCGCCGATGCCTGGTCGTGGCCGAACGGCTTCTCCACGATCAGCCGCGTCCAGCCCTCGCTGCGGTCGCGCCGCTCGCCCAGCTCCTCCACGATCGTCTCGAACGCGGCCGGCGGCACGGCCAGGTAGTAGACCCGGTTGCCGCCCGTCCCGCGCTGCTCGTCGAGGTCGTTCAGCGCCTCGACCACGGCGTCCTGGCCGGCGTCGTCGGCGAAGTCGGTGGCGACGTAGCGCATGCCGTCCGCGACCGAGCGCCAGACGTCCTCCTCGAAGTCGTCGCGCGCGTATTCCCGGACGGCCTTCTTCATCAGGGCGACCCACTGCTTCGTCGTCTGCTCGGTGCGGGCGACGCCGACGACGCCGAAGCGCTCCGGGAGCAGCCGGCGTACTGCCAGCGCGTAGAGGGCGGGGAAGAGCTTCCGCTGGGTCAGGTCGCCCGAGGCGCCGAAGATGACGAGCGCGCACGGATCCGGGCGCCGCCGCAGCCGCAGCCCCTCGGCGAGCGGATTGGCGCCGACCGCGCTCACTTCCTGCCCGGCCGTGCCTTGGCTTCCTTGATCGCCTTGACGGCGTGCCCGCCGAACTGGTTGCGGAGCGCCGCGGCCACCTTGGCGGAGAAGTTGATCTCCTGGCGGGAGGCGAAGCGGGCGTACAGCGCGGCGCTGATCACCGGCACCGGCACGTTCTCGCGAATCGCCTCGTTGATCGTCCAGCGCCCCTCGCCGGAGTCCTCGACGTAGCCGGCGATGTCCTCGAGATGGTCGCCGTGCTCCTCGAGCGAGGCGTGCAGCAGCTCGAGCAGCCAGGAGCGCACGACCGAGCCGTAGCGCCAGATCCCGGCCACCTCGCTCAGGTCGAGGTCGAACTCCGAGTGGTACATCAGCTCGAAGCCCTCGGCGTAGGACTGCATCAGGCCGTACTCGATCCCGTTGTGCACCATCTTCGTGAAGTGGCCCGCGCCCGAGGTGCCGACATGCGCCCAGCCGTCCTCGGGGGCGAGCGCCTCGAAGACGGGGGTCGAGGCGCTTGACCGCGCCCTTGTCGCCGCCGGCCATCAGGCAGAAGCCGAACTCGAGCCCCCAGATGCCGCCCGAGACGCCGACGTCGACGAACGAGAGCTTCTGCTTGCGCGCCTCCTTGTAGCGGCGCTGGGAATCGCGGAAGTTCGAGTTGCCGCCGTCGACGATCGTGTCGCCCGGCTCGAGCACGCCGGCCAGCTTCTGGAAGGTCTGCTCCGTGATCTGCCCCGACGGGCACCATCATCCAGACGTGCCGCGGCGGCTCGAGCTGCTTCTTCAGCGCGCCGAGCGTCTTGGCGGTCGAGGCCACGTTCGGGTCGTAGGTCGCCACCTCGTGCCCGGCCGCCTCGAGCCGCTTCGTCATCCCGGAGCCCATCCGGCCCAGGCCGACCATCCCGATCTTCATGCGCTGTCCTCCAGTCGGATGCGGATCACGCGGCGGCCGCGCTCCTCGAGCGCGGCGAAGTCGCCCGCGGCCTGCGCCCGGATCAGCCGGCCGAAGCCGAAGTCGCGCCCGGGGATCGGCAGCTCCGCGCCGACCTCGTCCACGACCTGGATGAAGAGGCCGGTGTTCGGGCCGCCCTTGTGCAGCTGGCCGGTCGAGTGCAGGAAGCGCGGGCCGAGGCCCGTCGTGACGACGCAGCCGGTCGTCCTGGCGCGCTGCGCAAGTGCGTCGAGCTCGCCCTCGCGCGCCGGGTCGATGAAGGCGAGGATCGCCACGTAGTCCCCCGGCCGCGCCTGCGCCAGCAGCTCCTCGACCGAGCCCCGTGCCTCGAGCCCGGCCTCGCCGCTCGCCAGGACCTCGTTGGTCTTGTCCTTGGCGGCCTGCACGTCGGGTTGGTCGAACGGGTTGATCCCGAGCGTGTGTCCGGCCATCGCCGTCGCGAACTCCCAGCGGTAGAACTCCGAGCCGAGGTCGTAGGGGTCGGCGATCAGCACCTCGCCCCGCTGGCGGTCGGCCCCCTCGGGCGGCTCGCCCGGGGCGGGGACGAGGCCTTTGCCGTCCTTCCCGGTCGACTCCGCGAGCAACTGCTCCGCCCAGAGCCCGAAGCCGCTCGGGGTCGCGTCGATGCAGACCTTGTCGCGGTCGTTCTGCCACCCTTCGGCAGTCGCGCGCCCAGCTCGTAGCCGGGATTGCCGTCGTTCAGCCGGCACGCCTCGACGGTCTCCCGCGCCCGGTCGAGGAATCGCGCCACGTCGACGCCCATCAGGGCAGCGGGCACCAGCCCGAACATGGAGAGCGCCGAGTAGCGCCCACCGATCTGGGGCTCGCCGGCGAAGACTGCCCGGAAGCCGCGCTCGACCGCGAGTGCGTCCAGCTCGGAGCCGGGGTCGGTGATGGCTGCGAACTGCGCGCCGCGGCCGCCGGCCAGCTCCCAGAAGTGCTCGAGGTGGGAACGCGTCTCGAGTGTGGAGCCGGACTTCGAGGAGACGAGGAAGAGCGTCCGTTCCAGGTCGAGCGCCTCGCCGAGCCGGCGGATCGCCGCCGGGTGCGTGGTGTCGAGCACATGGAACGAGTCGACCTCGAAGGCGCGCCGGATCACCTCCGGCGCCAGGCTCGATCCGCCCATGCCGAGCAGCACGGTGGCGTCGAACTGCTCGCCGGCGGTCTCCGCGAACGCGGTCAGCTCGCCGACATGCGGTCGCATCCGCTCGACGACGTCGAGCCAGCCCAGCCAGTGATCCTCGTCCGTGCCGGTCCAGAGCGAGGCGTCGTACGCCCAGATCCGCTCCGCGATCGACGTCGGCTGGAACATCAGGCGGTCGCGAGCTCCGACCGCTTGGCGCGGATGCCCCCCAGCAGCTCGTCGAACGAGTCGGAGAACTTCTGCACGCCCTCCCGCTCGAGCGTGTCCGTGACGTCGTCGTAGTCGACGCCGATCCGGGCGAGGTCGTAGAAGACGGCATCGGCCGCCTCGAGCTCGCGGTCGAGCGTCCGTGCCACGGTGCCGTCCTGCTGGAAGGCCTCGATCGTCTCGAGCGGCATCGTGTTCACCGTCTCCGGCCCGATCAGCTCGTCGACGTAGAGCGTCGCCGGATAGTCCGGGTTCTTCGTCGACGTGGAGGCCCAGAGGCACCGCTGTGGAGTCGCGCCCCGCTCGGCGAGCGCCTCCCAGCGCTCGCCGGAGAAGAGCTCGCCGTAGCCGCGGTATGCGAGCTTGGCGTTCGCGACGGCGAGCTTGCCGCGCAACGCCAGCGCCTCGTCAGTCCCGATCGCCTCGAGGCGCTTGTCCGCCTCCGTGTCGACGCGCGAGACGAAGAAGGATGCGACCGACGCGACCGGCGACGGATCGCCGCCCGACTCGACGAGCCGCTCCAACCCGCGGATGTAGGCCTCTGCGACCGCGGCGTAGCGGTTGAGCGCCGAAGATCAGGGTGACGTTGATCGAGCGTCCGCGCGCGATGCACTCCTCGATCGCGCCGAGCCCGGGCTCGGTGGCCGGGATCTTCACGAAGAGGTTCGGCCGGTCGATCCACTCGTGCAGGCGCATGGCCTCCTCGATCGTCGCCTCGCGGTCGTAGGCGAGCGTGGGATCGACCTCCATCGAGACGTACCCGTCCTTGCCGCCGCCCTCGTCCCAGACCGCGCGCAGCATGTCGCAGGCCGTCTCGATGTCCCGGACCGCGAGCCGGTAGAAGATCTCCTTGGGGTCGTCCTCCTCGCTCACGACCTCGCGCAGCTGCTCGTCGTACCGGCTGCCCTCGGCGAGCGAGCTTCTGGAAGATCGTCGGGTTCGACGTCACCCCGACGACGGCGTCGTCGCGCATCAGCTTCTCCAGGAAGCCGGTTTCGAGCCATTCGCGTGAGATCGAGTCGATCCAGACGGACTGTCCGAGCTCCGAGAGCTCGTGCAACTTCGATTTAGCCATGTGCCGACCTTTCCATTGCTTCGACCTTCTGCAGTCTCGTTACGTAGCGCTCGCCGCCGTCAAACCTCGCTGCGAGAAACGCGCGCAGGAGCTCCGCGGCGAGCTCGGCGCCGACGACCTCCGAGCCGAGGCAGAGGACGTTCATGTCGTCGTGCTCGACGCCCTGGTGCGCGGAGTAGGTGTCGTGGCAGACGGCCGCGCGGATCCCGGGCAGCTTGCAGGCCGCGACCGAGGCGCCGACGCCGGAGCCGCAGACGAGCACGCCGCGGTCGGCCCGGCCCGCGAGAATCGCCTCGCCGAGCTCGCGGGCCTTGTCGGGGTAGTCGATCCGGACCGCGTCGGTATCCGTGCCGAGGTCGACGACCTCGTGGCTCAGGCCGGCGATCCCTTCGAGCAGCTTCTCGCGCAGCTTCACGCCCCGGTGGTCGAATGCGACCGCGACCCTCATCGCTCGCTACGTTACGGCAAACGACGAGCGAGGAGCCCACGATGGAAGAGCGCGAGCTCTGGCAGGAGCTGGGACAGCAGCTGAGGGTCGATGCGGTGCGCGCGAGCGCCAAGGCCGGATCGGGTCACCCGACCTCCTCGATGTCGGCCGCCGACCTCGCCGCGGTCCTGCTCGCGAAGCACTTCCGCTACGACTTCGAGCAGCCGAAGAGCCCGGCGAACGACCGGCTCGTCTTCTCGAAGGGCCACGCGTCGCCCCTCGTCTACGGCCTCTTCCGCGCCGCCGGCGTCCTCTCCGAGGAGGAGTTCGGCACCTACCGCCAGTTCGGCTCGCGGCTCGAGGGTCATCCCACGCCGGTGCTCCCCTGGGTCGACGTCGCGACGGGCTCGCTCGGCCAGGGGCTGCCGATCGGCGTCGGCATGGCGATCGCCGGCAAGCGCCTCGACCGGCTCCCCTTCCGCGTCTGGGTGATCTGCGGCGACAGCGAGATGGCCGAGGGCTCGATGTGGGAGGCCGCCGAGCACGCCGCCTTCTACGAGCTCGACAACCTGACCGCGATCATCGACGTGAACCGCCTCGGCCAGCGCGGCGAGACGATGCACGGCTGGGATCTCTCCTCGTACTCCGAACGGCTGCGCGCCTTCGGCTGGCACGCGATCGAGATCGACGGGCACGACGTGGAGGCGATCGACGCCGCCTACGTCGAGGCGGAGGGGACGACGGGGAAGCCGACCGCGATCGTCGCCAGGACGATCAAGGGCAAGGGGTACTCGAAGGTCGAGAACGCAGGACGGCTGGCACGGCAAGGCCGTCTCCGAGGAGGCCGTGGCGGAGCTGGGCGGGGTCCGCAACCACGTCGTCGACGTGCCGAAGCCCGAGGCCCGCGAGCCGCACCGCTTCGAGCCGCACGCCGGTCGAATGGCCGCGCTGGGAGCTCGGCGACGAGGTCGTCGACCCGCAGGGCCTACGGCGAGGCGCTCGCGGCGCTCGGCGGCGAGCGCGGCGACGTCGTCGTCCTCGACGGCGAGGTCTCGAACTCGACCTACGCCGAGCTCTTCCGGGACGCACATCCGGAGCGGTACCTGGAGATGTACATCGCCGAGCAGCAGATGATCGCGGCGGCGGTCGGGCTCCAGGTGCTCGGCTGGAAGCCGTTCGCGTCCACCTTCGCGGCCTTCATGAGCCGCGGCTACGACTTCGTCCGCATGGCCGCGATCAGCCGCGCGACGCTGAAGCTCTGCGGCTCGCACGCCGGCGTCTCGATCGGCGAGGACGGCCCGTCGCAGATGGCGCTCGAGGATCTCGCCGAGTTCCGCGCCGTGCACGGCTCGCACCGTCCTCTACCCCTGTGACGGGAACCAGACGGCCGCGCTCGTGCGCTCGATGGCCGACCTCGACGGCATCTCCTACCTGCGCACGACGCGGGCGGACACGCCGGTCGTCTACGGCCCCGAGGAGTCGTTCCCGGTCGGCGGCAGCAAGACGCTGCGCTCCTCCGACGCGGACGACGTGACGATCGTGGCGGCCGGGATCACCGTGCACGAGGCGTTGAAGGCGGCCGACGAGCTCGCCGACGAAGGGATCCAGGCGCGGGTGATCGACTGCTACTCGGTGAAGCCGATCGACGTCGGAGACGCTCGCGACGGCGATCGAGCACGCCGCTCGTGACGGTCGAGGACCACTGGCCGGAGGGCGGGCTCGGCGAGGCCGTCGCCGGCGCGCTCGGCGGATGCGGACGAGCGCCCGCGAATCGTCCGCCTCGCGGTGTCGCGGCATGCCGCACTCGGGGAAGCCGGCGCAGCTGCTCGGACGCTGCGGGCATCGACGCGGCCCACATCGCCGAGACCGCGCGAGGCCTCGTCCGCGAAGGTCAGGTCAGCGTCTCGTAGAGCCGGCGGTGGCGCTCGCGGCGCGGCGCGATGGGCCTCGGCGCGCTCCGGCGCGGCTCGAAGGTCGGCCCGAGGGGAGCCGCGGGCGGCGTCACGCCGAGCCGCTCGAGCGCGACGATCGCCGCGCCGCGAGCCGAGGCCTCCTCGACGGCCGAGAGAGTCACGGGCCGCTCCAGCACGTCGGCGAGGATCTGCGCCCAGTCGGGATTGTGGCGCAGCGCTCCGCCGCTGCCGATGAGCTGCTCGATCTCGGGCATCAGCTCGGCGATCTCGGCGAAGCGGTAGGCGACACCGTCGAGCGCTGCGTGCACGAGCTCGCGCGGCGTGGTCTCGAACGAGAGCCCGGCCACGGCGCCCCGGCGCGTCGCGTCCCAGCCGGGGCTGCGCTCGCCGCCGAGCAGCGGTAGGAAGTCGAGCTCCGAGGGCGGCTCGTGCGCGAGCCCGTCCGTCGACACCTCGCCGACCAGCCGTCGCAGCCACGCGAGCAGATTCCCGCCGTCCGAGATCGACCCGCCTTCGCACGACGCGCCCGCTGTCGAGGCGGTAGAGGAAGAGCCCGGGTTGCGGAGTGCTCGGCTCGTGGATCGTCCGCAGGGCCCCGGAGGTCCCGATCGTCAGCGCCGCGCGCTGCCTGCCGACCGCGCCGGAGCCGAGGTTGGCGGCGGCGCCGTCGCCGAGCCACCAGCTCGTCGGGAGAGCTCGGGCAGCTGCTCCTCGTCCAGGCCGAGCGTCTCCAGCAGCTCCGCGTCCCAGTTCCCGTCGAGGCCGAGCAGGCCCGTGCCGCTCGCCATCGACAGGCTCGGTGTGGCCGTCCGTGAGCAGGTCCGAGAAGGAGACGTAGCGCGCCGCGCGCACGCCGCTCGCCTGCAGGCCGGCGATCTTCATCGGCCAGAAGCTCGGGTGCAGCGGGCACCCGGTGCGTGCGTGGACGGCGTCGGGGTCGAGCGGGACCTCCGCCGCGCCCTCCAGATGCCGCCACGTCAGGACGGGCGTGAGCGGACGGCCGTCGTGGTCGAGCGCGACGAGGCTGTGCCAGAAGCACGAGATCGCGACGGCGTCGACGTCGCCGTCGACGTCCCGACGCGCGCGCTCGATCGCGTCCTCCGCGACGGCGACGAGCTCGTCGGCGTCGAACTCGCCCAGGCGGCCGGAGTGGCCTCGGGTCGAGGTGTAGCGCTCCTGCACGCCGGCGCCCGGAATGGGCTCGGCGTGCTCGTCGTACACCCGTGTCCGGGCGGAGGACGTGCCGACGTCGAGAGCGAGCACGCGCGCCATTACCCTTGGGAGCATGGCAGTCCTGATCGCGTCCAACCTGCGCAAGGAGCACTCGGGCGACCCCCTCTTCGACGGGGTCTCGTTCAAGGTCGAGCGGCGCGACCGGCTCGCGCTCGCCGGCCCGAACGGCGCCGGCAAGACGACGCTCCTGCGCGCGCTGATCGGCGAGACCGAGCTCCAGGGCGGCGAGCTCGGCCTGGGAAAAGGGCGCACGCGTCGCGCTGCACGACCAGCGGCCCCCGCGGCTGGGCGGACAGAGCCTCCGCGAGTACGCCCTGTCGGGCGCGTCCGACCTCGTCGAGGCCGAGCGCGAGCTGCGCCGGCTCGAGGAGGCGATGGCCTCCGGCGATCATGCCCCGGAGACGCTGCGGCGCTACGGCGAGACGCAGGCGCGGCTCGAGCACGCGGGCGGCTACGGCTGGCGCGACCGGGCCACCAGCGTCCTGCGCGGGCTCGGCTTCGTGGACGGCGACCTCGACCGCGGGCCTCGAGACCTTCTCCGGCGGGGAGCTGACGCGCGCGTCGCTCGCCCGCGCGCTCGCGGGGCAGCCCGATCTGCTGCTCCTCGACGAGCCGACGAACCATCTCGACATGGCCTCGATCGAATGGCTCGAGCAGGAGCTCGCGACGATCGACGCCGCCGTCGTGCTCGTCGCGCACGATCGCTGGTTCCTCGAGTCGGTGGGCACGGCGGTGCTCGAGCTCGAGGGCGGCAAGTCGCGTCTACTTCCCCGGCAAGTGGCACGTGTGGCGGCAGGAGAAGGCGGCGCGGCTGGCCATGCAGGCGCGCTTCGCCGAGCGGCAGGCCGAGGACATCGAACGGCTCGAGCGCTTCGTCGCCCGCTTCCGCTACGGGACGAAGTCGCGGCAGGCGCAGGCGAAGCTGAAGCAGATCGCGCGGATCGAGAAGGTTCGCGTCGAGGCACCGGGCGGGGGGCGGCGCACGCTCGGCTTCGAGTTCCTGAAGCCCAAGCGCAGCGGCCGGACCGTGGTCGAGGCGCTGCACGTGGACCTCGCGGCGGGCGACAAGCCGCTCCTGGACGACGCCGAGCTCGTGCTCGAGCGCGGCGAGCACGTGGCGCTGATCGGGCCGAATGGCTCCGGCAAGACGACGTTGCTCGAGGCGCTCGTGAACGGCCACGGTCGGCCGCTTCGGGCACGGCGTCGAGATCGCGTACTTCTCCCAGCACGAGGTCGAGCTGGACGAGCGCGGCAGCGTGCTCGAGTGCGCGATGGGCGCGACCGGGCCTCCAGCGGCCGCAGGCGCAGGCCCTCCTCGGACGCTTCCTCTTCTCCGGCTGGGACGAGCACGAGAAGCCCGTCGTGGCGCTCTCGGGCGGCGAGCGGCGCCGCCTCGCGCTCGCGCTCGTCGTCGCGAGCGGCGCCAACTTCCTCGTGCTCGACGAGCCGACCAACCATCTCGACCTGGAGAGCCGCGAGGCGCTCGAGGCGGCGCTGGAGGCGTTTCCCGGGCACGGTGCTGCTGGTCTCGCACGACCGCGCCGTGCTCGACGCGGTGGCGGAGCGGATCGTCGCGATCGAGGACCGCGGCCTGCGCTCGTACGCGGGCGGCTGGGCCGACTACGTCCGCATCCGCGCGGGTGAGGACGCGCCTGCTCCCAAGGAGCCGAAGCCGGAGCCCGCGTCGAAGCCGAAGCCGGCGAAGCCCAAGCCGCGCCAGCCGAGCCAGCTGCAGAAGATCGAGACGGCGATCGAGGCGCGCGAGGCCGAGCTCGCCGAGCTCGAGCGGAGGCTCGCGGAGGACTGGGGCGACGTGGCCACGCTCACCGCCCACAAGGCCGCCCGGGACGACCTCGAGGCCCTCCTGGCGCAGTGGGAGCAGCTCTTCGAGGCCGCCCAATCCAGCTGATCGTGGCGTCGTGATCGATGAGACCACGGCTGTGACGAGGGGCCGTCCGGCGGCGTAGACACCGTGTGCAGGCGATGACGCTTCCCGTTCGGAATGCCCGCGTCGACGCGGCGAACACGGCTGCGAGCTTCGCCGCAACCGCCGAGCGTCACCTCGACGACGTGTACGGCTATCTCGTCTATCTGACCCGCGATCCCGCGCTCGCCGAGGATCTCGCCGCCGAGACCTTCGAGAAGGCGCTCAAGCTGTGGCGGCGCTTCGACGGCCGCCGCGCGAGCGCCCGCACGTGGCTCTGCCAGATCGCCCGTACGACCGCACTCGACTGGTTCCGCGCCGAGGAGCGCCGCCGCCGCCGCGAGGAGCGCGTGGCACCGCCCGAGCGCGTGGACGTGCAGCTCGCCGAAGGGCTCTCGCCGGAGCTCGAGGCCGCGCTCGCGTCGCTCAGTGCCGGCGAGCGTGAGGTGATCGCGCTCCGGGTCCTGCTCGAGCTGGACGGCGAGGAGGCGGCGCGCGTGCTCGGCGTCAGCCCGACGGCGGTCTCGACCCGGCTGTCCCGGGCGCTCAAGAAGCTGGAAGAGAGGATGGATGCGCATGTCGTCGTCTGAGCCCCTGCTGAACGAGATTCGGGCCGCGCGCCCGGTGGCGCCGACCGAGCTGCGCGAGCGCATCCGCCTCGTCGCCGCCCAGGAGCCGGCGCCGGAGCCACTGCTGGCGCGCCTGCCCCGACGCCTCGACCTGCGTCGCTTCCTGCTCGTGGCCACGCCTGCCACGCTCGCCGTGGCCGTCGTCGCGGCAGGCGTGATCGGCCTCACCCGGCCCGACGAGCGCACCGACGGGGCAACGGCCGGCGGCGGCACCGCGGCCGTCACCTCCGGCTCGGCCGGAGCGGAAGAGGAGAGCTTCGATTCCGCCCGGCAGAGCGCTCCTTCCACGTCGGCGGGCACGGACGCTGCGATCGCGCCGAGCCCGGGTCGCCTCCAGCGGTTCGACGCTCAGCTCGACCTGCGCGTCGACGATCTCGACGACCTCTCGGCCGCGACCCAGCGCGCCATGCGTGTGGCCCGCTCGCTCGGCGGTCATGTCCAGTCGGTGAGCTACGACGCCCCCTCTGCGGGGATCGGCTCCGCCCAGCTGACGCTGCGGGTCCCGATCGCCCGGGTGCAGAGCGCGCTCGTCCAGCTCACCTCGCTCGGCACGATCGTCAGCCAGCGCTTCGGCATCGAGGATCTCCAGGGAACCGCCGACGACCTCGCCACCCAGATCGCCGAGACGCAGCGCCAGATCGCCCAGCTGAACAGGCAGCTCGCGAATCCGGATCTCCCCGAGGAGGAGCGGGTCGTTCTGCAGGCGCAGCGCGCCGAAGCGCGGCGCCGCCTCGCCGATCTGCGCGCGGCTCTCGGCGGGACGCGCGAGGAAGCACGCCTGGCGACGATCCAGCTCGGGCTGACGACGGAGCAGCTCGACACCGCGCCGGCCGAGGAGGGCGCGATCGACCGCATCCTCGACATCCTCGTCCTGGAGGGCTTGATCGCTCTTTACGTGCTCGTCATCGCCGGGCCGCTCGTCCTGCTCGGCCTGCTCCTCTGGCTCGCCCTCCGCCTGCACCGCCGGCGTGGCGAGGCACGCCTGCTGGAGCAGAACTAGGCCCAGAAGGCGTCGAACGCGGCCGCGTCGAGCGGCTGGGCGCGGATGTCGCGCCAGAGCCCGTCCTCGACCCGGATGAAGAGCGCCTGCTCGATGTCCAGCGCCCGGCCGCCCTCCCGCTCGCCTCGGGCGCGGTAGACCGTTACGAGGTGGTCGTCGTCCGCGACCGCCCAGAGCAGGTCGACCCTGTAGGTGCCGCCGGTCAGCTCGGCCGTCCGGCGCAGGAAGGCACCGATCTCCTCCAGGCCCCGGTAGTCGCCGGTCATCGCGTTGGCGCCGGGCACGTGCCAGACCGCGTCCGGCGCGAACAGGCCGAGCAGGCCGGTCACGTCGCCGCGGACGAAGCTCTCGAAGCCGCGGCGTGCGGCGGCGGCGTGCGGATGCTCGCTCACGTGGGCTCCAGCGTCGCGACGACGGCCTCGGCGACGACCTTCAACGGCCGGCCGGACACCTGGCTCGCCTTGCGCAGCCGCGCGAAGGCGTCCGCCTCCGACAGGTTCTCCTTCGCCATCAGCAGCCCCTTCGCGCGCTCGATCGCCTTGCGTGCCGCGAGCGCGTCGGCGAGCGACTCCGCTTCCTCGCGCAGCGCCGACAGCTCCTCGTGGCGCGCCCTCGCGGTCGCGATTGCCGGCAGCAGGTCCGTCTCGCGGAACGGCTTGACGAGGTAGCCGAACACGCCGGCTTCCACTGCGCGCGAGACGAGCTCCCGCTCCCCGTATGCGGTCACCATCACGATCGGGATCGGTCGCTCCTCGAGCATGCGCCGCGCCGCCTCGATCCCGTCCAGCCGCGGCATCTTCACGTCGAGCACGGCGAGGTCGGGCTCGTGCGAGCGGGCGAGCTCGACCGCCTCCTCGCCGTCGCGGGCCTCCGCGCAGACCTCGAACCCGGCGCCCTCGAGCAGCGCACGGAGGTCCATGCGGATGATCGTCTCGTCCTCGGCGATCAAGATCTTCACGCCGGGAAGACCACCTCCGCGCGCAGGCCGTCTCCGGCGCGCAGCTCGAGCGTGCCCCCGAGCTCGTCGCGCACGAGCGCTCGGACGATCGAGAGCCCGATCCCGTCTGCGCCGCCGTTCAGGCCCGGCCCGTCGTCCGCGATCGTGAGCGTGACCGACTCGCCTTCTCGCCCGAGCTCGATCCGAACCGTCGCGCCTCCGTGCTCGAGCGCGTTGCCGAAGAGCTCGCAGAAGACGAGTGCGAGCGCGGTCGCGCGGTCGCCGGCGAGCGAGACGGAGGCGAGCTCGGCCTCGACGGACTTCCCCGCGACGAGCCCCTGGACGAGCATCGCCCGCAGCCGGTCGATCAGCTCGTGCAGGTCGACGTCGTCCTCGCGGTGCTCGGTCAGCACCTCGTGCACGGCCGCGATCGCCAGGATCCGGTTGACGGAGTCGGTCAGCGCCTTGTGCGGATCGACGCCCGGCGAGCGTGCCTGCAAGCGCAGCAGCGACGCGACGGTCTGAAGGTTGTTCTTGACGCGGTGGTGGATCTCCTGAGCGAGCACGCCGCGCATCACCGCGCGCCCGTGCTCGAGTGCGACGGCGGCGTGATGCGCGATCGCCTCCAGCAGCTGCCGGTCGGCGGCGGTGAACGGCGTGTCGCGGTCGCAGACGAGCTCGCCGATCACGCGCCGCTTCCAGCGCAGCGGCAGCCGCAGCGCATGCGCGCCCGGGCGTCCCTCGGGCCAGGCGATCCGCCCGTCGTCGAGCACGAGGGCGGCGCCCGTCGCGTCGACGGCCGTCATCGTCGTCTTCACGATCGCCTCCAGCGACTCCTCGAGGTACAGCGACTCGGAGACCGCCTCCGAGATCCGCGCCAGCGCCTCGAGCTCGTGCACGCGCCGCTGCGCCTCGGCGTAGAGCTTGGCGTGCTCGATCGACTGCGCCACCTGTGAGGCGATCGCCACCAGCAGGTCGATCTCGGGCACGGGCCACTCGCGCGGCTCGCGCGTGCGCACGTTGAGCGCGCCCTCGAGCGTGTCGCGGGTGACGATCGGCACGGCGAGGATCGACTCGTACTCGTCCTCGCGCAGGTTCGGGAACTGCTTGAAGCGCGGGTCGAGATGGGCGCGCGCTGCGATCGCGATCGGTGCCCGCTCCGCCGCTGCGGCACCCGTGATCCCTTCACCGGGACGCAGCCGTGGCCGCCGCGTCATCTCCTCGACGCGCGAGCCGTGCGTCGCCCGCAGCACGAGCTCGTCCGCGCGCTCGTCGTACAGGTAGACGAAGCACGCGTCGGCGCCGAGCGCGTCCGCGACCTCGGTGGCGACGAGCTCGAGCACCTCCTCCAGGTCGAGCGTGGAGTTGACCGCCGCGATCGTCTCGGTGAGCAGGCGCAGGTGCCGCGCGGAGGCGTCCATCGCGCGATTGTAGGCGCCGGGGATTAACAAACTCCTTACCTCGCGTGCGGGAGAAACTTCATCGACCGGGAATAGGTTCTCGGCAATGAGTAGCGTCGCCTTCGACCTCCGCAGCGTGAAGGGCTTTATCGTGGCCGACGCGCGTGGGCGGTTCGTGGGCCGGGTGGAGGCGCCGATGTACGGCACCCAGCCCGACGTGCCCGACGCGCTCGCCGTTCGCTCGGGCTTCCTGCGTGGACGCCGGCTCGTGCCGGCCGAGGCGATCGGCGCGATCGACGAAGGCACCCGCGTGATCGGCCTCTCGGTCGTCCGCGAGTCCATCGCCAAGTTCCTCTAGCGCCCTGACCGGCGGCCTCCCCGCCCCCTCGCGCGCTGGCGCGCAGCGACGGCCTGCAAGCACTTGCCAGCCTAGCTCGCAGACCGTCGAGTACCGCGCGGCGAAGCGAGCGAAAACGCATTCCTCCGCGCTAGCCCCGCAGACGCGCGCTCGCGGCGACGAAGAAGGAGGGGGCTCGTGGGGGAACCATGGGTTCCCCCACGCCTGAAACGACCACAGGCTCCCGGAGGAGCCTGCGATCGGCCGTCAGTAAAGGTCGCGCAGCTCGCCTTGCCGCGCAGGACCTCGCCCACCAGTGTGAACCTCCGACGATCAATTGTCGAGTGGGCCGTTCGGCTCTCCCGGCCCGCCAACGGGCAGGTGAGGCGGCGAAGCCGCCTCCTTCAGGGATCTTGCGCGCTGGGGCATCCGCTCCCGCGGATGCCCCAGCTTGCGCCTACAGAGCCAGCGCCTACAGAACGGCAGGTAGCGGTCGAGCTCCCACTGGGTCAGCTGGATCCGGTACTCGTCCCACTCCTTGCGCTTCAGCTCGACGTAGCGGTCGAAGATGTGGTCGCCGAGCGCTTTCCGCATCAGCTCCGACCCCGCGAGCGCGTCGACCGCCTCGCCGAGCGTCTCCGGCAGCGCGATGATCCCGCGCTCCTTCCGCTCGTCGGCGGTGAGGTGGTAGAGGTTCGAGTCCATCGGCTCCTCGAGCTCATAGCCCTGCTCGATGCCCTCCAGGCCCGCATGCAGCAGCGCGGCGAACGTGAGGTAGGGGTTGCACGAGGGATCCGGGCAGCGGATCTCGGCGCGCGTCGCCTGCTCGGACCCGGGCTTGTAGAGCGGGATCCGGATCAGCGCCGAGCGGTTGCGCTGCGACCACGCGCAGTAGACCGGCGCCTCGTACCCGGGCACGAGCCGCTTGTACGAGTTCACCCACTGGGCGAAGATCGCCGACAGCTCGCGTGCGTGGCGCAGCAGCCCTGCGATGAAGGAGCGGGCCTCCGCAGACAGGTGATGCGTGTCGTCGCTGTCGAAGAAGCGGTTCCGGCCCTCGGTGAAGAGGGACATGTGCGTGTGCATGCCGGAGCCGTTCTCGCCGAAGAGCGGCTTGGGCATGAAGGTGGCGTAGACGCCGTTCTTCGCCGCGATCTCCTTGACGACGAGCCGGTACGTGATCGTCGCGTCGGCCATCTCGAGCGCCGGCGCGTAGCGCATGTCGATCTCGTGCTGCGAGGGCGCCACCTCGTGGTGGTGGTACTCGATCGGGATCCCGACCGCCTCGAGCGCCTGGATCGTCTCGTTGCGCAGCTCGGTGGCCGCGTCGAGCGCGGTCATGGCGAAGTAGCCGCCCTCGTCGAGCGTGACGGTGCCCTTGTTGTCCTCGAAGAGGAAGTACTCGAGCTCGGGGCCGATGTTGAAGGTGTCGAAGCCCATCGACTCCATCCGCTCGAGCGCGCGGCGCAGCACGAAGCGCGGGTCGCCCTCGTACGGCTCGCCGTCCGGCTTGACGACGTCGCAGATCATCCGGCCGACCACCGACTCGCCGGGGCGCGCGGGCATGATCGTGAAGGTGTCGGGGTCGGGGATCGCGACCATGTCCGACTCCTCGATCGCGTTGAACCCGGTGATCGACGAGCCGTCGAAGCCCATCCCGTCGTCGAGCGCCGCCTCGATCTCGCCGGGAGTGATCGCGAAGCTCTTCAGATGCCCTTCGAGGTCGGTGAACCAGAAGAGGACGTACTCCACCTTCTCGTCCTTCACCCGCTTCACGACCTGCTTGCGCGAGTCCGGGTCGCTCGTCGCCCGGTGCCTGCTCTCGATCATCGCCATGCTCGCTCCTTCGGTTGCCGTGGTCTCTCCAGAAATGCGAAGAGGCCCCGGGCTGCCCCGCATCTGCGGTGCGCCCGAGGCCCCGTCGCCTCGAAACTCGCGCGCGATTCTATACCACCGCGGGGCTGTCGGCCGGCGGCAGATCGGAGAGCTCGGGCTCGACGCCCCCGTGCCGCAGCGCGCGTGCATAGAGGCCGAGCGCGGGGGCGAGGACGGCTGCGCTCGCGGCGAGCGCGGCTCGGATTCCCCACGCGTTCCCGATCGCGCCCAGCACCGGGCCGCCGCCCGCCTGGCCGACCGCGTCGATCTGGCCCGAGAAGGAAATCACGGTCGCCCGCACGCTCGAATCGGTGATGTTCTGGTTCAGCCACGTCATGTACGCCGGGTTCGCAAGTGAGCGCGTGAGGCTGTACAGCCAGTAGCCGGCGATCGCGACGATCAGCCCGCCTGCGAAGCCGAAGACGAGGATGGCGCCGAGCTGGAGCGTCGTCAGCACGATCAGGACGCGGGCCATCGACTGCGCCGGGAACTTCTGGATGCGCTTCAGGAGGAGTGTCGTCCCGGCCATGCCGAGCAGCATCTCGCCGACTCGGAAGACGGCGAACCACCAGACCGGATCGAGCGACCAGAGCTCCGGCAGGCCGATGTCGCGCAGGAAGTGCGCCTCCCACAGCCGGTCGAGCGCCTCGGTCGACATGCCGGCGAAGAACGTGATCGCGAGGATCAGGGCGACGAGCGGCTGTGCCCGCACGAGCTTGCCGCCGTCGACTGCCGTGCCGGCGACGGCCCGCCACCCCTCGCGGCCCTCGACGCGATGCCGCGTGAAGCCGGTCTCGGGCATGAGGAGGACGCCCGCCACGGCGATCACGAGCGCCGCGAGGCCGCCGGCGAGCACGGCCGCCCGCAGCCCAAAGGCGGCGGCGATGCCCACCGCGGCGAGGATCCCGACGATCGCGCCCGCGTAGCTCGCCCGCGCTCCACGCATGAAGATCGGCCCCACCGCGTCGGCGCCCACCTCGTCGGTGATCCACGCCTCGTAGGCGCCGCTCTCGAACGTGAAGGCGAGGCCGGAGAGCGCGGATGCGACGAGCAGCGTCTCGAAGTTCGGAGCCACCGCGATCAACGCGAACGAGCCGCCGTGCAGGAACCAGCCGACGATCAATGAGGTGCGACGCGAATAGGTGTCGGCGACGACCCCGGTCGGGATCTCGAACAGGAAGGCTGTCACCTCCATCACGGTGCCGATCAGCACGAGCTGGAGCGGTGAGAGGCCGATGTCGGAGACGTAGAGGACGCCGACGATGGTGAAGGTGCCGGCGAAGGACGCCGACAACCCGGCCTCGGTGAACATGAACCACGGCACCGCACCCACGCGACGCGGTCTCAACCGGCTCACGTGAGCTCCCGGCGCATGCGGAGGCTGATCGTCCGAGTCACGTACCCGAGTGCTTCGTTGACGGTGCGCATGCCCTCGTTGCCGGTCTGCGTCCAGGTGACGAGCTCGCGAATCCCGTGGGACGAGGCCCACGCGAGCTGGTGCCGCTTCAGCGTCGTCGCGAGGCCGCGCCGGCGCCACTCGCGGTCGACCGCGGTCAGCCCGTTCTCCGCCCGAGTGTCGTCGTCGTTCCAGGAGAGCAGGCCCGCGTAGCCGACGACGCGCTCGCCGTCGAGGGCGACGATCGAGCCGCCGGGCAGCGTCGCCTCGTCGCGCAGCCACTCCGCCAAGGTCACGCGCATCGAGCCGCTCGCGAGAGCAAGGTCTGCATAGCCCTGCTCCGCGACGCCGAAGGAGCGCTCCAGGAGCTCCGGACGCTCCTCGACCGACACGAACGCCAGGCCCTCGTACGGAGCGGGTGCCGGCTCGTCCGGTAAGACGTCACGCACCTGCTCGACCTGACGGTCGATCTCGACGAAGCCGTGCCGGTGCGCGAACGCGACGGACGCCTCGTCCTCGGCGAGTGCGACCGCGGCCTCGAAGCCGTGGGCGCGAACGTGCTCCAGCAACGGGTCGAGGAGCGCCGTGCCCACGCCGAGGCGGCGGTGCTCGGGCAGCACGCGCGGCGCGACGAAGCCGCCGCCCGTGTCCGAGCGAGTGGCGAGGCCGCTGCCCGCGAGCTCGCCGCCCCGCTCCGCCAGGAGCAGCAGCCGGTCCGGCGCCTCGAGTGCCCGCATCTGCTCCATCGTCGCGGCCGGCTCGTCGGGGAGAACGCGGCGACGGACGGCGATCCAGGCCTCCAGATCGCCGTCCGTCTCGACTGTTCGCAGCGTGATCATCCCGAGCGCTTGAGCTTGCCGTGCTTCTTCGCGTACAACTCGCCGCGGCGGAAGATCAAGAGGCCGAGCGGCACCGCGACCGCGCCGATCAGCAGCAGCGGCCAGATCTCGTCGCCCATCGTCGAGAGCCCCTCGCCGTCGAGGATGGCCCCGCGGATCCCGTCGAGCGCGTAGGTCGCCGGCGAGATCACCGACAGCCACTCCATCCATGTCGGCAGCACCTCGACTGGGTAGTAGACGCCCGAGACGACGAGCAGCATCCCCTGCGCCACAAAGCCGAGCTGCGCGCCTTTCTCCGGCGAGATCAGTGGCAGGACGGCCGTCATGATCCCGATCCCGATGAACGCGATCGACCCGGCGAGCAGCACGACGAAGGCGGCGAAGTAGTCCGCGTTCGGCATCGCCAGCTCGAAGAAGAACGCGACGACGACGAAGAGGATGATCGCCCGAATCAGGCCGTAGAGCACCGCGAACATGCCCGCCCCGGCCAGGTGCATCGCCCGCGAGAGCGGGGCCATGAACGTGTACTCGATCGTCCCCTCCCAGCGCTCCCACGCGACCGTCTCCGTCATGAATTCGAAGAGGATCCCGAGGTAGGCCCAGACGACAGCGCCGATCAGGAGAACGGTGGTCGCCCGCTCCACATCGATCTCGCCTCCCGTCGCCTCGATCCCCTCGGCGATGAAGACGATCGTGAGCGTGTTCGCGATCGTCCAGACCATGAACGCGACGTCCCACCAGATGTAGCGGCGGGTCAGGTAGACGTTGCGCTCGACGACGCCGCCGAGCCCGATCAGCTCACTCCGAACGGTTCCGGCCAGAGCTCTCATGCGAACACCTCCCGGTCCTCGTCGTCGTCGTCCGTCTCCATCTCGAACTCCCGCCCGGTGGCGGCGAAGAACGCCTGCTCGAGCGTCTGCACGCCGAAGCGCTCGAGCACCTCCGGCACGGTCTCGAGGAACAGGAGCTCGCCGCGGTCGAGGATGCCGACGCGATCGGCCAGGGCCTCCGCCTCGGCCAGGTCGTGCGTGCAGAGCAGGATCGTCGAGTCGTGCGAGGTGCGCACCTCGCGGATGAAGTCCTGCACCTCGAGCTTCGAGCGCGGGTCGAGGCCCGTCGTCGGCTCGTCGAGCAGGAGCAGCACCGGCGAGGTGAGCAGCGCACGTGCGAGCGCCACCTTCTGCTGCATCCCGCGCGAGAGGTTCTCCATCGGCTCGGTGCGCCGGTCGACGGGGAAGCCGACCCGGGACAGGATGTCGGGGATCTTCGCGCGCGTCTCCCGCGGGCCCATCCCGTAATACCGGGCCGCGTAGTGGAGGTTCTCGCCCGCCGACATCTTCTTGAAGAAGCTGGCCTCGACCGAGACGCGGTTGACGAGCTTGCGCACGGGGCGCGGCTCGGCGAAGACGTCGTGGCCGAAGACCCGGGCGCTGCCTCCGTCGTGTAGCAGCAGGGTCGAGAGCAGCCGGACGAGCGTCGACTTCCCCGAGCCGTTCTGGCCCAGGATGGCGACGCACTCGCCGCGGTGCATGGTGAAGCTGACGCCGCTGATCGCGGCGCGGCGCTTGCGTGCGAAGCGGCCCGCCTTCTTGTCGCGGCGGACGAACTCCTTGCGGAGATCCGTCACCTCGACGGCGGGCGCAGAACGATGCAATTCGATGACCTCACTCATGGTTCTCCTCCAGGCAACTACCACCAAGAACGCTCTGCGGCTCTAGGAGCGAGAGCGCGGGCACGGGCCTTTCGGCCCGTCCAGGCGGGCCGCGGCAACGCGTGATCTAGGCGTGGAAGAGTCTCACGCGCGCGACAATAGCACCGCGCCCGGCACCGTGACAAGCGTTTTGCATCCGTCCGTGGGCGGTGCTACGGTCGATGGAGGTTCCGCCGTCGAAGGCGGAGACCGAAGGCGATGGCGCCTCGGAGCATTCAGCTCCGGGCGCTTTTTTTGTGGTCCGAAGGAGGGTCGTCGATGGTCAAGGTGGAGGCAGTCGTCGTGAGGGATCGCGTGGAGGCGGTGATGGACGCCGTGGAGGCGGCGACCGGCCACGTCGGCGTGACGGTGCTCGAGGCTGTCGGCCACGGCCGCCAGCCGGGGATCACGCACGAGTACCGCGGCCGCGTCTTCGAGTCTCGTTTCCTGCCCAAGGCACTGCTCGTCTTCGTGGTCGAGGACGAGCTGGCGGAGGCGATCGTCGAGACCGTCGTCGAGACGGCCCGGACCGGCCACGAGTCGGGTGACGGGATCGTCTGGACGACCCCCGTGTACGACGTGCGCCACAACCGCACCGGCCGCGCCCTCGAGGAGGTGGAGGCATGAGCAACCGCGACCTCGCGATCGCCGCGTCGACCATCTGGGTCGTCGTCGCCGCGATCCTCGTCATGTTCATGCAGGCCGGCTTCGCCTTCCTCGAGGCCGGGCTGACGCGGATGAAGAACGTCGGTCACATCGCGGCGAAGAACGTGCTCACGTTCGCGCTCGCGGCGCTCGTCTACTACGTCGTCGGCTTCGGGATCGCCTTCGGCGACGGCGGCAACGGCTTCGTCGGCGGCTCCGGGTTCATTCCGGACGTGGACGCGCTGCTGGCCGTCGGCGCCGCTCCGTTCTCGTGGTTCGGGACGATCCCGGCAGCGGGCGCCTACTTCTTCCAGGCCGTGTTCGCGGGGGTCTCGATCGCGATCGTGTGGGGCGCGATGGCCGAGCGCACGCGGCTCTGGGTCTACTTCGCCTTCGGTGCGGCCTTCACGGTCGTCTACTCCGTCGTCTCGCACTGGATCTGGCACCCCGACGGCTGGCTCTTCGCGCTCGGCATGCAGGATTTCGCCGGGTCGACGGTCGTCCACTACCAGGGCGCACTGGCGGCGCTCGCGGGCGCGCTGCTGCTGGGGCCGCGGCTCGGCAAGTACGGCGCCGACGGCAGGCCGAACGCGATCCCGGGTCACAACATGGCCTTCACGACGCTCGGCGTGCTGATCCTCTGGTTCGGCTGGTTCGGGTTCAACGCGGGCTCGACGCTCGGGATCGCGAGCGGCGAGCACGTCGGCTTCTTCGCCTACGTCGCCCTCACGACCACTGTGGCCGCCGCGGCCGGGGCGCTCGGCGGCGTGCTCACGTCGTGGGTCGCTGTCGGCAAGCCCGACCTCTCGATGCTCCTGAACGGGGTCATCGCAGCGCTCGTCGCCGTGACCGCGGCCTGTGGCTTCGTGGCGCCGTGGGCGGCGATCCTGATCGGTTTCGGGGCGGGCGCGCTCGCCGTCGGCGGGGTGCTCTGGATCGAGTCGATCGGTCTCGACGATCCGATCGGCGCGGTCGCCGTGCACGGCCTGGCCGGCGTGTGGGGGACGCTCGCGACCGGGATCTTCGCCGTGCCGGCGCTCGCGGCCACGCTCGGGACCGGCACCGGCGGGTTCGTCTACACCGGCAGCCTGCGCCAGGTCGGCGTGCAGGCGGTCGGCCTCCTGGCGGTCGGCGCCTTCACGTTCTCCTGCTCGTTCGGCGTCCTCTGGGCGATGAAGGCGACGGTCGGGATCCGCGTCGACGAGGAGGTCGAGCGCGCCGGGCTGGACGTGGCCGAGCACGGCATGTGGGGCTATCCGGAGTTCTACATCCCGGTCCCGGGTGGCTACGGGACCGAGACGAGAACCCCTCTGCACACGCCCGCATTTGGCTCAGCCATGCGAGTCTCCTACCCGGCCGTGGCCAGAGCGGAGGAGGCGTAGCGAACCGTCTAGCAGCAGCCGGCGCTCGCGGCCGGCTGGATCACCGGCAGGCCCTTCTGCTCGGGCTGGGAGGTCTTGACCGCCTTGACGATCGCGCCGTGCATGCCGTCGGCGACCGCATGCGTGAACTCGACCGAGATCTGCTCGAAGCCGGCCGCCTCGAGCCCGGCCTCGTACTCGCCCTTCGAGAGCGCGCCGGCGATGCAGCCGACGTAGCTCCCGCGTTCGGCGCGCTCCTCCGGGGAGAGGCGATCCTCGGCGACGACGTCGCTGACGCCGATGCGGCCGCCGGGGCGGAGCACGCGGGCGATCTCGGTCAGCACGGCCGGCTTGTCGGTCGAGAGGTTGATCACGCAGTTCGAGATCACGACGTCGACCGAGTCTGCGGGTAGCGGCACCTGCTCGATCACGCCCTTGAGGAAGATCGCGTTCCGGATCCCGGCTTCCTGCGGCGTTCGCGCCGTGCGAGCGCGAGCATCTCGTCGGTCATGTCGAGCCCGTAGGCGAGTGCCGGTCGGGCCGACGCGCTTGGCCGAGAGGATCACGTCGATCCCACCGCCGCTGCCGAGGTCGAGCACGGTCTCGCCTTCGTTCAGGTCGGCGACCATGATCGGGTTGCCGCAGCCGAGCGAGGCCAGCGCCGCCGCCTCCGGGAGCTCGCCGCGCTGCTCCGCGTCGTAGAGCGCTTCGCCGAACATGGCGGCATCGCTCTCGCCGTCGGCGCAGCAGGAGCCGCTGCCGCAGCTGCCACTCGAGCCCTCGCTGACAGCCCGCGCCGACTCGGCGTAGCGGCGGCGCACCTCCTCACGCAGATCGTCTGCAGTGGTCGACATCAGCAGCACACTCCCTTCAGGTCGGCGACGGCCGCGAGCTTCTCGACGGCGTCGCGCTTCAACGAGAAGAACGCCCACTTGCCGCGCTGCTCGCGCTCGACGAGCCCGGCGTCCACCAGCTTCTTCATGTGATGCGAGACCGTCGGCTGCGCGAGCCCGACCGGCTCGATCAGGTCGCACATGCAGACCTCGTCGCCGCTCTGGGCGAGCATGTTCACGAGCCGCACCCGCGTCGGGTCGGCGAGCGCCCGGAACAACTCCGCGGTCGCCTCCGCCTCCTCGTCCGAGAGGGTGGAGGCCGCGAGCGGGGCGCAGCAGACGACCGGCTCCAGGGTGGCAATCACGTTCGGTCCTCCTGAGCTAGACGTATCGACATCCTTCAATGTATCGAAGAACGTCGATGCATGTCAAGGATGCCGTCCCGAACGCACGACGGGCCCTGCCGGAGCAGGGCCCGTGCGTCGCCTCGAACGCAGGGACGCTACGCGCGGGCGATCGTGGAGCCGGCGCCCGTGCGCGCGGCCGCCGTGCTCTTGCGCAGTGCGCCGCCGAATGCCAGGACGAGGAACCCGATTCCGGCGAGCAGGAACGCGACTCCGACGACGATGCCGAAGAGCGCGAGCTGCTCGGCCATGTAGCTCATGTTCAGAGCCGTCGTCAGCGCGGTGGCCGTGACCCAGGTGTCGCGGGCCCGGTTCGGGACGGGGTTGCCGCCCTCGTCCTTCAGCGCAGCTGCCTCGTCGCTCGTCCCCGCGGCGTTCTCGGGATCGTCGGCGGCGAGGAACCGTCCCATCTGCGAGTAGGTCAGGCCGCCGGCACCCTCGAGCGCGTGCTCGTGGATGACCTGGGCGAAGGCACGAGCCTGCGCGCCCGTGGTCACCTGCTGCTCGGCGTACTCGGACGCATACTTCGCGACCGCCGGATCGTCGGCTGCGCCGAACGTGATCTGCTCGGCCTTGAGGTTGTCCCGCACCGTCTGGCGGCCGTCGACACCCATGTAGATCGCGCCGATCCCGAATGCGATCAGGACGACTCCTGCTGCGATGCCGCCCAACTCCGAAAGCTTCTTGCCGAACATGTCGTACCTCCTTCGTCCCTGCGCTTGGTTGATGTCTGCACACTCGCCCGGGTCGGCTCCGGTGCCATCGGCGTCGCTACGGATCTCGTGTGCGGAGAAGTACGCACTGCGGCCGCGGCAGACCCCGAGACGCTGAGCTCGCCAGGACGTCTGCGTGAAACCCGCAACGCGATCGTGGTTCGACCGGACGTCGTGCGGCCCCTGCGCACCGAGGATCCTGAGCACACCTCGGATGAAGGAGACCTGCATGTCCACGTACCGCGACTCGCACCGCCCTACGGTCGACACCGAAGCCGGCGCCTTCTACAAGGCTGCCACGCTGCTCCTCGGGCTTGCCGTCGGCGTCGTCGGAATGGTCGCTCTCCTGCTCTGGGCCGATGCCCGCGCAGGACCGCGACACGGCCGGCGCCACCGCCGCGGCTGCCGCGCCCGCGAGCGAAGCGCACGAGGTCGCCGACCACAACACGGCGCTCCCGCTCGCGAGCTTTGCGGGCGTGGTGCCCGAGAACGCCGTTGAGCTCGCGGAAGCGCATCCGGCGTACGACGCGGTGCTACCGCCGGCGCCGACGGGTGACCTCGTCCGGGTGCAGATGACCCTGAAGGACATGACCGTCGAGGTGGCACCCGGTGTCGAGTACAACACCTGGGCGTTCGACGGCCACGGCGCCCCCGGCCCGATCGTGCACGTTCGGGAAGGCCAGACGGTCGAGATGACGCTGACGAACGGCGGCGCGATCGCGCACTCGATCGACTTCCACGCGGCCCGCATCGCGCCGAACGTCGCGTTCAAGGACGTGGCGCCGGGTGAGTCGATCAAGTTCCGCTTCACGGCGTCCGACCCCGGCGTCTTCATGTACCACTGCGGGACCAAGCCCGTCCTCGCCCACATCGCCAACGGCATGTACGGAGCGATCATCGTCCAGCCGAAGGCGGGTCTACCGCCGGTCGACAACGAGTACGTGCTCGTCGGCAGCGAGTGGTATCTGGACGGAGACGGGATCGAGAAGCCGGCTTCGCTCGACATGTCCAAGGCCCGCGCGCGCATGGCCGACTGGGTCACCTTCAACGGCTACGCGAACCAGTACGTGACCCATCCGCTGACCGCGGATCCGGGTGACACGACCCGCTTCTGGGTCGTCGCCGCAGGGCCGACGAACAACATCAACTTCCACGTCGTCGGGGCGATGCTCGACCGCGCCTGGGTCAACAGCGACCTGACGCGGTTCCAGCGGAACGTCCAGACGGCGATCGTGCCCGCCGGCGGCGGCGCGGTCTTCGACGTCACGATCCCCGACGAGGGTCTGTACCCGTTCGTGTCGCACGCGTTCGCCGACGTCGATCTCGGCCAGGTCGGCCTCCTGAAGGTCGGGAGCCCGAAGGGAACGATGTCGCATTGAGACCGCCGGATCGGTAGATCTCCGCAGCGGGAGCCGTACGGACCGGACGCAGCTGGACTCGAGGCGGATCCTGAGAGCCATGGCAGGACGCCCCCGCAGAATCCTGGTCGGCTACGACGGCTCTGCAGCAGCGGGCCGAGCGCTGGACGCCGCCGCCGATCTCGTCGGCTACGGCTCGACGCTCGCCGTCGTCACCGTTCAGAACGGCGGGCTCCGGCGCACGGTCGTCGCGGAGGCGCGCGGGCACCTGAGAGGCCGGCACGTCGAGGCCCGCTACCACGAGCCCTACGGGGAGCCCGCCGAGCAGCTCGTCGAGGCCGCCCGGGAGCTCGGGGCCGATCTGGTCGTCGTGGGCCGCCGCGACCGCACCCCGCTGCGCGAGCTGCTCGGCTCGGTGAGCCGGAAGGTCGTCCGCCGTGCCCCGTGCGACGTCCTCGTGGTGCGTTAGACGCCGTCAGTGACCGGCGGAGCCGTCCGGGGCGGTGAGCAGCCCCTCCGCGAGCGCGTAGCGGACGAGCTCGGCGCGGCTGCCGAGCTGCAGCTTCTGCATGATGTGCGAGCGGTGCGTCTCGGCGGTGCGCACGGAGATGTAGAGCATCTTCGCGATCTCCTGGTTCGTGTGGCCGAGGGCGAGCAGGCGCAGCACCTCGCGCTCACGCTCGGAGAGGGGATCGTCGGCGGCTCGCCGGCGCTCGTCCGAGTCGGCGGCGACGAGCCGGGCGCCCAGGCTCGGGTGCACGTAGCGCTCGCCGGCAGCCACAGCGCGCACGGCTCCCACGACCTCCGTGTCCGCCGCCTCCTTGAGCACGTAGCCGCTCGCGCCTGCGTCGAACGCCTCGCGCACGTAGCGCGGGTCGTCCTGCATCGAGAGGACGAGGACCTTCGCCGTCCGGGACGGCCTGGAGGAGCGAGGGCATGCCTTCGATCCCCGTCTTGCCGGGCATCATCACGTCGAGCAGCACGACGTCCGGCTTGCACTCGATCGCCTCGAACACCGCGCGCTCGGCGTCGGCGGCCTCACCGACGGTCTCGATGTCCACCTCGGCGTCGAGGACGCGACGGAGGCCGGTGCGCACGATGGCGTGGTCGTCGACGATGAGCACGCGGATGGTCACCGTGCCGGCACCTCGGCCACCAGCGTCGTCCCGGCCCCGGGCGCCGACTCGACCTGGAGCCGGCCGCCTGCGAGCAGCACACGCTCCCGCATGCCTGCGAGCCCGAGCGCGTCGTCGCGGCGTCACACGCGGATCGAACCCGGCCCCGTCGTCCTCGACGACGGCGACGACGGAGCTGTCCTTGCGCTGCAGCAGGATGCTCACGCGGCTCGCGGCGGCGTGCTTGACGATGTTCGTCAACCCCTCCTGGATCGACGCGGTACAGGGTCGTCTCGGCCTCCGACGGCAGGCGCGCCTCGCCGAGCTGCGCCTCCAGGTCGACGTGGAGCCGCGCTCTGCTCGCGGAAGGTCTCGGCGAGCCGCTCGACCGCGGGTACGAGGCCGAAGTCGTCCAGCGCCGACGGGCGGAGCTCCACGGCAAGCCGGCGCACGTCTTGCAACGTCGAGACGACGAGGTCGCGGACCGCCTGCACGGCCGCGCGCGCCTCGTTCGACTCTGCCATCTGCTCCAGCGGCTTCAGGCCCAGCAGGATCGAGGTCAGCGCCTGTCCGGTCTCGTCGTGCAGCTCGCGCGCCAGGCGTGCACGCTCGAGCTCCTGCGCCTCCACGACGCGTCGCACAGCGTCCCGGCTGACCCGTTCGGAGAGGTCGACGGCGACCGCTGCCCGCGCCGCCAGGGTCTCGGCGAGGCGCAGGTCGTCCTCGCCGAACGCGGGGCCTCCCTCCTGCTTGTCGTGGGCGACCACCACTCCGATCGTGCGCCCACGCGCGACGAGCGGCACGTAGAGCGCCGAGTGGACGCCGAGCCGCCGCGTCGCCTGCTGGTCGATCTCCGGATCGTCGAGCACCGAGTCGATCCGCTCGCTCCGGCCGCGCTCGAGCACGCGTCCCGCCTTCGAGCCGTGCAGCGCGAGCTCCATCCCGGCGATGCCGTATGCGCTCTCTCCCGCGACTGCGGCGACGCGGAGCGACTGTCCGTCCGGCAGCGCGATCAGGACGAGCTTCGCGCCGACGAGCTCCTGGAGCCGCTCC
This sequence comes from uncultured Gaiellaceae bacterium, assembly GCA_963842285.1. Taxonomy (GTDB): domain Bacteria; phylum Actinomycetota; class Thermoleophilia; order Gaiellales; family Gaiellaceae; genus Gaiellasilicea. The sequence continues at coordinate 608,698 of CAWJFZ010000011.1, forward strand.
GCCACGAGGAGAAGCAGACGGCTCGAGCTCGAGCTCGGTGGTGAGGGCGTTGCCGATCTCATTCAGCGACTCGAGCTGGCGCAGCCAGCGCGTCGAGCTCTCGTACAGCCGGGCGTTCTCGATCGCGACGGCCGCCTGGGCGGCGATCAACTGGGCGAGCTCCTCGTCCTCGTCGCTGAAGTCGCGGCCGCCGGCCTTCTCGGTGAGGTACAGGTTGCCGTACGCGACACCGCGCAGCACGATCGGCACGCCGAGAAACGATTTCATCGGCGGATGGTTCGGCGGGAATCCGACCGAGCGCGGGTCGTCGGCGATGTCGTGCAGCCGCAACGGCCGCGCCTCCCGGATCAGCACGCCGAGGATCCCGCGCCCGCGGGGGAGCTCGCCGATCTGGCGCATGCGTCTGGGGGTCGATCCCGGTCGTCAGGAACTGCTCGAGCGCCTGCCCGGTCCGGTCGATCACGCCGAGCGCGGCGTAGCCGGCGCCGGTCAGCTCGACGGCTGTCTCCACGATGCGCTGGAGCAGCGCGTCGAGGGACAGCTCGGAGCTGAGCGCGATGCCCGCGTCGACGAGGACCCGGAGGCGGTCGACCTGGCCTGCTTCGGTCACGCTCGCATTCTCGCCCGAAGCGGAAGCCCTTGGCGAGGGGCCGAGCAACGGACGGTTGCTCGGCCCCTCGCTGGGGGAGCTAGGAGGCGGCGAAGGTGACTGCGACGCTGGCGCTGACCTCTTGCTGGCCCGGCTCGATCGGCGTCTGCGCTACGGCCTCGTCGGCTGCTCTCGATGCCATCGCCGCCAGGGGCATGGGCGCCGAGCCGTTCTCGACGACCGTGGTGACGGCGCCGAGCGTCAGGTTCGACGCGGCCGCGAGCGCCTGCGCGCTCAGCCGGGCCTCGGCCACCGCGGCGCGGAGCGCCTGCCGGTAGAGCTCGGCCGGATTCGCGTGGGTGAGGGTCGGGCCGTACACCTGGTTCGCACCTGCTGCGACGACCGCGTCGATCACGGCGCCGGCTCTCGCCACGTTGCGCACCGTCGCGGAGACGGAGTTCTGCGCGGTGAAGCCCTGCACGGCGCCGGCTTCGGCGTAGCGTGCGTTGACGCTGACGGACTGCGTCTTCAGGTCGGTTGCGCCCGCGCTCCGCAGCGCCGCGAGCACGCGGCGCATCTCGGCGGCGTTCGCCGCGAGCGCGGCCTTGGCCGTCGCTCCCTGGCTCTCGACGCCGACGGTGAGCTCGGCGCGGTCGGGGACGGCGGAGACCGAGGCGGTTCCCTGGACGGTGATGCCGCCGGAGGTCGCCTCGGCGGCGGCCGGCGCGTCGCCGGCGTGTACGACCGCGGCCAGAGCCGCGAGCGCAAGGAGGCTGGTGATGGTGATCGCGAGTCGTCTCATGCCCTCGATACGCCGCCGCACCGCCATCCGTCACACTCGGAGCGTGGACGTCCGCTTCGTCGACTGCCGTGCCGCCGAGGCCTACCTCGCCGGGCACCTTCCCGGCGCCGTGCACGCGGATCCCGAGCGTGACCTGACCGGTACCGAGGGAGGCGGGCGTCATCCGCTGCCCTCGGCGGAGGCCTTCGCGTCGTGGGCCTCGCGGGCGGGGATCGGGGTCGAGACCCTGGTCGTCGCCTACGACGAAGGCACCGGCTGGGCGGCACGGCTCTGGTGGCTGCTGCGCCACTTCGGCCACGACTCGGCCGCGGTGCTCCGCTTCGAGGCGTGGCTGGGGCCGTTGCGCTCGGGCGAGGAGACGGCCGCGCCGGCCCGGTTCGAGGCCGTCTCGCGCGACGACGACGTCGCCACCGCCGACGAGCTGCTCGAACGGCTGGGCGACCCGGCGCTGGTACTCGTCGACGCCAGGGCCGCGGAGCGCTGGCGTGGCGAGGTCGAGCCGATCGACAAGGTGGCGGGCCGGATCCCCGGCGCGCGCAACCTCCCCTTCGAGCACGCGGCTCCGCCCTCGCGCGAGATCTGGAGGCTCCGGAGCTCGTCGTCTACTGCGGCTCCGGCGTGACCGCGTGCGTCGACCTCCTCGCGCTCTCGCTCGCAGGCCGGCCGGACGCCCGGCTCTACCCGGGCTCGTGGAGCGAGTGGTCGTCGCTCGGCCTGCCGGTCGAGCGCGGGCCCGCCCCTTGAACGCGGGTGAGCGCGCCGCTATCGTGGACGACCTGATGGCCCGCGCGACGAGAATCCAGCAGCAGAATCTGATTCTCGTCAACGCGCGCCGCTTTGCGCGCTAGCCGGCGTTTCGCCCGTTCCGCCTCGGCGCCGGCTAGGAAGCTCCACAGAGGCAGACGACAACCGGCGAGTCAGAGAGGCGCAAAGCCCGTGCACGAATCATCGACAACCACGTTGTGCTCCTGCCCTACCCCGCGTCCGACGCAGGTGGCGACCCGCAAGGGCGCGTCCATCATCGTGTGCTCGGGCTGCGGGCATCCGCTGCCGCTGAGCCTCGGGCCGAGGCCGTGGGCCGCGTAGCCGTCGCCTATCCCGGCCGGGACGGCGCCCACAGCGCCGCCGCCTGCGACCGCCTCTTTCCGGATGCGGAGCTCGTGCCGCTCGCGAGCTTCACGGAGGTGGTCGAGGCGGCGGTGTCGGGGCGGCGTGCGTTTCGGCGTGCTGCCGATCGAGAGCTCGCTCGTGGGGCCGGTCGCCGAGACGCACGATCTGCTCTACGACTCGCCGCTTGCGATCACCGACGAGGCGATCCTGCCGATCCGGCACTGCCTCGTCGGGCCGGAGCTGATCGAGCCGGAGCGGATCCGGGAAGTGAGGTCGCACCCGGTCGCGCTCGACCAGTGCAGGCAGCTCCTGGCTGCGATGCCGCGGGCGACGCCGATCGCAGCGGGCACGACGGCCGACGCGGCTGCCGCAGTCGCGGAGCTCGGCGATCCAGAGGTGGCCGCGATCGCGAGCGAGCGCGCCGCCCACCTCTACGGGCTCGTCGTGCTGGCCGGCAACGTCGGCGACCACCCGGAGGCCTTCACCCGCTTCGTCGCGGTGGCGCCCTACACCAGGCTCGACCGCCAGGCCAGAGCCTGGCGGACGGCGTTCTCCTTCGTGACCGACCACCGGCCCGGTGCGCTGCACCGGGCGATCGAGCCGTTCGCCCGCCACGGGATCGATCTCGTCCAGCTCGTGTCGCGGCCGATTCCCGGCTCGGCGTTCCGCTACCGCTTCGACGCCGTGCTCGGCGGGCATCCGCTGGACGCCGAGATCAGCAGCGCGCTCGCGGAGATGCGCGGTCTCACCCGCGAGCTGCGGACGTTCGGGTCGTACCCGGCCGCCGCCCAGCTCGACGCTAGTGAGCGACCGTCGCCGCCAGCTCCTGGGCCTGCGCGGCGGTGATCCCGCTGCGCTGATCGGCGACGAGCTCGTGCGGCGCGTCGGTGAGCTCGGTCGTCGGCAGCAGGTCGACGTCCCGCAACTGGATCAGGGCGCGCAGCCCGGTCGTCCGCTCGATACGGGGCCAGCTCGTTCGCGAGCCGCGCTGCGAACGGCGGCTCGTCTGCGCCGCTCGGATCGTCCCAGAGCGCGCGGATTCGCTCGAAGCCGGCCTCGTCGAGCTCGGCCCAGAGCCCGTAGCCGAAGTATGTCTCGAGCTCCGGGACCGGGATCTCGAGCAGCGCCCGCACGAAGTAGCGCGGTGCTCCGGTGCGGAGGATGCACCAGTCCTCGCCGTGCTCGGTGGCGCGCTCGCGCTCGTCCTCGGAGAGCGCGAAGACGTCGTCCGGCAGGCCCAGGCGGATGTCCAGCATCAACTCGTCGTGGTACTCGCCGCAGACCGAGCACGTGTAGCCCATCGTCTAGGCGGCCGCGGAGGCGCCACGCGGGAGGTAGCGCTGCCACACGGTCGGGATCGTCGGTGTCGCGAGGTGGATGAAGAGCACAGGCGCCGGAGGCCGGGGCTGTCGGTTCAGTCTCAGGCCGGACTCCTCGAGCAGGCGGTTCCCCTTGCGCAGGTTGCACGGCGAGCAGGCCGTGACGACGTTCTCCCAGACCGACTCGCCTCCGCGCGAGCGCGGGATCACGTGGTCGAGCGTCAGCCGGCCGCTCGAAGTGCCGCAGTAGACGCAGCGCCAGCCGTCGCGGGCGAAGAGCGCGCGCCGCGAGATCTTCCGCTGGATCGCGCGCGGGACGCGGACGTACTGGACGAGGCGGATCACGTGCGGCCAGACGTAGGTGTCGGCGGCCGAGTGCAGCACCTGCGGCAGGCTCTCGAGCACCTCGGCCTTCCCTTTCCAGACGAGCACGTGCGCGCGCCGAACCGAGCAGACGTTCAGCGGCTCGTAACTCGCATTCAGGACGAGGACCTGTTGCAATCTGGGTCGAAGCGTAGCGCGCCCAGCGCGTCAGGACACAGCGCCGCTCACGTGGCGCCCTGGGCTTGCAGGGAACACAAGCCCGGAGCCGCTCACTCAACGGCCGGCGACGCTCAGGGCGTCAGCGGGCCATGGCGCGCTCGACGGCCTCCTGCTCCTCGGGGGAGAGGGCGATCGAGGCCCGGCCCTGGTCGAGCTCCTTCACGTACAGACGGGCGTAGTCGCGGCCCTGGATCGCGGTCACGACCGTGCCGCTGCGCGTCGCGTCGAGGAACGCGAACGACGCGGACTGGTGCCCGCCGGTGCCGGCGTAGGCGTCGTAGCGCACCACGGAGGTGTTCGTGAGCGAGCCGTCCACGCGGCGGTCGACGCGGGAGAGCCCCGCTGCGACCTCGTCGACGGCGCGGTGGAGATCGTCGATCCGGCCCTGGAGCGAGACCGCGAAGTCGACGAGGTCGGCTTTCGAGCCGCCCAGCAGGACGCGCTGCGCCTCGCGCATGCGGCGAAGCCGCAGCCACAACCAGCTGGTGAGGGCGATTGCGACGGCTGCGGCCGCCGCGGCAGCGACTGCGACGACGAGCTCGGCGGTCACTCCACCGAGAAGCTCACTCGGTATTCCTCCGAGTTGTTGGCGGGGTTGCTCTCGTTCGGGACGGGCGCGACGTCGACTCGCAAGGTCTGAGGCTCGCCGAATTCGAGCGACGGGAAGTTGCGGAAGGTGATCTCCACCGTCTCGCCGGGGTCGATCAGGTCGATCGTCTGCGTCTTCTCCACCGGCGTCGGCGACTGCTGAATCGTCAACGTCACGGGGATCCCGACCTCCTGGTTGTCGCCGGTGTTCTCCACGGCGACGACGAAGGCGAGGTCGGTCGAGGCGACGATCGCGGTCTCCGTGCCCGGCGAGAGCTGCTGCCCGCTCGGCTGCACCGTCACGGACTGGATGCCGGTCCCATGCAGCGGCCCGCCCGCATCGGTGCCGCCCTGTTCTGCGCCGTTGATCCGTTCCCAGATCCGGACCATCGACTCCGTGCTCGCGAGGTCGGCCGTCTGAACGAAGTTCGAGTCGGGCACCTCGACGCCGGTGATGTCCTGAGCGCGCAGCTCGGCCGCCGCGGGCTTCGCGAACAGGTCGTCCCAGATCACGTCACTGGCCACGAGCCGCTCGGCCTGGGTAGCGAGGAGCTCCCCGGCCGCTGCCGCGTCCTGCGAGTCGGCGGTGCGGCGGAAGGCGGCCGCGAGCCCGGCCAGCCCGTTGACGCGGAACTCGAAGGCGTCGATCGAGGCGGCGTGTGCGTCGCGCAGCGGGCCGGGCGGGTCGAGCGCGCGGGTCCGGTTGGTGATCAGCCGTTGCTGGTTCGCGAGCCCCGTCAGCCGCTCCTGCAGCTCGGCGGGCTCGATCCCCTGGGTCGTCAGCGCCTCGTTCAGGTCTCGGCCGGTGCGCTCGGACTCCTCGGCCAGGGACGTCATGCTGGTCATGTAGGCGCGGTAGGTGTCCTGCCGCTGGTCCTCCTGACAGCTCTGGACCCACAGCACGAGCAGGACGACGATCAGGATCGCAAAGGCGATCAGGCCCACGAGGCGGAGCAGCGGCGTGAAGCCGGTGGCCGGGCGCATCGGGCCACGAGGGCCACGGGGGCCCCGCTGGCCGAGGGGCCGGCGCAAGGAGCGCTCGCGTGGCTGGGCCTCCCGGGTCTCAGGCTCCTCGAAGAAGTCGAACTCGAAGTCGCTGTCGCGCTCGCTCACGTCTGGGGGGTGAATTCAGGGTCGACGGGGGCCACTGTAACCGTTGCTTCGGCTTGCAAAGGAGTTTCTCCTGCCGTGGCCAAACCACGGGGGACCGTGTCGTCTGCGCTGCCTGCACTCCCGGACCGGGAGCTCGTCCTCGACCGCTACCGGCCGTTGCGGCCGCTCGGCAGCGGGGCGTCGGGCTCCGTCTGGCTCGCGCGCGACGAGCGGACCGGGCTCGAGGTCGCGCTCAAGATCGTGCCCCGCGAGGGCAAGGCGGGCTATCGCGCCGAGCGGGAGGCGGAGGCGGCCGCCCGCCTGCGCCACGAGCGCTGCTTGCGCTCCTACGGCTTCGGCTCCGACGCGGGACACGTCTACATCGCCTACGAGTACGTCGGTGGGCGGACGCTGCGCGAGGCGATGCGCGCGGGGGAGCTGCGCAACGGCCGGGCTGTCGAGGCTGCCGCGCAGATCCTCGACGGCCTCGCCCACGCACACGGCCGCGGGATCGTCCATCGCGACGTGAAGCCATCGAATGTGCTCCTGCTCGACGAGGAGGGCGTCTCGATCCGCGTGCTCGACTTCGGCCTGGCGCGCTTCGACGAGGCCGAGACGCTGACAGCCGTCGGTGACGTCCCCGGCACGCTCGCCTACATCTCGCCGGAGCGCCTGCGGGGGCGGGAGGCCGAGCCCGCGAGCGACGTCTGGGCCGTCGGCGTCGTGCTGTGGGAGGCGCTCGCCGGGAAGCACCCGTTCTGGGGCGTCCCGCTGCCACAGATGCCGGCCGCGATCGAGGCCGGCGCACCGCCGCTCCGTCACCTGCGTCCCGACCTGCCCAAGCGGCTGCTCGCCGCGATCGACCAGGCGCTCGACACGGAGCCGGACCGGCGTCCCTCGGCAGCCGCGCTCGCGGAGGAGCTCCGCTCGCTCCGGCGGCGCCCCCCACAACGGCGCCCAACGCTCAAGGCGCCGTCACTCTCGTCGCTGCCCTCGCTCGCCGCGGAGCCTGCGGCCGCCGCGCGGCTCGTGCCGCCCGCACTAGCCGGCCTCGCGGCCTTCGCCGGCGCGTCGCTGCTGCCCTTCTATCCGGCGTACTGGCCACTGGCGATCGGCGCGGGGGCGGTTGCGCTCGGGTTCGTCGCGCCCCGGGCGGCCATTGCCGTCGCGCTCGCCGCGCCGATCCTGCCGCTCGGCAATCTCGCGCAGGGTCTCGCCCTGCTGTGGAGCGCACTCGCGCTCGCCTGGCTGGCCCTCGTCTGGGGCGATCGACGTGGCGGGCTCGCCGCTCTCTCCGGGCCGCTGCTCGCCCCACTCGGGCTGATCGGGCTCGTGCCGCTCGCCGTGCAGCCGGTGCGGGGCCATGTTCGCCGGGGTGCGCAGGCAGCTGCGGCCGTGGCGCTCGCGGCCGTCGTCGCGGGCGTGCGCGGCGTGCCGTTGCCGTTCGGTGCCGGGCAGGCCCCGAAGCTCGAGCTGGCCGGGCTCGAGAGCCCCTTCGCGGCAGCCGCGACCGTGCTCGGCTCGGTGCCGCCGGCGCTCCTCGGCGAGCTCGTCGTCTTCGCCGCGATCGCAGTCGCGGTCCCCTTCGCCCGCGACGCCTGGCGGATCGCCGGCCTTGGCGCCGCCATGCTCGCCGGGACGCTCCTCGTGGCCCCGGAAGCGCCCGCGGTGCCGCTCGTCCTCGCAGCCTGGGCGACCTGTGCCTGGCTGGCGGGTGCCCGTCTGGCTGTGCGGAACGAGCATTAGACTCGGGGCGTTGGGGGTATCCACCCCCAGGTCAATGAGCGTCCTCCGCAGCATCGAGCAGAAGATCGAAGGCCTCTTCGAGGGGATGTTCGGCCGTGCCTTCCGAACCCACGTCCAGCCCGTCGAGCTCGCGCGCAAGCTGGCCAAAGAGATGGACGAGCACCGGACGATCTCCGTCTCCCGCGTGTACGTGCCGAACGAGTACTCCGTCTACCTCTCCGAGGCCGACCGGGGGCAGTTCGAGAGCTACGAGGGCTCGCTGATCGGTGAGCTCCAGGACTATCTCGTCGAGCACGCACGACGCGAGAGCTACGCGATGCTGACGCCGCCGAAGGTGCTGATGCAGACCGATGCCGATCTCTCGCTGGGCGAGTTCGGGATCGCGACCCGCATGGTGCAGCCCGACGGCAAGCGGGCCGTGGTGCCGGACGCCCCTGCGGCCCAGGTCGAGCCCGGCGCGACGATGATCTACAAGCCCAAGGCGCAGCCGCCCACCGAAGCGGCAACCCCGGAGGAGCTGGGCGTCGAGCGCGAGGAGTTCTCGCTCACGATGAACGGTGAGAAGCGGATCCTCGGCGAGCGCCGCGTCGTGCTCGGACGCTCGAAGGACGCGGACGTGCAGGTGCCGGACGCGAACGTCTCGCGCCGCCATGCCGAGCTGCGGCAGGAGGGCTCCGTGTGGTGGGTCGTCGATCTCGACTCCACGAACGGCACGGAGGTGAACGGCAAGCGGGTGCCGCGCGCGAAGCTGGCGGACGGCGACACGATCAGGGTCGGCGAGACCGACCTCGTCTTCGGCCGGCACTCGTCGTGAGCAACATCGACGTCGACACGGCGCTACTGGTCCTGAAGGTCGCGTTCCTCGTGCTCCTGTACCTCTTCATCTGGCGGATCGTGGCCGGCGCGAGCCGCGACTTCCGCACTGCCCCGGCGCAGGAGAGCCAGATCATCGCACCCGGCCAGGCGGCGGCCGCCGGTCTCGCGCCGCGTGCGCAGGCCGGTGCGCGGCTCGTCGTCGTCAAAAGCGCCGCGCTCACGAACGGCGAGGAGATCCCGGTGGTCGCCGGGCCCGTCACGATCGGCCGCGGCGGGCAGAACGACGTGCCGCTGGACGGGGACGAGTTCGCCTCGGCCGAGCACGCGCGCTTCGAGGCGCGTCGCGACGGGCTCTGGGTGGAGGACATCGGCTCGACCAACGGCACCTTCGTCAACGGTGCGCGTGTGACGACGCCGCGACGCCTGGGCAAGGGTGACATGGTGCGGGTCGGACAGACGGATTTCAGGGTGGACGGATGACGCTCGGCAACTCCGCCAGCGTCACGGATCCCGGTCGGCGGCGGCGCCGGAACGAGGACTCGTACGTGTGTGAGCCGCCGCTCTTCGCGATCGCGGACGGGATGGGCGGTGCGCAGGCGGGCGAGGTCGCCTCGCGACTGGCCGCGGCGGTGCTGCAGGAGGCGAACGGCGCCGAGCTGAGCGAGGCGCGGATCGCCGAGCTGATCCAGGAGGCGAACCGGCGCGTGTTCCAGCGCTCGAACGAGGACGCCGCCACCTCCGGCATGGGCACGACGATGACGGTCGCGCTCGTGGACGATCCTGGCGAGTCGATCGTCGTCGGCCACGTGGGCGACTCGCGCGCGTACCGGGTCCGCGACGGGGAGCTCGAGCAGCTGACCGAGGACCACTCGCTCGTCGGCGAGCTGCTGCGCAGCGGCCGGCTCTCGGCCGAGGAGGCCGAGATCCACCCTCAGCGCTCGGTGATCACGAGAGCGATCGGGACCGAGCCGGACGTCGACGTCGACACGTTCACGATCCCGGCGCTGCCCGGCGACCTCTTCCTGCTCTGCTCGGACGGGCTCACGGACATGATCTCCGACCGCGAGATCCTCGCCCTCCTCGCCGGCGAAGGCGATCTCGACACCGCGGCGCGCGGACTCGTCGACGCGGCCAACACGGCGGGCGGCGAGGACAACATCACCGTGGTGCTCTTTCAGATCGCGGCGCCGGGCGAGGACACCGTTCGACTGCCTGCCTCGGCCGCCGCACCGCAGCACGAGCCCGAGCTCGAGGACACGCTGTCCGGCCTGGAGGCGGTCCCCGCGGTCGACACCGCCGTCGTCTCGGCGGAGGACGTCCGCGAGCACATTCGCCGCGAGGAGGCTCGGGAGGAGGACGCCCGTCAGCCGCGCCGCGTGCTGCCGCTCCTCCTGCTCCTGCTCCTCGTCGCAACCGTCGTTGCGCTCGTGATCTGGGGGCTCTACCGCTGACCGCCAGAAACCGCGAGCTGCTGAACCTGGTCGCGGTCGGGCTCCTGACGGCGATCGGCTTCGCCAGCGTGTACATGGCGCGGCAGTCGCTCGTCTCGACGGAGTCGCTGACCTATGCGGGGCTCTTCCTCGCCCTCTATCTGACGGCGCACCTCGTTGCGCGCTACACGGTGCCGTACGCCGACCCGTACCTGCTCCCGATGGCGGCGCTCCTGTCCGCGATCGGCGTCACGATGATCTACCGGCTCAATCCGGACGACGCTTTCCGCCAGAGTCTCTGGATCGTGATCGGCGTCGGGCTCTTCGCCGCGACGCTGCTCGCGCTGCGGCGCGACTACCGGATCATCGAGCGCTACAAGTATCTCTTCGGCCTCGGCGCGATCGCGCTGCTGGCGCTGCCCGCCCTGCCCGTGATCGGCAAGACGATCAACGGCGCCCGCCTCTGGGTGGAGATCGGCCCGCTTCAGTTCCAGCCGGGCGAGTTCGCAAAGATCATGCTGATCGTCTTCCTGGCCGGTTACCTGCGCGAGAAGCGGGAGGTGCTCGCGCAGGGCCGGATCAAGGACTTCGGGCCGCTCTTCCTGATCTGGGGCGTCGCCATGCTGGTGCTGCTGCAGACGAACGACCTCGGCAGCGCGCTGCTCCAGTTCGGGATCTTCCTCGCCATGCTCTACGTCGCGACGGGCAAGGCCTCGTTCGCGGCGGCCGGTCTCGTCCTCTTCGTGCTCGGCGCGGCGGCCGTGTACCGCGTCGTCGACCACGTGCAGCAGCGCGTGACGATCTGGCTCGAGCCCTGGACGAGCGAGCCCGTCTTCTGCGCGCAGACGGGCGAGCTGGCGCTGCGCCAGGACTGCGGCTCGTTCCAGCTCGTGAAGAGCCTCTACTCGATCGGCAACGGCGGCTTCGGCGGCACCGGGCTCGGCAAGGGCACGTTCACGACGACGAACGGCGACGCGATCATCCCGTTCCTGAACACGGACTTCATCTACTCGGCGATCGCTCAGGAGCTCGGGCTCGTGGGGTCGGCGGCGCTGCTGCTCGTGTTCATGCTCTTCGTCGCGCGCGGTATGCGCGTTGCGCTCGAGCGCCGACGACGGCTTCTCGAAGCTGCTTGCCGCCGGGCTCACCTTCGGCTTCGCGCTGCAGACGTTCATCATCGTCGGCGGGGTGCTGCGCGTGATCCCGCTCACCGGGATCACGCTACCGTTCGTCTCCTACGGCGGCTCGAGTGTCGTCGCGAACTTCGTCCTGCTCGCAGGGCTCCTGCTCGTCTCCAACCGCGCGAACGGACCCCGATGAGGAGTCGGCCGAGTTGAATCGAGCGATCACGCGTCTCGCCCTCGTGGGCACCGGGCTGATGGTCGCGCTCGTCGTGGCGACCACCTACTGGCAGGCCTGGGCGGCCGGCGACCTGGCCGACCGGCAGGACAACCAGATCCAGCGGGTCGCCCAGTTCACGATCGAGCGCGGGCTGATCCTCGCCGCCGAGCCGCCGACGCGGCTCGCGTGGAACCGGCCGCGCAAGGTCGGCGGGCGGACGCTCTACTTCCGGCGCTACCCCACGAACGGGCTCGCGGCGCACGTCGTCGGCTACTCGACGCAGGAGCGTGCGCGCGCCGGGCTGGAGCGGTCGCGCAACGACTACCTGATCGCCGCGAACCAGAACCTCTCCACGGTCGTGAACCGGACGATCGACGAGCTGAAAGGCGCGACCGTGCAGGGGAATGACCTCGTGCTGACGCTGGACATGCGCGCGCAGCAGGTCGCGATGCAGCAGCTCGGCGGCCGTTGCGGCTCCGTCGTCGCGCTGGAGCCGGCCACCGGCAAGGTGCTCGTGATGGCGTCGTTCCCGACGTACGACCAGAACGTGATCGGGGAGGACTTCGGCGCGATCGACCGGATCACCGCCCCGTGCAAGCCCGCCGCCCCGCTCTACAACCGCGCCACCTACGGCCTCTACGCCCCCGGCTCGATCTTCAAGGTCGTGACCGCATCCGCCGCGCTCGAGTCGGGCCGCTACACCGAGGACTCCCGCTTCGACGATCCGGGCTACTGCGAGGTGTACGGCCGCCGCGTGAACAACTACGACACGACGAGCCCGTTCGGGAACGTCGACTTGCGCCAGGCGCTCGTCAATTCGATCAACTCCGTCTTCTGCAACATCGGCAAGGACCTCGGCGCGGGCGCGATCATCGACCAGGCCAAGCGCTACGGCTTCTACGAGACGCCGCCGCTCGAGACGCCCGACAACGAGCGCGTCGCGAGCGGGCTCTACAAGGGCGCCAAGCTCTTCGATCCGGAGGTGGACTCCGACGTCGATGCGGGGCGGTTCGCCTTCGGGCAGGAGCGGCTGCTCGTGACGCCGCTGCAGATGGCCATGGTCTCCGCGGGGATCGCGAACAACGGTGTCGTCATGAAGCCGCAGGTGATCGACCGGATCCTCTCGCCGAAGGGCTCGATCATCGTGCGCTCGAAGCCGGACGAGCTGGGGCGAGCAGTCAGCCAGGAGACGGCTGCGACGATCTCCTCGATGATGCGCGAGGCCGTCGAGCGCGGCACCGGCACCGCCGCGCAGGTCCCCGGGCTGGTTGTCGGCGGCAAGACGGGCACGGCCGAGACCGGGGTCGAGGGCACGAACAACGCCTGGTTCATCTGCTTCGGCGGGCCTGAGGACGGCCGGCCGGAGGTCGCGATCGCAGTGGTGCTCGAGCAGCAGAACGGCACCGGCGGCGAGCTGGCCGCGCCGATCGCGCACGAGGTCATGCAGGCACTCCTCCCGGGGGCGGCGAACTCCTAACCTGGGGAAGCCTGCCATGGCCACCGACACCTTCATCGACTCGCTTTTCCACGGCCGCTACAAGATCTCGCGCAAGCTCGGCGCGGGCGGTATGGCGAACGTCTATCTCGCGGAGGACCAGGAGCTCGGTCGCCGCGTGGCGATCAAGATGCTCGACGACCGGCACTCGAGCGACGCGCAGTTCGTCGAGCGCTTCCGTCGCGAGGCGCAGAACGCCGCCGGCCTCTCGCATCCGAACATCGTCTCGATCTACGACCGCGGCGAGGCCGAGGGCTCCTACTACATCGCGATGGAGTACGTCGAAGGGCGGACGCTGAAGGAGCTGCTGGTCGCGCGCGGCCCCTCGCCGATCGGGATCGCGATCGACTACACCCGGCAGATCCTCTCCGCCCTCCGTTTCGCGCACCGGAACGGGATCGTGCACCGCGACATCAAGCCGCACAACGTGATCGTGGACGGCGAGGGCCGGGTCAAGGTGATGGACTTCGGCATCGCGCGTGCCGGCGCGAGCCAGATGACGGAGGCCGGCTCGATCATCGGCACCGCGCAGTACCTCTCGCCCGAGCAGGCGCGCGGGGCGCCCGTCGACCAGACCTCGGATCTCTACTCGACCGGGATCGTCCTCTACGAGCTGCTCACCGGCTCGGTCCCCTTCACGGGCGAGACCCCGGTGGAGATCGCGATGAAGCACCTCTCGCAGACGCCCGTACCGCCCTCGACGCACCGGCCGGAGGTCCCGCGCGACCTCGACTACGTCGTGCTGCGCGCGCTCGCCAAGGACCCGGCCGAGCGCTATCACTCCGCCGAGGAGATGGACGCGGACCTCGAGCGGATCGCGCGCGGCATCGGCGTCTCGGCCGAGACCGCGGAGACGGCGACCTCCGTGCTGTCACGAACCGAGGTGGCGGACGCGCTCACGACGGTGGGTCCGGCGAAGACGGCGTACACGCCGGGGCGCTACTACGAGTACGAGGAGGCGCCGCGGCGTCGCTCGATCTGGCCCTGGCTGCTCGCGCTCCTGCTCATCGCGGGCGCGCTCGTCGGCGGCTGGTACGTCTACCAGGGGATCCAGGACCAGCTGAGCGCGACCGAGGCGGTCACCGTCCCCGACGTGGAGGGGATCCAGGAGTCGCTCGCGGTCAGCGAGATTCGCGGCGCCGGCCTGGAGCCGAACGTCCGGCGCGAGCCGAACTCGGACGTGGCGAAGGGGATCGTCGCCTCGCAGGACCCCTCGCCGCCGCAGCGGGCCGACCGGGGCACGTTCGTCACGATCGTCGTCTCCTCCGGCAAGCCGAAGGCGACCGTCCCCGACGTCGTCGGCGACCGCCGCGACGACGCCGTGGTCGCGCTCAGGGACGCGGGCCTGACTCCGAACGTCGTCGAGATCAACTCCGGGCGTGACGCCGGCACCGTGCTCGCCACGGCGCCGAAGGCCGGCGAGGTCGTCGTCGAGGGCACCCGCGTGCGCGTGAACGTCTCCAAGGGCCCGCGCCCGATCGCCGTCCCGAACGTCGTCGGGCAGCCGTACGAGTCGGCCGCCTCGACCCTCTTCGGCGCCGGCTTCGCCGTCGTGCGCCAGGACGTCGAGGACGACGCGGCGGAGGGCATCGTCGTCGCCCAGGACCCGGCTCCGAACTCGCTCCAGGGCCGTGGCGCCACGATCACGCTGCAGGTCTCGCAGGGACCGGCCACCTCGACCGTCCCGGACGTCACGAGCCAGGCGGAGCAGCAGGCCCGCACGGCGATCCGGACCGCCGGCTTCGAGGTCGAGGTCGTGCCCGTGGACACGGAGGACCCGACCCTCGAGGGGATCGTCACGTCGCAGGATCCGGCAGGCGGCACCGAGCTCGAGCAGGGCGAGACGATCACGCTGTTCGTCGGCCGCTTCGTCGAGGCTCCGCCGGAGGAAGAGGAACCGCCGCCGCCCACGACGACGGCGCCCGCGCTGCCGTGAGCCGCAGGCTGCGCGTCGCCGTGATCGCCGGCGGGCGCTCGAGCGAGCACGAGATCTCGCTCGCCTCCGCCCGCTCGGTGCTGGAGGCGCTCGACCCCGAGCGCTACGAGGTGACGACCGTCGCGATCGAGCGCAGCGGCCGCTGGGCGCTCGGCTCCAGCTCGGAACCGCAGGCGCTCGAGGAAGAACGTGTTCCTGTCACACAAAGTCTTCCCGTGCTCGCCGACTCGGCGCCCGCGCAGGCGCTCGGAGCGGTCGACGTGGCGATCCCGATCCTGCACGGGCCGTTCGGCGAGGACGGCACCGTGCAGGGTCTGCTCGAGCTCGCGGACATTCCCTACGTGGGCGCCGGCGTCGCCGCCTCGGCGCTCTGCATGGACAAGGACCTGTTCAAGGCAGTGCTGCGCGACCGCGGCATCCCCGTCGCCCGCAACGCCACGATCCGGCTCGGCGATCCCGTGCAGAACCCCTTCGGCTACCCGGTCTTCGTCAAGCCGGCGCGGCTCGGCTCCTCGGTGGGGATCTCGAAGGCGCACGACGAGGCCGAGCTCGAGGCGGCCGTGGCGCTCGCCCGGCGCCACGACGAGAAGGTGCTCGTGGAGGAGTTCGTGGCGGGGACGGAGGTCGAGTGCGGCGTGCTCGGCAACTTGCGCCCCCCTCCCATCGCTTCCGTCGTGGGCGAGATCGTCCCGCACGCCGAGTGGTACGACTATGCCGCGAAGTACGACGAGGGCGGCTCTGACATCGTCGTCCCGGCGCGCATCCCCGACGAGACGGCTGCGCGTGTTCAGGAGCTCGCCGTCGACTCGTTCATCGCCACCGAGTGCGAGGGGATGGCGCGCGTCGACTTCTTCGTGCGCGAGGACGGCGAGGTCGTCGTGAACGAGCTGAACACGATCCCGGGCTTCACCCCGACGAGCGTCTACGCCCGCCTGTTCGCGGCCGCGGGGATCCCGTACGCACAGCTGCTCGACCGGCTGATCGAGCTCGCGCTCGAGCGGCACGAGCGCCGCAGCAATCTCGAGTATTGATCTAGCTCGCAGCGAGCACGGGCAAGGCCCGCACTCGCGCGAAGATCCCTAAAGGGGCCGCTCCGCGGCCCAAGAGCTCCGCTCTACTAGCGTGCTGTCACTTCGTTGACGTGGCCGCTGCCGATCAGATCGGTGATCCAGACGACGTAGTAGCGCGCTTCGGTCCCGTCGAGCTCCCACGTCGTCTCCCCGTTCACGGCCTTGCTCTCGCTCACCGTCTCGAAGGGGCCGGTCGCAGACGACCCGGCCTGGATCTCGGCGGAGAAGCCCGGCGTGTCGGAGGTGAGCACGAGTTGCTCGAGCGCACGCGGCTGGCCGGTGTCGAGCACCACCCCGACGCCCGACTTGAACGCGCTCAGCTGGGAGCGATACGTCGACGTCCGCCAGTACGTTGCCGGGTCGCCGTCGGTCGCGAGAGCCGCTTCGCCGTCGTGCTCGCCGTCGCCTCCGTCCGGGTCGTAGGCGCCCACGCCCTGGAGCGTGACCTCGGCGCCTCCGGCCGAACCCGGCGGGCCGGCGGCGTCGCCGGGGTCGTCGCGCAAGAGCACGAGTGCGGCCGCGATCGCGGCCAGCAGAACGAGTCCGACGAGCGCCAGCAGCAACGGCGTGCGGCGCGACCGCGGGCCAGCGTGCCGCGGGCGCTTCTTCTGGGCGACCGGCCGGCGCACGATCATCGTCGCCTCGCCGTCTGGACGACCGTCGAGCTCGTGCAGGCAGGCCTGCAGCTCGGCCACGACCTCGTCCATCGACCGCGGGCGGTCGGCGGGCTCCTTCGCCATGCAGCGCTCGATCAGCGCCGCGAGCCGGAGGGGGCAGTCGGTGCGGCGCTCGAGCAGGCTCGGCACGGGCTCGTTCACGTGCTTCATCGCCACGGTGAGGAAGTTGTCGCCGCCGTAGGGCACCTCGCCGGCCAGGAGCTCGTAGAGGACGACGCCGAAGGAGTAGACATCGGTCTGCGCGTCGACCCGCTCGCCGCGCGCCTGCTCGGGCGCGATGTAGTGGCTCGTGCCGAGCACGGTGCCGGTCTCGGTGTGGCCGACGGCGTCCAGCGTGCGCGCGATCCCGAAGTCGGTCACCTGCGCGCGGCCGTCGCCGTTCAGGAGCACGTTCTGCGGCTTCACGTCCCGATGGACGAGCCCCTGCTGGTGAGCGAACGCCAGCGCCCGGCCGATCTCGAGCCCGAGCTCGAGCGCTCGCCGGACGGGCATGGGCCCGCCGCGGTCGACGAGCTCCTTCAGCGTCTCGCCGTCGACGAACTCGAAGACGATGAACTGGCGGCCGCCCTCCTCGCCCCGGTCGATCACCGTGACGATGCCGGGATGGGAGAGCTGCGCCGCCGCACGTGCCTCGCGACGGAAGCGCTCGACGTAGTCGTCGTCCTCGCTGAAGTGCTCGTGCAGGATCTTCAAGGCGACGTCGCGTTCCAGCAGCGTGTCGTGCGCGCAGTACACGCTCGACATGCCGCCGGTGCCTACGACCTGCTTGAGCTCATACCGGTCCGCAATCAGCTGGCCCACCGTCACCACGGTAACGTTCCCCTGCGCCTCGAAAACGGAACCGGAGCGGCCGTCGCCTACGCCGCGAGCGAGGCGCCGAGCGCCTCTTCCCACACGTCCAGCGCCTCGTCGAGCTCGGCGTCGGTGATCACGAGCGGACAGAGGACGCGGATGCAGTTCGAGTACACACCGGCCTTCAGCAGCAGCAGCCCGCGCTCGGTCGCGGCGTCGATCACGGCCTGGGCGAGCTCGGGCGCAGGCTCCTTCGTCGCGCGGTCGCGGACGAGCTCGATCGCGAGCATGGCGCCGAGGCCGCGAACGTCACCGATCGCGTCGAAGCGCTCCTGCCAGGCGTGCATGCGGGTGCGCATCGTCGCGCCGATCTCATCGGCGCGCTCGACGAGCCCCTCCTCGTCGATCACGTCGAGGACGGCCAGCGCTGCGGCCTGCGCGACCGGATTGCCGACGTAGGTGCCGCCGATCGCGCCGTCGTGGGCGGCATCGACGATCTCCGCCTTGCCGAGCACGCCCGAGAGCGGCAGCCCGGCGGCGATCGACTTGGCGACGGTGATCAGGTCGGGCTCGATTCCGTAGTGCTCGATCGCGAAGAAGCGCCCGGTGCGTGCGAAGCCGGTCTGCACCTCGTCCACGATCAGCACGATCCCGTGCTCGTCGCACACCGCGCGCAGGCCGGTCATGAACTCCTGGCCGGCGGGGACGAAGCCGCCCTCGCCCTGCTCGGGCTCGACGATGATCGCCGCCACCTGCTCGGCCGCGACCTGCGTCACGAAGAGGTCGCGCAGCGCCGCGAGCGCACTCTTCGCGTCGGGGCCGCGATAGTCGTTCGGGAACGGCGCCCGGTAGACCTCGGGCGCGAGCGGGCCCATGCCGAGCTTGTACGGATGCGGCTTCGAGGTCAGCGTCATCGAGAGCAGCGTGCGCCCGTGGAAGGCGCCGTCGAAGGCGATCACGGCCGGCCGGCCCGTGAAGAGGCGCGCGAGCTTGACCGCGTTCTCGACCGCCTCGGTGCCCGCGTTGAAGAATGCGGCCTTGGCGGGTCCGCGGAACGGCGCGCGCTCGAGCAGCCGCTCGGCGAGCGTGACGTAGACCTCGTAAGGGACGACGGTGAAGTCCGTGTGCGTGAACCGCGCCGCCTGCTCCTGCACCGCCTCCACGACGCGGGGGTGCGCATGACCGACGTTCAGGCAGCCGACGCCGCCCGTGAAGTCGATGAAGACGTTGCCGTCGACGTCGGTGATCGTCGACCCGCGGGCCTCCTGGGCGACCACCGGCAGCACGATCGACTTCGCGTTCGCGACCGAGCGCTCCTTGCGCTCCAGGATCGCCTGGGAGCGGGGGCCGGGAACCGCCGTATGCAGCTCGATCGTCCTCGTCGTCGCCATCGGTTCAGACTAGCGCAGTGACTCGACGACTGCATACATGAATACCGAGCATTCATTCGAGCTGGCGCTCGATCACGATCCGCTGGTCCAGTTCCACGCCTGGTTCGCCGACGCGCGCGCCGCGCTCGAGCAGCCCGACGCCGTCGCGCTCGCGACGGCGACCCCGGACGGGCGCCCTTCGGTGCGGATGGTGCTGCTCAAGCGCGCCGACGAGCAGGGCTTCGGCTTCCACACGAATCTCGACAGCCGCAAGGGCGTGGAGCTCGCGGCGAACCCGCGTGCGGCTCTGCTCTTCCACTGGCAGCCGCTCGGGCGCCAGGTGCGGGTCGAGGGGGCCGTCGAGGCGGCGCCCGCGCAGGAGTCGGAGGAGTACTTCCGGACGCGGCCGCTCCCGAGCCGCCTCGCCGCCTGGGCGTCGCCGCAGAGCCGGCCGCTGGCCGACCGCGCCGAGCTGGAGCGGCGCTACGCCGAGGCCGCCGCCCGGTTCGAGGGCGACGACGTCCCGCTCCCGCCACACTGGGGCGGTTTCCGGCTCGTCCCCGACGCGTACGAGTTCTGGCAGCACGGGGAGCACCGCCTGCACGACCGCCTGCGCTACGAGCGCACCGAGGGCGGCTGGCTCCGCGAACGGCTCGCCCCGTAAGCGCTGATGTGATCGCGTGGTAGGCCGCAAAGCGGCCCTTCAGGGGTCTTGCCGTGGCATGGCTTGCCCATGCCACGCAGCTGTTGACGTCGCGCGAGCGCAGGCTTTGCCCGTGCTCGCTGCTGGCAAACTTAGCGCTTGAACAGGCCGCGGGCGGTCTTGTGTGCGGTCTCGTCGTGTGTCTGCCAGAGCCGCTCGACGAGGCTTCCGAGCACGTCGCGGATGCCGATCATCCCCAGCAGGCGGCCGTCCTCGACAACGGGCAGGTGCCGGATCCGGCGCTCGCCCATCAGTGCGGCCGCGTCGGTGACGGAGACGTCCGGCGACACGGTCGTCACCTCGGTCGTCATCACGTCCTCGATCCGCACCTCGTCGAGCGGCGCGCCGTCGCCCGCGAGCCGGAGCACGTCACGCTCGGTGAAGATCCCGACGAGGCTCCCGTTCGCGCAGACCGCGACCGAGCCGACGTCCTCCTCCAGCATGCGCAGAACGGCGAGCCGAACCGAGTCCCCGGGCTCGACGGTCACCAGCCGCACCCTCATCACATCCCCGCTCGCCACCGGCCAGAGTGTAACGAACGACACTTGCGCACGAATGATCGATGCTCATGGGCCGCGAAGCGGCCCCTTCAGGGGTCTTGCCGTGGCATGGCTCGGCCATGCCACGCAGCTCTTGACGTAGCGCGAGCGCGGGCTTCGCCCGTGCTCGCTGCGGCTAGCGAGGCGAGAGCGCGCCGGGGGTATAGACCCCCTCGGGGTTCCAGAGCAGGTACCCGCGTGCTCCCAGCTGCCGCGTCGCGGCGATCTGGTCCTGCACTTCGGCGAGGCCGTAGGTGCGCCCGTACGAGAAGTCCTGCAGCCACGGGATCAGCTGAGCCTTGCTTCCGCGCAGCTCGCGGCGGAAGTGCGTGAGCGAATAGGCCACGGTCTCGCCGGGCGCTCCGTTCGGGTCGTCCAGCCCGTACTCGCCCGACCCGTAGTGCGACGGATAGACCATCGGGTACATCGCGTCGACGTACTTCGCGAGCCGCTTCGGCACCTGGCCGATCCCGAGGTCGCGGGTTGCGGCGAGGCCGAAGACGTCCGCGGAGACCCGCACGCCGAGCGGCTTCAGCCGTTTCTTGGCGTAGTGGACGAACTGCGCGATCACCCAGCCGGGCGGGGTGGCCGTCTTGCCCGGGAAGACGGCGTTCTCGATGTCACCGTCCGTGGGGAAGCGCACGTAGTCGAACTGGATCTCGTCGAAGCCTGAGCGTGCGGCCACCTCGGCGATCGAGACGTTGTAGTCCCAGACCTTCCGGTCGTAGGGGTTCGACCAGCCCAGGCCCGCGTCGTTGCGCCAGACGGAGCCGTCGGCATTCTTGATCGCATGCGCGGGCGCGCCCTCGGACAGGCGCGGGTCCTCGAACACGACGACGCGGCCGATCAGGTAGACGCCCTTCGCGTGCGCCATCCTGGCGACCTGCCGCGGCCGGTAGTAGGGGCGCGCTGCGCTGACCTTCGTCGCGAGCGGCACGGCCGACGGCACGAAGCCGATCTCGCCGTTCTCGTCCTTCACGTCCAGCTGGATCGTGTTCAGGCCCTCGGCGGTGAGTGCGAGGTACTCCTCCAGCTTGCCCTCGAGGGACGCGAGCGCCATCGTCACGTGAACGCCGCGGACCTCGTCCGGGAGCGCGCGCGGCTGGGGCGCGGCGGGCTTCTGCTTCCCGGCTTCCTCGGCGGCCGTGCCCGCCGGCGGACGGCCGCTGCCGGTGAACGCCTTCGCTCCCAGCCCGATGCTCGTGAGGGTCGCGAGCAGCACCGCCACGGCGACCTGGCGCCTGCGCCGGATTCGTCTCCGTGCAGCTGCCCGACGGGCGCGGAAGCGCTCGTGCGGTTCCAGTGGTTCGAACAGCATCGACACGGGCCGGGGAACGGTATGCGGTCTTACGCGTTTTCGCAAACGTAGAATCGCCTCGGTGGTCCTCTTCGGACAGGACGATTCTGCGGCTTCTCGGCGAGGGGCGGATCGTCATCGACCCCTACGACGAGTCGCTGATGCAGCCGTCCAGCGTCGATGTGCGCGTCGACCGCTGGTTCCGCGTCTTCCGCAACTCGCGCTATCCGTTCATCAACGTGAAGGAGGCGCAGGAGGAGCTGACGGAGCTGGTGGAGATCGACGACGAGACGCCCTTCATCCTCCATCCGGGCGAGTTCGTGCTCGGCTCGACGCTCGAGCGCGTGCGGCTGCCGGACGATCTCGTGGCGCGGCTCGAGGGCAAGAGCTCCCTCGGCCGCCTCGGGCTCCTGATCCACTCCACCGCGGGCTTCATCGACCCCGGCTGGGACGGCCACGTCACCCTGGAGCTCTCGAACGTGGCCAATCTCCCGATCACGATCTACTTCGGGATGAAGATCGGCCAGCTCTCGTTCGTGCAGCTGACCGAGCCGGCGGCCAAGCCGTACGGCTCCGGCGGGTTGGGGTCGAAGTACCAGGGGCAGAAGGGACCGACCCCGTCCCGCTACTGGAAGAACTTCCAATGATCCTGCTCACCGGCGGCACCGGCTTCGTCGGCTCACGCATCGCCCACGCGCTTCGCGCCGAGGATCGCGCGGTGCGCGCGCTCGTCCGCGACGCGACGAATGCGGGTCGTCTGGAGGCCTGGGGCTGCGAGATCGTCACCGGCGACATGACCGATGCGGCGAGCCTGCGCGCGGCGGTCGACGGCTGCGACACGGTGATCCACCTCGTCGCGATCCTCCAGGGCAAGCCGAGCGAGTTCGAGGCGATCATGGAGCAGGGCACGCGCGACCTCGTCACGGCGGCGAAAGAGGCGGGCGTGCGCCGGTTCGTGCTCATGTCCGCCCTGGGCTTCGACGACCGGACGAAGGACCTCGTTCCCTACTACAGCGCCAAGTGGCAGATGGAGCAGGACGTCAAGGCCTCGGGCCTCGAGCACGTGATCTTCCGTCCGAGCTTCATCTTCGGGCAGGAGGGCGGCGCGCTCCAGCAGTTCAGGAAGATCGCGAAGCTGGCGCCGGTGACCCCGATTCCCGGCCCGGGGACGCAGCGGATCCAGCCGATCTGGGTCGACGACGTCGCGGCCCATTTCGCCGCCGCCGTGGACGAGCCCGAGGCGGCGAACAGGACGTTCGAGCTCGGCGGTCCGGACGCGGTCACCTGGAACGAGTTCTGGGAGCGGCTGAAGGATGCGCTGGGCAAGGACCGTCCCTCGTTGCACATCCCCTTCGCGTTGATGCGGGCGCAGGCCGTCGTCCTGGAGCTGCTGCCGAAGCCGCCCGTGACGCGCGACCAGCTGAAGATGCTGGCCGGCGACGACAACGTCGTCACGAGCCCCGCGGCACGCGAGACGTTCGGCCTCCCGCTCGTCCCGCTCGACGAGCAGCTCCGGCGCGCGGTCTAGTCGGCGCGGAGAAAGAACGGGGGCCGCTTGCGCGGCCCCCGATTCCCGGTACTCAGCGTGGGTTTGGTAGGAGCGCTTCCTGCCGGTGTTCCTCTTTCACCGGCGGCGCATCAGTCTGCGAGCCCCCTACGCGTGGCTATGGCGATTCCCCTGTGGGTCCTGGGGACACGCCCCTACCCGCTGGTACCTCCACTGCCCGTACTGGAATCTGTCACTACCGGACCACCTCCTTTCCGCGGTACGCGGAATATAGCGGAGGGAGACGATGGCGCTACCGGAGGACGACGGAGAGCTCGAGTCCGCGGTCGAGCGGCACGCGTCACGCTGACGAGCGTCGGGTCGGCCTGGCGCGCGGCCGAGTAGGCGCCGAGCGTGTCGGCGTGCGAGAGCACGTTGTCGGCGATCACGACGCCGCCCGGCTCGAGCTTCGTGCGCGCGAGCGCGAACAGGCGCTCGTAGTCGTCCTTCTCGGCGTCGAGGAAGACGACGTCGAAGACGTCCTCGAGCCGCTCCAGGGTCTCGAACGCGTCTCCTTCGGCGAGCTGCGCGAACTCGCCCAGCTCCGCCTCGGCGATGTTCCGCTCCCAGGCGTCCACCTTCGCCGGGTCGTTCTCCAGCGAGAGCACGCGGCCGCCGAAGGTGCGCACACCCGCCGCCAGCCAGATCGTCGAGTAGCCGCGCGAGCCGCCGAGCTCCAGCACCTCGCACGCCGTCTGCGGGGAGACGTACGCGAACAGGAACTGGCCGGTCGTCCGCGCCACCTGGCGCGCCCGCTCCTCGCGCGGCACGCCGCGGGCGCGCTCGTCGGCGTCCTCGGCCTCGAGGCGCGCGAGCACGGCGCGGACGGCGTCGTCGAGCATCAGGCGTCGACCTCGACCTTGACCCAGCCGTCCTCGACCCGGACGGGGAAGGTCGCGACGGGCTCGAAGGCGGGCAGCGTCAGCGCGCTCCCCGTCGTGAGGTCGAAGCGAGAGCCGTGGCGCGGACAGATCGCGATGCACTGCTCGGGCTCCCATTCGCCCTCGCAGAGCGGGCCGTCGTCGTGCGAGCAGCGGTCCTCGAGCGCGTAGTAGGAGCCGCCGCAGTTGTAGACGCCGATCCCGACGACGCCCGCGTAGACGATCTTCACGTGCCCGGGCGGCAGCTCCGCCACCGGGCAGACGTCCACGGTCGCCACTATTCGATCGTCAGGTCGCCGCCGCCGGTCCACTCCTCGGGCAGCGCCGTCCCCTTGCTCTTGTGCAGCGCCACCTTCATCACGCCGAGGCCGAGGAGCGCGCACTTCAGGCGCACGGGGGTGAGCGGGATGCCGATCTCCTCCAGCAGCTGCTCCTTCGGCATCCGCGCCACCTCGTCGGCGCTCTTGCCCTCCACGAGCTCCGTCAGCATCGACGTCGCGGCCTGCGAGATCGCACAGCCGCGCCCCTCGAAGCCGACCTCGGCGATCGTGTCGCCGTCGAAGCGGAGCGAGACCGTGACCTCGTCGCCGCAGAGCGGGTTCTGGCCCTCCGCCTGCGCATCGGGGTCGTCGAGCAGCCCGTGTGAGCGCGGGTTCTTGTAGTGGTCGAGGATGACCTCGCGGTAGAGCTGATCGAATTCCGACATCAGCCGAGACTGCTCTTGACCTTCTCCAGCCCGGCGACGAGGCGGTCGATCTCCTCGGGGATCGTGTAGAGGTAGAAGCTGGCGCGGTTCGTGGCGACCACGCCGAGGCGATGCATCAGCGGCTGCGTGCAGTGGTGCCCGCCCCGGATCGCGACGCCTTCCCAGTCGAGGACCTGGCAGACGTCGTGCGGATGCACCCCTTCCACGTTGAACGAGACGATGCCGGCGCGCCGGTCGACCGGGGGGCCATAGGTCTCGATCCAGTCGAGCTCGTCCAGCCGTCCGAGCGCGTACTCGGTCAGCTCGTGCTCGTGGGCCTCGATCGCCTCCAGGCCGACGGCGTTCAGGTAGTCGATCGCGGCGCCGAACCCGACGGCCTCGGCGATCGGCCCCGTGCCGGCCTCGAACTTGTACGGCAGCTGGCCCCAGGTCGTCTTCTCGACGTCGACGGTGTGGATCATGTGCCCGCCCAGGTTGAAGGGCGACATCGACTCGAGCAGCTCGCGGCGGCCCCAGAGCGCGCCCACACCCGTCGGTCCGAGCATCTTGTGCGCCGAGATGGCGAGGAAGTCGCATCCGAGCGCCTGCACGTCGATCGCCCGGTGCGGCGCGGCCTGCGCGGCGTCGACGACCATGATCGCGCCCTGCTCGTGCGCCCAGGCGACGAGCTTCTCGACCGGGTTGATCGTGCCGAGCGTGTTCGAGACGAGGCCGGTCGCGACGACCTTGACGCGGCCCTCCGCCGCGATGCGGTCGAGCTCGTCGAGCCGGAGCTCGCCGTGGTCGTCGATCGGGATCGTGCGGAAGCCCGCGCCGGTCCGGCCCGCGATGTACTGCCAGGGGACGAAGTTCGAGTGGTGCTCCAGCTCGCTGACGACGACGAGGTCGCCCTCGCCCAGGTTGTCGAGCCCCCAGGCGTAGGCCACGAGGTTCAGCGCCTCGGTGGCCTGGCGCGTGAAGATCACCTCGCGCTCCGAGGGCGCGTTCACGAACGCCGCCACCTTCGCGCGAGCACCCTCGTACGCGTCCGTCGCGCGCTCGGCGAGCCGGTAGACGCCGCGATGCACGTTCGCGTAGGAGTGCGAGTAGAGCTCGACCATCGCATCGAGCACCTGGCGCGGCTTCTGCGAGGAGGCCGCCGAGTCGAGGAAGGCGACGGGCTTCCCGTTCACGAGCTCCTCGAGGAAGGGGAAATCGGCGCGCAGGCGCTGCGCATCGAGCTTCGGCGTGGCGGTCACGGCCATGCCCCTCATCGTATCGGCCGCGTTCCTCCCGCTAGCCGCGCGGGTCGACCTTGCCGTTCGTCGCCGCGCGCTCGGCGATCTCGCGCTCGCGCTCGACGGCCTGCGCGGCGCCTTCCAGCACCTCGGCGAGCATGTGCACGCGCTCGCGCTCGGAGGTGAGCCCGAGCAGGCGTTGCTTCAGCTCTGCGGCGAACTCGAAGCGGCCGGCGAGCTCGAAGGAGAGCTGCTCGGCGCCGGGCGGCGGCGGCTCCACCTCCGCGCCCGTCAGCTCGACGAGCCGCCCGAAGAGCTCGAGCGCCCGTTCCTCGTCGGCGGGGTCGGCGGGATCGGGCTCGTCCTCGACCGGCTCGACCACGGCGGTCTGGAACGGTGCGGCCGCCCGTCAGCTCGAGCAGCCTGAAGCGCTCGCGCCCCTCGACGACGATGTTGAGGCGGCCGTCGTCGAAGCGCTCGAGCACCTCGGTGACGGCGGCTCGGGTGCCGAGCTCCCGCAGCCCGTCCTCGTCGGCGAAGACGAGCCCGAACTCGCGCTCGTCGGCCAGGCACTCCGCGATCAGCTCCTGGTAGCGGTCCTCGAAGATGTGCAGCGGGATCTGCTCGGTCGGGAGCAGCACGATCCCGAGGGGGAAGAGTCCGAGCTCCGGCATGCGGGAAGGTTACGCGCGCTCGTAGGCGGCGATCCGGAAGAGGGGGCCGTCGCGCTCGGACGAGAGCGCCAGCCCTTGCGACTCGACCGCGGCGGCGAGCGCGTCGGGCGGATGGACGAAGACGCGAAAGCGCCGCCGGGTCACGCGGAGAAAGACGTTGGTGGCCCCGAAGAAGGCGCGCGACCAGATGACGTCGCGGGGGAAGCTGAGCGCGAGCGTGCGCCGCGCGAGCGACGCTGCGAGCGCGGCCAGCTCGACACCGTCCGGCGTGCAGCAGACGACCTTGTTCAGCACGACGACGTCGGCGGCGGTGCGCGCCGGCGGATCCGCGATCAGGTCGGCGGTGCGGTAGGAGACCCGGTCGCCGACGCCGGCCTCGACGGCCAGCGCGCGGGCGTGCTCCTCGTAGACGGGCACGAGCTCGACCACCTCGCCACGGCTTGCTCCCGCCTTCAGCAGCTCGAGCAGCACCTGGCCGATGCCCCCGCCGATCTCGAGCACCTCCGCGCCCTGGATCCCTGGTGCGGAAGCCCGCCTGGCGAGCGAGCGCGCCATCGCGTCGGGCCCCCGCCGCCGGTAGCGGCGCGCCAGGCGGCGCGCGAAGCGCTCCTGAAAGAGCTCCTCCTGGCCGTGCCGCGCGCAGCAACCGCTCACGTTCTCCACGGTCGCACCGGCTACGCGGGTGGTCAAGTCGGCCGCTATCGTCGGGGGCGATGAGCGACTACGTCTTCACCATGTACCGCGCCGACAAGTTCTACGGCCCCGAGCGGCAGGTGCTCGCCAACATCTCCCTCTCGTTCCTGCCGGGCGCCAAGATCGGCGTGCTGGGCCCGAACGGGGCCGGCAAGTCGACGCTGCTCCGGATCATGGCCGGGCTCGAGGAGCCCTCCAGCGGCGTCGCCGAGCTCGCGCCCGGCGCGACGGTCGGCTTCCTGCAGCAGGAGCCGCTGCTCGACGAGTCCAAGGACGTGCGCGGCAACGTCGAGGACGGCGTCCGCCCGCTGCGCGACCTGCTCGACCGCTTCAACGCGATCTCGGCCGCCTTCGCGGAGCCCGACGCCGACTTCGACGCCCTGCTCGCCGAGCAGGCGCGGGTGCAGGACCAGATCGACCGTCACGACATCTGGAGCCTCGACGCGACGCTCGACCGCGCCATGGACGCGCTCCGGCTGCCCGAGGGCGACCGCGACGTCGCGACGCTCTCCGGCGGCGAGAAGCGGCGTGTCGCGCTCTGCCGCCTGCTGCTCTCCTCGCCCGACCTGCTGCTCCTGGACGAGCCGACGAACCACCTCGACGCCGAGTCGGTCGCCTGGCTCGAGCGCTTCCTCGAGCAGTACAAGGGCACCGTCGTCGCCGTCACCCACGATCGCTACTTCCTCGACAACGTCGCGGGCTGGATCCTCGAGCTCGACCGCGGCAAGGGGCTGCCGTTCCAGGGCAACTACTCCTCCTGGCTCGAGCAGAAGCAGGCGCGGCTGGCCGTGGAGGAGAAGCAGGAGTCGGCGCGCCGGCGCACGCTCGCGCGGGAGCTCGAGTGGGTGCGCATGAGCCCGCGGGCACGCCACGCGAAGTCGAAGGCGCGGCTCGGCGCCTACGAGCAGCTGCTCGCGGAGGAGCAGAACGTGAAGCTCGACCGGGTCGAGATCCACATCCCGGCCGGACCGCGTCTCGGCGACGTCGTCGTCGAGGCCGAGGGCGTCTCGAAGGGCTTCGGCGACCGCCTGCTGGTCGAGGACATGACCTTCTCGCTGCCGCCCGGCGGGATCGTCGGCGTGATCGGCCCGAACGGCGCCGGCAAGACGACGCTCTTCCGCATGATCGCCGGCGAGGAGCAGCCCGACGCCGGGACGCTCCGGGTCGGCGACACCGTCGAGCTCGCCTACGTCGACCAGGCCCGCACCGACCTCGTGCCCGACAACACGGTCTGGAAGGAGATCTCGGGGAACCAGGACACGATCCTGCTCGGCAAGCGCGAGGTGAACTCGCGCCAGTACGTCTCCTGGTTCAACTTCAGGGGCTCCGACCAGCAGAAGAAGGTGGGCGACCTCTCGGGTGGCGAGCGCAACCGCGTCCACCTGGCCAAGCTGCTGCGCTCGGGCGGCAACGTGCTGCTGCTCGACGAGCCGACGAACGACCTCGACGTCGACACGCTGCGCGCCCTCGAGGACGCGCTGAACGACTTCGCCGGCTGCGCGGTGGTGATCAGCCACGATCGCTGGTTCCTCGACCGCGTCGCGACGCACATCCTCGCGTTCGAGGGCGACAGCCAGACGACGTGGTTCGAGGGCACCTACGCCGACTACGCGGCCTGGGTGACGCGAGACGCGCGGCGCCGAGGCGCTCGAGCCGCACCGGATCAAGTACAAGCCGCTCGTCCGCGCCTAGCTAGCCGCTGAGCACGAGCAGGACCGGCTCGTCGGATGCGAGCAGCGCAGCGTCGAACTCGACGGGCACCGTGTCCTCGAGCACGAAGCGGTAGCCCGGGCGCTCCGGGAGGTCGACCTCCACGTCCATCACGCACACGGTCGGCATGCGGTCGGACTCCCAGTCGATGCTGGGATCGGCGTTCTCCGCGCGGCCGGCCGGCAGCTCGCCCTCGGCGACGAGCGCGCCGTCCGGCGCCTCGACCCTGAACGGGGTGCCGCGGTGGATGTGCCGGAAGGGCTCCGCGCCGGAGCACTCGACGCCCTCGGTGCGAATGTTGTTGTCGGGGATCACGACGCGCAGGCTCGCCTGCGTGGCGTCCCCGCCTCCGCCGCCTCCGCCGCAGCTCGTGGCCGCGAGCGCCGCGAAGGCCAGGACCGGCAGCACTGGCGCGCCCGCTCATTCGTGGACGACGAGCTCGTCGAGCTCCGCTGACAGCTCGTCGGCGTCGACGCCGTTCGGCCAGCCGCGCAGCACCTTGCCGCCCTGCGCGACGAGCGCGACGAGCGCGGGCTCCCGAGCGGCGTAGTTCAGCCAGACCCGCTCGCCGGCGAGGGCGAGCGGGTACCCGAGATCGAGCTCCTCGGCGTACTCGGCCGCTTCCGTGTCGTCGTCGCCGACGACGCCGAGCAGCGCGATCGCGCCGTCGTGCTCGTCGACGGCCTGTGCGACCTCGCGGTGGATGTCCGCGCAGCGGTCGCAGAAGCTCGCCGTGAACATCAGCACGAGCGGCCGGTCGGCCCAGAGCTCGCTTGCCGTCACCGGCGTTCCGTCGACGAGCTCGGCGGAGAAGTCGGGTGCGGGCGGCGCGGAGGCCGGCGGCTCCTGGAACCCGACCCCGCTCGGAAGCGGGCCGGGCAGGTCGGCGGCGCCTCCGGCCGGCTCGTCGTCGCCGCCGCAGCCGGCCGCAAGCAGGAGCGCGAGCACGAGCGCAAGCAGCGCGCCGCGGCGCGCGGTCTCCTGGTCATGGCGCCAACCATAGATGCGTCGGGGAACGAGGAGGTGGGGGCGGAGCGCGTGCCGCTCCGCCCCCACTGTCCCGGGCTCAGCCGCTATTCGGGGTCGTGTCCTAGACGTGCACGTCGCACGTCTTGGTCGCGGTCTTCGACGGATCGGTCTCCGACGTCGCCCTCAGCGTCACGGTCGTGCGCGTCGCGCCGCCTGCCGTTGTCGAGAGCGACGTGTACGGGACCTCCACGGTCTCGCCGGCCGGCACTGCGGCGAACGCGTTCGGGATCGTCAGCGACCAGTTGGCGCTGCTCGATGTCGCCGACACCCGGTAGATGTCCGAGTCGAAGATCCCCGTGCCGGCCTCGCCGGTGTTCGTGATCGGGAAGGAGCAGGTGGCGAGGAGGCCCGGCCGTTGCCGCCTTCTTCGCCTTGCCGAGCGAGACGCCGCGCTCGAACGGGTCTCCGGTCGTGCGGCGGACGCCGAGGTCGTAGGAGAGCACGCCCTCCGCGTCGCGGCGCTTGTCGAGCACGTAGAAGTGGAGCGAGTTGAACGTGTCCACGTACTCGTACGCGCTTCCGGAGTTCGTGCCCGCGTGGAACGTCGCGTCGTTGAGCTGACGCGGGTCGCCGCGGACGACGGGCACCGGGGTCCCGTCGGGGCGGTAGAAGTCGATCATCCCGATGTCCTGCGGCCTCGGGTCGATGATCCAGGCATTGGGCGTTCCGTTCGTGCGGCTCTTCGAGAGCAGCACGCCATGGCCCGGGGTGTACGAGTCGTTCCCGACTTGCTCCACGACCTCGAGCCGGTAGGCCGTGTAGCTCCCGCTCCGGTTCGGGCAGTAGAAGAGCTGGTCGCCGATGTAGCCCTGGTTGGCGCAGGTGCCCGCCAGGTCGCCGCCGGTGCCGAAGTTGACGGTCACGCCGACGAGCTCGCCGTCGTCCGGGACCGAGGAGCGCGCCTGCACCGTGCGCGACGGCCACGCCCTGGTCGGCGAGCGTGTTCCGCTCGAGCGTCACCTGCTCGTCCGCCGGCAGGATGCCGAGACGGTTCTTGAAGTGGAGCATGTGGTGCGGGCCTAGGGCTGAGCCGCCGGCGTTCGGGATCTGCCAGCGGTTGTGGGTGCCGCCGGGGCCGTTGAACGTGCCGCGGCTCATCATCTCCCAGTACCCGGTGTAGTTCCGGTCGGTGTCGCCGAACGGGTTGTTGTAGTTGTCCGGCAGTCCGCGCAGGTGGCTGAACTCATGGGCGAAGACGCTCTGACCCGAGCTCTCGGCCTGCGTCGAGCTACCGCCTCCGGCGTTCGGCCAGTGGTTCGAAGCGGCCAGCCAGGACGACCACGGGACGTAGCGCGTCGGCGCCCAGTTCGGGATCGGGCTGCCGGCGGCGTTCAGGACGGGGCCGTTCTCCGCTCCGGGCGGTCCGAATGCGGCCGGGACTTCCTCCCGCTCCTCCCAGAGCATCTCGCCGAACTCCTGCCACGTCGACGACTCGTCGTGGCCGGCGGTGACGTAGAAGACGTTGTTGTAGCCGCACAGCGTCGTCGTGCAGCCGGTGGCGGCCTGCCACAGGGCGAGAGCGGCCGGGCGGATGTCGCGGCCGCAGGTGTCGCCTGCGGGACAGACCGAGTTGGCCTGGCCGCCGACGCTGCCGTTGAACTGGCCGAGCCCGAACTCGTGCAGGTCGCCGGGCATCGTGTAGGGGCCGAACGTCTCGGGGTCAACGCCGATGCGGCCGTGCGTGTCCTCGAGCCAGTAGCTGTTCAGCGTCATCCCGCCGTTGAACTCGTTCGGGGTCGAGTAGTACTCGTGCATCCACTGGTTGACGTCTCCCGGCGCGACCGGCGTCCAGCCCGGCTGCGGGTTCCCGAACGGGTGCGACTCCGGGCGGCTGGCTGATCAGGAACGGCTGGTCGGGGAAGTCGACCAGCACGATCGCCGTGCGGTACTGCACGTCGGTGCCGTTCGTCGCCGGGTCGTAGTAGGACGGGTTTCGGTCCGGAACGGGGTTGTAGTCGTCCCAGGTGAGGTTCGCCTGGTCGACCCAGTTCTGCGCGTCGATCGGCTGGAGCAGCGGATGGTCCGCGAGCTCCGGCGGTGTCGCGGCGGACGGCGCCACCGCGATCGCGGCCGACAGCACGAGGAATGCGAGTGTGGCGAGGCCGCGCACCCTGAAGCGCGATCGGCCCGACTTCGAGGTCGGCTGAGTCTTCACTGTCTTCACACCTGGCCCTTCCGTTCGAGTACCTCTCCCCCCTGCGGCGAGAGCGAATGTGGTGCGTCCTCGGCGAAACGGGTGCGCGCTTGCACGCCGTCCCGCCAGGGCGCCAGGAACCTACAACGGCCTGGAGTTTGGTGCGACGGTTCGTTGAGGTACCTCCACGCCGCGCTCGACCGCCGCGTGACTAGGCTCGGCGCGATGGAGCCGGCGCGGCAGCACTACAACGTCACGCTCGGCGTGCTGACGCTGGCGGGGACGGCGTTTGCGTTCCAGCAGACGATGGTCTTCCCGGCGCTGCCCACGTTTCAGTCGGAGTTCGGAACGACGACGGCCTGGACGACGTGGGTGCTGACTGCGTTCCTCGTCTCGGCCGCCGTGGCGACGCCGATCCTCGGCAAGCTCGGGGATCAGTACGGGAAAGAGCGCATGCTGCTCGTCAGCCTCGGGATCTTCCTGGCCGGCTGCTTGGGCGCGGCCTTTGCGTGGGACCTGCCGTCGCTGATCGGCTTCCGCGTGCTCTCCGGCGCGGGCGGGGCGGTCTTCCCGCTCTCCTTCGCGATCATCCGCGACGAGTTCCCGCCGGAGCGGGTCGGAGTCGGGATCGGCCTGCTGTCGGCGGTCTTCGGCGTGGGCGGCGGCTTCGGGATCGTGCTCTCGGGCGTCATCGTCGACCACCTCTCCTGGCGGCTGCTCTTCCTGCTCGGGTCGATTCCGGTCGCCGCCTCGCTCGCGCTCGTGCACCGCTACGTGCCGGAGTCGCCGATCCGTACGCCTTCGCGGGTCGACATCCCCGGAGCGCTGCTGCTCTCCGGAGCCCTCGTCACCTTCATGGTCGCGCTGACCGAGGGGGAGCATTGGGGCTGGCTGTCGCCGCCGATTGCGGGGCTCGTCGCCGCCTCGGCCGTGATTTTCACCCTCTGGGTCGTCGTGGAGTCCCGCTCCCCGGCGCCGATGGTGGACATGCGCATGCTCGCGCACCGACCCGTGCTGCTCACGAACGTGACGACGATGATCTCCGGCTTCGCGCTCTTCACCTGCTTCGTGCTCGTGCCGTCCTTCGTGGAGTCGCCTCCCGTACGTGGCTACGGCTTCGGGGCGAGCGCGACCCAGGCGGGGCTGTACCTGCTCCCGAGCTCGCTCGCGATGCTCTTCTCCGGGCCGGTCGCCGGGCTCATCGGCCGGCGCGTCGGCCCGAAGTGGCCGCTGGCGGCCGGGATGACGATCGTGGCGTTCGCGGCTCTCCTGCTCGCGTTCGCCCACGACGAGCCCTGGCACGTGGTGCTCTCGAGCGCGCTGCTCGGACTCGGCGTCGGCGCCGCCTTCGCGACGATGGTGGCCCTGATCGCCGACAACGTCGACGCACGCGAGATGGGGATCGCGACCGGCATGAACACGGTCGTCCGGATGATCGGATCGGTCATCGGAGGCCAGGTCGGGGCGGCGCTCCTGACCGCGCAGACGATCGGCTCGTCGTCCGTCCCCTCCGAGTCGGCCTTCACGTGGGCGTTCGGGCTGAGCGCCGTGGCGGCGCTGGCCGCGGCGGCGGTTGCGCTCTCGATCACGCGGCAGCCGTTGCGGCGGCTCGCGCCCCCCGCGGAAGCCGCGTCCTAGCTCGCGCGCCGGGCGGACTCGTCGTCGTCGTTCGCGGCGGTGGCGTCGTCGGGGGCCGTGACCTCGGTGTGTGCTTCTTCCTGCGGCTCCAGCCGCTCGGTGGGCTGCGCCCGCAGGCGCGCCCCGTCGACCTTCTCCTCGGTCTCGGCCAGCAGCTGCTCGCGCTCGGCACGCTTCGACTCGAGCGCCGTGTCGGCCGCCTGGATCTCGTTGCGGAGGCGCTCCACCTCCGCCTCGTCGCGCGCGTAGGCGGCCTCGCCGAGGTCCCGGAGCCCGGTCGTGCGGGCGCTCCCGAGCTGCTCGATCTCGGCGTCGATCCGCGCGAGGTGGCGCCGTGCCGAGGCGCGCGCGGCCAGCGACTCGATGGTCGCGTCGGCGCGCTCGCGCAAGCCGTCGAACGAGCGGACGGCACGGCGCGCAACCGGGCTCTCGTCGTGCCGGCGCGCCAGCGACGGGAAGCCCGCGAGGACGAGCAGTCCGGCGGCGAGGGCGAAGAGCCCCCCGGCAGTGCTGCCCGTGAGGAGCAGCACGAGGCCGAGCACGAGCAGGAGCGCTCCGAGCACGAGCAGGCCGGTCGCTGGAGGGACGCCGAAGACGCGCCGGTCGGCCCGCTGCACCCCGACCGTCTCGGGAGCGGTCCGCCCGGCGAGCGCGGCGCCGCACCAGCCGCAGGTAGGCATCCCTGCCGGCACCTCGTTTCCACAGGCTGGGCACGGCGTCAGCGGCATCGAGGGCTGAACGCTAGTCGAGGCCGCGTGGATGCGCGGCGGTCAGGAGTAGGAGAAGCGGGCGTGGCGGCCAACACGGTGCCGTGGCCTCCCCGCCGCAGCACCTCACGCTGAAAGAGCATCGCGACGATCGTCATCGCGTCGAGCTCGTCGTGCGGTGGCTCGTCGTCGCCCTCCTGACGCTGTTCGCACTGCTCGGGCTCGCGAACGTCTTCGGCCAGAACCCGACCCACTCCACCGGTACGGGCGACGTGGCGACGCTCGACGTGTCGGCGCCGAACCGGTTGCGCGGAGGCGTCTTCTACCAGGGGCGCTTCTCGATCCACGCGAAGCAGGAGATCGCGAAGGCGACGCTCTTGCTCGACAGCGGCTGGTTCGAGTCCATGCACATCAACAGCTACTCACCGGAGCCGCTCGGCTCCGCCTACCGCAACGGCAAGCTCGTGCTGGACTACGGCCACGTCGCCGCCGGCGACACGCTCGTCGCGCGGCTGCAGTTCCAGGTCAACGCGACGAATGGCGGGCACCGCTCTCAGGGCGTCGAGCTGCACGACGAGGACGTGCCGCTGGCGGCCGTCGACCGCGACGTCACGATCTTTCCCTGATGGACATCGTCGCCCGCGCAGCCATCGCCTTCCTGATCCTCTTCCTGCTGCTGCGCGTGCTCGGGCGCCGCGAGCTCGTCCTCGATGGAGCCGTTCGACCTGATCCTGCTCGTCGTCGTCGGCGACCTCGTTCAGCAGGGCGTGACGCAGAGCGACATGTCTCCTCACAGGCTCCATGCTCGCGATCGGCACCTTCGCGATCCTCAGCCTGTTCGTCTCGTGGCTCGTCTTCCGCTTCCGCCGGTTGCGTCCGGTGCTGGACGCCGAGCCGTTGATCATCCTCCAGGACGGCAAGCTGATCGAGCACAACCTTCGACACGAGCGGATGACCGAGGAGCGAGGTCTCGGCGGCGGCCCGCCAGCAGCAGATCGGCTCGCTCGACGACGTGGCGTGGGCGGTGCTCGAGGGCAACGGCCAGATCAGCTTCATCCCCCGAGGCTGATGCCGCTCTATCTCGTCCGAGGCACGACGTCGAGTCGCTGCTGACGCCGGGCGAGGCGGTGCCGGTGCTCGAGGCGTGCTTCCTGCGGCTCGCCGCCGGGACGGTGGAGAACGTGCCGCGCGCGCGGCTGCCGTTCGAGGGCGGCAGCTTCGCGCTCATGGCGGCCGTCGACCGCGAGCTCGGGTACGCGGGCGCCAAGACGTACGCCGTCGTCGAGGGGAGAGCGGCGTTCGTCCTCTGCCTCTTCGGGCTGGAGACGGGGACCCTCGAGGCGGTGATCGAGGCGGACGCGCTCGGGCGGTGCCGGACCGGTGCGGCGAGCGGCGTCGCGGCGAAGCACCTCGCCCGGGCCGGCGCGCGGACGCTCGGGGTGATCGGCTGCGGCGGGCAGGCGCGGGCGCAGGTGGAGGCGATCCGTGCCGCCGTGCCCGCAATCGACTCGGTGCGTCGCGTAGTGCCGGACGCCCGGAGCGGCTCGCCGCGTTCTGTGCGGCCACGGGCGCCGAGCCGGCCGAGGGCCCGCAGGAAGCGGCCGCCATGGACGTCGTCGTCACGATCACGACCTCACGCGACCCGGTGCTCCGGGGCGACTGGCTGAGCGCAGGGCGCGCTCGTCGCGGCGGTCGGCGCGAACCGCCCGGATGCGCGTGAGCTCGACAACGCGGTGCTCGAGCGCGCGACCTTCGTCTGCTGCGACTCGCGGGAGCAGGCGCAGCTCGAGTCCGGCGACCTGATCGAGCCGGTGGCGAGCGGGGTGCTGGACTGGCTCGAGGTGCACGAGCTGCAGGACGTCGTCGCCGGGGAGCTGCGCGGCCGCGAGGGCGAGCGCGACATCGTCGTCTTCAAGTCGAACGGTCTCGCGGCCTGGGACGTCGCCGCCGGGGCGGCCGCGCTGGAGCTGGCCCGCGAGCGCGGCGTCGGCCGGGAGCTCTAGGAACGGGCGCTCGTGCATGAGCCAGGGAGCGAAGCGACCCTTCAGGGGTCTTCGCGCGCTGAGCATCCGCTTCCGCGGATGCTCAGCTTGCGCTAGCTAGCCAGAGTTTCCTGCGCGCTGGCGATCGTGTCCTTGCCGATCGCCTTGATCACCTCGGGGCGGTCGAGGAGCCGGGCGCGCTGGTCCGGCGTGAGGCGGTTCTGGACGTAACGGTCCTCGAGGATCTCGGCCAGGTCGCGCCCGCGATCGTGCTCTCGGATCACGTACGCGGCGATGCGCTCCTCGGCGGACGACCGCTGGAACAGGAACGAGAACAGGTCGCGAAACGCCATCGGCGCGGATTGTATCCTCCTGCCATGCGACGCAGCGCGGCCGAAGGCCGTTGTGCGGAGAGGACGCTCCGGGGCTTCGACGACGCCGGTCGCGACGAGCGGGTCGTGATCTGGATCGAGCGGAAGCCGGGTGCCGTGTGGTCGGTCGGCCGCATGGTCAACCCGCAGCACCGCGAGACGGACGAGCCGCGGGCGGACGACTGGCTCTTCGAGGGCTACGAGCTCGGTGACGCGCTGGAGGCGGCGAACGACGCGCTGGAGGACGACGTCCGCGTGCTGGAGCAGGACGGCGCGACGGACCTCGTCAAGCCGTTCACGCGCAACGAGATCCTCCCCGTCCTCGAACGCTTCTTCTTCGGCCGCCGCTAGCACGCTTCAGTCGCGGCTGCGACGGCGTGCGAGGTTCGAGCGCCAGAGTCGGCTCGGGCGTGGGCGGCAGGATGTCGTCCCAGATCGCGGCGAAGCTGCCGACCGTCTGCGGCAGTCGTGCCGGACGCGCCATGAACCAGAGGTGCAGGTGGGCGCTGCCGTCGCCCCAGCGGCCGACGTGGACGCGGCCGATCTCACCGACGGAGGCGACCGCCCGCTCGACCCGCACGATCAGCGGGCCCAGCTCGGCGGCGAGCTCCGGAGGGAGATCGCCGAGATCGTGATGCGCTCGCGGCTGGAGGATGACGACGACGGGCAACCCCGACGGCTCGGGCATGCGGCGTCAGCAGCCAGCGCTCGTCCGACCAGATCGCGTCCTCGTCCCCCTGCTCGCAGCGCCAGCAGTCGCCCGCGTCCTCGCCCAGACGCGCCCGCTCCGCCGGACGAGGCGGCAGCAGGGGACGGGTGCGGAGCTCGCCCTCGAACGGGAACGTCTCCCACTCGTGGAGCGGCGGGATCGGCAGCCGCCCGTCCGCGTCGGCGGCGGCGAGTGCGCGCTCGTACAGCTCCTCCGGCGTCTCGGCTACGCCGACTCCTTCGGCCACTCGAGATTCGCGTCCGGGATGGGGTCGCCGTGCGGATCGTGGGTCGGGAAGCCGAGCGCGCGGTCGATGCGCTCCTCCAGCTCCTCCGAGAGCGCGTGCTCGAGCCGGTCGGCCTCGTCGTGGACGTCGTCGACGCCGATCCCGAGCGTCTCCGCGAGGTAGAGCTCGAGCAGGCGATGGTGGCGGATCACCTCGAGCGCGACGCGCTCGCCCGCGCGCGTGAGCGTGACGCCGCGGTACGGGCGCATGCTCGGCGAGGCCGAGCACGGCGAGCTTCTTCACCATCGCGCTCGCCGACGCGGCCGAGACGCGCTGGCGCTTGGCGAGCGCGGAGGTCGGAGACGCGCTCGCTCTCGGTGCCGAGCTTGTAGATCTCCTTCAGGTAGTCCTGGATCGAGTCGCTCAGATCCGCTGGGGCCATGCGCAGGAGTCTAGGAGGGCGGCGGGTTCCCGGGCGGCTCGGGCGCGGGCCGGTGCTAGCCTCGGCCGGTGCCAGACCGCCCGCTGATCCGGCTCGGACACAGCCCCGATCCCGACGACGCCTTCATGTTCTGGGCGCTCGCCGCGGGCGCGATCGACACACGCGGATTTCGATTCGAGCAGGTGCTCCAGGACATCCAGACCCTGAACGAGTGGGCGCTCGAGGGCCGGCTCGAGGTGACCGCGATCTCGTTGCACGCGTACCCGTTCGTCCAGGACCGCTACGCGCTGCTGCCGCACGGCGCGAGCATCGGCTCGGGCTACGGGCCGGTCGTCGTCGCACGCGAGCCGCTCACGATCGAGCAGCTGCGCGAGGTGGAGATCGCTCGTTCCCGGCACGATGACGACCGCGTTCCTCGCGACGCGGCTCGCGCTCGGCGAGTTCCGCTACCGGGAGCTGCCGTTCGACCGGATCATGGACGAGCTCGACCTCCGGCCGCGCCGCTGCGGGCGTCGTCATCCACGAGGGCCAGCTCACCTACGAGGAGGTCGGTCTCCAGAAGGCACTCGACCTCGGGGAGTGGTGGCTGCTGGAGACGGGGCTGCCGCTGCCGCTCGGCGTCAACGTCGCGCGGCGCGACCTCGGGGACGCGCTCCACGATCTCTCGGCCGTCCTGCTCGAGTCGATCCGAGCGGGGCTCGACAACCGCGCGCGAGGCGATGCGCTACGCGATGCGGTTCGGCCGCGGCATCGAGCTCGCGGTCGCCGACCGCTTCGTCGGGATGTACGTGAACGAGCTCACGTGGGACTACGGCGACGAGGGGCGGCAGGCCGTGGAGGAGCTGCTGCGCCGCGGCGAGGAGATCGGCGCCTTGCCGGAGCCGGTCCGGCTCGACTTCATCGACTAGCGCTGACGGCCAGGCGGCGAAACGCTACGGTTCGCCGCGATGTCACTCGCGATGACGGGCGGTGCGAGCGCTGCGGCGCGAGCCTCGGTCACGGCGACGTCGCGCTCA
Organism: uncultured Gaiellaceae bacterium; assembly: GCA_963842285.1. GTDB lineage: Bacteria > Actinomycetota > Thermoleophilia > Gaiellales > Gaiellaceae > Gaiellasilicea. The sequence goes on from CAWJFZ010000011.1 coordinate 647,634, forward strand.
TCTGCAGCTACGAGTGCACCTTCTGCGCGGACTGCGCGACGCAGCTCGCGCAGGTCTGTCCGAACTGCGGCGGCGAGCTCGTGCGGCGACCGCGGCGGGCTGCCGCGTGAGCCGTGCCGTCGTGATCTCGGCCGTGCGCACGCCGGTCGGGCGCTACGGCGGCGCCCTCTCCGGGATCCGCCCCGACGACCTCGCGGCGGTGGCGATCGGCGCCGCGGTCGAGCGCGCGGGGGTCGACCCGGCCGAGATCGAGGACGTCTACCTCGGCTGCGCCAACCAGGCCGGCGAGGACAACCGCAACGTCGCCCGCATGGCGGCGCTGCTGGCCGGACTGCCCGACTCGGTCGCCGGCGTGACCGTCAACCGGCTGTGCGCATCGGGCCTCTCCGCCGTCGTCGGCGCGTGCCACGCGGTCGCAGCCGGGGACGGAGACCTCTTCGTCGCCGGAGGAGTCGAGTCGATGAGCCGCGCGCCGCTCGTCACGGCGAAGCCCGACGCGGCCTATCCCCGCGGCGATCGCACGCTGTACGACACGACGCTCGGCTGGCGGTTCCCGAATCCGCGCCTCGAGGAGCGCTTCCCGCTCGAGACGATGGGCGAGACGGGCGAGAACGTGGCCGAGCGCTGGGGGATCGCCCGCGAGGAGCAGGACGCGTTCGCGCTCCGCTCGCAGCAGCGCTGGGCGGCGGCAGACTTCTCGGACGAGCTCGTCGCGGTCGGGGAGCTCAGCCACGACGAGCACCCGAGGCCCGACACGACGGCGGAGAAGCTCGCGTCGCTGAAACCCGCCTTCCGCACCGGCGGCTCCGTCACGGCCGGGAACTCGAGCGGCCTCAACGACGGTGCCGCCGCGCTCGTGATCGCCTCCGAGGAGAAGGCCCGGGAGCTCGGCGCCGAGCCGCTCGGCGCCTTCGTCGCCAGCGCGGTCGCGGGTGTCGATCCGCGGGTGATGGGGATCGGCCCCGTCCCGGCCGTGCGCAAGCTGCTCGCCCGGGCCGGCGTCGACGTCGCCGAGCTCGACGTCGTCGAGCTGAACGAGGCCTTCGCCTCGCAGAGCCTCGCCGTCGTGCGCGAGCTCGGCCTCGACGAGGAGAAGGTGAACCCGAACGGCGGCGCGATCGCGATCGGCCATCCGCTGGGCATGAGCGGCGCGCGCCTCGTCGTCACGCTCCTGCACGAGCTGCGCCGCCGAGGCGGCCGCTACGGCGTCGCGACGATGTGCGTCGGCGTCGGCCAGGGACAGGCGGCCCTCTTCCAGCGATGATGGGCGCTGATGGAGATCGTCGACCGCTATCTGACCCTCGGGCTGCGACTCGGCCGGCACGTCGAGGGCCTCGTCGACTCCTACTACGGCCCGCCCGATCTCGCCGCTGCGGTCGAGCAGGAGGCGCTGTCGGAGCCGGCCGCGCTCGCTGCCGACGCCGACGCGCTCCGGGCCGATCTCGACGAGGCGGAGCTCGACGAGCAGCGCCGCGGGTGGCTGCTCGACCAGGCCGTCGGCCTGCGCATCTACGCCGGCCGCCTGGCCGGAGAGCAGCTGGGCTACCTCGACGAGGTCGAGGGCTGCTACGGCGTCCGGCCGGAGCGGATCCCGGAGGAGGACTTCGCGAGCGCCCACGAGCGCCTCGACGAGCTGCTCCCCGGCGCAGGCTCGCTCGAGGAGCGCTACGAGGCCTGGCGCGCGGCGAACGAGGTGCCGGCCGAGCACATCCTCGAGGTGGCCGAGCCGATCCTCGCGATCCTGCGGGAGCGCACCCAGGCCCTGGTCGAGCTTCCGGACGGCGAGGAGTTCACGCTCGAGCTGGTCGCCGACGAGCCCTGGGCGGCCTTCAACTACTACCTCGGCGGAGGGCGTAGCCGCATCGTCGTGAACACGGACCTGCCCTTCACCGCCACGGAATTCGTCCACCTCGTCGCGCACGAGGGCTATCCCGGTCACCACACGGAGCGCGTGGTCAAGGAACGGCGCCTCGTCGAGGAGCTGGGGCTGCTCGAGGAGTCGATCCAGCTCGTGCCCACCCCTCAGTCGCTCGTGGGCGAGGGGATCGCCGAGGTCGGCGCCGAACTGCTCGTCGACGAGGACGTCGAGGCGGAGCTCGCGCGCATCTACGCGGCGATCGGGATCCGCTACGACCCCGCCGAGGCGCGCCTGATCCGCGAGGCGCGCGAGCCGCTGGCCTGCGTGACCCGCAACGCGGCGATCATGATCCACGAGGACGGCCTGTCGGAGGACGGGGCGCGGGCGTACGTCGCGCGCTGGGCACTCGCTCCCGCCCACCGCGCAGAGCGGATGGTCTCCTTCGTGATCGACCCGACCTGGCGCGCATACGTCACGACCTACACGGAAGGGCTGCGACTCTGCCGGGCCTTCGTCGGCGGCGAGCCGGCGGCGTTCCGGCACCTGCTCACGGAGCCGATCCGCGTCGGCGAGCTGCTCGCCGCAGCCGGCGGCGACGCCGCGGTATCGTCCGGCTCGTGAGCGTCGCCACCGCACGCGAGTTCGGGCTCTTCATCGACGGCGAGACGGTCGAGGGCTCGGATGCCCGCGAGCTCGTCGAGCCGGCCACCGGGGAGGGCTTCGGCACCGCGCAGCTGGCCGGCGAGGCCGACGTCGACCGCGCCGTCACGGCCGCTCGCGCGGCGCTCGACGGGCCCTGGGGCAAGACACCTGCCAGCGAGCGCTCACGGCTGCTGCACGCGCTCGCCGACGCGATCGTCGGCAACCGCAAGGAGTTGATCGAGCTCGAGGCGCGGAACGTGGGCAAGGCGAGCTCCTCCGTGAAGGCCGAGCTCTTCGGCGCGGCCGAGCACTTCCGCTTCTACGCCTCGGCGCTCGGCACGATCGGCGGCCGCTCGAACCCGATCGGCGGCTCGATCCTCTCGTACACGCTGAAGGAGCCCGTCGGCGTCGCCGGCCAGATCGTCCCCTGGAACTACCCGCTGCTGATGACGACGTGGAAGCTCGCTCCGGCGCTCGCCGCCGGCTGCACGGTCGTGCTCAAGCCGGATCCGCAGACGCCCGCGACCGCTCTGCGGCTCGCCGAGCTCGCGGCCGAGGTCGGCTTCCCGCCCGGCACCGTCAACATGATCCCCGGCGACGGCCCGACGACGGGCGCCTACCTGGTGCGGCACCCGGGGATCGACAAGGTCGCGTTCACGGGCTCGACGCGGACCGGCGGCGAGATCATGCGTCTCTGCTCCGACCCGATCAAGCGCGTGTCCCTCGAGCTCGGCGGCAAGAGCCCGAACCTCGTCTTCGCCGACGCCGACCTCGCCTCGGCGATCCCGAGCGCGGTCTGGTCGATCTACTACGCGGCGGGCCAGAGCTGCGAGGCGCGCTCGCGCGTGCTCGTCGAGCAGCCGCTCTACGACGAGTTCGTCGCCGAGTTCAGCGCGAAGGCAGGCGCGATCGTCACCGGCGATCCGCTGGACGAGGGGACGCAGATGGGCTCGCTGATCTCGACTGCGCACCGCGAGAAGGTGCACGGCTTCGTCGAGGAGGCGCGCGAGGCGGGCGCCGACGTCGTGCTCGGAGGCGAGCCCGGCGAGCACGCCTTCTACCCGCCGACCGTCGTCGCCGGGCTCGACAACTCGTCCACGATCGCGCAGGAGGAGGTCTTCGGCCCGGTCGTGACGATCATCCCGTTCGAGGACGAGGCGGACGCGGTCCGGATCGCGAACGACGTCAAGTACGGGCTGATGGCGTCGGTCTGGACGTCCGATCCCGCGCGCGGCCCGCGGCTCGCGAGCCGGATCAAGGCGGGCACGGTCGGGATCAACGTGCCGTACACGGCCTTCCCCGGGCTGCCGTTCGGGGGCTACAAGCAGTCGGGCTTCGGTCGCGAGCTCGGCCTCGAGTCGCTCGAGCTCTACCTCGAGACGAAGAGCGTGCTGCTCGAACACGGGCTCGCGCCCGATCAACCCCTTCGGGCTCTAGCGCTTGTCGTACCGGTGGGCCGTGCTCGCCGCGGGCACCGCGGCGCAGGCTGCCTTCTCCACGGTCGCATTCGCGATCGCCGTGCTCGCTCCGGCGCTGCGCGACCGCTACGACCTCACCCTGACCGAGATCGGCGTCGTGCTCGGCGCGGAGTGGATCGGGCTCACGGTCTCGCTGCTGCCCTGGGGGTTCGCGGTCGACCGCTGGGGCGAGCGCTGGACGCTCGCGGGCGGGCTCGCCGGCTGTGCCGCGTTTCTCGCCGGCGCCGCCTTCGCTCCGAGCTTCGGCTGGCTCGTCGTCCTGCTCGGGCTGGCCGGGGTCGCCGGCGGGAGCGTCCAGTCGGGGAGCGGCCGCGCGGTCATGGGCTGGTTCTCGGCCGACGAGCGCGGCCTCGCCCTCGGCATCCGCCAGACGGCGGTCCCGGTCGGCGGCGGGATCGCCGCGATCGTGCTGCCGCAGCTCGGCAGCCCGAAGGCCGGCCTGCTCTTCGTCGCCGGGCTCGTCCTCGCGGGAGCGGTCGTCGGGGCGCTCGTCCTCCGCGCGGGAACCGAGGAGCACATCGACGTCTCCGACGTCCCGTCCACCCTGCGCGACCGGCGGCTCTGGGTCGCGTGCTTCGGCAGCGGGCTCTATCTCGTCGCCCAGATGGCGATGATGGGCTTCGTCGTCCTCTTCCTGCACGACGAGCACGGCTACTCGACGGGCGAGGCAGCCGCGGTCTTCGCCGCCGGCCAGGTGCTCGCGGCGGCCCTGCGGATCGGGGTCGGCCGCTGGTCGGACGTGGTCGGGTCCCGCACCCGGCCGCTGCGCTTGATCGGGGTCGCGATCGCCGTCGCGGTCGGGCTCGTCGCCGTTGTGTCGGGCGCGCCTGGCCTCGTGCTGGTCCCGGCCCTCGCGGTCGCGACGGGGCTCTCGATGGCGTGGAACGGGCTGTCGTTCACGATCGCGGCCGAGCTCGGGGGGCGCCGCAGCGGCGCCGCGATCGGCTTCCAGCAGACGGTGCTCTCGGCGGTCGGCGTCGTCGCACCGGTCGCCTTCGCGGCCGCCGTCTCCTGGTCTTCCTGGCGCGCGGCGTTCGCACTGGCGGCGGTGTTCCCGCTCGCCGGCTGGTGGGCGCTGCGCCCGTTGCGCGATCGGTGAACGTGGGTAGGGCTGCGGTGTGCGCCTCTACCCCGACCTGCCCGGCCGGCGCCTCGACCTGATCGCGCGCGACCTCGCGACCGTCCTGGCGCTCGTCCTGTTCGGAAAGATCGCGCTGGAGGTGCACGACGCCGTCGACCAGCTCGCCGTGCTCGGCGAGGGCGTCGAGTCGGCCGGGAATGCGGTCTCGGGCGGGTTCGACTCGGCCGCGGACGCGATCGACGGCACACCGCTCGTCGGCGACGAGCTCGGCGACGCGCTGCGCGGCGCCGGGTCGGGCAGCGGCGGTGAGGTCGCCGACCTGGGACGGGGCGGCGCGGGCGCGGCACACGACCTCGCCGACCTGCTCGGGCTCCTGTTCTTCCTGCTGCCCTCGACGCTGTTGCTGATCTTCGTGCTGCCGCCGCGCGTGCGCCAGGTGCGCCGCCTGAATGCCGCCGTCCGCGTGCTCCGCGGCCCGGCCACACCGGAGCGACAGCGGCTGCTCGCCTCCCGCGCCGCGTTCGGGCTCCCGTACGGGGTCCTGCTCGAGTACACGGACGATCCGATCGGCGACCTGCTGGAGGGCCGCCACGACGCGCTCGTCCGCGCCGAGCTGGAGCAGTACGGCCTGCGTCCGTCGCAGTAGTACCGTCTCCCCGTGCGCATCTTCGAGCGGCTGGACGAGCTGTACGCGATCGGCGACCGGATCGGCTACTCGCCGGAGGAGGACGCCGCGCACGAGCTCGCCGCGAGCTGGTTCCGGAAGGCCGGTCTCGAGGTCGACATCGACGAGGGCGGCAATCTGCTCGGCCGGGTGCCGGGGGCCGGCCGCAGCGTGTGGACGGGCTCTCACCTCGACACTGTCCCCGCCGGTGGGCGCTTCGACGGCGCGCTCGGCGTCGTCGCGGGGCTCGAGGCGGTGGAGCGGCTCGGGCTGCCCGGGCTCGGAGTGGTCGTCTTCCGCGACGAGGAGCGCGGGTGCGCCGGCAGCCGGGCGCGGGTCTCGGGGCACTCGCTCCCGGATGCCTTCGTCGAGCTGCACATCGAGCAGGGACCTCGGCTGGAGCAGGCCGGTGTGCCGCTCGCCGCGGTCAGCGCGATCGTCGGCTACTCGCGGCAGACGGTCACGATCACCGGCAGGGCGGGGCATGCTGGGACGACGCCGATGGCCAATCGCGACGACGCGCTGTGCGCCGCCGCCGAGCGCGTGCTGGCGATCAGGGAAGCGGCGCTCGCGATTCCGGAGACCGTGGCGACCGTGGGCACGCTGACCGTCGAGCCCGGCGGTGTCAACGTGATCCCGGGCTCCGTCTCGTTCACGGTCGACGTCCGCGCGCCGGACCGGGAGCATCTCGACAAGCTGCTTTCGGCGATCGGGCTGGAGCCGGGCCTCGGCGTCGAGCCTGCGGTCATGGACGAGACCGTCGTGTCCGCGGTCCGGAGCGCGATCGAGGAGCTGGGCGTCCCGGTCGTGGAGCTCGCCTCGGGCGCGGGCCACGACGCGGGCATCCTCGCCGCGGCCGGCGTTCCGAGCGGGATGCTGTTCGTGCGCAGCCTGAACGGCGGGGTCAGCCATTCGCCCGACGAGCTCTCCTCCGAGGCGGATGTGGCACTCGCGTTGGACGCACTCGCCGGCGCGCTCGCCCGGCTCTGCGGCGCCTGATGCCGCTCCAGAACCGCGTCACGCCGTTGAGCGAGCTCGTCGCCGACCCCGCCCGCGGGCTCGTGTACGGCAATCGCGGCTGCCTCCACGACGACTCCGGCCGGGTCCGCCGCCGCTTCGCCGGCCGTCGCTGGATCGCGTGCAGGCTGCGGTTCAAGGACTGGCAGCGCGGGCCGCTGCTCCAGCCGGGCCGCTTCACCGAGCTCTTCTTCCTCGACGAGGCGACCGCGTTCGCGGCCGGGCACCGTCCCTGCGCGCTCTGCCGCCGGGAGGACTACGTTCGCTTCGGCCGGATCCGGGGCGAGCTGCACCCCGGCCAGGCCGGAGCCGACGAGATCGACGCACAGCTCCACCGCGAGCGAGTCGACCAGGCCACGCGCGCGCACCGCCTGCACGATGCCGCGCTCACGGAGCTGCCGGACGGCGCGTTCGTGCTCGACGCGGGCGTGCCCTGGCTCGTCCTGGGCCGGGAGCTGCTGCGCTGGACGCCAGGCGGTTATACCGAGCGGCGGCGGCGAGGGGCCGGGGCTGCGCAGCTGATCACGCCGCCGTCATTGGTGGAGGTCCTCCGGAGAGGCTGGCACGCGGACGTGCCCTTCCTCCACCCCTCTGCAGGGGGTAGCGGGCGGGCCTAGCGCTCGCGGAACGAGATCGGCTGCGCGCCTTCCCAGAGCGTCAGCCGACCGAGCTCCTTCAGCTGCTCCTGCCCCTCGACCAGGGTGGCGAAGTGGTTCGCCCACAGGTGCCCCGCCTTGCTCGCGAAGGAGCAGTAGCCGTACGGGAAGAGCAGCTCCGTCTCGCTCTCGCCGCCCGGATAGAGCGCGAGCTCGCCCGGGTGCGGGTAGCTCGTTGCGTTCTCCGGGCCGATGCCGAGGTCGCGGTCGCCCCAGGGGATCCAGTTCGACTCGCCGCTCCAGCGGCAGTGGATGATCCGGTCCTCCAGCGGGAGGATCCCCTTGAAGGCGGCCACCGTCTTCGGCGCGAGCTCGTCCTCCCAGCGGGCGACGAAGCGCATCCCGGCGGCGGTGAGCTCCAGCACGCCCGGAACCTACCCTGCCGCCGCCGCCCACGCGACGAGTGCCGCGCGCTCCTCGTCGGTCAGCCCGGTCGCGTTCCCCGGCGGCATCGCGTTCGAGCTCACCTGGCGCTCCATCGCGGCCGCGTTCGCGCGCATCCCGTCCAGCGTCTCGAGCCGCACACCGGCGGGCGCAGAGGCTCCGACGTGGCAGGTCTGGCAGCGGGCCTCGACGATCGCCAGGGCCTCGTCGTCGGAGACCGTCCGCGAAACAGCGGGCGTGTCCTCGGGCGCGAGCACCACGGCGAGCGCGACCGCGCCGGCGGCGACCACCGCGGGGATCCACCAGGCGCGCACGCCGCGGTGCCAGAGGTTGAAGAAGTGACGCACGGCCGCGACGAGCGCGAAGATCGCGACCAGGACGAGCCAGGCGTGCTCCTGCCCGAAGGTGAGCGGGAAGTGCCCGGCCAGCATCGTGAAGACGACCGGCAGGGTCAGGTAGTTGTTGTGCACCGAGCGCTGCTTCGCGCGGATCCCGGGGCCGGGGTCCGGCTCCCGGCCCTGCTGCTTGGCCCGCACGAGTTCCCAGTGCGCCGGGATGATCGTGAAGAAGACGTTGGCGGCCATGATCGTCCCGAGCATCGCGCCGACCTGAAGGTAGGCGGCGCGCGCGGCGAAGAGCTCGCCGGCCGCCCAGGCGGAGGCGACGACGAGGACGGCGACGAAGATCGTGACCGCCCGGTCGTCGCGCAGTAGCCGGCAGGCACCGTCGTAGAGGAGCCAGGCGAGCACGAGCCCGGCGCCGGAGAGCGCCGCGGCCTGCCAGCCGGAGAGGTCGGCCACGGACGGGTCGACGAGCCGCGTGTCAGCGTCGAGCCAGTAGAGGACGACGAGGAGCGCGAAGCCGGAGAGCCAGGTCGTGTAGGCCTCCCACTTGAACCAGTGCAGGTGCTCCGGCAGCTCGCGCGGCGCGACCCGGTACTTCTGCGAGTGGTAGAAGCCGCCGCCGTGGACGCCCCAGTACTCGCCGGCAACGCCCTCGTCCGCGTCCTTGGCCGGCGGCGCGAGTCCCAGGTCGAGCCTGATGAAGTAGAACGACGCGCCGATCCACGCGATCCCGGCGACGACGTGGAGGAAGCGCAGGACGAGGTCGGCGAGGTCTCTCAGGTAGTCCGCGTCCATCGATCCCTCGCGATCTTGCAGAGCGCCTTCAGCCCCGCCCGCAGCTCCTCCTCGCGGGTCCGCGCGAGCCGTGCCCGCAGCACCGGGACGAGCTCGGCGCGCGTGCGGCCGTCCACGAAGACGACGAAGGAGAAGCCGAAGCGCCGCTCGTACTCGTCGTTCAGGAGCTCGAGCTCGGCGAGCACCTCAGGCTCGGCGCCGCGCTGCTCGGCCGACGGCTCGCCGATGCGCGGGTGCGTGGCGAGCGCGGCCACCTGATCCTCCTCCGCGAGCGCGAGCGCGACCTCCTCGGCCACCCCGAGCGGGTCCTCGCGGACGGCGAGCTCGTCGACGAGGCGCGTCCGCCCCGAGAAGAGCGGCGTCAGCTCCTCGACGGTCAGCTGCCGCGGTAGCTCGCGCACGAGTAGGGGGAGACGAGGAGCGGGACGTGGTGGTGGCCGTCGCCGAGCTCCACCTCCAGCTCGACGCGGCGGAAGAAGGGCGAGGGCGGGTGGAAGACGAGCCGGTAGACGCCCGGCTCGAGCTCGTCGGCGAGCCGCGCCCGGCCGTCGGCGTCGGTGCGGACCTCGGCGAGCGTCTCCTCGGCTCGGTGCAGCGAGACGGCGACGCCGGCGGCGGGTCGGCCCGCGCCGGTGTCGAGCACGTGGGTGGAGAGCGATGTCATGTGAACCTCGCCGCCTGGATTCGGTGGGCGCGCGCGATCTCCGCCTCGTCGGCGCGCACGAGCGCTCCGCCGCGGACGACGAGCTCCCCGCCCACGTAGAGGCGATCGACCCGGTGCGGGCCGGAGAAGACGAGCCCTGCGACGGGATCCTCGGCCCCGCCGAGCTCGAGCCCGTCCGCCCGCCAGACTGCGAGGTCGGCGCACTTGCCCGCCGCGATCGAGCCGATGTCCTCGCGGCCGAGGACGGCGGCGCCGCCGCGTGTGGCGAGCCTGATCGCCTCGCGGGCCGTCATCGCCGCCGGGCCGCCGCGCGCCCGTGCCACGAGCAGAGCCTGCTTCACGTCCGAGAAGAGATCGCTGCGCTCGTTCGAGGCCGAGCCGTCCACGCCGAGGCCGACGCGCACCCCGGCGTCGAGCAGCTGCCGCACCGGGGCGATGCCCGCACCGAGGCGGAGGTTCGAGGTGGGGCAGTGTGCGACGCCCGTGTCCGTGTCGGCAAAGCGGCCGACCTCGGCGTCGGAGAGATGGACGCAGTGCGCGCACCAGACGTCCATCGCGAGCCAGTCCAGCCGTTCGAGGTACTCGACGGGCGAGCAGCCGAAGCGCTCGCGGCAGAAGGCCTCCTCCTCGACGGTCTCGGCCAGGTGGGTGTGGAGCTGCAGCCCGAGCGAGCGCGCGAGCGAGGCCGACTCGGTCATCAGCTCCTCTGTGACGGAGAACGGCGAGCACGGCGCGACGGCGATCTGCACGCGCGCGCCCGGCCCCGGCTCGTGCAGGGCGGCGAGGCGCTGCGTGTCCGCGAGGATCCGGTCGATCGACTCGACGGTCGAGTCGGGCGGCAGGCCGCCGTCGGACTCGCCCAGGTCCATCGAGCCTCGCGAGGCGACGATGCGGACCCCGAGCTCCCGAGCCGCCTGCACCTCCGCCTCGATCAGCCCATCCGTGCCGTGTGGGAAGAGGTAGTGGTGGTCGAAGACGGTGCCGCAGCCGGACAGCGCCAGCTCGGCGAGCCCGGTGCGCGCGGCCGCGTACTCCGCCTCGGCGTCGACCCGCGCCCAGATCGGGTAGAGCTCGACGAGCCATTCGAAGAGCGTGGCCTGCTGTGCGCGGGCGCGTGTGAGCGTCTGGTAGAGGTGGTGGTGCGTGTTGACGAGCGCAGGCGTGACGACGGCGCCGCCGAGGTCGACGCGCTCGTCCGCCTCGGGCTCCGCGTCGGCGCCCACAGCGCTCACGAACCCGTCCTCGACGAGAATCCAGCCGTTGCTCAGCTCCGCGTCGGCGTCGTCCATCGTGACCACGTGTGCATGCGTGAGCAGAGAACGCATCGCGCCGGAGCGTATCTTTGTCGCGTGGAGGTTTTCACCCCGCAGACGCTCGACGAGGCTCTGCGCCTGAAGGCGGAGCACCCTCAGGCGCGGCCGATCGCGGGGGGCACCGACCTGCTCGTCGAGCTCAACTTCGACCGCACGCGTCCCGACGTGATCCTCAATCTCGCCGAGGTGCGCGAGCTCGGGGTTTGGTCGCGCGAGAACGGCTCGCTCCGGCTCGGTGCCGGCGTCACGTACGCCGAGCTGATGCGCGCGCCGCTCCGGAACGAGCTGCCGGCGCTCGCGGAGGCATCGAGGACCGTCGGGTCGCCGCAGATCCGCAACCGCGGCACGCTCGGCGGCAACCTGGCGACGGCTTCGCCGGCGGGCGACTCGCTGCCGCCGCTGCTCGTGGAGAGCGCCGTCGTCGAGCTCGGCAGCGTGCGCGGCGTCCGCTCGCTGCCGCTCGTCGAGTTTCTCGTCGGGCCGAAGCGGAACGCGCTCGAGCCCGATGAGCTCGTGCTCGCCGTGCGGCTGAGCCCGAGCGGGCAGCCGCAGACCTTCATGAAGGTCGGGCCGCGGAACGCGATGGTGATCGCCGTCTGCTCGCTCGCCCTCGTCGCCGACCGCGAGCGCGGCGAGCTGCGGGCCTCGTACGGCTCGGCCGGGCCCGTCGCGGGTCTCGTCGCGGCGCCGCTCGAGGAGCGCGACACCTTCGCGGAGCGGGTTGCAGCCGAGGCGTCGCCGATCGACGACGTGCGCGGCACCGCTGCGTACCGACGTCACGCCCTCCGCGTGCTTACTGCGCGCGCTCTCGACCGGTGCCTCACGTGAAGCTGGCGATCACGATCAACGGCGAGCTGCGGGAGGCAGACGTCTGGGGCGGCGACAGCCTGCTGACCGCGCTCCGGGACGGCTTCGGCCTGCCCGGCTCGAAGAACGCCTGCGAGCAGGGGGAGTGCGGCTCGTGCTCGGTGCTGCTCGACGGCGAGCTGGTCTGCTCCTGCCTCGTGCTGGCGGCCCAGGCGGACGGCCACGAGGTGACGACGGTGGAGGGGCTGGCGCGGGGGGACGAGCTGCACCGCGTGCAGCGGGCGTTCGTCGATGCGGGCGCCGTGCAGTGCGGCTTCTGCACGCCGGGGCTCGTGGTCGCGACCGTCGACCTGCTCGAGCGCGCGCCGAGCCCGTCCGACGACGAGATCCGCGAGGCGCTCTCGGGCAACCTCTGCCGCTGCACGGGGTACGCGAAGATCTTCGACGCGGTGCGCCTGGCGGCTACGACATGACCCGAGCGGGACCTGTTCTGCGATGGAGGCGGAGCGCCGCCGTGCTGGGGGCCTCCTCGCCTCCTCCCCGCTGCGAGCGTAACCCGGCCGTACGCGCCTCTGTGTGCCGATTCGGCCGCGAAAGCGTGCCGACTTCCATGAGCGCGACCCGCCCCAAGCTCGAGCTCGGACGCGTCGGCGAGTCCACGCTTCGGCATGACGGCGTCCCCAAGGTGACCGGCGAGTTCGCGTACTCGAGCGACCTCTATGCCGCGGGGATGCTCTGGGGCAAGACCGTTCGCAGCCCGCACGCCCACGCGCGCATCCTCGAGCTCGACATCTCCGAGGCCGTGCGCATGCCCGGCGTCCACGCCGTGCTCACGCACGAGGACGTCCCCGGCCAGAAGACCTACGGGCTCGAGTTCGCCGACCAGCCCGTCCTCGCGATCGACCGGGTCCGCTACTTCGGCGAGGCGGTCGCGCTCGTCGCAGCCGAGGAGCCGGAGCAGGCTCGCCGGGCCGCCGAGGCCGTGCGGGTCGTGTACGAGCCGCTGGAGCCCGTCACCGACATGGAGCGCGCGACCGAGCAGGAACCGCTCCATCCGGACCGGCCGACGATGCCGAAGGGAGGCGAGGGTCACGGCTACCGCGACGATCCACGCGCGAACGTCGTCCGCCACATGGTCATCCGCCACGGCGACCCTGACGCCACGGGCGACGTCACGGTCAGCGGCGTCTACGACGTCGGCATCCAGGACCAGGCGTTCCTCGGTCCCGAGTCCGGGCTCGCCGTGCCGGACGGCGAGGGTGGGGTCGACATCTACGTCGCCACGCAGTGGCTGCACGTCGACCGCGACCAGGTCGCGCCCTGCCTCGGGCTGCCGCCGGAGATGGTGCGCATCCACCTCGGCGGCGTGGGCGGCGCCTTCGGCGGCCGCGAGGACCTCTCGATGCAGATCCACGGCGCGCTCCTCGCCCTGCACGCGAACCGGCCCGTGAAGATCGTCTACAACCGCGAGGAGTCGTTCGTCGGGCACATCCACCGGCACCCGGCGCGGATCTGGTGCGAGCACCGCGCCACGCGGGCCGGGAAGCTCGTCAACGTGCGCATGCGGATCCTGCTCGACGGCGGTGCCTACGCCTCGAGCTCGACAGCGGTGACGTCGAACGCGGCCTCGTTCGCGGTCGGCCCGTACGCCGTCGAGAACGCGCTGCTCGAGTCGACGTGCGTCTACACGAACAACCCGCCCTGCGGTGCGATGCGCGGCTTCGGCGCGGTGCAGACCTGCTTCGCGGCCGAGGCCCAGCTGGACAAGCTTGCCGCGCAGCTCGGGATCGACCCGGTCGAGCTCCGCCTCCTGAACGCGCTCGCCCCCGGCGACGTCCTGCCGACCGGTCAGACGATCGAGGGCTCGCTCCCGGTCGCCGAGGTGATCCGCCGAGCTGCCGCCCTCACGCCGCCCGCAGCCGAGGAGCTGCCGCGCGAGGCGATCCGTCTCCCGGGCGGAGCCGGCAACACCACCCGCGGCGAGGGCGTCCGGCGTGGAGTCGGCTTCGCGGTCGGCTACAAGAACATCTGCTACTCGGAGGGCTTCGACGACTTCACCGCCGCGCGCGCGATCCTGCACGCGGACGGGTCGGCCGAGATCCACTGCGCCTCGGCCGAGGTCGGCCAGGGCGTGACCGACGTGATCCTCCAGGTCGCCCGCACCGAGCTCGGCACGGACGACGTGAGGCTGGCTCCGGTCGGCACCGCACACGTGGGCTCCGCAGGGTCGGCGTCCGCGTCGAGGATGACGTGGATGGCGGCAGGCGCGGTGCAGCTCGCCTGCCGTGCGGCGCTCGAGGAGCGGGAGCGCACCGGCCGGGCCGAGGTCGACGTCGAGCGCATCTACCGGCATCCGCGCACGACGCCGCTCGATCCCGAGACGGGGCAGGTCACCGGCGAGCGCGCCCACGTCTCCTTCGCCGTCGCCGCGATGCGCGTCGTCGCCGAGGTCGACGTCGAGCTCGGGCTGACTCGTGTGGTGTGGGTCGGCACGGCCCAGGACGTCGGCAAGGCGGTGAACCCGCTCGCCGTCGAGGGGCAGATCGAGGGCGGGACGGCGCAGGGGATCGGCCTGGCGCTGATGGAGGAGATCCAGACGCGCGACGGTCTGATCACCAACGCGAGCTTCACCGACTACCTGATCCCGACGACGCTGGACATGCCGCCGGTCGTCTCCGAGCTCGTCGAGGACCCGGAGCTCGCGGCGCCCTACGGCGCCAAGGGTGTCGGCGAGCCGCCCACGGTCGTCTCGACCGCGGCCGTCGTGGCCGCGCTGCGGGACGCCACGGGGCGCGAGCTCGTACGCGTGCCGGTCCGGCCGGACGACATCGTCGGGCCTTTGAGACGAAGCTATACGCTCGGCCCCGTCCGAGGCACGTCCCGCACTGCAAGAGGAGAGCCGACCATGGTGCGAGCAGTGATCCTCTACGAGCGCGAGCCCGACCCGGAGCGGTACGCCCGCCACGTCGAGGAGTTCGCGGCCAAGGTCGAGTGCGACGCCTTCCGGCACGGCCGCAGCTTCGGAGCCCCCTTCGGCGAGCCCGCCTTCGCCGTACTACGCCGAGTTCGAGTGGGCCGACCAGGACGCGTTCAAGGCGGTGGCCACCGCACCCGAGGAGTTCGCGGCGAGCGGCAAGGACGCGATGGAATGGGCATCCCGTTCACCGTCACCTTCACCGAGATCGCGTGAGCGAGCCGGACGCACCGCGGCCGCTCTCCCCCGACGAGCTCGGCTTCGAGCGGATCGTCTACGAGAAGGCGTACCCGCGCGCCACGGTGACGTTGAACCGGCCGGAGGTGCTGAACGCGTTCGACTTCCGCATGCTGCGCGAGCTTGCGCGTGCGTTCGAGGACGCCTCGTGGGACGACGAGATCCGCGTCGTCGTCGTCACCGGCGCGGGCCGCGCGTTCTGCGTCGGAGCCGACCTGCGCGCGTGGGGGGCCGACCTGCTCGGCAACTCGAAGGAGTACTGGAAGTGGTTCGGTGCCTTCAAGGACATGCACGACCGCCTGCGCGAGATCGGCAAGCCGACGATCGCCCGCGTGAACGGGATCGCGGTGGGCGGCGGCAACGAGCTCCAGATGGGCTGCGACCTGACGGTGATGGTCGACGACGCCTTCATCCGCCACGTCGGCCTCGAGCACGGCTCGGTGCCGGCGGGAGGCGCGACGCAGTGGCTGCCGATCATGGTCGGCGACCGGCGCGCCCGCGAGATCATCATGCTCTGCGAGGAGATTCCGGCGCCGCAGGCGGCCGAGTGGGGGCTGATCAACCGCGCCGTGCCTGCCGCCGAGCTCGACGCGGCCGTCGACGACTGGGTGGAGAAGCTGGCGCGGAAGCTGCCCGAGACGACGCGTTATGCGAAGCAGCAGCTGAACTGGTGGCGCGACGTCTCGTGGCACGAGACCGTCGGCCATGCGCGCGACTGGCTCGCGCTCTCGATGCTCGGCGACGAGGCGCAGGGCGCCGTGCGCGCCTTCCTCGAGCGCTCGAAGTAGGGAGCTGTCTACGAGCTGACTGCGGCCGCCTTCGCCGCACGCAGCGAATCGGTCGTTCGCTCGCGCCGCAACGCGACGCCCACCACGACGAGCGCGATCCCGGCTACCTCTGCCCGCGTGGGGATCTGGGCGAGCACGACCGCGCCGACGATCGTCGCGGTCGCCGGCAGCAACGACACCAGCAGCGCGTAGGTGGCCCGGGTCATCCTGGCGAGCGCGAGCTGGTCGAAGACGTAGGGAATGACCGAGGAGGTCACGCCGACGCCGATCCCGGCCGCGAGCGCGACCGGGTCGGTCACCGCGCGCTGCAGCGCTCCAGCCGCCCAGCGGTGTCACCACGACCAGGGCGACGAGCATCGCCGCCGCCAGGCCGTCGACGCCGGACGCGCGCTCCGAGCGCGCGACGCGGTGCGCGAGGACGATGTAGAGCGCGAAGAGCCCGGCGTTCGCGAAGGCGACCGCGAAGCCGAGCGGCTCGCCTGCGATGCGCACGTCGGTGAGGAGGTAGACGCCCACGACCGCGAGCGCGACCGCGAGACCGTTGCGCGCCGTTCGTGCGCCTGCGGCGGCGATCACGATCACGGGCAGGAACTCGATCGCCGCGACCGTCCCGAGCGGCAGCCTGTCGATCGCGACGTAGAAGCAGACGTTCATCACCGCCAGGACGGCTCCCATGGCCAGCACGTCGCGTCTGCCCGGGCGGTCGAGCGCGGCGAACGTCCGCCACGGCCGGCGCCAGGCGGCGAAGATCGCGGCCGCGCTCGCGATCCGCAGCCACGCGACGCCGAGCGGGCTCGACGCGGGCGAAGAGCAGCACCGCGAAGGCCGGACCGAGGTAGTGGAAGATTGCGCTGCCGACGAAGTAGGCCTCGGGCGGCGGCTCGCTACGGCGGCGGAAGACCATGGAGTAAGCGTGCCCGCGCCGGTAGGATGGCGAAATGGCCGATCGCAGGGAGATTTCAGCACGTGCCTAGCAATCCACGGCATTCGGCGCGCGCCGCCTCCGAAAACGAGCTGCTCGACCCGATCAACCGTCGTCTGCTCACAGAGCTGCAGGCGGATGCCCGGGTCAGCGTCGCCGAGCTCGGGCGGAGGATCAACCTGTCCGCACCGGCCGTGGCCGAGCGGCTGGGCCGTCTCGAGCGGGGCGGCGTCATCCTCGGCTACCGCGCCGAGCTGGATCCGAAGGCGCTGGGGTACCCCCTCGCCGCCGTCGTCCGTGTGCGGCCCGGCCCGGGACAGCTCCCGCGGATCCCCGAGATCGCCCGCGACACGCCGGAGGTGGTCGAATGCCGGCGGATCACCGGCGAGGACTGCTTCATCCTCGAGCTCCACCTCCGCGCGATCGACGATCTCGAGGAGATCCTCGACCGGTTCGTGCTCTGCGGGCAGACGACGACCTCGATCGTCCACTCCTCGCCCGTGCGGCGCCGGCCGCTCCCGCTCGACGAGTAGGCGTTTAGGCTCCCGGCATGAGCGAAGTCCTCACCGAGCGCGACGGCGGCGTCCTCACGCTCACGCTCAACCGGCCTGACGTCTTCAACGCCTTCAATGCCGCCATGCACGCAGCTCTGCACGAAGCGCTCACCGAGGCGGCCGACCCGGCCGTCCGCGCCGTCGTGATCACGGGTGCGGGCCGCGGCTTCTGCGCCGGTCAGGACCTGAAGGAGTTCGCGGAGATGCCGGAGTCGATCCGCGAGCGGCTCGAGCAGACCTACCACCCGAACATCCGCGCGATCCGCGCGCTCGAGAAGCCCGTGCTTGCGGCGGTCAACGGCCCGTGTGCCGGTGCCGGGCTCTCGCTCGCCTGCGCCTGCGACATCCGGATCGCGGCGGATGCCGCCACCTTCGTGCCGGGCTTCATCGGGATCGGGCTCGTGCCCGACTCCGGCGGCTCCTGGTTTCTGCATCGCGTGCTGGGCTTCGCGCGGGCGTTCGAGTGGATGAGCTCGAACCGCAAGCTGACCGCGGTGGAGGCGCAGGCCTGGGGGCTCGTCTCCGAGGTCACGGACGACCTGCCCGCGCGGGCAGCGGAGCTCGCCGCCGACTACGCGGCGCGCCCGACGCGAGGCATCGGGCTGACGAAGCGCCTCTTCGAGCACGCGTACACCGCCTCGCTCGACGAGCAGCTCGAGCTCGAGGCCGCTCTACAGCAGGAGGCGACGGGCACTGCCGACTTCGCCGAAGGCGTGGCCGCGTTCCTCGAGAAGCGCCCGCCCCGCTTCACCGGCGCGTAGTTGGCTCCGGCAGTGGCGAGACCGCCGGAGCCGGCCTAAGCGTAGAGCTTCGCGAGGATCTCGTCGTCCTCCGGAAACCGTCCTTCGCGCTGCTTCGAGAACAGCACCTCGCCGTCGCGGATGACGTCGTACTGACTCTTGGCGCCTTCGAGCGCGACTGCGTCGAGCCCCCTCTTCTTCAACACGGCCGCGAGACTCGCGGCCCGGCGGTCATAGCCGCCTCAGACGGGGCAGTAGTGGATCTCGACGCGCATGCGCCCGATCGTACCTGGGGCCTAGGCGTCGCTCTCGCACGCCTCGAGGCCGGCTGCACGGGCAGCGTCCTCGGCCTCGGCGGAGTCGCCGATCTCACCGGCGATGCGGCTCGCCTCGGCTTCGTTGCCCGCACCGGCCGCCTCTTCGAGCTCGCCGAGCTGGCCGATCACCTCCTCGACACGCGCGAGGTAGCGATCGAAGCCGTCCTCCAGCGCCTCCGGCGGCTCGAGCTCGCGAAGCTCGGCGACGGTGTCGCTCGTGACCGTCTGCGCCTCGCTCGCGTACGCCTCCAGCTCCTCGATCGAGCCCGGCGCCCCGAGCTCACCGAGCCGAGCCTCGGCACGGTCGCAGATCGCCGTGGCCTGCTCGACGAACTCCGCGCGGGTGAGCTGATCGTCGCCGTCGCCGTCGCCACCGCAGCCCGCCAGCCAGAGCGTGAGTCCGAGGACGAGCAGGAATCGGCGCATGGTCAGGGGCTTCGCCCTGTTCGCCCATCCGCAAACGCACGCGGGGTTGGCACCGGGCCTGGACGGCCGTAGAGTCCGACGGCGGCAGCGGACTGGGGGCAATGCGGTGAAGTTGGCGGTTCAGATCATGGGCCTGGTGAATCTCGTCGCATTCACCGGGCTAGCCGCGGTCGCGCTGCGCCAGTGGCGCATCCGGCGGGATGTGGCCGGCGCCTGGGCGGCCGCGAGCTTCGTTGCGATCGGCGTCGTGGTGCTCGTCGCCGAGGTCCTTCCCGACGAACCGGATGCGTTCTTCGAGCGCGCGGTCGAGCGGTTGGACATCGTCGTCCTCCTCCTCTTTCCTTATCTGCTCTACCGCTTCACCGTCGCCTTCGACCCGCCGTCGCGGCGTCTCTCGCGGATCGTCGACTCGGCCACGACGCTGCTCATCATGTGGACGCTCCTGCTCCCGAGCCTGCCCGTGGAGGGCGAGGCGCGGCCCGGGTGGTTCACCGCGTACGTGCTCGCCTTCGTGGTGCACTGGACGCTGCTCTCGGTCGTCGTCGCCTGGCGCCTCTGGCGGGCGGGGCGCGGCGAGCCGGGGGTCTCGCGGCGGCGGATGCAGATGCTCAGCTTCGCCACTGCGGCGATCACGATCGCGATCATCCTGGTCGCGTTCCTTCCGGACGCCGGCCGGGCAGTCGACCTGATCGCCCAGGTGATCGTCCTCCTGAGCGTGATCGGCTTCGTGCTCGGGCTTGCTCCGCCGTACATCGTGCGCATCATCTGGCGCCGGCGCGAACAGGAGCAGCTCCAGCGCGCGGTCGGCTCCCTGATGGCTCAGGCCACACACGAGGGCGAGGTCGCCGAGCGCGTCCTCGAGCCGATGGCCGCGATCGTCGGGGCGCGCTCGGTGGCGCTGCGGGACGCGTCCGGCCAGCTCGTCGGGTCGTACGGCCCGGAGGGCCCCGACCTCGAGGCGGGCGGAGAGGTGCTCGCGGTCGACGTGCCCGGTGGCAGCATGCTCTCGGTGCGGACGGGCCGCTACGCACCGTTCTTCGGGGACGAGGAGCTGCGCCTCCTGCGCACGCTCGGCGCGCTGACGGGTCTTGCGCTCGACCGGGCCCGGCTCTTCGGGCAGGAACGGGCGAGCCGGCTCGCGTTGGAGCAGGCCGATGCGCTCAAGTCCGACTTCGTCGCGCTCGCCGCGCACGAGCTCCGCAGCCCCGTGGCGACCGCGGGCGGGATCGCCGAGACTCTGACGCGGCGCCGCGGCGAGCTCTCCCAGGAGCAGCGGCTCGAGCTGGAGAACGCGATGGACGCGCAGATGGTGCGGCTCGCCTTGCTCGTCGATCAGCTGCTCGACCTCTCCCGCCTCGACGCCGACGCCGTCGCGATCGAGCCGGAGCGGTTCCACGTCCGCGCACGGGTCGAGCAGCTCGTCGCGACCGCGGTGGGCGATCTCGCGGCGGGCGTCGAGGTCGCGATCGACCCCAGGCTCGAGGCGGCCGCCGACCCGGTCGCCTTCGACCAGATCGTCTCGAACCTGGCGTCACGAACGCGCTGCGCTACGGGAGGCCGCCGATCGTCGTGGCTGCACGTCAGACCGACCGCCACTTCCGCCTCAGCGTCGAGGATCGCGGGAACGGCGTGCCCACGGAGTTCGTCCCCGACCTCTTCGAACGCTTCACGCGCGGTAGCGAGGCGCGCGAGCGTGCGACGGGGACGGGCTCGGGCTGGCGATCGCCCGCTCGTACGCGCACGCCCACGCCGGCGAGCTTCTCTACGAGCCGGCGCAGCCCCGCGGCGCCCGCTTCCAGCTCGTGCTGCCGGCCGTCTAGGCCGGCGCTCCCGGCTGCCCGCAGGCCGGTAGCTCCAGCTCCTCGGCGGCGCGCCGGGCCTGATCGGCGGCGCGCTCGCCCAGCGCGGCTGCGGCAGCGGCCGCCTGCCGGTCCTCGCGCTCCGCCGCCCGCGCCAGGTCGTTCAGCGAGCGGACGATCGCACCGGAGGCGTTGACGAGCTGGTTGTGCGCGGATTCGAGCTCGTCGGGCGGCTCGAGCTCGTCGAGCGCGACCGTCTCGCGCTCCCGGATCTCGGCGACGGCGTCGCCGTACTCGGCGACCGAGGCGGCGGTGTCGCTCGGCGGCGGCACGTCCGCCGCCTCGCGGGTCGCGGTCGTGCAGATCTCCTCCGCCTGCTCGCGGTAGTCGCTCGCGGACGTCGCCACCGCAGCCCGCGAGGGCGGCGACGGCGGCGAGCAGCAGGGCGAATCGCAGCCTCGTCATCCAGCGAGCCTCGGCCGGTGACGAGCGACGATCGCCCGCACGTCGAGGCCGGGAGGCAAGGTCCCGTAGACGGAGCCGCCGTCGCCGAGCCGGGAGGCGCAGAACGCGTCCGCGACGGCGGGGTGGCCGTGGCGGACGAGCAGCGAGCCTTGCAGCGCGAGTGCGAGCCGCTCGACGAGCCGCCGGGCGCGCGGCTCGAGCTCGTCGGCGTCGCCGAGCTCGTCCTTCAGGCGGACGACCGCGGCGTCGAGCCGCCGGTCCGCGCCTGCGCGCAAGCTCGACCTCGGCGACGAAGGCCGCCACCGCCTCCGGCTCGTCGCGCGAGCGCACGCAGCACGTCGAGCGCGTTGACGTTGCCCGACCCCTCCCAGATCGAGTTCAGCGGGCTCTCGCGGTAGAGCCGCGGCAGCTGCGACTCCTCCACGTAGCCGTTCCCGCCCAGGCACTCGAGCGCCTCGGCGACGAGCGGCGGCGTCCGCTTGCAGATCCAGAACTTGCAGACCGCGGTCGCGAGCCGGCGGAACGGGTGCGTCGCCTTCGTCGAAGGCGCGGGCGAGTCGCAGCGCTGCCGCGGTTGCCGCCTCCGACTCGACGGCGAGATCGGCGAGCACGTTCTCCATCAACGGCTGCTCCGCCAGCACGCGACCGAACGCGAGGCGGTGCGCCGCGTGATGCGTCGCCTCGGCCACCGCGCGGCGCATCAGCGCCGTCGAGCCGAGCACGCAGTCGAGCCGCGTGTGGTTCACCATCTCGAGGATCGTCCGCACGCCGCGCCCCTCCTCGCCGACGAGCCTGGCCTCGGCGCCCTCGAGCTGATCTCGGCCGAGGCGTTCGAGCGGTTGCCGAGCTTGTCCTTCAGGCGGTCGATCTGAAAGCCGGGCTGCGGCCGCTCGACGAGGAAGCACGAGAGGCCCGCCGGCGCCTGCGCGAGCACGAGGAAGGCGTCCGACATCGGCGCGGAGCAGAACCACTTGTGCCCCTGCAGCTCCCAGCGATCGCCGGCCGGTTGCGCGGTGTCTCGTTGGCGCGCACGTCGGAGCCGCCCTGGCGCTCGGTCATCGCCATCCCGCAGAGCGCGTCGCCGCTCGTCAGCCGTGGGATCCACTCCTCGGCGAGCGCGGGCTCCGTGCGCAGCGCCGGCACGGCTGCGAACGTCATCGAGAGCGGGCAGCCGACCCCGGCCTCCACCTGCCCGAGCAGCATGAAGAGCGCGGCGCGCGCGACGTGCGCGCCCGGATGCGGAGTCGAGCCCACGGCAGCGACTGCACCCGCGCGTCGAGACCGAGCTGCAGCAGCGAGTCCCAGGCGGGATGGAACTCGATCTCGTCGACGCGCTCGCCGTAGCGGTCGTGCGTCCTGAGCCGTGGGGGATGCTCGTTCGCCAGCCGTCCCCACTCGAGCGGCTCGCCCCCGAGCGCCTCTCCGAACGCAGCGATCTCGCTCTCCCACGGAGCGCCGCCTTCGCGCTCGAGCCCCTCGACCAGCGGCTGCGTCCTCCGTGAAGAGGTTGTAGCCCGCGAGCGGCGGCGGCTGATTGGCCGCGGAGGTCGACGTCGTCGCCATCGCGCCCATTGTCGCGGTTCGGTCACCGGCGTCGCCGTGCGAACGCGGCCCGCTAGATCGTCTTGAACTGCTCGAACGGCTGGCGGCAGCTCTTGCAGTAGCGCACCGAGCGGCACGGGGTGGGGCCGAAGATGTTGTCCAGGCGCGTGTCGCCCGAGCCGCAGTAGGGGCAGCGGAACGCCTTCGACTGGAGCTGAACCAGGGTCGTCGCGCCGGCCGAGCGCGGGGCGGGCGGCGCGAAGCCGGCCTCGCGGAGCTTCTCGCGGCCCGCGGGGCGTGATCGAGTCGGTCGACCACGAGTCGTCGAGCACGACGTCCACGTGCGCCTCGCCGCCGAGCTCGCGCACGCCGTCTCCATCTCGTTGCGCATCGTCTCGAGCGCCGGGCAGCCCAGGAAGGTCGGCGTGAACTCGATCCGCACCTGGTCGCCCTCGACCCGGACGTCCTTGACGACGCCGAGATCGACCAGCGAGATCACCGGGATCTCGGGATCCGGGATCTCGGCCAGCGCTTCCCAGACCGCGGCCTCGGTCACCACTGGGCACCCGCCGGCGCCGATCGACGCACCATCGTCATCTCGCCGAGCAGCTGCTCGAGCTCGGCCTCGTGGCGGCCGCGCGGCACCGGCTCGGCGTCCGGAAGCTCGAAGGGGAGGCGCGCGCGGACCCGCTCGGCGAAGACCGGACGGAGCTCGTCGTCGAGGACGCCGAGCGCATACGGCCACAGCTCGCGGATGCCCTCCTCGAGCCGCTCGCGCCCCTCGGGCGCCGCGAGCAGGCGGTCGAGCCACATCTCCGCGTGCAGCCGGTGGTAGGCCTCCTCGCGGTCCATCTTCGCGGCGAGCCCGGCGACCTCGGCGTCGCTCGGACGCCTTCAGCGCCTCCAGCCGCACGGCGTCGGCGGTCTCGTACAGCCAGTGCCGCGCGATCGTCCGCGCCCACTCCAGCCGGCGCAGCTCGACGAGCGGGGCGCACCGGTACTCCTCGAGCGGGCGGTCGAAGGCGAGCGAGTCCGCGTCGGTGCCGAGGTCGCGCGCGGCGAGCTCGTACAGCGCGCGCGCGTGCCCGATCTCGTTCTGCGCGATCGACGAGAAGGCGACGTCCTCCTCCAGGAAGGGCGCGATCCCCGTCCACTCGGAGTTCCGCCAGCCGAGGATCAGCTCGTCGTCCGCGAGCTCGAGCAGCAGCCGGGCGCGGTCGCTCACGACGACGGCACCGTCCCCGCCCGCTCCCGCGCTTCCTTCAGCCGCGCCTTGATCGAGTAGCCGTCGACGCGGCGGTACTTGAGGTCGAACTCGTCCGGGAACTCGCCGATCTCGGTGATCTCCTCCCGCGGCACGATCCAGAGCGCCACCGACTCCTGCCGGCGCGCGTAGAACTCGCGCGCATAGGCGTCCGCGAAGGCCTTGTCCGGCGCGTGGAACGAGCCGCCGTGCACGAACGGCTGCCCCTTCCGCTCCTGCCGAAAGACCTCCCAGATCACTCAGGCCGCCTCCGGCGAGCATCACGTTCGAGACCCAGTCGACCTCGGTCGCGCGAGAGCCGCCGGAAGTCGAGCCGCTCCTGCGAGGCCGGGCCGTGGCCGGTGACGACCGACATCAGCTCGTCCCAGTCGGGCTCGGTGTACTCCCACACGCCGTCGTCGCCGCGGCGCAGCTTGGGATCCGGGATCGTCAGCCCGAGCTCGAGGATCTGCGGCACATAGCCCTCCAGGAACTGCTGGCGCGCGTCCTCGTTCGCCTGGCTCTTGATCCGCCAGACGAACATCGGATCCTCCTCGGCCGGGATCGGGTTCCCGTGGAAGTGCATCAGCGGCGGCCACCAGCGGTTGAGCGCCTCCTGCACGAGCTCGAACTGCGCTGGGGTGCCCGTCACCATCGCGAGCACCGTGTCGCGGCCGTGGAGGATGTGGAACGACTCCTCCCAGCAGACCTTCTTCATCACGCGCGCGTAGGGCGCGTACGAGCACTTGAGCAGCGCCTTCTGGCTGATGATCGCGGCGGCGTCGACGAGCCACGCGATCACGCCGACGTCGCCCCAGCTCTTCGTCGGGTAGTGGAAGACGTTGTGGAACTTGGACTTGCCCGAGATCAGGTCGTCCAGGCACTGCGCGCGCGGCTTGCCGAGATCCTCGACGACGCGGTAGATGAGCTGGCAGTGGCCGACCTCGTCCTGGATCTTCGCCGTCAGGGCGAGCTTCCGTTGCAGCGTCGGCGCGCGCAGGATCCAGTCGCGCTCGGGCAGGACGCCCATCAGCTCGGAGTTCCCGTGCATCTCGATGAACTTGATCAGCCGCTTCGCGGTACTCGTCGGGCATCCAGTCGCCCGTCTCGACCTGCCGGCCGGCCTGCACTTCCTCCAGGAACTCCTGCGTACGCGAATCCATGGCACCTCGCCTCCGCTACCGAGTCGTTAGCATCAGTGTATCGCCACGTCGACGCGACACGAGCTGACCCGCCAGGCCGCGCGGCTCTTCGCCGAGCAGGGCTATCACGGCACGTCCATGGGCGACCTCGCCGAGGCGATGGGCGTGCAGAAGGGGTCGCTCTACTCGCTGACCGACTCGAAGCAGGAGCTGCTCTACGAGGCGATGCGCGAGGGCGCGGACGCCTTCCATGCCGCCCTCGACGCGCTCCCCGAGGGCGAGACGGCGATCGAGCGGATCCGGCTCGCGCTGCGCGCGCACCTGCGCGTCGTCGCCGAGCAGCTCGACGTCGCCACGGTCTTCATCCGCGAGTGGCGCTACCTCGAGGGCGAGCGGCGCGAGGAGATCGTGGCCGAGCGCCGCCGCTACGAGGAGCGCCTGCGCGCGCTCTTCCGGGAGGGCCGCGAGCACGGCGAGCTGCGCACCGACCTGGACGAGGGCACCGCCGCGCTGCTCGCGCTCTCGGCCGCGAACTGGGCCTACACGTGGCTCACGCCCGGTCGCGACACCGACGAGCTCGCCGACCGCTTCACCGCGCTGCTCGTGGACGGCATGCGCGGCTACGCGACCCCGGGCTCCTGAGCGGCGTGCAGACGACGCTGATCGTCAACCCGTACGCGAGCCGCGTCACCGAGGCGCTCGTCGCCGACGTGGAACGGGTTCTGCGGCCCGTGCGCACCGTGCGCACGGAGCGCGCCGGGCACGCGACCGAGCTCGCGCGCGAGCTCGAGGACGGTGCAGTGGTCGTCTTCTCCGGAGACGGGGGCTTCAACGAGGTCCTGAACGGCTTGGGCCCCGGGATCGCGGCGCGGCTTCGTGCCCGGTGGGGGCACGAGCGTGCTTCCGCGCGCGCTCGGGCTTCCGCGCGACCCGGTCGAGGCGGCGCGCCGGATCGCCGCCGGGCGCACGCGCCGCATCGGCCTCGGACGCGTCAACGGTCGCCGTTTCGCCTTCAGCGCCGGGGTCGGGCTCGACGCGGAGCTCGTGCGCCGGATGGACGAGCGCGGCCGCGACGCGAGCGGCCGGCGGCCCAGCGATCTCGTCTTCGCGTGGACGGCGGTGCGGACGCTGGCGGAGCATCGCGCCCGCTTCGACCCGGTGCTCGAGCTCGTGGGCCACGGGCGCGCCGCCTTCGCCCTCGTCGGCAACTGCGATCCGTACAGCTACGCCGGCCGGGTGCCGTTGCGGATCACCCCCGACGCCCGCTTCGAGCTCGGGCTCGACGTGACCGCGCCACGGCGGCTGCGCCCCCGGTTGCTCCCGCGCTTCGTCTACCACCTCATCAGCGGGCGCGGCCACGCCGGGCGCGCGTGACCTCCTCTACGGACACGACCTCGACCGGCTCGAGCTCCGCTGCGACGTGCCGCAGCCGCTCCAGGTCGACGGCGAAGATCTAGGAGACGTCACCGACGCCGTCTTCGAGGCGGAACGAAACGTGCTCGACGTGCTTGTCTAGTCCGTCTCGGACTAGTACACTCCGGAATATGCATGCGACGAGCCCGGCAGGTGCGGGCGGCCACCACGACCGAGGCGGCCGTGCTCGCGCTCCTCGCCCTGAACGGCGAGCAGTCCGGGTACGACCTCCTGAAGCACGTAAACCGTAGCCTCGGCCATGTCTGGGCACCCGCCAAGAGCCAGCTCTACGCGCTGCTGCCGCGGCTCGTGCAGGACGGCCTCGCGAGCAGCCGGTCCGTCGCGCAGTCGACCCGGCCGGACAAGGAGCTCTACGAGCTCACGACCGAGGGGCGCGACGTGCTGGACGAGTGGCTGACGACGGTGGTGCCGGGCGACGAGAAGGGTTTCCAGCTCAAGCTCTTCGTCGGCGGCCTGACCACGCACGAGGTCCTGCGGCGCCATGTCGAGCAGTTCCTCGAGGACGCGCGCGGGCGCCTGGCCGAGCTCGAGGCTGTCGAGCGGGGCAACACGCGGACAGGCAACGACTGGTACCACGCGTTTCTCCTCGATCTCGGACTCGGACGCGCGCGGCACTCCGTCGCGTTGGGCCGAAGAGGTGCTGAGCGCGCTATGAGGGCGCTCGCCGTCCTCGCGCTCGCGCTCGCGCTCGCGTGCGCGGCCTGCGGCGGCGAGCGCGCAGCCGAGAGCGCCGCGCCGTCGCCGCTCCAGACGGAGCTGCGCGCGCTGGTCGAGCGGATGGAGGTCGTCCATCCCGACCTCTACCACTCGGTCTCGCGAAAACGCTTCCGCGCCGAGGCAGAGTCGCTCGCGGCGCGCGCGCCCACGCGGCCGCAGCTCGTCGTCGGGCTGATGCGCCTGGTCGCGCTGCTCGGGCCACGGGACGGGCATTCCGCCGTCTTTCCGCTCGACCCCGCGCACACGCGGACGCTGCACGCCTACCCGCTCGAGCTCTACTGGTTCCCGGACGGCCTGCACGTGATCGACGCGGACGAGCCCGGCCTGATCGGCGCCCGGCTCGCCGCGATCGAGGGCACGCCCGTCGCGGAGGTGATCGCACGGGTGCGGCCGCTCGTCTCTCGGGACAACGACTCGACGGTGCGGATGCGGCTCCCGCCCTACCTCGTCAGCGAGGAGGTGCTCGCCGGCCTCGGCCTCGGCGACGGCGGATCCGCGCGCTTCGCATTCGCGGACGGCCGCTCGGTGACGCTCGAGCCGGTCACGAGCGGCGCCTTCGTGACGCGGTTCGGCTTCGAATGGCAGCTCTCCCGGCCCAGCGGTGCGCAGCCGCTCTGGCTCCAGCGCCCCGACGAGGAGCAGTGGCTGCGGACGATCGACCGCGGCCGCGCTGTCTACCTCGGCTACCACCACGCGATGTCGAGCACCTTCGAGACGGCCGAGCGCCTGACGAGGCTCGCGCGGCGACCGAAGGTACGCCGCGTGATCGTCGACGTGCGGCTGAACGGTGGCGGCGACAACACGACCTACGGCGCGCTCGTCGGCGCCCTCCAGTCGCCGGCGGTCGGCCGCAAGGCGGTCCTCCTCACCGGGCGCGTCACATTCTCCGCCGCGAGCAACTTCGTCGCCGAGGTGCAGGCCCGCACCCGGACACGCCTCGTCGGGGAGCCCACCGGCGGGGCGCCGAACCAGTGGGGCGACTCGACGGTGCTCGAGCTCGCTTCCGCGGGCCTCGCCGTCCGGGTCGCCAACCAGTACGTGCAGGTGACGAAGGCGAGCGACCGCCGGGTCACGGTCCGGCCGCACGTCCTCGTCGAGCCGACCTCGGCGGACTTCTTCGCCGGCCGCGACCCGGTCCTGGCGCGCGCGCTTCGCTGACCTGAACGCCTGCTGACCGAATCGCGCAATCGTCGTCTAACGACTCGATGCGCTCGCTCGGCCTCCTCGCCCTGCTCGTGGTCGCGCTCGCCGCCTGCGGCGGCGGCGACGCCGACGTTGCGCCACCTGCGACGACGGCCGCGAAGCCGTCGAGGGCCGACGTGTTCGAGTTCGATCGCGACGCCGACCTCGAGGTGACCGAGGGCGAGACGGCGCGGCAGTCGAAGTTCACGGCGAAGGCGATGTCGTACGCAAGCCCGGGCGGCGACCGCGTCTCCGGGATCGTGCTCGTGCCGCCGGGCGAAGCGGCCGCGCCGGGAGTGATCTTCATGCACGGCGCCGGCGGCAGCCGCGTCGACTTCCTCGCCGACGCCTCCGAACTCGCAAAGGCGGGCGCGATCGCGGTGACGATCGACTCGCCGTTCTCCCGCTCGGAGTCGGAGCAGGTTCGAGCCGGCGCCGTCCCGCCCGCGCAGGTCCACGAGCTGATGGTCCGCAATGCCAAGGACCTCGTGCGGGGCCTCGACGTGCTCGTCCGCCACTACGGCGCCGACCCGGACCGGCTCGCCGTCGTCGGCTACAGCATGGGCGTGCAGCAGGCCGCCATCGCGGCGGCGCTCGACGGGCGCCCCAAAGCCGTCGTCCTGATGGCGGGCCGCGCACACCCCTCGCGCACGCCCGGCGACCCGGCATGGGAGAAGCGGTTCAAGTCGATCGACACCGTCCACTTCGTGCCCGACCTGGCGCCGGCCCGCGTGCTCATCCAGGGCGGGGAGCGCGACAAGGTGATCCCGCGCGCCGAGCTGGAGGCGCTCTACGCCGCCACGAGCGACCCGAAGCAGATCCGCTGGTACGCCGCCGGCCATGAGCTCAACCCAAAGGCGGGGCGGGAGCGCGTGGCGTGGCTGAGCGACGAGCTCGGGCTGAAATAGAATCGCACCCGTGGCGGGTGTGATCCCAGCTGAGCGCGGCCTTCGGCGCGTGATCGGCGACGGCGAGGGCGTCCCCGACGGCGAGGTGGACGGCCTTGACACCGACGATCTGCTTGCCCTGTACCGCTCGCTCGTCCTCCTCCGCACCTACGACGAGCGGTCGGTCGTCTACCACCGTCAGGGCCGCATCGGCACGTACGCGATCTTCTGGGGCCACGAGGCGATGCAGGCAGGGTCGGTCCACGCGCTCGACGACGACGACTGGATCTTCCCCAGCTACCGCGAGTCGGCGATCGGGCTGCTGCGCGGGATGCCGGCCGAGACGATCCTGTCCTGGTGGCGCGGGCACCCCGCAGGGTGGTGGAACCCGGCCGACTACAACGTCGCTTCGATCTGCGTCCCGATCGCGACCCACGTCCCGCACGCGGCCGGACTGGCCTGGGGCAAGAAGCTGAAGCGGGAGCCCGGCTGCGCGATCGCCTATTTCGGCGACGGCGCCACGTCGGAGGGAGCGTTCCACGAGGGGGCCAACTTCGCGGCCGTGCTCCAGACGCCGACGATCCTCTTCTGCAACAACAACGGCTGGGCGATCTCGACGCCCGTGTCGGAGCAGACGCGGGCGCAGACGCTCGCCGACAAGGCCGTCGGATACGGCATGCCCGCGGCGCGCGTCGACGGGGGCGACGTGCTCGCGGTCTACGAGGCGACGCGCGAGGCGGTTGCCCGAGCCCGTGCAGGCGACGGGCCGACCTTCATCGAGGCGGTCACCTACCGTGCCGCGCCGCACGCGACCGCCGACGACCCCAGCGTCTACATCGACGCCGAGCGGGTCGAGGAGGAGCGGGCGAACGAATGCGTGGGCCGCTACGAGCGCTACCTCCGCCGACTTGGTGTACTCGACGACGAGCTCGCCGAGCAGACCAAGGCTGAGGCGGCCGACCTGATGCGGGCCGGCATCGCCGCGGCCGAGGCCCAGCCGGAGCCAGACGTCGGGCTTGTCTTCGAGCACGCGCTCGTCGATCCACCCGCGTCGTTCGAGTCCGACCTCGCCGAGTTGCGGCGGATCCTGGGATGAGCGAGCGCTTCCTCGTCGAGGCTGTCAACGACGCGCTGCACGTCGAGATGGAGCGCGACGACTCCGTGCTCGTACTCGGCGAGGACGTCGGTCGCGCGGGCGGCGTCTTCCGCGCGACGGCCGGTCTGCGCGACCGCTTCGGCGCCGACCGCTGCGTGGACACCCCGCTCGCCGAGGCGGGCATCCTCGGCTCGGCCGTCGGTCTCTGCATGGCCGGATTCAGACCGGTCTGCGAGATGCAGTACGACGCATTCTCGTATCCGTGCCTCGACCAGCTGATCACGCACGTCGGCCGCTATCGCTGGCGCACCGGCGGCACGATGACGTTCCCGCTCACGATCCGCATGCCCTACGGCGGCGGCGTCCGCGCACCCGAGCTGCACGACGACTCGCCCGAGACGTACTACGTGCACACGCCGGGGATCAAGGTCGCGATCCCGGCGACCGCCGCCGACGCGAAGGGGTTGCTGGCCGCGGCGATCCGCGATCCCGACCCGGTCGTGATCCTCGAGCCGAAGGTCTCGTACCGCACCGAGCGCACGGAGGTGCCGGAGGGCGAGCACGTGGTCCCGCTGGGGCAGGCGCGGCTCGCACGCGAGGGCAGCGACCTCACCCTCGTGGCCTACGGCGCGATGGTGCCGGTGTGTGAGCGGGCGGCGGACGAGCTGGAGGCCTCGGTGGAGGTGCTCGACCTTCGCAGCCTGAAGCCGCTCGACGAGGGGGCGCTGCTCGCGTCCGCCTCGAAGACCGGTCGCGTCGTGCTGGTGCAGGAGGCACCGAGGACCTGCGGCTACGCCGCCGAGCTGGCCGCGATCCTCGCCGAGAAGGCGCTGCTCGACCTGCAGGCGCCGGTGCTGCGAGTCACCGGCTACGACGTGCCGTATCCGTACTGGCAGATCGAAGACGCCTACATGCCGTCGGTCGCACGCGTCGTCGACGCGGCCCGGCGGCTGCTCGCGTTCTGACGTGGCGACGGCGCTCTGGCGTGGGCTCGACGAGCCTCGGCTCGAGATCGCGCGCGTCGAGATCGAAGGCGGCGAGGTCCGCGCGTCCGGGACGCAGATCGGCGTCACCTACGAGTTGCGGTACGAGCTCGAGCCGGGTCGCCTGCGGCTCGAGGTCGTGGGCGAGCGGAGGCGTGACGTCGAGTTGGAGGGCGCCGACTTCTTCGACCTCGGCTTCTCGCCGCTGCTCAACTCGCTTCCGGTCGTGCGCGATGGGCTGCTCGAAGGCGGCGCGCCCCGCGACTACCTGATGCGGTGGATCGACGTGCCGTCGCTCGAGGTGTCGGAGTCGGCGCAGCGGTACGAGCCCGTCGACGCGCAGACCGTTCGCTTCCGTTCCGACGATTTCTCGGCGCTCTTGCAGTTCGGCCCCGATGCGCTCGTCGAGCGCTACGAGGGACTGGCGGAGCGGCTGCGCTGAGCGAGCGGCTGCGGCTCTGGTTCGAACGGGGCGGCAACGGCTACTTCCTGCGCGACGCCGCCACCGGCCGGCCGGTGCGCTGGGAGGATCCGCGCATCCGGGTCGTGCCGGTCGCGGGCGTCTCCTACCGAGCCGAGGCGCTGCCCCACGAGAGCTTCGATCCAGGCCGGCGGCTCGCGCTCGTGGCCGAGCCCGACAACGAGCACGACCCGCAGGCGGTCGGGATCTGGAACGCGGAGCGGACGCTGCAGCTCGGCTACGTGCCGGCTGCAGTCGCGCCCGAGCTCTCGGGAGACGAGCAGGCCGTCTCGTTGTGGCGGGTGGAGGGCGGGTTGCGCGTCCTGCTCGCTCCGGCGGGCGCCTGGCTCGGGGCTCCACCGCAGCCCGGGCGGTAGGCTCGCGGCCGTGGCGTACGAGTTCAGGCTTCCCGACCTCGGCGAAGGCCTCACCGAGGGGGAGGTCGCGCGCTGGCTCGTCTCCGAGGGTCAGGAGGTCGCCGAGGACGACCCGCTCGTCGAGATCCAGACCGACAAGACGACGGTGGAGATCCCCTCGCCGGCCGCAGGGACGGTGACGAGCATCCTGGTCGCCGAGGGCGAGGTCGTGCCCGTCGGCACCGTGCTCGTCGTGATCGGCGCTGACGGCGCGGCCACCGCCCGCGTGAGCGAGGCGCCGCGCTCGGACGCTGCCCCGCCGGCCGCGCCGGCCGAAAGCGCGGCAAGTGTTCCTGAAACACAAGGTCGCATTCAGGCGACCCCGCTCGTCCGCCGCCTCGCGCAAGAGCTCGGTGTCGAGCTCGGCTCCCTGCGCGGAACGGGCCCGAACGGTCGCATCGTCGAGGATGACGTCCGGCGGGCTGCGGGAGGGGAGCTTGTGTTCCAGGAACACAAGCGCTCCGAGGGGCGCCGCGAGCCCGTACGAGGGGTGCGCCGGCTGATCGTCGAGCACCTGACGGCGTCGCACCGCGAGATACCCGCCGTCACGTTCGTGGAGGAGTGCGACCTGACCGGCGTCGACGTGAAGCTGCTCGTGCCGCTCGCGCTGAAGGCCGCCGCCGAGTCGCTGCGGGAGTTCCCGGAGCTGAACGCCCGGCTCGAGGGTGACGAGATCGTCTATCTGGAGCGCTACGACCTCGGGGTCGCCGTCCAGACCGAGCAGGGGCTGGTCGTACCGGTCGTGCGCGGCTGCGACACCGCGTCGCTCGAGGAGCTCGCCGCCGAGTCTGCTCGTCTCGCCGAGTCGGCGCGGGCGGGGACGCTGAAGCCGGAGGAGCTGCGCGACGGCACCTTCACGCTGACGAGCGCCGGCAAGCTCGGCGGGCTGCTCGTCACGCCGCTCGTCAACCACCCCGAGGTGGGCATTCTCGGCCTGCACCGGATCGCGCCCCGGCCGGTCGTCCGCGACGGCGAGGTCGTCGTCCGCGACGTCGGCAACGTCTCGCTCACCTTCGACCACCGCGTGGTCGACGGCGCCCGCGCAGCCGCGTTCACGCTCGACGTGATCCGCAGGCTCGAGCTGCCCGTCTAGCCAGGAGGCTGGTTGGCACGAGGCCCGGCCGCAACCGGGCCCCGTGCCGGCTCCCCCTAGTCGTCGTCGCCGTCTCGACCGCGATTGTCGCCGTGGTCGTTGATCTGCGCCCGGATCTCTCCGCCGGGGAACGTCGCCGAATGGACGTTGGCGTATGTGTGCCCGGCCCGCATCGCGGCGAGGATCTCGTCGAACTCGCCGGCCAGGATCCCCTGGCCTCCCGGCCCGATCACGTCCGATGCGTCGAGCGTGCCGGTGATCGTGCCCGACGGCGGGCAGGCCTGCGTGCCGGCGGGCCCGTTCCCGAGGTTCGAGCACAGGAACATCGAGATGCCTCCGTTCACGGCGCGCTTGCCGAAGTGGATGTGCGCCTGCGTGACCGCGCTCTCGAGGTTCGAGTAGCTGAGCTCGTACTCGATCGACTCGCCGTCCTTGGCGAGCCTCGCGTCGAACTCGCCGCTCGCGATCGAGGAGACGTCCGGGTTCTCCTCGTAGCCGTTCAGCGGGTTACCTTCGAAATTCTTCGAGCCGCCGCCTGCGACGGCGAACGAGACGACTCCCAGTAGCGCGATCACTGCTCCCAGGAAGACGACTCGGTAGGCGACTTTCGACATTCCCGACCTCCATCCCGTTGTTGAGCAACCCCGGCTGGGGTGTCACTTCTGCCTACGCAGGGGAGGGCGGGTCGGATTTACGCGGTGGCCGCGAGCTCGGTGTCGGGCTCGAGATGCGGCTCGAGCATCGACTCGATCTGTGGTGCGCTCGTGCGGCCGTCGAGGCGCGCGACGGCCTGCTTGTCCTTGACGAGCACGAGCGTCGGCACCACTTCGACCTTGAACCGCTCTGCGAGCTCGGGGCTCTTGTCGACGTCCACGCGCCGCACGCGCAGGCGTGCGCGTTCCTTGCGGGCGAGGTGGGCGAGCAGGCTCTCCATGCGCCGCGCCGGGCCCGAGCGCTCGGAGCAGAAGAACACGAGCAGTGGGCGGACGTCCTCGGTCACTGATTTCCTCCTCGATGCTTCCAGCGGGTCGGTTGTTGTATGCCCTGTCAACGGCCCATCGAAACGGCCGGGGCTTCGCTCAACGGCGAGCGGCGCGGCAATCGCCGTCTCTAGACTGGGGCGGCGATGGGGGACTGGTACACGATCGGCACCGCGCTGGGGCTCGGGATCGCCTTCGGCGTGCTGTTTGCGGGCCTGCTCTCCGCGACGCCGCGCGGACGCATCGCTGCGGTCGTGCTGGCCGGCGCCGCCGGCGCCCTGGCCGGGGTCGTGATCGACGACTGGACCGAGCTCGTCGCCGGCGCGGTCGCGGGGGTCGTGGGAGCCGCGGCAGCGGTCGTGATCGTGTCGGGCGCCCTTCGGCGCGGAGGCACCCGCGGCGGGCTCGCGCTGATCGTGGCGGTCGCCGCGCTCGGCCTGGCGGCGCTCGCGTTCGTCCCCGTGGTGGGCTACCTCGTGGCGGTCGGCGTCCCCGCGCTGGCTGCGAGACTGCGGCGTACGCACGCCGAGCGGTACGCGGGCCTCCGCTCGCTCGCGAAGGATTGAGCCCACGAAGAAGCTGATCCTGGTCGTGATCGACGGTCTGACGCCCTCGATGTTCGAGGCGGCTGTCGCCGACCGTGCAGCACCGACGCTCGCGTTCCTCGCCGAGCACGGCCGCTATCGCCGCGCCGTGTCGGCCTTCCCGTCGCTGACGCCGGTGTGCCTCTCGTCGCTCGTCACCGGCGCGCTTCCCGACGTGCACGAGATCCCGCATCTCGTGTGGTGGAACCGCGCCGAGCAGCGGCTCGTCGAGTACGGCTCCTCCTTCGGCGCCGTCCGCGCGGCCGGCACGCGCCGCTCGCTCCAGGACACGGTGTACGAGCTGAACGCCACGCATCTCGGGCAACGGGCGGTGACCGTGTACGAGGCGCTCGAGGATGCGGGGCTGACGACGGCGGCAGTGAACATCACCTGCTACCGCGGCCGGACGCCGCACAGCCCGACCGTGCCGGTGTTGACCCGGCCGGCCTACGGCCCGAAGCGCTTCTTCTTCTACAACCTCTTCGAGTCGGACGTGACCGGCGCGCCGCTCGCGGTGCGCAACCGCCCGGCCGGGACGATCGACGCGTACGCCGAGGCGGTCGGCCGGTGGCTCGTCACCCGTGACGGCTTCGACTTCCTCGTCTTCTACCTGTCCGACTACGACTACGCCTCACACGCCCAGGGGCCGGACGCCGCGCATGCGGCTCTGGCGCGCTGTGACGCCGCCGTCGGCTCGCTCGTCTCGGCCGCCGGTGGGGAAGAGGACTTTCTCGATCGCTATGCCGTGGTCGTCTGCGCCGATCACGGTCAGACAACGGTCACCGAGGTGGCGCGGCTCGGCGAGCATGTCGCCGCCGGGCGGGTGACGGGCTCGAACCGGGCTGCGATGGTGTATCTCGACGGCGAGGTGCGGCCGGTCGCGGAGGGCCTCGACGGCGCACCGGGCGTCGACGTCGTGCTCTTCCGGGAGGGCGACGAGGCCGTGGCGAGACGGGACGGCGAGGAGCTCCGCTTCGAGCGCACGGGCGGAGGCTGGGCCACGAACGGCGACGCCTCGATCCTCGACCAGCCGAACGCGCTCGAGCGATCCTGGGCGGCGCTCGCGAATCCCAATGCGGGCGAGGTGATCGTCTCGGCGGCGCCCGGCTGGGAGTTCGCCGACCTCGCCGGCCGGCATCACGCCGGCGGCGGCTCGCACGGGTCGCTGCTCGCGGGTGACTCGGAGGTGCCGATGCTCACGATCGGGCTCGACACCGAGCTGGAGACGATCACGGACGTCATGCCGGCCGCGCTCGCGCACTTCGGCGTGCCGGCGCCCGCGTATGCGCGGCCTCTCGCGCGGGCATGACCGCGCGCGAACGGCTGGTGCGCCGGCTGCGGCGAGGCGGGATCGCGGACGAGCGCGTGCTGGCGGCGATCGGCACGCGTGCCGCGCGAGCTCTTCGTGCCGGAGGAGCTGCGGTCGCGGGCCTACGAGGACGGCGCGCTCCCGATCGGGCACGGGGCGACGATCTCGCAGCCGACATGGTCGCCAGGATGTGCGAGGAGCTCGGCTGCGCGGCGACGAGCGCGTGCTCGACGTCGGCACCGGCTCCGGCTACCAGGCTGCGGTGCTCGCGGAGCTGCGCGGGGAGGTCGTCGACGATCGAGCGCGTCGCGGAGCTGGCCGAACAGGCGCGGGCCGCCGCTCGCCGCGGCGGCTACGGCCGCGTCGAGGTGCACGTCGGCGACGGCACGCTCGGCTTGCCGGAACAGGCGCCGTTCGACGCGATCGTCGTGGCGGCTGCGGCACCGCGGCGCCCCGGCCGCTCTGATCGCAGCAACTCGCGCCCGAGGGCCGGCTCGTCGTGCCGGTGGGCAGCCGCCACGACCAGCGGCTCGAGGTCGTCGTCCGCACCGAGCGCGGCCGGAAGTCGTCCGCTCCGTCCCGTGCCGCTTCGTGCCGCTCGTCGGCGAGGAGGGGTTTCCGTCGTAGCGCGGCGCGCCGACGGCGTAGGTACTCTTCGCCCTCCGATGATCGATCCCGCGCGGGACGCGTACGCCTCGAGGACGGCGCGGTCGCTGCTAGGCTCGCCCGCGTCGTGGAGCGCTCCCCAGCCGTACGCCCTCGGGCGCTCTCGCCCGCACGCGCGGCGCCCTCGGGCGCAGGCGCAACTGGCTCCAGCTGGCCGGTTCTGCGCCGTCGGCGCGAGCGGTTACGTCGTCAACCTGGCCGTCTACACGGCGCTCGTCGCCGGCGCCGGACCTGCACTACCTGCTCGCGGCCGTCTGCTCGTTCCTCGTCGCCGTCACGAACAACTACATCTGGAACCGGGTCTGGACGTTCCGCGGCGCGCGCGGACACGTTGCCTATCAGGGGATGCGCTTCCTCGTCGTCTCGACGCTGGCGCTCGGCGCCAATCTCTCGTCCTCCACCTGCTCGTGCGGCTCGGCCTCGACAAGATGCCGGCGCAGGCGCTGGCGATCGTGCTCGTGACGCCTCTGAACTTCATCGGCAACAAGCTCTGGTCGTTCCGAAGGCTGCCAGCCTGACGCTCTGAGCGCGGCGCTGGCGGCGCTCGCGCTCGCCGCTCCGACCGGCGCCGCCTCCGCTCCGGCGACGACCACCGCGGCCGTCAGCGAGCCGGTCTACGACGAGGACGGGCGGCTCGTCGAGACGCCGTTCGTCCCGCCGCAGGAGCGGCCAGGCTGACCGAGCAGCAGGCGATCGACGTGCTCTTCCGGCACGGCAAGGTGCGCGACTGGCTCGCCCGGTACCCGCCGAACCCGACCGACGGACGCCGACTACCGACCCGCGACCGACGAGTGGGTGGTGAAGGCGTGGTCGGGCAAGGCGGGCCAGATCGTCGCTCGGCAAGGTCGACGACAGCTCGGGCGCCGTGGTGGAGGCGTGGACGGGGCCGCAGGTCGCGTGGAAGATGGCGCGCGGCGGCGCCGGCGCGTTCGGCGGGCAAGACGATCAACAACCCCTGGGTCTGGCTCACGTTCTGCGCGCTCTTCCTGCTCGGTCTCGCCGACCTGCGGCGGGTGCTCTCGCTGCGCAACCTCGACCTGCTCGCGCTGCTCTCGTTCACGGTCTCGCTGCGGTTCTTCAACGAGGGCGAGATCTTCTCGAGCGTGCCGCTCGCGTATCCGCCGCTCGCTCTATCTGCTCGGCCGCTGCGTGTGGATCGCCCGGCGCGACCGTGCGCCGCGCTCGTCCCGCGCCGACTGGCCGGTGTGGCTGCTGGCGGGCGCGGCCGTCTTTCTCGCCGGCTTCCGCATCGGGCTCAACGTCGAGGCGCCGCGCAGCGTGATCGACGTCGGCTACGCGGGCGTGATCGGCGGCCAGCGGATCGTGAACGGGCAGATGCCCTACGGGCACATGCCCGATGCAGGGCGACCTGAAGCCGTGCGGCCCGGCGGACTCGGAGGGCGAGATCCGCGAGCGCATCCAGACGAACGGACGCTGCGAGTCCTCGAACGGGCGCGGCGACACGTACGGCCCCGTCTCCTATCTCGCGTACGTCCCGGGCTACCTCGCCTTCGGCTGGAGCGGGAAGTGGGACGAGCTCTGGGCGGCGCACGCGACGTCGTTGCTCTTCGACGTGCTCTGCCTCGTCGGGCTCGCGCTCGTCGGGCGCCGCTTCGGCGGCAACCGACTCGCCGCGACGCTCGCGTTCGCGTGGGCCGCCTACCCCTTCACGCTCTACGTCGCCAACTCGAACACGAACGACGCGATCATGCCCGCCTTCCTGATCTGGGGCTTCTGGCTCGCCTCGTCGCCCTGGGCGCGGGGTGCGGCAGTGGCTCTCGCCGGCTGGACGAAGTTCGCCGCGCTGCTGCTGGCGCCGCTCTGGCTGACCTACCCGGAGGCGCGGCGGGCGCCGTCGCGCCGCTTCGTCGCCGGGTTCGCGCTCGCCACCGCCGCGGCGTTCTCGGTCCTGCTGCTCGAGCCGAGCCGCTGCACGCCGCGCGCGTCTTCGCCGAGCGCACGTTCGGCTGGCAGCTCGACCGCGAGTCGCCGTTCTCGATCTGGGACTGGGGCCAGTACCACGCCGCGGCGTCCCCGACCTGCACCGCGTCCAGCAGGTGCTCCAGGTCCTGCTCGTCGCCGGCGCGCTCGCTCGTCGCCTTCGTGCCCCGGCGCAGGTCGCCGCTCCAGCTCGCCGCGCTGACCGCCGCGCTCCTGATCGGCTTCGAGCTCGTGCTGACGCACTGGTTCTACCTCTACATCCCGTGGTTCTTCCCCTTCGTCGCCTTCGCCGGTGCTGGCGACCGGGCACGCGGAGGGACCGTTGAGCGCGTCGAGCCGGTTCACTAGCCGTCGCCGCGCTCGCGGCCGCCCTCCTCTTCCTGGGCTCGTGGGTCGTGCTGCACCGCGGCTTCTACGACGACGAGGAGATCGTCGACATGCCCGTCTACCAGACCTACGGCAACGCGATCGAGCGGGGGTCGATCCCGTACCGCGACTTCCGGCTCGAGTACCCGCCCGCGCGCGCTGCCGGTCTTCGCTCTCCCCGCGCTGACGAGCGCGCAGGGGGACAGGCGGCGTTCCGCGCGTCCTTCGAGCGGCTGATGGCCGCGTGCGGCGTGGCCGCCGTCGCTGCTCGCGGCGCTCGTGCTGGCGGGCCTGCAGCGCGACGCGGGCTGCGCGTCGCGTCGGCGCTCGCGGCGGTCGCGCTCTTCCCGCTCCTGCTCGGGCACGTGATCCTCACCCGCTTCGACCTCTGGCCGGCCGCGCTCACGCGTCGGCGCGCTGGCGGCGCTCGTCTGCGAGGCGGGACCGGCTCGGCTTCGGGCTGCTCGGGCTGGCGGTCGCGGCGAAGCTCTACCCGGCCGTGCTCGTGCCGCTCGCGCTGGCGTACGTGTGGCGGCGGCGCGGCCGCCGGGAGGCGCTCGTCTGCCTCGGCATCTTCGCGGGCGTGATCGCGGTCGCCTTCGGGCCGTTCCTCGCGCTCGCGCCCGACGGGCTCGGCGACAGCTTCGGCCGGCAGCTCGGGCCGGCCGCTCCAGATCGAGAGCCTCGGCGCGGCGTTCTTCCTCGCGGCGCACCACCTGTTCGGGCTGGAGATCGAGATGGCTCGGGCCACGGCTCGCAGAACCTCGACGGCGTCGGCCCTGCGGTCGCCGGGGTCGCTGCTGACGCGTCGCCCAGCTCGCGCGTCGCTGGTCTGGATCTGGCTGCGCCGCCCGGCCGACGGCCGAGGCGCTCGTGCGCTGGAGCGCCGCTGCGCTCGTCGCCTTCGTCGCGCTCGGGAAGGTGCTCTCGCCGCAGTTCCTGATCTGGCTCGTCCCGCTCGTCCCGCTCGTCGCCGGCCGCCGCGGGCTCGCCGCCTCCGCGCTGCTCGCCGTCGCGCTCGTGCTGACGCAGCTCTGGTTCCCGTACCGCTACTGGGACTTGGCGCTCGACGTTCGACGGGGTCGCGTCGGGGCTCGTGCTCGCCCGCGACCTCGTGCTCGTGGCGGTGCTCGCCGTGCTCGTCGGCGATCAGGCGACGCGCACCGGCTCGATCGCCGTAGCGCCGGCCGTCGGCGTCGCACTCGACGAGCGCGCCCTCGATGCGCACGTCGCCCTCGGCCGGCTCGAAGCGGACCGGCATCCCGGTGCGCATGCGCTGGATCGCGAGCTCCGCCTTGACGCCGATCACGGAGTCGTGCGGCCCGGTCATGCCGGCGTCCGTGATCGCCGCCGTGCCGCCCGGCAGGACGCGCGCGTCGGCGGTCTGCACGTGCGTGTGCGTGCCGAGCACGGCCGTGACGCGGCCGTCGAGCCAGCCGCGCGAGCGCGACCTTCTCGCTCGTCGCCTCGGCGTGGAAGTCGACGACGACGACGGCGGCCTGCTCGCCGCGCCTCGTCGACGAGCTCGTCGACGATCTCGAACGGCCCGCGGCGGGACTCGAGGAAGAGCGAGCCGAGCAGGTTGACCACCGCGACCGGCGTCCCGTCGCCCGCGGGCGCGACCGTGAGCCCGCGGCCGGGCGCGGCGGCGCGAGAAGTTCGCCGGGCGGATGACGCGCTCGGAGCCCGTCGAGGTACGGGCCGATCTCCCTGCGGCGCCAGGTGTGGTTGCCGAGCGTGATCACGTCGGCGCCGGCGGCGAGCAGCCGCTCGGCGAGCTTCGGCGTGATCCCGCGCCCGTCGGCGGCGTTCTCGCCGTTCACGATGCAGAAGTCGACGTCGAGCTCCTCGCGCAGGCCGCGCAGCCGGTCCTCGACGGCGCGTCGCCCGGGCGCGCCGAACACGTCGGCGACGAAGAGGATCTTCAGCGGACCGACGAGCGTGGCCGCCGGGCTGGACCTCGATCGTCACGTTGTTGCCCGCGTCCTGGGTGTAGCGGGCGAGCGCCTGGCGCTCGAACGCGGGCAGGTCGAGGACGGTGCCGACCTTCGAGCGCGCCGGTCGCGACGCGGAGCCGACCGTGAGCGACGGGTCCGGGCGCAGGTGCGATCAGCGAGACGACGACGGACGGCGCGCTCTGGGGCTGGATGTCGATGCGCGCGCCGTGCACCCGGTTCCGAGCACGAAGTCGGTGATCCCGACGACCGTGCCGTCGACCGGCGCGTAGACGTCGGTGCCGGGCGCGGCGCCGACGTCGAGCGCGGAGGTGCCCGGGCCCGCGGCGAGCCGCTCAGCTGGTACCAGACGAGCCGGTCCTGCTCGGTGCCGGCGAGGCGGTGCCAGAGCCGGGCGAGGAGGCCCGGCGTTCCCCTGCGTGCCGACCGGCTCGAGCGTGCGGGCGCCGTCGGCGGCGCGGTGGTAGCCGATCGCGGTCACCGCGCTCTGGGCGACGGGCAGCTGGATGCGCAGCGAGCCGGACGTCGCGACGATCTGGGGCTCGGCTGGCCGCCCGGCAGGACGCCCGACGCGGCCGAGCGGCTGCGGCGCCGCGGGCGAGGCTGGAGCCGAAGGCGGTCAGGAGCAGGGTCACGAGCGAGCGACCGCCGAACCGAAGATGGCGAGGAGGATCCGGCCCGAGTGCCGCTCCGCGATGCCGCTTCCGAGGTGGACGTCGCCTGCGCGCACGCAGGCGCGCGGCGTCCCGTTGTCGGGCCGAAGCCATGCGCGGCACCATAGCCCAGTCCTGCCGGAAACCTGCGTCCCGGCTGCGGTTCCGGGCGAGCCGGCTCCCGGCGGGCGGGAGGGTCGTCGCCGCCACGTCCACGGGCCGAACTCCTCGGCTGCGATGATCGGCGTCGTGCGGATACTGCTCGCCGACTGTACGGAACCGCCAGGACGTTGAGCATCGCTCCTCGCCGCCACCGGCGTGTCGCGCAGCTTCGGCGCCCGGCGCGTGCTCGCGCCGCTCGACCTCGAGCTCGCGAGGGCGAGGCGCGTCGCGCTGGTCGGCCCGAACGGCGCCGGCAAGTCGACGCTGCTCTCGCATCCTCGCCGGGGCGCTCGAGCCGAGCGAGCGGCAGCGTCGAGCGCGAGCGCGCGCGCGTCGGCTGGGTGCCGCAGCGGCCGGCGCACTACGGGCGGCTGACGCCGCGCGAGAACCTCGAGCTCTTCGCCCGGCTGGACGGACAGCCCGAGCGGCCGGCGGACGCTCGGAGCTTCCCGACACGACCGCCGTCCGACGGCGAGCTCTCGGTCGGGAACCGGCAGCGCCTCAACCTCGCGATCGCGCTTGCTCGGCGAGCCGAGCGTGCTGCTGCTCGACGAGCCGACCGCGTCGCTCGACCCCGGCCAGCGCGCGGCGGCTGTGGGAGCGGCTCGCGGCGTCGCGAGCCGCAGGCGGCGCCGTCTGTCTTCGCGACGCAGAACCTCGAGGAGCTCGAGCAGGCCGACCGGGTCGTCGTCCTGCGCGACGGCGAGCTCGCCTTCGACGGGCGCGGCTGAGTACCGCGCTCGAGGCGCGAGCGCTCGCATGAGACGGTCCGCTGCTGCCGCAAGGACCTGCGCGTCCTGCGCCGCTCGCCGCTCCTGCTCGGCGTGCTCGCTCGCGTACCCGCTCGTCGATCGCCGCGCTGGTCGGCCTGGTCGCCGCGCTACGCGAACGCGAAGCCGCGGGTCGCGCTCGTCGACCAGGACGGGCTGCCCGCGACGATCGCGGTCGGCGGCGAGGACGTTCGACGTCGACGCGGACGATCGACCGCGTCGCCAGCGAGGTCGAGCTCGTGCGGCTCGACCGAGGAGGAGGCGGAGCGCCAGCTCGCGCGGGCCGGATCGTCGCGACTGCTCACCGTGCCGCGACGGCTTCGTCGGCGACCTGCGCGGGATGCTCGCAGCCCGCGGCTCGAGCTCGAGACGACGCGCGGCGGGCTCTCGTCCGCGGTCGACGCAGCAGGTGCAGGCGCTCGTCTACTCGCTCAACCAGCAGCTCCAGGACGCGTACATCGAGGCGAACCTCGAGTACATCGAGCTGCTGCTCGAGGGCGGCGAGGGCACCTTCCTCGGCCGGGAGTTCGAGGTGCTCGGGCTCGAGGGCGCGCAGCGAGCTGCTCGAGCGAGCTGCCGCCCGGCCCGCGTCTCGACCGGCTGCGCGAGTTCGTGCGCGATCGCCGAGGCTGGCGCTCGGCGAGACCGACGACGCGCTGCGGGCGACCGCGAACCCGATCGAGCTCGCAGACGAGCGCGCGACGCGGCCGCACCTGGGCGCTCTCGGCGCAGGTGCAGGCGTACGCGCTCGCGCTGACGTCGCGTTCCTCGCGCTGCTGCTCGCCGCCGCCGCGCTCGCCGCCGAGCGGGACGAGAACGTGCTCGGGCGGCTCGCGCGCGGGCTCGTCCGGCCTCGGCGAGCTCGTCGCGGCGAAGGTCGCGCTCGCCGCCGCTCGTCGCGTCGCGCTCGGCGCTCGCGATCGCGCTCGCGTTCGGAGCGATCATCGAGTCGGCGACGTCGACGGGCGGCGAGCCGTGGGCGCGGCTGCCGCTGCTCGCGCGTCGG
Organism: uncultured Gaiellaceae bacterium; assembly: GCA_963842285.1. Taxonomy (GTDB): domain Bacteria; phylum Actinomycetota; class Thermoleophilia; order Gaiellales; family Gaiellaceae; genus Gaiellasilicea. The sequence continues at coordinate 691,146 of CAWJFZ010000011.1, forward strand.
GCTCGCGCTCGCGGGCGCGCGCCTCGGCGCGCTCGGCGCCTGCTCGGCGCGCTCGCGCCGGAGGCGCGCACGGCCTCGCTCGTCGCGTTCCTCGTCGTGCTGCCGATCGTCTTCCTCGGGCTCGTGCCGCGGGAGGTCGTGCCCGCCGCCGCGCTGGCATCAGCGACGCGTTCCCGTTCGCGCACGCCGCTGCGCTTCTTCGCCTCGGCGCTCTTCGACCTCGAGCCCGTGGCGCACGCTGGCGCGTCGAGGCGGCCTGGCTCGTGGGTCTGACGCTCGCTGTACGGCGTCGCGGCGCGCAGCGCAGTCCGCCGCCTCGGCGGCTGACGTACGCTTGTCGCTGTGAGCGCGTTCCCCGCCACGCGCCTGCGCCGCCTGCGCCGGACCGATGCGCTGCGCTCGCTCGTGCGCGAGACGCGGCTCGACCTCGACGACTTCGTGCTGCCGCTCTTCGTCGGGCCGGCGAGCGTGCCGAACGACGAGCTCCCGGGCATGTCGCGCTACTCCGTCGACGGACCTCGTCGCGCGAGGCCGAGGAGCTCGCCGCGCTCGGGGTCGGCGCGTGCTCCTGTTCGGGATCCCGGAGGAGAAGGACGAGGAGGGCTCGGGCGCCTGGGACGACGACGGCATCGTCCAGCGGGCGCTGCGCGCGCTGCGCGCCGAGCACCCGGAGCTCGTGCTCGCTCACCGACGTCTGCCTCTGCGAGTACACCTCGCACGGCCACTGCGGCGTGCTGCGCGACGGCGAGGGTCGAGGTGCAGAACGACGAGACGCTCGAGCTGCTCGCGCGCACCGCGGTCAGCCACGTCGAGGCCGGCGCCGACGCCGTCGCGCCGAGCGACATGATGGACGGCCGCGTCGGCGCGATCCGCGAGGCGCTCCCGGAGACGCCGATCGTCGCCTACGCGGCGAAGTACGCCTCGGCGTTCTACGGGCCGTTCCGCGAGGCGGCCGAGTCGGCGCCCGCCGTTCGGCGACCGGCGCGGCTACCAGATGGATCCCGGCGAACGTGCGCGAGGCGCTGCGCGAGTGCGAGCTCGACCTCGCCGAGGGCGCCGACGTGCTGATGGTCAAGCCCGCGCTGCCGTACCTCGACGTCATCCGCGCCGTGCGCGAGCGCTTCGACTGCCCCGTCGCCGCCTACAACGTCTCCGGCGAGTACGCGATGGTGAAGGCGGCGGCCGCGCGCGGCTGGCTCGACGAGCGCGCAGGCCGCGCTCGAGTCGCTCACCGCGATCCAGCGCGCCGGCGCCGACCTCGTCGTCACCTACTGGGCGAAGGAGCTCGCGCAGTGGCTCTGAGGCAGCGGTCGGAGCTCTTCCGGCGCGCGCACGAGCGCTGATCCCCGGCGGCGTCAACTCGCCGGTGCGGGCGATGCGCGCGGTCGGGCTCGACGAGCCGGTCTTCATGCGCCGCGGCGACGGGCGCGACGATCGAGGACGTCGACGGCAGCCGCTACGTCGACTGGGTGCATGTCCTGGGGGCCGCTCCTCTTCGGCCACGCCGATCCCGAGACGGTCGAGGCGGTCGAGCGAGGCGGCGCGGCGCGGCACGACCTTCGGCGCGCCGACCGAGCGCGAGGTCGAGCTCGCGGCCGAGATCGTCGACGCCGTGCCGTCGGTCGAGCTGGTGCGGCTCGTCTCCTCCGGGCACCGAGGCGGCGATGAGCGCGGTCCGGCTCGCGCGCGCGTTCACGCGCCGCGACCGGGTGATCAAGTTCGCGGGCTGCTACCACGGCCACGTCGACGCGCTGCTCGCGAGCGCCGGCTCGGGGCTCGCGACGCTCGGCATCCCGTCGACGCCCGGGCGTCCCGACCGGCGTCGCGGCGGACACGATCGTCTGCGCGTACAACGACGTCGACGCCGTCGCGGCCGCGGTCGAGCGCTACGGCGAGGGGCTCGCCGCGATCGTCGTCGAGCCGGTCGCCGGGAACATGGGCGTCGTCCCGCCCGCGCCCGGCTTCCTCGAGGCGCTGCGCGCGCTCTGCGACGCCTCCGGCGCGCTGCTCGTCTTCGACGAGGTGATCACCGGCTTCCGCGTCGCGCGCGGCGGCGCGCAGGAGCGCTTCGGCGTCACGCCCGACCTGACCATCCTCGGCAAGATCGTCGGCGGCGGCCTGCCGCTCGCCGCGTTCGGCGGCCGCGCCGAGGTGATGGAGCGGCTCGCCCCGTCGGGCGACGTCTACCAGGCGGGGACGCTCTCCGGGAACCCGCTCGCGACGGCGGCGGGCCTCTCCGTGCTGCGCCGGCTGCGCGACCCCGCCGTCTACGAGCGAGCTCGAGCGACGGGCGCGCGGCTCGAGGCGGGCGCTCGCGCCGTTCGGCGCGCGTGCAGCGCGTCGGCGCGATGGCGACGCTGTTCCTCGCCGACGGCGCCGGTGCGCAACTTCGACGACGCGCGAGCGCGCCGACACCGAGCGCTACGGCGCGCTCTTCCGGCACCTGCTCGAGCGCGGCGTCTACGTCGCGCCGTCGCAGTTCGAGTGCCTGTTCGTCTCGCTCGCCCACGGCGACGAGGAGATCGACCGCACCGTCGAGGCCGTTGGCGAGCTTCTTCGGCGACTTGACGCTCTGGGAGACGCTCGCGGCGCGACGCGGCCGCCGAGAGCCCGCTCTGGGGCGAGGCGCTGCGGCCCGCGCCGAGCGCGAGCGGCGACCGTCTTCTCGCCGCTCGCCCCGCGAGCGCTTCGCGCTCGGGGTCGAGACGATCTACGAGGGCTACCTGCTCCACTACGGCCGCCCGCGGCTGTTCGCGCCCGCCGACGCCGACGCCGCGCTCCTGCTCGGCGACTACCTCTACGCGCACGGGCTCGTCCGCATCGCCGCGACCGGCGAGCGTCGACGCCGTCGCCGACCTCGCCGAGCTGATCTCGCTCTGCGCGCAGCTGCGCGCCGACGGCCGCCGACGGCGACGGCGCGGCGTGGGCCGCGACGGCGCGCGCTCGGCACGGGCGGCTCGCCGAGCCGCGGCCGAGCTGACGCGCGCACGCCGACGCGGCGCTCGACGCCGGCGCGCGTCGCCGCGACGATGCGCGCGGGTGCGACGAGCTCGGTGCGGTCATCGGCCGCTGCTCGGCGATCGCGCGCTCGCCGACGCGCCGAGGCGCGCAAGCGTCATTCTCGGCGATGCTGCGTCGTCGGGCTCGTCTCGCTCGCGAGTCGCGCCGGCGGGCTACCGCGAGCGTGCCGCCAGCTCGCGCGGTAGCCAGCCGTCAGCGTGCGATTCGGCCGTCGACGCGCTCGGCGAGGCCTCGAGCTGCGGCGCCCTCGCGCGCCGACTGAGGACGCCCGTCGAGGCAGGTCGCGCCATCGGTGCGCTCGACTGCGCGTGGTCGCGCCTCAGTCGTCCTCGGCGTCGACCGCGATCGGGAGCTCGCCAGGTCGCTCTCGATGCCACGTCGTCGGCCTCATCTTCGTCGCGGTGATCGCGATCGGCGAGCTACGCAGCACCTCTACCGCGAAGCGCGGGCGCGCAAGCCGAGCCGCACGCTGTAGCTCGATGGCCCCGGCCGCCGACCTGCGCGACTGGATCGCGCTCCTCGAGCGGGAGGGCGAGCTCGTCCGCGTCGCCGCCGAGGTCGATCCGGACCTCGAGATCACCGAGATCGTCGACCGGACGGTCAAGGTCGGGCGGGCCGGCGCTGCTGTTCGAGAGCCCGAAGGGCGCGCGCCACCCGCTCCTGATCAACCAGTTCGGCACCGAGCGGCGGATGTGCCTCGCCTTCGGCGTCGAGCACCTCGACGACGTGGCGGCGAAGCTCGAGGACGTGCTCGAGATGCAGCCGCCGCAGGGGCTCGTCGACAAGGTGCGCGGGCTCGAAGAAGCTGAAGTCGATCGCGGACTCGATGCCCGAAGACCGTGTCGCGCGGCGCCTGCCAGGAGGTCGTGCTCACCGGCGACGACGTCGATCTCGACCTGCTGCCGATCCAGCGCTGCTGGCCGGGCGACCCGGCGCCGTTCATCACGCTTCCCGCCGTGATCACGAGGGACCCGCGCACGGGCACGCGCAACGTCGGCATGTACCGGATGCAGAAGATCGACCGGCCGCTCGACCTTCATGCACTGGCAGATCCACAAGGACGGCCGGGCCGACTACCTGCGCGACCGACGGGCGCATCCCGGTCGCGGTCGCGCTCGGGCTCGACCCCGTCACCGCCTACTCGGCGAGCGCGCCGCTGCCGAAGCACATCGACGAGCTGATGCTGGCCGGCTTCCTCAAGGGCGAGCCGGTCGAGCTCGTGCGCGGGCAAGACGGTCGACCTCGAGGTGCCCGCGAACGCCGAGATCGTGCTCGAGGGGTACATCGAGAAGGACGAGGTCGGCCTCGAGGGGCCGTTCGGCGACCACACCGGCTTCTACACGCCGCCGGAGCCGTTCCCGGTCTTCCGCCTGACCGCGATCACGATGCGCCGGGACGCGATCTACCCCTCGATCGTCGTCGGCAAGCCGCCGCAGGAGGACGCGTGGCTCGGCAAGGCGACCGAGCGGATCTTCCTGCCCGCGGTGCGGATGACCGTCCCGGAGATCGTCGACTACGACCTGCCCGTCGCCGGCGCGTTCCACAACTGCGTGATCGTCTCGATCCGCAAGGCCTTCCCCGGCCACGCGCACAAGGTGATGCACGCGATCTGGGGGCTCGGGATGCTGAGCCTCTCGAAGTCGGTCGTCGTCGTCGACGAGCACGTGGACGTCCACGACTACGAGCAGGTCTTCTTCTACGTCGGCGCCAACGTCGACCCCAAGCGCGACGTCGTGATCGCCGAGGGCCCGCTCGACCATCTCGACCACGCGCCGACGCTGCAGTTCTTCGGCGGCAAGCTCGGGATCGACGCGACCGCGAAGGGGCCGGCCGAGGGCGCGCGGGAGTGGCCCGAGGAGATCGAGATGAGCGCGGAGGTGAAGGCGCTCGTCGACGCGCGCTGGGACGAGTACGGGATCCCGGCGCACGGTTCGGGCGGAGTGGTACAGAATGGCGCGGGCCGCCGAGGCTTGCGCCAACTGTCACGTCGTTGACAGGCCCACGCTAGAGGGGTTGAATCCGGAGGGCACCGAGGCTTGAGCATGGACGACAACGAGACACCGCACCTGCCGCCGCCGAGCCTCTGGCCGATCGGCTTCGCGATGGGCATCGCCTGCGTCCTCACCGGCCTCGTCGTCAGCTTCCCCGTGGCGGTCGTCGGCGCCGTCCTCGCGATCGTGTTCGGCTTCCTCTGGATCCGCGACGTCACGACCTCGGTGCGCGAGCCGGCGCCCGGTGTCGAGCCCGAGACGCGCGCCGGCGCGCCGACGGCCGCGCTGTCCGCGGAGGCCGCCGACGAGGCGGAGGAGCGAGGGCGCGTACCCGCGCAGCAACTTCCTCGCCGCGACGACGCTCGGCCTCGGCGCGGTGATCGGCGGCATCAGTCACCGTCCCCGTCCTCGGCTTCGCCGTCCTGCCCTCGTTCACGAACCAGCGACGAGCCGGACGTCGACCTCGGGCCGCTCGAGAACTTCCCCGAGGGCGAGTTCGTGATCGCGACGTATCTCGAGGACCCGGAGATCGGCGAGGTCAGGCGCCGCACCGTCTTCGTGCGCAACAACGGCCTCGCCGAGAGCCCGAGGGCACGTCCGAGCTTCACGATCCTCTTCTCCGCTGCGTCCACCTCGGCTGCCCGGTGCAGCCGAACGGCCCCGTCGACGACGAGGCCAAGAAGGAGGTCGGCGATCACGTCTCGCTGACGCCGACCCAGCCCTCCGGCTTCGGCTGCCCGTGCCACGGCGGCCAGTACGACACCGAGGGCAACCGCACGGCCGGCCCGCCCGTCCGCGCGCTCGACCGCTGCGAGTTCTCGATTCGCGACGGGAACCTCTGGCTCGGCGAGCTTCTACAGCGTCGGCGAGGTCGAGGGCACCGGCGCCCGCGCGCGCATCATGAAGTACGGCCACACGAGCCCGGGCGTGCACGTGGACGGGCCTCGAGGCTGGCTCTACCCGATCGAGGTTCCCGGCTAGTGGCGACCACACCCGCGACCCCCAAGAAGAAGCGCACGCGCCGCGCGCAGGTCAGAGGCAGTCGCGCTCTACCCGCTCGACTGGCTCGAGGAGCGCTCGGGGCTCGTCGGCGGGGTCAAGTACTTCCTCTTCCGCAAGGTGCCGCGCGACATCGGCTGGTACCACACGCTCGGCTCGGCGACGCTGACCGCCTTCCTCGTCCAGACGATGACCGGCGTGATCCTCGCGATGTACTACAAGCCGGATCCGGACTCCGCGTACGCGTCGATCCAGCACATCACGAACGACGTCACGCTCGGCTGGCTCGTGCGCGGCATGCACCGCTGGGGCGCGAGCGTCTTCATCATCCTGATGTTCCTCCACATGGCCCGGGTGTTCCTGTTCGGCGCCTACAAGTACCCGCGCGAGCTGAACTGGATCGTCGGCGTGCTGCTGCTGGTGCTCGGGATGCTCGAGGGCTTCACCGGCTACCTGCTGCCCTGGGACCAGACCGCGTACTGGGCGACCGTCGTCGGGATCAACATCAACGCCACGGCACCGTTCCTCGGGCCCTTCATCGCCCAGTTCCTCCAAGGAGGGGCCGCGATCGGCGAAGACACCCTGAGCAAGTTCTACGCGCTGCACATGCTCGTGGTCCCGGGCGCGATCATCGGCCTGATCGTCCTGCACCTCTACCTCGTCATCCGGCTCGGCGTACTCGCCGACCCGTGGTCGAAGGACGCGGCCGGCGAGGGCCCGGTGGTCGAGACGAAGCCGGCCAACGGTCGCGAAGGCTTGACGCGACCGGGCGGCCGCGGAGGCTCGAATGGCCCATAAGCCGTCGCGCCGCGTCGTCGAGCGCCGCGAGGCGCACAAGCGCTACAAGGAGGACGTCGAGCGCCGCGGGAAGCCGTTCTTCCCGCACGCGATGTTCCACGACACGGTGATGAGCCTCGTCGTCGTGGCGTGATCATCGCGCTCGCCGTGCATCTGGTACTACGACGCCGACGGCACCGAGGCCGGCTTGCTCGGCCCGCACTTCACCGAGGAGGCCGACCCGGGCACGACGAACTTCATCCCGCGGCCGGACTGGTACTTCTACTTCCTCTTCTACCTGCTCCGGATCTTCAAGTGGCCGGAGTCGGTCGATCCTCGGCACCGTCGGGATCCCGACGCTGCTGCTGATCCTGCTCATCGCGCTGCCGTTCCTCGACCTCCGCCGTGAGCGCCGGCTGCTGCACCGGCCGGTCGCGATCGTGGCGGCGATCGTCGTCGTCATCTCGATGGGCGTGCTGACCTACAAGGGCGCCACGGCCGAGGAGGCGCTCGGCACGGAGCTCGTCGCGCTGGTGCCCGAGTGGGCCGAGCAGCAGGGCTTCGCCGACAACGAGGTCGCCGTCCAGGGCGCGACGCTCTATCGCCGAGTCCGGCTGTGCCGCGTGCCACACCTATCTCGGCGTCGGCTCGACCAACCTCGGCGCGCCGGACCTGAGCGCGGTCGGGGCGGGCGACCGAGGGATCGAGTACTTCAAGGGCTACGTCGCGAACCCGGCGAGTTCGGCAACGAGGTGATGCCCGCGTTCGGCGAGGAGTTCGGCGGCAGCATGGACGACGAGCAGCTGACCGCGATCGCGACGTTCCTCGACGCCTCCAAGGGCGTCGACGAGTAGCAGAGATGAACGTCTTCCTCGGCGTGACGGGCGCGTCCGGCGCACCGTACGCCGCCCGGCTGCTGCGCGCGCTCGCCGACGCCGGCTGCGAGGTCGGCCTGACCGCGTCCTCGGCCGGGATCGAGGTGCTCGCGACCGAGCTCTACGGCGACCCGAAGCTCGCGCGCGAGGAGGTGCTCGAGCGCCTCGTCGGCGATGCGCCGGGAGTGACCGTCTACGCCGTGGACGACTACGGGAGCCCGTACGCGTCGGGCTCGGCGAAGGTCGACGCGTACGTCGTCTGCCCGTGCTCGATGTCGACCGTCGGCACGCTCGCGGCCGGGGCGATGGCGAACCTGATCCACCGCGCCGCCTCGGTCGCGCTCAAGGAGGGCCGTAAGCTTGTGCTCGTGCCCCGCGAGACGCCGCTGTCGTCGATCCACCTGAACGGGCTCGCGACGCTGCAGGGCGCCGGCGCGACGATCCTCTTCGCCGCTCCCGGCTTCTACCACGGTGCGGAGACGATCGACGACCTCGTCGACTTCGTCGTCGCCCGGATCCTCGATCAGCTCGGCGTCGAGAACACGCTCACGCCCCGGTGGGGGCAGTCGTGAGCCACGAGACCGGCACGCTGCCCGCCGAGGGCGTGCGCACGATGTTCGACCGGATCGCGCCGGTCTACGACGTGATGAACCGCGTCATGACGCTCGGGCTCGACCAGCGCTGGCGGCGTCGCACGGTGCGGATCGCGGTGCAGCCCGGCGACCGGGTGCTCGACGCGTGCTGCGGCACCGGCGATCTCGCGATCATCGCGGCGCGGGCCGGTGCGACGGTCGTCGGGCTCGACTTCTCCCCGGAGATGCTCGCGCGCGCCCGCCGGAAGGCGCCACGAGCTGGAGTGGCTCGAGGGCGACCTGCTCGCGCTGCCCTTCGAGGACGAGAGCTTCGACGCGGCGACGGTCGGCTTCGGCGTCCGCAACGTCGACGACCTCGGGCGCGCGCTCGCCGAGCTGCGCCGCGTGCTCCGGCCGGGCGGCCTGGTCGCCATCCTCGAGATCACGCGCCCGCGCGGGCCGCTGCGCGCCTTCTACTCGCTCTGGTTCGACCGGGTCGTGCCGCTGCTCGGGAAGGTGCTCCCGGGCGGCTCGGCCTACACGTATCTGCCGGCGAGCGTGAAGCGGTTCCCGCCCGCCGAGGAGCTCGCGGGGCTGATGCGGGAGGCCGGATTCGACCACGTCCGCTTCGACCTGATGGCCGGCGGGATCGTCGCCCTGCACGTGGGCGCGCGAGCGTGACCACGCTCGCCGACGTGCGCCGCCCCCCGGCCTCGACACGTATCTCGAGCAGGTCGAGGAGCGCCTGGCCGAGGCCGTTGCGAGCCGATCCGGGCGTCGTCGCCGCAGTCGGCGCCGACGCGCTCGCAGCCGGAGGCAAGCGCCTGCGGCCGCTGCTCGCGTTCCTCTCCGCGCCCGAGGACGCCCGGCCGCCCGTGGCGGCCGGCGTCGCCGTCGAGCTCGTGCACATGGCGACGCTCGTCCACGACGACCTGATCGACGGGGCGCAAGTGCGGCGGGGACACGCCGCCGCCTGGGCGGCGCACGGCGAGGGAGCCGCGCGTGCGACCGGCGACTACCTCTTCGCGCGCGCCTTCGCGGAGCTCTGCCGTGAGGGCGACGCCCGCGCCGTCGCGGTGCTTGCGGACGCGGCGCTCGCCCTGGCGCGCGGCGAGGCGATGCAGCGCCGCCAGCAGCACGATCCCGACACGACCGTCGAGGCGTACCTCGAGCGCTGCGCCCTCAAGACCGGGAAGCTCTTCGAGGCCGCCTGCCTGCTCGGCTCGGGCGGGACGCTCGCGCGCTTCGGGCTCAACCTCGGCATCGCCTTCCAGATCGCCGACGACATCCTCGACTGCGCAGGCGACACGATCGAGACCGGCAAGATCGCCGGGACCGACCTGCGCGAGGGGACGCCCACGCTGCCGCTGCTGCTCGCCGCCCGCGCGGACGACGCCGTGCGCGCCGCGCTCGCGGGCGGGCCGACTCACGGGCGTGCTGCTCCGCGTCGCCGCCACCGGCGCCTTGGAGCGCTCCAGGGAGGTGGCCCTGGACTACGCTAGGGAGGCGCGCGAGAGCCTGAACGGCGGCCCGCACCGGGACGAGCTCGACGCCCTCGCGGACGCAGTCGTGAACCGAAGCACGTGATGGCGACCCTGGCGAAGACATCCACGCTCGAGCCGATCTGGGAGAAGGTCGACGCCGGCGAGCGGCTGGACTTCGAGGACGGGCTGGCGCTGCTCGAGTCCGACGACCTGCTCGGCCTCGGCGAGCTCGCCGACCACGCGCGCCGGCTGCGCGGCGGCACCGACGACGTCTACTTCGTCCAGAACCTGTACGTGAGCCAGACGAACGTCTGCCGCGTCAAGTGCAAGTTCTGCGCCTTCGCCGCAGACGCGCAAGCAGGAGCGGGCGTACGACGCTCTCGGCCGACGAGCTCGTCGAGGACATGGTGCGCCAGCACGAGCTGATCGGGTTCACGGAGATCCACATCGTCAACGGCGAGAACCCGCATGTCGGCTTCGACTTCTACGTCGACGCCGTCCGCTCCCTGCACGCGGCGCTGCCGGACGTCCACCTGAAGATGTACACGGCCTCCGAGATCCACCACATGACGAAGCTCTCCGGCCTCACGCACGAGGAGGTGCTGCAGGAGCTGAAGGCGGCCGGGCTTGGCTCGCTCCCCGGCGGCGGCGCCGAGATCTTCGCTCCGCGCGTGCGCAAGCTGATCGCGCCCGGCAAGGAGCCGGCCGAGTACTGGTTCCACACGCACGACAGCGCGCACAAGCTCGGGATCCCGACGCACTGCACGCTCCTCTACGGCCATGTCGAGACCTACGAGGAGCGCGTCGACCACCTGCTGCGGCTGCGCGACCAGCAGGACCGGACGGGCGGCTTCCTCGCCTTCATCCCGCTCGCGTTCCACCCGGAGAACACCGTCTTCGAGCGGCGCGGCTGGCGGCACACGACCGCGTTCGACGACCTGAAGATGGTCGCCGTCTCGCGCCTCGTGCTCGACAACATCCCGAACATGAAGGCGTACTGGATCATGTACGGGATGCCCACGGCCGCCGTCGCGCTCCACTTCGGCGCCAACGACGTCCAGGGCACCGTCGTGCGCGAGCAGATCTTCCAGGCCGCCGGCGCCACGAGCGGGACGGAGCAGAAGATCGCCGAGCTCGTCCGCTTCGTCGGCGAGGCGGGCCGCGTGCCCGTGCAGCGGGACACGCTCTACAACGAGCTGCGCCGCTGGGACGCCGCATGATCCGCCTCGGCCGCATCTCGTACGTGAACATGGCGCCGGTCTTCCACCGGCTGAACGTCGAGGTGGAGGAGGTCCCCGGCGTGCCGACGGAGCTGAACCGGATGCTGCTCGACGGCCAGCTCGACATCGCGCCGATCTCGTCGATCGAGTACGCGCGCCATGCGTCCTCGCTGCGCCTGCTGCCGCGGATGTGCGTCTCGTCCGAGGGTGCGGTCGAGTCGATCCAGCTCGTCTCGCGGGCTGCCGTTCTCGCAGATCCGCTCCGTCGCCGTCACCCCGGAGAGCGCCACCTCGGTGGTGCTGACGAAGGTGCTGCTGCCGCATGCGGAGCACGTCCCGCTCGGCTCCGAGGAAGCGGAGGACGCCGATGCGAAGCTCCTGATCGGCGACGCCGCGCTGAAGAGCGCCTTCGAGGACCCGACGCCGCACTACGACCTCGGCCGACTCTGGCTCGAGCGGACGGGGCTGCCGATGGTCTTCGCCGTGTGGGCCGCTCCGGAGCCCGTCGTGGCCGGCCTGCCCGAGCTCGAGCACGCGCTCGTCGCCTCGGTGCGCCTGGCCCGTGCGGAGCCGCGAGCTGCTCGCGCACGAGGCGAGCGCCAGCGTACGGCTACCCCGCCGGCTATCCTCGCCCGCTACTTCGAGAAGCTCCGCTACTCCTTCGGCCCGCGCGAGCGCGCCGGGCTCTACACCTTCCTCGAGATGGCGCGCGACGTCGGCGAGCTCGAGCACGTGCCGGAGCTGCGCTTCGTCCAGAAGGAGCCGGTGGAGGCGGAGGCATGACCACGGTCGAGGCGACCCCGGTGCGCGCCGTGCTCGAGAAGGCGCTCGACGGCGAGCGGATCTCCGACGAGGAGGCGGTCGACGCTGCTGCGCTCGCGCGAGCTCGTCGCGGTCGGCCGCGCGGCCGACGAGCTGCGGCCGGCGCAAGACCGATCCCGACCGGATCACGTTCATCGTCGACCGGAACCTCAACTACACGAACATCTGCGTCACCGACTGCGACTTCTGCGCCTTCTACCGGCGCCCCGGCGACCGCAACGAGGGCTACCTGCTCCCGAAGCCGGTCATCTTCAAGAAGATCGAGGAGACGCTCGCGATCGGCGGCACCGGCGTCCTGATGCAGGGCGGCCACCACCCCGACCTCGGGATCGACTACTACGAGGACCTCTTCCGCTCGATCAAGGAGCGCTACCGGATCCACCTGCACGCGCTCTCCCCGCCCGAGATCCAGCACATCGCGCGCCGCTCGAAGCTGACCATGTGGGAGACGCTCTCGCGCCTGCGCGACGCCGGGCTCGACTCGCATCCCGGGCGGCGGCGGCGAGATCCTCGTCGACCGCGTGCGCGAGCTGATCGCGCCGAAGAAGACGAAGTCGACGAGTGGCTCGACGTGATGCGCCACGCGCACCGGCTCGGCATGTCGACGACGGCGACGATGATGTACGGGCACGTCGAGACGCTCGAGGAGCGCGTCGAGCACATGCGGCGCGTCCGCGAGGTCCAGGACGAGACGCGCGGCTTCCGGGCCTTCATCTCCTGGACGTTCCAGCGCGACGGCAACCGGCTCGCCGACGCAGGTCTCGCGACGAGCAGATGCCGACGTCGTTCGACTACCTGCTCACGCAGGCGGTCTCGCGGATCTACCTCGACAACGTCGACCACATCCAGTCGCTCGTGGGTGACGCAGGGGCTGAAGATCGGCCAGGTCGCGCTCGGCTTCGGCGCCGACGACATGGGCTCGGTGATGATCGAGGAGAACGTCGTCTCGGCGGCCGGGCACGACGCACCGCACCTCGACCGAGGAGCTCGTCCACCTGATCAGGGCCGTCGGCAAGACGCCGGTTCAGCGCGACACGCTCTACCGCGACGTCAAGGTCTTCTAGGGACTAGGCGGCGAGCCGCGCTTCCGCGCGCGGTGTACGCGATTCCGTAACATCCCTGCAAGGAGCCTCCGAAGCGTTCCGGTAGCCTCGGGCGGGGTCGTGCTTCGCAAGCTGTCTCATCGGTGGATTCGTGCCTTCGCTGGCCTTCCGTTGCGCTGGCCGCGCCGGCCACGGCTGCGACGCAGGCAGACGCTGATGCCCGGCGTCACCTACGAGCGCGGCGTCCAGTTCACGCACCACGGGCCGGTCGCGCTGCACATCGTTACGCGGGCCGAAGCCCGGCGGGCACTACGAGCTCCGCGCCGGTGCTCTCGAACGAGCGCGATCCAGGGGCTCGAGCGGGTCACGGCGATGCAGAAGCGGCTCTCGGCCGACGGCGACCATGGTCGGGATCAACGGTGACTTCTACACCTTCGACAGCGGGCGCCCGAGCGGTGTGCTGATGCGCGACGGCGTCGTCGACAGCCCGCCGTACGGCGATCGCTCGAGCGTCGGCGTCAGCGCCGAGGGCGTCGCTCGACGTCCGCCGGATCCAGTTCTTCGGGACGTGGAGGGGCTCGGCCAGCGCCGCGCGGTCAACGACATGAACCAGTTGCCCGGCGCGAACGGGATCTCGCTGTTCACGCCCAGCTACGGCCGGGCGACGCCGCCGCAGTCCGGCGCGGTCACCGTGGTGCTGTCGCCGTTCCCGCCCGCGACACCGAACACGGATCTCGTCGGCGCCGTCGACCGCGATCGGAAACGGCGCCGGGACGCCGATCCCCGCCGGCGGCGCGGTGCTGGTCGCGCGCGGCACCGCCGGGCAGAAGCTGGCCGAGGAGGCCCCGATCGGCACGAGCCTCGTGCTTCGGCTCATCTTCCGTCCGCAGTGGGCCGGGATCACGCAGGCGATCGGCGGCGGACCGGTGATCGTCCGCAACGGCAGGCCGGTCTTCCGCGCCCTCGAGGCGTTCGACGCCGAGCCAGCTCGTCCCGCGCAACCCGCGCACCGCAGTCGGCCAGCTCGCCAACGGCCGCGTGATCCTGGTCGCCACGGACGGGCGCCGGCCCGGCTACAGCGTCGGGATGACGAACTTCGAGCTCGCGCAGACCCTCGTCCGGCTCGGCGCGGTCACCGGCTCCGCGTTCGACGCCGGCGGCTCGACCACGATCGCGTTCGACGGGCGAGCTGCTGAACCGGCCCTCCGACCCGGGCGGCGAGCGCGCCGGTCTCCACCTCGCTCCAGCTCCTGTACTACGGCGCGGTCGTCGCGGCTCGAGCGGCGCCGTCGTCTCGCCCAACGGCGACGGGGTCGACGAGACGCAGCAGCTCGCGTACAAGGTCGTGCGCCCGTCGGCCGTGACGGCGACGCTCACCGCGCCCGGCGGCCAGGTCGCCTTCACCGAGACGGTCGTCCGGGAGCCCGGCACGTACTGCCGTCGCCTTCCCGCCCGCGCCGGCCGACCCGAACGTTCCCCCGGCCGCGCCGGCCGAGGGCCGCTGGCAGCTCGACGTCTCGGCGGCGGACGACATCGGGCGCGACCTCGAAGACGAGCGAACGGTTCACGGTCAACACCACGCTCGGCGACGTGAAGCTGGCGCGGCGCAAGATCACCGTGCGCGCGCGCGGCGAGGAGTTCGTCCAGGCACGGGGTGAACGTGACGCGTGCCGCGCGGCTGCGCGTGACCGTGGAGACGCCGCGCCGGCGTTCAGGTCGCGACGATCGCCGTGCGCCGCATCACGGAGCCGGGGCGCTTCCTCGTCCGCTGGCGTGGCACCACCGCGGGGGACGCGCGCTCGTCTACGGCGGCGACTACGTGCTCCGCTTCCGCGCGGCGAACGAGCTCGGGGCGGCCGAGTTGACGAGCCGTCCGTTCAAGGTCGTCCGCGCGGCGCCGGCGAAGAAGAAGCCGAAGAAGCAGTCCTAGACGAGGCGCTCGTCGGCCGCGGGTAGAGTCCGCGGCCGTGCTGGGCGCCGCACTGATGACCGCTTCCATCCTGAGCGAGATCACCGATGCTGCTGACGACGCTGATCGGCGACTACGGCCTCTACGCCGTCTTCGTGCTCATGCTCGTCGACGCCGTCTTCCCGGCCGCGAGCGAGCCCGTGATGGTCTACGCCGGCGCCGTCGCAGCGGGCGCCTTCGCGGGCCAGGACACCGTGCTCTTCGGCCATGACTTCGAGCCCGGCCTGCCTGCGTACCTGGCGATGGCCGCCGCCGGGCACGGTCGGCTACACGATCGGCTCGATCCTGGGCTGGTGGATCGGCATTCGCGGGGGCAGGCCGTTCCTCGAGCGCCACGGACGCTGGCTGCATCTCAACGAAGCCAAGCTCGACCGGGCCGAGCGCTGGTTCGAGCGCTGGGGGGACTGGGCGGTCTTCCTCGGCCGGATCACGCCGGTCGTCCGCTCGTTCGTCTCGATTCCGGCCGGCATCTTCCGCGCGCCGCTCGGCCGCTACATCGTGCTCACGCTGGTCGGCTCGGCGATCTGGTGCTTCGGTCTCGCCGGCGTCGGCTGGGGGTTCGGCTCCAACTGGGAGGAGTTCCACCACGCGTTCCGGTACGTCGACTACCTGATCATCGTGGCCGTCGTCGCAGGGGTCGGCTACGCGGCGTGGAAGCTCCGGGAACGGCGCAAGGATCCGCAGCGCAGCCCGCTAGACTCCGTCCCCGTGAAGATCGACCTCGTCGACGTCAAGGCGCAGTACGCGCCCCTCGTGCCCGCGTATCGCGAGGCGTTCGAGCGCGTCGTCGAGTCGGGACGCTTCATCTTCGGGCCCGAGGTGGAGGGCTTCGAGGCGAGGCCGCCGAGTACCTCGGTGTGCCGCATGCGATCGGCGTCGCGAACGGCACCGACGCGCTCGTCCTCGCGCTCGAGGCGATGGGGATCGGCAGCGGCGACGAGGTCGATCTGCCCCGCCTTCACGTTCTACGCGACCGCCGAGGCGATCGCGCGCGTCGGCGCGACGCCCGTCTTCGCCGACATCGACCCGGTCACGCTGAACCTCGATCCGGAGGACGTCGAGCGGCGGATCACCGCCGAAGACGAAGGCGATCATGCCCGTGCACCTGTTCGGGCCGCCCGCGCCGCTCGCCGAGCTCGCCCAGCTCGGCCTCCCGCTTGATCGAGGACGCCGCGCAGGCCTTCGGCGCCGCCGGGGATCGCGCACCACCGGCGTCTGCTCCACCTTCAGCTTCTTCCCGACCAAGAACCTGTTCGCGCTCGGGGACGGGGGGCTCGTCGGCCTGCCTCGACGACGAGGTCGCGGACCGTCTGCGCATGCTGCGCTTCCACGGCTCGCGCGAGAAGACGACCTTCGAGCTGATCGGGACGAACTCGCGGCTCGATGCGATTCAGGCGGCGTTCCTGCGGGTCTTCGCTGCCCCACCTCGACGGCTGGAACGCGGCACGCCGCGCCGCCGCGGCCCGCTACGCGGAGCTCGGACTCGGCGACGTCGTCGAGCTGCCGCCGGACGAGCCGGGCCACGTCTACCACATCTACGTCGTACGCACGCCCGACCGCGAGCGGATCGCCGCGGCGCTGCAGGAGCGCGAGATCGCCTGCGCGTCCTACTACGTGACGCCGCTGCATCTCCAGCCCGCGCTCCGCTACCTCGGTTACGCGCCCGGCGCGCTGCCGGAGACCGAGAAGGCCGCGGCCGAGAACCTGGCGCTGCCGATGTGGGCCGGGATCGCCGCCGAGCAGCAGCAGCGGGTCGTCGAGACGGTGCTCGACGCGGTCGGTGTTGCGTCCGCCCGCTAGGTTCATCGGCGTGAGGTTCCCGATCAACCGGCACCGCCTGCCGCAGCTCCTGGCGGACGCCGGGATCGTCGCGCTGGCGTGGTTCCTGGCCTTCCAGCTGCGCTTCGACCCGTCCATCCCGGTCTACTACGACCGCTACCTCGACCTCGCAGTCTTCGCGCTCCTCGTCGCGATCAAGCTGGCGGTCTTCGCGCTCTTCGGCTTCTACAACCGCTGGTGGCGCTACGTCTCGACCCGCGACATGTGGGGCGCCTTCCGCGGCGTCACGCGCCGCGTCGCTCGTCGCCTTCCTCGTCTTCAGCTTCTTCGACGTGCACGTCGTCCGCGTCCCGCGGGTCGTCTGGTTCCTCGACTGGCTGCTGTGCCTCGCCTTCGTCGCGGCCTCGCGCATGCTCGCCCGCACGATCATCGAGCGGCCGCAGACGTCGTCGCTCGTTGCCCGCGGCAAGGAGGTGATCGTCGTCGGTGCCGGCGACGCCGCGCAGCTGATGGTGAAGGAGATGCTGCGTACCCCGGCGATGGGCTACACCCCGATCGGGCTGATCGACGACGACCCGCGCAAGAAGAACATGCGCCTGCACGGCGTCCGCGTGCTCGGCACGACGGACGAGCTGCCGCACATCCTGCGCGACCGCCGGCCCGACGAGCTGCTGATCGCGATTCCCTCGGCGTCGGGCGACGTGCGCCGGCGCATCGTCGACGTCGCGCGCGACGCGGGCGTGCCCGTGAAGACGCTGCCGGGGCTGCACGAGCTGATCGCCGGCGACGAGGCGCTCGCGCAACAGATCCGGCCCGTCCAGGTGGAGGACCTGCTCGGACGGGAGCCGGTCGAGACGGACGTCGCCGCGATCTCCTCCTACCTCGAGGGGAAGACGGTTCTCGTCACCGGCGCGGGCGGCTCGATCGGCTCGGAGCTGTGCCGGCAGATCGTTCGCGCGGAGCCCGCGCGGATCGTGATGGTCGAGCAGGGCGAGAGCGCCCTGTTCGACATCGAGCGCGAGCTCGTCGACGAGCGTGACTTCGCCGCGAGCGTGCCCGTCCTCGCGGACGTGCGGAACCGCAGGCGGATGCGGGACGTCTTCGAACGGTACCGCCCGGACGTCGTCTTCCACGCCGCGGCGTACAAGCACGTTCCGCTGATGGAGGCGAACCCGATCGAGTCCGTGCGCAACAACGTCGTCGGGACGCGCGTCGTGGCCGACCTGTCGATCGAGCACAGCGTGGAGCGCTTCGTGCTCATCTCGACGGACAAGGCGCTGAACCCGCACAGCGTGTACGGCCAGTCGAAGACGCTCTGCGAATGGATCGTCGGCGCCTACGGCGAGCGCGACGACGTTCCCACGCGCTTCGTCGCCGTGCGCTTCGGCAACGTGCTCAACTCGGCCGGCAGCGTGATCCCGCTCTTCCGCCGCCAGATCGAGCGGGGCGGGCCCGTCACGGTGACCGATCCCGAGATGACCCGCTTCTTCATGACGATCCCCGAGGCGGTCGCGCTGGTCGTCCAGGCCGGTGCGATCGGCGGCCGCGGCCGGATCTACGTGCTCGAGATGGGCGAGCCGATCCGGATCCTCGATCTCGCGCGCAACATGATCCGGCTCTCGGGCAAGGAGCCCGACGTGGACGTGGAGATCAAGTTCATCGGAGCCCGGCCGGGGGAGAAGACGCACGAGGAGCTGTTCGCCGCCGACGAGACATGGCAGCCGACGACCCATCCGTCGATCGTCGCGCTCGACGTCTCTCCGGTCGACCGGGGCTGGCTCGACGGTCAACTCGACGTGCTGGAGCAGCTCGTCGAGGAGGGCGACACACTCGGTCTCGTGGGCAAGCTCGCCGCGACTCGTTCGCGAGCCGAGGCGGGTCGCGGTGCCGGAGGCGGACGCCGCTCCCGCGACGCCTGCCTCGTAGTCCCGCCGGCGATCATCCGAACGCCCGGGCATCGCTAGACGGCGCAGCGGCACTGGGTTAGGGTCGCGGGCGACGACCTACGAGACGGGGAGGGCTGGACATGGCCATGAAGGCTGTCGATCGGCGTACTTTTCTCGAGAGATTGGCGGTCGCGACCGGGGGCGCGGCGCTCTGGCCCTTTGCGGACGTCGTCGCGACGGCGGAAGCATCGCCCGGATTCCGCGAGCTCGGCCCGGTGCAGGATCTCCGCGACGGCAGGGTACGCCTGCACCTGCCCGAGGGCTTCGAGTACCGCTCGTTCCACGACACGGACGGCCCGCCCGTCGTCCTCGGCGACGGGACGGTGCTGCCGGGCCGGCACGACGGCATGGCCGCGTTCCCCGGCCCGGAGGGGAAGATCTGGCTCGTGCGGAACCACGAGGTGAACGGGCCCGCGCCGGCATTCGGGCCGGGGACGCCCTACGACGCGCGGACGGCGGGTGGAACGACGACGACGCTCGTGGACGGCCGCGGCAACGTCCACGAGTCGTTCACGAGCCTGAACGGCACCCAGATGAACTGTATGGGCGGCCCGATGCCCTGGGGCAGCTGGATCACGTGCGAGGAGACGGTCAACGGCCCCGATGTCGGCGCGGACTTCACCGGCGCGCCCAACACGAGCCTCCAGCAGCCGCACGGGTACATCTTCGAGGTGCCGGCCGGCGCGCAATCGGATCGCGAGCCGATCCGGAGCGCGGGCCGCTTCGCGCACGAGGCGGTCGCGTTCGACCCCGCGGGCGGCATCCTCTACCTGACCGAGGACAACTTCGGCTTCCCGTCGGGGTTCTACCGGTACATCCCGCCGGAGAATCCGATGGCGACCGGACGCCTGGCGGACGGCGGTCGGCTCCAGATGCTCGCGGTCGTCGGCAGGCCGAACGCCGATCTGGCCGCGGCCCAGCGTCAACGGGTGACGTACAAGGTGACGTGGGTGGACATCGACGCAGCCGGACGTCAGCTTCCCCTTCGTGCCGGGTCAGCCCGCTCCGACGAGCAACAACGACGCGATCAACTTCGTCGGCAACCAGGGCCGGGCGCAGGGCGCCGCCTGGTTCTCGCGGATCGAAGGCTGCGTCTACGACCGCGGCACCGTCTACTTCTGCTGCACGCAGGGCGGCGGCCCCGCCGAGGGCAGCTTCGGCCCGATCGCCGACGGCTTCGGCAACGGCAGCGGGCAGATCTGGGCGTATCGCACCGAGCCGCAGACCCTGCAGCTGCTCTACGAGTCGCCCGGCGTGGAGGCTCTCGATTTCCCGGACAACGTCACCGTCCGGAGCGGCCGGGGGACGCTCGTCCTCTGCGAAGACAACACGGGCGACAACTTCCTGAGGGGCCTCAACCGCGGCGGTCAGATCTTCGACATCGCCTTGAACCGGATGACGGTGAACGCCACCGGCGCGCCCCGCTTCGGCGACGAGTTCGCCGGCGCGACCTTCAGCCCCGACGGCGAGACACTGTTCGTCAACGTCCAGGCCTCGAGGGGGATCACGTTCGCGATCTGGGGGCCGTGGCACAGGCTGGGCGTCTGACAGCACGGAGGGCGCCGAGGGGCGGCTCGAGGTAGCAGAGCTGGGGCGCCGAGCGCCGGGTCGGCGGTCGCCGGGGGGCCTTCGCGCTTGCGCAGCGCGAGCCGATCGGGGTCGTGTCAGTGGGACGAGCCGGCCTTCGCGGATCAGCGCTCGTCGACGCCGCCGAGCCGGCCGGCGAACGTCGTGTAGACCGGGACGCCGAGCGCGACCGCCTCGCGGTTCATCGTCCCGCCCGCGGAGACGACGAGATCGGCATGCGCGATCAGGCTCTGGGCGTCGACGGCCCGCTCGGGCACGACGAGCGAGGGCAGCCCGAGGGCGCGGATCGCCGACCGCTGCTCGTCGGTGCGCGGGAGCACGACTGCCTGGACGGACTCGTCCCGGCCGAGCCGCTCGAGCACGGCTGCGAAGAGCGGGTTCCCGTGCCGGTGGTAGAGCGAGACCTCGGGCGGCGTCCGCACGACGACGAGGACGCGCGCGGGGTCGAGTGCCGTCGACCGGGGTCCGGTCAGGCTCGAAGTCGGCGAGGTAGTACTCCTCCTTCAGCCCCTCGTAGCGGAGCAGCTTCGGCGGCTGCGCCCCGAATCGCGCCAGCCGTGCGGGCGGGATCGCCTCCGGCACGACGACCCGCGTGGCTGCGCGGCAGCCCAGCTGGTGCTGCAGCCACGCGTACTCGTAGTCGAAGGCCGTCGTGCTCGGGATCCCGAGGCGCCGCGCGGTCAGCGTCAGCTCGTGCGACCCATGCGTCAGCGCGATGTCGAATCGGCGCCCCGGGCGAAGCGGTGGAGCGCGCCGAGCCGGCCGAGGAGCGCGCGCGCCTTGCCGAGCCTCCCGCGCCGCCGTGCGGGGGCCGACCACCTGGTGCGCGATCCCGTGCAGCTCGAGCAGCTGGAGCGTTTGCGCGTACTCGCGCGCCGTCACCTCGACCTCGTGGCCCTCGAGCCTCGAGCAGGCGGATCAGGGGCCGGAAGAAGGGGACGTGCGGCGAGTTGGTGATGTCGATCCAGACTCGCATCGAAACGACTCTATAAGATGTGCTTATGGACACGCGGCAGCTGGCGGCGTTTTGCGCCGTCGTCGAGCGGAAGAGCTTCTCGCAGGCGGCCGAGCGGCTCGGGGTCACCCAGCCGGCCGTCTCGCTGCAGGTCCGCGCGCTCGAGAAGCGTCTCGGGGCGCAGCTACTCGACCGCTCCGGCCGACGGGTCGAGCCGACCGAGGCCGGGCTGCGCCTTTATCGGGGCGCGCAGCGGCTGCTTGCGCTCGAGGAGCAGCTCGTCCAGGAGGTGGCCGGTGACGGGGACGGCGAGCTCACGGGCGACCTCGCTCTCGGAGCGTCGACAGGCCCGGCCGCGATCGTGGTGCCGCTGCTGCTCTGCGAGTTCCAGCTCGCGAACCCCGGCGTCAAGGTCGCGCTCAGCGTGCACGACACCCATTCGGTCGTCGAGCTCGTGGCGGCGCGCGAGCTCGAGCTCGGGATCGTCGGGGCGGCCCGGCGGCACCGCTCGGTCCGCTTCGAGCCCTTCTTCGAGGACGAGGTGATCCTCGTCTGTCCGCCCGGCCACCCGTTCGCCGGGCGCACCGTCACGATCGACGAGCTGCGCGGCGAGCAGCTGATCCTGATGCAGGAGGGCGCGGGCGTCCGGCAGATCGTCGACGACGAGCTCCGCGGCCTCGGTCTGAAGCTGCGCGACCTCGACGTTCGCCTGGAGCTCGGTTTGCAGGAGTCCGTGCGGAGCGCCGTCCAGGCCGGCTACGGGATCACGTTCATCTCCCGCACGGCTGTCGAGTCGGAGCTGAGTGCGGGGACACTCGCGTCGGCTCGTGTCGAGGGGATCGAAGCGACGCGCGAGATCTCACTCGTTCGCTCCGCCGGGCGCACGCCGACGCGGGCGGCGGACGCGTTCGTCGCCTTCGCCCGCGAACGCCTGACGTGATCGTCCGCTGGGGAATCGACTCGCTGCCTGGCGTGCTGGATGAGCTCGGCTGCTCCGCGCCCTACCTGCTGGCGACCTCGCGCCATGTCGACCTCGCGTCGCAGGTGGGGCGCTGGAGCGAGCTGCCGACCGACGACATCGGCGCGATCGCCGCGAAGCTGGGGTCGTCGGACGCCCTCGTTGCGCTGGGCGGAGGCAGCTCGATCGATACGGCGAAGGCGGTGTCCGCCGAGACCGGGCTCCCGGTGGTCTCGGTGCCCACGACGTATTCGGGCGCGGAGTGGACGCCGTTCTTCGGGGTCCGCGATCAGGAACGGCGGCAGCGCGGTGGTGGAGCCGGCGCGACCGTGGCGGGCATCGTCTACGAGCCCGAGCTGACGCTCGGCCTGCCTCGCGGCGTGACCGTCGGCACGGCACTGAACGCGCTGGCCCACTGCGCCGAGGCGCTGTACGTCGAAGGGCACAACGCGGCGGCCGACGAGCACGCGCTCGAGGGCGCGCGCCTGATCTCCGACTGGCTGCCACGGGTCGTCGAGGACGGGGACGACCGTGAGGCGCGGGCGGGGCTGCTGCGCGGCGCCTGCCACGCCGGTGCCGCGCTCGCCGGGTCGATGCTCGCGCTCGGGCATGCGATGGCGCAGGCGCTCGGCGGTCGCTACGGGTTGCCGCACGGCGCGATGAACGCACTCTGTCTTCCGCCGGCGCTCCGCTTCAACGCGGAGGTGGCACCGGAGGCCGTGGCCCGGTTCGGCGCGGCGGTCGGATCACCCGACGACCCGGCCGGTCGGGTGGAGGAGCTCGCTCGGCTGGGAGGCTTCGAGCGGCTGCGCGACTTCGGCGTGCCGGAGGCAGAGCTTGCCGACGTCGCGGCGGCGGTCGTTCAGCGACCCGGGGCGAAGGCGAATCCGCGGCCTGCGACGCCGGCCGAGGTGGAGCAGCTGCTGCGCTCGATCTGGTAGTCAGCCGCAGCTGCCGTGCACGGTGATGCCGGTTTCGCGGGTGCGAGCGACGCCCTGCGGGCGTTCTCGAGCGCCGCGTAGCCCGAAAGCCCCAGGAGGGCGAGGATGAGGACGAAGCCGGTGAGCCGCACGGTCATCGGGCTTCGGTTATCGGCGGAGCGACCTGTGGTCCTGACGCCTCGACTAGGTGAAGAGCTCGCCCTGGTCGCGGCGATACCCCCATGCGGCGAGGAGGCCGAAGCCGACCCCAGCGGTTGCGAGCAGCGCCACGTCACTGATGCGCCACGGCCTCCCCTCGACACTCGCCCACAGCAGCTCGCCCCAGCTGCGGGTGGGCACGAGCGAGGCAGGGAACTCGCTCGCTTCCGGGAGGTGCGCGGGACCCGCCCACAGCCCACCGGCGAGGGCGGCGCCGAAGAACACGAGGTTGGCCACCGGAAGCGCGGCGCGGGGTGAGAGCCAGTACCCCAGCGCGATTCCGGCGAGGGCGAACGGGATCCCGCCGGCCATGAGCGCAATCGTCAGGAGCAGCCAGCGTCTCCCGCTCAGGGACACGCCGTCACGAGCGACGGCAGTGAGGATGACGAGCGCGGCGGCGGCGGTAGCGAACGGGATCGCGGCGAGGACGCGGCCGGCCAGACGGGCGCGGATCGTCACCGGCAGTGTCCGCAGGTAGCGCTCCCAGGGCGTCGGCCGCTCGATGGCGATGCCGACGCCGAACTGGAAGAAGCCGACTCCGAGTACCGCGGTGCCCGCGACGCCCGCCATCGCCCTCGCCGGGTCGCCGTCCTCGTACACCGTCGTCGTCACGAACAGGTACGTGAGCATCGGAAAGAGCAGCGTGGAGACGGAGAAGGCCGGAACGCGAAGCAGCTCGACCAGGCTGGCGCGGGCGTACGCGAGCGTCGGTCTCACGGGTCGCCCGCGGTCAGGTCGAGGACCGCCTCCTCCAGCGACGCGCGGGTCACCTCGAGGCCGCTGAAGGGGACGCCGCCGGCAACGATCAGCGCCACGAGGCGATCCGGATCGGCCGTGTGCAGGACGTAGCGGCCGTGAGCGTGCTCGACGCGCACCTCCGGGGGCAGCTCGGGGAGCTCGGCGATCTCGAGTGCCACGCGGGCCGTTCCGGAGCGGGCGCGGATCTCCGGAGGGGTTCCCTCCGTCCGGATGCGACCGCGGTCGAGCACGACGATCCGTGTCGCGAGCTCCTCTGCTTCGTCGAGATGGTGCGTCGTCAGCAGGACGGCGCCGCCGGCCTCGCGGAAGGTGCGGATCGAGCCCCACGCCCTGCGGCGCGCCTCGACGTCGAGGCCGACCGTCGGTTCGTCGAGGAAGAGCGCACGGGGGCCGCCCGCGAACGCGAGCGCCAGCGCGAGCCGCCGACGCTCTCCTCCGGAGAGCCCGCCTGCCAGCCGGTTGGACAGGGCGGCGAGCCCGAATTCGTCGAGCAGGTCGGCGGTGGCGGCGGGGTCGGCGAAGTGGGCCCGTACGAGCTCGACCAGCTCGCGGACGCGGGCCATGGGTGGGAAGCTCGTCTCCTGTGGCGAGACGCCGATCTGCCGGCGCGCCGCGACGAGCCGCGGGTCGAGCCCGAAGAGCTGCGCCCGCCCGCGATCGGGCCGCCGCAACCCGAGCGCGATCTCGATCGCGCTGGACTTGCCGGCACCGTTTGGCCCGAGCAAGGCCACGATCTCGCCCGTCTGTAGCTCGAGCGAGACCCCGTCCAGGGCCACGACCGCGCCGAAGCGGCGAGCGACGTCCTCGAGTCGCAGGATCGGTGCCGTTGCGCCGCCGGATAGGAGTGCGGGGGCCGGAGCGAGCGTCGTCCGCCGAGCATAGGGCGGCGACGCGAGCGAGGAAACTGTCTGAAATGGACAGTCCTGGGGCGGTGCCGTCCGGACGGTCAGCGTGGCTGCGATCAGCGCGTTGTAGACCCCGTGGGCGCTCATCGCGGCCGGGAGGCCGGGGCCGAGGGCGAGGGCCGAGAAGCTGCCGCCGGTGACGAGATGGACCGCGGCCAGGCGGCCCTGCACGGGCGCGTGCATCGCGGCGAAGCCCGCCGTGACGGCGACGGCGGCGACAACACGGTCCACTGTGGCTGTGGCCACGGCCAGCAGCAAACCCCTCCAGACAGCCTCCTCGTGGAAGGCGCGCAGCGCGACGTGACCGGAACGTGCGGCCGTGCGCCGGTCCCACGGGACGCGCGGTATCCGTCTCGCGAGCCCGAGGAAGAGCGCAAGCCCGACGCAACCTCCGGCGAGGGCGGCCGGCCACAGGCCGTGGCCGTCCGCGCTGGGGAGGCCGAGCAGGAGGGCCGCGCTCGTCGTGGAGACCCAGAGAGCATGACGAGCGACGAGCCGGAGCCCGTTCAGAGCACGTCCGCGTGGCCGACCGGGATCACGTAGAGCGCGGCCTCGTGCAGGCCGTCCACTCCGAGCAGGTCGTTCACCTGCCGGTCGAAGAAGCCGCCGAGCGGCACGCTGGCCAGGCCGAGCGCAGTTGCAGCGAGGAGCAGGTTCTGGGCCACGTGGCCGGCCTCGAGCAGCGCAAAGCGGTAGCCGCGCTGTCCGTACTTGAAGCGGCTGCGCCAGAACGTCGCCGTGACGAAGACGACGACGCTCGCATCTGCGACGAGCTCGGGATAGGGGGTGAGCGGCGCGAGTTGAGCGCGTCTCACCGGGCCGAGGAGCTCGAGGCAGCTGCGGAGCGGGTCGAAGTGATGGAGGCGCTCGTCGAGGCCCGACACGGCAGGGGTAGCCGCGTAGAGGTCGAGCGGGTAGAGCGCCCCGCCGGACGGGACGGAGCGGAATCGGACCTCGCCTGGGCCGTTCGCGGTGACGCCGTAGCCCAGCTGCAGGAGCGCGGACAGCTGCGCGAGGCTCACCGGCTGCTCCTGGAAGCTGCGCTGCGATCGGCGGTTGACGACGACCTCTCCCAGCGGCACACGCGGAAGCTCGCCGGGCGGGAGCTCGATCGTGTTCGCGTAGCTTCGCCTTGCAGCTGCGCGTGCCACGGTCGCGCGCAGTTCGGGGCTGTGCTCGAGCAGGCTCGGTCCGCGGCTGCGGTGGTCGAGCGCGACGCACGAGATCCGCGAGGCTTCGTGGAAGGTCTCGGCGGGATCGTCCAGGGGGACCCCTTCCTCTCCGAGGATCCAAGGCGCCCAGGTCACCGTCTGCGGGGCGGTCACGGAAACGGGTGCGGGTCGTGGTTGACGGTCTCCATGGTGAGTGGTCGTTGGCGTAGCCCCAGCTCGTGGGCCGCGTGGAAGAGGCGGCGCGGGCCGAGGAACCGCGCGAGGTGGATCACGTCGAGCGGGCATAGCTCGGGTGAGAGCACCCGTGCGACCGTCAGGCCGACCTCGCGGATGTCCGGCGTCGTCACGTCGGCGGCATAGAGCGAGACGCCGCGTGCGGACAGCTTCGCTGCCGCGGCCTCGATCAGCTCACGCACGTCGGCTCCCGCCAAGCGGCGGGACGTCGCGGGTGCGGCGGCGCTCGTCCGCGGAATCGAGGAACGCCGTCAGCGGAAGACGCGAAGGATCCGCGTAGAAAAGCAGGTGGTCGTCGAAGTCCCGGATCTGCGCGGCGTCGGGTAACGGCGTCCGCCCGGCGGACGAGGTCGCGCGAGCCCTGCTGAACCCAGAACGCCTCGGCTAGCGCCTTTCGCACCGCCTCCTGGATCGTGACCGCGGCGGCGGCTCCGAGTCCAAGGCGGCCCGCATCGTCCTCCGACCCGTGGACGACGCCGAACGCCACCGGGATCCCGAAGAAGCAACTCGCGTCGACGGCGGCATAGCGGAGGCCGGCCGGTGCGAGGTACAGCCGTTCGATCCGCTCGAGCGCGCGATCGCCCGCCCAGTCCAGCAAGGGCAGTGAGAGGCGATTCGCCCACGCGATCATGAAGGCGTCGCGCTCGACGAGCTCGAGCAGGCCGGCCAGGATCGCCTCCTCGAGCGTGGCGCCGCAGGCGAGCCCGTTGCTCGTCGCGTAGGCGATCAGCGGTTCGTCGCGCGGTGGGGAGCCGAGGAGGACGAGTTGCGCAGGGAGCAGTACCGGCTCACCCTCCGGGACACGGAAGCCCTCCACCCAGCGAATCCGCGTCTCGGGCGTGAAGGGAACGAACGGAAAGCCGGGAGCGGCGAGCTGCTCCGGCCGGAAGAAGGTGAACGTCGCGGGGTCGATCGCAGCGTCACCTAGGCTCGAAGCAGACGCGCGCGGACGGTTCGCGTTCGACGACGCCACGCCTGCATACCGTTCCACTGCCTCGCCGAGCGCAGCAGCCCGCGCCGCCGCGCGGGAGACGTTCGCGCCGCCCGCGTGGTCGACTGTGCCTATTCCGAGTACCTCGTCGGTCGCCGCGAGCAGGCAGCCGGTGCCGACGAAGCGGGCCTCGCCGTGGCCGCGCAGGAGCTCGACCGTCGAGCGCACGATGCCCGTGTGCGGCGAGACCACGGCTTCGAGCCGCGGCAGTGCGACGTCCAGCGGGGTGGGCTGAACCCGAGCGAGCTCAGGCATTCGCCGAGACCTCCTTGAACCAGGGCAGCGGCGCCGCAAGCTCGTCCACCTCGGAGCAGGCAGGGCAGCGCGGGACGCGGAGGACGCGGTGTCGCGACAGCGACAGCGGCACGCCTGCGTCGAGCGCGTAGAACGAGCCCGGCAGGGTCGGGTCGAGACCGGCGAGGTAGCGCAGGAGCGCGAGCGTGGCGACGCCTGCGACGAGGGATTCCAGGGCGGTCGCGGCTCGCGCCGACGACGGCGTGTGCTCGAGCGCCCGCAGCTCGTCGCGGCAGTCGCTGGTGGCGGCCCGGCGCAGCCGGTAGCACGCGAGGCAGGCCGTCTCGCCTGGGACGACGAGCGGGCCGATCGGTGCCAGCCTGCCGTCGAAGGGCGGTAGCGCCAGCCACGCGACGCGGTCGTCGCTTCGCCGCCGGTCCCAGTCGGCGAGCTCTGCAACCTCGTTCGGCCCCGCGGCGGCGACGGCCACGTCGTGGGTGCGGTCGAGGCGTGTCGCCTCCCAGCCCACGTGATCCACGCTGCCGACACCGGCCCGCAGCAACTCTCGCGTCAACGTCGCGACGAGGCGGGGTGTGCCCGCAACCGCAACCCGCGCCTCGCTCAACCGTCGGCGGACCTCGTGTGGGGAGGAGCCGTTCCGGCGCGCCGCCGAGAGCGATTCCGCCGACACGGCGAACGGCTCCGGGAGGTCGTCGAGGGGCGGCCCTTCCGTGAGCAGTCCGCGCCCGGCGAGCAGGGCGAGCGCCTGCTCGATCGCCGGCCGCGCGGGCGTGCCCAGCTGCGTGACGATGTCGTCGAGCTGCCGCGTCCCGTCGAGAAGCGGCAGCAGCGCCGGAACGAGCCGTTTCAGTGCGGCGCCCTCCAGCACGACGACCGTGCCGCCGTGCTCGAACAGCAGCCGCTCGCCGTCGGTCGCGGTGCGGTACCACGGCCTCAGGTAGGGCTGCCTCGGGAAGGGCCGAGCCGCCCCTCCCGACAGCGGGTCGACCGCTACCAACATATCCGGCAGAGGAAGCAGCAGACGATGATCGAGCAGACGCTCGAGCAGCCGCCGCAGCCGCCTGGATCGTCGGCAGAGGCGTACGCCGCGAGGCCGACCCCCTTCTCGGTCGCGGTCAGGTCGAGCAGCTCCTCGGTGAGTGTGGCGAACATGTGGGCCTCCATGCCTGGGCGGGTATCGACCAGTCGATCGTGCCTGCCCGAGGCGCGGCCTCTGTCCCGATTCCGCCACGAATGTGTGCCGAAAGGCGAAATCTGCGCATAAGCCCCGCTAATGCCGAGGATTACCGGCTGGTAGGATGCGGCGATGGCTGAGCGGCTCTCCTTCGACGTGCTCGTGGTCGGCAGCGGCGCCTCCGGGCTCGCGGCCGCGGTCTCCGCGGGCCGCGCCGGCGCACGCGTCGCCCTCGCGACGAAGGGCTCGATCCAGGCCTGCAACTCCGCAAAGGCGCAAGGCGGGATCCAGGCCGCGTTCGGCGAGGACGACTCGCCCGAGCAGCACGCCGCCGACGTCTTCAAGAGCTCCCACGACAGCGCGGACCTGCGGCTCGTCGAGATCCTCACCGGCGACGCGCAGGGTGCGATCCACTGGCTGGAGGAGCTCGGCGTCGAGTTCACGCACGGGACGAACGGCGGCTACCGCCTGGCCCGCTGCGGCGGGGCCTCGCGCAAGCGCCTGCTCCAGGTGGGCGACCGGACGGGCCACGCGATCACGAAGGCCCTGCGCGACGCCTTCGAGGCCGGGGACGGCACGGCTCTTCGCGAACAGCCCGCTCGGAGCGCTCGAGCCGCGCGAGAACGGCTGGAATGCGACGTGCGGCGAGCACGTGATCGACGCGGCCGCGGTCATCCTCGCCGCCGGCGGCCGCTGCTTCCGGGTCGCGAAGGAGCGCGGCGAGCTCTCGACGAACCACCCGAACGCGACCGGCGAGGTGCTGCAGCTGGCGCTCGACCTGGGCGCGCAGGCGCGCGACCTCGAGCACCTGCAGTACCACCCGAACGGCGGCGCCTGGCCCGAGACGATGCAGGGCTACTCGATTCCCGAGACGACGCGCGCCTACGGCGCGGTCCTGCTGAACGCCGACGGGGAGGAGTTCACCGACTCGCTCGGCCCGCGCGACGTCGTCAGCCAGGCGATCTTCGACGAGGTGGAGAAGGGCAAGGGCGTCGAGACCGAGGACGGCCGGCCCGCCGTGTACCTCGACACGACGCGCATCGCCCAGCACGACGCAGAGGTCTCGCTCCCGTACATGCTGCGCCGCTACCGCGGCGGCGGGATCGACCCGCTGAGCGAGAAGCTGCTCACCTACCCCGTGCTGCACTACCAGAACGGCGGCCTCGTGATCGACACCGACGCCCAGACGACGCTCGAGGGCGTCTATGCGTGCGGCGAGATCGCCGGCGGCACGCACGGAGAGAACCGGATGATGGGAAACTCGCTGCTCGAGTGCGTGCGTCTTCGGACGGCGCGCCGGACGGGCAGCTGCCGAGAAGGCGAGCGTATGAGCACAGCGATCACAACCGATCTCCAGCCCGCCGTCGAAGACGCGGCCGCCCACCTGTACGTGTGGGCGCTGAAGGACATCCCTCAGGATCTTCGCGATGCCCTCGCGGCGGCGAAGGACCGCGAGACCTCGGTCACGGGGCAGCGCGTCCTGAACACGATCCACCGCAACGTCAACATCGCGGACGACGAGAAGAACCTCGTCTGTCAGGACACCGGGATCGCGGTCTACACCTGTCGCGTCGGCGAGCACTTCCCGCTCCATCCCGCGCGCATCTACGAGGCGCTGCGCGACGGCACCGCCCGCGCCACCATCGAGCACCCGCTGCGCTCGAACGCCGTCCACACGATCACGCGCGAGAACACCGGCCCGAACATCGGCTACCGGCTCCCGATCGTGCACTGGGAGTTCATCCAGGACTGGGACGGCCTGGACGTGAAGTGCGTCCCGAAGGGCTCCGGCTCCGAGAACATGAGCTTCCTGAAGATGTGCGTCCCCGCCGACGGCGTGAAGGGCGTCAAGCAGTTCGTGCTCGAGTCGATCGTCGGCGCGGGCGGCAAGCCGTGCCCGCCCGGGATCGTCGGCGTCGGGATCGGCGGCTCGGCCGACTACGCGATGTACCTCGCCAAGGAGGCGATCGCACGGCCCGTGGGCACCCGCAACTCGGATCCGATCGTGGCGCAGCTCGAGGACGAGCTCTACGGCCTGCTGAACGAGACCGGGATCGGGCCGATGGGGCTCGGCGGCGACGTGACCGTGCTCCAGTGCCACATCGAGCACGCCGACACGCACATGACGCTGAACCCCGTCGCGGTCAACTACCAGTGCTGGGCCGCGCGCCGTGCCTCCGTGCACGTGGACGCGCAGGGCAACCTCGACTACGACCGCGAGTTCTAGTCGTGGCCCATCACACCGTCACCTTCCCGATCACCGACCCGCAGGAGATCCTCAAGCTCCGTGCGGGCGACGAGGTCACCGTCCAGGGTCACATCATCGGCATCCGCGACCGCACGCAGATCCGGATCTTCGACCAGGGCGTCGAGCCGCCGATGGATCTCGCCGGCGCCTTTCTCCTGCACACCGCGCCGGGCGTGCGCAAGCTCGAGAGCGGCCGCTACGAGAAGGTCTGCATCGGGACCACCACCTCTGCGCGGATGGTGCGCTTCACCGAGCCGCTCGGAGAGCAGTACGGCGTGCGCGCGATCTGCGGCAAGGGCGGCTTCCCCGACGAGGCGATCGAGCCGATGCAGCGGCTGGGGATGGTCTACTTCGCGATCGTCGGCGGTGCCGCCGCGCTCGAGACCACCCAGATCGAGGAGATCGAGGAGGTGATGTGGGAGGAGTTGATGCCGGAGTGCCTCTGGAAGTTCCGGGTCAAGGACTTCGGCCCGCTCACGGTCGGCATCGACGCGCACGGCAACTCGCTCTACCACGACGTCCAGGAGAGCGCGCAGGAGAAGCTGAAGGAGATCTTTGCCCGCCTCTAACGGCGAGCCGCAGCCGAACTTCCTCGACCTGCCGGCGCGCCCGTCGAAGCCGCGCGAGAGCGGGCTCACGCACGTGATGGACAAGGGCCTCGGGATCCGCGAGATCGAGGGCATGTTCGACACGGCCGGCGAGTACGTCGACATCGTCAAGCTCGGCTGGGGCACGAGCTACGTGACGAACAACCTCGAGAAGAAGATCGCGCTCTACCGCTCGTTCGACACGCCGATCGTCTGCGGCGGCACGCTCTTCGAGGCGGTGTTCGCGCGCGACAAGCTGGACGGCTTCAAGAGCTGGCTCAGCACTACCGCTTCTCGCACGTGGAGATCTCCGACGGGACGCTCGACATCCCGCGCGAGCGCAAGCTCGAGCTGATCGCCGATTTCGCCCGCGACTTCACCGTCCTCTCCGAGGTCGGCTCGAAGGACTCGGAGGTCGTGTTCGCGCCCTACCAGTGGGTGCGAGTGGATCAAGGAGGAGCGCGACGCCGGCGCCTGGAAGGTGATCACCGAGGCCCGCGAGGGCGGCACCGCCGGGATCTTCCGCAAGGACGGCGACATGCGCACGGGCCTGATCGACGAGATCGCGCACGAGATCGACTTCCACGACCTGATCTGGGAGGCCCCGTCGAAGAGCTCGCAGGCCTGGTTCGTGAAGCACTTCGGCCCCGAGGTCAACCTCGGCAACATCGCGCCCGAGGAAGTGATCCCGCTCGAGACGCTCCGCCTCGGCCTGCGCGGCGACACGCTCAAGGAGATCCTGCTCCCGCAGGTCGTGGACGAGGTCTAGACGCCGCTACTGTGGCGCCCGTGGCAGGGGCGCGCACTCTGGGCGCGGGGCTCGCGGTCATCACGGCGGCAGTTATGGCGGCGTGCGGCAGCGAATCGTCGAGCGCGTCCGAGCTGACGCTCGACGACTGGCGCGACCGCGTCTGCGCCCTCGCGACGCAGTTCGAGCAGGCTGCGCCCGAATCGGAGCCGGACGCCGCGGAACCGTTCGAGTATCTCGAGTCGACGCGTCACGAGGTGGACGCGATCA
Source organism: uncultured Gaiellaceae bacterium (assembly GCA_963842285.1). Classification (GTDB taxonomy): domain Bacteria; phylum Actinomycetota; class Thermoleophilia; order Gaiellales; family Gaiellaceae; genus Gaiellasilicea. Next base: position 723,626 of record CAWJFZ010000011.1, read on the forward strand.
AGAAGCTCGCCGCCGGGCTCGAGGCGATTCCGTCGCCGTCCGAGCACCGCGCGGACGCACAGGAGTTCGTCGCGATGATGGCGGCCATGGCGAAGCGCTATGAGGAGAGTGCGCCCCGGATCGAGGCAGCGTCCCGCCGCTTGCGCAAGGCGATGGAGTCGATCGATCCCGACGAGCTCCCGCCGCCGCCCGAGGACGCGACGGTCGCGGGCGGCATCATGGCGCAGATGATGTCGATCCCCGAGTTCAGCGAGGCGTGGGCCGACATGATGCGTGAGCTCGCGGCCGTCGAGGCGGAGGTGGATGCGCACGAGCTGGAACGACTGGGCAACGTGCTCGGGATCGAGAGCTGTCTCGAGGACGACCAGGAGCCGCAGCCGGCCGTCGAAGCTCAGCCGTGCCGATCGAGCCCGGGAGTTCCCATCACTGAGAATGCGCTCAAGCAGGCACTCGCAGCTCGAGGGATTCAGGTGTATCGCGACGATCGCTGCCACGGAAACGACGTCGCGTCGCTTTCGAACCTCGCGGACCCGGTCCCATACGACCAGCATGAAGGCATCACGGCGGCCGAAGGTCACATCTTCTGCGATGTGCACCCGCAGGGTCTCGGCGCGCAGCTCGAGCGGTTTGTCTGGCGCAACGATCCGAACCCGGTACATGTGAGGGTCCTGAACGTCAGCTGTTCGATCTACCCCGACCGCCGAGAGCACGTGGACACGCTCGAGGAGGCTCTCCGCGAACTGCCTGGCGTGAGCACGGCGCCGGCCGCCCTGCCGAGTAGCGACGCGATTCGGGACTGACGAGGCCGGTGGGGCGATCGGACTCGGCCGAGGCGACCGGTCTTCTGCGCTGGCTCACGGAGTAAGCGGGCGCGCGACGAAGCCGAGGAGCGGCGAATCCGCTGCGGGCGGCGCAAGCTGAGTCGCCGAGAAGCCGTGCGCCGTGAGTGCGGCCGCCACCGTGTCGGCGACCGCGCTGCTCCTGGTCTCGCCGGCCGTGCCTCCCCAGAAGAGGAAGAGCGAGCCCTCGGGCGCGAGCAGCCGTCGGATCAGCTCGAGCTCCGGGCCGACGTCACGGATCCAGAAGACGTTCACGTTGACGGCGAAGATCTTGTCGTAACGCGCCCGGGTGGGCTCGACCTCCTCCAGAGCGGTGCGGGAGATCGTGGCCTTGCCCGACTCGAGGTGCGCCGCGTTCCTCCAGCAGGCGCGCTCCACGGCTACGGACGACCTGTCGATGGCCGTGATCGTTCCTCCGTCCAGCTGCTCGGCGATCAACGAGACCGCGACGCCCGGCCCGCAACCGATCTCGAGCACCCGGTCGTCGGGCTCGACCGCCAGCGACTCGACGGCCCACAACACGCGCTCCGGAATCGTCCCAGGCACTCAGTTGGGATGCTACGCCTCGGATGGAGCTCACGTGGGACGACGTTCGGGCGCGCCGGCTGGCTCGGAGCCACCTGTCGAAGCCGGCGCCGCGGACGCGTCTCGTCGAGGTCGTGCGCGACGTCGGTGGGATCCACGCGCAGGTGTTGTCGGCGGCCGAGCTCGCGCTCTCGGCCCGCGTTCGTGGCCTGACGCAGAAGCATGTGAGCAGGGCGCTCTGGGAGGAGCGGAGCCTCGTGAAGACGTGGACGCTCCGCGGCACGCTCCACATCCACCCTGCGGACGAGCTCGGGCTGTGGCTCGCGGCGCGCCGGGCGGTGGTCGGCGACTGGTACTTCCACAACGAGCTGCCGCCCAAGGAGGCGAAGCGGATCCTCGCCGCGATCGCCGACGCGCTCGACGGCCGCTGCCTCACGCGCGACGGGCTGGTCGAGGCGGTCTCGCCGCACGTGGGGCCGTGGGCGCGCGAACACATCGGCTCCGGCTGGGGCACCGTCCTCGGCCCGGCGGCGTTGAACGGCGTGCTCGTCAACGGCCCGCCCCAGGGGTCGCGCGTCACCTTCGTCAGGCCGGACCAGTGGCTCGGGAAGCAGCGGGAGCACGAGCCGAAGGCGGCGCTCGCCGAGATCCTGCGCCGCTACCTCGCCGCGTTCGGCCCGGCGACCCACCGCGACTTCGCCGAGTGGGTCGCAGGGGCGCAGTTCAAGGCGAGGGACGCGAAGGCGCTGCTCGAGTCGATCGCCCGCGAGCTCGTCGAAGTCGACGTCGAGGGGAGATCCGCGTGGCTGCTCGCGGACGAGGAGCGGCGGCCGGCAACGCCTGCCGGCGTGCGGCTGATCCCGGAGTACGACGCACTCGTGATGGGCTTCCGCGAGCGCGAGCAGCTCTTCTCGCCGGAGGCGGTCGCGCGGACGAAGGCGCACGGCAAGGGCCGTTTCGAGGGCCCGGGCGCAGTTTCGTGGCTCCTCGTCGACGGCGTCGTCGCCGGCACGTGGACGCGCAAACGGGCGGGCAAGCGGATCGAGGTGCGCGTCCGGCCGTTCCGGCGGCTGCCGACGGCTTGGCGCGGCGAGCTCGACGCCGAGGCCGAGCGCGTCGGCGCGCTCTTCGGCCTCGAGCCGAAGCTCGTTGTCGCGGCCTGACCCGCCCGCTAGCCGGCGCGGCCGGCCTCCGTCGCAGCGGGAACCTCGAGCAGCCTGCCCGTGCGGACGTCGTAGACGTAGCCGTAGATCGCGATCGCGGGCGGCACGAGCGGATGGCTCCGGATCCGGCGCACGTCCTCGACCACGCTCTGCTCGCGGTCGGCGATCGTCAGCCAGTCGACGTACTTGGCCTCGGTCGAGCCCGGTCCCTCTCCGACGTCGTGGAAGCCGTTCGGGCCGAGCTCCGCCCTGTCGAGGCTCTGCGCGAGAAGGCCGCGCATCGTCTCGTCGTCGAAGAACTCCATCCCGCAGTCGGAGTGGTGGACGACGAACCACTCGCGCGTTCCGAGCAGCTTGTACGAGATCACGAGCGACCGGATCGCATCGTCGCTGGCGCGGCCGCCGGCGTTGCGGATCACGTGGGCATCGCCCTCGCTCAGGCCTGCGTACTTGGCGGGGTCCAGGCGTGCGTCCATGCACGTGAGGATCGCGAAGCGTCGAGCCGGCGGGAGCGCGAGCTCGCCCTTGTCCCCGAACGTTCGCGCGTACTCCTCGTTCGCTGCGAGCACCTCTTCCATGACCGACATGCCGGACCTCCTCCGCTCGTGGCTGTTGCGACTCCGCCAAGACTCTACAAAGTAAAGCGACTATCGACAATGAAGAAATGAGTGCTGCGGCGCGTTGGTGGGAATCGCATCGGCGGCGCTCACGCGCGGAGTCAAGGAGTGCCTCCTGGGCTGACGCGCGCGGTGAAGCTCCCTAGGCTGTGCCCATGCGCCTAGTGCCGATCGTGGTGGTCTGCGTGCTCCTCGCCGGCTGCAGTGTGGGGGACGGCGACGACGCAGGAGCTCGTCCCGAGCAGCCAGCCCCGTTCCAGCTCACCGCTGACGAGGAGCGCGACTTCGCTTCGGGCAGGCTTGCCTCCGGGGATGTCGTGACCTGCCGCATCGACGGCCTCGCTGCCCGCATCGCTGTCCCGGAGCCGCGGCGGCGGAGCTTCACGACATCGACGGTCGCCTGGACGAAGGACGGCTCTCGTGCGTCGATCAGGCTCGACGTCCGCCCGAGCGGGCGCATCGTGGCGAGGTGCTCGTGACGGGCACCGACGAGATACGGCGTAGGGAGAGCTAGGCGGGCTGCGCGACGATGCAGGGCCGTACGTCGCCCGGCAGCGGCGAGCGGCGCAGTCCGGAGACGAGCAGCGCACCCTCGCAGAGCTCGGGCAGCTCCAGCAGCGTGTTCGTCGCCGGCGGCGGGCCTTCGCGCTCGACGAGCTCGTAGCGGCCGTTGAGCTGGACGAAGAGAAGGTGGTTGTCGGCCGGGGCCGTGGGCGTGGCGGGAGCTGCCTCCGACGCCGGCGCCCGGAGCCGCGTCAGGAAGCGCGCCGCCTGCGCGCGACGGCGCTCAGCCGCACGCCGCAGGTCGTCGTTCGCGTCGCGCAGGCGCTGGATCTCCTCGTCACAGCCGCGCACGTCGGCGGCGAGTCGCTCGATGTGCGCGTCACGCCCGTGGACGCGCTCGATGAACCGCGCGACCTGGGACCGTCGGCGCTCCCGCTGCGAGTCGAGCTCGCGCCGGCTCTCGGCGAGCCGTTGCTCGACCGTCGTCAGCGTGTCGGCCAGCCGCCCCTCGGAGGCCCTCGATCTCCTCGCGCGTTCCAGAAGCCGCGTGGCCTGTGCGCGGCGGCGGCTTGCTTCGCGTCGCAGTTCTCCAAGCAGCCGGTCGCGCTCGTCTGCGATCGCTTCCGCGCGGGCGTGCGCTTCGCGAAGGCGATAGATCTCTGCGTCGCGGTCGTGAACGTTCTCCTCGAGTCGCACGATCTGCTCGTCGCGCTCGCGCTGGGAGCCCAGCGCCTCGCGGGCGAGACGGGCGCGTTGCGCGAGCCTCGAAGCCTGGCCGTGTCGACGGTCGTACTCGCGGGCAAGCGCCGCGAGCTGACGATGACTCTCGACGATCCGTTCCTCGGTCGCTGCGTCGACGCCGGCGAGCTCGTCACGCAGACCCACGCACTCCGATCGGAGCTGGTCGATCTCCGCGCCACGGGCTTGCACCTCGCCCTCGAGTTGCGCGATCCGCTCGTCCTGCTCGTGGTCCGAGCCGAGCGGCGCACGGGCCTGGCGAGCACGCCGCGCGAGTCGCGCGGCCTGGCTGCGCCGTTCGTCGTACTCGTGGGCGAGCGCCGTGAGCTCGCGATGACTTTCGGCGAGCCGCTCCTCGGCGGCTGCGAGCTTCGCCCACTGCTCCTCGAGCTGCGCGTGCAGGATCTGCTCCTCGGGCGGCGTGGCCTCGAGCTCGGCGGGCTCCTTGTGCGTTTCGGCTTCCGCCAGAGGCTCGGCCGGCTCGTCGGCACTTGGCACCGAGCGGACGACTCTTCCTCGGTCGCTCTCGTGGCGCTGCTGGATCACCGTGCGGAGCCCGGTGCCGAAGCCGGTCTCCGCCGTGAGCTCGATCCCGTACTGCGCGGCGAGCGCGTTCGAGAGCTCAGGACCAGAGACGAAGCCGCAGTCGACGAGCGTCTCGCCGAGCCGGCGGCCGGTCCGCTCCTGCTGTGCGAGGGCGTGCTCGAGCTCGTCGGCAGTCAGGAGTCCCTGTTCGACGAGTAGGCGCCCGAGGGGCCGCCATGGAATGCGGGCCGCTTCCACACTCCCTCTATCGGCTCCGTTGCCAGCGGAGTCAAGTGTTTGTGCAGCCGACCGCGTGAGCTAGTCGCCGCCTCCGCCGACGTCGCGGAACGAGTCCGGGGGTGGACCGGTGTAGCGGCCCTTGGTCATCCCGCAGTCCCCGCAGCGTTTGTACCCGTGGCGCTGGTCGACGACGACATGCTCCCAGCGGTGCCCGACCGGCCACCTCCAGAAGCAACGCCACGTAGCCGTTCTCATGTCACCCCACAGCGTTGCGCGGAGCGACCGCCGATTCAAGACGGTGAGGTGGGCGCCGCGACCCTTCGGCGCCCACCTCTTCACGACCGCTAGCGGAAGAACGTCCTCCGCGCAGGCGCGCTCGTCCGCCGCGAGGTGTCGCGGGCCTGAAGCGTGATCGTGTAGCGCCCCTTGCCGCGGAACCGCTGTGCGGGCACCCAGTTGCGCGTGTAGACGCCGCAAGGATTCGGTGCGATCAGCGTCGAGAAGCGTCGCGTCTGCGAGACGCGCCCGGGGCGCGAGTCCGTCGCGAGGATGGTCAGGTTCTTCCTCGTGTCGTCACAGATCCGAACTCTCGCGTAGACGCGTGCGCCCAGGAAGCGGATCGAGACGATCCGGAGCGTCGGCCGCTGGTTCGTGATCGTCACGGCAGGCGCGACGATGGCGGACAGGACCGAGTTCGCGGAGCCGGACCCGCTGGCGTTCCGCGCCGTGACCCGCACGCGCATGCGGAAGCCGATGTCGGCCGTCCGCACGCCGTACGTCTTGCCGTTCGCGCCTGCGACAGGCAGACAGTTCCTGCCGTCCGCGTCGCACCGCTGCCACTCGTACGCAAACGCGGTGGGGCTGTTCGACCAGCTGCCTTCCTCGGCGGTCAGCTCCTCGCCGACGCGCTCTTCCCCGAGGGTCGACGGGCGGTCGGTGTTCTGCGGAGCCGAGCTCGGCGTCACCACCGCCGTCGGAGCCGAGCGCGCCGCGCTGGCGCCGTCCGCGTTCACGGCGAGCACCCGCACACGCATCGTCCGGCCGGCGTCGGCAGACGTCAGGAGATAGGTCTTCTCGACCGCGCCGGGAACGTTCGAGCAGCCGCCGCCCGCGCCGCCGCACCGCTGCCACTGGTACTGGTACGCCGTCGGCTCGTTCGTCCACGTGCCGTTCTGCGCAGTCAGGGTTCCGCCCACCGTCGGCGTGCCGGTGATCGTCGGCAGCGCCGTATTCGCCGGCGGAGCCGCGGCCGCCACCCCGGCGCCCGCCAGGGCGAGCAGCGAGCCCGCAACCGTTGCAACCAGGCTCCGTTTGAAGCCTCTGTGTCGTGCCATCGGTTCCCCCTCAATGAGAAATCTGGATCAGAGGGGGTCTTGTTCTCGCCCCGGGGGGCCGCGAAGCGTGGTCGCAACACGATTTACAAAGCACAAACACGCGCAAAGCGCGCCTAAGCTGCGCGGGCTCGGCGCAACGGTGCTCATGCCGCGCCGACGCCGCCGAGGCCACTAGGGCCGCGAGTTCTCGTTGCGGGATCGTCCCGCAAGCGCAACGCGGCCGCTAGCCTGGCGCCGTGGACGAGGCGGAACGGGAATACGAGCTCGGCGGCGAGCACGACTCCGCCGGACGCGAGCTCGAGGCGATCCCGCACTACGAGCGGGCGCTCGCGCTCGGGCTCCGCGAGGAGCTCGTCCCCGGGGCGCTGCTCCAGCTCGGCAGCTCGCTGCGCAACGTGGGCCGCAACGACGAGGCGATCGCCCTCTTCGACGATGCCGTCGCGCGCTTCCCGGAGCACGCCGCGCTGCGCCTCTTCCGGGCGATCTCTCTGGCGACTGCCGGACGCGACCGGGAGGCCCTCGTCGACGTGCTGGACCTCGCGCGGACGCGGATCGAGGCGCCCGAGATCGACCGCTACCGCCGCTCGCTCGAGAACTACACGCGCGCGCTCGCCTGACGGAGCGCGGTCCGCGGCAGGCGGATCCGCGTCCAACCGATAGCGTTGGCACGTGATCACGGCGGACGAGGTCGGAGCGATCGCGGTCTTTGCCGCCCTGAGTCTCGGAGATCGGGAGCGGCTGGCCGGGGTGGCGGCCGACATCAGCCTCGCGCCGGGCGAGTACGCGGCACACGAGGGTGGAGAACGAGCGCTCTTCGCGGTGCTCGAAGGTCGCATCGAGCCGATCAAGCTCGTCGACGGGGTCGAGCGAGTCGTCGGCGTGCGCCATCCCGGGGACATCTTCGGGGAGGTTCCGATCGCGTTGGGGACCGTGTTCCCCGTCGGCTTCCGGGCGGCGGAGAGCTCGCGCGTGATGCGAATCGAGCCGCACGACTACCACACGGTCGCAGCCGTGGCGCCCGACGTCGCCACCGAAGTGGGGAGGCTCGCCGGGCATCGGATCGGCGGTCCCGGTGGCCTGCAGGGGATCGCGGCCGATCCGCCGCCGCGCCGCGCGATCGTGCTCGGGCACAAGTGGGATCCGGCCTGCACCGAGCTGCGGCGCTTCCTCGACCGGAACCAGATCACGTTCAAGTGGCTCCTGCCCGATGCACCGGACGCGGCCGAGCAGTGGTGGGGCGGGCCTCTGCCGGCCGACGCAGATTGCCCGGTCATTCGTGTCGTCGACGGCAAGACCGTGGTGCGGCCGCAGTTCCGCCGGGTGGCCGAGCTGCTCGGCCTCGCCACCGAGGCCGCTGAAGCGGAGTACGACACGGTCATCGTGGGCGCCGGCCCGGCCGGGCTGGCGGCAGCCGTGTACGGGGCGTCGGAGGGGCTGCGCACGATCGTCGTCGAACGCGAGGCTCCAGGCGGCCAGGCCGGTACGTCGTCTCTGATCGAGAACTACCTCGGCTTTCCCTCCGGTGTGTCCGGGGACGAGCTGGCGAGCCGGGCGCTGCAGCAGGCACGGAGGCTCGGCGCGGAGATCCTCGTCACTCGGACGATCACGCGAATCGATGCCGCGACCCGTCAGGTGCACCTCGACGGCGGTGACATCCTGCGGGGCCGGACGATCATCCTCGGCTGCGGCGTCGCGTGGCGCCACCTTGCGATCGACGGCTTCGACCGCCTCGCCGGGAAGGGAATCTCGTACGGCGCCGCGCGCAGCGAGGCCGCGAATGCCCATGGTCTGGACGTCCACATCGTCGGTGCGGGCAACTCGGCAGGACAGGCGGCCATGTTCTTCTCCAACCATGCGAGGAGCGTGACCATCCTCTGCCGGGGCGAGTCGCTCGAGAAGAGCATGTCGCGCTACCTCGTCGACCAAGTCACGGCCCGGTCGAACATCCAGACGCTGTATCGGACGGAGGTCGTCGCCGCCCACGGCGACGTGTCGCTCGAGGCGGTCGACGTCCGCGACTCCACGACCGGAGAGACGACCCGCCTCGAGTCGGGCGGGCTCTTCATCTTCATCGGTGCGGACGCCGAGACGTCGTGGCTGCCGCCCGAGATCGCGCTCGATCCCCGCGGCTATGTGCTCACGGGCTCCGACGTGCGCGCCGCGGGACGCTGGGAGCTCGAGCGCGACCCCTATCTGCTGGAGACGAGCGTTCCGGGGGTCTTCGCGTGTGGCGACGTTCGGTTCGGCCCGGTGAAGCGCGTCGCAGCCGCCGTGGGCGAGGGCAGCATGGCGATCGCCTTCGTGCACCAGTACCTGAAGCACTCCGAGACGCCGGCTCTTCAGTAGGCCTCGCAGCGTCTCCCTCCAACGGGGGTCGCTCGCGCCGCGCGCCTGGGCTACTTTCGGCGTTCCGAGGCGCTCTCCGTGAAAGGGTCGAGAATGAGATCGAAGCGAGTCCACCTGTCGCTCCTCGTAGCGGTCGTGGCGGCACTCGCCCTCGGCCAGTCGGCGGCGGCGGACCGGCTGCCGGTGAGGTTCAACGGTGGCGACCAGGCGGCGGCACGGGCCGCTGTTCTGAAGCGGGCCGACTTCGGCGGCGTCGCTGGATGGAGTGGCGGCGGCACCAAGCCCGATTTCGCGCCGACCCCGTGCGGCGGATACGAGCCGAAGAGCTCGGACCTGCTCGTGACCGGAGCAGCCGCCTCCAAATGGGAGCACGCGAGCGGGCTCGTGTTCATGTCCGAGACGTGGGTGCTGAAGACGAGGGCGATGGTGAAGCTCGACTGGCAGCGCTCGGTCGAGCGGCGTGGGTTCCTCGAGTGCCTCATCGAGAGGCAGTTCGCCTCCGCCGGCGAGGTGAGGTTCGTGTCGTTCGAGCAGACGCCGTTTCCGAGGCTCACGCCGCTCTCCCGCCGGTACCGCCTGCTCGTCGACTACTCCGGCGAGGGCCAGACGGTGAGGATCCTGTTCGACCTGATCATGATCGCGAAGGGCAGGACCGAAATCAGCATGGCGGCGGTCGCGCCCTACACCGCACGCCGGGGGGTCGAAGCCGCAGAGCTGCGGCTCGCGCGGATGCTCGTCGGCCGCGCCACCGCCTGACGTCCTCGCGCCTACGCTCGGCGGTACTAGGCTCGAGCTGTGGTCACGGTCCATGAGGTCCGGTCGCTGGCGCTCACGCTGCCGCGGACGACGGAGGCGTTCGTGCAGGGACGTGTCAAGTTTCGCGTTGGCCGGATCGTCTACCTCGCGTTCTCGCGGGACGAGACGTTGCTCGGCTTCGCCTTCCCGAAGGAGTGGCGGGACGCGCTCGTCGAGACGGAGCCGGACAAGTTCATGCTGCCGCGGGACTCGGACCTCCGTTACAACTGGGTGGTCGTCCGGCTGGCGGCGATCGATGCAGCGGAGATGCGCGACCTCGTCGTCGACGCCTGGGCGATGGTCGTGCCCAAGAGCGTTGCCGCTGCCTACGCCGAGCCCGAAGAGGCCTGAGGGCCCGGAGTCCGGAACGTCCTCTGAGCGGCGACGGTGACCGTTCGCGACGAGAAGCCATAGTCACCTCGCCCTGGACCGCGGGGACGCCTGATCGATCGCGACGTTAGACTTCGATCGTGGCGATTCCGGCGTAGTTGATCGATCTCGGCGCTTTTCAGACCTGCCGCGCAGATGAAGTGGGGCGCGCGTGGATGCGTCCTTCGTCGCTGCGTGCGCGTAGATCAACGCGTTAGGAGGAGAGAGAATGATCAATGAGGCACGCCTGGAGCGCGTCGCTTCGGGGCTGGCTCCGGTCACCCCCGGATGGTTCGTGGTCAACACGGCAGAGGCTGCCTGGGTCAACCACGAATCGTTCGGCGGCGTCTGCATCTTCGAGTCCGACGACTTCGTGTTGCGGGGCCGGCCCGATCTGACGGAGTACGTCAAGCCGCACGCCGGGTTCACGATCCGGGTGGTGCCGCCGGGACGGACATCCGGCGGCTACCACGCCGAGTCGGTGCAGGAGGACTTCCTGATTCTCAGCGGCGAGTGCGTCCTCATCATCGAGGAAGAGGAACGTCACCTGCGCACGTGGGACTTCGTGCATTGCCCGCCGATGACCGCACACGCCTTCGTCGCAACCGACGACGGTCCCTGCGTGATCCTGGCGACGGGTAATCGGCGGGACGATCTGGAGCGCATCGTTCCACGCTCCGAGGTCGCGCTTCGCCACGGCGCGGGCGAACCCACAACCGCTGAGCCCGAGCGGCATGGGCAGTGGGAGGTCCGGCACCCGGCCGGCTGGGACGACCTTCCCTGGGCCAGGAACGTCTAGGCCCGTCGAGGGCTGGTGCTGCGGCGTCGACGGCCGTCGGCGCCGCACCACCGGCCCCCGTGACCCGTCTCAGCAGATCAAGGCCACGGGTACTCGTCGTGCTGAGGCAGGTGGTCGAGGATCTCGTGCCACGAAGCCTTCGAGCCGACGAACATGTGCGCCGTCGGCTTGAGCGCCGGCTCGTCGATCAGTGATCCGTACGGCACACGGATCTTGCCTTCGTAGCCCGTCCAATACAGCAGCGAGAAGCAGCTCTCGCAGCGTGTCGCGTGGTGGCCGTGGGCATCGCCGATCACCAGCAACGAGTCCGCACCCTTGGTCACCCTCAGCTTCTCGGGCTCGATCTCGCCCCACGGTAAGAAGGCCGAGCCTGTCGTCGCACGGCAGTTCGAGCAGTGGCAGTTGTACGCGACGACGAACTCGTCCGAGACCTCGAACGCAACGACATTGCACGCGCAGCGCCCCCTCAGCACGATCGCACTCTAGAACTACGCGCTCAGCGAAGAGCCTCCTCGAACCGCGGGTCGTCGCGCACGGAGGCGAAGTCATCGTCTCTGCGCGCGTCCTCGCGGAACCGCGGGAGCAGCTCGATGGACCGTCGCAGGTGGGCGAACGTGTCGTCGCCAGTGTCGCCTGCGAGCGTTGCGAAACACGCGTAGTTGTAATTCAAGCCCGCGTGGTCCGGCATGCGCTCGAGGGCACTGCTGACCGCTTCGAGCGCGTCGGCGTACCGTTGCTCGCCGTAGGCCGCCATGGACTCACTATGGAACGGCCACGCCTCACCCCAGTCGACCCCCTCGTACGCCTCGCCGGGTGTGGCGCCGACAGCGAGGACGGTTCCGTCCCCGGTCGCCTTCCGCCGCGACGCCGGCCCGACGAACACGAATGTCCCTGGCGGCGCGTCGACCGTCTCGCCGTCGACCTCGAAGGTCACCTTCCCGTCGAGCACGATGTACAGCTCCTCCTGGCCCGACCCGGCCTCGTCGTGATCATTGATCAGCGTGCCATCCTCGCCGGGGGTGAACGCGTTGACTCCGAATGCGTGGATCCCGAGGTGCTCGCGCACCGGAATATCTCTGCCGCGCCGCTCCATGTCGTCGAGGTGCGCGACCTGCCATGTCGGTTTGTCGTTCATCCGTCTTCACCTCCGAGTTGAGCGGGCCGTTGGGAATCGTCGATCGTAACCGCCGTCGACCGGCGCACCCTGATCTGGCGTCAACCAGTGAGCCTTAGCCCGGACAGGGGTACCGCGAGCTGATGCCGACCAGGGTCCATACGATCCGCCTTCAACGAAAGGAGCACGGATGACTGAGACTCTCGATCCAATCGACGACGGCATCTGGCGCTGGACGGCGCGTCACCCCGAGTGGCACCCGTCCGGGTTCGGGGACGAGGTCGCCTGCTTCGCCGTGAAGACCGACGCCGAGCTGCTGCTGATCGACCCGCTGCTGCCAGTCGATCCGGCGCCGGTCCATGAGCTGGTGGATGCCGAGGCGGGTCAGGACGGGATCGCGGTGCTGATCACGATCCCGTATCACGTGCGCGACGCGGAGCGTCTGCGCAGAAAGCACGGCAAGCGCTGCACGATCTGGGGACACGAGGCCTGTGCGAGCCGCCTCACCAAGCGCGCCGGCTTCCACCCGATCACGCCCGAGACCGAGCTTCCCGCCGGCGTCCGCGCCCACTCGATCGGCAGCCCGCGTCGGCAGGAGCAGCCGCTCTGGATCCCCTCGCACAAGGCGCTCGCCTTCGGCGACGCGGTGGTCGAGACCGGCAATCGGCTGCGGGTCTGGGAGGGTGACCTCGACAGCGAGCAGCGCACGCGCTGGTACCGCGAGCGCTTCATCCCGACGCTGAAGCCGCTGCTCGACCTCCACCCGGAGCGGGTGCTCGTCACCCACGGTGCCCCCGTGCTCGGCGCCGGACGCGCGAAGCTCGCCTCCGCGCTGCGCTCGAAGCCGTGGAATCGCCGCAGCGCCGCCTCCGCCTGACCAGCAGAATTTCGGCTCCCTCCAGCCCCTGGCGGGCCGATGAGGTTCGAATGACGCCCGAGCGCGTGTGGGCGTCAGCCGATTTGCTCGGCCAGCCCGATGAGAATGCCCTCGGGGCCTCGGACGTAGCAGAGCCGATACACGTCTTCGTACTGGACCACTTCGTCGACGAGCTGCGCGCCGTGCTCGCGGAGCCGGGCCAGCGTATCGTCCAGGTCATCCACGGCGAACATGACGCGGAGGTAGCCGAGGGCGTTTACCGGGGCGTTCCGGTGATCGGCGACCGTAGGCGGCGTGAGAAAGCGCGAAAGTTCGATCTTGCCGTGGCCGTCCGGCATACGCATCATGGCGACCTCGACGCGCTGGTCGCGTAGTCCTGTGACGCGCCCTGACCAGTCCCCTTCGATCATCGCTCGCCCCTCGAGTTCGAGGCCCAGCTCGGCGAAAAAAGAGACAGCGGCATCAAGCGACTCCACCACGATGCCGACGTTGTCCATCCGTTGCAGCGCCACGTGGCCATTATCGCGGATCGCAAACATCGCCCCGTGCGCGCAGGGTACGTGGGGTCAGACGTCCGTACCTCTGGTTTGGGCCAGCGTTCGGGAATGACGCCTGACGCGACCGGCGCGAAGTCTGTTAACCCGTGGTTGGCTCGGCTGCGTTGCCCTGCACCAGTTCCGTGAAGGCGGCCTCGTCGCGGATCGGGTCGAAGTCGCTGTCCCCGGCAGCGAGCGAACGGAACGATTCCTTGCGGTCGATCGCGAGCCGGAGATGCCTGATCGCATCGTCTGTCCGACCGGCGAGGCTCTCGCAGCACGCAAGGTTGTAGAGCGGCCCGGCGTACTCGGGATGAGCTTCGATCAACTCGCGTCCCCGATCGGCAGCCTCGGCGTATTCGCCTGACTCGTAGAGATGGTGGAGCGGCATCCAGATCTCGCCGCCCTGGGCCTCGTACGCCTTCCCCGGAGTTCCGCCGACCGCGACGAGCGTCGTCCCCGGCTCCTCAGCGAACGCCGTCCGCTTGACCTCCGGGCGAACGAAGACGAGTGTGCCCGCGGGTGCGTCCACCCGTTCGCCGTCGAGCTCGAACGTCGCGCGCCCTCGCTGGACGAGGTACAGCTCCTCCTGCAGGTCATGCTCCTGTGACTCGTCGTGCTCGTTGATGAGCCGATCGCCCACCTGATGAGCTGTAAATGCGTTGACGCCGAATGACGTGATGCCGAAGTGAAACCGGACGGGGCGCGAAAGAACGCGGCCGTCGTCGATCTCGTCGAGCTCGTCAATCTGGGCCACCGCGTAACCGTTCACTCGGCCGTCCTTCCCTAGGGATATGGGATAAGCAGGCGACCCAGCCTAACGGGCGCCCCGCCAAGAATCGACCACCTCACCTCGGCGACACCGTAGATGCACGCCTGGGCTAGCGTCCGTGAATGTCCCTCGGGAATGTCACCCGACCAGCGGGGGCGACCCTGACCACGGGGATTCGTCGTACTGCGGGAAGTGGTCGAGGATCTCGTACCACGATGCCTTCGAGCCGACGAAAATGTGCGCCATCGGCTTGAGCGTCGGCTCGTCGGTCAATGTCCCGTACGGAATCCGGATCTTGCCTTCGTAGCCCGTCCAATTCACCAGCGAGAAGCACTCCTTGCAGCGCACGGCGTGACGTCCGTCCGCGTCGCCGACCACCAGTAACGAGTCCGTACCGCTCGTCACACTCATCTTCTCGGGTTCGATCTCTCCCCAGGGCTTGAAGGCGGAGCCCGTCATCGCACGGCAGTTCGAGCAATGGCAGCTGTACGCCTCGACGAACTCGTCAGAGACCTCGAAAGCAACGACATTGCACGCGCAACGCCCCCTCAGCACGCGAACGCTCATGCCGCTGACCGTAGCAGGGCTCCCCTGGGCGAGTTCTCACGAATGGCCTCCGAGCGCTACCGAATCAACGTCACGTCGACGACGCTCCGCCATACCTACCGAAGCTCTAGCTGGGTGGGCACGTAGATGGCCGCAGGGTCAGGCCAGACACCCCCCGATGGTCGGGTATCGGCCGAAGCGTTTTCCATGCACACGATCACGACTCTCCCAGCGGACGCGTTGACTGGGAGGAGCGTCGTTGCTCGTGGGTCGGCATGGCTCCAAGCTTCATTCCGACGGAAGTCGGCGGGCGTCGGCGGCTTGACGTTGTTGTCGCCGCGGTCGTGAGCGACCACACTCGCTGAAAGAAGCCCCGCACATCCTCGATCGAGAACCCTGGCGCGAGTTCGTAGACGGCGAAGCTGGCGAGGTGCGACGTCGTGTTCTCGGCCTCGATGTCGAACACGCCGGGCTCGTGCGTCCGAGCGCCCGAGTACGTACACGACTTGTCCGTGAGCGTCACCCTGGGTGCGCCGTCTCCACCGCCACCGCAGCTAGCAGCGAGGATGAGCACAGTAAGCAAGATCGCTCCAAGACCACGCTCTGACATCCCGTGCGAACCTCCCACACGTGTGCGGACCTCGTCAACTCGAGCGGCTCCGAGTGTTCAGGTAATCCGTTCGCGCGGCGACGGTCGGATCATGTCAGCGAGGCCACTGGCGCGACGGCGGTCGGCTGAGCCAGCGTTCGGGAATGTCCCCTGAGCGGGTGACGCATAGGCGATGGTGGTCAGTTTGGAATGTCGCGGGAAGCGGAGAGTCAGCTTGTGCGCGTCGTAGTTGGTGTTCTGGCGGTTGCTGCCGCCGCGGCTGGCCTCGCCGGCTGTGTGCCCAGCACGAACGAAGAGCGCGCCCAGGACTACATCGACCGCGAATACGGCGCCGAGTACAACGTCCTCGGGTGCGGCGCCGACGGCCTCTTTGACAACAAGGGAACCATCGTGGAGTGCGCCGTCCACAGCGTGCGCGAAGACCGCGAGTGGACGATCACGGTCGAGTTCGACGGCGACGGAGGCCGAGTAGTACGCATCGACGGGATGCCATAGTGGGCGACAGGTGCGACGAACGCTCGTGCGGCGTAAAGGACGTCGCCTTACGCGCACGTGCCCATCGCTACCATCGCGACGCACCCTGCGGGTGGCTCGTCGTTCGCGTGGGCCAGTGTTCGTGAATGTGCCCTGAGATTGATACCGCCACGGCACTGCGGCGGCGGAGCAATCGACTGCTAGCTCTCGTCGTACTGCGCGACGCCCTCGAGCGGCGGTATCCAGCTCTCACGCCGCTTCACCCAGATCTCGTGCTCGGGCTTCAGCTCGAAGGGCGCCTCATCGAGACTTCCGATCCGGATCTCGATGAGCGTGTCGCCGGGTTCGGCTGGGTTGAGGAGCCGAGACCCACAGCGGGGGCAGAAGCCGCGACCGTCATAGCTAGCGATCTCACCGCTCACTTCGAACGCCTCGATGGGCCAGTCCCCATACACGCTGAACGCACTGCCGGACTCCTTTCGGCAATCCGCGCAGTGGCAACGCCCGACATGCACAGGATCACCGCGAACGCTGTAGCGGACGGCCCCGCAGAGACAACCGCCGGTGCGCACTTCTTCCTCCATGCGCGCAGATGCTACGAAACACCGCGGTGAGCGAGTGTCCTCTCGCCCGAGTGGGTCTCTAGGAAGTCGCTGAGGCGATCATGCCGGCGCCGATGGTGTCGTTCGTCGCCTCGTCGATCAGGATGAACGCGCCCGTGACGCGGTTCTCCGTGTACGGATCGACCGCCAGCGGCTCGGACAGGCGCAGGCGCACGCGGGCGATGTCGTTCAGCTCCAGCCGCTCCGGGGAGGGCCGGTCCTCGAGCGTGTGGATGTCGATCACCGAGACGAGCTCGTCCGCGATCGCGCGCACGGAGCGCGTCGTCTGCTTGACGACGAGGCGCGTGCGCGGCTCGAGCGGCCGCTCGGCCATCCAGCAGACCGTCGCCTCCAGCTCCCGTGCAACCGTGGGTGGTGCCTCCGGATCGGCGAGCAGGTCGCCGCGGGAGACGTCGAGGTCGTCCTCGAGCCGGATCGTCACCGACATGCCCGGAACGGCTACGTCGAGGGGCCCGTCCGCGGTCTCGACGGCGGCGACTTTCGTCCGCCGCCCCGACGGGAGCACGACGACGTCATCGCCGGCGCGCCAGACGCCGCCTGCGACCTGGCCCGCGTAGCCGCGGTAGTCGTGGTGCTCGTCCGAGATCGGGCGGATCACCCACTGGACCGGGAAGCGCCGGTGGTCGAGGTCGCGGTCGCCCGCCGTCTCGACCGTCTCCAGGTGCTCGAGCAGGGTCGGCCCGTCGTACCAGGGCATCCCCTCGCCGCGCTCGACCACGTTGTCGCCGCGCAGCGCCGAGAGGGGGATCACGCTGACGTCGCGCAGCCCCAGCCGCTCGCCCGTCTCGCGCAGCTCCTGCTCGATCTCGCGGAAGCGCTCCTCCGAGAAGTCGACGAGGTCCATCTTGTTCACGGCGACGACGACATGTGGCGTGCCGAGGATCGCCGCGATGTAGGAGTGGCGGCGCGTCTGCTCGATCACGCCCTTGCGCGCGTCCACGAGGATGATCGCGAGGTCGGCCGTCGATGCGCCGGTGACCATGTTGCGCGTGTACTGGACATGCCCGGGCGCGTCGGCGAGCTGGAAGCGGCGGCGCGGCGTCACGAAGGAGCGGTAGGCGACGTCGATCGTGATCCCCTGCTCGCGCTCGGCGCGCAGGCCGTCGGTGAGCAGCGCGAGGTTGACGTAGCCGTCGCCGCGGCGCTGCGAGGTCTCCTCGATGTGCTCGAGCTGGTCGGCGAGGATCTGCTTCGTGTCGTAGAGCAGGCGGCCGATCAGGGTCGACTTGCCGTCGTCGACCGACCCCGCGGTGACGAGGCGCAGGAGCCCCGCGTCCATCAGTTGATCAGAAGTAGCCGACACGTTTCCGATCCTCCATCGCGGCCTCGGAGACGCGGTCGTCGGCGCGCGTCTCGCCGCGCTCGGTCACGCGCGTCGCGGCGATCTCGGCGACGACGTCCTCGAGCGAGGCCGCACGAGAGGCGACGGCGCCGGTGCACGACATGTCGCCGACGGTGCGGAAGCGCACGGACTCGACGAACGGGTCCTCGCCCTCCATCCGCTCCAGGTACTCGCTGACGGCGTAGAGCATCCCGTCGCGGCGGAAGACCTCGCGGTCGTGCGCGAAGTAGATCGCCGGCAGCTCCAGCTGCTCGCGCGCGACGTACTGCCACACGTCGAGCTCCGTCCAGTTGGAGATCGGGAAGACGCGCACGCCCTCACCGCGGCGCAGCCGGCCGTTGTAGAGGTTCCAGAGCTCGGGGCGCTGCGCGCGCGGGTTCCACTGGCCGAAGTCGTCGCGGAAGCTGAAGATGCGCTCCTTCGCGCGGGCGCGCTCCTCGTCGCGGCGTGCGCCGCCGATCGCCGCATCGAAGCGGTGCTCCTCGATCGCGTCCAGCAGCGTCGTCGTCTGGAGCTGGTTGCGCGAGGCGCGCGGGCCGGTCTCCTCGACGACGCGCCCCTTGTCGATCGACTCCTGCACCGAGGCGACGACGAGCGTCTCGCCCAGCTCCGCCACCCGGCGGTCGCGGTACTCGATCACCTCGGGGAAGTTGTGGCCCGTGTCGACGTGCATGACCGGAAAGGGGAACTTGCCCGGCCGGAACGCCTTCTCGGCGAGCCGCAGCAGCACGATCGAGTCCTTGCCGCCGGAGAAGAGCAGGACGGGCCGCTCGAGCTCGGCGGCGACCTCGCGCATGATGTGGACGGCCTCGGCCTCGAGCTCGTCGAGGTGGGTGAGCTGGACGCGCGCCTCGATCACGACGGCGGCGTAGGCTCGACGGAGCCGCCCAGAGAGCGGAGGTGCCGGCTTTGCCGGCGTGGAGCGGGGATCGTGCAGCCCGCACTCGGTCCGGTCGCTCCCGGCCCAGCGGCCCTCGCGCCCGGCGCCGGCGAGCGTCGAGTGGGTGTCGCCGATGGAGGCGTAGCCGCGGTCGTGCAATGCGTTGTAGGGGAGCCCGCGCTCCCGGATGTACGCCCAGCAATCGTCGTCGCTCCAGTCGGCGAGCGGGTTCGCCTTCCACAGCTCGTGCCCGGCGTCCCAGCCGAGCTTCGGCGCATTTGCGCGTGTCGGCGACTGCTCGCGGCGGATGCCGGTGATCCAGCAGTCGAGGTCTCCGAGCGCGCGAACCAGCGGCTCGACCTTGGCGACCGCGAGGTAGAGGTCGGGCTTGCGCTCCCAGAGCTGCTCGCCGTGCGTCGCCGTGAGCTCCTCGGCGCTCGGGCCTTCGAACGATTCCACCTTCGTGTCGTACCGGCGCTCGACCTCGCGCCAGAGCTCGTACGTCTCGGGGAACAGGTAATGCGTGTCGATCGCGAAGACGCGCGCTTTCGGCTCGATCGCGAACAGCATGTCCAGCAGCACGCTCTCCTCCTTCTGGAAGGAGCAGGCGAGCGAGATCCGGGGGCGGAAGCGTTCGACGACCGCCGCCAGCAGCTCCTCGGGGGAAAGCGCCTCGGAGCGCTCTGCGAGCAGGGCGACGTCGTCGTGAGGCGCAGTCGTCGTCACGGCGTCCATCGTACCATCGGGTTGGCCGCGTCGATAAGCATGGCTAATGACATCTATTGCGCTCAGAGGCTTCGAGCGGAGGCACTCGGGCGAGGCGGGAGCGGGCACGACTCGAAGCGCCGCCCGCTGAGGAGATGCCCCAGCTTGTACGCCTCGCAGCCGGCGCAGAAGCCGCTCGCGGCCGCCAGCAGCGCCAGGGTGGCCACGAGCGCACCGAGGAGCGTGCCCAGGCTCTCGAAGCCGGCGAGGAAGGCCAAGGTCGCCGCGGTCAGGACGACGGCGCCGAAGACGTTCGCGAACCGCGGCGGCCGCGCGTCCTCGAGCGGCCCCTCGCCGAAGTGCGGCTGCACGAGCTCGAAGTAGGCGACGCAGGGCAGGCAGTAGCGGCGGCCGAACGTGAGCCCGACGGCGAGCTGGGCGCCGAGTAGCGCGAGCAGCCACCACGGGCCGACCGTGACCGCGACGAGCGCGACGATGCCCACCACCGCCTGGTTGAAGCGTGGCGCCCGCGCGTCGATCACGTTCGTGTCGTCGTAGGGGTGCGCGGCTCGCTCCACCGGCCCAGTGTTGCAAAAGGCGCCATTAGCGCCGCAAATCGCTCGAATTAGGGCCAACGCAGGCCCGGGTAGAGTGCCGCGGTGGACCCGAAGCTGTCGCTTGCCGGTCTCTTCATCGGCATTCTCGTCGGGATGACGGGCATGGGCGGCGGCTCGCTGATGACGCCGATGCTCGTCTTCCTCTTCGGCTTCAAGCCGACGGTGGCGATCGGCACCGACATCCTCCACGGCGCGATCTTCAAGACCTTCGGGGCCGCACGGCACCGTCAGCTCGGCACCGTTCACGCGCGTCTGACCCTCTGGATGCTGGCCGGCTCGGCTCCGCTCTCGCTCGTGGGCGTTGGGCTCTCGACGTGGCTCGCGCACCGCTACGGCGACGGCTTCGAGGACGCAGCCGGGATCATTCTCGGGATCGCGCTGATCATGGGCGGCGTCGGCTTCGCGGTGAAGACGTTCGTCTCGGGTCGCGCGAAGAGCGACCTTCCCTTCCTGCTCAGCCGCCGCGACAAGCAGATCGCGCTCGCGACCGGGGCGGTCGGCGGGTTCATCGTCGGGCTCACCTCGGTCGGGAGCGGGACGTTCTTCGGCCTCGTGATGCTGCTCGTCTTCCCGCTCACCGCCTCGAAGGTCGTGGGCACGGACATCTTCCACGCGGCCGCGCTGCTCTGGGTGGCCGGCGCCGGCCATCTCGCCGCGGGCAACGTCGACCTCAGCGCGATGGGCTCGCTGCTCGTCGGCTCGATCCCCGGCGTGCTGCTCGGAAGCCAGGTGTCGGTGAAGCTGCCGGAACGTGTGCTGCGCCTGGGGCTCGCGCTGACGCTGACGCTCTCCGGGCTCAAGCTGGCCGAGGTGCCCGGTGCCAACTACGTGATCCTCACCGTGCTTGCCGTCTGTGCGCTGCTGCTCGTCGCCGCTGGCATCCGGAGCCTCAGGGCCTCTAGCCGTACGGCTCCAGCTCGCGCAGATAGCGGCCCAGCAGAGGATTGACGAGCTTCCAGCGACGCGGGCCGGCGCTCTCGATGAAGCCGGCGTCGTGGAGGGACTTGACGGCGCGGTAGCTCTCGCTCGAGTTCAGGCCGGCGTGCGGGGCCTCGCCGGCGGCGATCCGGCGGGCGACGACGAGCGCGAGCCGGTGCAGCGTCCGGATGTGCTCGACCGACTGCTCGTTCACCGGCCGGTCGCCCTCGAGCGCCGCGTCGAAGCCCTGCTGCACGAGCGTGAGGTCGATCTCGCGCGTGCCGAGCATCACCGAGGTGAGGTGTGTGCGCTGCGCGACGAGCATCGTGGCGCGCGGGTGCGCCTCACCGAGCTCGACGATCCGCTCCAGCGCACCCGCCCGAACGGTGCAGCCGTCGGCCGAGAAGCGCTCGGAGAGTCCCCCGAGCCACTCGTCGACGGTGATCGGCTCCAGCTCGTAGAAGCTGCCGAACTGGCTGAAGGCGCGCTGGCCGGGCGCGAAGAGGTCGCGCAGGAGGTGCTCGACGCTGCCGGCGAAGAGGAAGCTGCAGCGGTTCGAGCGCTGGAAGATGGCGCGCATCTTCTTCGTCATCTCGTCGGGGCTCCCGTAGGGCTTGCGCGGGTTCGCGACCTCCTGGAACTCGTCGAAGAACACGATCGCGTGGCGGTCGTCCGCACCGGCGATCCGGTTCGGTAGCTCGAGCGCGTACTCGAGGTAGCGCGCCGGATCGCGGTCCGCGAGCCCGGGCCGGAACGCGATCTCGACCTCCTCGCCGAGCTCGGCCTGCACCTTCAGCGTCAGCGAGCGCTCCGCGACCTCGCCGGCGAGCCGCCCGGCGCGGCGGGCCGCGTGCACGAGCCGCTGCAGCGGCGGCCGGTTGGCGATCGTCTGCGCGACGAGGGCCTCTGCGAGCTGCGCGGCGGTGGGGATCCGGAACAGGTCGACGGCGATCGTGTAGAGGCCCTCGTCCCGGGCGCGCTGGACGGCGGCCTCGCACACGCTCGTCTTGCCGGTGCGCCGCGGCCCGGCCACGACGAGGCTGGTGCCGCCCGCGAGCGTGGTCGCGATCTGGCGGACGTCGGCCTCGCGCCCGATCATCTCGCTCGCGGGCAGAGGGCGGTCGGACGGAAAGAGGTCGGCGCTCCGTTTTCGCTGCATCCGGTGAATTCTACAAAGTTCGTGGAGCGAGTAAGCGGGATCCGTAGACGCCGCTGGGCAGCCGCGTGAGGGCGAACGCCGCGTAGAATGCGCGCTCTGTGGCCCGGATCGCCTCGACGGTGCTGGTGGTCGCGCTGCTCGCGGCCACCGCAGCGGCGTTCGCGCTGACCGAGGTCCTGAAGCTGCAGAAGAGCCCGATCACGGGCACGAACGTGGCCCCCGTGCTCTCGCCGGTCTGCAACTGCCCGACCGAAGAGGCGGTGATCCACTTCAAGCTGCGCAAGGGCGACGTGGTCGACGTCGCCGTCATCGACGGCAGCGGCGACGTCGTCGCGACGGTCGCACGCGGCCAAGTGGCCCCTGCAGGGCGGGTCACGTTCGAGTGGAACGGGCGCGACGACGCCGGCAACGTCCTCCCCGAGGGCGAGTACCGGCCCCGCGTCCACCTGCGCGAGGCGAACTTCACCATCGACATGCCGAACGAGATGCGGATCGACGTGACGGCGCCCGTCGTCGAGTCGGTGGAGATCCCCCGCCGTGTCTTCTCGCCGGACGGAGACGGCCGGGCCGACGGCGTCTGGGCGACATATCGTTTGAGCGAGGACGCGAAAGGGCTGCTCTACGTGAACGGCGAGCGCCGGGTGGAGACGAAGTTCGCGCGGCCACAGGGCCGGCTCGACTGGTACGGCAAGGTGAACGGGCGCGTGCTGCCGGCCGGCGTCTACGGGCTGAGCGTCTCGGCGCGCGATCCGGCCGGCAACGTCGCCGACCGGACGCAGCCCGTGCCGGTGGTGATCCGCTTCGTGACGCTCGGGCGGACGCGCATCGAGGTGCCCGTGGGCGACACCTTCGCCGTGCGCGTCTCGTCCGATGCGAGGGAGGTGCGCTGGCGGCTCGGTGGGCGCACCGGCACCGCGCCGCCGGGGACGCTGCGCCTGCGCGCGCCGCGCCAGAAGGGGCGGTTCACGCTCGTCGTCTCCGCCAACGGTCACGCCGCCCGCGCGGCCGTGTTCGTGCGGGGGCAGCCGTGAGCGAGCTCGCCCGCATCGCCGGTCCGCTGGGCTGCGCCGGGCTCGTCCTCCTGCTGCTCGCGACGCGACGCGACGCGCGGCTCGCGGGTCTCGCGGCCTGGGTGCTCGGCGCGGCCGGGCTCGCCGCCTATCTCGCTCCGAGCGGGCGCACCGACCTGCTCGCCGCCGCCGCTCTCGGGGGCGCGGTCGCGTCCGCCGGAGGGGCGTACGTTCTGCTCCGCTGGCCCTGGGCGCTCGCGTTCGCCACCCTGGCCTGCGTCCCGATCCGGATTCCGCTCTCGATCGGCGACGAGGAGGCCAACCTGCTGCTGCCGCTCTACTTCGTCGTCTCCTCGCTGGCGCTCGCGCTGGGGTGGCAGCTGCTCCGGGGCGACCCCCGCACACGTGAGCTGGGCCCGCTCGCGCTGCCGCTCGCCGCGCTCGTCGGCTGGACGGGTCTCTCGCTGCTCTGGACCGACGACCTGCGGCGAGGCGCGATCTTCCTGCTCGCGTTCGTGCTGCCGTTCGGCCTGCTCGCCCTGGGCTTCGCGCGGCTCCCCTGGGTGCGCTCGCCGCTCGTCTGGCTCTACGGCGCCCTGCTGACGACCGCAGTCGCGTTCGCCGGGATCGGGCTCTACCAGTGGGTGACGCGCGACGTCTTCTGGAATCCGCGCGTGATCGTCGGCAATGCGTACGCGCCCTTCTACCGCGTCAACTCGGTCTTCTGGGACCCGTCCATCTACGGCCGCTACCTCGTGGTCGCGATCCTCGCGACGCTCGCGCTCGTCCTGCTCGGCCTGCGGACCCGGCTCTTGGCGGCGGCGATCGCGCTCGTGGGGATCCTCTGGGTCGGGCTACTCGTCTCGTTCTCGCAGTCGAGCTTCGCCGCGCTCGCCGCCGGAGTGCTCGTGGCGGCCACCGTCGTCTGGCGCTGGCGTGCGGCCGCGGCGGTCGGCGCGGTCGCCGTGGTCGTGCTCTCGGTCGGGTTCGCGACGCCGCAGGTGCGGACGAAGATCTTCGACGAGTCGCGGGCCGGTCTCGACAAGGCGACGAGCAGCCGCGCCGGCCTCGTCGCGAACGGGATCAGGATCGCCGGCGACCACCCGCTCGGGGGCGTGGGGGTGGGCAGCTTCCAGCGTGCCTACGCCGATCGCACCGGCCTCGCGGGCCGCGACCCGCAGAAGGCTGCGTCGCACACGACTCCCGTCACCGTCGCTGCGGAGACGGGCCTGCTCGGGCTCGTGCTCTTCCTCTGGCTCGGGCTCGCCGCGCTGGGCGCGACGCTCCTCGGCGCCCATCGCACCGATGCCGGACGCGCGGCGCTCGTCGTGGGGCTTACGCTTGGCGCGATCGCCGTGCACAGCGTCTTCTACAACGCCCTCTTCGAGGACCCCACCACGTGGGCGCTCTTCGGGCTCGCCGCGCTGACGGCCGCGCAGCGCCGGGAGGGAGCAGGCGTGATCGACGCCTGGAAGCGCGTGCTCGTGCTCGCCCCGCACACCGACGACGGCGAGTTCGGCTGCGGCGGCACGATGGCGCGTCTCGTCGAGGCCGGGATCGAGGTGCATTACGTCGCCTTCTCGATCGCGACCCGGTCGTTGCCGCCCGGCTTCGCCGCCGACACGCTGGCGCGCGAGGTGCGCGAGGCGACCGCGGAGCTCGGGATCCCGGAGTCGCAGCTGACGGTGCACGACTTCGACGTCCGCACCTTCCCCGAGCGGCGTCAGGACATCCTCGAGCTGCTCGTCGCGCTCTGGGAGGAGCTCCGGCCGGATGCCGTCTTCCAGCCCTCGCACCACGACGTGCATCAGGATCACCAGACGATCGCGCAGGAGGGGCTGCGGGCGTTCAAGCGCACGACGGTGCTCGGCTACGAGATCCCCTGGAACAACTTCGACTTCTCCTACGGCGCCTTCATCGCGCTGGAGCAGGCGCACGTCGAGCGGAAGGTCGCGGCGCTCGAGCGCTACGCGTCGCAGCAGCACCGGCGCTACGCGAACCCCGAGTACGTCTGGAACCTCGCCCGCGTGCACGGCATCAACGTGAACCGCGACTTCGCCGAGGTCTTCCAGGTCTACCGCATCGTGGCCTAGTCGCCTCGTCCCTCGTCAGTCCGCCCTGAGCGGCTCGACGAGGTAATGCTGGAAGACCGGCGCGATGTAGTCGACGACGTCGGCCGCCGGCAGTGAGGCGAGCGGCTCCACGCGCACGACGTGGCGCGCCAGCGCAAGCCCCACGATCTGGGAGCCGACAAGCACGGCGCGGGTCTCGGGCTCGTCGTCGGTCAGGGCTGCGACGAGGCGGCCGACGTCGCGCGTCACCGTCTCCCGGACGAGTGCCGCGGCGTCGGGGTGCGACGAGGCGGACCGGATTCGACCGAGGACGACCGAGCGCGAGCGCGGGTCTTCGAGCATCCCCACGATCGCCTCGGCCAGGCGGCGTCCCACAGTCGCCCTCGGTCCGTCGGCGAGACCTGCGATCGCCTCCGCGACGGCGGGCGGCAGAGCCATGACCTCTCGGAAGAGCGCGTCCTTCGAGCCGTGGAACCGGACCACGAGCGCCGCGTCCACGCCGGCCTCGCCCGCGATCCCGCGCAGCGTCGCGCGGTCGTAGCCGAGCTCGGCGAACTGACGGCGAGCCGCCTCGGCGATGGCCTCACGGGTCGTGGTCGGCCCCGGTCGCCGTCCACTTCGCTTTGCGGAGCTGTCGCTTGACATCGTCTCCTTAGAAGTCTACACTCGTTGATATCAACAAGCGATGACTTTATCACAGGAGGCTCGCATGCTCGGTAACAAGCTCTTCCAGGACGAACGAAAGCAGCGTGGTGCGGTGCTGAGAGTCATGTGCCTCTCTCTGATGATGGTCGTCGGTGCCGTCGCCAGCCTCAACGTGGCGCTGCCGGAGATCGCACGCAGCACCGGCGCCTCACAGACGCAGTTGCAATGGATCGTCGCCGCGTACGCGCTCGCCTTCGCGGCGCTGCTCCTCCCCGCGGGTGCGCTCGGCGACCGGATCGGCCGCAAGCCGGTCCTGGCCGCCGGCCTCGGCATCTTCGGCCTCTCCTCGCTGGCGGCGATCTTCCTGAACGGCCCCGGCGAGCTGATCGCGCTCCGCGGCGCTATGGGCATCGGCGCGGCGATGATCATGCCGGTCACGCTGTCCGTGATCACGACCGTCTTCCCGCCCGAGGAGCGCGGCAAGGCCGTCGGCACGTGGGTCGGCGTCGCCGCAGGCGGCGGTGTGCTCGGCCTGCTTACCTCCGGCGTCCTCCTCCAGTGGCTCCCCTGGCAGTCGATCTTCGTCCTCAACGTCGTCCTGGCGGCCGTCGCACTGGCCGGAACGCTCGCGATCGTGCCGGCCACGCGCGAGACGCGCCCGCCCAGGCTCGACGTCGTCGGCACGCTGCTGTCGGCCGCGGCTCTCGCAGCGCTCGTCTTCGGCATCATCGAGGGCCCCGAGCGCGGCTGGGGCGAGCCCACGACAGTCGCCTCACTGGCGTTCGGCGCCGTCGGGATGGCGGCGTTCGTGCTCTGGGAGCTGCGCCGCCGCGACCCGATGCTCGACCCGCGGCACTTCGGCCGGCGCGGCTTCGCCGCCGGAACGCTCTCGATCTCCATCCAGTTCTTCGCGGCGTTCGGCTTCCTCTTCCTCGCGCTCCCGTACCTGCAGCTCGTGATGGGGTATTCGCCGCTGCAGGCCGCCGGGGCGCTCGTGCCGATGGCGCTCGTCGTCATCCCGCTCTCCCGCACCGCTCCCGCGATCGCGGCGCGGGTGGGTGTCCGGGTCGCCGGTGCGCTGGGGCTGTCGCTGATGGCGCTCGGCTTCGCCGTCCTCTCGACGCTCGAGGTCGGCTCCTCCTACGGGCACTTCCTCGCCGGCCTCCTACCGTTCGGCGCCGGCATGGCCCTTGCGGGTGCGCCGGCGACGACCGCGATCGTGGCGTCGCTCCCGCGGAGCAAGCAGGGTGTCGCCTCCGCCGTGAACGACGTCTCGCGAGAGCTCGGCGGTGCGCTCGGGATCGCCGTGCTGGGCAGCCTGATGAACGGCGTCTACCGCGCCGAGATGGCCGACGCGACCGGGAGCGTCCCCGCCGGCGCCGGCGAGCAGGCCCGCGGCTCGCTCGCCGCGGCTCAGCAGATCGGCGAGCAGCTCGGGCCGCAGGGCCACCAGCTCGTGCTGCACGCTCAGACAGCGTTCCTGCACGGCTTCACGCGCGGCCTCGTCGCCGGCGCGGCGCTCCTGCTCCTGGGCGCGCTCTTCGTCGCCGTCCGGGCCCCGGGTCGCGCCGAGTCCCGCTCGAACGCGACCGGGAACGATCCGCGCTGCCTCGGCGGAGACCGCCTGAGCAACGACACCTCACGCGAGAGGCCCCGCCGCGGGGCCTTTCGCGACTAGCATCGAGCGGTGAGCTCGACCGGCCCGACCGTGACCCTCCGGCGGGCCGGACTGCCCGATGCGCCCGCGGTCGCGGAGATCTGGTGGCTCGGCTGGCAGGACGGTCACCTCGGCTTCGTCCCGCAGGCGCTGGTCGACGCGCGGACGGAGGAGTCGTTCCGCACCCGGGCGGCCGAGCGCGTCGGCGACACGACGGTGGCGGTCGTGGAGGGGGCCGTCGCCGGCTTCGTCATGGTCGTCGGCGACGAGGTCGAGCAGGTGTATGTCTCGAGCTTCCACCGCGGAACCGGCGTCGCGGCCGCGCTCATGGACGAGGCGGAGCGGCAGGTGCGGGCGAACGGGCACGACGAGGCCTGGCTGGCCGTCGTCGCGGGCAACAAGAGGGCCAGGGCTTTCTACGAGCGGGCCGGCTGGACGGACGAGGGGCCGTTCGACTACGCCGCCGCCGGCGAGGGCGGGCCGATCGCGGTCCCCTGCCGGCGGTACACGAAGCTCCTGTAGGCGATGGCTCCGCCGAGCGTCAGACCGGCACGCGCGGCTCGCCGCGCCAGCGTCTGAGGCCGCGGCGCACGGTGCGCAGGAGGAAGAAGAGGAGGATCAGGCCCAGGACGAGCAGCGTCAGCGCCACGCCGAAGGCCCACCACGGGTGGATGACGGCCAGCGTGACCACGGTTGCGACGGCCGAGTCCTCGGCGAAGCTCGCGCCGATGTTCGTGAACGGCTCGGGCGAGGCGTTGAGCGCCAGCCGCAGGCCGGACTTGACGGCGTGGGAGGCGAGCGCCGTCCCGCCGCCCAGGGTCATGTAGAGCGCCTGGTCGAGGCTGGAGGCGTCGCCGGAAACGAGCAGCGCGATCACCGCCCCGACGGACGGCCGGATCGCCGTGGAGACGAGGTCCCAGCCGGAGTCGACGAAGGGGATCTTGTCCGCCACGAACTCGACGGCGCACAGGAGCCCCGCCACGACCAGGACGTCCACGCGGGTCAGCGCATCCGGGACCGGGAACGCATCGAGCTCGGTGTAGCGGCCGAACAAGCCGAGCAGCAGGACGGTGATGTACGCGTTGACGCCGCTGGCCCAGCCGGTCGAGAACACGATCGGGACGAGCTCCACGGCTCACTCGCCGGGAGGGCGTTGCGGCAGTGCGCGGTACGTCAGGTGGATCTGGGTCGCGCTCCCGGGGCGCTCGTCCGGCGGGCGCCGGTGTGCGCGCAGCCACACCATCAGCAGCTTCGAGAGCTCGTCCACCTCCTCGCGCGTCGCGTAGACGTTCCAGCCCCCGATGAAGGCCGTCTCCTGCCATTCCGGGGTGAACTCGCTGCGGTTGTGCAGGTAGCGCCGCAGGCCGTCCTCGTCGCTCGCCAGCATCACGCTCTCGAGCTGCGCGACCGCAGCGGTGTACTCGGGGTCCTCTGCCGGTGCGCTCGAGATCAGCCGGAACTTCTGTGCGTGCCGCCACCAGCGCTCACGACCGCGGCGGCGCTCGAGATCCTCGTCGATCAGCCCTGCGGACGCGAGCGCGCGTAGGTGGTAGCTCGTCGCGCCGCTCGACTCGCCGAGCTCGCGGGCGAGCATGGAGGCGGTGGCCGGGCCGCTGTCGAGGAGGCACTCCAGCATCCGCAGGCGGAGCGGGTGCGCGAGCGCCCGCACTTCGCGCGCGGTGACCGAGCGGGACGGCTTCACGGCGCGACGATACTGAGTCGGCCGGGTGCCCGTGGCCCGGCGGGTTTAGTCGTGCCTAAAGATTCGGTAATCTTTAGGCATGTCTAAGTTTTCGCGCGGACGGCTGCTGGCCGGAGCGGCTCCGCTCGTGGCCGTCCCCGTGCTCGGCAAGCTCGCCTTCGAGGGGAGCGCGACTGCGGCGGACCGCTCGCTTCAGGGTCACGTCCACAACCACGCCAGCCACGGGCATGCGGCGATGATCGGCGAGAACGTGCCCGCGGTCGGCGGGCCGAACGACCTCGACGCGTTGCTCTTCCCGCCGCCGCCTCTGCCGTACGAGCCGGGCCGGGTGCGCGAGTACGAGCTGCGGGCGGTCGACCGCGAGCTGGAGATCGCTCCCGGGGTCTTCTTCCCGGCCTGGACGTACAACGGCACGGTGCCCGGTCCGGTCGTCCGGGCGACCGAGGGCGACATCCTGCGCGTGCACTTCGTCAACGCGGGCTCGCACCCGCACACGATCCACTTCCACGGCATCCATCCCCCGGGCATGGACGGCGTCTTCGAGATCGTCCAGCCGGGAGGGGAGTTCACCTACGAGTTCGAGGCGCGCCCCGCCGGCTTCCACCCCTACCACTGCCACGCGACGCCGCTGAAGAAGCACATCCACAAGGGCCTGTACGGCTCGCTGATCATCGACCCGAAGGAGCCGCGCCCGCCCGCACAGGAGCTCGTGATGGTGATGAACGGCTACGACACCGACGCGGACGGCGGCAACAACTTCTACACCGTGAACGGGCGCAGCTTCTACTACGCCCGCTACCCGATCACAGTTCGGCGCGGCGAGCTCGTGCGGATCTACCTCGCGAACCTGACCGAGTTCGACCTGATCAACTCGCTCCACCTGCACGCCGACTTCTTCTACTACCAGCCCAACGGGACCGGCGAGTACCGCGAGTACACGGACACGGTGATGCAGTGCCAGGGGCAGCGCGGGATCATCGAGCTGGAGTTCGCGAACACCGGCCTGTTCATGTTCCACGCGCATCAGTCCGAGTTCGCCGAGCTCGGCTGGATGGGCTTCTTCAACGTGACCGACTGATGATGAGTGCCGCCACGATCTCGCGCGTTCGAGACACGCTCTGGCGTGTCTGGGCCGCTCCCGGCCCGCCCGCTGCGCCGCGACGCGGCGCAGCAGGCGCGCAGTCCGCTTCACGCCGTCAGAACACCACCGATGCCACCAGCATCGGCGGTGTCCTGCCGCCGCGCCCCAGAGCAACCAGAGCGCGTCCCGAGTCGGACGAGCTCATGGCGGCACTCATCTGATGGAGGCGAAGACCGCCAACGGCCGCATGGAGCTGAGCTGGCGGCTGTGGGCGCTCGTCCCGATCGTGCTGCTCGCGCTCGCGGTCGGCGGCTACGTCGCGAGCGGCGCGTCGCTGGCCGGGATGATCGGCGCCAACCCGCCCCCGGCGGACGAGTTCGACGTCCGGCGCGTCGAGTTCCAGCCGGGTGAGATCCGCATCCGGGTCACCAATCCACAGCCCGACGACCTGACGATCGCGTCCGTCACGGTCGACGACGCGATCGTCCCGTTCGAGCTCGACGGGCCGCAGACCCTCGGGCGGCTGCGCTCCAGCACGATCGTCGTCGCCTACGACTGGGTCGAGGAGGAACCGATCGCGGTCGGCGTGACCAGCTCGAGCGGGATCGAGACGGTCGAGGAGGTCCCGGCTGCGATCGAGACCCCCGGCGTGACGGCGTCCGCGTTCCTCGGCTACGCCATCGTCGGCCTGCTCGTTGGCGTGCTGCCGGTCGCGCTGGGCCTGCTCTGGCTGCCCTCGCTGCGTCGCGCCGGGCAGCAATGGCTCACCGCCTTCATGGCCCTGACCGCGGGGTTGCTCACGTTCCTCGGCTTCAGCGCGCTCTTCGAGGCCTTCGAGTTCCAGGCCGCCGTGCCGGGCGCGTTCGGCGGGCCGGGCCTCGTGCTGCTCGGGGTGGCGCTCAGCTACCTCGGGATGACGTTCGTCTCGACGCGCTTCTCGGCGGGCGGCAAGGCGCTCGGCGGCGCCGCGCTCGCGCTGCTCGTCGCGATCGGGATCGGGCTGCACAACTTCGGCGAGGGGCTCGCGATCGGGACGTCGTTCGCCTTCGGCGAGCTGACGCTCGGCTCGTTCCTGATCGTCGGCTTTATGGTGCACAACGTGACCGAGGGCCTGGGGATCGCGGCGCCGGTGGCCGACGAGGGGTCGAAGCTCTCCTGGCCGCGGCTCGCCGCGCTCGCCCTGATCGCCGGCGCCCCGGCGATCCTCGGCGCCTGGACGGGCGGCTTCGTGGCGAACGACGTGCTCGCCGTGCTCTTCTTCGGTGCTGCGGCCGGTGCCGCGTTCGAGGTCGTCGTCGAGGTCGTGCGCTACATCGCGCGCCGCGACCCGGCCGGCCTCCGTTCGGGCTACGCGATCGGCGGCTTCCTCACCGGCATCGCGGTCATGTACGCAACCGGCGTCTTCGCCGGCTGACCGGGCTCTGGTAGACCCTTCGCCGTGACGAAAGCTCTGGGGTCCGTCCTCGTCCTGGCCGCCCTCGCAGCCGGATGCGGTCCGGTGACCGCCTCGACGACGCGGATCGACCCCCGTGAGCCGATCCAGGTGGTGGCGACGATCGGGATGATCGCGGACGCCGTCGAGCACGTGGGGGGCGAGCGCGTCACCGTGGACGGGCTGATGGGCCCTGGGATCGATCCGCACCTGTACAAGGCCAGCGAGGGCGATCTGCGCCGGCTCGAGCGCTCGGACGTGATCTTCTACGGCGGCCTGCACCTGGAGGCGAAGATGGCCGACGTGCTCGAGCGCATCGCCGACCAGCGCGCGACGCAGGCCGTGACCGACGCGATCCCGCGCTCGCGGCTGCTCTCGCCGGCGCAGTTCCAGGGCCAGCACGACCCGCACGTCTGGTTCGACGTCAGGCTCTGGATGCTCGCCGTCGAGCAGATCCGCGACACGCTCTCGGAGCTCGATCCTGGCAGCGCCGAGCTCTACCGCTCGAACGCGGCCGCCTACCTGGAGGAGCTCGAGGAGCTGGACGAGTACGTGAGCGAGCAGGCGGCGCGTGTGCCGCGCGAGCGCCGGGTCGTGATCACCGCGCACGACGCCTTCAACTACTTCGGCGAGGCCTACGGGTTCGAGGTGCGCGGGCTGCAGGGCATCTCGACCGCGGCCGAGGCGGGCGCGGGCGACGTCCAGGCCCTCGCGAGCTTCATCGCCGAGCGGCAGATCCCCGCGCTCTTCGTCGAGTCGTCGGTCTCGCCGCGGACGATCACGGCGGTCCGCGAGGCGGTGCGCAGTCGTGGCTTCGACGTCGAGATCGGCGGCTCGCTCTTCTCGGACGCGATGGGCGACGCGGGCACGCCGGAGGGCTCGTACGTCGGCATGGTGCGGCACAACGTGGACACGATCGTGGAGGGGCTGCTCGGATGAACTTGTTCACGTTCCTGCGACGTCGCTCGCGGTGCGTAGGCCGGTGGGACAGTACGGAGGTACGGCCCGCCGGCTGGAGTGCCGCGAGCGTCGTCAGCCTTTCGCGGAGCCCGGCTCCGCCGGGCGGGAGCGAAAGGTGGCCAGGGGCGTGAACGCCGTCGAGGTGACCGATCTGACGGTGGCCTACGGCGAGAAGCCGGTGCTCTGGGACGTCGACCTCGAGGTGCCGAAGGGCGTGCTGATGGCGATCGTCGGCCCCAACGGGGCCGGCAAGACGACGCTGATGCGGACGATCCTCGGGATGGTGAAGCCCGCCGCCGGGCAGGCGCTCGTGCACGGGCGGCCGTACGCGGAGCAGCGCCAGCTCGTCGGCTACGTGCCGCAGCGAGGCAGCGTGGACTGGGACTTCCCGACGAGCGTCCTCGACGTCGTGCTGATGGGCCGGTACGGCCGGCTCGGCTGGGTGCGGCGGCCGGGCGCCGAGGATCGCGCGGCCGCGCGGGAGGCGCTCGAGCAGGTCGGCATGGCCGAGCTCGCCGGCCGCCAGATCAGCCAGCTCTCCGGCGGCCAGCAGCAGCGCGTCTTCCTGGCGCGTGCGCTCGTCCAGCACGCCGAGGTCTACTTCATGGACGAGCCCTTCCAGGGCGTCGACGCGACGACGGAGAAGGCGATCGTCGAGTTGCTGCGGGCCTTGCGGGAGCGCGGGAAGACGGTCGTCGCCGTGCACCACGACCTCCAGACCGTGCCCGAGTACTTCGACCAGGTGACGCTCCTGAACGTGCGCCGGATCGCGAGCGGGCCCGTGAGCGAGTGCTTCACCGAGGAGAACCTGCGGCGCACCTACGGCGGCCGCGCCGCTTTCTTCGGGACGAACGGTGCCTGAGCCCACGCTGCTCGGGATCGCCCTTCTCTCCGACTACACGCTGCGCACGGTCGCGCTCGGCTCGGCGGCGCTCGGGATCACGAGCGGCGCGCTCGGGACGTTCGCAGTGCTGCGCCGCCAGAGCCTGCTCGGCGACGCGATCTCGCACGCGGCGCTGCCGGGGGTCGCGCTCGCATTCCTGCTCACCGGGAGCAAGGCCTCGCTCGTGCTCGTCGTGGGCGCCGCGCTCGCCGGGTTCCTGGCCACGCTGCTCGTGATCGGCGTCGTCCGCACGACCCGGATCAAGTACGACACGGCGCTCGGGATCGTTCTCTCCGTCTTCTTCGGCTTCGGGCTCGTGCTCCTCACGTTGATCCAGCGCCGCCCCGACGCCTCCCAGGCAGGGCTCGACCGCTTCCTGTTCGGCCAGGCGGCGGCGCTGCTGCAGAGCGACCTCGTGACGATGGCGGTCCTCGGCGGGGCCGCATTGCTGCTGATGCTGCTCGCCTGGAAGGAGCTGAAGCTGCTCGCCTTCGACGAGGACTTCGGGACGAGCCTGGGCTTTCCGATGCGCGCGCTCGACGTGCTCCTGACCGGGCTGCTCGTCGTCGCGATCGTGATCGGGCTCCAGACGGTCGGCGTCGTGCTGATGGCGGCGATGGTGATCGCGCCCGCCGCCGCCGCGCGCCAGTGGACCGACCGGCTCGGGTTCGTGGCGGCGCTGGCGGCGGGCTTCGGCGCGGCCGCAGGTGTCGCCGGGGCGGTGCTCTCCTCCGAGACGGAGCGGCTGCCCACCGGGCCGACGATCGTCCTCTGCGCGACCGCGATCGTCCTCGTCTCGCTGCTCTTCGCGCCCCGCAGGGGCCTGCTCTGGCGCGAGGTGCGGGGGCGGCGCGACCGGCGCAAGCTGCGCCTGGCGGCCGTGCTCGCCGACCTGCGCGCGCTGGAGCTGCAGCATCCGGGCGCCGAGCACGGCCACTCCGCGGGCGTCCTCTCGATCATGTCCGGCGGCGCCGAGGCGAGCCTGCGCGAGCTCGAGGGCCGAGGGCTCGTCAAGCGCCTCGGCGACGACGCCTGGGCGCTCACCGACGCGGGGCGGGCGGAGGCGATGCGGTGACCTCGGGCCAGATCGAGATCCAGATCCTCGCCGTCGTGGTCGCGGTCGCCTGCGCGCTGCCGGGGACGTTTCTCGTGCTGCGGAGGCTCGCGCTCGTCAGCGACGCGATCAGCCACTCGATCCTGCTCGGGATCGTGCTCGGCTTCTTCGTCGTCGGCAACGTCAACTCGCCGTTCTTGCTCGTCGGCGCCGCGCTCGTCGGCCTGCTCACGGTCGTGCTCGTCGGCGTGCTCCAGCGCACCGGCCTCGTGCGCGAGGACGCGGCGATCGGGCTCGTCTTCCCGGCCCTCTTCTCGATCGGCGTGATCCTGATCTCACGCTACGCGGACGGCGTGCACCTCGACATCGACGCCGTCCTGCTCGGCGAGCTCGCCTTTGCGCCGTTCGACCGGCTCGTCTTCTGGGGCTGGGACTGGGGCCCCACGGCGCTGACCGTGATGGGCGCGATTCTGGCGCTGAACGTCGCCGCGATCCTCGTCTTCTGGAAGGAGCTGAAGCTCTCGACGTTCGACCCGGGGCTCGCCGTGGCGCTCGGCTTCGCCCCGGCGCTCGTCCAGTACGGGTTGATGGGGCTCGTCTCGCTGACCGCCGTCGGCGCGTTCGACGCTGTCGGCTCGATCCTCGTCGTAGCGCTGATGATCGCCCCGCCGGCGACCGCGTACCTGCTCACGGACGGGCTCGCACGGCTGCTCGTGCTCGCCGCCGGGTTCGGCGCCGCGTCTGCCCTGACGGGCTACTGGCTGGCCTACCTGCTGGACGCGTCGATCGCGGGCGCGATGGCGACGATGGCCGGCGTCTCCTTCGGGCTCGCGTGGCTGCTGGCGCCCGAGCGCGGGCTCGTCGCGGCCGCCCGGCGGCGAGCGCGGCAACGGCTCGAGTTCGCGCAGACGATGCTCGCGATCCACCTCGCGAACCACGAGGGTCGGCCGGAGGCCGACGTCGAGAGCCGCGTCGGCCATCTCGGCGAGCACCTGCGCTGGGACGCGGACTTCGCGGCGCGCATCGTCGGCGGCGCCGCCCGCCGCGGCCTCGTGGTCGAGCGCGACGGCTCGCTCGAGCTCACAACTCGCGGCCGCGAGCTCGCGCAGGAAGCAGTCGCGAGCTGAGCCGGGCGCGCTCGGCGGGAAGGTAGAAGCCGAGCGGCAGCAGCACGAGCGGATAGACGATCGAGAGAGCGAGGGCGACGGCGAGCCCGCCGACCTGCTTGCCGAGCAGCACGAGCGCCACCGCGGCGCCCGCGGCCGTGGCGACACGCCGCCACTGGTACGGCGCCGGAAAGACGCGCTGCGCGTACCAGGTCATGCCGAGGAACATCGTCACGTAGGCGGCCACCGTTGCGACGGCGGCGCCCATCATCCCGTACCGCGGGATCAGGATCAGGTTGAGCGCGACGTTGACGACGGCCGCGATCCCCGTGATCACCCAGTTGAACTGCGTCCGCTTCGCGCGTCCGACGCCGATCGCCATCACCACGTAGGCAGCGAAGACCATCCCGCCGAAGGCGAGCGGCGCGACGACGCGCGCGCCCTCGTAGAACTGCTCCGTCGCGAGCAGGCGTACCAGCCAGGGGGCGAGCAGGCCCAGGGCCAGCGCGAGCCACGACGCGATCACGACGAGGTACGTCAGGACGTACGCATACGTCCGCTTCGCCTCGTCGTCGTCCTCGATCGAGTAGGCGAATGCCGGCCAGGCCATGCGGAAGGCGGTCAGCAGCAGCACCATCGCCGAGGCGATGCGCACGCCGAGCTCGTACAGCCCGACCTCGTCGAGATCGGCCAGGTGGACGAGGAAGAAGCGGTCGCTGAAGTTGATCGCGATCAGTGCGAGCGCGGCCGGTACGAGCGGCACGCCGAAGCGGTTCATCTCCCGCAGCAGCGGGCGCGAGAACTGGAGCCCGAGCTGCTCGCGGTGGACGGCGAGCAGGGCGAGGTAGACGACGAGGGTGCCGGTGAAGCTGCCGACGATCACGCCGAGCGCGCCCTGTTCCAGCGCGACGACGAGCAGGACGGTGGCGGCGACGGTGACGCCGATGTTCGCCAGGCTGGCGAGCACGAAGGCGGTCGAGCGTTCCTCGGCGCGGAAGAGCGACGTCAGCTGCTCGTAGTTCATCTGCGCCCACACGCCGACCAACCCGGCGCGGACGAGGTTCGCGTCGTCGAGGCCGAGCAGGTCCGCGACGGGCTCCGCGAGTAGGACGCCGGCGACGAGCCCGAGCGTCGCGCTGCCCATCGTGAACCAGAACGACGTGCGCACGACCAGCCTGCGCTGCTCCGGGTCCTTCGAGTCGAAGTAGAAGCGGAAGAAGGCCGAGGAGATGCCCAGCCGCAGCACCGTCACGAGCACGGCGGACAGCGCCACGACCAGGCCGACGGCGCCGAAGTCGGCCGTGTCGAGGTAGCGCGTGTAGAGCGGGAGCAGGAAGACGGCGAGGACGCGCGAGACGATCCCGCCGAGGCCGTAGATCGCCGAGTGCCGGCCGAGCCTGCGCAGCTGAGGGCCGAGGGCCACTACAGGCGAGCGTAGAGCTCGAGCAGGCGGTCGGTCGTCTGCTCCAGGTCGTGCACGTGCTCGACGTAGGCGCGCGAGGCGGCGCCGATGATGCGCCGGTCGAGCGGCGAGTCCACCAGCGGGCGCAGCCGCTCGCGCAGCGTCTCCTTCGTCGCCGAGACGAGCGGCACCTCGATCTCGAAGGCCTCCTCGGTGCGCCGCACGGCCTCGTCGTGCAGGAACGTGACGACCGGCTTGCCGAGCGCCATCGCCTCGATCGCGAAGATCCCGTACCAGCCGGCGTTCAGCTGGTCGACGACGATGTCGGCGGTGCGGTAGCGCTGGAGCGCCTCCTCGTGGTGGAGGCCTTCGACGAGCTCGAGGTCGGCGTCGAGCCCCTCGCACGCGGCGATCACGTCCTCGGTGCCCTTGCGCCGGCGGCTGGAGGGCGCGTGCACGATCAGCGGTCGTGAGCGGCCGGACGGTGGCGCCGGCTCGATCCGCCCGAGGTCGATCCCGGGCGGGATCACCTCCGCCTCCGGCACCCAGCGGATCGCGTCGTACGAGCCGACGATCTGGGCGTTTGCGCGCTTCCCGAAGGCGAGCTGCTCCGGCGTCTTGCCGCGGATGTCGGAGCCGAGGTAGTGCATGACGGACTTCTTCCGCAGCGCCTTCAGCAGGGGGAACTGCAGCGACTTGGGGACGAGCGTCAGGCCGAAGACGAAATGGAAGACGTCGGTGCGCGGCAGGAGCTGGGTGAGCGCTGCCCACTGGCGCGCCTGCCTCCTGGTGCGGCCGAGTGGCTCACGCGTGCTCGGCAGCTCGAGCGAGCGGTCCGCCTCGGGGTGGAGGGTGTAGCGGTTGAAGACGACGAGCCGGGCGTCGACTCCCCGTGCGCGCAGCGCCTCCACGTTCGTCCACGGCACGCCGGCCGTGTTGACCGGGCAGACGGTGACGCGTAGGGGGCGGTTGGGCCTGTGGAGCACAATTCACACTCTCGGGCGGAGATCGGCGCACACGCGTGAGCCGTGCGCCCCTACCGTCCATAGCCCCGTGGGTGGGTGGGGGGTGGTGAGGTGGGTCCGTCGCGCGCGCGCGCGCGAAGCGCGCGTCACGCGTCCCACTCGACCTGGTCGAAGTAGCGGAGCGCCGTGCGGCCCGGGCGCACGCGGGAGCGCAGCGCCGCGAGCTCCTCGTCGGAGATCTCGCCGAGCGCGCGCTTGACGCCGAGGTAGGGCAGGTTCAGATCCTCCTGGTAGACGATCGTCGAGATGCGCGGGTTGATCTCGATCACGTGCTCGCCGACGAGCTGGATGTTGAAGAAGTGCTCGATGCGCAGGTCGGCGACGAGCCGGTCCGCGACCTCCATCAGCGCCTCGTCCTCGAGCGTGACGAAGTACATCGCGAGCCCGGCGCGCATCGACTCGCGCGTCTTCGGGTGGCCGAGCACGACCCGCTCGCCGTCCGCGATCCCGTCGATCGTGCGCTCGCCGCCCGTCGCCAGCTCCATCACGAGCAGGTCGGGCCCGCCCTCGTCCGGCAGGAGCTCGACCGCTTCCTCGAGCCGCATCGCCACGGAGCCGGGTCGCTCGTTCAGCAGCTGGTGCGCGCGGTCGACGGTCGGGTCGAGGACGCGGAAGCCCCGCGATCCCGAGGAGAAGACGGGCTTGAAGCAGACGGGCCGCTCCGGATAGCCGAGCTCCGCCGCCGCCGCGGCGACCTCGCGCGCGCCGTTCACGCGCCGGAAGTCCGGGCCGGTGATCCCGAGCCGCTGCAGCAGCGCGTACGTCTCGGCCTTGTCGTTCGAGCGGTGGATCGTGTCCGGGCTGGAGACGAGCACCGGGACCGGGAAGCGGTCGCGGTGCTCCGCGAGGCCCTCGAGGTCGAAGGACGACTGCGGCAGCACGACGTCCACGCCCTCGCGCTCGACGACGTCGAGGATCGCGTCCGCGAAGCTCGGGTCGGAGCCGGCGGGGACGAGGTGGAAGGCGTCGCAGAGGTGGCGGCCGATCGCGCGCTCGCCCATGTCCGTGCCGACGAGCCGCACGTGGCGCTCGCCGTTCTCGCGCAGCCCGCGCAGGAGCGCGGCGGTGCCGGGCGCACCGCAGGCGGAGACGAGGACGGTGACGTCCTTCACAGGTCGATCCGGTCTGCGCGGAGCTGCTCCACGCGCCGCTCGCGCTCGGCGTCCAGCATCGCGTGCATCGTCTCGCCCATCGTCTCGCCCGGGTAGGCCCAGATCTCCGGGTGCGTCAGGAGCTGCAGCCAGGGGAAGGTGCCCGCCCGGAGCTCGTCGTGCGGGCAGCCGGAGCGCCAGTGCTGGTTCGAGTCCGAGCGGTAGGTGGCCGGCGAGAACCACGGCTCCTCCATCACGTTCAGGGCGCCGTCGACCGGCGCGCTCATGTACTCGGGATCCGGGTTGTGCCAGGCGACGACGGGCTCGAAGCGCTCGTCGAGCCGCGCACGCGGGTAGACGGCGTGCAGGCCGATCCGGTGGCCGAGCTCCCGCAGCCGCGCCAGCGCTCGCTCGCCCTCCTCCGACGCGAGGTTGTAGAAGACCGACTCCGTCATCAGGAAGTAGGTGGCCGCTGCGCCCGCGTCCGACTCCAGCTCGGCCATGCGGAGCGCGGCGTCGAGCGAGAGGTCGACGTCGTGGCGCAGGATCAGGTCGCCCTCGCGCGGCTCGCCCTCGAAGGACGCGAAGCGGTAGCCGCCGGCCCGGGCCGCGTCGAGCAGCTCGCGGTAGTGGTCGAGGTCGAAGGCGCAGCTCACTCGACCTCCACCTCCAGCAGCTTCGCCGCCGCCTCGGCGCGGGCGAGCGCCTCGACCGAGTTCTCGGCCGTGGCGATCACGTAGCCGCGGCGGTCGCCGTCGCGCCACACGGGCCGGATCGTCTCGCCGACCTGGAGGTACGTGTCCGCCTGGACGACGCCCTCGGCTGCCAGCACGGGGTCGAGCGGGCCGACCCGCTTCACCTTCCCGGTCGGAAGCGGGCCTGGCTCGGCGGTCAGGAAGCGGATCGAGAGCGGCTGTTTGAAGCGCGGCAGGACGAGCTCGTCCGGGACCGGCTCGCCGAGCGCCTGGCGCAGCGCGACCTCGACGAGGTCGACGCCGACGGCGTGCCGGACGAGGTCGGCCATCTGGCCGCCGGGGATCCGCGCCGCCACCTCGACCACGCGGATCGAGCCGTCGTCCGAGACGATCAGCTGCGGGAACGCGATCCCGTCGCGGAGGCCGAGCGCGTTCACCGCGTGCACGGCGATCCGCTCCGCCTCCGCGAGCGTGTCGCCGTAGATCGACGCCGGATAGACATGGATCCAGCCGACGCCGAAGCCGCGCCCGGGCGGCCGCAGCCGGTCGGAGAGCGTCAGCGGAATCGCCTCGCCCTCGCGCGCGACGACGATCCCGTTCAGCTCGAGCCCGTCGTGGAAGCCCTCCACGATCGCCTCGCCCGTCGGCGACTCCGCGAGCGCGGCGTGCAGGTGCGCGTCCAGGTCGTCCTGGGACTCGAGGTAGAAGATGCCGCGTTGGCCGCCCGAGTCCGCGGGCTTCAGCACGGCCGGTGTGCCGACCGACTCGAGCGCGGCGCGCGCGCTCGCGAGGTCGCGGGCGGCTGCGAAGCGCGGCTGTGGCACTCCGGCGTCGGCCAGCGTCCTGCGCATGGCGATCTTGTGCGTCATCAGATGCGCGGTCGGCGTGCCGATCCCCGGCAGGCCGAGTGCATCCGCGACTGCGGCCACGACCGGGACGGCGCGGTCGGCCGAGACCGTGAGCACGCCGTCGACGGCGTGCCG
Source organism: uncultured Gaiellaceae bacterium (assembly GCA_963842285.1). Lineage (GTDB taxonomy): Bacteria > Actinomycetota > Thermoleophilia > Gaiellales > Gaiellaceae > Gaiellasilicea. Next base: position 764,391 of record CAWJFZ010000011.1, read on the forward strand.
CCGCGCGACCTCGGTCACTCCGGCGACGTCGGTGAAGTCGACCGGCTCGGCGACGTCCGCCTCGGCGAGCCCGGGCGCATCGGGATTGCGGTCGACCGCGACGACGCGGTGGCCCAGCTCGCGGGCGCGGAGGATCGCGCGGCGCTGATGGCGGCCCGCGCCGACGAAGAGGACCGTGGACACCGGGCGATGCTATCTCCAGCCCGCAGCGAGCACGGGCGCAGCCTGCGCTCGCGCGATGACCCCTGAAGGGGGCCGCTACGCGGCCCTGCCTGCCGTTCTTGTCTGCGTTCCTGGTCGGCGCGACTAGGACTTGTCGGCGCCGCCATACCCCGGCGTGAGGAACGCGACCCGACGCCAGCGGTCGATCTGGCAGCCGTCGCGGAGCGTCAGCAGCGCCCAGACCGTCCTGCCCCGGTGCGTGCCTGTGACGAGCGCCTCGGCCGGGCCGCCGTAGATCAGGGTGCACTGCATGTCCTTGGGCGGTGGCGCGAAGGGACGCTTCTCGCCGGTGAGCCGGCGGCAGGCGGTATCGCGCCTCGGCAGCGTCCCTCGCGCAGGAGCGCATTCGAGCGTCCACGTCCGGGCCACGCCTTCCCCTCGTCCGGCCGGCCACACGCGGATGCGCAGCTCGGTGTCGGCGACGTCCGCGCCGGGAGCGGCGAACGCGAGCACCGTTGCGGCAAGGGCAGCGAGCACGACGGGGCGAAGGCTAGCGCTCAACTACACTCGCCGCGTGGCTCTGAGCGGCAAGCGCATCTTCATCACGGGCGGCGCGGGCTTCATCGGCACGACGCTCGCGCGCCGGCTCGTCGACGAGAACGAGGTCGTGGCGATGGACAACCTCCACCGCGACGCGCTCACCGGCACGCCCCTCGCAGAGCATCCGAACTTCCGCTTCGAGCAGGGCGACGTGCTCGACCTCGAGCGGGTGCGGGAGCTGGCCGCCGGGGCGACGCACATCGTCCACTGCGCCGCGATCGCCGGTGTGTCGACGGTGCTCGAGAGCCCGGTGCGGACGATGCGCGTGAACGTGATCGGCACCTACAACGTGCTCGAAGCCGCCGTCTCGACGCTCGCCACCGTGGAGCGCTTCGTCGACTTCTCGACGAGCGAGGTCTTCGGTACGCACGCGTTCCGGGTCGAGGAGGGTCAGGTCTCGACGATCGGCTCCGTGGGCGAGGCGCGCTGGACGTACGCCGTCTCGAAGCTCGCGGGCGAGCACATGTCGCACGCCTACCACGACGAGCTGGGCCTGCCCGCGGTGACGGTGCATCCGTTCAACGTCTACGGGCCCGGCCAGATCGGCGGCGGCGCGATCCGCGCGTTCATCGAGGCGGCGCTCGAGGGCCGCGACCTGACGATCCACGGCGACGGCTCGCAGATCCGCGCCTGGTGCTTCGTGGACGACATGGTGGATGGGACGCTGCTCTGCCTCGAGCATCCGGCCGCGCCGGGCCAGACGTTCAACATCGGCAACGCGCGCTCCACCGTGACGATCTACGACCTCGCGCAGCGGATCCGGCGGCTCGCCGGGGCGGAGGTGGAGATCGTCTTCCAGCCGCTGCACTACGCCGACGTCGAGCTGCGGATCCCGAACGTGGAGAAGGCGCGCGAGGTGCTCGGCTTCGCCGCACAGGTCGACCTCGACGACGGCCTCGCCAGGACGATCGCGTGGTATCGGACGAAGCAGACGCTCCCCGCGTGACCGATTCGTCCGAGAGCGAGCCTGCTCTGGAGCGCGGAGCCGGGCTTGGCCCGGCGGGAGCGCCGCAACGTGGTGCTCCAGCAGACGAGAAGGAGGGGGCTCGTGGGGGAACCATGGGTTCCCCCACGTCGATCCGTCTAGCGTCTCCCGACGTCGGCGCCGAGGAGCTCGACGCCGTCCGCGAGGTGCTGGAGTCGGGTGCGCTGACGATGGGCCCCAAGGTGGCAGAGCTCGAGGAGCTCGTCGCCGCGGCGTGCGGCGTCGAGCACGCGGTCGCCGTCTCGAACGGCACCGCCGCCCTCCACGTCGCGGTGCTCGCGCTCGGCTTCGGGCCGGGCGACGAGGTGATCGTCCCGGCCTACACGTTTCCTGCGACCGCGAACGTCGTCGGGCTCGCGGGGGCGAAGCCCGTGCTCGTGGACGTCGACCCGGCCACGTTCAACCTCGACGTCGACCGGGTCTACGACGCGGTGACGCCTCGAACGAAGGCCGTCCTCGCCGTCCACCTCTTCGGCCGCCCGCTCGACTGGGCTGCGCTGCAGAGCGCCGTCTCGCCCGAGATCGCAGCTGCTCGAGGACGCGGCCGGCGCGCTCGGTGCACGCTGGCAGGGGATGCCCTGCGGCGGCCTCGGCGTCCTCGGCTGCCTCTCCTTCCACCCCCGCAAGATCGTGACGACCGGCGAGGGAGGCGCGGTGACGACCGGCGACGCGGAGCTGGCCGCGGCGGCTCGCCGGCTGCGCCACCACGGGCTCGATCCCGACGGGGAGATCGCCGAGCCGTCCTCGAACTACCGGCTCGCGGACATCCTCTGTGCGGTCGGGATCCCGCAGCTGCGTCGGCTCGACGAGCTGCTCGCGGCGCGCACGCGGATCGCGGAGGGCTACGCCGAGCGCCTCCGCGGCGTCGTCGAGACCCCGAGCGCCGACGAGGGCGACACCCACGGCTGGCAGGCCTACGTCGTCCGGCTCGACCGGCGCGACGAGGCGCTGGCGGCGCTCCGGGCGGAGGGGATCGAGGTGCAGATCGGCACCTACGCGCTCCACCGCTTCTCGGCCTACGCGGACCAGGGCCCGTTCCCCGGTGCCGACGCCGCGTTCGAGCGCGCGCTCGCGCTGCCGCTCCATTCGCGGCTGACCGAGTCCGAGCTCGACCGCGTCGCGGACGGGATCCGACGCTTCGCTTGACACGATCGCGATGTAAGTGAATACTCACTACCCATGAGTATCGTCAGCCCCAGACAGACGGCCGAGGAACGGCGCGAGGCGGTGATCGCCGCCGCGACCGGCGAGTTCGCCCGCAAGGGCATGCACGGCGCCTCGACCGAGGCGATCGCGCGTAAGGCGGGTATCTCGCAGCCGTACCTCTACCGGCTCTTCAGGACGAAGAAGGAGCTCTATCTCGAGACGAGCGGCCGCCGCATGGAGGAGACGTACACGGCGTTCGAGCGCGCCTCGCGCGGCAAGACGGGCCAGGAGGCGCTCGAGGCGATGGGCGAGGTCTACACCCAGCTGATCGAGGATCGCGAGCGGCTCCAGCTGATGCTGCAGTGCTTCGCCGACTGCGACGACCTCGAGGTGCGCACGGCGGTCCGGCGCACCTGGCGCGACCTCGTCGAGCTGATCGAGCGGGTCTCGGGCGAGTCGCCCGAGGTCGTGAGCGACTTTTTCGCCAAGGGGATGCTGCTGAACGCGCTCAACGCGATGCAGCTCTTCGACGACCCGACCGACTGGGGCAACCGGCTGATGGCCGGCTGCCGGGACGAGGTCGAAAAGTAGGGAGAACCGTACTGTGCGGCCGCGTTTTTTTCGCTTTGGTTGTGAGTAACCGCTTACTACATACAGAAAGGAGGAGTGCCATGCAAGCCCGGACAAGGACCGTCTGGACGTTCGCGATCACGTCGATCGCGCTCTTCATGGTCGTCCTCGACAACCTCGTCGTCTCGACCGCGCTGCCGGTGATCCGCACCGACCTCGGCGCGACGATCGAGGAGCTCGAATGGACGGTGAACGCGTACACGTTGACGTTCGCCGTCTTCCTGCTGACCGGCGCTGCATTGGGCGACCGCTTCGGCCGCCGCCGGATGTTCATCTTCGGGCTCGGCCTGTTCACGGCCGCGTCGGCCGCGGCGGCGCTCGCTCCTTCGATGGACGCGCTGATCGCCGCGCGGGCCGTCCAGGGGATCGGTGGCGCGATCGTGACGCCGTTGACGTTGACCATCCTCTCCGGGGCCTTCCCGGCCGAGAAGCGAGGCGTCGCGCTCGGCGCCTGGTCGGGCATCGCCGGCCTCGCGGTGGCCGCCGGCCCGCTCGTCGGCGGCGCCGTCGTCGACGGGATCGCCTGGCAGTGGATCTTCTGGCTGAACGTCCCGATCGGACTGGTTGTGCTGCCGCTCGCGCGGATGCTGCCCGAGAGCCACGGCCCGGACAAGGCGCTCGACCTCCCGGGCCTCGCGCTCGCCAGCGGTGGCCTGCTCGGCCTCGTCTGGGGGCTCGTGCACGGCAACGCGGATGGCTGGGGCAGCACGCCCATCGTCGCCTCGCTGACTGGCGGCGTCGTTCTCCTGGCTGCGTTCGTCGCCTGGGAGGCGCGGACGAAGGCTCCGATGCTGCCGCTCCGGTTCTTCAAGGACCGTGCCTTCTCGGCCGCGAACGGCGCGTCGCTCGCGATGTACTTCGGCATGTTCGGCTCGGTGTTCCTGCTCTCGCAGTTCTTCCAGACGGCGCAGGGCTACTCGCCGCTCGAGGCCGGGCTGCGGGTGCTGCCGTGGACGGCGATGCCGATGATCGTCGCGCCGATCGCCGGCGCCCTGTCCGATCGGATCGGCGGGCGGCCGTTCCTCGCCGGCGGCCTGGCGCTGCAGGCGATCGGGCTCGGCTGGATCGCCGCAGTGTCGTCGGCCGACGTGAGCTACTCGGCGCTCGTCGGGCCGTTCATCCTCTCGGGTATCGGCATGGGGATGTTCTTCGCGCCGGTCGCGAACATCGTCCTCAGCGCTGTCGGCGTGCGCGACGAGGGCAAGGCCTCGGGCGCGTCGAACGCGATCCGCGAGGTCGGCGGCGTCTTCGGTGTCGCCGTGCTCGCGTCGATCTTCGCCCGCACGGGTGGCTACGAGTCGCCCGCCGCCTTCAGCGACGGGCTCGTCGCCGCGACGTGGGTCGGTGCCGCGGTCGTCGGCGTAGGCGCCCTCGTCGCGCTCGCGGTGCCCGGCAAGCGCCGGGTCGAGCGGGCGACGGAGCTGGCGCCGGCCAGCGAGGCCGCCTAAGCGACATGCCTACGAGGGACGTGTCCGGGGCCAGGCCCTGGACACGTCCCTCGCGGCGGTTCGCGTCAGCTCTCGACCACGTCCCAGCCTTCCGGCAGGCCAGGCAGCGGCCATGACGGGTCGGGCTGCCAGTCCTCCCAGCCGGTCGGGAACGGCCACTCCTCCACCACCCGCGCCGCCTCCGCCCGGACGGCCTCGGCGTCGAGCAGGCCGACCGCAGCTGCCTGCTCGAGCTCGTCCTCGTCCTTCCAGCGATAGGTCCCGTCGGATTGGACGACGAGGTCGAGCTTCTCGTCGAAGGTGTCGACGCCGACCGCCGTTCGCAGCAGGGGTCGTTCGAAGTTGACGTACCAGTGCGTGAACGCGCCGGCCCGCCGGAAGAGATAGATGGAGTGCGCACGACCCGGCCGGGCGAGGCAGAGCGCGTCGAGCGTCCACGTCACGTGCTCGAGCTCCCAGTCCGCAGACGGGATCCGGATCCTCTTGCCGCGTTCGTCGACCGGGAGCACGGCGGGCGTTCCCGGCGGCAGCCAGAGGGCGATCAGGTCCGGCGACTCCTCGACGATCCGGCAGGCCTGCGCCCGCCAGACGCGACCGCGGTGGACGTCGCGCCAGGCTGCGTCGGCGCTAGGCGACATGCCAATCCGCGGGCAGTGTCGGGGCCGGCCACGCCGGGTCGGGCTCCCATTCCGCCCACTCCGCGCTCCACCAGCGGCGGCCCGCCTCGAGCTCGGCCGCGACGCGCGCGCCCTCCGCTCGGATCGCCGCCACCTCCGACTCCGTCCAGCGGCCGCGCTCGACCCAGGGCTCCAGCTGCTCGTCGTCTTTCCACTCCCAGCTTCCGTCGGGCGCGATCACGAGGTCGAGCTCGAGATCCTGCGTGTCGAAGCCGAGCGGGGTCCGCCGGAACGGCTCCTGGATGTTCACGTACCACGCTGCCAGCTCGCGTCGCGGTCCCTCCCAGAAGATCCAGATCGCGTGCATCTCCCCGGGCCGCTGTAGCTGCAGGACCCCGTGGCCGTGCCAGCGGTCGCGCCCGCTCCACGGATGAGGGGCGCCGAAGAAGTCGCCGGGCGGAAATCCGAGCGGGCCGCCCTCGGGCATGTGCAGCACGAGCAGGTCATCGGTGTCGGAGACGACATTGCCGCCCCAGCCGACCGTGGCACGGCCGCGCCAGACGTCGCGGCGCACGATTGCGTCTCCGGGCTGCCACGGCACGACAGCGACTGTAATCTCTCTCCCCTGCAAACGGCCGACGTCCTCCCGATGCAAGACGCGGCTCCCGACCTCTCGGTCGTCGTCACGCTCTACGACGAGGAGGGGACGGTCGAGGAGCTGCATCGCCGCGTCTCCGAGACCCTCGCCGGCCGCGACTACGAGCTGATTCTCGTGGACGACGGCTCGCGCGACCGGACCTGGGAGCTCGTGGAGACCCTGCGCGCCGCGGGACGAGCGGCTCCGCGCCGTCCGCTTCAAGCGCAACTTCGGCCAGCACCCCGCCATGCACGCCGGGCTCGCGCGCGCTCGCGGCGCGATCATCGTGACGATGGACGGCGACCTCCAGAACCAACCGGAGGACATTCCGCGGCTCGTCGCAGCGGTCGAGGCCGGAGCCGACGTCGCCAGCGGACGCCGCGCCGCGCGGCACGACTCGTGGGGCCGCACGCTGCCCTCGCGCCTGATCAACGGGATGCTGCGCCGCTTCACCGGCGTCGACATCTCCGACTTCGGCTGCGCCTTCAACGCCTACCGCCGCACCGCCGTCACACCCATGCTCGGGGCGATCGGCAAGCAGAAGTTCACGAAGGCGCTGATCCTCTCCGGCGGCGCCTCGGTGGTCGAGGTCGACGTCGGCCACACCGCGCGCGCCGGGAGCTCCCGCTACTCGCCGCTCCGCCTCACGCGCCTCGCGCTGCACGTCCTCGCCGGCTTCTGGCCACAGCCGATCCAGTGGATCGGGATCGCCCTCGGCGTCCTCTGCACGATGCTCGCCACCGCGCTCGGCGCCTACGGCGTCTGGTACTGGATCGACCGCTCCGACTTCCCGGGGCCGCTGCTCGGAGGCGTCGCAGTGCTGTTCGTGCTCGGCATCCAGGGCTTCATCCTCGCCCTGGTCGGCGAGTATCTAGGCAGAATCCAGCGCGAAGTGGAGGGACGACCCCTCTACTCGATCGACAAGGAGCTCTGAGTTGCGGCAGAAACGCGTGCTCGTCACCGGCGGCGCCGGCTTCATCTCGTCCAACTTCATCCGGCACCTGCTCGCGAACACGGGCTACGAGGTCGTGTCGCTGGACGCGCTCACCTACGCGGGCAACCTGGAGAACCTCGCCGACGTGATGGCGCACGAGCGCCTCTCGTTCGTGCACGGGGACATCCGCGACGCCGAGCTCGTCGCCAAGGTCGTGGCCGAGGTGGACGTGATCGTGAACGCCGCGGCCGAGTCGCACGTGGAGAAGTCGATCGAGGAGGGCGCCTCCGAGTTCGTGACGACGAACGTCGAGGGCACGCAGATCCTGCTCGACGCGGTGCGCCGCACGCCGGTCGAGCGCTTCATCCTCATCTCGTCGAGCGAGGTGTACGGCACCGCCGAGCGCGCCCCGATGGACGAGGAGCACGCGCTGAACCCGCGCTCCCCCTACGCGGCGACGAAGGCGGGCGGCGACCGGCTCGCGTACTCGTACTTCGTCACCTACGGATTGCCGATCGTGATCGTGCGGCCGTTCAACAACTACGGCCCGCGCCAGCATCCGGAGAAGGTGATCCCGCGCTTCGTCACGCAGGCGCTCTCGGGCGAGCCGTTGACGATCCACGGCGACGGGCACGCGAGCCGCGACTGGCTCTTCGTCGACGACGACGCCGAGGCGATCGAGGCGATCATCGCCGCGGACATCGACGCGCTCGCCGGCGAGGTCGTCAACGTCGCCACCGGGATCGACATCTCCGTGAACGACGTCGCCGACGCGGTCCTCGCCGTGACGGGCTCCGACTCGGAGAAGGTGCACGTGGACGAGCGGCTCGGCCAGGTCGACCGGCACATCGGCTCGACGGACAAGCTGGAGCGGCTGACCGGGTTCCGCGCGCGGACCGACTTCGGGACCGGGCTCGAGCGGACGGTGGAGTGGTACCGCGAGAACGAGGTGTGGTGGCGGTCGGTACTCGGGCGCGACCGCGTCTCCTCGTACTAGGCGCCGGCTCGGCGCAGGTCGGGCTCCTCCGGGCGGCGCGCGAGCGCGATCTCCACGTGATCGCCGTCGACCGCGACCCGGGCGCGCCCGGGTTCCGCTACGCCGACAACGCGCGCGCTGATCTCGACCGAGGACGAGGAGGACGTCGACCGCCTCGCGCGCGCCGAGACGGTGGACGGCGTCATCTCACCGGGAGCGGACTGGCCCGTCGGGATCGCGGCGCGCATCGCCGAGCGGATGGGGCTGCCGCACCCGATCGACGGCGCGACGGCGGTGCTCGCGACCTCGAAGGAGCGGCAGCGCGAGTGCTTCGCGGCGGCAGGGGTCCCGCATGCACGGCTGCTCCACGAGCCGGCGGCCCCCTGCGTCGTCAAGGCGCCGGACCGGCAGGGCCAGCGCGGGCTCACCCTCGTCCGCACCGACGCCGAGCTGCCCGCCGCGATCGCGGCGGCGCTCGCGGCCTCCCGCAACGACAGCTTCATCGCGGAGGAGCTCGTCGAGGGCCCCGAGGTGACGGTCAACGCGATCTCGATCGGCGGCGTCTTCCACCCGCTGGCCGTCACCGATCGCCTCACCGCCGACCTGCCCGCCTTCGGCGTGGCGCTCGCCCACGCGTGGCCGAGCGAGCAAGCTTGTGTTCCTGAAACACAAGCGCTTGCCCGCGCTGCCGCCGAAGCGCTCGGGATCAGGAACGGGCCGACGTACACGCAGATCCGCATCGGCGCCGACGGGCCGCGCGTGATCGAGCTGGCTGCGCGCCTCGGCGGCGGGCACGACGCCGAGCTCGTCGAGCTCGCGACCGGCTACGACCTGAACGGGCGCGGCGCTCGACGCCGCGCTGGGAAGGACACCTTGTGTTCCTGGAACACAAGCGCTCGTCGGCGGCGCCTGCGTCCGCTTCCTGGTCGCGCCCGAGGGGCGGCTGCGCGCGGTGGAGGGAGTGGACGAGGCGCGCGCGGCCGACGGCGTCGCCGACGTGCGCATCTACCGCGAGCCCGGGCACGTCTTCGGGCCGCTGCGCCACGGCGCCGACCGTGCGGGCGCCGTGCTCGCGACCGGCTCGGGCCGCGACGACGCGCTCGAGCGGGCTCGCCGTGCGGCGGGCGCAATACGCTTCGTCGTCGAATGACGAGGGAGACGCAGCTCGGCTTCCAGCCGCCCGCGATCGGCGAGGAGGAGATCGCCGCCGTCGCGGAGACGCTCCGCTCCGGCTGGCTGACGACCGGCCCGCGCGCGGCGCAGCTCGAGGAGCGGATGGCCGAGTACCTCGAGGTCGAGCACGTGCTCGCGGTCGCGTCCGGCACGGCGGCGCTGCACCTCGCGCTCGTCGCGCTCGGCGTCGGGCCGGGCGACGAGGTGATCACGACGCCGATCACCTGGCCGGCGACCGCGAACGTGATCGTCCACACGGGCGCGACGCCCGTCTTCGTCGACGTCCGCGCACGGCGACCTGAACATCGACCCGGAGCTCGTCGCCGGCTGCCGTGACCGAGCGGACGAAGGCGATCATGCCCGTCCACCTGGCCGGGCAGCCGTGCGACCTCGACCCGATCTGCACGGCGCTCGGCCTGCCCGTGATCGAGGACGCCGCGCACGCCGCCGAGAGCGCCTACCGCGGCCGCAAGCTCGGCGGGCTCTCGGACGCGACCTGCTTCTCGCTCTACGCGACGAAGAACATCGCCGCCGGCGAGGGCGGGCTCGTCGCCACCAACCGCGCCGACGTCGCCGACGCGATCGGCGAGCTGCGCCTGATGCGCCGCGGCGACGGCTCCCGCTACGACATCACGGTGCCGGGCTACAAGGCGAACCTCTCCGACGTGCTCGCCGCGATCGCGCTCGTCCAGCTCGACAAGCTGCCCGAGCACACCGAGCGCCGCGCGGCGCCAGTTCGCGCTCTACGACGAGGGCCTCGCCGGCCTCGACGGGATCGAGCCGCTCGCCCGCGACCCGCGCGACACGCACGCGCTCCACCTCTACGTCGTGCGGATCGACGCGCAGCGCTTCGGCCTCGGCCGCGACGAGCTGCAGCGCGCGCTCGCCGAGGAGCGGATCTCGACCTCGATCCACTTCCTGCCCGTGCACCGGCTGACCTGGTACCGCGAGCGCTTCCCCGACCAGGCCGCCCTGCCCGTGGCCGAGCGCGCCGGCGACGAGATCCTCTCGCTGCCGCTCTCGCCGGCCCACTCGGAGGACGACATCCGCGACGTGCTCGAGTCGCTGCACCGGATCCACGCGCGCGCCGCATGAGGCGCTCGCTCCGGATCGTCGGCGACGCTCGCTCCTCACCGGGCCTCGCCGTCGCGTACCTGATCTGGAAGATCGACCTCAGCGACGGCGATCGACGTGCTGCTCGACGCGAACCCGTGGTGGTTCCTGCTCGCGGTCGCGATCATGATCCTGACCGCGCTCCCGATGGCGCTGCGCTGGCAGTGGCTGCTGGCCGCGCAGGGGATGCCCGACCGCTTCCTCTGGCTGACGCGCGCCTACTTCGTCTCGTACGCGGCGGGGCAGATCCTGCCGACCGCGATCGGCGGCGACGCGGTGCGCGTCGTCGAGACCTCGCGGCGCCACCCGGGCGCACGGGCGACGTGACCGGCGATCGTCCTGCTCGAGCGCGGGCTCGGCGGCGCCGCGACGCGTCCTGCTCGGCGCGGTCGGCTTCGTGCTCGCGATCGGCCGCTACGACGTCGGCGCCTACCTCTGGCTCGAGCTGCTGTTCGTGCTCGGGACGATCGTGCTCGCGTTCGTCTTCTTCTCCCGCTCGGCGCGGCCGCTGCTCGTCGCGCTCGCGGCCGCTGCTGCGCCGGCTCCGGCTCGAGCGGCCGCTGCGGGCGTTCTACGAGGGCGTGCACGCCTTCCGCGGCGCACGGCCGCGCTGCTCGGCGCGGCGTTCGCGCTGACGCTCGCGCTCCAGGCGATCCGCATCCTCGCGATCTGGGCGACCGCGCGGGCCGTCGGGCATCGACCTCTCGCCGCGCGTCTACTACGTGATGGGCCCGCTCTTCTTCCTCGTCCTGCTCGTGCCGTTCACGCTCAACGGGTTCGCCGTGCGCGAGGCCTTCTTCGTCAGCTTCCTCGGCACCGTCGGCGTCGATCCCGACGCGGCGTTCGCGTGCGGGCTTCCTCTTCTTCCTCGTCACGACCGCGCTCGCCGTGCCCGGCGGCGTGATCCTGCTCTGGGAGGGCATCCGCGGCCGGCCGAGCGCCCGACATGCCTGACGTCTCCGTCGTCGTCGTCACCTACAACGCGCTGCCGTGGCTCGAGGCAGTGCCTCGAGAGCGTGCGCGGCGAGGAGACGATCGTCGTCGACAACGGCTCCACCGACGGCACCGTCGACTCTCGTCCGCGAGCGCTTCCCCGACGTGCAGGTCGTGGAGCAGGGGAACCTCGGCCTCGCGGCCGGCTGGAACGTCGGCATGGCGGCGGCGTCAGCGGCCGCTACTTCCTGATCCTGAACGCCGATGCCTGGCTGACGGAGGGCGCGCTCGAGCGCGCTCGTCGCCTTCGCCGACGAGCATCCCGAGGCGGCGGTCGTCGGCCCGCGCCTGCTCAACCCGGACGGCTCGCTGCAGCGCTCGGTGCGCGGCTTTCCGACCCTGTGGCGGCTCGCGACCGAGTACCTCTTCCTGCGCAAGCTCGCGCCGCGCTCGCGAGCTCCTGAACGGCTTCTACGCCGGCGGGTTCGAGCACGACGAGGTGCGCGAGGCCGAGTTCCTGATGGGCGCGTGCATGCTCGTCCGGCGGGAGGCGGTCGAGCAGGTCGGGCCGCTCGACGAGTCGCTTCTTCCTCTTCAGCGAGGAGACGGACTGGTGCTACCGCTTCGCGGCAGGCCGGCTGGAAGGTGCTCTTCTATCCCGGGCGCCGAGTGCGTGCACGTCGGCGGCGCCTCGCACGGCGGGCGGATGTTCCGCGAGAACGTGCGCGGCCACCTGCGCTTCCTCGCCAAGCATCGCGGCCTGCGCGACGCCGAGCGGGCCCGACGGCTGCTGCTCGCTGGCGCTGCGGCTGCGCGGCGCTCGTCTTCCGCGGCGAGCGCGGGCGGATGTACCGCGACGCGGCCGCGCTGGCTCGGCGTCGGGCGACGGAGCTGCCGGAGCTCGAGCGTCGAGCCGGTGACGCTGCTGCGGCTCGCGCTCGCGACCGGCGGTCGTGCTCGCGCCCGGGCGCCGTCGTCGCCCGCGCGCTCGGCGCCGCGGGGCGCGTCGGCGACGCTCGCCTGGGCGCTCGCCGCGGTCTTCGCCGCGCTCGGCGGTGACGTTCCTCGTCGGCGCCTCGCTGACGCTCGACGCTCGTGCTGCTCCTCGCGATCGGCGCCGTGGCGCTGCCGTTCGTCCGCCGCGCGCCGCGCGCCGAGCGCGTCCCGGGCAGCTGGTGGGTGCTCGGCGCGGGCGCGGTGCTCGGGATCCTGCTCTGGCACGTCGCGGGCGAGATCGGCGGCGACGGGCTCTTCCACCTCGCGCGCGTGCGCAAGCTGCGAGGCGTTCGACTCGCTCTCGCTCGACGCGCGTGAACGAGTTCGCCGACGGCGGGCTCCACCCGGGCTACGCGTTCCCGCTCTGGCACGGCTTCCTCGCGCTCGTCGCGCGGGTCGCCTTCGTCGATCCCGGCCGACGTCGTCCTGCACGAGGCCTCGGTGCTGGCGCCGCTCGCGCTCCTCGTCGCCTACGAGGCCGGGCTACGCGCTCTTCCGCCGCGTCGGCCCGGCCGTCGCCGTCGTGCTGCGCCGCAGGTCGCGCTGACCGCGCTCGCGCCCGGCGCACGGCGGCGCCTACACCGCGCTCGCGCTGCCCGGCGACCGCGTCGCGGCAGCTGCTCGTCCCGGCGGCGCTCGCGCTCGCGTTCGCGCTACGTCGACGCGGCCGTCGCGCGGCGCTGCTGGCCTCGCGGCGGCCGCCGGGCTCGTCGCTCGCGGTCGTCCACCCGACGTACGCGATCTTCCTCTGGCTCCCGTTCGCCGGCTTCCTCGTCGTCCGCTCGCTCGTCGCGCGCGACGAGGCGAAGACGATCGCGGCGGCGCTGGCCGCGCTCGTCGTCCCCGCCGCGGCCTTCCTCGCTGCGCTGCTGCCGGTCGTCCGCGACACGGCCTCGCATCGCCCCGGCGACGAGCGAGCTGCGAGCGCGCGTTCCGGCAGTACGAGGGGCAGCTCGACGTCTTCTCCGACGCGAGCTACCGGCTCGCGCCGGAGGTGCTTCGGTCGCGCAGCGGCGCGGTCGCGGTCGCCGCGCTCCTCTGCTCCCGCTCGCCGGGCTCGCGCTGCGGCGGCGCTGGGCGGCGTTCGTGCTCGGCGGCTCGCTCGCCGTGCTGGCTGCTGATGCTCGTGCCGCTGCTCTTCGTGCCGTTCTCCGAGCTCGTCTCGCTCTCGCAGTCGCGCCGCGCCGCCGGCTTCCTGCCCGTTCGCCTTCGCGTTCGCGGGCGGGCATCGTCGTGCTCGCGCGGCTCCTCGGCTCGCTCGTGCTGCCCGCTCGCGCTCGCAGCCGGGATCGCGCTGCAGCTGCTCTATCCGGGCGACTTCGGCTACCGGCTGCGAGGACGGCGGGCCGGCGCTCGCGACCTGGTTCGCGCTCGTCGGCGGCGGCGTGGCGCTCGTCGTCGGGCTCGTCCTGCGGAGCGCGCCGGCGGTCGACGCTGGCGGACGCGGCTCGCTCGTCGCCGTCGCGGCTGGCTCTTCGTGCTGCCGGTCGCGATCCACGCGGCGGCCGAACTGGAGCCCGTCGGACGCGCGCCGCCGAGCCCGCTGACGCCCGGCGCTCGTCGAGGCGCTGCGCGAGCAGGTGCCGGCGGGCGACGTCGTCTTCTCCGACCTCGAGACGAGCTACCGGATCGCCGCGTTCGCGCCCGTCTACATCGCCGCCGCGCCGCCCGCGCACGTGGCCGACACGGAGGACAACCGGCCGTACGAGCGCCGCGAGGACACGATCCGCTTCTTCCGCACGCGGCGACCTCGCGATCCCGCGCCGCTCCGGCGCCGACTGGCTCGTCGTCGACCGCAATCGATTCAGGCTCGACCTGCCGCTCGACGAGGTCTTCAGCGACGAGAGGTTCACGCTCTACCACTCGACTAGTCCGAGTCGCCGCGGGTGGTTCGACGGAGTCCTCGCAGGGTAGAAGCCGAGGCTATGGCGTTCAGGAGACTGCTGATCCACCTGCGCTCGAGCCTGTGGTTCGTGCCCGTGCTGTGCGTTCTCGCCGGTGTGGCTGTCTCGTTCGCGACGATCGCCCTCGACCGGGCGTTCGACTACGAGGCGATACCGGAGAGCCTCGTCGGCGGGCCCGACGCGGCGACCGCGATCCTCTCCACGGTCGCCGCCTCGATGGTGAGCCTGGCGGCGCTCGTGCTGACGATCACGATGGTCGTCGTCCAGCTCGCGATGGGCCAGTTCTCGCCGCGGATCGTGCAGCGCATCTTGCAGGACAAGCCGAGCCAGCTCGCGATCGGCCTGTTCGTCGCCACCTTCGTCCACGCGATCCTCGCCTTGCGCGAGGTGACGAACAACGGCGACGGCACCGGCAACGTGCCGGGCATCGCGGTCGTGACGGCGTTCGTGCTCGTCCTCGTCAGCATCGCCGTGCTCGTCATGTACGTGCACCACATCGGGCAGTCGCTGCGCGTCTCCGTCGCTGATCGAGCTCGTCGGCAAGGACACGCGCGCGGCTGCTCGACCGCGTCGTATCCGGACAAGGGGCCGGCCTCGAGCCGGACGCCGGCGCGGCGCGCGTCGTCCGGCCAGGGAGTCGGGCGTCGTCAGCCATCGGCTACGAGCAGCTCGTCGAGGAGGCGCGGCGCGCCGACTGCGTGCTGGAGCTCGTTCCCGCACTCGGGCGAGTTCGTCCCCGCCGACGCGCCGCTCTTCCTCGTGCACGGGGACGCCGGACGCGCTGGACGAGGACCGCCTGCACGGGGCGTCTGATCCTCGAAGCTGGAGCGGACGCTCGACCAGGACGTCGCCTACGGTATCCGCCTCCTGGTCGACATCGCGGAGCGCTCGCTCGCCGACTCGCCGTTCCAGGACCCGACAACCGCCGTGCAGGCGATCGATCGGATGCACGACATCCTGAGGCAGCTCGCGCGCAGGCCGTTCCCGGACGGCCGCTACCGCGACGACGCCGGGAAGGTCCGGCTCACGTGCCGCACGATGAGCTGGGACGCCTACGTGCGCCTCGCCTTCGACGAGATCCGTCTGGCCGGCGCCGGGGCGCCCAGGTCACGCGGACGGCTGAAGGCCGCGCTCGTGGATCTGCAGGTCGATCGCGCCGCCGGAGCGCGTCGGCGTCCTCGACCGCCAGCTCGAGCTCCTCGCCGCTGCGGCAGAGACCGCGCTCGACGACGAGCGCGATGTCGACCTCGCGCTCACAGCCGATCGCCAGGGGCTCGGAGTCGCAGCCACCCTGAAGTGACGTGGAGGCGGTGCGCACTCAGTAGCGGCGAATCAGCATGGCGTAGCGTCCGAGCCGGTCGCGCGTGACGGCTCGAATGTCGATCCGCCAGGCGGACGAGGCGGCCACGACGCGGCGAACGAAGGCGCGATAGCCGCGCTTGTGGACGTCGTCCAGCACGACGTAGCCTCCCGGGGCCGGCGAGCAACGAGCGCGTCCGAGAGAGCCGCCGTCCGCAGGGTCATGTCGCCGAGGTCGTGCAGGACCACGTCGAAGGAGCTGATCTCGTCTGCGAGGCTCGAAGTCGCTCCAGTCGACGAAGCCGGTCGACGTCGAAGCCGCTGGTCGTCCACGAAGTCCCGGCTCCGCTCGAGCCAGTCCGGTGACGAGTCGATCGACGTCACGTCGGTCGTCCACGCGACCGCTCCGCGTACCGCCGCAGGACGTACGAGCTGAACCCGGAGCCGAGATCGACGACCCGCCGCGCGCCGGTATGGCCTGGCGACAGCTTCAGCAGGAAGGTCGGCGAGCTCCAGGGACATGCGCGTGGTCTCCGGCGGAGACCGTGTGCGACGTAGCTTTCGTATGCGTGGCCGAAGCTGCCGCGCGCGCGCGAGGCAAGGCAGCGGGCCAGCGCCCGGGAGCTCCTGATCCAACCGTCGACTGGCGTAGCGGCGAATGGGCGAGGGTGGGCGAAGCCGTGTGTCAGAGCGCGTCGAGCGGACGAAACGGCGGTGGCTGTGCACGCGATGTGCGAGCTCCTCGATCCTGCTTACGCGTTGGCGACAGTACCATCGCGCGCGTGAAAGTCCTGCTCGTCTCGTTCTACTGGCCGCCGGCGGGCGGCGGCGGCGTGCAGCGGCCGCTGAAGCTCGCGCAGTACCTGCCGGCGCTCGGGATCGAGACGCACGTGCTCGCGCCCGACGACCCGCAGTGGATGCACCGCGACGACGGGCTGCGCGCGCCCACGACGCGTGGGTGCACCGCGCGCGCTACCTCGGCCCGAGCGGCGCAAGCCGGCCAGAGCTCGCACGGGACGGACGGGATCGACCGCGCTCCTGCAGGCGCGGCTGCAGGCGCGGCGGCTGATCGTCCCCGACGAGAACGCGCTCTGGACGCTGTCGGCGATCCCGGCTGCGATCCGGCTCGTGCGGCGAGCACGGGATCGACGCCGTGCTGACGACGTCGCCGCCCGGGTCGACCCACCTCGTCGGCGCCGCGGTCAGAAGCGCGCGACCGGCGTCGCCTGGCTCGCCGACCTGCGCGACTCGCTCGTCGCCCACGCGCACCGCCGCGCCGACTCGGCCGGGGGGCGAAGGCGAAGGCCACGATCCAGCGGCAGGTCGCGCGGCTCGTCGCGCGCCAGGCCGACGCGATCTCGTGCGTGTCCGAGGCGATCGCCGACGAGGTGCGCGGCGCTCGAGCCGCGCGGCCGCGTGGTCACGATCGCGAACGGCTGCGACTTCGACGACTTCGCCGGGCTCGAGTACCGCGCCGGCGTCCGCGCTTCCGGATCACGCACGCGGGCAGCTTCTTCGGCAGGCGCGACCCGCGGCCGTTCCTGACCAGGCGGTCCACGACTCCGACCTCGACGTCGTCGCGCGCTTCGTCGGCGACTTCCGCGCCTCCGACCGCGAGTGGGCCGAAGACGCTCGGGCTCGGCGACCGGCTCGAGCTGATCCCGTACGCGCCGCGCGGCAGCCTCGCTCGAGCTCCAGCGCGACTCGGAGGCGCTGCTGCTCCTGATCCCCGAGGCCGGCGGCCGCGGGCGCGGCGTGCTCTCGGGGAAGGTGTTCGAGTACATCGCCGCCGAGCGGCCGATCCTCGCCGCCGTGCCGCCCGACGGCGCCGCCGCGGAGCTGATCGAGAGACGGGCGCCGGGGTCGTCGCGGCGCCGGACGACGCCGAGGCGCTCGTGGCGGCGCTCGGCGGGCTCGTCACGCGCTTCCGGAACGGCGGCCTCGACGGACGTCGAGCTCCCGGGCGAGTGGCGCGCACCGGCTCTCGCGGCGCGGCGCGGGTCGAGGAGACGGCCGAGCTGCTCCGCTCGATCGTCTGATGCGCCGGCAGAGCGTCACGGAGGCGCTCTTCTTCGCGACGGTGTTGACGGTCAGCTTCGCGAAGCTGCAGTGGGAGGTCGCCGGCACGCTCTCGCTCTCCGACGTCCTGACCGCGCTCTTCCTCGTCGTGTTCGTCGGCCGACCGGCTGCGACCGGCTCGACGGCCGGCTCGCCGCGCGCCGCCAGCGTCGGCGCGCTTCTCTTCTTCGCGCTCTTCCTGCTCGTCTACCTGATCGGCTTCTTCAACCTCGACACCGAGCAGGCGCTCGCGCAGTGGGCGAAGGGGATGGTCAAGTTCGTGCTCCACTTCGGCTTCCTCGTCGCCGGCGTCGGCGCTCGTCGCGCGGCGCGGCGAGCGGTTCTACTGGTGGACGCTCGCGGCGTTCTGCATCGGCATCGGGGCGAACGCCGCCTACGGCGTCGTCCAGCTCGGGGTCGCGCGAGACGCCGGCGGCAACCTCGACGCGGCGCTGCTCTCGCCGATCACCGGCGGCGCCAGCCAGATCAACGTCTACGGCGCGTCGAGGGCGCGAGCGTCTACCGGCCGAACGCGCTCACCGGCGACCCGAACCACCTCGGCATCGAGCTGATCGTCCCGCTGCTCGTGCTGCTGCCGATCTACCTGCGGCTGGAGCGCGGCCACCGGCTGCGGCTGCCGCTCGTGCTGCTGATGTTCCTTCCTGATGGAGCTCGCGACGCTCTCGCGCAGCGGCCTGCTCGGGCTCGGCGCGGGATGCTCGTGCTCGCGCTTCCCTACCGGCGCAAGCTGCGCTCGGCCGCGTTCCTCGTGCCGCTGGCCGGCGTGGCGGCGCTGGTCCTCGCGGTGGTCGCTCGCGCCGCCGACTTCTTCGAGAGCGTCCTGCGCTCGCGCATCGAGCACGAGCGGCGCGGGCGCGTCGACCCACTTCGACGTCTACGACTTCATCCCCGACGTGCTCTCCTCGCATCCGCTCTTCGGGCTCGGGCTGAACAACTTCTCCGTCTACTACGAGTTCGTCACCGGGCGGACGAACTTCGGGCCGCACTCCTTCTACGTCGCCCTGCTCGTCGAGACGGGGATCGTCGGGACGGCTCCTCTTCGTCGCCTTCCTCGTCTGGCTCTTCCGCCGGCTGGGCGTGGCGCGGCGGATCGGGCGCGCGCTCGCGGCGGCGGGCGACGTCGCGGCGGCGCGCGTGCGGCCGCTCGCCTGGGGGCTGACCGCCGCGCTCGTCGGGACGATCGCCGCGAACGCCTTCTACCTGACGATGACGTTCTACTACTTCTTCGCGTCGCGCTGCTCGTGCTCGCGGCCCCGATCGTGTTCGCCCGCGCGCCTGTGAAGGTCGTCGTCCTGACGACGTCGTACCCGCGCCACGCCGGCGACATGGCCGGGCACTTCGTGCGCGACGCCGTCGAGGGCGTGCGGGAGCTCGGCGTCGAGGTGGAGGTCGTCTCGCCGGCGTCGTTCCGACACTTCGGGATCGCCTACGGCGACGGCGTCCCCGGCAACCTGCGCCGGCGCCCGTGGCTCGTGCTCGCTGCTGCCGCGCGTTCCTCGCCGTTCGCGCGCGCGGCGCGGCGGGCGGCGCGCGACGCCGACCTCGTGCACGCCCACTGGCTCCCGTCGGCGCTCGTCGCGTGGACGACGCGCAAGCCGTACGTGCGTGCAGCTCTGGGGCACCGACGTCGAGCTGGCGCGGCGCGCTGCCGTGGCTCGCGCGCCCGCTGCTGCGGCGCGCGCGGCTCGTCGATCGGCGGCGTCGACGTTCCTCGCCGACGCGGCTCGGGAGCTCGGCGCGCGCGACGTGCGCGTCGTGCCGCCCGGCGTCGCGATCCCGGACGAGGTCGGCGAGCCGGACGAGCCGCCGCACGTCCTCTTCGTCGGCCGGCTGGCGCGGAGAAGGGCATTCTCGAATTCCTCGAGGCGACGGAGGGGATGCCGCGCGTGATCGTGGGCGACGGCCCGCTGCGCGCCCGCGTGCCGGAGGCCCTCGGGTTCGTTCCGCCGAGCGAGGTCGGCGCGTACTACGAGCGCGCGGCCGTCGTCTGCGTCCCGTCGCGCCGCGAGGGCTGGGCTTCGCCGCGTACGAGGCGATGGCCTACGGCCGGCCCGTGGTGGCGTCGGCCGTGGGCGGTCTCGTCGGCGTCGTCGGGATCCTCGTCGAGCCGGGCGACGTGCCTGCGCTGCGCGGCGCCGTCGAGCAGCTGCTCGCAGATCCCGAGCGGCGGAGGCAACTCGGCGCGGGCGCGCGCAAGGCGGCCGAGGAGCGGCTCGCTCCAGCGGCGGCGGCGGCCGCGCTTCACGCCGTCTACGAGCAGAATGCGCGAGGACGATGAGCAGGCGCGCCCTCATCACGGGTATCGGCGGCCAGGACGGGTCGTATCTGGCCGAGCTGCTCCTGGACCGCGGCTACGAGGTCTTCGGGATCGTGCGCCGGCCGGTGTCGGCGCAGTATCCGAACCTCGCCGGCGTCCGCAGCGACGTGCACCTGATCCAGGCCGAGCTCCTGGACGAGCTTGCGCTCGTCGACGCGCTGCGCAGCTCGCGTCCCGACGAGATCTACAACCTGGCCGCGCCGTCCTTCGTGCCGATGTCCTGGCAGCAGCCCGTGCTGACGGCCGAGTTCGCCGCGGTCGGTGCGACCGCTCTGCTCGAGGCCGCGCGGCGCACGGTGCCCGACGCACGCGTCTACCAGGCCGCGTCGAGTGAGATCTTCGGCGAGCCGACCGATGCGCCGCAGACGGAGGAGACGCCGCTGATGCCGCTGACGCCGTACGGCGCCGCCAAGGCGTACTCCGTCTTCATCGTCCGGTCGTACCGGCGCCGCTACGGCATGCACGCCTCCTGCGGGATCCTCTACAACCACGAGTCGCCGCGCCGGCCACTCGACTTCCTCCCGCGCAAGGTCGCGAACGGCGCCGCGCGCATCGCCGCCGGTCTCGACGACGTGCTCGTCCTCGGCGACCTCGACTCGCGCCGCGACTGGGGCTACGCGGGGGACTACGTCGACGCGATGTGGCGGATGCTGCAGCAGGACGAGCCGGACGACTACGTGGTCGCCACCGGCGTGACGCATTCGGTCGAGGATCTCGTGCGCTGTGCGTTCGAGCATGTCGGCCTGGACTGGCGGGAGCACGTCCGCTCCGATCCGGCACTGCGGCGCGGGAAGGCCGAGCTGCACAACCTCGTCGGCAACCCGGCGAAGGCACACGAGCGGCTCGGATGGACGCCCACAGTCGCCTTCGATAGCCTCGTGCGGATGCTGGTCGACGGTGACGTGGCTGCCCTCGCCGCACCCGAGCAACCAGCCGAGATTTGAGCGTGAGCGAACGGGCCGAGCCGAGCGCGCCCGTCGACACGGCCGGTGCAGAGGTGCGACCGCTCCTCACCGTCGTCGTCCCGGTGTTCAACCAGGAGGCGGCGATCGCGGACAACGTCGAGACGATCCGCAGCTCGCTCGAGGCGGGGCTCGGGGACGACTTCGAGCTGATCGTGGTCTCCGACGGCTCGATCGACAGGACGGCGGAGCGCGTCGCTCGAGCAGCACGCCGAGCGACGTCCGCGTCATCCACTACGACCGCAACCTCGGCAAGGGCTACGCGGTCAAGATCGGCGCGCTCGAGGCTCGCGGCCGCTACGTCGGGTACATCGACGCCGACCTCGACCTCGACCCGGCGTGGCTGCCCGAGTTCGTGGCGGCGCGCGCAGGAGCGGCGCTCGACTTCGCGATCGGCTCGAAGCGCCACCCCGACTCCGAGTCCACTACCCGCGCTCGCGCCGCGTCGCCAGCTGGCTCTACCAGCAGCTCGTGCGCATCCTCTTCCGGCTCGACGTCCGCGACACCCAGGTCGGGCTGAAGGTCTTCCGGCGCGAGGTCGCGGAGCAGGTGCTGCCGCTGCTCCTCGTCAAGCGGTACGCGTTCGACCTCGAGCTGCTGGCGGTGTCGCGGGCGCTCGGCTTCTCGCGGATCGAGGAGCTGCCGATCCGGCTCGACTACCGCTTCACCGGCTCGGGCGTGCGCTCGCTCGCGGTGCTGCGCGCGCTCGTCGACACCGCCGCGATCTTCTACCGGCTGCGGATCCTGCGCTACTACCAGCGCGGCGCGGCGCTCGCGGGGGCGTTCGGCTGGACGCGGCCGCGCGAGCTACCGCCCGCTCGTGTCCGTCGTGGCGACCGACGACGACGGTGGCTGCGCGAGCTCGACTACCCGAACTCGAGGTGCTCGTGGCTCGGCGGAGCTCGACTCCGGCGGCGGTGCGGGCGGCGGTCGAGCGCGCGCAGCGGCGAGGTCGTCGCGTTCCTCGGCCCGGCGAGCGCCCGGCCGGGAACTGGCTCGCGGCCACGGTGCCGTTCCTCGGTCGCGGCGAGATCGCCGCGGTCGTCGCCCCGACGATGGCGCCCGCACGAGCGGATCGGCGCGGAGCCGCGCAGCGGCGGCGGTGGCCGAATCCAGGCTCGGCGGCGGCTCGCTCTACTTTCGCTTCACGCCCGGAAACATCCGCTACGTCGCCGACTTCCCGACCGAGACGATCGTCGTCGCGAAGGAGCGGTACCAGGCGCTCGACCGCGACGTCCCGCTCGACGAGCTCGTCGCGAGCTGATCGCGGCGGGCGACCGGGTCCTCTACACGCCGGAGACCGTCAGTCGTGCCGCGCCCGCCGCCGCTCTTCCGGCCCGCATCTGCGCACGACCTCGTCGTACGGCCGTCGGCGCGCGCGCGATCTCCGGCGGCGCGGGCTGCGGGCGCTTCGGCCGACGACGCTCGCTCCCGCTCGTGCTCGCCGCGTTCCTCGTTGCCGGCCCGTTCGCGCTGCTCGCCGGTGGCCGGCTCGCGATCGCCTGGCTGGTCGGCGCGGCCGCTCTACGTCGCCGCGATCACGCTGAGCGGCGGCGTCGGCCGCGCTCCGTTTTCGCTCGGTCACGCGTCGGCTCGCTCACGCTCGTCGGCCTCGTGGCGACCCACCTCGCGTACGCCGCTGGGTTCGCCGCCGGGCTCGGTCAGGCGCTGATGCGGATCCTGATTCTCAACTGGCGCGACGTGCGCAGCCCTCGCGCGGGCGGCGCCGAGCTGCTGACGCACGAGGTCGCCAGGCGGCTCGTCGCACCGGGCCACGAGGTGACGTGGTTCACGTCCCGCCCCGACGGGCTGCCGCGGAGGAGGTGATCGACGGCGTCCGAGTCGTCCGCCGGGGAAGCGGAGCTGACGACACGCGTCTTCGCGCCCGGCTTTTGCTCGCGCGGACGCAGCGGGACTGATCGTCGAGGAGGTCAACACGCTTCCGTACTTCGCTCCGCTCTGGTCGCGCGTGCCCGATCGTCTTCTGGATCAACCAGCTCGCGCGCGAGGTCTGGTGGTACGAGGCGCCGAAGCCGGTCGCCGCGGTCGGCTACGCCAGCGAGCCGCTCTACCTCCAGGCCTACCGGCGCACGCCGACGGTCACGATCTCCGAGTCGACGCGCGACGATCTGCTGCCGCCTCGGGCCTGAGCGCGCGCATCGACGTCATGCCGATGGCCGTGAACATCGAGGCGGTGGCCGAGCTGCCGGCGAAGCGGCTCGAGGGCCACCTGCTCGCGATCGGCCGGCTGGCGCCGTCGAAGCGCTACGACCACGCGATCCGGGCGCTCGCCGAGCTGCGCGGCACGCATCCCCGCGCGACGCTGACGATCATCGGCGACGGGCCGGAGCGGGAGCGGCTCGAGCGGCTCGCGCGTGCAGCTCGGCGTCGCGGCGCCGTACGCGCTCGCCGGGCGGGTCGACGAAGCCGAGAAGACGCGACTGCTGACCGAATCGGACCTCCTCGTCGGGACGTCCGCGCGCGAGGGCTGGGGACTGACGGTCACCGAGGCGGCGCGTCCGCGGGACGCCGTCGGTCGTCTACGACGTTCCGGGCTTTCGCGACTCGGTCGTGCACGAACGAACGGGCTTGCTGACCGAGGCCGACCCCGCCTCGCTCGCCGTGGCCGCACGTCGCTGCCTCGAGGACGCTCCGCTCTACGAGCGTCTGCGGACGGCCGCATGGCGTAGGGCCGGCGAGCTCGGCTGGGAGCGCACGGTCGGAGGCGTTCGACTCGGCCGTCCGCGCCGCCGTGGACGCGGCCGGGTCAGGGAGCGCGCAGTACGAAAACGTTCGTCGCGGCGAGGCTGCGTGACAGCCGCGAGATCACGAGATCGGGCGGGAAACCGCCACACATACGTGGGCCGTGACGAGGACGATCTCGAAGCCGGCCAGTTCGACCAGCTCGCGGAGCGCTCGGTAGGTGAAGAGGCGGATGTGCCCTTCGGTCGGATTCCCCTGCCCGAGGACCATGGAACCGGCCGAGCTTCTTCTCGGCCGAGTTCTCGAGGAAGAGCGGCGAGATCCCGGCGAGCAGCAGAGGCGGTTGACCCAGTAACCGAGGTTCGGGGTGGACAGCACGAAGATCGACTCGGGCGTCATCAGCTCGCTGGATCTCGCGCAGGAGTGCGTCCGGGCTGAAGAGATGCTCGATCACCTCGCCGCAGAAGACGACGTCGAAGCTCTCGCCGTCGAGCGCGGCGCTGAGGCTGTCGCGATTCAGGTCGATCTGTGTGTAGGCATCGACGCCGGTCGGCCGCTTCGTCGTAGAAGTCGCACCCGTGGTAGGTGTCGCCCTCGACCTTGTGCGGAGCCAGCGCGGGCTCGAGCCCGCAGCCGACGTCGAGGATCCGCGCCGGCCGGCCGAGCCGATGGCGGTGGTCCCGGTACTCCTGCGCGAAGATGCCGAGGCGCGGGTTCATCTCGAACGCGTGGGCGGTCTGGTGCTCGCGCAGGAACTCCTCGTGGGTCTTCATGGCCGGGGGCGAAGGTACCGCAGCGGCATTACGGCTCGCGCAGGGTCGACGAGTAGACCGGAAGCTGCAGTGCTCGGAGCGGCGAGACGAAGATCGTGGCTCCCCTCGCGTCGCCGCCGCCGAGCGGCGTCGGTCCCGGGGACGATGCGAGCGTGAGACGCGTGATCCCACTCGGTACGCGAAACGGGCCGAGCGTGAATCCGTTCGAGATACGTGGGCACGGTCCCGGTCGCCAGCGTCTCTCCGCGCTCGTCCCGGAGCTCGATGTGCCGGAGCTCGCCATTCGCGAACGCGAGGCCCTCGATCTGGATCGTCGTAGGCGCGGACTCATCGTTCTCGACGACGAGCGTTCCGCCCTGGTTCATCCAGCGCCACTTGCCTTGATAGTCCGGGTAGGTCTGGGCCTCGTGGAAGCCGCTCGTCCGGTCTCGAGCGCCGACGGCTCCAGCCCCCACAGTGAGGCGATCTCCTCCGCGCCGTCCGCGAGCGCCACGTCAAGATCGACTGGCTGCTCGTCGAGCTCGTAGATCCGCACCGGACCGAAAGCTGCGCAGGAGCTTCAGCTGGGCCCGCGGCCGGCGGAGTTTCCCCTTGTGCGCGGTAGACGTCGTCGTGGATCACGACGTAGCGGACGCCTTCGGCGGCCAGGATCCCAAGTGCGTTCTCATTCGTCAGGTAGCGGGCGAGCAACCGGATCGCGTCCTCCCGCGTGCCCCGGTCGCTCGGGGCCGTAGATCTCGAACAGCGGCTGGTCGGTGAAGCGCTGGTAGTAGAGCTCCCGTGCTGCGAGCTTCTCGGCCGTGAGCGGTCGGTCATCATCGGGTAGTGCGCGACGATCCCTTTCGGGCTGCATGGCGAGCCAGCGGTCATAAGCGGGCGCCTCGCCGATCGGAACTGCGGCGACGCGGGTCGGTAGGAGCTCGAAGGCGGTCAGGGCGATCACGCCTGCGACCGCGAGGTTGCCCCAGCGTCGCCGACCGAGCCGGTTGAGCGCAAAGGCGGCCAGGATCGCGAGCGGCGATGGCGACGACAAAGCCGAGCCGTGCGTAGACCCGGTAGAAGGCCGTGACCTCTCCGATCAGGTATCCGGGCATCGGGATGTCCAGACCGGCGATCGTGACCTTCGTGCCGAAGGACAGGATGAGGGCGATCGGCGCGGTCGCCAGAGCCAGCCAGGCCAACGTGTGGCGACGGTTTCTCGGTGACTCCGTCCTGCGCTCGCGTATGAGCCAGACGGCGGCCAGGATGGCCAGGAGCGTCGTCGTATAGCCGAAGAAGACCGTCTTCTCGTTGAAGATGTCGCCCGGCCGAGCGCGGTCGCTCGGGAGCCGACGAGAGGATGGCGCGGCGAGGGTAGGACGTAGTGAAGTGGGGAGGCGCGCCCGAGGTCGAGCTGTTCCGAGGAGCGCGAGAGCGACTGGGAGACGCGCTCCTGCTCGCTGACGTAGGCGACCGCCCCGGGCACGAGGAAGAGCGCCATGACGCCGAGCATCGCGACGAGGAGCGTCGCCGTCCAGGTCCGCTCGACCCGCGAGTCCGCGAAGACGAGGTCGACGAGCACGAAGCCGGCGACGAGCGCGGTTGCGAGCAGCCCCGAGTACGACGCCATCAGGAAGCACAGCCCGTAGGCTGCGCCGCCACCACGGCCCGCCGGACTGTTCGCCGCTCGCGGAGGCGGAGCAGCGTGTAGAGCAGCAGGATCAGACCCAGCCATGGGCGAACGCGACATGACCGGAGATGGCGCGCTCGTACATCCAGGGGTTGAAGGTGACGAGCAGCGCGCCGAAGAGACTCGGCAGGAACCCGAACCGGCAGCGGTCCAGCAGGACGAACATCGCCACTCCGGTGAGAAGCAGGCCTCCGAGGAGGAAGGCGTTGACGCACCGTGATGCCGAGCGCGTCCTTCGAAGCCACACGAAGCCCGACTGGATCGGGGCGGCAATCTGCACGGCGCGAGGACCGGTACCCTTCCGGAGCGCCATTGGCGCCGTCGTGGCTGTAGGTGAAGGGGTTCGTCCGGCCTGGTCGATCACGTCGTAGAGACGCATCGCCATGGCTGCGTCGCTGAACTGATCCAGCACCCTCGAGTTCGGATGCGCAAGGATCGAGCCGAAGAGAAGCGAGCCGACAGCGGTGAGGACAGCCGCCGCAGCGAGCGTGCGTATCGCCGGCCTCGCGCGGAGCGCTACTGCACGATCCAAGCGCGCACCTCTTCTTGCCGCGAGGGTTTCCGACACGGCGGCCGATCGTAGCCGAACCGATTCCGGGTCGGTGTCAGGATTCTGTGAGCGCGGTCTCAGTGTTCCGTCTCGGTCGAGACGGTCAACGCGCGCTCTCCGGTCGTGCCACGAAGGGCGAGCATGATCAGGCTGGCGGCCGCGAGCGCTGCGCCGACGCAGATGTCCACGGGACCAGTTCGGTCGCGGAGTCGTGGAAGGCGGCGAAGCCGGCCACCTGGACGACTGCGGCCACCGCCATGAGCACGGCGGTCCCGGCCCGGCTGCGACCGATGTCGTAGACGAAGACGACGTTCACCACCGCGAAGAGCGTCATCGCGAGCCCGAACTTCCAGAGCAGGTCGGTCGCCGGAACGAAATCCTCTCCGTAGGCGAGCCGAAGGATCAGGTTCGGCGCCACCGCGTAGATGAGGGTCGTGAGGAGCGCCAGCGCCGCGGTGACGCCGTCTAGGAGAAGATCGAGCGTGTCTCCTGCCCGAGCGCCGAGCGCGACGCGACACGCGGGAGCAGGACCACCGCCGCGGCCGCCGGGAGGAACAGGATCAACCGGCCCAGAATCGACGCCGCGCCGTAGAGGCCCGCTTCGCTGTCCGGCAGCGCGACCTTTGCGACCACGATGTCGAGCGTGAGTAAGAGAGGTGAAGGCAAGGATGCCGCCGACGGCGGGCACGAGGATCTCTTCGCCCTCGCGTGCACGGCGGGAGCCGGGCCAGGGTCGCGCAGCCATGCTCGGAGGTACCACGCGAAGACCCCGGCCGCCGCCAGGAACGCGGCCGCGTTCGCCCCGAGCGCTCCCCGCCACGCCGAGATCCAGGACGACCGCGATCAGAAGCACGAGCGTCCGTCCGACTGGCACCGCCACCTGGGTGGCGGCGGAAGGCTTGAACCGCTGAAGCCCTTGGACGAGGCCGATGATGACCGGGAGGACGAACCCGGGTAGCACGGCGAACGCCGCTACGAGCACGGTTGCGGTCCAGGTCGAGGTCGAGGATCGAGGCGATCGGAAGCGCGGCGCCTACCAGAACGGCGGTCGCCAGGGCTCGACGCCGCCGTCGACGCAAAGTACCGCCTGGTACACGCGCCTGACCTCGTCCTCGTCGCCCGTCGCGCGGGCATGCGCGACCCCGCGCGCAACGCTGAACTGTCGCCGGCCAGCGGGAAGGAGACGATCCCCACCAGAGCGAGGAGTGCGGCCAGGTCGGCGTACTTGCTCAGGCCGGCCGCCGAGCCGTGATCAGGTGGAAGACCGCCGTGGCGACGTTGCCGATCGCGATCCCCGGCAGGACGACGATTCCGGCCTGCATGCCCTTCATCTCGCGCCGCGGGTCGTACGACGAACGGGCCGGCTGCTCGGGCTGGAGCGGACTTTTCGTCGGCAATGCGCCTACTACTCGGCTGCCGACGACGGTCGGCGACGGGCAAGGATCAGTCCGAGGCCGCCGGCCCCGAACTCGGCCACCTTCATCACGATCATCCCCATGGTCAGGAACGGCCTCCTCACGAGCTGCCGCCGGTGCCGCAGAAAGGCCGGACGAACGAGGCGGAGTTGCCGGCGCGCAGCTCCGGATGCCGGCGCACGTACACGCCCATCTGCTGGCCGTAGTAGAACTTCTTCGCGACCGTGTCGCGCAGGCGCAGGTCACCTTCGAGATGGACGATCTCGGCGTCGACGCGGCCGACGACCTCGCGGCCGGCCCGCATCCCGCGCCGGGAGGTCCCAGTCCTCGGGGCCGGTCATCGACTCGTCGTAGCCGCCGTGCCGCTCGAAGGCCTTCCGGGTGAAGAAGCGTGCGGCCTCGATCGTCTCGTCCCCGACGTAACAGCTCCGTTCGAGCGCCTTGACGGCCGCCCAGAAGCCGGTGCCCACGCTCCGCTCGGGAATCACGACCGCGGAGGCAGCGGAGGCCTCTGCGACCGCGACGCATGCCTGCACGACGCCGCTGTCGAGAGCCATGTCCGAATCGACGATCAGCAGGTAGCGACCCCGCGTCGCGGCGGCTCCTCGATTGCGCTGCGCGCTCCGCTCGGGACCGGCGTCGAGCACGATGTCCGCCAGGGGCCGCGCGATCTCCTTCGTCCCGTCGGTCGAGCCGTTGTCGACGACGACGAGCTCGATGCTTGGGTAGGTCTGAGCGCGGATGCTCGCGAGGCAGGCCTCGAGTGTCCGCGCAGAGTTCCTCGTTGGCACGACGACGACGTCAGCACCCGATCCCGGACCGGCTTCCACGACGGCCTAGCGTATCCGCGGAGCTGGGCACGTCCATCCGCTTCGTCCGAGCGCGCCGAACGCCGTGACCTAGAGTCCCGTCCGTGTCGCCTGCACTCTCGCCGCTGCTTCGTCTGTCCGAGCAAGCCTTCGTCTCGGCGATGGAGGCGAACCTGGAGAACATCGAGGCCGCGCTCGAGCCGTCTCCCGGCTCGACCTTCCTCGATGCCGGCTGCGACGACGGCGAGCTGACGCTGCGGTTCGCGCGTGCGGCTGGGAGCGACCGGATCCATGGGATCGAAATCGTCCCTGAGCGGGCGCAGGTGGCTGCCGCGCGCGGGATCGACTGTCTCCGACTCCGATCTGAACACAGCCGCTCCCCTACGAGGAAGGCAGCTTCGACGCCGTCTGCAGCAACCAGGTGATCGAGCACCTGGCCGACACGGACAGGGTTCGTCGCCGAGCTGCACCGGATCCTGCGTCCGGGCGGGGTACGCCGTCACCTCGACCGAGAACCTCGCGAGCTGGCACAACATCTTCGCGCTCGTCCCTCGGCTGGCAGGCCTTTCTCGCTCACGAACGTGACGAGCAAGGGGCTCGGGGCTCGGCAACCCCTTCGCCATCCACCGGGGCGCAGGGCTGGTTCGAGAGGGTCGAGACGTGGCAGCACCTGTAGGGTGTTCGCGTACCGGCGGCCTTCGGGAGCTGTTCGAGGCGCACGGGTTCGTCGGTGGAGAGCGTCGCAACGGAGCCGGCTACTACCCGCTGAGCCACGGCGGGCTCGCGCGCGTCGATCACGAGAGCACTGCGGCGTTCCTCACGGTCAAGGCCCTAGGAAGCCGCGCTAGCCCGGTTTGCGGGCGTGCAGGAAGAAGGGTTCCGTGAAGCCGGGGGGCCGCGCCCACTCGCGGTCGACGCGGGCCTGCATGGACGCCGCGAAGTGCGGATCACGGCGCAGGATCCACTTCGTGCCGTAGACGTTCAGCAGCTGGGCGATCTCCCAGATGCGGCCTCGCGCTTCGAGGCGCTCGATCGCGAACCCAGGGGCCGTCGCGATCTCTGCGAGCCGTTCACGCGCGTAGTGACGATGGCCGATCAGCCACCAGGCTGGATCCGTGAGCTTCGGCAGCGGCGCGTCGTTAGGCGTGGACAGGTAGAGGGCGCCGCCGGGTCGTAGGACGCGGTGCAGCTCGGCGAACACCTCAGGCTCCGTGTCGCGCGGAACGTGCTACAACAGAAACCAGCAGACCACGGTGTCGAACGACTCCGCTTCGAACGGGAGGTCGAGCGCGCTCGCGACCCTGAGCTCGACGCGGTCATCTACGAGATGCTTCCGCGCGGTCGCGAGGTCTGCCTCGGTCGGCTCGACGCCGGTGACCGAACGGGCGCCGCGGTCGAGCGCGGGGAGCTCGAACCAGCCGAACCCACAGCCGACGTCGAGGAGATCGCGATCCGCGCAGTCCTCGACCGCGACGAACTCGCGTGACCACGCGAGCCGTCCGTGGAGGTCGCGCGTCGGGGCTTCGTCGACGAGGTTCCGCATTCGGCGAACGTACGGGTGCATCAGGTCTTCACGCAACCCAACGCCAGAGCACCCACTGGATCACGGTGCATGCAGGGATCAGCAGCGAGCTGATAGACGACGACTCGCCCACTCGACCCGCCTCGAGCGGGCCACGAGCGCGAGCGCCAGGAAGACCGGGAAGACGACGAGCACGAACCGGGGCAGCGAGAGAAGCGGGTAGGCCTGCGTGGGCACGCTCAGTGCGAGCACGGCGCTCGCCGCGCAGGAAGAAGCCCGTAGGCCGGGCCGATGCGAGTCCCACGCGACGTAGCCGAGGCCGGCGAGGAGCACGAGAAAGCCGAACGCTTCGAGGTTCGTCAGCGCGACCGAATCCGCCCGCTTCCTCGACCCAGTACCAGTTCTCCGCCGAGCCGACCGTCAGCTGGAGCACGCCCGCCCAAGCGGCGTGCGCGGCGTCCAAGAGCCCGCCGAGCGGTCCGAGTGTTGATGTCTCTCGGTACCACTGGTCATCCGTGTGGAGGAACGCGAATGGTCGGCCGAGCTGCTGCCGGAGCGAGAACGCCGTAGAGCCCGAGCGCTGCCGGCGTTGCGGCCACGAGACGCGAGTGCCCGCGTTCGTGCCGGCGCCTGCCACGCCATGACGAGCAGTGCCGGCACGAGCGCGAGCCCGGTCGGGCGCGTCAGGATGGCCAGCGCCGTCAACGCGGCCGCCGGGCCGAAGCGACCCCGTTCGGCATAGAGGAACGCGCCGAGTGCCAGCGCGAGGAAGAGCGCCTCGCTGTAGATCGGCCTGGAGAAAGAACGCGGTCGGGAAGACCGCGAGGAAAAGAACTGCACGCGCGGCGACTTCCTCCGGGAAGCGCCGCAGAGCCAGCCGGTAGAGCAGCACGAACGCGACGAGACAGGCGGCAAGCGAGACGACGATACCGGCGACCACGTAGTGCCCACCGAAGATCCGGCCGAGGATGCCAACGAGCGCGGGATAGAGCGGATAGAACGCCGTCGAGGCCGTGTCGTCATAGCCGTGCTCCGCAATACGCAGGAACCAGTAGCTGTCACCAGCGAGCCCACACGTCCGTGGCGTAACCGAGCTCGCGGATCAGGTTACGGATCGGCCCGTTCGACGGCGTCGGGATCGCGGGCCCGGGACAGCCACCAGCGCGGGCGACTGCGACCATCCAGATCAGCGAGACGGCTCCACAGAATAATCCAGCGGAGGTCCCGCTGGCCGAAGTGTTGCGAAGAAACCTCATCGCGCCACGTATATGCGAACCGGCTCGTCCGGGTCGAGGAGTCGGTATTCGGACCCAACTGCTCCAGCAGGTCCGGCCGTCCCCCAGGAACGCTCG
>CAWJFZ010000012.1:0-53999 GCA_963842285.1 uncultured Gaiellaceae bacterium
AGAGCACCCCGACCACGCGGTACCCCGCGGCGCGGGCGCCGGCCAGCCGTTGCGCGACGCTCTTCAGCTTGTCCGGATCGGCCACCGACGTGCCGCCGAACTTCATCACCACGATCCCGGCCTGAGCCGCGTCCGCGGTCGTCTCGGCGTCGGTGTCGACGGCCGGGACGGCCTCGTACTCGGTCGCTGCCATCCGGCGAGTCTAGATGAGCCCCTCGACGGCGGGACCACAAAAAGTGCTGAACCGACAAACCCGAAGGCCCACCGGTTGAGCTTCCGCAAATCTCCGGCGTCCGCGCCGGCGATGCAAGCCCGGGCCGAGAAGAAAGTCCGCAAATTGCGCGGAATACTCGGCTACAGCTCGCGGCGGCCGGCGAGCGCGCGGCCGAGCGTGACCTCGTCGGCGTACTCGAGGTCGCCGCCGACCGGGAGGCCGCTGGCGAGCCGCGTCACCCGGACGCCGGATCGCGGAGCCGGTCTGCGAGGAAGGCGGCGGTCGCCTCGCCCGTCATGTTCGGGTTCGTCGCAAGCACGACCTCCTCGATCCCGCCCTCGCTCGACGCGGCGCAGGAGCTCGTCGATGCGCAGGTGCTCGGGCTCGACGCCGTCGAGCGGCGAGAGCGAGCCGCCGAGCACGTGGTAGAGGCCGCGGTACTCGGGCGTCCGCTCGAGCGAGATCAGGTCGACGGGCTGCTCGACGACGCAGACGACCGTGCGGTCGCGCCGCCCGTCGGTGCAGATCGCGCAGAGCTCCTCCTCGGTCAGGTTCCCGCACTCGCGGCAGAAGCGGACGCGCTCCTTCACGTCCTCGATCGCCGTCGGCGAGCGCGAGCGCCTCCTCCTTGCGGGCCAAGAGGAGGTGGAACGCGAGCCGCTGCGCCGTGCGCGTGCCGATGCCCGGGAGGCGAGTCAGCTGCGCGACGAGATTGTCGACCGAGGGGCTGAGCACCGGGCGCAGCCTAGCCGTCCGTTTCGGACGGTCCGGGCCAGTTTCCGGGCTGGACCAGCCGATGGCCGGTGGCGTTCGAGCTGCGAATGCGGGGCATATTATATCGAGAGGACGAGCCACTGAGGAGGCCAGTTCGATGAGAGTGCGAGTGAGTCAGCCGGCGTTGCTGCCCGATCTCGCCGAATTCCTCGGCCGGGTGCCGTGCGAGTCCCGCCCGGTGCGCGGCTCGGTGCTCGAGGTGACGATCTCGTACCCGTGCACGGGCCGGAAGGCGCGCAACGACCTCGACCTGTACCTCGCGGCCTGGTCGGCTGCACGAGTCGAGACGACCCTGCTGGACGCGAACCGTCGGTCGAAGCGCCGAGCGTGCGCGTGCTCGGAGCGAGGACGCTAGAAGCCGGGCAGCCCGAGCCCGCCGAGGCCGCCGGGCAGCATTCCCTGCACCTTCGACTCCATCAGGCGCGTTCGCCGAGCGGAGCGCCTCGTTCACCGCGGCCAAGACCAGGTCGGCCAGCATCTCCGGGTCGTCGGGATCGATCGCCTTCGGATCGATCGTGATCCCCACGATCTCGCCGGCACCGGTCGCCTTGACGGTGACCATGCCGCCCCCGGCGGACGACTCGACGATCTCGCTCGCGGCCTCCTGTTGCGCCTGGGCCATCTGCGCCTGCATCTGCTGGGCCTGCTCCATCATCTTGTTCATGTCGAACTTCACGTGTGGTCCTCCACTTCCCGGGCGTCGAAGGTGTCCTTGAAGGCTGCGATCAGCGCGTCTTCGCCCAGTGGGCCCTCCGCCTCGACATCCTCCTCCGCGCGCCTCGCCGAGGGCGAGCACGACACCGAGGCGCCGGCCCGTCACCTCGTAGAGCGCGTCGCGGATCACGACGAGGTTCTTGGGCTCCTCGGCCTGGCGGCGGTGGAAGTCGGCGGTCGCGGGGAACTCCAGGGTCAGCGTCTCCTGCTCCAGCGTCGCCGGGCGCGCCTCGCCGAGCAGCGAGGCGACGGGGATCGAGCGCGACTGCACCGCGGGGAGCACCGTGCGCTGCCAGGCGTCCTGGAGCTGGCCGAGCTCGAGCGGCGGGGCGGCCTCGGCGGCCGCAGGCGCGTCGGCGGCGGGCGGCGCTCCCTCGGCTGCCGGTGCTGCCGCCTGTGCTGCCGGTGCGCTGGGCTCGACGGCGGCCGGCTCTGTGCGTGGGGCAGGTGGGGCCGCGGCGGGTGCGGCCGGAGCGCCGGCCAGGCGCTGCTCCAGCTGCTCGAGCCGGAAGGCCAGCGACTCGCGGGAGAGGTCGCCGCCGGGGCGGGTCACCTTCACGAGTGCCAGCTCGAGCGGGAGCCGCGGATCGGCTCCCTGGCGCATGTCGTCCACGGCGACGGCGAGCAGGTCGCACAGCCGGAGGACGGCCGGCTCGGGCAGCTGGTTCGCCTGCTCGCGCAGGCGCTCGCGCGTCTCGTCGGTGATGGGAAGGGAGTCCGGGACGTGGCCCATGTGCTGGACGAGCAGGAGGTGGCGCAGGTGCTCGAGCAGGTCGGTGACGAGCCGCCCGAGGTCCTGCCCCTGCTCCGCGAGCTCCTCCACGAAGACGAGCGCGCCGGCCGTGTCGCGGTCGACGATCGCGTCGCAGAGCCGGAAGAGGGCGTCCTCCTCGACCGCGCCCAGGAGCTGCAGCACCGACTGGACGTCGATCTTGTTGCTCGTCGCGGACGCGATCTGGTCGAGGGTCGACTCGGCGTCTCGGAACGAGCCGCGGGCACCGCGGGCGATCAGCGCCAGTGCGGCGTCGGGGGCCTCGATTCCCTCGGCCTCGCAGTCGCGCCGCAGCACGCGCACGAGCTCGGGCAGCCGCGGCCGCGCGAACACGAACGTCTGGCAGCGCGACCGCACCGTCGGCAGCACCTTCGCCAGGTCGGTGGTGCAGAAGACGAAGACGAGGTGGGGCGGTGGCTCCTCGATCAGCTTCAGCAGCGCATTCCACGCGGCATCTGTGAGCTGGTGCGCCTCGTCGAGGATGTAGACCTTGTAGCGGCCCTCCACCGGCTGCAGCACGACGCGGTCGCGGATCTCGCGGATGTCGTCGATCCCGCGCTGCGACGCGGCGTCCATCTCCACGACGTCGAGCGAGCTCCCGTTCGCGATCGCCACGCAGGCGTGGCAGACCTTGTCCGGAGTCGTGGTCGGGCCCTGCTCGCAGTTCAGCGCCTTCGCCAGGATGCGCGCCATCGACGTCTTGCCCGTGCCGCGCGGCCCGGCGAAGATGTACGCCTGGCGCACCTGGCCGAGGTCGATCGCGTTCGTGAGCGTCCGGACGACCGCTTCCTGCCCGACCACGTCGTCGAACCCCTGCGGGCGGTGCTTGCGGTAGAGCGCGGTCACCCGTCGATCTTACCCGCGGCTCTTTTCCGCTACGGGGCGGGCGTGCGCGGCAGGCAGAGGGGGCAGAGCAGCCGGCCGTCGTGCTCGGTGATCTCGTACCGCCACCCCGCCGCGCGCAGGTGCTCCCGGTCGATCTTCCGCTCGCAGTCGGCGCAGGCGAGGATCGGCTCGCGGTTCGTCAGCCACCGCACGATGCGTGGGTCGTGCCACTCCGGACTCCAGATGAACCGCTCGACGGGCACCGCATTCCCTTTTCGCCGCAGGTACGCCTTTCAGGGTGGTTATCGGCGATTTCGGGTGAGCCCGCGTCCCCCGAATGGGTATAGCCCGACTGTAACGATGTTTACGACGCTGAGCCGCCCCGGCGAGATCGGCGCGCCCGCCTCTCGTGCCTCGAGCAGGTCGCCGATGCGGACCTGCTCGGTCAGCAGCCGACGGAAGCGCTCCGGCTCCCCGGCCACGTACGAGCGGCAGAGCTCTCGCCCGGCCGGGTACGTGATCACGTAGGTCCGCGAGGTCGGCTCGGTGAGGAACCGGATCACGTGGGCGGCGAACTCGGGTGTCATCAGCGCCCAGCGCTCGAGGTAAGCGGCCACCTCCGCCTCGCTCGCGCCGCCGTCGTGGAGCATCAACGCCGCGTTCACCTCCACCCAGCCGCCTCGGCACGGCTCGCCGGCCCGCTCGACGGCAAGAGCGTGCGCAAGGTCGAGCTCGAGGCCGGCGTCGTGCGCCACCGCGGCCAGCGACGGCCCGCCGTCGCCCTGGAGCAGCAGGCGCGGGGCGAGCTCGGCGATGCCCTCCGAGACGAGGGACTGCGGCGTCGGCACCATCGCCAGCGTCTCCTCGAGCACCCCTTGGCCGCGCACGAGCAGATGCTCCTTGCTGCAGCGCTCGGTGTGGTGTCCGGGGTAGGTCTCGTGGATCGCGAGCACGAGCAGCTCGACGGACGACATGGACAGGTCGACGTTGACGGAGATCCGGCTGCGGAGCTCGCCGAGGTAGTCGCAGAACGCCAGCCAGGGCTCGTCGCGCACGATCTCCAGGACGACCTCTTCACCGTCCGGCAGCTCGACCAGGCCACGCGTCCACGCGCGTGCCTCCTCGATGACTGCCGCCACGACGCGCTCGACCTGCTCGGCCGGCACGAGCAGCGATTTTCGCCACCGCTCGTAGCGCTCGGCGATCGGGCCGTCGCCCGGGAGCAACGCCTCGAGCTGCTCGTGCGCGGCAGCGAAGACCGCCTCGTCCGTGTGGGCGGGCCGCACGCCGTAGCAGCCTTCGACCTCGTCCGCGTACGAGCCGGACCCGCCTGCCAGCACGCCTGCGTACGTGCGGAGCCCGCCGACCTGGTCGCGCAGCCAGCCGTCCTCCAGCTCGTCGAGCAGCTCCTCCGCGTCGGCGGCGAGCGCGCGCGGGTCGACCGGCGGCTCCGCGTCGACGGCCGCCGCCAGCTCCGGCGGGCCGTAGTAGGCGTCGACGATCCCGTCGACGTGCCGGCCGAGCTGCAGCCCCAGCCGGAGATAGCGCTCCGCGGCGGACTGGGTCACGCGGCGAGCCTACTGCGTCATCGGCGCGTGACGACCGTGAGCACCTGGCCGCATCCCTTGACATCGGACACTAGTGTCTGCTTTAGTAGTCCAGACATTGTTGTCTGAGTTAGAGAGGAAGAAGCCAATGCTGCACGCAAGCAAGTCCGCCACCGCGACACCGAAGAAGCAGGCTCATGCTCGGCGCAACGGCCACGGCGCCGCCCACCCTGAGGCGGCCACTGGGAAGAAGAGCGGGGCGCTGCTGTTCGTGCTGCTGATCGCGCAGCTGATGGTGATCCTCGACATCACGGCGGTGAACATCGCGTTGCCGAGCCTCGCCGGTGATCTCCACCTGACCGGGTCGAGCATCAGCTGGACGATCACGAGCTACTCGCTCATCTTCGGCAGCCTGCTCCTCTTCGGCGGCCGCGCCGCCGACCTGCTCGGACGACGCCGGATGTTCCTGACGGGCCTCGGCATCTTCACCGCAGCTTCCTTCGCCTCCGCGCTGGCGGGCACCGCCGGCTCTCTCTTCGCAGCTCGCGCTGGACAGGGTCTCGGCGCCGCGATGCTCTCCCCGGCAGCGCTGGCCATCATCATGTCCGCCTTCCAGGGCCAGCAGCGGGCGAAGGCGCTCGCTGCCTGGGGAGCCGTCGGCGGCGCCGGTGCTGCGATCGGCGTGCTGGTCGGCGGCCTTCTGACCGAGTTCACCGACTGGCGGATGATCTTCTATGTCAACCTCCCCGTCGCAGCCGCACTCGCGATCGCCGCAGTCAGGATCATCCCGGCCGACGCCGAGAAGCCGCGCTGGAAGGGACTCGACCTCCGCGGCGCCGTGCTCGCAACCACCAGTCTCGCCGCGATCGTCTTCGCGATCACGCAGGCCGAGGGCGCCGGTTGGACATCCGCCCAGACGCACCTGTTCGGCCTCGGCGGCCTCGCCGGCCTCGCGGCCTTCGCGGCTCTCGAGCGCCGCACCGACACGCCGCTCTTGCGGATCGAGCGGCTGGCCGATCGCGCAGTCGGCGGCGGCCTCTTCCTGATGCTCGCCGCAGCCGGTTCGATCTTCGGCCTCTTCCTGCTCAGCTCGCTCTACCTTCAGAACGTGCTCGGTTGGGGGCCGCTCTCGACAGGCCTCGCCTTCATTCCGCTTGCGCTCGCGGCAGGAGTCGGCGCCCACGCGTCCGGCCACATCGTCAGCCAGCACGGCGTCCGAGGCCCGCTCGCCGGCGCCTTCCTGGTCGCGGCGGCCGGCATGACCCTGCTCGCGCACGTCGGCGAGAACGGCACGCTACCTCCGCGACGTCCTGCCCGGCATGCTCGTCGCCGGGCTCGGGCTCGGCGTCGCCGTCGTCTCTGTCTCGATCGCCATCCTCACCGGCGCCCGCGAAGACGAGACCGGAATGATCTCCGGCCTGAACTCGACCGGCCACGAGATCGGCGGCACCGTCGGGATTGCGATCTTCTCCACGATCGCGGCCGGAAGCGGCGCCGTCGCCGGCCCGCAGGCTGCCTCAGGGATCGCGCACGCATTCATTGCAGCCGGGCTCCTCGCTAGTGTCGCCAGCCTGGTCGCTCTCGCAGTCCTGCCGCGGGCGCGGACATTCGTGCCGAAGCTGCGGCTGAACCCCAGCGCGATGCCGATCCACTAGATGGCGAAAACGACGACACCCGCCGAAGCTCCCGCTCCCAAGCGCCGCCGGGCCGACGCCGAACGCAGCGTCGCCGCCATCCTCAACGCCGCCCTCGAAGCGCTGGCGAGCGATCCCGACAGCAGCATGTCGGAGATCGCTCGCCGCGCCGGCGTCGTCCGCGCCACCATCTACGTCCACTTCCCGACACGCGTGGACTCTCCTCGACGCCGTCATGGAGCACGCGGTCGCACAGGTCGCCGAGGCGACGAGAGCCGCCGAGCCCCACCGAGGCGAGCCGGTGGAGGCGCTGGAGCGAGTGCTCCGAGCCACCTGGCGCCAACTCGCACAGTTCCACGGCCTCCTCGCGCTCAACACCGCCCGGCTCTCGGCGGAGGAGCTTCACCGGCGCCACGTCCCCGTGCTCGACCAGCTGGAGCCCCTGATCGAACGCGGCCAGAAGCAAGGCCTCTTCCGGAGCGATCTCCCCGTCGCCTGGCACCTTGCGGTTGATCCGCGCCATCGTGCACACCGCCAGCCACGAGATCCAAGCCGGCCGGCTCGCGGAAGCCGAAGCCGAGGCCGCCATGCTCAGCACGGCCATCGCGGCGATCTCAGAGCCGCAAGGTCCTACGGGTTAGCGGGCACGTGCAGGCGCAGCGCGCCAGGCGGCGGACGAACTGAGACACTCTCCGTTCATGCGTGCTTCGAGATCACCGGCCGCAGCGGACACGGCCGACGGTGCGGGGCGCAGCCGCAAGGTAGTGCCACTCGTGGTGAGCGCATTCGTCCTGCTCTTCGTCCTCGTCTACCGGCGAGTGCTCGGGGTCACACAGCGGCCGAGCTGGCCGCCACCCTCCGATGCGGTCACGTCCGCCGGTGCCCAGGCTGCGACGGAGGAGTTCGTGGCGCGAGGCGACGCACGCCCGCACGACGCGGCGCTTCCGTTCGCCTGGTCGACCGCGGCGACGATCGAGCCGTTGGTCGGAGGGCGTGAACTTCTTCCCGAGGATCTTCGGCGATGTCGAGGCCGCGCAGTCGACGGTGCACATCCTGATGTTCGGCTGGCGCGAGGGAGACGTCGGGAAGAGGATGGCCGCGCTTCTCGAGCGGAAGCTGGCGGAGGGCGTCGAGGTCCGGGTGATCGTGGACAGCTTCGGCTCCAGGCCGTACGAACAGGCGCGGGAGATGTTCACGAGCCTCGCA
Organism: uncultured Gaiellaceae bacterium; assembly: GCA_963842285.1. GTDB lineage: Bacteria > Actinomycetota > Thermoleophilia > Gaiellales > Gaiellaceae > Gaiellasilicea. Next base: position 7,687 of record CAWJFZ010000012.1, read on the forward strand.
GCGGCCGGCGCGCAGATCGTCGTCAACGACGTCTTCCCACTCGACCGCGACGGCCTGTACCCCGACGGCCAGCGGGTGGACTGGCGGCAGGACGAGGTCGGGCGAGCCGATCACCGCAAGCTCTACGTGATCGACGGCGTGGTCGCGTGGACGGGCGGCGCGGGGATCGAGGACCACTTCGAGAACGGCGGCTTTCACGACGTGATGGTGCGGGTCACCGGCGACGTCGTCCGGCAGGCGCAGGCGGCGTTCCTGACGAGCTTCCACGGCCACGGCGGCGCCGCTTCCGTCCGGACTGTCCTCGTTCTTCCCGGAGCCGGCCGAGCCCGGCTCGACGCCCATCGCGCTCGCGCAGGTGATCCCCGGCGGGCACGTGGCCGCCTCGCAGGCGATCCGCGAGCAGATCGACGGCGCTCGCGAGCGCCTCGACGTGATGAACCCCTACCTCACCGACCGGGGCATGATCGACCGGATCGTGGCCGCTGCGCAGCGTGGAGTTCGCGTCAGGGTCGTCGTCTCGAAGACGTCCAACAACGCACAGGCGACGGCTGCGCTGAAGCACCGCTACCCGGACATGCTCGGCGCGGGCGTCGAGGTGTGGGAGCTGCCGGAGACCGTGGTCCACGCGAAGGTCGTCGTCGCCGACGACGTCGTCAGCTTCGGCACCGTGAATCTCGACGCGTGGGCGCTCTACCGCAACTCGGAGATCATGATGATCGTCCGGAGCGGAGAGGCGGCCGCGCTGATCGAGGAGAGGCTCTTCGAACCGGACATCGCCCGGTCCAGCCCTGGTGAGCCGCTCACGGGCTCGCGCGAGCGGCGCGAGGCCTGGGTCTGGAACAAGCTCGGCTCCCTCCTCTGAGGCCGACCAGGAGCTAGGGCGTACTGGCCGCCGGCGGGCCGAAGTACTCCTTGGAGGCCCGGGGGCTATAGAGCAGCCAGATCACCAACGCGTCCAGGGCGGCGGTGACGAGCGAGGGGCCGATGGCGCTCCTCGGCCCGATGAACACGTAGAGGAGCGCGGTGCCTCCGCCGGCGACGGCTAGCGCCGCCAGGACGATGCGCGCGGCCTTGCTCCCGCGCAGGAGCGCCCACGACGCGATGGCGAAGAGCGCCGCCAGCACCAGCGCACCGATCCCCCACGGGTCGGTGACGTCGTTCCAGCTGATCAGCCCGATGACGCCCATGAACCCGAGGAACGCCGCCTTTGCGAAGCCGAAGATCGACGCGATGAACACCGTGGACGGCACTTCTCGACGAGTTTCTTCCACCGTTCCTCCTTGGGCATCGTGCTCTGTCGACCGATCTTACGCAGGTCGGCGCGTGGACACGTGACGCGCCCGGACTCGCCCGCCAGTATCGTCCCCCGGTGACCAGGCTCCAGCGCCGGAGGTTCGGCGAGCCCGACAACGTTCGCGGAGTCCCCTCGGGCGCCTCGAGACCTACGACATGGGGGACATCCGCGTCGGCCGCTCCATCCTGCCGGCGAGGTCTGCGCGTCGTGGGACGCGCAGCTCCTGGCCGGCTCCCCGATCGCCTTCCGTCGACCGCGGCCTCCACGAGCTGCGCGGCCTGGCGGAGCGACGCCGGCTCTACGCGGTAGACCCGTCAGACTGATCCCAGCGGGCCAGGCCAAGCGGCGCAGACACCGCACCCGACGAGTGGCGCGGGTGTTTTTCATCCCTTGCGGGTGATGCGTCGTCACACGCAACTGGGTGAGGGTGAAGCCTCGTCGACGCCCTCACCCGGATCTCGACGGTAGCGCGGCCCAGCAAGGCGAATTAGAGTAGGCGACGTGGTCGGCTCAACCGGCGGAGGAGGTAGCGGAATGGCGACAGAGGTGTCGGTACTTTCCGGACTCGAGCCCCGCTCGTTCTGGGGGCACTTCGAGGCGTTGACGCAGATCGCGCGCCCGTCGCGGGCTCGAGGAGCCCGCGATCGAGCACGTGCGCGAGTGGGCCGACCGGCACGGTTTCGAGCTCGCAGCAGGACGCCGGCCGGAACCTCGTCGTCCGCGTCCCGGCGACTCCCGGCCGCGAGGACGCGCCGACGGTCGTGCTGCAGGGCCACCTGGACATCGTCTGCGAGCGCGATCCTTCGAGCCCGAACGACCCGGCGGAAGGGCGGATCGCGCTCGTCCGCGACGGCGACTGGCTGACGGCGGACGGGACGACGCTCGGCGCCGACGACGGCGTCGCGATCGCGGCGATGATGGCGCTGGTCGAGGACGAGTCGCTGCCGCACGGCCCGCTCGAGCTGCTGATGACGGTGGCCGAGGAGGTCGGCCTCGAGGGGGCGAACGCGCTCGACCCCGCGCTCGTGACGGGCTCGATCCTGATCAACCTCGACAGCGAGGAGGACGGGAAGCTGACCGTGGGGTGCGCCGGCAGCACCGATACGTGGATCCGGATCGAGGCGCCGCGGGAGCCGGCCGCCGACGGCGCGGTGACGCTTGCGGTCACGGTGAGCGGCGGTCAGGGCGGCCACTCCGGGATGGGAATCTCGCTGGGACGGTCGAACGCGGTCAAGGTGCTCGGCCGGGCGCTGCGCGAGGCGCTGACGACGGTGCCGTTCCGGCTCGTCTCTTTCTCCGGCGGCAAGAGCCGCAACGCGATCCCGCGCGACGCGATCGCAGTCTGCTCGGTCGAGGGCGACCGCGAGCAGGCGTTCCGGGAGGCGCTTGCCACCGCCAGCGGAGACGATCCGCGATGCGTTCGCGAAGACGGACGCCGGCGTCTCGGTCGACGTCGCCGCCGCCGAGGGCTCCGCGGACCCGTGGACCGATGCGGGCACCGCCTCGCTGCTCGATGCCGTCGCTCTCGTGCCGACCGGGACCGCTCGCGCTGAGCCCGGACTTCGACGACCTCGTCGAGACGAGCACGTCGCTCGGGGAGGCGACCACGGAGGGCGACCAGCTGACGCTGCACAGCCTCTCGCGCTCGTCGAACGACTCGGCGATGCCGGAGGTGATCGCCACGCTCGACGCTGCCGCGCGGCTGGCCGGTGGCACGCTGGAGGTCAAGCACAACTATCCGGGTTGGCGTCCGGATCTCGACTCGCGCGCCCTCGCCTCGGCGAAGGTCGTGTACGAGCGCCTCTTCGGAGCGCCTCCGATCGTGACGGCCGTGCACGCCGGGCTGGAGACCGCGGTCATCGGCGGGAAGGCGTCCGGCCTCGACATGCTCTCGTTCGGCCCGCAGATCGAGTTCCCGCACTCGCCCGACGAGCGCGTTAGCATCCCCACCGTCGAGCGCTTCTGGCAGCTGCTCGTCGCCGTCGTCGACGAGCTGTCCGCTCCGGGGAAGAGGTAGGACGTGGGGCGCGGGCCACTCACCTGGATCGTCGTCGTCGCAGTCGGTGTCGTGCTGGTGCTCGCCGTCACCGGTCTGATCGGGAACCGTGACGAGGAGGGCGAGCCGGTCACCGCCGGCGAGTGGGCGCAGAACGTGTGCGGCGCCGTCGGCGTCTGGCGGGGCGAGGTCGAGGCGATCGTCGAGGACATCCGGACGCCGAACGCCAACACGGCCGGCGGCGAGGAGCCGCAATCGGAGACGCCGCAGGGCCGGACGGGCTTCATCCGCAAGGGCCTCGAGCGGGGCGTGCAGGCGGCCGAGACGCTGGTCGATGGGCGTCGACAACGCGGGCATCCCCGACACCGAGGAGGGCGAGGAGGCGGCTGAGCGGGTGTCCGAATGGGCCGACTCGGCCTTGACCGAGCTCGAGGAGTCTGAGGACTCGCTCGACGACGAAGCGGAGACGATCGAGGAATCGATCGAGCAGCTCACCGGAGCGGCGGGAACGATCGCGGCCGTGCTCGCCAGCGGCGCGCAGACGCTCGTCGAGGTCGGCTCGCCTCGACCCTGAGCTCGCCGCTGCGTTCCGTCGACACGAGCACGTGTCAGCAGCTGCGAGAGGAGACGGCTGGATGAGCACGACCGACTGGATCCTGATCGCGCTCCAGGGCGCGGTCGTGATCGGCTTCATCGCCCTCGGCGTGCGCTTCGGCGGGATGGGGCTCGGGCCTCTGGGGCGGCGTCGGCACGCTCGTCCTCGTCTTCCTGTTCGGGCTCGATCCGGGCGAGCCGCCGATCAGCGCGATGCTGATCATCGTCGCCGTGATCGCCGCCGCCGCCGCGATGCAGGCGGCGGGCGGCATCGACTACATGGTCCTGATCGCGGGCAAGGCGTTGCGCGCACGGCCGAAGATGCTGAACTTCTTCGCCCCCTACATCTCGTGGCTCCTGACGATCCTGACGGGTACCGGCAACACGTTCTTCTCCCTGATCCCGGTGATCAACGAGCTCGCCTACGCGAACAAGATCAGGCCGGAGCGCGCACTCGCCGGCTCGGCCGTTGCCTCGACCTTCGGGATCACTGCGAGCCCGGTCGCGGCCGCGATGGCGACGATGCTGCCGCTCGTCGAGATCTACAACTACGACATCGTCGACGTGATGCTGATCACTGTGCCGGCCAGCATCATCGGCATCTTCGCGATGGCGCTGGTCATGAACGGCTACGGCAAGGATCTGGACGACGACGTCGAGTACCAGCGCCGCCTGGCCGCCGGCGAGATCAAGCCGCCGGCGCCGGCCGGTGAGATCACGCTGCTGCCCTACGCGAAGCGCAGCGTCGCCATCTTCCTGCTGGGTGTCACCGCGATCTGCGTCTTCGGTGTCTTCGAGGCTCTGCGGCCGACGGTCGCCGCAGAGGGCGGAGGTGTCGAGCCGATGTCGGTGACGCCGCTGATCCAGATGTTCATGCTCACCGCTGCCGCACTGATCCTGCTGCTCGCGCACGTGGAGGCCGGCGACGTCGCGTCCACGCCGATCTTCAAGTCGGGCATGGTCGCGATGATCGCGCTGTTCGGGATCGCCTGGATGGCCGACACGTTCATCGCCAACAACGAGGACGCGATCGTCACCGCTCTCGGCAGCCTCGCGGAGAACTGGCCGTTCACGATCGCGATCGCGATCTTCCTCGTCGCAGCTCTCACCACGAGCCAATCCGCCGCGACGCGAACGATGATCCCACTGGGGCTGGCGCTCGGGATCGGAGCCGGCTACATGATCGCGATGTGGACCACCGTCGCCGGCGTCATGTTCCTGCCGACCAACGGCACCCAGATCGCGGCCGCCGAGGCCGACGAGACGGGCACGACCACGCTCGGCAAGCGCGTGATCGACCACTCCTTCCAGGTGCCACTGCAGGTCGCGTGGATCGTCACCCTGCTCGCGGGCTGCGCGATCGTCTACCTCTTCTTCGGCGACCACGTACCCGCGCCGCCGGCGCCGACGACGACGACGCCGTGACATGAGCGTCCGCGGCGCCGCCTTCCTCGGGATCGGCGCGATGGTCGGCGCCGGCATCTTCGCGCTGCTCGGCGAGGCCGGATCGGTCGCGGGCTCCGCGGTCTGGATCTCGTTCCTCCTCGCCGGGATCGTCTCCGCACTGCTCGGCTACACCGTCGTCAAGATGGGCGTTCGCTTTCCGTCCTCGGGCGGCATCATCGCGTACCTGATCGAGGGGTTCGGGAACGGACGCCTGGTCGGAATCGCCTCCTGGCTGGGCTACTTCGCCGCGATCGTGATCGTCTGCTCGATGGTCGCGGTCTCGTTCGGGAGCTACGCGACCTCTCTGTTCATCGGGGAGAACGCGGCCGCGGGCTGGGACAACCTGTTCACGACCCTGATCGTGCTCGCGATGGCAGGCATCAACATCGTCGGCTCGAAGATCGTCGACCGCGCCCAGTCGGTGATCGTCGTCCTGCTCCTCGCGGTCTTCGCCGTCTTCATCGCCGTCACGCTGGCGGACATCGACTTCGATCTGCTCGCCTTCAGCGGGTATCCGTCGGTCGACGACATCATCGCGAGCGTCGCCCTCACCTTCTTCGCCTATCTCGGCTTCAGTGTCATCACGTTCACCGTAGGCGACCTGCGCGACCCTGCGCGTGAGCTACCGAAGGCTATGTACCTCGCCCTGAGTGTCACGACGGTGCTGTACATCCTGATCGCGATCGGTGTGTTCGGCACGCTCACCGTCCCGGAGGTGGTCGGCTACGGCGAAACGGCGATCGCCGAGGCCGCGCGGCCGACGCTCGGGGACGCCGGGTTCACGATGATGGCGATTGCCGCCCTGCTCGCGACGTCGTCGTCTGTGAACGCGACGCTCTATGCCTCGGGCGGCCTGACCTCGATGCTCGCGGGCGCCGGCCAGTTCCCGCCGTTCTTCGGACGCGGTTCGCGGCTGGGCGCGCACGCGGGCATGCTGATCACGGCCGGCATCGTGCTCGTGGTCAGCAACCTCGTCGACCTCTCCGCGATCGCGTCGGTGGGGAGTGCATGCTCGCTCGTGATCTTCCTCCTCGTCGGCGTCGCCGCCTATCGGCGGCGCGGGGACACGGGCGCGAACGTTGTGATCGTGCTCGCAGGGATCGCGGCGACGGCTGTCGTCCTCGCCTTCTTCGCCGTCGACACACTTCGCAACGCTCCCGAGACGTTCATCGCGATCGTCGCGATCAGCCTGCTGGCCGTGGCGCTCGACCTGATCTGGAAGCGGAGCCGCGGCGCGCCTACAGTTGATCCCGATGCCGCGGCGGTCTAGATGCAAGGGCGCTCGCGTGCGCTGCAGACGGCACCCGGGAGCGAGCTCCTGCTCTTCCTGGCCGATCTCGGCGCGGCGCTGAGCGCGATCGGCGAGACCGTCGATGTCGTCGAGGAACGTCCTTCCTGGCTCTTCGGTGCCTGAGCGCGCCGGGTCCTTCCTGTGAGCGCAGAATCGGGCCGTGCGGCCCCGGCGATGCTCGTCCTCCTCACGCTCGCCTCCGGGCAGTTCCTGATGACGCTGGACAGCTCGGTGATGAACGTCTCGATCGCGACAGTTGCGAAGGACGTCGGCACGACGGTGACCGGGATCCAGGGGGCAATCACGGCGTACACGCTCGTGATGGCGGCGCTGATGATCACCGGCGCCAAGATCGGAGCGATCATCGGCCGGAAGCGGGCGTTCTCGATCGGCTGCGTCATCTACGGCTGCGGATCCTTCACAACGTCGATCGCACAGAGCCTTCCCGTGCTCCTGTTCGGCTGGTCATTCCTGGAGGGGGTTGGGGCCGCACTGATCCTGCCTGCGATCGTCGCGCTCGTCGCCGGGAACTTCCCGGCCGAGAAACGGCCGGCGGCGTACGGGCTCGTTGCCGCTGCCGGGGCGGTGGCCGTCGCGATCGGCCCGCTCATCGGCGGCTTCTGCACCACCTACTTCTCGTGGCGCTGGGTCTTCGCCGGCGAGGTCCTCCTCGTGATCGCGATCCTCATTCTTGCCCGGCGGATCTCGGACGCGCCGGTCGAGGAGCGGCCGCAGCTGGACATCGTGGGCGCGGTGCTGTCGGCACTTGGTCTCGCCCTCCTGGTCTTCGGCGTGCTGCGCTCGGGCGAGTGGGGCTGGATCGAGCCCAAGGCGGAAGGCCCCTCGTGGGCCGGCATCTCGCCGACGTTCTGGCTCGTGCTCGGTGGTCTCTTCGTGATCTGGCTGTTCTTCCGCTGGCAGGCCCGGCGGGAGTCGCGCGGCGAGGAGCCGCTCGTCCGGACGGCAATGCTGCGCAACCGACAGCTGACCGGCGGCCTGACCATGTTCTTCTTCCAGTACCTCGTGCAGGCGGGATTCTTCTTCGTCGTGCCGCTCTTCCTCTCCGTCGCGCTCGGCTTGTCGGCGATCGACACCGGCGTTCGGCTCCTGCCGCTGTCGGCGACCCTGCTCGCGGCGGCCATCGGCATCCCGCGCTTCCTGCCGCACCTGTCACCGCGCCTGGTCGTCCGCGTCGGGCTGCTGTCGCTGCTCGCCGGGACCGTCGTCCTGCTCGGCGCGCTCGACGCCGACGCAGGGCCGGAGGTGGTGTTCGCGCCGATGCTGCTCGTCGGCCTGGGCATCGGCGCGCTCGCGTCGCAGCTCGGCGCCGTCACGGTCTCGGCCGTGCCCGACGACGAGAGCCCCGAGGTCGGCGGCGTCCAGAACACGATGACGAACCTCGGCGCGTCGCTCGGGACCGCGCTCGCCGGCTCGCTGATGATCGCCTCCTTGACGTCGGCATTCCTGACCAACATCGAGCAGAGCGCCGCCATCCCCGCCGAAGCGAAGGAGCAGGCGCAGGTCGAGCTCGCCGGTGGCGTCGCGTTCGTCTCCGATGCGGACCTCGAGTCCGTGCTCGACGAAGTGGGCGCGACCTCCGCCGCCACCGACGCGGCTCTCGCAGCCAACGCCGACGCCCGCCTCGCCGGCCTGCGCTCCGCTCTCGGGATCCTGGCCGTGCTCTCACTGCTTGCGCTGTTCCTGGCCCAGGCCATCCCGACGAGGCCGATCGGGATCGACGAAAGGAAGGAATAACGATGTGCCGTTGGCTTGCGTACTCGGGATCGCCGATCCGGCTCGAGGAGCTGCTCCTCAACCGCGACCGCTCCCTCATCGACCAGAGCCTGCACTCGAGGCTGGGTGCGACGACGACGAACGGTGACGGCTTCGGCGTCGGCTGGTACGACGAGGGCGGCACCCCGCGGCTCTACCGCAGCGTTCACCCCGCATGGAACGACCGGAACCTGCGCGAGCTGGCCGCCGGGATCTCCTCGCCCCTCTTCATCGCCCACATCCGGGCCTCCACGGGGACGGCGATCCAGGAGACGAACGCGCATCCCTTCCGCTACGGGCGCTGGCTGTGGGTGCACAACGGCCTGATCCGCGAGTTCCCGAAGCTGAGGCGCGAGCTAATGCTGGCAATCGACGACTCGCTCTTTGCCTCGATCGAGGGCACGACCGACTCGGAGACGATGTTCTACCTCGCCCTGACCTTCGGGCTCGAGACCGACCCCGTCGGCGCGGTCGAGAAGATGGTCGGCCTGGTCGAGGAGACCGGCAGCCGGCACGGCGTCGAGCATCCGCTCCAGATGACGATCGGAACGACGGACGGGCGCAATGTGTACGCGTTCCGGTACTCGAGCGAGGGTCAGTCCCGATCCCTCTACTTCAGCACGCGCATGGATGCGCTGCAGGCGCTCTATCCGGAGAACGAGGCGCTTGCCGCGCTGTCGGCCGAGACACGAGTCGTCGTTTCCGAGCCCCTTGGCGACCTCGAGGGCGCCTGGAACGAGGTGCCCGAGTCCCACGTCGGGATCATCCAGCCGGGCGCCGACGAGCTGCGACCGTTCGCACCGCGTCAGTGAGCCCGAAACGGGAGCTACGAGCCCTTACGGGCTGCCGCCTTTCCACGTGAGCCGACCATCATCGAGTTCGCCGGCGCCGACATCGAGGTCGCCGCGAGGCCCCGAGCGCCGCGTCCTGGCGACCGCCGTCATCGCGCAGACGAGGAGCCCTCGGTGAGCGTCGCCGCGCCTGAGCCCACCGTGCCCAGCTGATGCTCCAAGTGGTGCTCGCTATGCCCATTCGGATTGCGATGAGAGGGAGGTAGGGCGCTGGGAGCCTGGGAACTCGCGACGGTTGCGCTGGTGCTGCTTGCGTTCTCGGCCATCTCCGGCCGGCTCGAGCGGTCGCTTGTCACGCCTGCGATCTTCTTCATGTCCGCCGGCCTGCTGGCAGGGCCGGTCTTCGGCCTGATCGATCTGAGCATCGGCTCCGAGTCCCTGAAGCTGCTGGCGGAGGCGACGCTGACGCTCGTCCTCTTCGCCGACGCCTCCCGGATCTCGTTTCCTGCCCTGCGTAAGGAGTTCGCGGTGCCGGCACGACTGCTCGGGATCGGCCTGCCGCTGACGATCGCCTTCGGCACGCTCGCTGGCGTCGGCGTGCTGCCCGGTGTCAGCCTGGTCGAGGCGCTCGTGCTCTCGATCATGCTTGCCTGCACCGACGCGGCACTCGGCCAAGCGGTCGTCACCGACGACCGGGTCCCGTCGCGGATCCGGCAAGGGCTCAACGTCGAGAGCGGCCTCAACGACGGAATCTGCGTCCCGCTCTTCTTCATCGCGCTTGCCCTCGCCGAATGGGACGAGGAAGCCCTGACGGCGCATGCTGCGGTGGACCTCGTGCTGGAGGAGATCGGCTACGGCCTCGTCGCAGGCGTAGCGGCAGGCCTCCTCGGAACACTCGCGCTCCGGCTAGCGCGTCGCTTGCCCGTGGAGGCGCACTGGCTGCAGATCCTTACCGTGGCTACGGCAGTCCTGGCGGCAGCGATCGCGATCGGCCTCGGAGGCAGCATGTTCATCGCCGCCTTCACCGCAGGGTTCCTGTTCGGCGTCATGGGCCGAGGCAGCAGCGGAGAAGTGTCCTACCTCGTCGACGAGGGCGGTGAGGTGCTCAACGCCGTCACCTTCGTGATCTTCGGCGCCGCGATTCTCGGCCCGGCCCTGGACGACCTCGGCTGGGAGGTGCTCGCCTACGCCGTGCTCAGCCTGACGGTCGTCCGGATGCTGCCGGTTGCGCTCGCACTGCTTGGAACCGGCGCGCGTCGGCCGACCGTCGCGTTTGTCGGTTGGTTCGGGCCGCGCGGCCTCGCGACCATCGTCTTCGCCGTGATCATGATCGACGAGTCATCGCTTCCGCACGAACGCACCCTGCTCCTTGCCGTGGCAGCCACGATCGGGATCTCGGTCTTCGCGCACGGGCTCAGCTCCAGGCCGCTGACGAACCGCTACGTCGGCTGGTATGGGTCGCACCCGAGAGAGCAGCCGCCTCGGATGGAGAGCGTGCACGCCGCCGCGCACCGCTGGCGCAAACCCCGCGCACCCGCCGCGGAACCCGCCCCACCGAGCGCACCGTGAACCATCCGGGCGGCGGACACGTACGGCGTCACCCACGTATCGGGCCTTGGGCCCTCGTCTGGATCACGATCGTGCGCGGCGCGATGGCGATCGGGCTCGGGCTGGCGCTGGCTCTGAACGGGGATCGCGCCCCGGCGGCGCTCGTCAATTTCATGGGCATCTACTGGACCCTCAACGGAATCATCACGCTCAGGCTCAGCACGGCACTGCAGGGCGCGCGCCGGCGACTGGCCATCACGGCTGGTGCGGTCGGGATAGCGACAGGCGTGACCGTGCTCTTCGCCAGCGTCGAGACGTCCTTCCTGCTCGCGATCCTCGGTGTCGTGATCGGCCTCACGGGGGTCGCCCATCTGCTCGGTGGTTTCGAGCTCGCGGACGTCTCCGGCCGGCGGTGGCGCCCCGGCGTGCCGCTGGGCATCCTCGAGCTCGGACTCGGCGCGACCCTCCTGCTGACCTCAGAGCAGGAAGGCTCGCTCTCGACCTGGCTCGCCAGCGCATGGGCGCTCGTCGGCGGGGCCGTGCTCCTCTTCGACGCGCTCGCGATTCGCCGCCGGCTCCTGGCTTCTTCAGGCGAGGCCGGACAGCGTCCGCGCGGATCTGCAAGCGCCTGATGGCCATGGATGTCGCCGCACGTGGGAACCACCCTGCAAATCGGCGCCGCGTCCGGATGGAACGCCGCAGCAGGCAGTCTTCGATGGGCGCACCTGGTATCTAACACCCCTGTAAATCGCGGCTTTCGCCTCGCCCGACAGCACGGTACCAGCACCGGGCGGCGCGGATCGCACATATCGCAAACCTCAAAGCGCGTTCTCGAGACGCCCGCGACGGTGGGTCTCACCGTCGCGGAGCACGCTGTCGCGATCGTGTAGGGTCGCCGATCGGAAAGGGAACGCGCTGGCGAGGAGGGACGATGAGCCAGTTGCAATTCGACGCCGACGCCGCCAGGCGGATCGAGGCCCTCTACCAGATTCGCGATGCCCTGCATCGCCGCGAGCTGGTACGCGAGGCACTCGGGGCAGCCGTCGGTAACCGACTACTCGACGTCGGGTGCGGGCCGGGCTTCTATTGTCTCGAGCTCGCGGAAATCGTGGGTTCGTCCGGCTCCGTGGTGGGCGTGGACAGCAGCCCCGCGATGCTCCAGCTTGCGCGCGTCCGCTGCGCCGGTCGCGACAACGTCGTGCTCCTCGAAGCAGAGGCAACAGCGCTCCCGGTCGACGACGGGACATTCGACCGCCTGGTCTGCGTGCAGGTTCTCGAGTATGTCTCGGACGTGGGCGCAGCTCTCGGCGAACTGCACCGTGCCCTTCGACCGGGCGGACGTGCAGTCGTATGGGACGTCGACTGGGCGACGGTGTCGATTCACTCGCCAGACACTGCTCTGACTACGCGCGTGCTGCGAGCCTGGGACGAGCACCTCGCCGACCCGTCGCTGCCGCGAACGCTCGGCGCGCACCTGCGGTCAGCCGGATTCGAGGACGTTTGCGTGGAGGCTCACGCGTTCGCAGCGAGTGGCGGTGACCCTGAGACATACGGAGCGGCGCTCGTGCCGTTCATCGCGACGTTTGTCGCGGGCAGACAAGGCATAACCGAGGCTGAAGCAGAAGCGTGGGGTGCGGAGCAGCGCGATCTGATGGAACGGAACGAGTTCTACTTCGCGAGCACGCAGTTCTGCTTTACAGCCACGAAACCCGCCTAACGAACGTCTCGAGTGGCGGCGACGGTCAGCGGACGCGCGAGGGCGCACCGATCGCACATCGAGAGCCGTGTAACCAAGCCGTTTCTGCCTGGACGCTGGGGCGTGAATGGGCGCACCTGGGATTGAACCAGGGACCTCTCGCGTGTGAAGCGAGCGCTCTCCCGCTGAGCTATGCGCCCGGGACTCGCACAGAATAGCGAGGCGGCTAGACTGGTCCTTGCCCGGTCGCGCTAGGTGGGGAGTTAGCGGTTCCCTGAACCCGACATCCGCTCCAGCGGGACCGAACGCCGTCCGAGGGCGGCTTCAACGGGATCAGGTCTCGCGCACGTGGTGTCGATGGTCAGGTTCCGCGCACTGGGAGCATCCGAACCGCGTCAGGTCCGGAAGGAAGCAGCGCTAAGGATTCCCTCCCAGGTGCCGCGGCACCGCCTGACCGGAGCCGGCGACGCGAGCGCCCCCCGAGGAAGCTTCTCGAAGACGGAGCGCGTGACCGGGCCTCACGTCCCTGGCCGGTCGGCTCCCGCCTGGCGGAGCCAGGCTCCGCCGACCTCGCGCCGCTCGCGGCGCTCCAGCCGGCGGCCCGTATCTCCGTACTGTTCCCCCGGCCTACGCACCGCGAGCGGCGCGCCAGGAACCTGAGGGAGCGTCGCCGCTACTTATCGAGCTGCCAGACGTCGCCGCGCAGGATCGGCACGGCGTTGCCGCTCTGCTCGAGGCCGTCGACCTCGACGTCGGGGCCGCCGATCATGAAGTCCGTGTGGACGGTCGAGGTGTTGAAGCCGACCTCGTCGAGCTCGCTCTCGCTCAGCTCGGCGCCCCCGTTGATCGCCTCGAGGATGCCCGAGCCGTAGGCGATGTGGCACGTGGCGTTCTCGTCGAAGAGCGTGTTCAGGAAGACGATGCCCGTCTTGCCGACGCGAGACTCGCCGTCGACGAGGGCGACCTCGCCGAGCATGTTCGCGCCGTCGTCGGTGCGCAGCTGCTCGCGGATCACGTCGGCGCCCGTGCTCGCCTCGACCTGCACTACCCGTCCGCCCTCGAAGCGGACCTCGAGGTCGCGCACGATGTTCCCGAGCACGGCGAGCGGCTTGGTCGACCGGACCGTGCCCTCGGTGCGGCGGCGGTCGGGTGTCGTGAAGACCTCCTCCGTCGGCATGTTCACGACGTGGCGGCGGCCGTCCACCGTCTCCTCGAGCGCGGTGCACCAGAGCGCACGCGGGGGCAGGCCGACCGTGAGATCGGTGCCCGGGCCGCGGAAGCGGATGGCGTCGAAGTTGCGCTCGATCAGCTGCTCGGAGCGGGCGACGAGCTTGTCGATGTGCGCGCGCCAGGCCTCGACGGGATCCGGCTCGTCGAGCCGCGTGGCCGTCGCGACGGCATCCCACAGCCGCTCGACGTCGGGCTCGCCGAAGACCGACTGCGCCCAGCCCTCGTTCGGATAGGCGACGATCGCCCAGTTGATCAGGCGCTTGTTCATCGCGGACAGGTAGCGCTGTGCGAGCTCCCGCATCCGGGTCTTGCCGACACGCGTGCCGTCCAGGTCGGCGAAGAGCTCCGGGTCGGGATCGCCGGCGACCTGGATCAGCGCGCCGCGGTGCTCCGCCACGTAGTCGACCTTCGCGAGCACCCACGGCGGCGTCCAGTCGAGCGTCTCCTCCGCCGCGTGCTGGATGCGTGCGTGCCGGGCGTGCCCGTCGACGTACTCGACGTCGACGTAGCGGGCGCCCTTCTCGTACGCCGCGCGCGCAACGGCGCGCAGGAACGGCGCATGCTCGACGTGGCCGGTGAGCCAGAGCACCTGGCCTTCGCCCACGTTCGAGCCGACCTCGACGGTCAGTCGCGCGTACTGCTCGAGCCGCTCCTCAGGAGTCACGGCCGAGAAGCCTACAGAGTGCGTTGGTAGCGTCCCCACCACACATGGCCGGCGCGACGCAGACACCGACGCGCGAGCGCCGCACCACGGGGCCCGGCGGCGGCCTCGGCGACCCGTGGCGCGTGATCGTGCTGAACGACAACCACAACACCTTCGACGGCGTCGCCTTCGCGCTCGCGGCCGTGCTCCCCGGGGTGAGCTTCGACAAGGGCATGTCCTTCGCCGAGCGGATCGACTCCACGGGCAGCGCGGTCGTCTGGTCCGGACACCGTGAGCCGGCCGAGCTGTACTGGTCGCAACTGAAGGATCACGGTCTGACCATGGCGCCGCTGGAGCGTTGCTGACCGTGGTAGGTTGCGCGCCGTGCTGATCGCGGTCACGACCACGGGGAAGATCGCACTCGCGGTCGCGGCCGGGCTCTTCATCGTCTTCGCGATCGCCTCCTCGTTCTACTTTCCGCGCCGCAATCCGGACTATCCGGGCCGTCGCCTCGGCGTGTTCGTCGCGGTGACCGTGCTGTTGTTCGTCCTCCTGCTGGGCTCGATGGTCGCGTTCGCGGGCGAGAGCGAGGAGGAGCACGCGGCGGGGGAGACCGCGACCCACACCGAGACGGGCGAGACCGACACCGGCGAGACGGAGACGGGCGAGACGGAGACGGGCGAGACGGAGACGGGCGAGACGGAGACGGGCGAGACGGAGACGGGCGAGACGGAGACGGGCGAGACGGAGACGGGCGAGACGGAGACGGGCGAGACCGAGACGGGCGAGACCGAGACCGGGGGCGAGGGCGGTTCAGAGGGCGACGCGGCTGCCGGCGAGGCGATCTTCGCCGAGAACGGGTGCGGGAGCTGCCACACGCTCGCAGCCGCGGGCGCGTCAGGCTCGATCGGCCCGAACCTGGACGAGGCGCAGCCCGACTTCGAGCTCGTCGTCGACCGCGTCACGAACGGCGCGGGCGCGATGCCCGCGTTCGGCGACAGCCTCGACGAGCAGCAGATCAACGACGTGGCCGCCTACGTCGTCGAATCGACGCAGTAGGCGTTCCGCATCAGCTCGGCTCCCGCTCCCACTGCTCGCGCGTCAGCTCGTACTCCACTTCTCCCTCATCGGTGCCCTCTCCGGGCGCAGTCGTCGAGGTCGGGAACGTTCGCACGTAGGTGAGGCCGATCCGCTCCAGCACGGCCCGCGAGCTGGAGTTGACGGCCATCGTCTGCGCGATGATTCTGTCGAGGCCGAGGTCGTCGAAGCCGTGGCGCACCAGCTCCCGCGCCCCCTCGGAAGCGAGTCCCTTGCCCCAATAACGCTTGAGCAGCCGGTAGCCCAGATCGGCCACGGCCGGGTCGTCGGGCTGGTCGGGACCGTGGGCGGGCTGGAGGATCCACCAGCCGACGAAATCGTCGTCGACCAGGCCGACCCAGAAGCCGAGTCCGTCCACCTTCTGCGCGGCTGCCATCCGTCTCGCGTGGCTCGCCTCGACCTCCGCGCGCGTGCTCGCCCGGCCGGTGAGGTAGCGCATCACCTCGGGATCCGAGTCGAGCGCGACCTCCCACTCGAGGTGCTCGTCGGTGAGTGGCATCAGGGTGAGCCGCTGCGTGTGGAGGGTCTGCTGCGGCATGGTCTGATCATGCCGCGCGCTGGGCCCATCGAGCTCGGAAATCAAGAACCCGGCCCTCTCGAGCCGGGTTCTTGGAACGGTCTTTGAACAACCGTCACGGAGAGGGCGGGATTTGAACCCGCGAAACGCCTTTCGACGCTTACGCGATTTCCAGTCGCGCTCCTTCGGCCGCTCGGACACCTCTCCAGGCGGTCCAGGCGCTACAGGGTAGCGGCGCCGGAAAGCGAAACGCCCGCCATCTGTTGCCGCAGAGGGCGGGCGCCGCAGTAGCCGGTGTCCAAGGGGGGAACAGACCGACCTAGCCATGATGCCAACGCGAGTGCAGGTTGCCATGCCTCGGACGGGTGATTTGGGCGCCGGGCAGTGCGGTACCATCCCCGTCCACGGAGAAGTGGCCGAGTGGCTGAAGGCGGCGCCCTGCTAAGGCGTTATGGGGGTGAATGCCTCCATCGAGGGTTCGAATCCCTCCTTCTCCGTCTCTCGCGCCCCTGGCCGGCTGAGCCTCCGGCCGCGCCCGCTCAGGCGGGCAAGAGTCAGGGGACGGAGACCGCTACGCTGTCTGCCGCGCGGAGGGGTGGCAGAGCGGTCGAATGCGGCGGTCTCGAAAACCGTTATTCGTCTTAACGGCGGATCGAGGGTTCAAATCCCTCCCCCTCCGCTTCTACAGCCGGGAGTGGTGAGCCTCGGCCTTCACGAGATCGTCTCCTTCATCCGCCGGACGGGGCCGCGAGTTGGCGGGTCGAGGCGGTTGGCGGCACCTCGAAGGGTGACCCCAAGCGCCCGGCGGACGGAAGGCCGGGGGCGCAGTCGCGCGGCGGTGGCCTCGGCCAGGAGCTGCTCGCGCCGTTCGGCGGCGACGACGGCTAGGGAATCGAAAGGAGCGCTACCGAGCATCGTCTCCTCCTCTGCACTGTTTTGGTCTCCATGACTCTTACTGTACGACAGAGTTATGGTCGTGTCAACCAAAACCTCGAGGAGCGCGACGCCGCGTTGGGAGTGCTGATCCTAGAAAGACGGCGAGGCGGACGCGCTGCGTCTCTCGACGCTCGCAATCCGCCTCGCTGCAACTTGCTCCTCGCCGCCAAGGAGCCGCTGCCTTGTCCTGCGGAGTCTCCCGCAGCGGGCCTGCTTCACGCCATCACCCTTCCTGGGTTGACCGCGCCACTTCACTTGATCGAGGGATAGGGGCGCGCCTGGGCGAGGTCGATGATTGGGCAATCGACGTTGCGGGAGCCGCAGCCCTCAGTGTCGACACCGACGTCCGGCCGCGCGGCGCGCCTTGAGCGCGCCGCGCAGGCCGCGTCACCTCTCTTAGTCGCCGAACTCGCGCTCTGCGCACTCGGCGCAGTAGATGAGCAAGCCGCTGTCGGGGCTCGGATATGCCTCCCAGCCCTTGGCCCGCGCGTCGCGCGTACCGCACTCGACGCACTCGAGGACGACGACGGTCACCTGATCGTGCTGAGACTCCGGCGGCAACGGGAGCTCCTTGGTGGACGACGGAACTGCGGGAACCTCGCAGACCTGCCTCCGATCGGCAACCCTTGCGTGCGCAATTTGCGGACGATCCGTGTCGTGTCACCCGCTAGAGACGTCCGGCCGCGATGATCCGGTCGAGGAACTGCCGCGTGCGAGGCTCGGCCGGGCTCGTGAAGATCTGCGCCGGCGGGCCTTGCTCGAGGATCACTCCTGAGTCGAGGAAGCACACGCGGCTCGCGATGTCGCGCGCGAAGCTCATCTCGTGGGTGGCGATCAGCATCGTCATGCCGCCGTCGGCAAGCTCGCGGATCACACTCAGCACCTCGGCGACGAGCTCGGGATCGAGCGCGCTCGTCACCTCGTCCAGCAGCATCAGCTTGGGCCGCATCGCAAGCGCTCGCACGATCGCGACACGCTGCTGCTGGCCGCCCGAGAGCCGGTCGGGGTATTCGAGGCGCCGGTCCGCGAGGCCGAAGCGGCTCGAGCAGCTCCACGGCCTGCGCCTCGGCGTCCTGACGGGAGAGCCCCAGCGCCTTCTGCGGCCCGAGCGTCACGTTCCGCAGCACCGTCATGTGCGGGAAGAGGTTGAACGCCTGGAAGACGATCCCGATTCGCTGTCGAACGGCGTTCTCGTCCACACCCGGCGCCGTGATCTCCTCACCGCCGAGGACGATCCTGCCCTCGTCGATCGGCTCCAGGAGGTTCACGCACCGGAGCAGCGTCGACTTCCCGGAGCCCGAAGCGCCGATGAGGCACACCACCTCGTGCTCGGCGAGCGCGAGGTCGATGCCGTGCAGCACCCGTACGTCGCCGAACGACTTCGACACACCCTCCAGGCGCAGTTGCTCGCTCACCGGCGCCGCCTCCGCTCGCGGGCGATCAGCCAGTCGGTGAAGCGCGTCAGCGGGATCGTGAGCGCCAGGAAGATCAGCGCGGTCGCCACGTACGGCGTGTAGTTGAACGACCCCGCGACCTCGATCTGCGACTGGCGGAAGGCCTCGACGACGCCGAGCAGCGCGACGAGCGCGGTGTCCTTCTGGAGACCGATGAAGTCGTTCAGGAGCGGCGGGATGACCCGCTTGATCGCCTGAGGGAGCACGACGTAGCGGAGCGCCTGCAGCCGGTTCAGCCCCAGCGACCGCGCGGCCGCCTCCTGGCTCGGGTGCACCGACTCGATCCCCGCGCGGTAGACCTCGGCGACGTAGGCGGAGTAGACGAGCACGAGCGAGACCGTGGCCCAGAAGAACTGCGACGTCGGCACACCGGAGATCTGGAGCCCCGGAACCCCGAAGCCGAGCAGAAAGATGAGCAGGATCGTCGGGATGCCGCGGAAGATGTCCGTGTACGCCGCAGAGAGGAACCGCAACGGGAAGAACACGGGTCCCGGGAGGCCGCGCAGCACCGCGAGGACGAGCCCCCAGATGAGGATGAAGACCTCGGCGAGCAGGAACAGCTTCACGTTCGTCCCGAACTGCTCGAGGATGTCCGGGAACGACTCGCGGAACTCCGGGCCGTAGAAGAACGACTCGCTGAACCTCGTCCCAGCCAGGCGAGCTCCGCACGACGAGCACGAGCGCCCCGAAGACGACGACCGTGCTGGCCGCCGCGATCGCGAGGCTGCGGCCGCCGCCCGGGCCGCCGAGGATGCGTGAGCTTCGGCCGCTTATTCGAGCACGGGCGCGCTGGTGTTCTCCGAGAGCCACTGCTGCTGGATCTCCTCCAGCGTCCCGTCCTCCGTCAGCGCGCCGAGCGCCTCGTTGACGCAGTCGCGGAGCGGGTTGCCCTCCTCGAACAACATCCCGAAGTGCTCCTGCCCGCCGATGGACGGGAACTGGCCCACGACGGTCCCGTTCTTGACCTCCTCGGCGCCGACGAGGAAGAAGGCGGTCGGCAGGTCGACGACGATGCCGTCGATCTGGCTGCCGTTCAGCGCCGCGACGACGTCGTTCGACGTGTCGTAGACGCGCGGTTCGGCTTCGGGCTGGATGGTGTCGTTGATGTACGTGAGGCTCGTCGTGCCGACCTGCGCCCCCAGCTGGTACTCCGCCAGCTCCTCGACCGACGACGCCTCCGTGATCGGCGTGTCCTGGAGCGCGACGAGCGCCTGGTTCACCTCGTAGTAGGAGTCGCTGAAGTCGACGGCGCGATCGCGCTCGTCGGTGACGGAGATCTGGTTGATGTCGAGGTCGAAGTCCTTGTCGCCCGGGCGGAACGAGTTGTTGAACGGGACGACGACCCACTCGACCTCGTCCTCGGTGAAGCCGAGCTCCTCCGCAACGGCGTAGGCAACGGCGCTCTCGAAGCCCTCGCCGGTCGCCGGATCGTTGATCTCCCAGTCGGAGCCCTCGGGCGAGCCACCTTCGAACCACGGCGGGAACGCCGGGTTGTCGGTGCCGATCGTGAGCGTCCCGTCGGAGATGAGCTCGAGGCTCTCCTTCGCGCAGTCGGGAGCTGCGTCGGTGGTGGTGGCGGCTGCGCTCGTCGTACCGGCCGCGTCCTCGTCGTCGTCCGAGCCGCAGCCGGCGGCGACGAGCGAGAGGGCGAGCACGAGCGCGAGGGTGATGAGCTTCCGCATGCGATCTCCGAGGTCGGGCGGGACGGGCTTCGAACCTACCACGCGGTACCGTTGCGGCAATGCCGTCGCCGTTCGTGGAGCTCGAGGTGGGGGAGCGGGTCGTGAAGGTCACGAACCCGGACAAGGTGCTGTTTCCGGCGCGCGCCGAGACGAAGCTCGATCTCGTCCACTACTACCTCGCCGTCGGCGAGGGGATCGTGCGCGCGCTGCGCGAGCGGCCGACCCAGCTGCGCCGCTTCCCCGACGGGGTCGAGGGCGAGATGATCTACCAGAAGCGCGTGCCGGAGAAGCGCCCCGACTGGATCGAAGTCGCCCGCGTGACGTTCCCCTCCGGCCGCCACGCCGACGAGCTCTGCGTCACCGAGGTCGCGCAGGTCGCGTGGGCGGCGAACCTCGCGGTCGTCGACTTCCATCCCTGGCCGTCGCGCCGTGCCGACGTCGACCGGCCCGACGAGCTGCGGATCGACATCGACCCGCAGCCGGGCACCGAGTTCGCGGACGCCAAGCGCGTCGCCGCCGTCGTGCGCGAGGTGCTGGCCGAGATGGGCTGGACCGGCTGGCCGAAGACGTCGGGCAACCGCGGGGTCCATGTCGCCTGCCGGATCGAGCCGCGCTGGGAGTTTCCGGTCGTGCGCCGCTGCGCGCTCGCCTTCGCGCGCGAGGTCGAGCGCCGGCTGCCGGAGTTGGTGACGACCGCCTGGTGGAAGGAGCAGCGCGGCGAGAAGGTGTTCATCGACTACAACCAGAACGCCCGCGACCGGACGATCGCGTCCGCCTATTCGGTGCGCGGCCGGCCCGACGCGACCGTCTCCGCGCCCGTCGGCTGGGACGAGCTGCCCGACGTCGAGACCGAGGACTTCACGCTGGCGACGATGCCCGAGCGGTTCGCGCGGCTCGGCGACGTCCAGGCCGGGATCGACGACGTCGTCTGCGACCTGGGTGTCCTGCTCGAGTGGGTGGAGCGGGAGGAGGCTGCCGGCGAGGGCGAGGCGCCCTACCCGCCGAACTTCCCGAAGATGCCCGGCGAGCCAAAGCGCGTGCAGCCCTCTCGCGCACGCGCGGACAAGGAGACCGGCTAGATCAGCCGCCGCTCGGCGGCCCAGCGCGTCAGCTCGTGGCGGCTCGAGAGCTGGAGCTTGCGCAGCACCGCCGAGACGTGCGTCTCGACCGTCTTGACGGAGAGATGCAACCGAGCGGCGATCTCCTTGTACCGGTAGCCGCGCGCGATCAGCTGGAGCACCTCGCGCTCGCGCGCCGTGAGCACGTCGAGCTCGGGGTCGACCGGCGGTGTCCCGGAGCGGAAGGCGTCGAGCACGAAGCCGGCCAGCCGCGGTGAGAAGACGGCGTCGCCGTCGGCGGTGCGCTGCACGGCGTCCACGAGGTCCGACGCCTGAGATCGACTTGGTCACGTAGCCGCGAGCCCCGGCGCGGATGACGCCGATCACGTCCTCGGCCGCGTCCGAGACGGACAGGGCGAGGAAACGTACGCCCGGCCGCTCGGGCGCGACCTGCGCGATCACCGCCTGGCCGCCGCCGTCGGGAAGATGGACGTCGAGCAGGACGACGTCGGGGTCGAGCTCCCGGATCAGCGGCACAGCGTCGGCGACGGAGGCGGCTTCGCCGACGATCTCGACCGCCTCGCCGAGCTCGGCTGCGCACGCCGGCGCGGAACAGGTCGTGGTCGTCGACGAGCACCACGCGCTTGCGGCTCACGATCGCCTCCGGAGGCGGAGCTCCACCTCGGTGCCCTCGTCCGACGAGGTCAGGACCGCAGAGCCGCCCGCCCGGTCCATCCGGCCGCGGATCGACTCGGCGATCCCGTGCGCGTCGGGCGGCAGCGCGTCGACGTCGAAGCCGTGGCCGCGGTCGCGGACGAAGACGGCGATCTCGTCCTCGCCGACGTCCACGAACGCCGAGATCTGGTCGGCGCCGGAGTGCCGCGCCGCATTCGCCATCGCCTCGCGCGCGGCCCGGACGAGCGCCTCGACGTCGTCGTCCATCTGCGCGTCGCCGGTGCGGACGAGCTCGACGGGGACGCCGTGCAGCTCCTCCACCTCGGCTGCGGCGGCGTCGATGGCGGCGGCCAGGCCGTCGCTCGCCGCCGTGGCCGGATCCGGGTACAGCCACCCGCGCAGCTCGCGCTCCTGCCTGCGCGCGAGCGCGGCCACCCGCTTCGGATCGCCGGACTCCCGCTGGACGAGTGCGAGCGTCTGGAGGACGGAGTCATGGACGCGCGCGGCCATCTCGGAGCGCTCCTCGGTGCGGATCCGGGCTGTACGCTCGGCGTCCCGCTCCCCGGCGAGCCGCCACGCCCAGGGGCCGAGCACGAGCAGGAGGAGGATCGCGACCCCGCTCGGCTCGAGCAGCGCTCCGGCGCCGTCGCCGTCCGCGTTCTGGTCGACGAAGGCCACGACGCCCACGGCCACCAGCGTGAGGCCGATCACCAGGCTGAGGCCTCCACGCCGGGTCAGGACGATGCCGGCGCCGCAGAGCGCGGCCGGCCAGACGAGCGAGTCTGCGAGCCCGAGCCCGCGGAGCGCCAGAGCGGCGGCCACGGCGAGCACGGCGTAGCCGAGCAGGCGCCGCCGCTGCGAGGGCGGGGCGCCGCCCTCGACGGGCAGCGCCAGCCACGCGCCGACGTAGGCGACGATCCCGGCGCCACCCGCGAACGCCAGTAGCGCGAACGCGAGCCGGACGAGCGTCGAATCGACGCCGAGGCTCTTGGCGACACCGGCGCAGACGCCTGCGACGGCGCGTCCGCGCTCGGCCCGCACGAGGCGGGGGAACGCGGGGAGGCGATACGGGGTGCCCGTCACCCGCGACGGACCTCCAGGTTGCCGGCGCCGACATCCGCTTCGAGCTCGAGCACGGGCGAGTCCGGCGACGCGCCAGGAGAGACGAGACGCTCGTGCGCGCCCAGGCCGTCGTCCTCCTGACCGAGGACGTCGACGCGGCCGGCGGCCGTGTGCGCGTCGATCACGAGTGCAGCGTCCTCGGGAACCGTGACGACCAGCTCACCGATTCCCAGCTTCGCCTCGACGTGGGTCGTACCCGCAGGGAGCTCGGTGTCGGCCAGCTCGAGCGTGAAGTCGCCGACGCCGTGCTCGTACGTCCCTTCGAGCTCGCTCGCCAGTCAGGGGCTGGTCGTTCCGGTCGCCGACGCCCGACGTGAAGCTGACGGGTGAGCTCGCTGAGACGCCGAACGCCGCGAGCAGCACGAGGCCGAGCGGGATCAACCCGCCGAAGCGCCGTCCGGTCTGCGCGCCGAACGCGATCGCCGCTCCGACGATGACGACGGCCGCCGCGAGCGCGACCGACACGTCCACGTCGTAGATGTCGAGCACGGCGAGCAGGCCGAAGACGCCGGCCGCCGCGAGCAGCGCGCCGAAGACGGGGGCGGTGACGGAGGGACGGCGCGGCTTCGGCACACTCGGTGGCGGGGTGTCGCCGACGGCGGGCGCGCTCTCGCCGACGGCGGGCGCGCTCTCGCCCACTGCGGCCGCCGCCACCCGCTCGTCGCCGCGGGCGAGGTTCCACCAGACGAGCGCTCCACCCGCGAGGATGGCTGCAAACCAGACGTTGCCGTTCCCCGGCCAGAAGTCGGCCTCGGTGAGGGTCAGCACGGCGGCGAGGCCGAGGAGGCCGACGCCGAGCAGGAGCCAGGGGCGGTCGCGGTGCACCCGCAGCGTCTCGACCGCGACCGATTCGTCCCGATCCTCGTCGGGCATCACGAGCCAGGCGGCGAGGTAGAGCAGTACGCCGGTGCCGCCCGCGAGCGCCAGGGCCGCGAAGGCGATCCTGTAGACGAGCGGATTGACGTCGAAGTAGCGGCCGAGCCCGGCGCTGACGCCGCCGAGCCAGCGGCCGTCCTTGACCCGGACGAGTCGCCTGGGGGATGCCGCGTCGAGCGGTGGGGTTGGATCGGGGGTGGTGGGATCGAGCGTCTCGGACATGTGAGCCTCCTTGGAATGATCGCTCACACGATCGCGGCGGCCGGGCCGCTGCGGTATCGGGATTTTCCCTGAGCCGACCCCGGTCTTTCCCTGGCGCGGCTAGGACGCGAGCAGCGACTCGACCGTGGGATCGCCCTTGCGCCGTGTGGGGCGCAGCTCCTGCCAGGTGCACTGGTCCGGGTCCTTGTCGGGCCGGAAGCGGATCAGCTTCGTGCCGTGCCGGAAGCGGTTCCCCTGCACCTTGTCGTAGCGCACCTCGGCCACGAGCTCGGGCTTGAGCGGGGTCTCCTCGAGCTCGCCCGTGCCCCAGCGGTTGGGCTCCGAGAAGCGGCGCTCGTTCTTCTCGTCGAGCAGCGGCTTCACGAGGGCGGCGATCTCGTCGTGGTTCCGTGCGCCGATCGCGGCCGAGCCGACGTAGTCGAGGCCCCCGTCGTCGCGATAGAGCCCGAGCAGCAGCGTCGCCAGCCGCTCCGGCCGCTCCTTCCAGCGCACGCCGACGACGACGCAGTCGGCCGTCTTGTGCTCCTTCACCTTGACGACTCCGTCGCGTGAGCCGGGGAGGTAGGGCAGGCCGAGCCGCTTGCCGATCACGCCGTCGAGCCCGGCTGCCTCGAAGCGGTCGAGCCAGCCGGTCGCCGCCGCCAGGTCGGTGGTGGCGGGGGAGACCCAGAAGCCCTCGCCTCGCCGCAGCAGCTCCGCGCGGCGCTCCTCGAGCGGGCGCTCGTGCACCTTCTCGCCGTCCCAGAGGAGCAGGTCGAAGGCGATGAAGATGGCCGGGATCTCGGCGGACAGCCGTTTCACCCGGCTCTCGGCCGGATGCAGCCGCATCTGCATCGAGTCGAAGTCGAGCACGCCGTCGCGGGCGATCACGATCTCGCCGTCGAGCGCCGAGTGCGGCGGCAGGAGCTCGCCGAGCGGGGCCAGCTCCGGGAAATAGCGGAGCAGCGGCCGCTCGTTCCGCGACCAGAGGGCAAGCTCGCCCCCGTCGTTCTCGAGCACGCCGCGGAAGCCATCCCACTTGGGCTCGTACTGCCAGCCGTCGCCCTCGGGGAGCTCGCGGACGAGCTCAGCCTCCATCGGCGGGAAGGGGACGTTTGGACCGGGCATCGCCCGAGAAGGCTAACGGTATGGACGAGCTCGCAGGCACCTGGGACGTCGAGCGCGTGAGCGGCTTTCTGCCGCCGCTCGTTGGCGTGCGCAAGCGCATCGGCCCGCTCGTGGACGGGGTCGGGAGCGGCGAGACGACGCTCGGCCCTGTACGGGCGCCGTTCGACGTCGTCGGCGCCCAGTTGCGCTACCGCGCGCCGTTCGACTCGTTCGTCGACGTCCTCGAGCCCGAAGGCGACACGTGGAGCGGCCGCGCGCTCCTCAGAGGCCGCGAATACGGCCGTTTCAGGCTGAAGCCCGTGGCCGAGGCGCGTGCGAGCTCCGTCGAAGAGCAGCTCGTCCAGCACCTCGACGAGGCGATCGCGATGGAGGAGAGCGTCCGGCGCCTGCTCGACGGCATGATCGCGACGACCGACGATCCGCAGGTGATCGACCTGCTCGAGCAGCACAAGGTCGAGACCGAGCGGCATGCACAGCGCTTGCGCGCGCGGCTGGAGGCCCGCGGAGCCAAGCCGTCGATGATGCGCGAGGCGACGGGAGTGCTCGGCGCGCTCGCGAAGCTGCCGCTCGATTTCGTGCGCGGCGAGAAGGCGGGCCGCAATGCGCGTGACGCCTTCGCGGCCGAGCACATGGAGATCGCGGCCTACCAGCTGCTCGAGCGCGTGGCGACGCGCGCCGGAGACGAGGAGACGGCCGAGGTCGCGCGTCAGAACCGCGCCGAGGAGGAGGCGATGGCCCGCCGCCTCGACGAGCACTGGGACACCTTCGCCGATCTCTCACTCAAAGAAGAACGCGTCACCGGCTGAGATCGGGGCCGCTAGGCGGCCCCCTTTAGGGATCTGCGCGATGAGGCATCCGCACGCGCGGATGCCTCATCTGCGCCGGCTAGGCGGGGGCGCCGCTCGAGCGGCGCCCCCGCCTCCATCTATCTACGGCTTGCCGACGTCCGGCTTGCTGTAGTCGCAGACTCCCGTCGGGAAGATCTGCGCGAGCCGTGCGGCCTCGGCCGCAGACGGCGTCCACGCTCCGTACGTCCCGTCGGCAATCGCCGTGGCGACCGGCTTCGTGGCGCACTTGTAGACGTTGCCGGCGATGGGGCCGCCCGCGACGATCCGCGAGGTGCTGAAGAGCGGGAAGCGCTGCGTGCACGGGCCCGCGGGCCCGGAGTCGAGGATCCCGCTCCACACGCCCGCACCCGACGCGATCGGCGAGCCGTCCGCGTTGAAGCACTTGTCGACGGCTCCCGCCGGCTTGTTCTGGGCGACGCTCCGCCCGGGATGCGCGGCGATGTTCGCCATCCACTCGTCCATGACGGCGAAAGCCTGGGGCGTCTGGTCGAAGACGGCAGGCCCGTCGGTGAACCAGACGACGCCGTTCGAGGCATCGCCGTCGAAGTCCAGCATCCGCTGGCGGGCGGCGAACGACTGGTGCGAGTTGTGCATGTTGAGCTCGCGCTCGAGGTAGTGCCGCCAGTCGATCACCGGGATGTCGATGTCGCCGCGGAACACGAGCCCGGAGTTGTACGCAGCGTTCATCGCCTCGATGCTGCCGACGCGCCTCGGGGCTGGAGTGACGCCCCCGTCAAGGCTCAACCGCATGTTGCGCCGGCTCCAGGGATCGAACTGGGCCGGGTTGGCGCAGAGGGCGACGATGAACGGGCACCCCTCCTGCACCATGTCCTTCGAATCCTTCCAGCTGCCCGCGGTTGCGTTCAGCGACAGGAACTCCGTCGGCGTGATGTGGCCCGCCTTCAGCGCGGCGAGGCCGTACTGGACGCCGACGTTGTCCCACGTGGAGCGGCCGTAGCCGAAGGCGTCGACGCCGTAGACGTTTCGCACGTCGTCCCAGTGCGTCCACTTCACCGCCGCCATCACGGCGGGGTCGTAGAGCGCCTGCTCCGCACCCGCGGTACCGAAGAGCGGGTTCATCGCGAGCGGCGTCAGGCCACGCCAGCCGTTGATGCACTCGGTCGAGCCGGGGGTCCCAAGGACGGGGTTCGTGACCGTGTTGCTGGCCGCGAGGCCCTCGAGCCAGGTCCGGTTCGTCCAGATCTTCCACTTCGGGTTCGCCGCGTCGGTGACGTCCATGTAGTGCTCGAGCAGCTCGCAGTCGCCGACGTGGATCGTCTGCGTGACCATGTCCGGGTAGGAGTAGACCGGGATCGCTGCGTCGATCACCACGCCCTTGTGGTTCTGGCCGTAGACGTACTGCTGGATGCCGCCGCCGGACGCGCCGATCCCGACCGTGTACATCGGGACGCCGTACGCCTCGATGAAGTGCTCCTTCGTCATGATCGCCGTCTCGCCGCCGAGCACGAGGTTGTAGTGCGTGTTCGTGCGCGTCCCCGTCGAGTAGGCGACGGCGTAGCCCTTCGAGAGGCCGTTGTGGTAGAGGTGGTCGCCGCCGCTCAGCGTGCCCTGCTGGTAGCCGATCGCGACGCCGCCGCTGAACGAGTAGATCAGGCGCCCGTTCCAGAGCGATGTGTCCGGCCCGTCCTCCGGGCCGCCGGACGGGGGTGGGGCGAGGATCGCGATCGAGTAGATGAAGCGGTTGATCGTGCCGCGCTCGCGCCGGACGACGTAGGGCACCGTCTGCCCGTCGAGGGTCGTCGTCTGGGCGATGTTCGCGGGCAGCGGTCCCGCCGGGAGCGGCTGGAAGGAGCCGGTCGTCGTCCGGTAGAGGTAGTCGACCCGCGTCGTCGCGGAGCAGTCCTTGCTCCAGCCGCCGGGAACCGGCATCCCGATCCCAGCCTGGTTGTCGACGAGCGGCAGGCCGAGCCCCTGGCTGACCGTCTTGCAGACGAACGGCTGCTGCTGCGGGCCGGAGAAGATCGGGCCGGTGACCGGATGGTTGACGAGCGTCAGGTCGTAGGTCGGGCGTCCGTTGCCCTTTCCGTTCGAGTCGACGTGCAGCTCGTTGGCTCCGAGCTCGAGCTCCGTGACCATCCCGGTGAGCGTGCGCTCCGCGGCGTCGAGCTCGAGCGTGCCCGTGACATCGGTGCCGTTCACCGTCACCGTCGCCTTGTGCAGCGGGACGTTCCGCGGGATCGAGACCCGCACGAGCGCGTCGTCACCCGTGACCATCTCCGCCGGGCTCGACAGCACCTTCACCTCGAAATCGTGTGTGGCGGCCTGCGCCGGAACCGCCGCGACAGCGGCGACGCCTGCAAGCGCCGCCAGGACGAATCGTCTCATTGCCCACTCCCTTGGCTTGGACTCACTCCCCTGGACGGGCCGACTATCTCGCGTCGGGGGTGCCGCCGCAAGGAGAGCTCACCGCAGCCAGGGGCCGAGCAGCTCCTCGATCTCCCGGCACCCGCGTGGCTGCGCGAGCCGGGCCTTCACGGTTCGGTCCTCGACGACCACGAGCGTCGGTAGCTCGTCGACCTGGAAGCGCAGCATCAGCTGCGGGTGCTCCTCACCCTCCACGAGATGGAGGCGGAAGGTAGCGTGGTTGCGGCGACGCTGGAGCACCTGCGCGAGGTAGCCCTCCACGCGGCGGCTCTGCCCGGAGCGGGCTGACGTGAAGAAGACGAGCTTCGGCTTCGTCGCCCCCGCGCGGGCGACTGCTGGTTCGACGGTCGCCATGCGGATCTCATTTCCGCGCAGAGGTGTTCGCTAACTACGATCCTGCGATGCGTCACGTCGTCATCACCGGCCTCGGCGCCGTCACCCCGCTCGGCGGTGACGCGGCCTCGACGTGGGAGTCTGCGGTCGCCGGACGGAGCGGAGTCGACTTCATCGAGGGCTTCGACACGAGCGCGTTCCCGGTCCGGATCGCGGCCGAGGTGAAGGACTTCGATCCGGCCGCAGTCGCTCCGGCGAAGGAGGCGCGTCGGATGGACCGGAACGTCCTGCTCGCCGTCGGCGCAGCACAGGAGGCGTGGAGGCACTCGGGGATTCGGGAGTTCGACCCCGCGCGGGTCGGCATCGTAGTCGGCTCCGCGATCGGCGGGCTGCCCGGGATCGTCGACCAGGTGGACGTCCTGCGCGACCGCGGCCCCGATCGGATCTCACCGTTCTTCATCCCGAGCGTCCTCGTCGACTCCGCCAGCGGCCAGATCGCGATCTCGCTGGGGCTGCGCGGCCCCAACTACGCCCCGGTGTCGGCCTGCGCGACCGGCTCCCACGCCGTCGGCGAGGGGGCGGAGACGATCCGTCGCGGCGCCGCGGACGTCGTGCTCGCGGGCGGGACCGAATCGTGCATCCACCCGCTGATCCTCGCCGGCTTCTGCGCGATGCGCGGGCTCGTCGCCGAGGAGGAGGACCCGGCACTCGCCTCGCGTCCGTTCGATGCGACCCGTGCGGGCTTCGTGATGGGCGAAGGCGCGTGCGTGCTCGTGCTCGAGGAGCGCGAGGCGGCGCTGGCGCGCGGCGCGACGATCTACGCGGAGGTGCTCGGCTACGGCGCGTCCAACGACGCCCACCACATGGCGCAGCCCGACCCCGACTCGGTGGGCGTCGCGGAGATGATGCGCTCCGCGCTCGAGCGCGCCGGGGTGGAGCGCGAGCGCGTCGGCTACATCAACGCCCACGGCACCTCGACGCCGCTCGGCGACCTCGCCGAGACGAAGGCGATCAAGCAGGTCTTCGGCGACCACGCCTACCGGCTCGCCGTCTCGTCGACGAAGTCGGTCACCGGCCACTGCTTCGGAGCCGCGGGTGCGATCGAGGCCATGATGTGCGCGCTCGCCCTGCACCACCAGATCCTGCCGCCCACGATCAACTACCGGAACCCCGATCCGGAGTGCGACCTCGACTACGTCCCGAACGAGGCTCGCGAAGCCGAGCTCGACGTCGCTCTCTCGAACGCGATGGGGCTCGGCGGCCACAACGGCTGCGTCCTGCTCGGCCGCGTCACGTGAGCGGCGTCAGGCTCGTCCCGCTCGGGCGGCAGCACCTCGAAGGTGTCGGCCGCCTCGTCCGCGACCCGTCCTCGGTGCGCCACACGCGCATCCCGGAGCCGGCGCCGGGCGACTTCCCCGAGCGGTGGCTCGAGCGCTACGAGGCCGGGCGCGCGGAGGGGACGCGTGAGGCATTCGCGATCGAGGACGACGCGGGCGCGTTCCTCGGTGTCGCGCTCGCGCCGAGCGTCGAACGGGTGGAGCGAAGCGCCGAGCTCGGCTACATCGTCGCGCCGGAGGCGCGCGGCCGGGGCGTCGGCACCGAGGCGCTGCGGCTCCTGACCGAATGGGCGTTCTCCGAGCAGGGCGTGGAGCGGATCGAGCTCCTGATCGCCGTCGACAACGAGCCCTCCCGGATCGTCGCGGCGCGCTGCGGCTTCGTCCGCGAGGGCGTGCTCCGCTCGGTGTACGTCAAGGAGGGCATCCGGGACGACCTGGAGGTCTGGTCGCGGCTGCCATCCGACCCTCCGCCGGCCTGACGCTTGCCCTGTACGTCAGCGCGCCTGCACGGCCGCGGGCGTCAGCTCGTCGAGCGAGCCGAGCACGACGTCCGCGAGCGCCAGTGCGTCCGCTCCCGGCGGGTAGTGCGCGTTGGGAAGGGCGACCACGCGCATTCCCGCCGCGTGCGCCGCGCGGAGGCCGTTGGCGGAGTCCTCGACGGCCGCGCAGCGCGCGGGCGCGACGCCGAGCCGGCGGGCGGCCTCGAGGAACACGTCCGGGGCCGGCTTGCCGCGCGCGACCTCCTCCGACGACACCGTGGCCGCGAAGTGGCGTGCCAGGCCGGATGTCGCCAGCACGGCGTCGATCAGCGGCCGGTTGGACGACGACGCGAGCGCGAGTGGGAACGACTCCGCCAGCCGCTCGACCGCCGCGACCGCGCCGTCGATCAGCGGTAGCTCGTCGCGGTAGCGCACGAGCATGCGGCTCACGACCTCGTCGTTGAGCTCCTGCGGCGACTCGGCGAGCCCGAGCTCGTCGTGCAGGTAGCGCGACCACTCGCGTGAGCTCATGCCCATCATGTCGGCCTGCGCGCGCTCGTGCCAGCGGCCGCCGCGCTCCCGTACGAGCGTCTCCCGCACGTCGTCCCACACGGTCTCGCTGTCCAGGAGCACACCGTCCAGGTCGAACACGACGGCGTCGATCACGGGCTCTGGTACTCGCCACCGAGCCGCAGGAGCGGAGGTCCGGGGTCGCCCGCCTCGGCACGCTCGACGCTGCCGACGAAGAAGGTGTGGTCGCCGGCCGGGTGCTCGGCGGCGAGGCCGCACTCGAGCCAGGCGACGGCGCCTGCGAGCAGCGGCCCACGCGGACCATCGCGGGCCTCGATCCCGCTCCACAGGACGATGGGCGGCACGCCGCGCGCGAAGTGCCGCGCGAGCTCCACCTGGTCGGCTGCGAGCACGGAGACGGCGAAGCCTCCCGCCGCGCGCAGCAGCTCGTGCAGCGCCGCCCCCTGCGCGATCGAGATCCCGACGAGCGGAGGCTCGAGGGCGAGCGGCGTCAGCGAGGCGACGGTGAGCCCGAGGCGCTCACCCTCCAGGTCCACCGTGACGATGCTGACACCGGCGGGATGCCGGCGCAGCACGTCACGAAGCTCGTCGCCGGAGACCATCCGGCGATCATAGGAACCCGGGGCCTGGCCGGCCCTCCTAGACGGCCTTGCAGAGCCCGTCGCCGGCGTAGTACTCCTTCTGGAAGGCGTGCCGCTCCAGGTCGAACGCGGGGTCGTAGGTGCTCAGCGCGTCCTCCTCCCAGTAGATGTCCGGAGTGACGCCGGGCCCGATGATCGTGGCGCGGTAGCGCTCGCCGTGACCCTCGGGGCGGCTGCCGTGCTTGTAGAAGCCGTAGCAGAACTTCCCGGTGCCCTTGTGCATCAGGAAGCTGTTCTCGCGCTTCCAGCCGGCGCCGTAGGCGGAATTGAACGTGTCGAGATAGAGGTTGCGACCGAAGGTGTCGAGCGGGTTGCCCGTGGGCGTCGACTTGAAGCCGTGCACCGGCTTGCCGAGGTAGGTGAACGAGCCGAAGATGTGGTGGAACTTCTTGTACGCCCAGTTCATGTGCACCTCGAGCACGGGCAGCGGGCCCTTCCAGTGCGAGAGGCGCAGCTCCCAGACCGACTGCTTCGCGGTCGACGCAAGCCCGTAGTTGGCGAGCGCGCGCTGCCACGACTGCACGGCCCAGTACGAGCCGTCGGGGGCTTTGCAGGACGCCACGAGCCATTGCAGCGGCGGGCCGTCGTAGGCGCGGCACCCGTCCTTGAAGGTCTTCCACACCGGCCGCTTGTAGGTGCCGTACCCGCCGGAGTAGTCGAGCTTGAACTCGACCTGTGCGCGCGCCGTCGTCGGCTGGATCGCGTTGATCGCGCCCCAGGCGAGGACGTTCCAGCGCTTCCCGCGCGAGTTGTAGCTCAGCAGCGCCTGGCCGTCCTTCGAGACCTGGAGCTCGACTGCCGTCGCGTTCCGCTCGATCACCTCGGAGGCAGAGGCGGTGGTGGGCAGGACTGCGCAGGCGACGAGCGCTGCGAGGATGGCGAGGCGAAGGACGAATCGGCGTGACCGCATGTTGAGCAACCCCTTGTCGAGAGACATCGCCGGGGTTGTCGGCATCGATGGGCCCGAGTTGAACTCCTGGAACGGGGGATTCGGACCGGACGCGCGTTCCGGAACGACTGAGGGGCGGATCGCTCCGCCCCTCGTTCCAAGCCGATGTGTCGCCCTCTACGTGGTCGCGACGGTGTGCTCGCGGTCGCGCGTGAGCCCGAAGCCGAGCCCGAGCAGTGCGACCCCGAGTACGAGGTGCAGCCAGTCGTCCGCGTCGTTGACCGGGACCCAGTCGGCCCCGCCGATCAGGCCGAGCAGGAAGAGCACGATGTAGATCGCGCCGCTTCCGATCAGGAAGGTGCGGGCGCCGCTGGGCGTGGCGGCCATGAAGATGCCGACGCCGAAGAGCGCGTGGACGATGTTGTGCAAGACGCTCACCTGGAACACGCCGAGCAGCTCCGCTTCGCTGCCGTCGCCGGCGAAGTCCAGGCCGTCGTACAGGTTCGTCGTGATGCCCGGGATGAAGCCGGCGATCCCGACGAGGAGGAACACGAAGCCCACCAACCTGGCGACGATCTGAACGGGCGCGCCGTTGCTCATACCAACCTCCGGTGTGGATGGCGTCTGGGCGGGAGCGAGTCTTCGCCGCTCAGCGCGCTGTTCCTGCCGGATCTCAGCCCGTGGGAAACTCGGCGCGGAGCGCAGTGCCGGCGCCCAGGACGCTCGAGACCGCGAACTGGCCGTCGAGCGCGGCGACGCGGTCGGCCAGCCCGCGCAGGCCGCCGCCGGACGGGTCGGCCCCGCCGATGCCGTCGTCGGCCACTTCGACGATGGTGCCGCACTCCTCCTGTGCCACGCGCACGGTCACGAGGTTGGCGGCCGCGTGCTTGGCTGCGTTGGCGAGCGCCTCGGCGACGACGTAGTAGATCGCGGCCTCCACCGCCGGGCGCAGCCGCCTTTGCGGTAGCTCGAGGATCTCGACCGGCAGCAGGGCGCGCTCGGCGAGCGCGTTGATCGCGGGCTCGAGGCCGTGGTCGGTGAGGATCCGCGGGTGCAGGCCGCGGACGAGCTCGCGGATCTCCTCGAGCGCGAGTGCCAGCTCTGTCTGCGCCGCCTCCAGCAAGCCCGGCACGGCGTCGGGCGCGCTCTCCAGGCGGCGTGCGATCAGGTGCAGGTGCAGCGAGACCGTGACCAGGCGTTGCTGCGCCCCGTCGTGCAGGTTCCGCTCGATGCGCCGCCTGGCGGCGTCGCCGGCGGCGACGATCCGTGCCCTCGACTCGCGCAGCTCGCGCATCGCGGCGCGCACCTCGGTGACGTCGCGAACCACGACGAGCACCTCCTCCGTCGCCACGGGCGCGATGCGCAGCTCGAAGTCCCGTTCCTCTCCGAGATGGGTGCGCAGCCGGTAGTTCACCGTCGCGAGCAGCCCGGATTGCAGCGCTGAAGCCACGCCGGCCATCAGCTGCTCGGCGATCCGGGCGGGCAGGAGCTCGCGGACGTTCGCGCCGACGACGATCTCGGGCGGGTTTGCCAGCCGCGAGAGGTCCCCGCCGAGCTCGAGGTAGGTGCCGTCTGCGCCGAGCCGCAGGAGCAGGTCCGGCAGCGCCTCGATCAGTGCGCGATGCCGTGCCTCGACCCCTGTGGAGACCCCGTCCATGCTGCGCATGGTAGCGCCGCCATCGGGAGATTTGGTTGCGCGCAGGCTCAGCGTTCGGGCGCGCAGTGCGCGTCCCCGCCGAGGATCTCGTCGAAGCGCCTGGTCGCGGCTCGCTGCGCGGCCGCGTCGAAACGGGTCAGGCGGGGCAGCGTCACCTGCACGATCGGCGTCACGCCGGGGCCGATCACGGAGACCCGGTGGCGCTTGCCCAGCCCGGTGCCGCGCGGCCGGGAGCTGGGATAGCCCGCCGGCGGAGCCTGCCGGACGAACGAGTAACAGAAGCCGCCGTTGCCGGTGTGCGTCGCGATCGCGGTGTCGTGCTTCCAGCCCGGGCCGTAGTCGGAGTCGAAGGTGTCGATGGAGACGTTGCGCGCCCACTCGTCTCGGACCGTCGCGGACGCGGTCCTCGTTCCGTAGACCGGCTTGCCGCGGTAGAGCAGGCGGCCGAAGATGCCCTGGTGTGCTCGGCGGTAGGTCCAGTGCCGGTACACCTGCAGCTCGGCCGTCGCTCCGCTCCAGTGCGAGACGTGGAGCTCGACGCCGCGTTGCTTCGCGGTCCAGGGCGCGAACCCGCGCATGGGCAGGTTCCGGCGCCAGGCCTGGAGCGCCCAGTGGCTGCCGTCGGGCGCGGTGCACCCGGTGACGAAGAACGGCAGCTTCGGGCCGTCATAGGGTCCACACGCGTTGCGCAGCGTGCGCCAGTAGCGGGGGTTCTGCCGGCTCTTCCAGCCGCCCGAGTAGTCCAGCTCGAACCGCTGTTGCCGCGATCCGGGGCCGCCCTGGTGCGCCAGCCCGTTGATCGCGCCCCAGACGAGGATGTGACGCCGGATGCCGGCCGTCGTCGTGTACTCGACGAGGGCCGTCCCGCGGGCATTGACCTTCAGTGTCGGGTCACTCACGTCCGTGTCCCCGAAGATCGCTCCCAGCCCGGTCGACGGGAGCCACGCGGCACACACGAACGCGCCGATGACAAACGTGGTCCTCAAGCGGGCAACTGTAGCCCGCTTTCGCCGGCGCCGGGCTAGAGAGAGGCGCTCCGGCCGCGCGTCGCGGCGTACATCGCGTAGTCCTCGCGGGCCCCGCTCTCGCCCGGGCTGTAGCTGCGCAGGACGCCTTCGAGCTCCCAGCCCAGCCGCTCGAGCACGCGGCGCATGGCAACGTTGTCGACCGACGTGGAGGCCTGCACGCGCTCCCAGCCGGCCTCGAAGAGCTGCTCGGTGAGGAGGGCGACCGCCTCACGCCCGACGCCGCGCCCCCTGACAGTTGCGAACAGCGTGATCCCGATCTCGCAGACGCCCGGCGGGAAGGCGTGATTGCGGCGCGCGGGCCTGGATGTCGCCGACGAGGCGGCCGTCCGCCTCGATCGCGAGGTGCAGGAAGCCTCCGTCCTCGAGGGTGGGCGCTCGCTCGATCTGCCTGCGCAGACGTTCGCGCCCGAGATCGCCCAGGGGCGCAAAGGACGCGGGATCGTCGTCGTGCGAGGCGACGAGGTCGTCAATGTCGTCGCGCTCGAGCGGCCGCAGCCGGACGCGGTTCTCGGTCGGCTCGCCCACGTGGTGAGCCTAACGCGCGCCGAGAGGTGAAATCGGGCGTCAGCCGCGGCGGATCGTCGCGTCCGTAGGCCGCATCATCGTGTAGAAGAGCAGGCCGACGAACGGCAGCACGAGCATGCCGATCATCCACGCCAATCGCCCGGCCAGAGTCAGATCGGGCCGCCGGAAGACGTCGATGACGGCGCGGACCCAGAGCACCAGGAACAGCGCGACTATCGCGACGATGAGCACGCGGACGAGCATGCTGGGAGCCTCGTGCAGCCGAGAGTGAGCCGGCCTCACCCGATTCGGGTGGGGCTGCCGCAGCACTCTTCAACCGGCC
Organism: uncultured Gaiellaceae bacterium; assembly: GCA_963842285.1. Lineage (GTDB taxonomy): Bacteria > Actinomycetota > Thermoleophilia > Gaiellales > Gaiellaceae > Gaiellasilicea. The sequence goes on from CAWJFZ010000012.1 coordinate 43,711, forward strand.
GTCTTCACCCCTGCAGGGTGAGCAGGGATCACCCTGCCCCCACCTAGCATCGGGCCATCGTCGACGAGTAGGAGGGAACGTATGGCAACGAGCGAGCCGCGCGACTATCAGGGAGGTTACGAGGAGACCAGCGGCTGGGCCGTCGGCTTCGTCGTCTTCGCCGCGGTGATGATGATGCTGAGCGGCGGGTTCCAGACCATCGCCGGGCTGGCCGCGATCTTCGATGACGAGTTCTACGTTGTGGGCGCCAACTACGTCTTCGACGTCGACGTCACCGCGTGGGGCTGGATCCACCTCATCCTCGGCGTGGTCATCTTCGCCGCAGGCGCCGGTGTGCTCCAAGGAGCCACCTGGGCACGGGTCGTCGGAATCACCCTGGCGTCTCTGAGCGCGTTCGCGAACTTCTTCTTCATCCCCTACTACCCCGTCTGGTCGATCGTGATCATCGCGCTCGACGTCGCCGTGATCTGGGCGCTGTCGGTGTACGGCCGCCGGGCGGCAGGAGTCGCATAACCAGCTCGTCGATCTTGTCCGGCTCGGAGGAGTCGGACGCTCGGTTCGGTGGGCCGGTCGGTGCACGCAAACCGCCCGACCGGCCTCTGCTCAGCCCAGAACGACATGGCTTGACGCCGCGGAGGAATGTGCTGACTGAACGCTACGAGATCCGCATCAAAGGCCGAGTGAGCGAGCAGACCGCTTCTGCGTTCGAGGGCCTGGCCGTCGAAGTGCGCCCGGTGGAGACCGTGCTGCACGGCAGCATCTGCGACCAGGCCGCTCTGCACGGCCTCCTCGACCGCGTCGCCGATCTCGGGCTGGAGCTGATCGAGGTCCGCCGGCTGCCAGAGCCTCCTCCGACGACCACACCATCCCGATGACGCGGATGGTGATAGCCAGAGTGCTCGTCGTCCTCGCGGCCATCTTCGCCGTGCTGGCCATGCTCGCAGGCTTCATCCGCTACCAGGCGCTCGACAACGAGACGTTCAGCCAGACGGCGGCGGACTTGATCGCGAACGACCTGATCCGCGATCAGATCGCGCTTTCGCTCGTGGAGCAGCTCTACGCGAACGTGGACGTCTCGGCCTCGCTCGAGGAGCGCCTGCCCGAGGATCAGCAGGGCCTCGCGGGGCCGATCGCCGCGATCGGCCGAGAGGTCGCCGACCGGGCAGCGATCCGCGTGCTCGAGCGGCCGCGGGCGCAGGAGCTCTGGGTCAACTCCCTCTCGACGACCCACGAGCAGCTGCTGCGCGTGCTCGACGACGAGCTGACCGCCATTTCGACCGAGGATGGCGCGATCGTCCTCAACCTGCAGCCGCTCGTGATCCAGCTCGGCGACCGGGTCGCGATCTTCGGCCGCGTCGCTGAGCGGCTGCCCGCGGATGCAGGGCGGATCGAGATCATGGAGGCCCAACAGCTCGAGACGGCGCAGGACCTGACGAAGTTGCTGGAGACCCTGGGACGGTTTCTGTGGCTCGTCCCGCTGGCGCTCGCCGGGCTCGCGATCTGGCTCGCGGGTGACCGCAAGCGCTCGATCGTGCGGTTGCTTGCGATCGCGGCGATCGTCTCGGGCATGCTCGTCCTGGTCGTCCGCAGCGTCGCCGGCGGCTACATCGTCGAGAGCCTCGTCCCGGCGGAGTCGGTGCAGCCGGCCGCGTCCGCGGCGTGGGAGATCCTCACCGCGCTGCTGGTCGACGGCGGCCGGACGGTCGTCGGGATCGGGGTCGTGCTCCTGGCAGGCGTCTGGCTCGTCGGCCCCTCTTCGCGCGCGACTGCGGTCCGGGCGCGGCTCGCCCCGTGGCTCGACCGCCCCGAGATCGCCTACGGCGCCGCAGCGGTCGCGTCTGACGCTGCTGGTCTGGTGGGGGCCGACGGCGCAGACGCGCAGGTGGCAGTTCGTGCTGGCGCTGGCCGTGATGCTCGGGTTCGGCGTGGCCGCACTGCGCCGAGCCGCGAAAGAGGCCGACGACCAGACGCCGGCGCTCCCGGCTGCTCCGGCAGATCCCGGCACGTAACCCGCCCTCCGACACTTCGCCTGCGTCAGGCGGGAATGTGACCGGCGATGCAGGTTCCCCCGCCGGGGGCCGAGTCGATCCGGATCGACCCGCCGACTGCTGCGAGTCGGTCGGCGAGATTCGACAGGCCGGCGCCGCGCTCGGTGCGCGCCGGTTCGAATCCCTGGCCGTCGTCCTCGACCCGGAAGCGCAGCCCGTCCTCGCCGTCGGAGAGCCAGATGCCGACGGAAGCTCCACGCCCGGCATGCTTGGCCGCATTCTGCAGCGCCTCGAGGCAACTGAAGTACACGGCCAGTTCGACCGCCTCGGAATGACGGTGCTCGGTGTCGTCGGTGACGCTCACCGGAATCGCCGTGCTGCGAACGGCCGAGCGCAGGGCAGCAGCGAGGCCGTGCTCTGCAAGCACATGCGGATAAATGCCGCGCGCGACGCTCTGCAGCTCGTCGAGCGCCTTGTCCAGCTCCCGCTCGAGCTCTTCGACAAGGGGTTGCTCCTCGGGCTGCAGCTGCTCGCCGGCGAGGCTGAGATGGACGCGGAGGGCGACGAGCCGCTGCTGGGCAGAGTCGTGCAGGTCGCGCCCGATCCGGCGCCGCTCGGCTGCGGCGGCGGCGAGGGCGCGTGCCTGCGATGCGCGCAGCTCGCCCTCGAGCCTTCCGGTCTCGACGGCCAACAGCGTCGCCGACGCCGCGGCGTCGACGAGCTCGGGATTCTCGGCCAGGGCGTCGTCCGTGTCGAGTGCTGCGACGGGCAGGCCGTCGCGCCGGATCTCCAGCCATTGCCGGCGTACGCGCTTCGGGTGGGCGTGCGAGCTCGACGCCCTCTGCGTCGCGGAAGCGATGGGAGCTCGGGTCCCAGTACCCGAGCCGGAGCGAAGGATCGTCGAGTGCCCGGGCGACGATGTCGTGCCAGCGTTCCGGTGTGGGCCGGTTCGCGAGCTCGCTCAGGAGCTGGCGGAAAGCGCGACCCGCGAAGAGGTCCGCCTGCAGGAGCGCGACCGCGAAACCGAGCGGGAACAGCATCCACATGCCGACGAGCAGCCACGAGAGCGTGTCGTACGTACCGCCCTCCACTCCAAGGACGAGGACGGAGAAGTAGACGACGAACAGCGCCGGGACGAGGAGCAGCGACGACGCTGCTACCGGCACGAGCGTCCGCCGCTGCGGTCGCGACGCCTTGCGGAAGCGCCGGATCCAGACGGCTGCAATCCCGGCGACAACCGCCAGCCCGACGTAGGTCACGACTTTCGCGATCGCGCTCAGGAGCTCCGGGTACGAGCCGATCTGGAACGGGTTGTCAGGGCAGGGCCCGCACGCGAGAAGCGGCCCTTCGCCGGAGAGCGCGGGGGAGGCGAGGAGCGACGCGCCGAAGAACAGCGTCAGGACGAACGCCAGAGCGGTGAGCAGGTGGTCGTCGGCCGCCGTGCGGAGCCGGCCGGTGGAGAAGGCGAGGCAGAGATACAGGCTCATCGCAATCGGCGTGGCGGCACCCAGGACACCCAGCGTGTGGAGGAGAGCGAGATCCGAGCCCTGCCACGAGATCGGCCAGGAGATGAATCCGAGCGCGACGAGCAACGGGCCGAGCCGGCTGGCCGGCCGCCGGCGCAGCCACATCAGCCCGACGAGGACCGGCGCCACGATCAGATAGGTCGTGTAGAGGGCGGTGGCACGCGGATACGCGAAGAAATCGCTTCTTCCCGCCAGCAGCAGCGACGACGCAGCAACGGGTGGCAGGGCCAGCACGGCCGCTCGGTGGAGGTTGGTCGGAAACCAGGGAAACACGCGCATCCGCCTCCCCTGGTCGGCGGCCTCGACCGCACCAGAGAGGGCGACGGCCTCCTGATTCGTGCTCACGCCTTGAGTCTTGCGGTTAGGCGTTGACTCCGCAACTATTGCGCGCGCGCCGCGGGTGGTGTCGGTCTGGTAAACGTCAGCCCCGGCTTTCCAGGGAGAGAGTAGATTTTGGCTGTGGGGGCCGCACAATTCCGAATCGCGCTCGCTGACGACTCCTACCTGATGCGCGAAGCGATCGGGCAGGTGCTCGGTGGGCTGGCCGAGATGGAGGTGATCGCCGTCTGCGGGGACGGCGACTCCTTGCTCGCGGCGGTCGACGGCGAGACGCCCGACGTCGTCGTCACGGATCTCCGCATGCCGCCCGGAGGGGATGGCGAGGGCATCCGGATCGCGAATCGGCTCCGCGAGACCCATCCGCACCTCGGTGTCGTCGTGCTCAGCCAGTTCGCCGAGCCGCATCACGGAGCCGCGCTGATGGCGAACGGCGCCGAGGGACGGGCGTATCTGCTCAAGGATCGCGTCCACGACCGCGAGGAGCTCCGGACGGCCGTGGAGATCGTCGCCCGCGGCGGTTCGCTGATCGACCCGCGCATGCTGGAGCTCCTCCTGAGCGCTCAGGGCCGTCGCCATGACTCGCCGCTGAACGAGCTGACTCCGCGCGAGCGCGACGTGCTCAGCGGCATGGCCCAGGGGAAGAGCAATGCGGCGATTGCGCAGAGCCTCGTCGTCACGACTCGGGCGGTCGAGAAGCACGTCGGCTCGATCTTCCTCAAGCTCGGGCTCCCCGACGAGTCCGCCGTCAGCAGGCGCGTGTCAGCGGTCCTTCTCTATCTGGCCGAGGCGCCTCCCGACTCCGCAGGCTGACGAGCGGTCGTGGTGCGTGCTCGCCCACACTGTCGTGCCTGCACTCGGCGCGGATGCCTGCCAGCCCCATTGGGGTAGGCGCTCGTTGCTGGAAAACTCGGATCAGCCGCCGTCGAACCCGGCCGTCCGAAACCCAGACCCAGGTGGACGATGCAAACGGTTCCCGCCCAGGACGTTCGAATCCAGCCCACGGTCCGCCGGCACTCCGTCGCGCCGTTTCCGGCCGCGAAGCTCGTCCCGCCGGCCTTGCCCGCCCGACTGGTTCGGCGTCAGAGGCTGCACGAACTGCTCGACCGGGGGACGGCCGGGCTCGTCACACTCGTCTCGGCACACGCGGGCACGGGCAAGACGGTGCTCCTCTCGTCGTGGGCGCTCGCGGCTGAAGGGCGCAGTCTCGCCTGGCTCGGGCTCGACCGTGACGACAACTGGAGCCCGCGGTTCTGGCTCGGCGTCGAGCACGCTCTCGTGGGCGCCGGCGCCCTCGATGCTTCCGACGCCGACCCCGACAGCGCGGCCACAGGCGCGCGGATCGCCGAGCGACTCGATGGTCGTTCGCCGCCCGTGGTGTTGGTGCTCGACGACTTCCACGAGATCGAGAGCCCGATCGTCCGACGAGAGCTCCAGCTCCTCCTCGACCGCTCTCCGAGCGGTCTTCGCGTCGTCATCTCGGCTCGGGCCGACCCGCAGCTGCGGCTGCAGCGTCTGCGTCTCACGGACGACCTCAGCGAGATCCGCGCTGCGGAGCTCGCGTTCACGGTGGACGAGTGCGGCGAGGCTCTGGCCCCTTTCGCAGACGACCTCGCGGACGGAGACGTGGAGGCCCTGTACGGGAGGACGGAAGGCTGGGCCGCCGGGATCCGCCTCGCAGCGCTCTCGCTTGCAACCGAAGCCGACCGGGGCGGCTTCCTGCGCCGATTTGCCGGGGACGACCGGGCGGTCGCCGACTACCTGCTGAACGAGATCCTCGACCGGCAGCCCGATCGGCTGCGTGAATTCCTGCTCCGCACCTCGGTCTCGGACACGCTCAGCGCCGAGCTCGCCGACGCTCTCACCGGGAGGCGCGACGGCGGGCGTGTGCTCGACGAGCTGATGGCGGCCAACTTCCTCGTCTCGGGCCACGTGGGCTCCGAGACCTCATACCGGTACCACGGGCTCCTGCTGGAGTTTCTCCGGGCGCAGCTCCAACGCACGAGGCCGCACGACCTGGGCGTGCTGCAGCGGCTGAGCGCGCGGTGGCACTGGACGCGGCACGAGCCGGTTCCGGCGTTCCGGGATGCGCTCGCGGGGGGCGACTGGGATCTCGCCGACGAGATCTCGGCGGAGGCGTGGCACGTCGTCGCCTTCAAGCATGCCGGCGCGGAGCACGACGCTCTCGCCGCGCTGCCCGCGGACGTGGTCGCCGACCGCCCTTGCCTCGGGCTGCTGAGCGCTCTCGTGGCACTCACGCGCGGAGAGCGGCGGCAGGCCGAGCGGCGAATGGCCGCGAGTTCGCCGGGTGGCACCGCCGCCGCATGCGCAGGCGAGCGCGTGCTCCGGCTCCAGCTCGAGGCCGCGCTGGCGCGACTCGACGGGGACTACGAGGTGCTTGACAGGGTGGCGTCCGAGCTGGCGGAAGCGTCGGCCGGCGGCGGGTTCGACGCCACGACCCGCGCGGCGGCCCAGAGCGCCTGCGCGCTCGCCTACCTGGGGACAGCGAAGGCAGCGCGCGGCGAGCTCGACCGAGGCCGAGACCCTGCTCGGTGCCGCCGTCGAGCTGTCGCGTCGCACGGGCTTGCGAGAGATGGCGACCGGCGCGCTCGGCGAGCTGGCGTTGCTCGAGGCGGGCCGTGGCCGACTGCGGCGTGCGGTCGAGCTGGCCGCCGAGGCGGCCGATGACACCGAGCCTGGCGGAGTGTCTGTGGCCGCGCCGCTCGGCGGAGCCCAACTTGCGCTCGGCTGGGCGCACTTCCAGTGGGACGATCTCGCAGCTGCCGCGCGCCATCTCGACCGGGCTGCTGTGGCGGCGGCGGCCGTCGGCGATCGAACGGGCCGGCTCGCGTCGGCAGCACTGTCGTCGCTCGTCCGCGGAGCTCAGGGCCCGCGGGAGGCGGCCGCTGCGCTGGTGGATCTCCGCGGCAGAACGATCGATCTGGATGCGTGGCGGGCGCCGGAGGTGCTCGCGGCCATCCTCGAGACGGCCGAAGCCCGCCTGCTCGCAGCGCGCGGGGACGTGCCGTCGGCGCGAACGGCACTCGAGGAGAAGGTGAGGCGGACCGGGGACTCGGGCGCGATCGCGCTTCTTCGGGCGCGGCTCGCGCTCACCGAGGGCGCGCCCGACGAAGCCTTGGCCACTCTGGAGCTGTGGCCCGCCGAGGAGCTGACTCCGCTCGGCCTGCAGATCGAGGCGTACGTGTTGACCGCCGTCGCCCGGCACGCGCTGCACGACGACCGCGGCGCCGGTGACGCGCTCGAGCAGGCGCTCGCGCTGGCGGGGCCGAACAGCCATCGCCGTCCCTTCCTCGACTCCGGCTCGGCCGTCCAGGTCCTGCTCGAGCAGCGAATCCGGTGGGGCACCTCACACCGCTCGTTCGCAGGTGAGCTCCTGGCCGCCTTCCGCAAGCGCGCACCGAATGTCGCGGTCACGAGGGCCGAGCTGCTGGAACCACTCAGCCGCCGCGAGCAGTCGGTGCTCCGCTTCCTCCCGACGATGATGTCGAACGCGGAGATCGCCAGCGAGCTCTTCGTCACCTCGAACACCGTCAAGACCCATCTCAAGAGCATTTACCGCAAGCTCGCCGTGTCGCGGCGCCGGGACGCCGTCGAGCGGGCGCGCGCCCTCGAGTTGCTCTGACGGGGCGATCACCCAGCGCGGGTGACGCCGCGCCACCCCGGCCTGGACGAGCATCGGGCTCCAGACCGAGAGGAGGAATGCGTGTTGACTCGAGAGCGAAGACCTGTGTTACGGGCGACGATGGTCGGCGGCAGCACGCACCGGATCGGGAGCGGCGACAGGGAGGGGGCTGCGCGCGCAGGGTCGCAAGCGGGGTGGATGGCCGAACTGGAAGGGCTCCGAAAGGCCCTGACGGAGGCGGAGTTCGAGTCCGCGAGACGTCACCTGCTGGCGGGCTAGAGAGGAGCGCGAGATGACGATGGGACCGGTTCAGCTGCTGGTCGTGGGGTTCGCGGGCGGCGAGCCCAAGGGCGAGATCCTGGCCGAGCTCGACCGGCTGCGTGAGCACGACATCGTCCGCCTGATCGATCTCGTAGTCGTACGGAAGGACGCGGACGGCAAGGTCGAGAAGATCCTGCGCAGCGACCTGTCGCCGGAGGAGGCCGAGGAGTTCGGAGCGACCGTAGGTGCGCTGATCGGGTTCGGCGCAGCCGGCGAGGAGGGAGCCGAGCTCGGCGCGACCGAGGGCGCGGCAGCCCTCGAGGACGGCCACGTGTTCGACGACGAGGTCTGGTACGTCGAGGATGCGATCCCGAACGGCACCGCTGCTGCGGTTGCGCTGCTCGAGCACCGCTGGGCGGTCCCGTTGCGCGACGGCATCCGCCGGGCCGGGGGCTTCCACCTCGCGGACGCGTGGATCCACCCGGCCGACCTCGTCGGCATCGGGCTGATCGCCGCCGAGGAGGCCGAGGAGCAGCTGGCCACCGCCTGACCGGGAGCGTTCGGCTACTTCGGCTTCGGGTCGCGAAAGATCAGCCCTCGCGCTGCCGCCAGCAGGCGGGCGGACAGGGGCACGTGCGGCCCGGGCTCCTCCTCGGCGGGTTGCAGTGCCGCGAGCGGCCACGCTGCGGCCAGGCAGGCGCCAACGAGGAGGATCGCCGCGGTCACCCACACGAGCAGCAGGAACGCGAGCACGGTGCCGAGCGGGCCGTAGACGTCGTCGAAGTCGGCGAAGCGATCGAGGTAGATCGAGAATCCCGCACCGGCGAGATGCACGCCGAGCGTCGCGACGGCGGCGCCCGGCAGCACGTCGAGGATCCGGACCGGCACGGGCGGGACGACGCGGTAGAGCAGGGTGAACGCCGCGAAGGCGAGGGCAAGCGAGGCCGCCGAGCTGCGCCAGCGCGCCGATCTCGTCGGTCGCCCACACTGCAAGCCCGAGCTCGTCGGCCAGCTCGGTGGTCGTCTCGGTCGCGACCTGGACGACGATCGTCAGCCCGAAAGCGGAGAGGATCAGCAGGCCGGCCCCCAGCACGAGCGCACCATCGAGCAGCTTTCCTCTCAGGTACGGCCGATCGGCCTCGCTGCCCCAGACAGCCCGAAAGGCCGAGCGCACCGCGGCCATCATGCCGCTCGCCGCCCAGACGAAGCCCACGAGCGCGACGGCTCCCGCCACCGAGGCGGGGGTCCCGGCGTGCTCGATCGCGCCCTCGACGCTCGTCTCGACGTCCCCCGGCAGCGGAGCGACGTCCACGAGCCACTCGAGGACGCGCTCGTGCGCCGACTGCGGCAGGACGAGCTCCAGGACCGACAGGAGCAGGGCGAGGAAGGGGACGAGCGAGAAGAGGACGTGGTAGGAGATCGCGGCGGCGCGCTGGCCGCACGCGCTCTGGGTGTAGGTGCTCCCAGCGTTCTCGGCCGTCCAGAGCACTCGACGGGCGATTCCTCCCGCTATGGGATCACCGCTCGTAGAGGACGACCGTGCGGGCCAGGTAGTCCTGCAGCCCGCGACGACGCCGATCGAAGAGGACGGGGAGGAAGCCCGCGAACAGCGGCACGATCGCCAGGATGAGTCCGACAAGGCGGACGAGAGCACGGCCGAAGGAGGGCGGGCTCCCATCGTCGGCGGCAACACGGAGCCGCATCCCGCGCATGCCCGGCGTCTGGCCGGTGACCGACCAGAACAGGACGAAGTAGACGGTCACCGACAGCGCCCAGGCGGATCCGGCCAGGGTGGCGACGAGCCAGTCGGGGCGGAGGTCGCCGACGAGCGACGCCACCAGACCCAGGAGCCCGGCACCGACGAGGACGATCGCGTGCACGATCGCGAGGTCGATCGCGAGCGCGACGGCGCGGGTCGCGATCCCCGCGTAGGGCACCCGCGCGGCGGCTACGCCGGGTTGGATCGCAGTGGCCGTCGTAGCCATCGGCGCGCCGTCCTCTCTGCCGCATCGTCGAAGCGCTCCGCCCGCCGCCGCACTCCTGTCGCGAGGTCTCCGATCAGGGACGTCGTCTGGTTGGCGAGCGCCGCGCGCACCGCCGGACTGGAGGCGATCTGCTCGACTGCTCGATCCAGCTCAGGGCTGTTGAGCAGATGGTCGGCAACCTCGGCGGCGAGCCGGCTGTCCAGAGCTTGCTCGATCAGCAGTCGCGTCCTCTCCTCTTCGAGCGCGGAGACGACTGCGGCCTCGACGTCGGGGGCCGCGAGCACGGGCCGGGCGACGCGCTCCAACACGCGATGCTCCGCCAGCGAGCGAGCTAGCTCATCGACGTATGGCGCCGCAAGCAGGTCGCCTCCCGTCGCCGCGAGTCGGGACTGCACTCGAAGTCGACTCTCCCTGCCCTCGGCTGCGAGCCGTCTCGCGGCGCGCGGCATCAACATCGTTCGGGCGGCGACGCGCGCAGGCAGGATCATCAGGCGCCCGCCAACGACCGTCGCGCGCGCGCCGAGCACGACCAGTCCCACCGCGACGTCAC
>CAWJFZ010000013.1:0-23530 GCA_963842285.1 uncultured Gaiellaceae bacterium
AAGGCCCCGCCGAGACGCGGGAGTTCCTCGCGGCCTTCGAGCCGCCGGACGGAGTCGACGTGATCGTCTGCCCGCCCTTCGCCTCGCTCGCCGCGGCGGTGGAGAGCGGCCGCGCCGTGTACGCGCAGAACGTCCACTGGGAGCCCACGGGTGCCTACACGGGTGAGGTCTCGCCGCAGATGCTGGTCGAGCTGGGCGTGCGAGGCGCGCTCGTCGGGCACTCCGAGCGCCGACAGCTCTTCGGCGAGACGAACGAGATGGTCGCGCGCCGCGCGCGCGCCGCGCTCGAGGCGGGGCTCGGCGTGATCGCCTGCGTCGGCGAGACGATCGAGCAGCGGGAGTCGGGCGACACGGAGCTCGTGCTCAAGATCCAGGTCGAGGCGATCGCGTTCGCGGCCGGCGAGCACCCCGACCTCGTGCTCGCCTACGAGCCCGTCTGGGCGATCGGCACGGGGCACACCGCGACACCCGAGCAGGCTCGTGAGGCGCACGCGTTCATCAAGGGGCTCCTCGACCGCCCGGTGCTCTACGGCGGCTCCGTCAAGCCCGACAACGCGCCTGTGCTGCTCGCGGAGCCGGGCATCGACGGCGCGCTCGTCGGCGGCGCCTCCCTCGACCCCGATGCGTTCGCCGCGATTTGCCGAGCAGCCCTGACCCTGTAGTCCCGCTCGTCGCGCTCGTCATCCTCGACGGCTGGGGCTGTGCGCCGGCCGGCCCCGGCAACGCCGTCGAGCTCGCCCGGACGCCGGTCTTCGACGGCCTCTGGGCAGCAGTACCCGCACGGGCACGCTGGAGGCCTCGGGCGAGGCCGTCGGCCTGCCGCCCGGCCAGATGGGGAACTCCGAGGTCGGCCACCTGACGATCGGCTCGGGCCGGATCCTGCTCCAGGACCTCCAGCGCGTGAACAGGGCGATCGACGACGGCTCGTTCGCCGAGCAACGCTGCGCTCCTGGGCGCGTTCGAGCGCGCGCGGGCGCGCGGCGGCGACGTCCACCTCCTCGGTCTCGTGTCGCACGGCGGCGTGCACTCGCACATCGATCACCTGCAGGCGCTGCTCGAGCTCTCGCGCCGGCGCGGGATGGAGGACGCGCACCTGGGTCGACGCCTTCACGGACGGTCGCGACGTCTCGCCGACGGCGTCGGTCGACGATCTCGCCGAGCTGCCGGCCGAGCGGATCTCGACCGTCGTGGGCCGGTACTACGCCATGGACCGCGACGGGCGCTGGGACCGAACCGAGCGCGCGCTGGCCGCCATCGTCGGCGGAGAGGGCCAGCGGTCGAACGACGCGGTCGCGGCGGTCCGAGCGAGCCACGCGGAGGGGATCACCGACGAGTTCATCGAGCCGGTCGTGCTCGCCGGCACGCCGCGGCTGACCGCAGCGCGACGCCGTGATCTTCTTCAACTTCCGCCCCGACCGCGGACGTCAGCTCGTCGGAGAAGCTGCTCGGCGCCGGGATCGACGTGACGACGATGACGCGCTATCGCGACGATCTCGACTCCTCGGTCGCCTTCGCCGAGCAGGAGGTGCAGAAGACCCTGGCCGAGGTGCTCGCCGCGGCCGGCGCGCGGCAGCTGCACATGGCGGAGACCGAGAAGTACGCACACGTGACCTACTTCTTCAACGGCGGCGTCGAGGCGGAATGGCCGGGCGAGACCCGGATCCTCGTGCCCTCGCCGCGCGACGTGCCGAGCTACGACCTGAAGCCCGAGATGTCCGCGCGCGAGCTGACGGAGCGCTACGTCGCCGAGATCGGCGACGGCTACCGCTTCGCCGTGCTCAACTTCGCCAACCCGGACATGGTCGGCCACACGGGCTCGATCCCGGCGGCGACGGCGGCGGTCGAGGTGGTCGACGAGTGCCTGGGTCGGGTGCTCGACGCGACGCAGGCCGCGGGCGGGATCTGCCTCGTCACCGCCGACCACGGCAACGCGGAGCAGCTGCTCGAGGCGGACGGGGTCAGTCCCCACACGGCGCACACGACCAACCCGGTTCCGCTGATCCTCACTGCACGAGGGTTTAGGCTCAAGCAACCGGCGGGCCTTGCCGACCTAGCCCCCACAGCCCTGCGGCTCCTCGGCCTCGACCCTCCGGCCGAGATGACCGGGGAAGCGCTTGTCACGGGAAAGTAAAGCATTGTGAACTTCGTGATTTCGCGGCTATACTGGCGCCCACTTGTCGCTGCCTCAGCCTGATCTCGGCGTCCTGCGGAAGGCTCAGCGAGGAGATGAGCGCGCCTTCTCGCTCATCGTTCGCGCGTACGAGCTCCCGGTCTTCAACTACGTGTTGCGGCTCGTCGGCGACCGCTCGCTGGCGGAGGACCTGACGCAGGAGGTCTTCCTCCGCGTCTACCAGGGCCTGCCGAGCTTCTCGCTGCGCTGCCGCTTCACGACGTGGCTGTTCCAGGTGACGAAGAACCGCGTGCTCGACGAGCTGCGCGCGCTCGAGCGGCGGCCGCGCGCCGTCGTCAACCTGGAGGACATCCCGCCGCTCGAGGTCGTGGACGCGCCCTTCGAGCGCGTGGAGGCGATCGACGCCGTCTGGCGGGCGGTCGAGGCGCTGAACGTCGATCTGAAGATGGCGCTGCTGCTCCGCGACGTCGTCGGCCTCTCCTACACCGAGATCGCGGACTCGCTCGAGATCACGCTGGCCACGGTCAAGTGGCGGATCTACAAGGCGCGCGAGGAAGTCCAGCTCGCGCTCGCCCGCGAGGGCATCACCCTCGCCAGCTCCGAGGGCAAGGCGGAGCAGTCCGAGCCGAAGGCGGCCACGGCGCCTTCCCCGTCGCGGCCGTCCTGCCCCTCTAGGAGGCCGCGCCCGCCGCCACGCGGCGGCGACGAGCGCGAGCCCGGTGCTGCCTAGGCCGGCGCGCGTTCGGGTCTTCCTTCGCGGCGAGCGTCATGCTGGCCGCCATCGCCTCCTTCAGGTGGCGCTTCTGGATCGGCAGCTGGACCTTGACGAGGTCGCGGACGCCGGCGTGCTTCGCGTCCTTCGTTCATCTGCTCCAGCACCTGCCAGTGGCCGACCTCGCCCGCCTCGGCCATCGTGATGAACTCGAAGCCGTCGAGCGCGTCGGAGCCGCGCTCGAGATAGGCCTTCATCATCTCGCCGCCCTTCTTCTTCACCGAGCGCGCCTCGCCGAGGATCTTGCTCTTCTTCCCGTTGAAGGTGCCGGCGAGCGTCGTGCCCTGCTTCTCGGCCTGCGCGGCCTCCGTGCGCATCGTCTTCAGCTGCTTCGCGAGCGCCCGGTCGTTGTTCAGCTTCCCGACGCGCTCGATCGTGACCTGAGACGCCATCGCGAGCCCGATCACCTCGCCGAGCTTCGTCTCCAGATTCGTCAGTTCTGCCATGTCGTCTCTCCTCGTTTTCGTCGTCCGGGTTCAGGCGCCGTGCGCGAGCCGCTCCGAGAGGCTCTCGGGGAGATCCCGCTCACGCATCTCCGACTGCGTCCGCCCGATTGGATAGTCGGTACGGCGGAACGTTGCCCGGTGCGCCGCCGCGTCAATCACGAGCCAGGCGGCGCGGGGGTCGCCGTCACGCGGCTGGCCGACCGAACCCGGGTTGAGGATGCGCCGCGCCGGCGTCGAGATCGAGCCGGTGCCCGGCCGACGCCTGACCGCCGCGCAACGCGCCGTCCGTCCGAGATCTCGAGCGCCACGTGGCTGTGCCCGACGAGCACGAGCGGCGCGCTCGTCGCCTCGAGCGTCGCGAGCGCCGCCGACGTCGTCGAGGACGTACTCCCAGACCGGGTCGCGCGGCGCTGCCGTGGAAGAGCTCGACGCCCTCGCGCCGTCGCCGCGCGGCTCGAGAGCCGCGAGGAAGCGCCGGCGACGTCGTCGTCGAGCACGTCCCGCGTCCAGTCCGCCGCCGCGGCCGGCCTCGCCGGCGAACGCCGCGAGGTCGACCTCGCCGAGCACGACGAGGTCGTGGTTGCCGGCGAGGCAGACGTCGGTGCGCTCGCGGACGAGCCGCGACGCACTCGTTCGGCCGCGGGCCGTACCCGACGAGGTCGCCGAGGCACCAGATCTCGTCCGGCTCCCTCCGCGTCGATCGCCGCCAGGACCGCCTCGAGCGCGTGCAGATTTGCGTGAATGTCGCGAGATGACGGCGATGCGCATGGCCGGCTCGTCGCGACCCTAGCCGTCGCCTGGCTCGCGGTCGCGGTCGCTGCTCTGGCGCACCACCGTGCCCGGAGCTCGCGATCGCGCCGAGCTCGACGCCGCGACGCTCTTCGACGCAGCCGACGCTCGAGCGAAACGGCGCGCTACGAGCACGGCGTGCGCTCCTCTGGGCGCTCGGCCTGGCGGCGCAGCTCGCCGCGCTCGTCCTGCTCGGCGCGGCGGCGGCTCGAGCTGCCCGGCCCGTCGGCCGCTCCGCGGAGCGCTCATCGGGGCGCTGGTCTACGCCGTCGCTGTGGCTCGCCGAGCTGCCCTTCGACCTCGCCGGCCACTGGTGGCGGCGCCGCTACGACGTCTCCGAGCTCGGCTACCTCGGCTTCGTGGTCGGCCACTGGTCGACGACGCTCGGCGAGCTCGCGCTCGCCGCGCTCGCCGGCGCTGGCGGTGCGTCGCGGCCGGACGGCTGCTCGGCCGCCGCGCCTGGCTGGGGCTCTGGGCCGCGTTCGTGGCGATCGCCGTCGCCTACGTGCTCGTCTACCCGAGCCTGCTCGCGCCCCGCGCTGGAGCCGCTCCAGGACCGGGCGCTCGCGGCCGAGATCCGAGTCGCTCGCGCGCGAGGCCGGGGCTGGGGCGGACGACGGTCGAGGTGCGCAAGGCGCGCGAGCGGACGCGCGCGGTGAACGCCGAGGCGATCGGTGCCGGCCCGACGACCCGCGTGATCCTCTGGGACACGCTGCTCGAGCCGCAGGTCGGGCGGGGCGAGGTCCGCTTCGCCGCTCGCGCACGAGCTCGTCGCACATCGCCCGCGACCACCTCTGGAAGGGCGTGGCCTGGTTCGCGCTGCTCGCGCTGCCGTGCGCTGTGGATCCTCGGGCGCGTCGTCTCGTTCGGCGACCCGCGCGCGCTGCCCGCGACGGCGGCCGTGCTCGCTGCTCCTCCAGCTGGCGACGCTGCCCGCCGCGAACGCGATCTCGCGCCGCTACGAGCGCGAGGCGGACTGGGAGGGCGCTGCGGCTGACGCGAGACCCGGCCGCTGCCGAGGCGCTCTACCGCCGCTTCGCGCGCACGAGCCTGACCGACCCGGACCCGCCGCTCCTGCTGCACCTCTTGCTCGACACGCACCCGACGCTCGTCGAGCGGATCGCGACGAGCCTGTGCGTCGAGCGGCTCGGCCGGACGGCCCCGGCTCGCGCGTGCGCCGCTTCGGGCAGGTCCTGGATGCCCCTTGACCGTCGTGCTACTTCGACCAGCGAGTCCTCGAGGGCGTCGAGCAGCTCCTTGCGCGAACTTCGGCGACATGTTCACGCGGGTCACGACGACGCCGGGGACGTCGCCCTCCTCGACCTCGTGGTCGATCCGCGCGAAGGTGAGCGTGAACTCGTAGTCCGAGAAGCAGACGTTCGCGAAGTTCGCGTAGACGCCGGCGAGGTGCGCCTGGTCGATCTGGATGTTGAGCTGGCGCTCGCGGACCCTCTCGTCCACGTCCGTACGATACAACCGCATGACGGCGAGCACGCGATCAGGCGGCTCGCAGCGGCGATCGGAGCGCTCGGCCGAGCGCCGAGGTCGGCGCTCGAGCGCCCGAGCGACGCCGCGCACGGCGACTACGCGACGAACGTCGCGCTGCGCCTCGCCGGAGCGGCGCAAGCGGCCGCCGCGGGAGATCGCGGAGGAGCTCGCGCGCCGAGCGGCGGAGCTGCCGCGGTCGAGCGGGCCGAGGTGGCCGGCCCCGGCTTCGTCAACCTCTGGCTCGCGGCCGCCTGGTACGGCGAGGCGCTCGCCGAGCTGCTCGAGCGCGGGAGCGAGCTACGGCGCCGGCTCGGCCGCGACGCCCGAGCGCGTCCAGGTGGAGATGGTGTCGGCGAACCCGACCGGCCCGATCACCGTCGCGGCGGCCCGGAACGGCGCGTACGGCGACTCCGTCGCGCGCCTGCTCGAGTTCGCCGGCCACGACGTCGAGCGCGAGTACTACTACAACGACGCCGGCGCCCAGATGGAGCGCTTCCGCGCCTCGGTCGAGGCGGCGCGGCGCGGGGAGGAGCCGCCCGAGGACGGCTACCGCGGCGAGTACATCGCTCGAGCTGGCGCAGCTCGACGGCGACCCGGTGCCGCGCGATGCTGCGAGCGGATCGAGGCGACGCTCGAGCGCTTCCGGATCCACTTCGACAGCTGGGCGAGGCAGAGCGAGCTCGAGCAGCGCCTGCCCGAGTTCCTGCCGCGGCTGGACACGTACGAGCGGGACGGCGCCGTCTGGGCGCGCTCGTCCGCGTACGGCGACGAGGAGCGACCGCGTGCTGATCCGCTCCGAGGGCGGCGGCGCCGACCTACCGCGCCGCCGACGTCGTCTACCTCGCGGACAAGCTCGAGCGGGGCTTCGACCGCGCGATCTACGTGCTCGGCGCCGACCACCACGGCACGCGCAACTGGTACGCGGCGGTCGCGCGCATGCTCGGCTACGACCCGGAGCGGGTCGAGGTGCTGCTCTACCAGCTCGTGCACCTGACCCGGGGCGGCGAGGCGCACGAAGATGTCGAAGCGGCGCGGCGACGTCGTCTTGCTCGACGAGTTCGTCGACGAGGTCGGCGTCGACGCGGCGCGCTGGTATCTCGTCTCCCGCGGGCCACGACCAGACGATCGAGATCGACGTCGACCTCGCGGCGGAGAAGACGCCAGAAGAACCCCGTCTACTACGTCCAGTACGCGCACGCGCGGATCGCCGGCGATCCTCGCGGAACGCCGGCGAGCGCGCGACGCCGGACGCTGCCCGCCCGCCGAGCTGGCCGGCGAGGAGCGCGAGCTGGTCAAGCGGCTCGCCGAGTTTCCGGCGCGTCGTCGCCGAGGCGACCGAGCGTCGCGGCCCGCACGCGATCCCGAACTACGCGATCCGCGTCGCCGACGACTTCCACCGCTTCTACCACGAGCACAAGGTGCTCGGCTCCGAGGCGCAGGCTTCCGGCTCGGCCTCTGCCGGCAGCCATGATCGTGATCGCCCGCGCCTCGACCTGTCGGCGTCGACGCGCCCGAGCGGATGTAACGTTACGGGAGGATTTCGAGGGAAAGGGCCATGATGTCCAGTCTGCTGCCAGATGACGTGCGAGCCTTCGTGGACGGGCTCGAGGCGTCGTCGTGTGTCGAACTGTCGAAGGTGGAAGCGATCGTCGAGAACGCGCACCTCGACGAGGACGAGGCCGGCACGCTCTACGAGGAGCTCGAGGCTCGCGGAATCGAGCTGAGCGACGACTGCGGACACGCGGCGCCCGACGGCCCGGAGATCGTGAACGGCGAGCTGACGCACGCGACGACCGACGCGCTCCAGCTCTTCCTGAACGAGATGGGGCGCTACCGGCTCCTGACGGCCGCGGAGGAGGTCGAGCTGGCGAAGCGCGGTCGAGCGCGGCGACCACGATGCGAAGGAGCTGATGGTCAACTCCAACCTGCGGCTCGTCGTCTCGATCGCGAAGAAGTGGCAGGGACACGAGCTGACGCTGCTCGACCTGATCCAGGAGGGGATCATCGGCCTGATCCGGGCGGTCGAGAAGTTCGACTACCGCAAGGGCTTCAAGTTCTCCACCTACGCGACCTGGTGGATCCGCCAGGCGATCCAGCGCGGCGTCGCGAACAAGGCGCGCACGATCCGCATGCCCACCCACATCGTCCAGCGCGAGCAGAAGATGGCGCGGGTGGAGCGCAGCTGCACCAGAAGCTGGACCGCCAGCCCACGGACGAGGAGATCGCGAAGGCGGCCAACCTCAAGCTCGAGCACGTGCTCCAGGTGCGCGACGCGGCGCGAACCGTGACGAGCCTCGACCGCCCGCTCGGCGACGACGGCGGCTCGCTCGGCGACCTGATGCAGGGCGTGGGGGCGGCGCCCGAGGAGGAGCTCCACGTGAGCCTGCGCGAGACGCGCTGCGGCGAGCGCTCGAGACGCTCTCCGAGGAGGAGCGCGCCGTGATCGAGCTCCGCTTCGGGATGAACGGCGACGACGAGCCGCACTCGCTGGCCGAGGTCGGCCGGCGGCTGGGGTTGCGCGCCGAGCGCGTGAAGGAGATCGAGACCCAGGCGCTCGGCCACCTGGCCGTCGCCCGCGAGCTCGAGTCGCTCCGCGACGCCGCCTGAGCGAGCCGGGCTCGTGAGCGGGGGTAGGATCCGCGCGGAGTGAGCCAAGCCCCGGACCGCAACCTCGCCCTGGAGCTCGTCCGCGTGACGGAGGCCGCCGCACTCGCGGCGTCCGGCTGGGTGGGCCGCGGCCAGAAGGAGAGCGCAGACGCCGCCGCGGTCGACGCCATGCGGCTCGTGCTCGACACCGTGCGCATGAACGGGGTCGTGGTGATCGGCGAGGGCGAGAAGGACGAGGCCCCGATGCTCTACAACGGCGAGAACGTCGGCGACGGGTCGGGCCCCGAGGTCGACGTCGCCGTCGACCCGCTCGAGGGCACGCGGCTGACGGCGCTCGGGATGCCGAACGCGATCGCGGTGATGGCGGTCGCGGAGCGCGGCACGATGTTCTTCCCCGGAGCCGCGTTCTACATGGACAAGATCGCCGTCGGCCAGGAGGCGGCGGACGTGATCGACATCGACGCTTCGCCCACCGAGAACGTGCGCGCGCGGTCGCGAAGGCGAAGGGCCTCGACGTGAGCGAGGTCACGGTCGTCGTCCTGGAGCGCGACCGCCACGAGAACCTGATCGGCGAGCTGCGCGAGGCCGGGGCGCGCGTGAACCTGATCCGCGACGGCGACGTCGCGCCCTCGATCGCGGCCTCGCTCGCCTTCACCGGCGTGGACATGCTGATGGGCGTGGGCGGGACCCCGGAGGGCGTGATCTCCGCGGCTGCGATCAAGTGCGCCGGCGGCGCGATCCAGGCGAAGCTCTGGCCCAGGAACGACGAGGAGCGCCAGGCGCTCGTCGACGACGGCTTCGACCTCGACCGGGTGCTGCGGACGGACGACCTGGTGGCCGGCGAGGACGTCTTCGTCGCGGCGACCGGCGTCACGCGCGGCGCCCTGCTGAACGGCGTGCGGGTGAGTAGCGCGCGGCGCCGAGACGCAGTCGCTCGTGATGCGCTCGCGCTCCGGCACCCGCCGCTGGATCTCGGCTTTCCACCCGTCCGACAAGGTGCGGAACTTGATGAAGGGAGAACGCGATGGATAGGAATGAGCTGTACGAGACCGCCAGGGCGCTCGTCGCCGACAACCGCGGCATCCTCGCCGCCGACGAGAGCTCGGGAACGATCGAGAAGCGCTTCGACTCGATCTCGCTCGAGTCGACGGAGGAGAACCGGCGCGCCTACCGCGACATGCTCTTCACGACGCCCGAGCTGGAGCAGTACGTGAGCGGCGTGATCCTCTTCGACGAGACGATCCGGCAGTCGTCCGCCGACGGCACGCCGTTCCCGCAGCTCCTGGCGGCGCGCGGGATCATCCCCGGGATCAAGGTGGACACGGGCGCCAAGGAGCTCGCCGGCGCGCCGGGCGAGAAGGTCACCGAGGGCCTCGACGGCCTGCGCGAGCGGCTGCAGGAGTACCGCGGGCTCGGCGCGCGCTTCGCCAAGTGGCGGGCGGTGATCACGATCGGGGACGGGATCCCGACGAGCTACTGCATCTACACGAACGCCCACGCGCTCGCCCGCTACGCGGCGCTCTGCCAGGAGCAGGGCCTCGTGCCGATCGTCGAGCCCGAGGTGCTGATGGACGCCGACAACGACATCGAGCGCTGCTACGACGCGACCGCGCGCACGCTCCACGCGGTCTTCCACGAGCTCTACCACCAGAGGGTCGATCTGCAGCGGGATGCTGCTCAAGCCGAACATGGTCATCTCGGGCAAGGGCGCCGCGAAGCAGGCGAGCGCGCAGGAGGTGGCCGAGTGGACGATCCGCTGCTTCCGCGAGCACGTGCCGGCGGCGGTGCCCGGCATCGTCTTCCTCTCCGGCGGCCAGTCCGACGAGCAGGCGAGCGAGAACCTGAACGCGATCAACTCGCTGGGCGAACAGCCCTGGACGCTCTCCTTCTCGTACGGTCGCGCGCTCCAGGCGCCCGCGCTGAAGGCGTGGGGAGGGGAGGCGGCGAACGTCGAGGCCGGCCAGTCCTTCCTCGCGCTGCGCGCGCGGAACAACAGCGCGGCCGTCGCGGGTCGCTACAGCGCCGACATGGAGGAGCTCGCCCGCTCGAGCTAGCAGGGATCGACAAGGAGGGCCGCCACTGCCCGGGCGGCCCTCCTGTCGACGGTCGGCTTGGCCCTCAGGCCGCGGGCAGGCCCGGTGGCGTTTCGGTCGAGCGTGGGCAGGAACTCGCGGTAGGCCGTGAGCACCTCCTCGGTCTGCTCGATCGGCCAGAAGGTCGGTCCGCCGACGATGTCGGAGACGGGCTGGCCTCGGAAGGTGAACTCGGTGACGACGCCGAAGTTGCCGCCACCGCCGATCCTCGGCGACAAGGTGGTCGCTCAGCGTGCCGCTTGCAGTTGCCGCCACCACCCTGCCACGATCGTCACGGACGTCAACGCAGCGCGCGGCTGAGCACGGGATCGCGGCCGGCGAAGAAGTCGGCCGCGGTGTAGGGGACGCGCACGTCGGGCTCGAGCGTGACGCGCCGGTCGCCCGGCCGGCTCTTCTCCCAGTAGATCGTGGCGACGTGCGTGTTCCAGCCGCTCGCCGGCAGCGGTCGGGTGGACGGATCGCCGTAGAGGTTGGGGCTGCCTCCCGTCGGCTCGCCGATGAACCGCGGCCGGGCGAACCGCTCGAGGTCGGCGGTGAGGTTCTGCGCCGCCGAGAACGTCGTCCGGCCGACGAGCACGAGCAGCCGCACACGGCGCGGGAGCTCACGCAGGGCTCTCGAGCACCGGTGGATAGGTGTAGTTGTTCCCGCCGGGGTTGTGCCGGAGGTCGAGGATCACGCGGTCGACGCGCGGACGGGCCGCGAGCCGCTGCAGCCGGGCGGCCACGTCCCCGGTGTACACGGTCGTGAGGTTGTAGGCCAGGTAGACGGCCCTGCCGTTCCCGAGCACCTGCGTCCACGTGGCGCGGTTCCGATTGCGCAGGAACGGCGGCGACGGCCGGGGCGGGAGCCCCTGAGGCACCATCGGGTGGAAGCT
Source organism: uncultured Gaiellaceae bacterium (assembly GCA_963842285.1). Lineage (GTDB taxonomy): Bacteria > Actinomycetota > Thermoleophilia > Gaiellales > Gaiellaceae > Gaiellasilicea. The sequence goes on from CAWJFZ010000013.1 coordinate 11,202, forward strand.
GTCCGGGAACGCGGCGCCGTAGCGTGGCCCCGGCACCGCCGTCAGGTCGGCGTGCGTCCCGTCGGCGAACGTGAAGCGCGCGCTCAGCCGCTCCTCGGTCAGGCCGAGCCCGTGCAGCACTTCGCCGGTGACGAGCCACTGCACCGCCCGCGCGCGCAGGCTGTGCGCGTTGTCGCGCGGCACGAGCGGCCGGACGCGCGCGAGCGCCTGCGCGACCGGGACACCCGCCACGGCGACGAGTCGCTTGCCGACGAGGTCGCGTCGCGCTCCGACCTGCGCGACGACGTAGACGCCGTCGGGGAAGTCGTAGAGCCGGATCGGGAAGAGATGCATCGGCTGCCGGTGGCCCGGGTCGAGCGGGAAGATCCCGGTGTGCCCGTCGCGCTCGCCGGCGAGGGCCGCGAAGCGCATCAGCTCGACGAGCAGCTCGTCGGCCTCCAGCTCCGGCGCGCGCTCCACGAGCCGGTCCCGTGCGGACGCGAACTCGGAGCGCGACAGGGAGTGGAAGAGGTTCGCATGAGCGCGGCGCATGTGCTCGGCGAGTGCCCGCACGTCGCCGGCGGCCTGCGGCGACGGCGCTGCGGGCTCCCCTCGGCCGCGCCCGCGCAGCCGGCCAGCACGAGCGCGGTCGCTGCGAGCGCGAGCCGCAGCTTCATCCGAGCTCCGCGAGCCGAGCCTCGGCCCAGGCGCGCATCGCCTCTGCCCGCGCGATCCCGAGGTCGAGCACGGCGCCGTGGAACAGGTCGTGTCCGCGGCGCGAGTTCCGTGCGTCGATCTCCGCGTAGACCTCGAGTTGCGCGAGCACGTCGTCCCGGAAGGTCTCGAGCGTCCGCCGATGGCTCGCCGGGCGTCGCGAGCCCGCCCAGGAAGAGGCGCAGCACGAGGCCCGACTGGTCGCCGCTCGGGGCGTCGTCGAGCCAGGCCTGCAGGGCCGCTTGTCCCTCGGCGGTGAGGCTGTAGAGCTGCTTGTCCGGGCGCCGCTCCTGCGCGACCTGGCGCGCGCTGACGAGGCCCTGGGCCGAGAGCCGGCGCAGCACGGCGTAGAGGTGGCTCTTCGTGGGCGCCCAGACGTGCCCAACGCTCTGCTCCGCCTGCTTCGAGAGGTCGTAGCCCGAGCGCTCGCCGTCGAGCGCCAGCAGCCCCAGCACGCCCGCCTCCGTCGTCGCCAGGGTCACCGTCTTCCGTGCGATGGTCTTCATCGCACTAGTTTTATCACACTAGAAGGGCTTGGCGGAAACTATCGGCGCGAATGAGGACGCCGCATCGGGGCGAGCAAGCGCGGCCCGATGGCACAGACTGAATTTCGCCAGGCCCTCCTAGAGCTGAAGGACGGACAGGATGTTGCCGGCCGGGTCCTTGAACCAGGCGATGTCAGGCCCTTGACCGCGAGCGATGCCCTTCTCGTCCTGGTCGAAGCTGTCGTAGCGCTCGAAGGTCACGCCGCGTGCCGACAGCTCGTCCACGGCCCGGTCGATGTCGTCGACCGGGAAGTTGAGGATCGTGTACGTCGCCGGCTCGAAGTCGGGCTTCGGGTAGATCAGCGTGGCCCGGTCACCGGCCAGTTGCAGCGTCAGCATGTCGTTTTCCTCGGTCGTCTTCAACCCGAGCACGTCGCCGTAGAACCGGCGGGCCTGCTCGAGGTCGTCTACGGCAAAGCCGCTGAACGCCTTGCTGTTCGCGAGCATGGTTGCTCCTTTCGTCGTTTACCCATTGCGGACCGCCCGGAGGGCGCAAACTCATCGCTCCGTCGCGACGACGCCGGCCAGCCAGTCGCGGACGACGGCAGCGACGGCGTCCGGATCCGTCCTCAGGCTGTGGTCTCCGGCGCACCTTCGCGACTCTGCGGCCGGCCGAGGCCGGCGGGATCCCGAAGCGATCCCGTACGCCCTGCACGACGAGCAGCGGCACCGTGACCGCCTCGAGCTCGGGCAGCCGGTTCGGTGACGGGGCGCCGCCGCGGCGGGGCGGGGGCTGGAGGGGGAACGCCAGGCACAGCACGCCGGCGGCTTCGGTCGCGTCGGCCGTTCGGCACGCGACGCGCGCGCCGGAGGAGCGCCCGCCGACGAGGAGCGGGAGCCCGGCGAGCTCGCGATCGCGCAGCCGCTCGACGACCGCCACCCAGGCGGTGTCGAGCTGGTGCGCCGGAGCGGGGGACCGTCGTCCGGCGACCCGGTAGGGCTGCTCGACGAGCGCGACGCTGACGCCCTCGGAGAGCGCTGCACCCGTGACCGCGACGAGATCGGGCGCGGTCACCCCGCCGCCGGCTCCGTGGCCGAGCACGAGCGCAGCCCGGGGCTTCTCGGCTGCGTGCAGGTGCACGTTCGCCGGACCGTGCGGGGTGTCGACTGCGAGCGTCGTCACTGCTCGTCATGTTCCCACGTCGGCGTAGACTCACCCCGTGGCAGACCGAAGCGAAGAGCTGAAGCGCGTCCCCCTCTTCAGCGATCTCAACAAGCGACAGCTGAAGCGCATCGGCAGCGACTTCCGAGAGCGCTCGTTCAAGCCCGGGACGTCGGTCGTCAGCCAGGGCGAGATGAGCGGCATCGGCTTCTTCGTCATCACTGCGGGGGAGGCGTCCGTGACCGTCGACGGCAGGGAGGTCGCGACGCTCGGCCCCGGCGACCACTTCGGTGAGCTCGCGCTGATCAGCGAGCGGACGCGCGCGGCGACCGTGACCGCCGAGACGCCGCTCGAGTGCCTCGAGATCACGTTCTGGGACTTCCGGCGCATCGCGAAGGAGAATCCCGACATCACCTGGAAGCTGCTCCAGCAGGTGGCCGGGCTGCTGATCGACGAGCGCCTCGGCCGAGCGCAGGCGTTCGTGCACGGCAGCGGCCGCGTCTAGCGACCGGGGGCCGTACCGACGGCCGGTCAGGCGTGCTGCTCGGCGTCGCGCTGCTGCTCGGCCGGTGCGTCGGCCTCGATCCGGCCGGACCACAGCACGTAGACGAGCACCGTCAGACCGATCGACAGGGTGAGCGTGACCAGCAGCACGCCCGCGGACGGCCCGAACTCCGGCTGGTAGAGCACCGACGGCGGCAGCAGCTTGGCGGCCGGGATCGTCGCGATGCTGAGCACGAATTGCAGCAGCGAGGCGCTCAGCGTGACGGGAGCCAGTTCCTTCTCCTGCCGTCCCCGCCGCACGACGAACTGGAAGACGTCCAGGTCGGGGCGTGCGACGCCCGCGCGGGCCAGGGCGGCGGAGAGCGCGAGGATCGACCACGCCAGGGCCAGCACGAGCGGGACGAGGCCTACGGAGGCCGGCCCGAGACCCTCCTGCCAGGCGGCCACCGCCATGCAGACGAGCCCGGCGCCGCAGCGGGCGAGCCCGCCCCAGTGGGGCAGGAGGAGGGAGGAGCCGGCCAGCTTCACGTCGGTGCGCCGGCTCGTCTCCAGCTCCGCGATCGGGAGCCGCCAGATGTTGGGCGAGAGCACGTTGGCGAGACCCGACGCCGCTTCGATGACGCCGAACGCGCCGATGAACTGCCACCGGGTCCACGGAGCCACCCCGCCGAGGGCTGTCACCGTCAGGATCAGCCCGACCAGGTTCAGGAAGGAGAGCAGGAAGACCAGGACGAGGCCGCGGAACGCCCGTCCCGATCCAGAAGCCGCCGCTGGGTTGCCGTTGCTGCTCACCGCAGGATCACCTGCACCGCGAGCGCCACGGCCAGTCCGGCCGCGAGCAGCCAGAGCACCCCCGTGAGCGGGGGGCGGCGGCGTCGTCGACGCTTTCGTCCGGGCTCCAGGTAGCGCACCCCGTAAGAACGAGCTTGGGGGCCGAAGGGGTGCGGCGCCGAGCGTCTCCTCCAGCCGCGCTAGTCTCGCTAAGGCGACGGACGGGTGAGGTCGCTCACATCGGGCAAGGAGGACCCGCCATTCGCAGTTCTCGACTCATCGGATGCGTGGCGGCCATGCTCCTGCTGGTCGCCGGTTGCGGTGGAGGTGGCGGGGATGCACCCGCTGAACCTGCGCAGGTGCGCTCGCCGGCTCAGCGTGACTGGGAGAGTCAAGTAGGGACGGCGTGGGAGCAGTACGAGGAAGGCTTCACCGCCGGATGGATCGAAGGCTGTGAAGCCGTGCACGACGCTGTGGCCGCGGAGTACGACGAGAAATATGCGGATGCGATTGTCGGCTGCGCCGACCCGCCGCCATCGGGTTACGGCGGTGCCCCACTCGAGGTTCCCGACGATCCTCGGGCAGCGGGTCACGTCGATGGTGTGGCGGAGGCGTGTTACGTGCCGCCCGAGGTGAGCCGTCCCCTCGAGCCGGACTGCTGATCCCGCGACACCGGGCCGTTTTCACCGATCCACCGGCATCATCCGATCCGGGCGATCCCCCCGGCTCAGCGCCCTTGAGTTGCGCGTCCGACGCTCATAAGCGCCGGCCCCCGACGTGGTCCACGCCGTCCCTCGGCGCACTCTGCCCCGAGGCCCCGTTGACCATGAAATAGATGATCGTGCCGACGACCGGAAGGATCAAGACCACCAGGATCCACGCCGCGGTCTGACCGCTCGAGCGCGAGTGACGGCGCCGAATGATGTCGACGATCGTGAAGACCCAGAGGATGAGGATGAGTACGCCGAAAAGCCACCAGAACCAAGCCATGTACAGCTCCCTTTCGCGAGTTTCGCGAGGCTACACCGTGGGGCGCCGTGGCGCCTCACCCCGTCGGGATGATCGGACGACCCCGACAACAGAGAACCGGTCACCGTCGTCCCAAGTCGCGGACTCACGACGGCCCTGCTGCGCGAGGACACCAGGATCCGGAGGAGCGTTCTCGGGACGACGTTCTGTTCAGCGTTGTTAACGCGAGGAACAGAACCTCCTGTTGCAGGTCTTCAGAGAGAGCGGGCGATGGGGCTCGAACCCACGACCCTCAGCTTGGGAAGCTGATGCTCTACCAACTGAGCTACGCCCGCGTGGCGGAGATGGTATCCGACGCCACCTCGAGTGCTTCACGCACGCGGCGGGCGAGGGTGTCGACGGCGAACGGCTTCTCGATCAACGCCGGGCCGGCGATCGCCGCGGCGCCGAGGAGCGCCTCGTCCGCGTAGCCGGACATGTAGAGCACCTTGATCCCCGGTCGCGAGGCGACCACGTGCTTGGCCACCTCATGGCCGCGAAGGCCGGGCATGACGACGTCCGTCAGCAGCAGGTGGATCGGGTCCGAATGGCCGGCGGCGAGCTCGACCGCATCGGCGCCGTTCGCACACGAGAGCACGGTGTAGCCGCAGCGCTCCAGGACGCGCTGGGTGAGGGTCGCGCACGACGTCCTCGTCCTCGACGAGCAGGATCGTCTCGGTACCGGTCTGGGCGTCGGCCACGGGCGCTGCGACGGCGACGATGGGAACGAGCGGCTCGTCGATCCGAGGCAGCCGGACCGTGAAGGTCGAGCCGCGCCCGGGCTCGCTCACAGCGGCGACGTCGCCGCCGCTCTGGCGCACGATCCCGTACACCGAGGCGAGACCGAGGCCCACACCCTCCTCGCGCGTCGTGAAGAACGGCTCGAAGATGCGCCCGAGCGTCTCGGCGTCCATACCCATCCCCGTGTCGGCCGCGCGGAGCTCGACGAACGCGCCTTCGGGAAGCTCGACGTCGTCGATCGCGATTTGGAGCTGCCCGCCGTCCGGCATCGCATCGCGTGCGTTCACCGCGAGATTCACGATTACCTGCTCGAGCTGGCCGGGATCGGCCCGGACGGTGGCAGGCGCCGGTGCGGGCAGGAGCTCGAGCTCGACGTGCTCCCCGAGCAGCCGCTGCAGCAGCGATCCAACCTCGGAGAGGATCTCGTTCAGGTCGACCGCGCGGGGTTGCAGCACCTGGCGCCGGCCGAACGCGAGCAGCTGGTTGGTGAGCTCTCCCGCGCGCTCGGTCGCACGGCGGATCTCGCCGAGGTCGTGGGCGAGCGCCGCATCGCCGTTCGCGCGCTCCAGCAGCAGTGCGGTGTAGCCGCCGATCGCGGTCAGCAGGTTGTTGAAGTCGTGCGCGACGCCACCGGCGAGGCGGCCGATGCTCTCCAGCCGCTGCGCGTTCAGGAGCTCGTTCTCCAGCCGCTTCCGATCGGTGACGTCGCGCGCGAAGGCGATGTTGAGGCCGGGTAGGAACTGCGGCCGGGCGGAGACATCCAGCTCGCGGTGCTCACCGTTCGCGCGCCGGATCCGACTCTCCGACATCGTCGGGCCGCCCGAGACGTACGCGTCCCACTCGGCGTTGATTGTCTCCAGGCGGTCGGCGGTGGCGAAGTCGTCGATGCGCCGACCGAGCAAGTCGCGCTTCGCGACGCCCAGCAGATCGCAGCCGGCCGGGTTGGCGTCCACGTACTCACGGGCGTCGTTGGTGATGAAGATCGCGTCGAGGGCAGTCTCGAAGACGGCCCGGAGCTTCTGCTCGTGCTCACGCAGCACGGCCTCCGAGCGCTCGCGCTTGATCGCGGCCGCGACAAGGCTCGCGGCGGTGCGCAGCGCGTCCGTCTCGGCGGGTGTCCAGTCCCGCTCGGCGACGCGGTCGTCGAAGCCGACGAAGCCCCACCAGGTTCCCTCGACGAAGATGGGCACGGTCATCACCGAGCGGATGTCGACCTCCTCGAAGAGCGCCCGTTCGTCCCGGGCCAGGTCACAGACGTTGACTGCGTAGACCTCGTCCTGCCCGACGAGCTCCTCGAAGCGCCCGAGGCCGACGTCGGCGAAGCGCAGCTCCTGCATGACCGGGTTGGCGCGCTGGGGCTTGATCCCCGTCGCGACCCATTCGGCGCGCTGGCTCGTGACGACCGTGCCATCGGAGGCGACGCCGTTCTCGAACAGGTACGCCCTGCTGGCGCCGACAGCGGTGCCGAGCTCCTCCAGCACGCTCGGCGCGGCCTCCCGCCAGGTGGGCTCGAGCAGCAGGCGCTCGGCGCTGCGGCTGACCGCCTCCAGGATCGCGTCGCGGCGGCGCAGGTCGCGCTCGACCCGCTCGCGCTCGACGCGGGCATTGGCGCCCGCGAGGATGACCGCAAGCTGGTCCGCGACCTCGCCGAGCGCGTTCAGCTCGTATCGGCTCCAGCGACGCGGGGCGGCCGCGTCGAAGCAGAGCACCGCTGCCAGGCGGCCGTCGCGGCGCAGCGGGACGTCGAGGAACGCGCCCACGCCTCCGGCGGCCAGCCGGTCGACGAGCCTCCGGAAGCGGATCTCCGAGCGCACGTCGTCGACGGCGACCGCCTGGCCCTGCCCGAGCAGCCAGAGGTACTCGTCGTCCAGATCGAGCGGGCCGCCGCTGGGAGGCGGCAGCGCCGGGTGCAGCGACGCGTACTGCGGCTCCAGGTGCCGTTGCGGTGTCACCAGGCAGAAGCTGACCCGGACGTCGGGGAAGAACGCCGCCAGCCGGTCGACTGCGGCCCGCACCGCCTCCTCGGGCGAGAGGCCGTCCACCGCAGCCGAGAGGATGCCGACGAGCAGCTCGAGCCGCGTGCTGCTCTCGTGCCGCTCGGTCACGTCCTGGAGGTAGCCCTGCGCGTAGCGGGGGGTGCCGTCGGCGTCACGCACGACGACTTCGTCGTCGCAGACCCAGACGATCGAGCCGTCGCGGGAGATCAGCCGGTAATCGGAGACCGGCGTCGAGTTGCCGCTCTCGTTGCGCCGGGCGATGTCGAAGAGCACGCGCTGCCGGTCGTCCGGGTGCAGGCAGCGCACGAACAGGTCGGGATCGGCGAGCCATTCCTCGGCCGTGTAGCCGAGGAGTCGCTCGATCAGAGGGCTGACGTAGCGGGCGGAGCTGCGCTCGTCGAGCTCGTCGACGTAGACCACGAGCGGGAGCTGCTCGACGATCGACCTGAACTGCACGTCCTCCACCGAGGTTTACATCGGACGTTGGGGCCTGAGCTTGAGTGCTTCGTGCGGCCCGCCGGCCGCTCAACTCGCGGGAGCCCCGGCCGACAAACGGCCCATGAGCTCCGCGACCACATGTGTCGTCGCAGACGACCATCCCGCCGTCCTCGACAGCGTCTCCCGCTACCTCGAAGCCAAGGGCTTTCGGGTCGTCGGTCGCGCACGGAACGGGGAGGAGGCGATCGCGCTCGTCGAGGCGCAGCGGCCGCTGCTCGCTCTGCTCGATCTGCGCATGCCGCTGCTCGGCGGCACCGGTGCCGTGCGGCGGCTCGCCCGCTCGACGCCGCAGTGTGCGGCCGTCGCCTACTCAGGGTACGCCGATCGCGCCCTGCTCACCGAGGCGCTCGACGCGGGCGCGCGCGGCTTCGTGCTCAAGGACGCGCCGCTCGAGGCGCTCATCCATGCGCTCGATACGGTCGTCGGGGGCGGCATGTACATCGACCCGTCGCTGGCCGACGTCGTCCTGCGTGCAGCCGACGGCGACGTCCGGCTCACGCCGCGCGAGCGCGACGTCTTGCGGCTGCTCGCCGACGGACACTCGAACGAGTCGATCGGCAAGGAGCTCTTCATCTCACCGGACACCGCGCGGACGCAGCTCGGAGTGGCGATGGCGAAGCTCGGCGCCGCCACGCGCACCCAGGCCGTCGCGATCGCCCTACGGGATTCGCTGATTTCCTAGCTGCGTGCGACGAGTGGTCAGCCACCGGCTTCGCCGGCCACGAGCGTCCGGTCGGGATGAAGCTGCGCTGCCGGGCAGGCGCCCCAGAGGCCCCTGTTGCCGGCTGAGCCGCTTCGGCGGCGTCGAGCAGATCGTCGGCGTAGCGGCCACGCTCGCCGCGGAAGAAGTACGGCGCGGCCGCGCCGCGCTCGACCAGGGCCAGATTCAGGTTGTCGCCCTCGACGCTGACGTACCGGAGCAGGCGGCCGAAGCGGTCGTGGTCGTCGAGGGACGGGTCGCGCTCGAGCTCGACGTCGCTGCCAGGCGGGGCGAGCCCGGCGAGCTCCCGCCCGGCGGCCGCCCCGAAGCACTCGGAGCCGGGCTCGGGCGCGTCGATCTGGACGAGCCGGATCCGCCGGCCGTCGGTGAGCCGCAGCGTGTCGCCGTCGGCGATGCGTCGCCACGCGGCCGCTCTCGCCGTCTGGCGCGCGACGAAGGAGTCCTCCGCGGCGCAGCCGGCGAGCGAGAGGATGCCGAGCGCGAGCGCTCGGATCAGGCGGTGGGTACCCACACGAGCGCCAGCTCGACGAGCCGCACGTCGGACGACTCGAGCCGGACCTCGACGCGTCGATCTCCCGGGCCTTGCGTCCCACTTCTCGTCGATCTCGGCCACCTCGTCCACGATCTCCTGCTCCAGCTCCTCGAGCGACTGCTCGGAGGCGTCGATCTTCTCCTCGGCGGTGCGGCGGCGTTCGCCGGCCCGGTCGGTCATGCCGCGACGCGACGCGGCGGAGCCCAGTGCGCGCCCGGCGCCGGCGATCGACTTGGTGCCGCCCGGCCGCCGAGCAGGACGCTCAGCACCTGCCGGCACCGGCGATCAGCTCGGTCGTCGTGCGTGACTTCTGCTCGACCTCGAGCTCCTCGCTCCGGCGGCGCGCCGTCTCGAGCGCCTTCTCCAGCGGTCCTGCTTGGCCTCGAGCCGGTCGCGGATCTTCGCTGTCTCCTGGTCGGCCGCGCCTGGGCGGCCTGGTCGGCGCGCGCGGCGAACTGCTCCTCGGTCTCGCCGGGGCGGGAGTAGAGCTTGAGCGCGCGGTTGCGAGGACGGTGAGCGTCCTCGTGTCGCCGACGCGGCGCACGATCTCCTGCTCGCCTGCTGGAAGAACGCTCGCGTCCGCGATCGGCGCGTCCGGCGCGACGTAGGAGGCGTCCCGCCGGCGGCTCGGCGGCGAAGTCGCGCTCGTCGTAGTCGACCTGGGTCTCGTCGTCGAGGTCGAGCCCGGCATCGAGCGGGCCGTACAGCGCCTCCCACTCCTCCGTCGCGTCGAGGTCGGCCTTGGCGTCGTCGAAGCGCAGGCTCAGCCGGGCGGCGAGATAGCCGCGCAGCTGGGTGCCCGCGCGACTCCGCCGACCTCGGCCAGCCAGGGGTGGAGGGGTGGAGGTGGCGCACGGGCACGTCCCCCGCCACGGGTGGTGCGGCGACGGCGGGCGCCGGCGCCGGGGTGGCAGCGGCGGCTTGCGGCGCCGGCGGCGCCGCGGCCGGAGTCGGCTCCCGGCGCGTCCGCCATCAGCGTCTCGATCTGCTCCTTCGTCAGCGGCCCGCGCAGGTACGACATCGCCCAGCGCGTGGAGAAGACGACCGGCTCCGGCTCGTGGGCGCTGACGACCAGGAACTGCCGTTTCTCGAGCCCGCCGACCGTTTCGCCGAGCGTCGCGACATCGGTGTCGCCGGCTGCCGAGCGCAGGCCCTCCAGGACGCGCTCCTTGTCGCGCTCGGTCTGGAGGCGGCCGACCATCCAGGTGCCCGCGTTGGACATGGCCTTGTAGTCGAGGTCGACGGGGTTCTGCGTGGCGAGCACCATCCCGACCCCGTACGCGCGCGCCTGCTTGAGGATCGTCAGGATCGGCTTCTTCGTCGGCGGGGCGGCGGTCGGCGGGGCGAAGCCGAACACCTCGTCCATGTAGACGAGGGCGCGCAGGTCGCTCGTCCCGGCCAGACCGCGCATCCACGTGACGACCTTGGCCAGGACAGCGTCACGACGAACTGACGCTCCTGCTCGGAGAGGTGGGCGAGGTAGACGATCGCGGCGCGCGGCTTGCCGGGCGCTCCGAGCAGCTCGGCCGGATCGAGCGCGACGCCCTCGCCCCAGGCTGCGAACGACGGCGACGCGATCAGAGCGTTCAGGCGCAGCGCCAGCTCGGTCCGCTCCTTCGCCGGGAAGAACGCGTCGATGTCGAAGACGCCGAGCTTGCGCAGCGGCGGCGCCTGGATCTCGCCGATCAGCGTGCCGAGATCGAGGTCGCGGCCGGCGCGCCAGGCGTGCTCGACGAGGTTCGAGAGCAGGACGTGCTCGCGGCTCGCGAGCGGGTCGCCCGTGATCCCGACGAGCCCGAGCAGGCTGGAGACGGTGCCCTCGATCTCGTCCCGCAGTGTCTCCGCCTCGGTCTCCCACGAGAGCGGCGGTGCCTGCAGCGAGCCGATCAGGTTGAGCGGCACCCCGGCGGACGAGCCCGGTGTGTAGATCGTCAGCTCGGCGGAGTCGCGCAGCGCCCGAATCCGCTCCGGCCCGATCCCGGACGCGGCGAGGCCTTCCTGCCACTGTGCGGCCACCTGGGCGGCGTGCTCGGCGACGGAGACGCCGGCCTCGCGTGCCTTGGACTCCTCCACCCACGGCTCGAAGCTCGCCGGCGAGAGGTCCGGGAAGGTCGAGCAGGAGGTTGCCGAGGTCGCCCTTCGGATCGAGCGCGAGCACCGGCACGCCGGCCGAGAGCGCCTCCTCGAGCAACACGATCCCGAGGCCGTCTTGCCGGAGCCGGTCATGCCGACGATCACCCCGTGGGTGGTCAGATCGCGCGGATCGACGGAGAACGGCTCCCCTCCGACCGTCGTACCGAGCGCGAAGCCGCCTGCCATGCGGCGATTCTAAGCGGCGGCCGTCACTCGATCGGGGGACGCGACCCGGCACGGCGCGCACGATTCTCAGGCCGAGTGACTGCGGCACTCCCGACCCGACGGCTGTTCGCGACCTGTGCGGCCGTGACGTTCGCGCTCGTCTTCGTCTGTCTCGTGCTGCTGGAGCGGCCCGGCCTCGGCATCGGCCATTTCTTCTACCTCGCGATCGGGCTCGTGGCGCTGGCGTTCGGGCCGCACTGGGGAGCGGCCGCGGGCGTGCTCGCAACGGCGCTGTTCGGGATCGCGGTCGTCTTGAACCACGCCGTGCCGACGCAGGAGCTCGTCACGATCGCCTCGCCGATCCGCCTCGTCACCTACGTCGCGATGGGCGCGCTGATCGGGACGTTCGCAGCGCGCTACCGGGTCGCCCTGGCGGAGCTGCGGATCCTGGCCGAGCGGGACTGGGTGACCGGTCTCCCGAACACGCGCGCGTTCGAACAGGCGGTCGACCGGCGGCTCGCGTCCGGGCAGCCGTTCGCGCTCCTCCTCGGCGACGTGGACGGCTTCCGGCACGTGAACGACGAGGGCCATGCGGCCGGCGACGAGGTCCTGCGCCAGATCGGAGAAGAGCTCGTGTCGCTCCTCGGCGCTGCCGACGAGGTCGCGCGTGTCGGCGGTGACGAGTTCGCCGTCCTCGCCGACTGCCGCAGCGTCGACGACGCGGGCCGGCTCGCGGCCCGGATCGAGCGGGTCCTGGAGGAGCGTAACGTCAAGCTGACGTTCGGCTGGTCGGCCTCCCCTCAGGAGGGGCTGAACGCGCTGTCCCTGTACCGGGCGGCCGACGAACGGCTCTACGCCAGACGACTGCTGCGTGATCGGCGCCCGCGCGAGCTGCACGCAGTGCCGTCGCCGGCCTAGA
>CAWJFZ010000014.1:0-346194 GCA_963842285.1 uncultured Gaiellaceae bacterium
CGCTCGCGTTCAACACGGCCGTCAGCTTCGTCACCAACACGAACTGGCAGAACTACGGCGGCGAGTCGACGATGACCCACCTCACCCAGATGGCCGGGCTGACGGTGCAGAACTTCGTCTCGGCCGCCGTCGGGTCGCGGTCGCGGTGGCGCTGATCCGCGGCTTGTCGCGCCGGCGCTCGGCCACGATCGGCAACTTCTGGGTCGATCTGGTCCGCGCGGCGTCTGCGCGTGCTGCTGCCGCTGTCCATCCTCGTCGCGCTCGTGCTCGCGAGCCAGGGCGTGGTGCAGACGCTTCGCGGCTTCGCGCGAGGCGCACGACGGTCGAGGGCGCGACGCAGCAGATCACCGGCGGGCCGGTCGCGAGCCAGGAGGCGATCAAGGAGCTCGGCACCAACGGCGGCGGGTCGTACAACGCGAACTCGGCGCACCCGTTCGAGAACCCGACCGGTTCACCAATCTGGTCGAGATCTTCGCACTGCTCCTGATCCCGTTCGCCCTCACCTACGCGTACGGGCGCCTGGTCGGCGACCAGCGGCAGGGCTGGGTGATGTTCGCGGCCATGTTCGCGCTCTGGATCGGCCGGTCGGGCTCGCCACCGTACTACGAGGACGCCGGCAACCCGCGCATCGACGCCGGCGCGTCGGCGGCAACATGGAGGGCAAGGAGGTGCGCTTCGGCGCGCCGGCGTCCGGCGCTGTTCGCGGCCGCCACGACCGGCACCTCGACCGGCGCGGTCAACGCCGCGCACGACAGCTTCACGCCCGATCGGCGGCGCCGTGCCGCTCGTCAACATGATGCTCGGCGAGGTCGCGCCCGGCGGCGTCGGCGCAGGCCTCTACGGGATGCTCGTGTTCGCGCTGATCGCCGTCTTCATCGCCGGCCTGATGGTCGGCCGGACGCCGGAGTACCTCGGCAAGAAGATGCAGGCGGCGGAGATGAAGCTGGTCGTCGCTCTACCTGCTCGTCGTGCCGGCTGCTCGTGCTCGCCTTCGCCGCGGTCTCGGTCGTCTCGACACGGCCACGGCCTCGATCCTCAACCCGGGCCCGCACGGCCTCTCGGAGATCGTCTACGCGTTCACGTCGGCGTCCAACAACAACGGCTCCGCGTTCGGCGGGCTCACCGGGAACACGGACTGGTTCAACACGACGCTCGGCCTCGCGATGCTCTTCGGGCGGTTCCTGCTGATCGTGCCGGTGCTCGCGCTGGCGGGCTCGCTCGCGCGCAAGCAGACCGGTGCCGGCCGACCGCGGGCACCTTCCCGACCAACACGCCGCTCTTCGTCGGCGCTGCTGTCGGCGTGGTGCTGGTCGTCGTCGGCCTCACGTACTTCCCCGTCCTCGCCCTCGGCCCCGTCGTGGAGAAGCTCGGCCTGTGACACCGCCGCCCGACCTCCATGCTCGATCCGGCGATCCTGCGCCGCGCGCTCGCGCGACAGCGTCCGCAAGCTCGACCCGCGGCAGATGGCGCGCAACCCGGTCATGTTCGTGGTCGAGGTCGGCGCGTCGCTCGTCACCGGCGACTCGCGATCGCCGAAGCCGAGCGTCTTCGCCGTGGCGTGGTCGCGATCTGGCTGTGGTTCACGGTGCTGTTCGCGAACTTCGCCGAGGCGATGGCCGAGGGCCGCGGCAAGGCGCAGGCCGACACGCTGCGCAAGACGCGCGCCGAGACGCATCGCCCGCCGCCGCCGCGCCGACGGGACGCTCGAGGAGGTCCCGCCGAGCTGCCCTCGCCGGTGGGCGACGTGGTCGTCGTGTCGGCCGGCGAGGTGATCCCCGGCGACGGCGAGGTGATCGAAGGCATCGCCACCGTCGACGAGTCGGCCATCACCGGCGAGTCGGCGCCCGTGATCCGCGAGTCCGGCGGCGACCGCAGCGCCGTCACCGGCGGCACGCGGGTGCTCTCGGACCAGATCGTGGTGCGCGTCACGCGCGGCCCGGCGAGAGCTTCCTCGACCGCATGATCGCCCTCGTCGAGGGCGCCGGCGCGGCAGAAGACGCCGAACGAGATCGCGCTCGACATCCTGCTCGCGGGCCTGACGATGATCTTCCTGCTCGCCGTCGTCACGCTGCAGCCGTTCGCGATCTACTCGGGCGACGCAGCAGCCCATGATCGTGCTCGTCGCGCTGCTCGTGTGCCTGATCCCGACCACGATCGGCGCGCTGCTCTCGGCGATCGGCATCGCCGGCATGGACCGGCTCGTGCAGCGCAACGTGCTCGCGCTCTAGCGGCCGCGCGGTCGAGGCGGCGGGCGACTGCTCGACGCTGCTGCTCGACAAGACCGGCACGATCACGCTCGGCAACCGCCAGGCGGCGGAGTTCCTGCCGCTCCCGGGCGTCGAGCGAGGAGGAGCTCGCCGACGCCGCGCAGCTCTCGAGCCTGGCCGACGAGACGCCGGAGGGGCGCTCGATCGTCGTTCTCGCGAAGGAGCGCTTCGCGCTGCGCGGCCGCGACCTCGCCGGCGCGACCTGATCCCGTTCACCGCCCAGACGCGCATGAGCGGGGTCGAGATCGACGGCCGCAACATCCGCAAGGGCGCCGCCGACGCGGTGAAGCGCTGGGTCGAGGAGCGGCGGGGCGATCCCGCCGGAGCTCGACGCAGCGGTCGACGAGATCGCGCTCGTGCGGCGGCACGCCGCTCGTCGTGGCCGAGAACGGCCGTGCACTGGGCGTCGTGCACCTCAAGGACGTCGTCAAGGAGGGCATCCGCGAGCGCTTCGACGAGCTGCGCGCGATGGGCATCCGCACCGTGATGATCACGGGCGACAACCCGCTCACGGCGAAGGCGATCGCCGACGAGGCGGGTGTCGACGACTTCCTCGCCGAGGCGACGCCCGAGGACAAGATGGCGCTGATCAAGCGCGAGCAGGCGGGTGGCAACCTCGTCGCGATGACCGGTGACGGCACGAACGACGCGCCCGCGCTCGCGCAGGCCGACGTCGGCGTGGCGATGAACACCGGCACGCAGGCGGCGAGGGAGGCCGGCAACATGGTCGACCTCGACTCGAATCCGACGAAGCTGATCGACATCGTCGAGATCGGCAAGCAGATGCTGATCACCCGCGGCTCGCTGACGACCTTCTCGATCGCGAACGACGTGGCGAAGTACTTCGCGATCATCCCGGCGATGTTCGCCGGCGCGTTCCCGGCGCTCGACGCCCTCAACGTGATGCGCCTCGACAGCCCGCGCAGCGCGATCCTCTCCGCCGTCATCTTCAACGCGCTCGTGATCGTGGCGCTCATCCCGCTCGCCCTGCGCGGCGTCCGCTTCCGCGCCGTCTCCGCGGCCGCGATGCTGCGCCGCAACCTGCTCATCTACGGCGTCGGCGGCGTGATCGCGCCGTTCGTCGGCATCAAGCTGATCGACCTCGTCGTCGGCGGGCTGGGGATCGTCTGATGCGCCGCCAGCTCCTCCCCGCGCTCCTCGTCTTCGTCGCGCTCACGGTCGTGACCGGGCTCGTCTACCCGCTGGTCATGACCGGCGTCGCGCAGGTCGCCTTCCCGGCCGCGCCGACGGCTCGCTCGTCGAGCGCGACGGCCGCGTCGTCGGCTCGAGGCTGATCGGCCAGGCGCTTCGCCGGCGCGCACTACTTCCACCCGCGGCCGTCCGCGGCCGGGGACGGCTACGACGCGATGTCGAGCAGCGCCTCCAACCTCGGGCCCGACGAACCAGGATCTCCTCGACGCCGTCGCGTGAGCGCGCGCGCCGCGTACCGGCAGGAGAACGGCTCGCGCCGACGCCGACGTCCGGTCGAGGCCGTGACGGCTTCCGGCTCGGGCCTCGACCCGCACATCTCGCCCGCGAATGCGCGCATCCAGGCGCCGCGCGTCGCCGACGCCCGCGGCCTCGACGCTCGACGCGGTGCTCGAGCTCGTCGACGAGCACACGGACGGCCGCTCGCTGGGCTTCCTCGGCGAGCCGGGCGTGAACGTGCTCGAGCTCAATCTCGCGCTCGACGAATCGGCAGGCGAGACTCCTCGCATGGCGCGCGGGACGCTCCGCATCTACCTCGGCGCCGCACCCGGCGTCGGCAAGACGTTCGCCATGCTCGGGCGAGGGCCGGCGTCGCGCCGAGCGCGGCACGGACGTCGTCGTCGGGTTCGTCGAGACCCACGGCCGCAAGAAGACCGAGGAGCAGGTCGGCGAGCTCGAGGTCGTCCCGCGCCGGCGGATCGAGTACCGCGACTCGACGTTCGAGGAGATGGACGTCGACGCGATCCTCGCGCGCCGGCCGGCGGTGGCGCTCGTCGACGAGCTCGCGCACACCAACGTCCCCGGCTCGCGCAACGAGAAGCGCTGGCAGGACGTGGAGGAGCTGCTCGACGCAGGCATCACCGTCATCTCGACGCTCAACATCCAGCACCTCGAGTCGCTCAACGACGTCGTCGAGCGGATCACCGGCGTCAAGCAGCGCGAGACGATCCCGGACGAGGTCGTGCGCCGCGCCGACCAGATCGAGCTCGTCGACATGGCGCCCGAGGCGATCCGGCGCCGGATGGCGCACGGCAACATCTATCCGGCCGAGCGGATCGACGCCGCGCTCGGCAACTACTTCCGCCCGGGCAACCTCGGCGCGCTGCGCGAGCTGGCGCTGCTGTGGGTCGCCGACCGCGTCGACGAGGCGCTCGCCGACTACCGCGAGCGGCACGGCATCGACCGGCCGTGGGAGACGCGGGAGCGCGTCGCTCGTCGCCCTGACCGGCTCACCCGACGGCGAGCGACTGGTCCGGCGCGCGGCCGCATGGCCGCGCGCGCGAACGGCGACCTGCTCGGCGTCCACGTGCGTCCCGCAGGACGGTCTCGCCGCGGCGCCCGCGGCTTGCTCGACGCAGCAGCGCCGGCTCGTCGAGCAGCTCGGCGGCACGTACCGCGAGGTCGTCGGCGCCGATGTCGGCCGAGGCGCTCGTCGCGGCCGCGCGCTCGCTGAACGCGACGCAGGTCGTGCTCGGCGCGACACGGCGTTCGCGCTGGCGGAGCTGTCCAGGGCTCGGTGATCAACCGCGTGATCCGCGACTCGGGCATCGGCATCGACGTCCACGTGATCAGCCGCGAGGAAGGCGCGAGCGCCGACGAGCCGCGCTCGCGCCGCACGCGCCGGCCGCGCGGCGCTGCCGCGCCGACGCGTGCTGCTCGGCTTCGCGCTCGGCCGCGTAGGCCTGCCGCTGCTCACCTGGTGCTGGCGCATCTCCGCGACCACCTCGGGCTGCCGAGCGTGCTCCTCCTCTACCTGCTGCTGGTCGTCGGCGTCGCCGCGGTCGGCGGCGTGTGGCCGGCGCTCGCGGCGGCGGTCGCGCGGCTTCCTGCTCGTGAACTGGTACTTCACGCCGCCGCTGCTACACGTTCACGATCGCCGAGGGCGAGAACATCCTCGCGCTGGCCGTGTTCCTCGCGGTGGCAGGCACCGTCAGCGCCTTCGTCGCGCTGGCGTCGCGCCGCGCCGCGGAGGGCGCGCGCGCTAGGGCCGAGGCCGAGGCGCTCGCGACGGCTCGCCGGCGCGTCGCCGCTCCCTGCGCTGCTCGAGAGCCTGCGCAGCAGCGTCGGGTTCGACGCGGCGCGGCGTGTTCCACCGGGACGGCGACGCTGGCGCGTCGAGGCCGCGAGCGGACCCGCGCCGGCGGGGCCGGAGGAGCGACGCGTCGGTCGAGGTCGACCCGATCGCACGTGCTCGTGCTCGTCGGGTCGCAGCGCACCGGCGAGCGACGACCAGCCGATCCTCGACGCGTTCACGCCGAGATCGCCTCGGCGATCGAGATCGAGGAGCTCGAGGCCGAGGCCTCCGAGGCCGGGAGCCTCGCCGCCGCGAACGAGTTCCGCACGGCGATCCTCTCGGCCGTCTCGCACGACCTCCGCACCCCGCTCGCCGGCGATCAAGGCGTCGGCGACGAGCCTCCTGCAGGAGGACGTCGACTGGACGCGCCGAGCAGCACGAGTTCCTCGCCACGATCGACGAGGAGACCGACCGCCTGGACGCGCTCGTCGGCAACCTGCTCGACATGAGCCGCCTCCAGACCGGCGCGCTCGAGCGTGCGCGCGCAGCCGGTCGGCCTCGAGGAGGTCGTGCCCGCCGCGCTCGAGCATCGGCGGCCGGGCGCGGACGTGAGCTCGAGCGTGCCCGAGGACCTGCCGCGGGTGGTGGCCGACGCCGGCCTGCTCGAGCGCGCGCTCGCGAACGTCGTCGCGAACGCGGTCCGCGCCTCCCCGCCGGGCATCCCCGCCGCGCGATCGTGGCCGGGGCGGTCGACGGCGGCGTCGACGTCCGCGTGGTCGACCGCGGCCCC
Source organism: uncultured Gaiellaceae bacterium (assembly GCA_963842285.1). Lineage (GTDB taxonomy): Bacteria > Actinomycetota > Thermoleophilia > Gaiellales > Gaiellaceae > Gaiellasilicea. The sequence goes on from CAWJFZ010000014.1 coordinate 6,281, forward strand.
GGGGTCCCGCCGGCCGAGCGCGAGCGCATGTTCCTGCCGTTCCAGCGGCTCGGCGACTCGCCAGCCGCGAGGGCGTCGGCCTCGGCCTCGCGGTCGCGAAGGGATTCGTCGAGGCGATGGGCGGTCGATCGAGGCGGAGGACACGCCCGGTGGCGGGCTGACCATGGTCGTGAGGCTGAGGGCGGAGCGGTGACGCGGATCCTCGTCGTCGACGACGAGCCCCAGATCCGGCGTGCGCTGGCATGAACCTCAGCGCGCGCGGCTACGAGGTCGACCTCGCCGAGACCGGCGAGGAGGCGCTCACGCTCGCGGCGCGCAAGCACCCGGACCTCGTGATCGTCGACCTCGGCCTGCCCGGCATCGACGGCGTCGAGGTGATCCGCGGCCTGCGCGGCTGGATGCAGCGTCCGATCATCGTCCTCTCCGTCCGCGAGTCGCGAGGGCGACAAGGTGGACGCGCTCGACGCCGGGGCCGACGACTACGTGACGAAGCCGTTCGGCATGGACGAGCTCCTCGCGCGGCTTGCGCGCGGCGCTGCGGCGGAGCGCGCCCGCCGAGGAGGAGGCGGTCGTCGAGACGCGCTGACTTCACCATCGACCTCGCCGCGAAGCGGGTCACGAGGGACGGCAGCGAGGTGCGCCTGACGCCGACCGAGTGGCAGATCGTCGAGCTCCTCGCCCGCAACCCGGGCAAGCTCGTCAGCCAGCGGCAGCTGCTCCAGGAGGTCTGGGGCCCGCAGTACGAGCGCGAGACGAACTACCTCCGCGTCTACCTGGCCCAGATCCGGCGCAAGCTCGAGCCCGAGCCGGCCCGCCCGCGCTACTTCATCACCGAGCCGCGCATGGGCTACCGCTTCATCGGCGAACGGTGATCCACCTCCGCCTAGTCGCCCCGCCGCAGCTGGCGCCGCACGTGCTCGAGGTGTTGTCGGCAAGGCCGTCGGTACTCAACATCGTCCATCTGCCCGGGGTTGCGAGCAAGCCTGACGGCGATCTGATCCTCTGCGACGTCGCGCGCGAGGACGCGAGCCTCGTGCTCGCGGACCTGCGCGGGCTCGGGCCTCGACCGTCAGGGAACGATCGCGCTCGAGGAGATCGACACGGCGATCTCGTCGCGAGCCCGGCGTGCCGAGCAGGCGGCGGTCGGGTCGCCCGCCGACGCGGTCGTCTGGGAGGAGGTCGAGAGCCGGACCTCCGAAAGCGCCGAGCTCTCGTTCAGCTTCCTCGCCTTCATGGTGCTCGCAACGCTGATCGCGGCGGTCGGAATCCTCACGGACTCCGTGATCCTGATCATCGGGGCGATGGTGGTCGGGCCCGAGTTCGGGCCGCTCGCCGGGTTCTGCGTCGCGGTCGTCCAGCGGCAGCTCCCGCTCGCCCGGCGCTCCCTCGCAGCGCTCGCAGTGGGCTTTCCGCTCGCGATCGGTACAACGGTGCTCGGAACGCTCCTCCTGCGAGCGTTCGACCGCGGGCCGGACGAGCTCGGCGAGCACCCCGCCACGCTCTTCATCTCCCGGCCCGACCTCTTCTCGCCGATCGTCGCGACGCTCGCAGGAGTGGCCGGGATGCTCTCGCTCTCGACGGCGAAGTCGGGTGCCCTGATCGGCGTCCTCATCTCGGTCACGACGATCCCTGCCGCGGCGAACGTCGGCGTCGCAACGGCGTACGGCGACTGGCACGAGGTGGGAGGAGCAGCAGCGCAGCTCGGCCTGAACCTCGCTTGCATCATCGTCGCGGGAATCGCCACGCTCACGCTCCAGCGCCGGCTGTACCGCCGGCGGCTGGACCGAGCGCTAGCCGGCGTGTCGCGCTAGAGCTCGTTCGAGACGATCCGGGCGCCCGCGACCATCGCTTCGAGCTTGCGGAACGCCCGCTCGCGCGGGAGGTACTTCATGCCGCAGTCCGGCGCCACGACCAGCCGCTCCGGCCCGACCACGGCGAGCGCCGCCCGAATCCGCTCCGCGACGACCTCGGGCGTCTCGACCTCGTCGCGCCGAGGTCGAGCACGCCCAGGACGATCACCTTGTCGCGGAACGGCGCGCAGCACCTCCGGGTCGAGATCCGGCTGGGCCGCCTCGAGCGAGAGGTGCGTCGCGCGGCAGTCGGCGAGCTCGCGCAGGAACGGATAGCCGGTCGGCCGCTCGTGGACGATGTGCGCATAGCCGAAGCAGGTGTGCAGGACCGTGTCGCCGTCGACGCCCTCCAGCGCGCGGTTGATCGCCTCGACCCCGTACTCCCGCGCCGGCTCCGGCCGCGCCTGGAGATACGGCTCGTCGATCTGGACGACGTCGGCTCCGGCCGCCTTGAGGTCGCGCAGCTCCTCGTTGACGGCCTCTGCGTACGCCGAGCGCGAGGCTCCGCTCGTCGGCGTAGTGGTCGTTCTGGGCCTGCTGCGCCATCGTGAACGGGCCCGGGCACGGTGATCTTGATCCGGCGGTCGGTCAGCGAGCGGAGGAACTCGACGTCGCGGACCTCGACCGGCCGCGTGCGGCGGATCGGGCCGACGACCCGCGGGACCGGGTTCTCGTGGCCCGTCCGGTCGAGCGCGACGCCGGGATCGGTCGAGGTCGACGCCCTCGAGCGCGGTCGCGAAGCGGTTCGAGTAGCTCTCCCGTCGCATCTCCCCGTCGGTGATCACGTCGACGCCGGCCCGCTCCATGTCCTGCACCGCGAGCCGGGTCGCGTCGTCCTGGGCCTCTTCGAGCAGCGGCTCGGGCACGCGCCAGAGCTCACGCGCGCGCACGCGCGGCGGCAGCCGGTCTCCGAGCCGCTCGCGGTCGATCAGCCAGTCCGGCTGCGGGTAGCTCCCGACGACCGTCGTGACGAGGCTCATGCGTCGTGCTCCACGAGCTTCGACTTGTACTCGCTCCGCTGCAGGCTCCCCCACGGCACGAGCTCGACGCGCGTCTGGACGACCAGGACGCTCGCGCAGCCGGTCGCGGATCGCCTCCGCGAGGGCGTCGTCGCCCGTCGCGCCCTGCGCCAGCTCGACGCTCACGGGGAGCGGCGGCTCCTGCTTCACGCCCGGCGCCTGCGGCCGGACGAGGATCTGGCCGCTGACGGCCGGGGCGAACCCGCTCACGACCTCACGCACGGCCGAGGGGAAGACGTTGACGCCGCGCACGATCAGCATGTCGTCGGTCCGCCCGACGCAGCGCACGCGTGGGCCCGTGCGCCCGCACGGGCACGGGCTCGTCCGGACCTGGACGTGGTCGCGCGTGCGGAAGCGCAGCAACGGCGCGGCACGGTGGCGGAGATGCGTCAGCACGAGCTCGCCGGTGGCGCCGTCCTCGAGCTCGAGGGCCTCGCCGGTCGCGGGCTCGACCAGCTCGGCGTGCACGAAGCCGCGTGCGCCCAGGTGCATCCCGTCCTGCTCCTCGCACTCGCCCCAGAGCGACACGCCGATGTCGCCGATCCCCATCGCCTCGGTGACCTTCGCGCCCCAGCCCTCCTCGAGCCTCGCCCGGAACGCCGGCTCGCCGCCGCCCGGCTCACCTGCCACGAGAACGCGCTCGACGCTCGACCCCCGGAGCTCGTTGCTCTCGGCCAGAGTACGCCGCGTACGACGGCGTCAGTGACGATGGCTTCGGGCTCGAGCCGTTCGATCGCCTGCACGAGGCGGGCGGTGTTCCCGGTGCCGACCGGGATGTGGGAGAGGCCGATCCGGTCGAACGCGGCGAGCGCCGCCCCGGCCACGAAGGGCCCGGCGTTGTAGGTGGAGACGATCCGCTGCCCGGGCCGCACGCCCGAGGCCGCGTAGCTGCGCGCCGAGCCGGCGATCCAGTTGTCGAGGTCGTCCGCGGTCAACGGGATGTAGCTGGGCTCGCCGGTGGTGCCGCTCGTCGAGTAGATCCGGACGATCTCGTCCCGCTCCGCGCACAGGTGGGTGCCGAACGGATTGTCGCGCGTGCGGGTCGCCCGGAGCTCGTCCTTCTCGGTCAGCGGCAGCTGCGCGATGCTCCGCGAGCCCGCCGCTCGTGTCGACCTCCGCCAGCTTCGCGCGGTAGAACGCCGAGCGCTCGAGCAGGTAGGCGATCTGCGTCCGGTAGCTCGCGTCGTCGAGCGGCGAGCTGCTCTGCCCACGGGCGCGACTCGACGTCAGGCTCGAGCATCGGGCTCGTACCGAATCGCCTCCTCCGCCGCTTCGGCGAGCAGGAGCCCGACCGGCCGCTCCCGCTCCTCCGCGAGGTGCGCGAGCAGGCTCGCCGTGCGGGCGAGGATCGGCACGGCCTTGACGGCGGCGACCGGGAAGTCCGAGGTCGAGCAGCACCGCGGCGATCGGCATCGACACGTTCATCGTCAGCGGCTCCCCACGCTCGCGACGGCGTCGCGGAGCTCGCGCGCGAGCGCGACGTGCGCGGCCGCTGACGCCCGCGCTCGTCGGCGAGCTCGAGGATCCGCTCGGCGCGCGGGTCGAGGGGCTTGTGCACGGGATGGCCGAAGCCCGGGACCTTGCGCCGCCGGCGGCGCGATGCTCGCGCGCGATCTCCTCGGCTCGCGGCCGCGTCGCCGGCGTCGGCGAGCAGCCGCGCGCACTCCTCCGACGTGCCGAGCAGGACCGGCCCCGCGCCGAGGATCCCGGCGGCGACGGCGCCCTGCAGCGACCCGGGGTCGGCCGCGTACGTCATCCGCGCGGCGACGTTCGTGGGCATCAGCCCGTGCTCGGCGATCGCGACGAGCAGCAGGTCGAGGAAGAAGCGCTGCTCCTCGGTGGGCTCGCTGCCGGTGAGCAGGAGGTGGAAGTACTCGGTGAAGCTCAGGCGGCCCATCAGGTCGCCGGTGAGGTCGCAGCCGCGAACCTCGACCCGGTCGGGGTAGGCCTGAGCGATGCTGCTCACCGCCGGCTGCGGCGGCTCAGCCACGCTGCGGCTTCACGTGCTCTGCGACCTGACGTAGTCGATGTAGCCGCGCACATCGGCCACCGGCTCCGAGTAGGCCTTGCCGAGCGTCGCCTCCATCCGGGTCATGTAGTCCTCCGCCCAGTCCGGGAACGCGTAGTCGATCGCCCGGAGGAACTCGAGCGTCGCGGCGAGGCGGAAGTCGGCGATCGAGGGGTTCTCGCCGCCGATGAACGGCTTCTCGTCCAGGAAGAACGCGCGGTAGACGTCGAGCGGCTCGGCGAGCGCGGCCTCCGCGTCCTGCTGCGCCTTCGCCTTCAGCTCGTCGCCTGCCTCGGACGTGGCGACCTCGCCGGGGTATTGCGCGAAGCCGAGCGCCGGGTAGGTGGCGCGCGTGACGAGCGGATAGAAGGTGCCGACGAGGTAGAACATCGCGTTGTCGACCATCGCCCGCTCGCCCGGATCCGAGGGGTAGAACCGCTCGAGCCCGTGCTTGTTGCAGAGGTACTGCATGATCGCGCAGCTCTCTCCGAGCGCGCCCCTCGGCAGCCCCTCCTCCTCGAGCATCGGCGTCAGGTGGGCGGGGTACTTCTCGAGGTACTCCGGCGTGGTCGTCTTCCCCCAGACGTCCTGCTCCTCGAAGTCGAGCCCGGCGGCCCGCACGAAGATCCGGACGGTGAGGTTGTTGACGCTCGGCTTGAGGATGTTCAGCGTGTTTGCTGCCACGTCTTCCTCCCGGTCTCAGCTGTAGGGGTCTTTGGGCGAGCGGTCGTCGGAGAGCGATGCCCGCGACCGCTCGGCGAGCCGCTCGATCGCGTCCGCGAGGTGTCCCTCGTCGATGTTGTAGTCGCCGCGCTCCACCCGGAGCCCGTGCGCCTCGAGCAGCACGTCGGCGTGCGTATGGCCCTCCGGCGGCTCGAAGCGGTAGGACGCGAGCTCGATCAGGAGCCCGAGCGGGTCCTCGAAGTAGATCGAGTCCATGAAGCCCCGGTCCTTGACGCCGCTGTGGCGGATCCGGCGCTCGTCCAGCCGCTCCACGGCCTGGCGGAAGCTCGCCTGCGAGACCGAGAACGCGATGTGGTGCACGCAGCCGATCTCGGTCGAGGTGCGCGTCGAGTCCCGCTCGCGCTCCTCGTTCGTGAAGACGGTGATCAGGCGCCCGTCGCCCGGATCGAAGTAGAGGTGGCTCTCGGACTCGTTGTCGAGGTTGGGCTGCTCGAAGACGAACGGCATGCCCAGCACACCCTCCCAGAAGTCGATCGACGTCTGCCGGTCGGCTCCCACGAGCGTGATGTGGTGGACACCCTGGCTCTGCAGCTTCCGCACGGTCACGGTCGAGTCTCGCGCGCGCTCAGCCGGGCTGCAACCTCGGTGGCGATCCCTGGGCGAGCACGTCGTCGACGAAGTCGAGCACGGCCGGGTGAGCCGGGTCGATCAGATGACCGCCCTCGACCCACTCGACCCGGGCCGAAGGTATCGCCGCTGCCACGAGCCTCGTCACCTCCGCGAACGCCTCCGGGGAGTCCCTGGCGGCGACGACCAACGTCGGCCGGTCGATCGCGCCGAGCTCGTCCTCGGTCACGTCGAGCAGACCGCCCCGCCCCTCGGCGACGATCGCCGGGCCGTTTTCGACGAACACCCGCTGCACCGGCTCGGGGAGCCCCGCCCAGCCGTCGTCGCCGAGGATCGCGCGCAGCAGCACCTCACCGACCGTGCTGACGTCGGCCTCGGCCGCGGCGAAGACCTGCTCGTCGACGGCCGCCAGCCAGCGCGTGAAGGCAGCGCCCAGGATCAGCCCGCCGCCCTCCAGCAGCGCCAGAGCGCGGACCCGGTCCGGGTACCGGAGCGCGAGATCGACTGCGATCTCGCCGCCATGGCTGCGCCCGATCACGACCGCGGGCGCCGCGGTCAGCGCGTCGATCAAGGCCGCAGCGTCGTCGGTCTGCTCGTGCACGTCCGTGACGAACGGCTCCGGCCTTTCGCTGCGGGAGAACCCACGGCGGTCGTACACGATCGAGCGTCCGTGCTTCGCCAGCTCGACGGCCGCGTCGGCCCAGAGCAGAGCCGAGCTGCCGGTCCCGTGGATGCACACGATCGGCTCGCCGGCACCGTGCTCCTCGTAGTAGAGGGTCACGCCGTTGGCGCGGACCTCGGGCATGCGTCGATTATGCGACAGCGGGCCACCGGGAGCGAGCTCCCGGTGGCCCATGAGCCGTCGTCTGCTCAGCGGAGCGAGATCGCGACCTGCTCCAGGAGGTCCATGGCGTCCTGCATGCCAGCCTCCATCCCCGAGTCGATGATCGCATCGCGGATCTCCTTGCTCGGTGCTTGCACGAGGATCGTGACGGTCGTCCGCCCATCCACCTCGGTGAACGTCGCGGTGTTCAGCGTCCCCTCGGCGGGCGAGCCCTCGGGCATGCCCTCGTAGACCTCGGTCGAGACGATCCGCTCGTTCGGGACGATCTCGTGGTACTCGCCGTGGAAGCCGACCTCGAAGCCGCCGTCCGCCACCATCACGTACCGCCACGTGCCGCCCACGCGGAGGTCGATCTCGGCGATCGTCACCTCGCCGCGCTTCGCGTTCCACCAGCGCTTGACCAGCTCGGGCGTCGTCCACGCCTCGAACACGAGGTGCCTGGGCGCGTCGAACTCCCGCGTGATCAGGATCTGCTCGTCCGTGGGGAGCGTCACCGTCGCCGTCCCGCTACTCGTCACCGCCATCTCCTTCCTCCTTCTGCTTGAGCTCTTCCAACACGACGTCCAGCTGGCCGAACCGCTCCGACCACGTGCGCTCGTAGCTCTTCACCCAGTCGTGGATGGGCTTGAGCGCGTGGCCGTTCAGCCGGTACAGCCGGTGCCGGCCCTCGTCACGCACGTCGACCACCCCCACTTCTCGGAGGACCCGGAGGTGCTTGGACACCTGCGGCTGCGCGAAACCGAGCGCGCGCGACCACCTCGTTCACCGAGCGCTCACCGCCGGCGAGGACGTCCACGATCTGCCGCCGCCGGGGCTCTGCCACTGCGTTGAATGCATCTGCGGTCGTCGCTGCGCGTGCCATTGAGCAATCATATACCCATATAGGCATATGTCAAGTGGACAGGCAACGCATACGGTTCCGCCGTGGCGATCTCCCTGGACGAGGCCCGAACGCTCGCGTTGTCCCTCCCCGAGGCCGTCGAGCAGGACCACCACGGTCGTCCCTCGTTCCGTGTCGGCGGCAAGATCTTCGCGACGCAGTGGACCGAGCAGCGGCTGAACGTGATGCTGGATCAGGGAGGAGTGCTGACGGCGGTCGAGCGCGCTCCGGCTGCCTGCGAGGAGGTGTGGTGGGGCAAGCGCCTCGTCGCGGTCGGGGTCACGCTTGCACACGTCGACCCCGAGCACCTGCGCGAGCTCATCACCGACGCCTGGGAGCAGAAGGCGCCGGAGCGCCTCGTGGACGGCCGCTAGTCCGCCTAGAACTCGATGCGCATGACGACCCGGCGGAGGGTCGGATGACTGACCTCGGCGAAGCCGGCGGCTGCGAAGACGCTGCGGCTGCCGACGTGGAGCTCGCCCGGGAGGGCGATCGCCTGCCCGGGCTGGGTGATCATCGGGTAGCCCTCGAGCGCACGGGCGCCCCGCTTCCGCGCGAAGTCGACGGCGGCACGCGCGAGCGCGTAGCTGATGCCTCGGCGGCGGAAACCGATGCGGGTGACGAAGCAGGTCACGGCCCAGACGCCGTCGTCGGTCTTGTCCTCGGCGCGTCCCGCCCAGGGAACGAGGGTCTTGAGCAGCAGGCGTGGGTAGGCAGTGCGAGGCTCGACCGCGCACCAGCCGACGGGCTCGCCGTCGAGGTAGGCGACGAGGCCGCTCGTCGAGGCCGACTCCGGGTGACCGCAGTCGGTCTGCGTGCGAAGCCGGAACGCCAGCTCCTCGGAGCCGACCGAGGCCCACGACTCCTTCGGCTGCATCTTGTAGCGCTGGCACTGGCATCTGGACGGATCGCCACGCGCGCCGAGCACGGCCTGGATGTCCTCCCAGCTCGCTTCGTTCGCGGGGACGATCGTGACCTCGGGCGTCGTCGTCTCGGCCATGCGGACACCGTACTGAGCGTCCGCCGAGCGAGTGCTGGACCATCTACTGCCGTGCTGCCCGGAGGCGCCGACGATGCAGACCTTCACGGCGTGCTCCCCTCTGCACCCCGACGATCGGGCGAGAGCAGGGCTGCGAGGAGCAGACCGGTGAGGAGCGCGTACAGGAGCGTCCCGCTGGCGCCGAAGTTCGTGAACCGCTCGTCGACGTTTCCCGTGATCACGTAGGAGGTGACGAGCCAGGCGAGCGCCCAGGCGAGCGGGTTCACGACAGCCCACCACGCTGCGCCGAGATGCGCTGTCGTGCGAGCACGAGCGCCTGCAGTCCTCCGACGCCGAGGCCGGTGAGGGCGCCCATGATCATCAGGTCGCCCCGGTCGATCCCGTAGTCGACGACCGCCGCCCCGACGGCGAGGCCGGCAGCCATCCCCACGCTCGTCGCGGCGATCCAGAGCCAGGGAACGACTTTCTCAGCGCGACCCACTGTGCGGCTCCGATCACGGCGCCCGCGAGCAGCCCGCCGGCGAGCGCTGCGCCGACCGAGTCGACGGACCCGACGACCGCGTTGGCGATCCACCCGCCGATCGGAAAGCCGAGGAGGCTCGCGAGCGGCCACGCCCAGACGGGCGGCCGGTGGAGCGTTCGCGGCGTGGCCGCGGTGGAACTGTTGTGCATCACGGAGGACATGTTCACCCCGCCTGAGGGGCGGGTTGGGAAGGTGCCTCGGGCTCGACCTGTGACGGCTCGACGCGGAGGATGCGCGCGGCCCAGTCCGGGAGCCACCAGTTCCAGCGGCCGAGGATGGCGACCGCGGCCGGCGTGAGGACGCCGCGGATGATCGTGGCGTCGATCAGGATGCCGCCGCCGAGCGCGAGGGCGAAGATCTTGGCTTCGGTTCCAGGCTGGGCGCCGAAGGCGACGAACGACAGGCCGAGGATCAGCGCCGCACTCGTCACGAGCCGGCCGGTTCGGCCGATCCCCTCGACGACGGCGGTCTCGGTCGAGCCGGTGCGGTCGTATGCCTCCCGCATCCGGCTGATGATGAAGACCTGGTAGTCCATCGAGATGCCGAAGAGGAAGGCGAAGACGACGATCGGCATCTCCACGTTGATCGCCTGCGTCGCCTCGATGCCGAAGATCTCGTCCGACCCGTATCCCTTCTGGAAGACGAGCACGATCAGCCCCCACGCCGCGCCGACCGAGAGGAGGTTCAGGAGGACGGCCTTGAGCGGCAGGATCAGCGAGCGGAACGCACGCGCGAGCAGGATGAAGGTGAGGATGGAGATCAGCGCGAGCATGAGCGGGAAGTTGGAGTAGACGGCCTCGAGGAAGTCGGCGCCCTGCGCGGCCTCGCCGCCGATCGTCACCTCTGCCGGCAGCGTCTGCGTGACGGCGCGGATGCGGTCGAGCGTCTCTCGCCCGGCCGGAGAGTTCCCGTCCTCGGTCGGGATGATCACGACGACCGACGTCCCGCCGCGGCGCCACTCTGCGGGTGCTGCAGTGCTCGAGGACACCGTCGACCTGGCCGAGCGACTCCGCGACGGCGGCGGGGTCGTCCGAGCGGACGAGCGCGTCGAAGGGCGAGAGCGGGCCGGTGCCGATGCCCGAGTCCTGCAGCCCGTCGAGGGCGACACGCGCCGGCCCGGACTGTGCGAGCGACTCGGCGCGCGGATTTCCGAGCTGGATCGAGACGGCGGCGGCGACGAGCGCGAGCAGCACGGCGGTCGAGGTCGCAGCCGCAACCCAGCGGTGGCGCACGACCAGGCGGGCCCAGGCCGACCAGCCACGGCTGGCGCGTGCGTCGCGTCGGTTCCGCGGCCAGTCGAGCCTCGGGCCGATCGTCGCCAGGACGACCGGGAGCAGCGTGATCGCGACGGCAACGCTGACGAGCGCGATCATCAGGCCGGCGATGCCGATGCTGCGCAGAGCCGGGATCGGCACGGCGAGGAGCGCGAGCAGCGAGATCGCGACCGTCGTGCCGCTGAAGACGACAGCGGAGCCGGCGTGCTGCATCGCGTTCCGGACCGCGGCCTCGTTCGTCGTGTTCGGCTGCTGCCGCTCCTCACGCCAGCGGACGACCACGAGCAGCGCGTAGTCGATCGCGATGCCGAGCCCGATCAGCGCGACGAGGAACTGCACGATCACGGAGACGTCCGTGATGCTGGCGACCGGCCAGATCAGCAGGAAGGTGGTCGGGATCGCGACGAGCGCCATCAGCAGCGGCACGATCGCCATGAACGAACGGAAGACGAAGATCAGGACGAGGAGGGCGCCGAGCGCCGCCAGCAGCGTGCCCAGCAGGACGCCGGTGCCGCTGCTCTCGTTCTCGCCGGCAGAGGCGCGCAGTGCGTCGAGCCCCGTCACCTCGATCGTGGATCCGGCGACGGTGACCCCGGCCAGCGCGGCCTGCGCCTGACGGGCCTCTTCTTGCCCTTGATCGACCCCGCCCTTGGCCGGGATGTAGACGAGCGCGAACGTGGTGCGGCCGTCCTCGGAGACGAAGGCCCGGTCGCCGGTCGAGGCATAGGAGGCGGTGCTCGCCCCCGGCAGCGCGGTCTCCACCTTCGCCAGCGCCGCGTCGAGCTGCTGGCGGACGCCGGGCGAGTCGACCGTCTTCCCCTGCGGGAGCGTCACGACGGGCACGATCGGCGCGACGTCGCCGCCGTTGCCGTAGATCGCGGCGAGCTCCTTGTTCGTCTCGAAGCCCTCGCGGCCCGGCACGTTGAACTGCTGGGAGAGGGCGCTGCCAGCCGGCCCGACCGCGGCGAAGGCGGCGATCGTGACGACCAGCCAGAGCCCGAGCACGAGTCGCTTGTGGCGGAGGACCCAGTCGGTCAGCGCAGCCATCGAGCCGCTTCCCGTGGCTGGAGCATCCGACGGCGGTAGCGCCTCTGCGCGAGTGCTTCGACCCTTCATGGTGACCCCTCTCAGAACGCTCCCTGGGCACCGGACGGTGCCGCATCCGCGTGTTCCCGAGAGGTCACTCGCCGGCGTCGGCGTCAGCGGCATCGAGCCGGCGCGGCGGACTCAGATCGGTGCTCCTCGGCGTCGAGGAAACCGCGCGCGGGTCAGCGTCTCAATCCACACTACGGCACGCGCCGACGACGCACAAGACGGGCCTTGACCGGATCACGCCGGGCGGTAGGTGAGGAGGACCACTCCGGAGTCGAACCGCTTCACGTCGTCGAGCTCCATCCGGACCGTTCCCCTGTCGCCGAGCACATGGACGTTTCCCTTGCCCCAGACGAGCGGGTTCAAGTAGACCTCGTACTCGTCGATCAGGCCCTTCTCGGCGAGGGCGTACGCGAACTCGCCGCTCCCGTGCATGAACAGGTCACCGTCGACCTCGTCCTTCAGCTTCGGGATCGCCTCCTCGAGGTCGCCTTCGAGCAGGGTCGCGTTCCACTCGAGCTCGCCGGACAGGCTGTTGGACCCGACGTACTTCGGCATGGGGTTGACCATGTCCGCCCACTTGCCCGACTGGCTCGGCCAGTATCCCGCCAGCCCCTCGTAGGTCTTGCGGCCCAGCACCAGCCCGCTGGATCTCGCCTGACGCTCGAACGAGTAGTCGCCGTGGTCGCCGTCCGGCTGCACCCACTCGCCGACCGGGTCGACGACGCCGTCGACGGTGGCCTGCGTGGTCGCGATCAGCTTTCCCATCTCGATTCTCCTTTGGTCCGGGAGTTCTCTGTGAGCGCCCTACCCGATGAGCTGAACGGGAAAGCGCGTCTACCCGGACGTAGGCACGGAGCCGCCGTAGCCGTGTTCGACGAGCAGATGTGCCCGCTCTCGGTACGCCTGCGGGTCCGAGGGCTGCCAGGTGTCGAGACCGTCGACGTAGCGGTTGTACATGCAGAAGGCTGCTGCGATGAGGACGGTGTCGTGGATCTCGAGATCGGTCGCAGCTTCGGCCCGTGCTGCTTCGACGTCCGAGGTTGTGACGCTCTTGCCATCGACCGCGACCTTCCCGGCGATGTGCAGGAGTGCGCGCAGCTTGGGCTCGATCACCGCGCTGTCCGGGTCGCGCTTGACCTCCTCGACCAGCTCGATTCCGCCGTCGAGCTGAGCGGCGGCGAAGGCGCTGTGTGAGTGCTCGCAGAACACGGTCTTGTTGCGACTGGAGACGTAGGCCGCGATCAGCTCCCGGTCACCCCTCGACAACGTGTTGTCGGCCCGCAACAGCTCCTCGGCGAGAGCGTTGAGATGCCTTGCGGTCTCCGGCCGGAACTGCATCGCGCTCCGGATCCCCGGCACACCCACGGGCAGATCGATGTGCGGCATGAGCGAACGCCTCCTCTGCTGTGTTCGACTGATCGAGCTCACGATAGACGGGCCGCTCAGGAGCCCCTACCGCAGGTGTGCCCGAGCCAGCGATCAGCTCTCGACCGGGCGCAGCGGCTTCGAGCCATCCCAACCCTCGGCGCCGCCTCTCACCATCTCGAAGAAGTCGCGCAGACCCTCGCTGTCGACGTGGATCTCGATGTCGTGGCCCAGGGCGGCGGAGGCGTCGTGGAGGGTCATGTCGACTTCGCCGAGCTGCGCGCTCAGGTACTGCGGCAGACCTCGCTCGTCGAGCGAGCTTCGCAAATCGGCCACCTCTGTCGGCGGCACGGCGTAGGCGACGTGGTGGATTCCCGGCCGGGGACCGGAGAAGCCCTTCTCGACGCGCTCGGGCGCAACGCTGACGGCTTCGATCAGCTCGATCGCGCCGCCGCCGCAGGAGCCGAAGGCGGAGTTGTGAACGAACTCCGCCGGCTCACCGCGCGAGAGGACGTTTTCCAGCGGCACGCGCTCGACGAGAAAGAACGGCCCGGCCCCGAGTTGGTCGACCAGGCGAGTCACGGCCGCATCGATCTCCTCGACGACGTAGGCGTAATGATGCGGCGCGCCGAGCTGCGGTCTGAACAGGCCCTCCGGCACGGTCTCTCCTATCGTTGTCCCGCACTCCAGAAACAGAAAAAGCCTGCAAATGCAGGCTTTTTCGATAGCGGGGGCAGGATTTGAACCTGCGACCTCCGGGTTATGAGCCCGGCGAGCTACCTGACTGCTCCACCCCGCGTCGCGGCGTTGATTGTAGCGAACGATCCAGGGCGCTGCGACGGCGCGTGGGTAGCATCCGGCGATGCTCTTCTGGCTCACACTCGCCTTTGCGATCCTGGTCACCGTTGCCGCGATCGTCTACGCGGCGCTGAAGGGGCTGGAGCTCTACCGCGAGTCCAAGCGGCTGCTGAGCGCGACAAGTGACGAGCTCGAGGCGATCGAGCGCTCCACCGCGCAGATCGAGAGCCATCTCCAGGCTGCGGCGAAGAGCAGCGACGCGCTGAACGCCTCGCTCGGCCGCCTGCGCGCCTCCCGCGCACGCCTGAACGTGCTCACGGCCGCGGTCGACGAGGTGCGCGCGTCGGTCGACCGGGTCACCGGCGTCTACCCACGCAAGTGAGAGTCGCTGCGGTCGACCTGGGCACGAACTCGACCCGGCTGCTCGTCGCCGACGTGAACGGCGACCTGACCGAGGTCGTGCGCCGGCTCGTGATCACCCGCCTCGGGGAAGGCGTCGACGAGCGCCGGAAGCTGCTCCCGCTCCCGATCGCGCGCGTCCGCAATGCGCTCTCCGACTTCCGCCGCGAGCTCGAGTCGCTCGGCGCGGAGCGCACGCTCGCGATCGCGACGAGCGCCGTGCGCGACGCCGAGAACGGCGAGGCGTTCCTCGGCGAGGTCGAGTGGAGCTACGGCTTCGCGACACGGCTCCTCTCCGGCGACGAGGAAGCAGAGCTGACGCTGCGCGGCATCGGCGCCGTCGACTCGGGGACGCTCGTCGTGGACATCGGCGGCGGCTCCACCGAGCTCCAGGTCGCCGGCACGCGACCTGCGCACGAGCCTCGACATCGGCTGCGTGCGCCTGACCGAGCGCTTCGGCGAGGACGTCGACGCGATCCGGGCGTACGTGCACGGGCTGCTGCCGGAGCTCGAGGCCGAGCATGCGATCGGCGTGGCCGGCACCGTGACGACGATCGCGGCTCTCGACCTCGGCCTCGACGCGTACGACCCGGAGCGCGTCCACGGCCACTCGATCTCGAGCGAGGCCGCGCACGCACAGACGAAACGGCTCACTGCGCTGACGCTCGAGGAGCGCACGGCGATCGGCGTCGAGCCGGGGCGCGCCGGCGTGATCGTCGCCGGCGCCGCGATCCTCACCGAGATCCTCGACCGCTACGGACTCGACGCGATCCGGGCCAGCGAGCGGGACATCCTCCACGGCGCGGCGCTCGCCGCAGCAGAGCTGCCCGAGCCCGAGGAGGGCGCCGCACCTCCCGGCGCCTACACCTGCTGCTGACGCCTCAGTCGGTCGCAGGCTCGGGCGGCGGCTCGTCCTCGGCCAGGCGACGCTGGAGCACGGCCCGCGAGAGCACGCCGACGAGGCGGCCCGACTCCACCACGGCCACGCGCTCGAGGTCGTGCTCCTCGAGGAAGCGGAAGGCCTCGTCGAGCGGGACGTCCGAGTCGATCGTGTTCTCCGGCTCCTCGGCGATCGCGGCCAGCTGCGTCACGCGGGGATCGAGCCCGGCCGCCACGACCTCGCGCACGAGCGTCTTGCGCGTCACCACCCCGAGCAGGCGACCGTCGTCGCAGACGAAGAGCGCCCGCACCTCCGGCCGCTCGAACGCCTCGCCGGCCGCCTGGGCGGTCGCGCCGCCGTCGAGCTGCGGCGGATCGGCGACCATGGCGTCGCGAACGCGGTCCATCAGCGCACCCTACGGATACAGGCCACGGGCCTCCAGGGCCGACGCGACCTCGCGGATCCCGGCGACGAGGGCGGCCGTGCGCAGGGTGATCGAGCGCTCCTCCGAGATCTCCCAGACGCGGTCGAAGGCGTCGTCCAGCTTCTCCTGCAGCTTCTCGCGGATCTCGTCCCGGTCCCAGAAGAGCCGGCCGAGGTCCTGCACCCACTCGAAGTAGGAGACGGTGACGCCGCCGGCGTTCGTGAGGATGTCGGGGAGGATGCGGATGCCGCGGTCGGCGAGGATCGCGTCGGCCTCGAGCGAGGTGGGGCCGTTCGCCCCCTCGGCGATCATCGTCGCCTGGACGAGGTGCGCGTTGGCCTCGGTCAGCTGATCCTCGCGCGCGGCGAGCACGAGGATGTCGCACGGAAGCTCGAGCAGCTCCTCGTTCGTGATCCGCGTGCCGCCCTCCCAGTCCTCCAGCGAGCCGTGCTCCAGCGCGAACTCGCTCATCGTGTGGATCGGCAGGCCGGCCTCGTCGTGGACCCCGCCCGAGACGTCCGAGACTGCGATCACCGTGGCGCCGCGGTCGACGAGCTCGTGCGCCGCGATCCCGCCCACGTTGCCGAAGCCCTGGACGACGCAGCGCTGCTCGGCGAGGTTCAGGCCGAGCCGCTCGCAGGCGCGGGCGATCACCATCACGACGCCCGCACCGGTCGCCTCGTGGCGGAAGACCGAGCCGCCGATCGAGATCGGCTTGCCCGTCACGATCTCGGGCACCGCGTGCCCGACCTGCATCGAGTAGGTGTCCATCATCCAGGCCATCGTCTGCTCGTTCGTCGCCATGTCGGGCGCGGGGATGTCCTCCTGCGGACCGATCACGGGCAGGAGCTCCGAGGTGAAGCGGCGCGTCAGCCGCTCGATCTCCGGCTGCGACATCTGGCGCGGGTTGCAGCGCACGCCGCCCTTGGCCCCGCCGTAGGGGAGCTTCAGCAGCGCGCACTTCCACGTCATCCAGACCGCGAGCGCGGCGCACTCGCCCAGCGAGACCTCGGGGTCGTAGCGCATGCCGCCCTTCGTCGGGCCGAGCACGCTCGAATGCTGCACGCGGTAGCCCGCGAAGACCACGCGGCGCTCGTCGTCGAGCCGCACCGGCACCGAGAGCATGAGCGCCCGCTCGGGGTAGCGCAGCCGCTCGGCGACGCCCTCGGACACGCCCGCATAGGGCAGGGCCTGCTCGTACTGGGCGACGGCGGTTCGGAAGAGCGGTGTGTCCCACTCGAGGTGGGTGTGGGAGGCAGCCTCTTCGATCTGCGCCATCGTGCGTGAGTCTACGTCCCGCACACTCCCGGTCGGTCACCGAGCAGGCCCGGGCGGCGAAGCCCGCCCCTTCAGGGGTCTTCCCTGGGCGATGTCCGGGCTTTGCCCGGACATCTGCCGGCAAGCAATCGATGCCGGGGGAGGGACTCGAACCCTCACGACCCGAAGGCCGGCCGATTTTAAGTCGGCTGCGTCTGCCCGTTCCGCCACCCCGGCAGGGGTCTAGAGGCCGGGCTCTAACTGATCGGGCGTGAAGCGCTCAGGGCCTCTGAAGCGGAAGTTGTCACGAAAGGCGGCGAACGCTTCCTCGTTGAACTCCGTGCACTTGGCGAGATGGCCCTGCCCGCCCTCGCCGACCGACCCGGGCCTGGGATCGGGCGTCACCCAGGCGCCGAGCGCAATCTTGTCGCCGAGCTCCGGGCGGGGCGCCACCAGCAGCGCCGTCTTGTCCTCGTCATAGAAGGCCTCGATCTGCTCGATCGTCTCGGCAGGCACCTCGTCGCCGTAGAAGATGAAGATCCCGCCGTGCTCCAGGTTGTGCACCGCCTGGGCGATGTTCACGGGCGTGTCGTAGATGCCGAAGATCGCGGGTGTGCCGTAGTGCGGGCCGGATGTGGGCGGGTCGGTGTTCCACTTCGGGTCGGAGACCGCGTCGATCGCGGCCGTGTGATCGCCCGCCTGCGCCGGAGCGGACTGCAGCGTGCAGCCGCCCGCCGTGAGTGCCGCCCGGACGTCGGCGACGCCGTCGCTCGCGTCGTCCCCGCCGGTGAAGAGGATGATCCCGAGCACGACCGCGATCACGATCAGCGCCGACGCGACGCTCACGAGGATCAGCTTGCGCCGGCGGTCGGCGTCGGCAGTCGAGGGCGTGCTGCGCCGCTGCGGCGACTGCACGCGCTTCGGGGGGTTCGGAACGCGATCCTTGCGGGCCATCGGCGAGCGATCGTAGCAGCAGCAATTGCGCCGGCCAGGCGGGCGAGAGTGTCGTCCGGCCCTGTCTCTACCGTTCGTCGGCCATGGTCGTCCTGACACTCGTCCTCGGTCTCGTCCTCGGCGCCGCGCTCGGTGGCCTCGTCGTTCGAATCCAGGCCTCGCGCGGGCTCGCCGAACGCGATCGCGACCTCGCGGTCGCGAGGGCAGAGCTCGACCTCGAGCGGCGCGCAACCGACGAGCGGCTCGTCCACGCCGTCCGAGCCGCTTCGAGCCGAGGCCTTCCAGGCGAACAACTCGGCCTTCCTCGAACTCGCCGAGACCAAGCTCACGGGGTACGTCGGACCCTTGAAGGAGTCCCTGGAGAAGGTGGACGGGCAGGTGCGGACGCTCGAGCAGGCCCGGGAGCGCGCGTACGGCGCACTCGGGGAACAGCTTTCACGCCTCAGCGAGCGCACTGCGACCCTGGCCACCGCCCTGCGGACGCCACACGTGCGCGGACGCTGGGGCGAGATCCAGCTCAAGCGGGTCGTCGAGCTCGCCGGCATGCTGCCCTACTGCGACTTCGAGCAGCAGGTCACAGCAACGACCGACGATGGACGGCTGCGACCCGACCTCGTTGTTCGCCTTCCGGGCGGCAAGCAGGTCGTTGTCGACGCCAAGGTGCCGCTCGCCGCCTATCTCGACGCGTGCGAGGCGACCGACGACGCGGAGCGCGCACAGCATCTCGCCGGCCACGCGCGACAGGTACGCGAGCACATGGCCAAGCTGAGCGCGAAGAGTTACTGGCAGCAGTTCGGCGACACGCCCGATTACGTCGTGATGTTCGCTCCCGGACGAAGGCTTCTTCCGCGCCGCCTGGGAGCACGACCCGCACGCTGATCGAGGACGGGCTGTTCGCTCGGGCGTCGTCACGTCGCGTCGCCGACCACGCTGATCGTCCTGCTCCAGACCATCGCCACGAGCTGGCAGCAGGAGAGCGTCGCGGAGGACGCCCGCGAGATCCAGGCGCTCGGCCGTGAGCTCTATGAACGGGTCGGCGATGCATGGCAGGGCACTTGGCAAAGTCGGCAATTCGCTCGAGAGCGCGGTCGGTGCGTTCAACGCCACGGTCGGATCGCTCGAGACGCGGTCCTTCCGACGGCGCGCAAGCTCGACGGCTACATCGTTGCGGACGAGCCTCTGCCCGAGCCGCGAGGGTCACGGACGATCCGCAGGCGGTCCAGGCACCCGAGCTCGTCGAGCAGCTGCGCGCAATCGACGCTGCTTAGGCTCCGACTCGTCAGCGCCGGAGCGAAGCGACACTTCAGGGGTCTTGCCGTTGGCATGGCTCTGGCCATGCCAACGCAGCTCGTTGCGCGGGCACGGGCTCTGCCCGTGCCCTTGCGCTAATAGCGCAGAATCGCGCCGATGCCCTCGACCGGCTGGAGGTCCTGCCGGTGCTCGACGTCCAGCACCTCGCCGCCGCTCGCGAGCGTCAGCCTGACGGCCAGGTCGAGCCCGTCGTCCCGCGGCTCCATCGTTGTGCCGTCGAGCGGGCAGCCGCCCGGCTCGGTGGACGCGCGACCGCAGGCGGGGCACCGGTACGCATCCCGGCGGACGCCGTCGGCGTAGAGCAGCAGCTCGACGCGGGCGTCCGAGGCGGCTTCGAGCGTCGCCTCCCAGCCCGACGCGGCGCGGCCGCCGCGGCCGGCTTCCTCGCGCCAGCGCTCCACCGCCTCGCCCTCGCGCTGCGCCCGCCAGGCGTCCAGGAGCGGCGCGACGGCGGCTTGCAGATCGCTCGGGCCGGCGTGCTGCTCCACGGCCGTCCACCCGACGATCGCGTCCAAGACCTCCGTCGAGAGCACCGCCGAGAACTCGGATCGCGCGTCCTCGGAGCAGACGACGACGATGCGCGGGCGCTGGAGCTGCCGGAAGCGCCGCTCGAGCTCGTCACCCACCGTCTTGTAGTGCTCGTGGGTCAAATGGTCGACGTGCCGCTGGAAGTTGGCCTGCGACCAGCCGCCCTGGTCGTGCCTCGTCGGGGCATCCTCGGTCTTGTCTGCGATCGGCTCGAGACGGCCGTTCCGCAGCGCGTACACACGTCCGGCCTCACGGTTCACGACCGCGACGAGCGCCGTCGTGACGCGGCCGACGATCGGGACGAGCGGCGCGAGCAGGAAGTCGTCGGCGACGCGGATCGTGTCGGGGACGGGCGCCGGCAGCGGCAGCACGCTCCACATGTGGTCGCGCCCCGCCGCGAAGATCGCCAGACCGTGGGCGCCGTCGCGGTCGAACTCACGCTCGAAGTACTCCTCGATCCGCTCGAAGTCGGCCTTCAGCCCCAGCCGCACCTCGTGCGCGAGGTCGCCGCGGGTCGCGCCGTGCGACTTGCCGCCCGCATCGAGCAGCGATCGCACTCGCGTCGCAACGGCCGCGGCCGTGGGAGAGACGCCGGGGTCGAGATTGAGGTAGAGGCTGATCGCGCAGCCGTGCTCGCCCCGAAAGCCCGCCAGCTCCCGGAGCCCGTCGAGGCTCATGGTCGTAGTCATACGACTCTTCTGCCGGACCGCGCGGGTTTCTAAGCCTCCTGCCTCGAGCACCGGAACACCTGAGCGCGCCGATGCGTTCTCTATTGTGAGGGCCGGATCGCATGGCCAGACAGATGGAGGGTGAAAGTTGAGCGACGTTCGTGACGTGATCATCATCGGCGGCGGCCCCGCCGGCTACACCGCTGCGCTCTACGCGGCGCGCGCCAACCTGAAGCCGCTCGTGATCGAGGGGATCGAGTGGGGTGGTCAGCTGATGATCACGAGCGATGTGGAGAACTATCCCGGCTACCCGGACGGGATCATGGGGCCCGAGATGATGAGGCAGTTCCGCGACCAGGCGGCGCGGTTCGGAACCGAGTTCATCACCGACATCGTGACGAGCGTCGACTTCTCGGAGCAGCCCTTCAAGGTCAACGTCGAGCAGCAGGAGTACCTGGCGCGGACGGTCATCGTCGCGACGGGTGCGACTGCGCGGAAGCTCGGGTTGGAGTCGGAGCTGGCACTGCAGGGCCGCGGCGTCACCTACTGCGCGACGTGCGACGGCGCGTTCTACCGCGAGAAGGAGGTCGTCGTCGTCGGCGGCGGCGACTCGGCCATGGAAGAGGCGCTCTTCCTGACCAAGTTCGCCTCCAAGGTGACGGTCGTCCACCGGCGCGACGTCTTCCGAGCGTCCCAGATCATGGAGGACCGCGTCCGCGCACACGAGAAGATCGAGATCCTGACGCCGTTCGTCGTCGACGAGGTGCTCGGCGTCGATACCGGCAAGCTCACGGGCGTGCGCCTGCTCGACACCGAGACGGGAGAGACGCGCGAGCTCCCGACCGACGGGCTCTTCGTCGCGATCGGACACGACCCCACGACCAAGCTCTTCGTCGACGTGCTCGACCACGACGAGTCCGGCTACCTGATCACCCACGGCAAGACGACCGAGACGAACATCCCGGGAATCTTCGCCGCCGGCGACGTCCAGGATCACGACTACCGGCAGGCGGTCACGGCGGCAGGGTCCGGCTGCCAGGCGGCGCTCGACGCGGAGCGGTTCCTCGCCGAGGCCGAGGGCCATCTGCTGGACGCCCTCACGGCGCCACGCGAGCAAGGGGCGCCTGCGTAGCCCACCGCTAGTCTGGCCGCGTGCCGTACTTCATCTGCCCGAACTGCAAGGAGCGCTCGGTCGACCACGACGGGCGGCAGGGCCTGCTCCGCCAGGCCGTCTCGTGTCAGCGCTGCGGCTTCGGCTTCCTCTTCGAGCTCCTGGATGACTACTACCCTGGCCCGAACGCGGGCCTCGTCGCCTGCGACGGGCAACGCCGCATCCTCGCGGTCGGAAGGGGTGTGTTCGAGCTGACGGGCTACCGCGAGCCCGAGTTGATGGGCAAGGACGTCGTCGAGGCCTTCGGCCTGAGCGGCTTCGCCCCCGAGCAGAACCCCGTCGCGCTCGCTCTCGAATGGGGCGTCAGGCGGATGGGCGAGCGGCTGGAGGTGCGCACCCGGGCCGGCAGCGTGAAGCCGGTCACGGCCGACGTCTTCCCGGCCTACGACGACGACGGCGGCCTGCTGCTCTCGCTCTCGCCGCGCTGATCAGCCGGTCGGGGCAGGCCCGGCCAGGTAGTGCGCGCGTGCAGTGGCGAGGATCCGGTCGGCCAGCGACGGCCTGTTCGCCGTCACCCACATCAAGATGCGCTGCGCGAGCGGAACCCAGTCGTCCTGGGTCTGCCGCGACATCAGCAGGTACAGCCTGCCGGCCTCGTCGGATCCGAGCACTTCGTCGAGTGCGCGGTCGACCGAGTGGGCGAAGCGCGGGTAGTGCCGTGCGGGCAGGACGTGCGAGTGCAGCTCGCATACCCAGGGCAGCGTCGTCGATTGCGCTGCGCGATCGAACACGTCCAGGTGATAGCCACAGAGGAGCGAGAAGTGCCGGGTCTCTGCGGCGTCGCGCCAGATCTCTTCGAGCGCGATCGCGGCTTCGGGCCGGCCACGCTGGCAGAGCAGGTCGACCATCTCGCCGAAGACACGGACGGGACGGCCCTCGAAGCGCGAGCCGACGTCGTCCAGCTGGCCTCCGATGAACTCCTCGAACTGGGACGCCGACGGCCCGCCAGCCGCGACGAGCGTTGAGAGCGTCGTCTCGGCGTCCTCGACCGTCAGCAATCCACTCTCCTCGAGCGCGCGCGAGTCCCACCCCAGCGCCGTGAGCCGCTCGCGGAACGTGTCCAGGTGCTCGGGCGTGGCGATGACGACCGCCGGCTCCCCGACCTCGAAGCCGGCCGCGAGGTACGCGGCTACCGATTCGGCGAGTTCGTCCACGCCGGAGTAGATCTGCACGCCATGCCCTGAAGCAGGTCCTGTGAGGAAGTCCGCCCAAGATTGGCGCATACGTCACTATATCGCCGGTCCCGGAAAGTCGCTCTTTCCTGGTTCTTGCTCACGAATCTCTGACGCTTGCGACCGGAACGACGCGACTCGCCGGGCAGAGCTCGGCGAGCACGCACTCCTGGCACAAGGGCCGCCGCGCGATGCAGACGCGGCGCCCGTGCCAGATCAGGAGATGCGGGAAACGGCCCCAGTCCGCCCGCGGCACGAGCTTGATCAGGTCGCGCTCGATCCGAACGGGATCGTCCTGCTTCGTCAGCCCGAGCCGCTGCGAGAGCCGACGCACGTGGGTGTCGACGACCACCCCCTGCGGGCGCCCGAGCTCGGCGGCGACGACGTTCGCGGTCTTGCGCGCCACACCGGGCAGCCGCAGCAGCTCGTCGAGCTCGCGGGGGACGACGCCGTCGAACTCCTCCAGGAGCACCCGGGCCGTGCCGCGGATCGCCTTCGCCTTCTGGCGGAAGAACCCGGTCTGGTAGATGTCGCGCTCGAGCTCTTCCTGCGGCACGGCGAGATAGTCCTCCGGCCGCCGGTACTTCTCGAAGAGGCGCTCGGTGACGCGGTTCACGTTCACGTCGGTCGTCTGCGCGGACAGCATCACCGAGACGAGTAGCTCGAAGTCGGTGCGGAAGGTGAGCGCGATCTTCGCGTCCGCGTGGTCGGCCGCCAGCCGCTCGATGATCGGCCCGATCCGCTCCCGCTTTGGACCGACGCGACGCCGCGCCTCGCGCACGTAGCTCGGCGCCACTACGCGATGCTCTCGAAGTACGCGGAGGTCTCGTCGGGATCTTCGGGCTCGAGCAGCCACCCCGCGAGCTCCTCGGCATTGGGATAGGCGGTGGCGCGGATGAGGGCCACGGCCGCGTCGATCGCATACGGCGTGCGGCGCAGCTCGACCGCGCTTTCGACGACGAGCGCCCAGAACGCGCCCTGCTTCCCCTCGTACGGCATGCCCACGCTCCCGGCGTTGACGAGCCGGATGCCGTCGACGACGCGCTCGTACTGGACGTGCGTGTGACCGCCGACGACGAGTCGCTCGGTCACGCCGGCGAGGGCCGCCCGCACGCGCTCGTCGGGCGAGACGCGGGTCAGGATCTCCACGTCGCTCCGGGGAGAGCCGTGGCAGTAGAGGACCCCGTCGAGTTCGACCGTGGTCGGCAGCCCGGCGAGAAACTCGCGCGCGGTGGGATCCAGCTCTCCGCTCACCCACTCGCTGAGCTCGCGGTCGGCGTTGCCGCGCAGGAAGAGCGCGTCGTGGCGGCGCAGGAGCTCGAGCGCCTCCCGCGGGAACGGGCCTGCGACGACGTCGCCGCCGCACACGATCCGGTCGACGTCGAGCGACGCGACCTCGGCGAGCACGGCCTCCAGAGCGGGCAGGTTGCCGTGCACGTCATGGAGCGCCGCGACTCGCATCTAGGCCGTCGCGGTCAGCGCCGGATGCCGGGACGGCGCGGCTCGCAGGCGCGGGCCTGCGCAGACGACGTCGAGCGCCGGGCAGCCCGCGCAATTGAACTCGCTCGGCGTCGGCCGGAACTCGCCCTGCCGGATCTGCCCGATCGCCTCGGACAGCTCCAGCTCCAGTGCGGGCAGCTCGTCCCGCCTGAAGCTGCGCGAGACGACGGCCTCCGGCCGCTCGAGGAAGTGGTAGACGACCTCGACCTCGTCGGCGCCGCCGCGGAAGCAGGCAAGCGCGTAGACGAGTCGCTGGAGCCGGTAGTCCGCCTCGACGATCTCCTCGGGCGATCCCTCCGCGAGCGAGTTCGTCTTGTAGTCCAGCACCAGCGCCCGGTCGCCCTCGCGCTGGAGGACGTCGAGGCGGCCGTGCAGGAGGACGCCGTCGTGCTCGAACGCGAACGGCCGCTCGGGCTGCGCTCCGGAGAGCGCCGCGACCCTCCGAGCCAGCTCGGAGCCGCAGTAGGTGGCGACGAAGCCCTCGATCCGCGTCAGCTCCTCGTCGGTGACCGCCGGGTACCACGTTCGCACGTGCTCCACGTCGGGTGCCTCCGGCGCGGTCAGGTCGACGAGCTCGAGGAGCCGGTGCACAGCGTCGCCGACCTCGGTCGCGGCGAGACCGCTGCGACCCGGAATCGAGCCGTTGCCGTCCGCGGGCCGCATGCCGGCCACGCGCTCGGCGTAGTAGCGGTACGAGCAGCGCTCGAAGAGAGCGAGCGCCGAGTAGGAGAGCTTCCTGACGTCGTGGAGCGGCGGCTCGGGTAGTGCCGCGATCGGTGCGAGAGCCGGCGCCAGCGGAGGCAGCGGCGGCGCGCTCTCGGGTGAGAAGAGCGCGAGCTGGCCCTCCTCGGACACGAGCTCGGGCGGCTCGGCCGCGACCGCGGCGATCCGCGGGGGCACTCTCCGGTCGAGCCGGACGAGCACGCGCGCACCCTCGCGCTCGAGCTCGAGGGGGCCGTTCGCAGCGACGAGCTCCTCGGCGCAGTCGAGCCGGCCCAGCACCCAGCCGATCGGCGTCTTCTCGTCGGCCTTGCGGCCAGATCCAAACGATTCAGCATCGATCGAGCCGGAGACGATCAGGCGGTCGATCGCCCTGGTCATCGCGACGTAGTAGAGCCGCAGCCGCTCGGCCTCGTCCTCCTGGCGCCGGCGCTCGGTCACCTCGTCGTAGCCGAATGCGCCGTACCGCTTGCCCGTGGCCGGGTCGGCGACGCGGAAGCCGAAGCGGCCGTCGGCCAGACAGAGGATCTCGTCCGCGGAGGGCGCCGCGCGGTCGCGGCCCGCGTCCGCCACGACGACCACCTTGAACTCGAGCCCCTTGGCGGCGTGGATCGTGAGCAGGCGCACGGCATCGGCGCCCTCCTCCTCGGCCACCGCCTCCAGCTCGCGTGCGCCCACCGCCTCCTGCTCGGAGACGAAGCGGACGAAGCCTTCGACGTCGGGGCCGCGCAGCTCCTCGTACGAGCGCGCGAGCCGAGCCAGCTTGCGCAGGTTCGCGTAGCGGCGGCGGCCGTCCCACTGCGCGAGCACGGCGAGGTCGTAGTCGTGGTCGGCGACGATGCGCTCGCAGAGCCGCTCCAGCGAGAGCCGCGACGACGCCTCCGCGAGCCGGTCGAAGCGCTGGCGGAACGCGCGCAGCAGGCGCAGGTCGCGCTCGTCCAGGTCGGGCGGGAGCGAACGCTCGATCCCCGTGAAGATCGGACGGCGGCCCGCCGCGCGCCGGACGAGCATGAGCGCGTCGTTCGAGACGCCGACGAACGGCGAGGCGAGCACGCTGACGAGCGCATCGTCGTCGTAGCGGTTGTGCAGCAGGCGCAGGTAGGCGAGCAGGTCGACGACCTGCTGCTGCCCGAAGTAGCCGCGCCCCGTCGCCCGGTACGTCGGCAGGCCGGCCGCCCGCAGCTCCTCCTCGTACCACTCCGCGTCCGTCCCCGCCGCGAAGAGCAGCACGATCTCACCGGCGCTCGCGGCGCCGCTGTCCACGATCTCTCGGACACGCCGCGCCACGTGCTGCGCCTCGGCGCGCCGCCAGTGGACGCCGCTGCCGTCGTACGCGGCCTTGTCGGTCACGAGCAGCTCGACGGGCGTGCCGAAGACCGGATCGGGGAACTCCCCCGACGCGGCGAGCGGCTGGAACTCCTCCCCGAAGGACGCGCCGAAGAGGTGGTTGACGACGCGGAGCACCTCGGGCCGCGAGCGATAGTTGCGGGTCAGCGGCAAGAGCGTCTCGGCTGCGGCCCGGCGCTCGCGGAAGACGCCCACGTCCGCGTGGCGGAAGCCGTAGATGGACTGGAACTCGTCGCCGACATAGAAGCGGTCGGTCGCCGGCCCCGTGAGCAGGTCGACGAGCTCGCACTGGAGCCGGTTCGTGTCCTGGAACTCGTCCACCATGATCGAGCGGAAGCGCAGCTGCTCGCGCTCGCGCAGCTCGTCGTGGTCGCGCAGGAGATCGCGGGCTCGCAGCTGCAGATCCTCGAAGTCGAGCGCCGACTCGGCGTCCTTCGCGGCTGCGTACGCGTCCGCGAAGCGCTGCAGCAGCTGCTGCAGGAGCTCGCGGTCGCGGAGCGCCAGCTCGTCGAGCGCGGCCTGCTCGACCGCCTTGCGGGCCTCCTCGTAGCTGGCCGCACGCTCACCGCGCGCCCGCAGCCCACTCAGGTCGAGCAGGCGCTCCGGCAGCTGCGGCGCGGCAGGCAGCGCCATCGCCTCCCCGGCCGCGGCCCGTGCCGCCGGCGTCGCGTCGAGGTCGTCCGCGAGGCACCGTGCCGCTTCCGCGAGCTCGGCGAGTCGTGCCTCGAGCCCCGGCCGTTCGCCGAGCTCGAGCTCGAGCTCGCGGCCCGCCGAGCGCAGCGTCTCGTAGACGCTCGTCAGCATGCGCCGCAACCCGGCCGCCCCGTAGGTCGCGAGCAGCTGGAGCCGCTCCGGCTCGTCGTCGGAGCAGAAGTCGGTGAGCGCCGTCGCGAAGGCCTCGCCGCGGACGACACGTCCCTGGCTCTCGTCGAGGATCCGGAAGCGCGGATCGAGGCCGGCCTCGAAAGGGTGCGACTTCAGCAGCCGCAGGCAGAACCCGTGGATCGTGGAGATCCAGGCGCCGTCCAGGGAGCGGGCGAGATCGTGACGGCCGAGCTCGTTCAGCCGCGCCCGGATGCGCCCTCGCAACTCGCCCGCGGCCCGCTCGGTGTACGTGATCACGAGCAGCGACTCGACATCGATGCCCTCGTCGCAGACCGCCTGGACGAACCGTTCGACGAGCACCGTCGTCTTCCCCGTGCCGGCGCCCGCGGAGACGAAGACCTGCCCGCGGGCCGCGACCGCAGCCGTCTGCTGCTCGTTCGGCACCCTGCTGCTCATGCGCGCCGGATCCGGCACATGCGCCAGAGGTCGCACCACGCGGGGCAGTCGCCGCCCTTCGGGTCGTGCACGACGTCGCCCGCCTGAATCCGCTGCGCCAGGCCGCGCGCCAGATCCCGTGCGCCGTCGACCTGGCCCCAGAAGGCCTCTTCGTCGAGGTAGTCGTTCTTCGCGAACCCGGGCACGCCGTCGTCCTTTGCCTCGAGCCGCAGCAGGCCGCGCGGCTTGCGCTCGCCGGCGAGCGGCCGGTACAGGCCGCCGAGCGGCTCGATCCCGACGAGGTCGCGCAGGACGAGCATGTAGAGCGGGATCTGGAGGCGCAGCTCCTTCTCGATCTCGACCGCCGAATGGCCGGTGCGCCCCGACTTGTAGTCCTGGACGATCCCGCGTGCGCTGCCGGGATCGACGTCGATGCGGTCGATCTTGCCGGAGAGGGCGATCCCGTCCCCGAGGTCGAGCCCGCGCTGGAGCTCGGGTGCCGAGCGCTCCGACCCGAAGCCGACCTCGAACCTGCGCGGCACGAGCGGCAGCTCCGACGCCGCCTCGTCGCGCACGAGCTGCTCGAGGTCGCGGCGCAGGCTCTGCTCCAGCTCGCGCCGCTCGAGCTCCGTCATCTGCATCGTCACGCCGCCGAGAGCACCCTCCAGGCACTCCCCGAGGAAGGCGAGCGCATCGTCCAACCGCGACGCCTCGACGCGGTCGCTCCCGATCTGCTTCGGCAGGCCCGCGTAGAAGCGGTGCAGCGTCGTGTGCGCCACAGAGCCGCGCAGCATCGCGTCGACGCGGCGGTCGATCTGCCGTGGATCGATCAGCCGCTCGAAGAACCAGGCCGAGGAGCAGTCGGCGAAGCGCTCCAGTTCGGTGACGTTGAAGGTCGTGCGCGAGGACAGCTCCGCGAGCGCGCGCGGGTGGGTGAGCTTCGTCGGCCGGACGAATGCCTTCAGGGCGCGCTCGAGACGCCGCTCCCAGCCGTTCGCCGCAGCGATTCCCTCGGCGGCGACGGCGTCCTGGGCGGCGAGCAGCGCGAGGGCACGCAGCCGTTCCCGCTCGGTCGGGGCCTGCTCGAGCTCCCACGTCAGCTGCGAGAGCGCCCGCCGTCGCGTCCAGCGCACGACATCCTCACGGTCGAAGAGCGCCTGCACCTCCTCCCAGAACGGGCTCGGCTCGCGTGGGCTCCCCTCGTCGCTCGCCGCCTCGCGCACGAGCGTCAGCCGCCGCGTCGCCCGCGTGCAGGCCGTGTAGAAGAGGTAGCGATCGCGGGCGACCGGATCGGGCCGCGCCAGCCGCGAGCGCTCGCGGCCGTCGAGCTCGCCGCGCGCCTCGTCGTCGAGGAAGGGCGACGCGAGCCCGCGGCGCGGCAGGCTGCCCTCCTCGAGCCCAAGCACGAAGACGGCCTCGAAGCGGCGTGTTCGGGCCCGCGAGAGGTCGAGCACAGCGACGCGGCCGCGCTCCCCGGCACGTGCGAGCCGGACATCGGTGCGCTCGAGCGCCCAGACGACGTCGTCCGGCGAGAGCTCTCCGCCGAGTCCGGCCCACCCGTCGAGCTCGTCGAGCAGCCGAGCAACCGCGTCGTGTGCGCGCAGGTCGGGCAGCGTCGGCTCTCCGACGGGCGGCGACTCGAGCCCGTGGGCCGACCGCAGCATGGACGCCGCAAGCGCCCGCACGGCCGCGACCGGCCCTGGTGCGGCGCGGAGCGCCTCGAGCACCGGCAGGGGCTGACCGTCGCGCAGCCGCACCGTCTCCTGCTCCACCAGCTCGCCCTCGGTGACCGCACGCCCGCGGAGGCGCCCTTCGAGGAAGTCGACGTTCGTCCGTGCGAGACCGGAGAAGGGCGAGCGCAGGAAGCCGTACAGGTCGCGGCGGCCGCCCCCCTGCCAGGCGAACCGAAGCAGCGCGAGCAGCGCCTGGCCGAGGGGCGTCTGGCCGAGCCGTACACGTCCCTCGATCGCATGGGGAATGCCGAGCGTGCCGAGGACGGTCTCGACCGGCGCGCGCCAGCGCTCGACCGCCGGCACGACGAGGGCGATCTCCTCGAGCGGCGTACCCGCGGCGGCGAGCTCGCGGATCTCCTCGGCCGTGAGCTCGAGCGCGCCGCGCGCTCCCGCGCCCTCGAAGAAGCGGATCGCGCCCTCGAGCTCCGGACCGGCCGGCGCCTCGTCTGCGAAGAGGTGCCGCTCGAGGTGCGCGAGCGCGGCGTGGCCGTAGTCGGCCGCGCGGGCCGGAAGCTCCTCGATGCGCCCGGCCGCGAGCGTGCCCAGGTCGTCCGCGGTCCTGCCGAGTGACGCGAACACGGGCCGCCCAGGCTCGTAGGGCAGCGACACCGTCACCTCGGCGCGGCCCGAGAGCGCCTCGAGGAGCGCCCATTCGGCGCCTGTGAGGTCCTCGAAGCCGTACGCGAAGACCGGGCGCCCGTCCCAGGCCTCGAGCTCGGAGGTCAGCCGCTCCACGGCACGGCGACGCAGCAGGTCGCGGTCCCAGAGGCCGAGCTGGTCGAGCTCCGCCCGGTAGGTGGCGTAGAGACGCCCGAGGTCGCCGTCGAGCTGATCCGGGTCGAGCAGTCCCGATTCGAGCTCGCCGAGCGCGACCAGAAGGGCGTCCGCGAAGCCGCCGAAGCGTGCCGAGCGGCCGAGGCCGTTCAGCGAGGTGCGCGCGAGCGCGCGGCGCACGACGAGGGCTCGCTGTGCGTCGCCGGCCACCGGAAGCCCCTCGCGGCCGCCGTGTGCGAGCTCGCGGAAGAGGTCGTCGAAGGTGCCGATCGAGCCGCCGAGCAGGGCGCCGGTGCGGCGCAGCAGGTCACGCTGGACGCGTTCGACGTCCGCCGCGTTCGGCACGATCAGGACCGGATCGCGCTCGATCGCCTCCAGGTAGCCCGCCAGCAGACGGGCGATCTTGCCGGCCTTCGCCGGCCCGACGACGAGCGCGAGAGCCACGGGTCCATCCTAGTCCCGGCCCCTGACGGCTTTTCTCACTCGAAACGGAGGAAGCCCGGAAAGAGCGTAAAAGGAGCGGCCGCTTTCGCCGCGCGGTGTCGGCCTAGGCGGTTGCGGACTTCGGGCGGCGGCCGCGCCGCGCGACCTGGCGGCCACCCAGCTTCTCGGCCTCGCTGTCGGTCACGTCGAGCTCACGCACTCCCTTGCGCGCATCGTGGAACGTGATGCGGATCGTCGCGCCCTTGCCTTCGGCGATCTCCGCACCGGAGATATCGGACACGAGTACGGTTTTTCGAGCCACGTCCTTCCTCCTATTCGAGTTCGAAAAGACGCGCACAACTTACACGTAAACGCGACAGGAAATCAGGCTGCTTCTCTCGATCTCCTGATTCGCCAGGATCTGAGCAAGCTGGTCACGGCTTGCTCCTCCGGATCGAGGCCGATTTCGCGCGCGCGGACGACCCGGAGCTGCCGAGGACGGAAGTCGTCCACCGTCCGGCCGTCGAGATACTGCTCGATCACGGCCGGGCTGACGTACGAGGAGCGCGCCACCGCCGGGGTATTCCCGAGCCGGTCTCCGACCGTCCGCATCACCGCCGCGATCCGCCGCTTCGCGGCGGCCTCCGACTCGGGCGGATCGTGCTCGGCCAAGGCGACTGCTGCGATCAGCGTCCCACCCCAGGTCCGGAAGTCCTTGGCGGAGAACTCCTCGCCCATGTACTCCTGGATGTAGTCGTTGAGCACGGCGCCGCTGAGGCGCACAGACACCGTTGCCGTTCTCGTAGCGAAAGAGCCGGCCGCCTCCGGGCAGCGCGAGCAGCTCCTTGATCGCGCCGGCGAGCTCGCCGTCGACGAGCGTCGTGCGCACGAGCACCTTGTGCTTGCCGCGAAACGCGAACGAGACCTTGTTTCCGCGTACGGAAACGTGCTTCTTGTACAGCGTCGTGACGCCGTAGGTGCGCGAGGTCTTCGCATAGCGGTCGGAGCCGACCCGGAACCAGCCCAGATTGATCAGCCGCACTGCGATCGCGCACACGCGCTCCGGCTCATAGGTGTCGAGGTCCATGTGCTCGCTCATCGCCAGCCGGAGATCGGGCAGCTTCTCGGCAAAGCGCACGAGCTTGTCGTACTTCGCCTGCTCCTGCTGGGCGCGAAACTCGGGGTGATAGAGGTACTGTCGCCGGCCGGCCCGATCGACGCCGGTCGCCTGCAGCTTCGCGCGGGGATTCGGCGAGATCCACACGTCTTTCCAGGCGGGCGGGATCACGAGCGCCTCGATCCGCTCGAGCTTCGCCTCGTCCTCGATCCTGTTGCCGCGCGCGTCGAGATAGCGAAAGCGCCCCTTCGACCCCGCGCGGCGCCATCCACCTCTGCGCGCCACGGAGGGAGTCTGCCCCGATCGACGCCAGTAGAATCCGCCGCCGATGGATCCGCGGACGATCGTCGTGCTCGAGGGGGACGAAACGGGCCAGGAACTGCTCGAGGAGGCGCTGCGCGTCCTCGCCCCCGAGACGATCGGGGTCGAGCTCTCCTTCCCGCGCTTCGATCTCTCTCTCGCGAGCCGGCGCGCGACGAAGAACGCGGTCGTGCACGAGGCCGCCGCGGCGGTGCGCGAATCCGGCCTCGGGCTGAAGGCGGCAACGGTGACACCCGAGAGCCCGGCGACGTCGGCTCGCCCAACCGGATCCTGCGCGAGGAGATCGGCGGCAAGGTGATCGTGCGGACGGCCGCCGCATCCCCGGCGTCGTCCCGCTCGGCGGCGTCCACGCGCCCATCTCCGTCGTGCGCATGGCCGTCGGCGACGCGTACGGGGCCAAGGAGTGGCGCGAGGGCGAAGGCGAGGACGAGGTCGCGTTCCGCACCGAGCGGATCGAGCGGCGGATCTGCCGAGCCGTGGCCGAGTTCGCGTTCCGCCAGGCCGAGCGCATGGGCGCCAAGGTCTTCGGCGGGCCGAAGTACACGGTCAGCCCGATCTACGAGGGCATGCTCAAGGAGGAGATGGACGCCGCCGCCGCGCGCCATCCGGAGGTGACGTACGAGCCACAGCTGATCGACGCCACCTTCGCCCTCCTGATCTCCAGCACGGGCGCGCCGCTCGTCATCCCCGCGCTCAACCGGGACGGCGACATCCTCTCCGACCTCGTGCTGCCGCTCTTCGGCTCGATCGCCGGCTCCGAGTCGCTGCTCGTCGCCTTCGACGACGACTACGTCCCGGACGCGCTGATGGCGGAGGCCGCCCACGGGACGGCACCGGCGCTGTACGGCAAGGACGTCGCGAACCCGATGGCGATGATCCTCGCCGGGGCCGCACTGCTCTCGCACGCAGACGAGGAGCTGCAGCAGGCCGGCCGCGCGATCCGCGAGGCGAGCCTCGAGGCGGTGTCCGAGGGGATCAGGACGGCCGATCTCGGCGGCCATGCCGGCACGCGCGAGTACACGGACGAGGTGATCCGCCGCACGCGCTCGAAGCTGGAGGTCTGGGCCGCGCTCTAGCCGGGCTACCGCGAGATCGCGAGCGCCGGCACGGAGGCGCTGATCTCGCCCCGGTGCCAGCCCTCGACGAACGTCCGGGCGAACGTGGGATCGAATTGCGTCCCCGCGCAGCGTTCCACCTCGGCGAGAGCCCGCTCGACCGTGAGCGCACGCCGGTACGGGCGGTGCGAGGTCATCGCGTCGAAGGCGTCGGCGACGCCGAGCAGCCGGGCCTCGACCGGGATCTGGTCGGCCGCCTTGCCCGTGGGGATAGCCCGTGCCGTCCCAGCGCTCGTGGTGGTAGAGAACGTAGGGCAACGCGCGGCACCAGGTCCGCGACGCCCTCGATCAGGCGCGCGCCCGCGACGGGGTGCGTCCGGATGTGCGCAAGCTCCGCCTCGGTCAAGCGGGCCGGGCTTGCGCAGGATCCCGGCGTCGACGGCGATCTTGCCGACGTCGTGCAGCGACCCACCGAGGCGCAGCGCCTCGAGCTCGGAGCGACGCCACCCGAGCAGCCGCGCCAGCCGCCTCGGCGAAGGCGGTGACGCGCGTCGAGTGCCCCTGCGAGGTAGCGGGTCCCTCGCCTCGAGCGCGTCCGAGAAGCTGGTGAGCAGGTGACACAGACCGCAACGTTCCAGCGGGACGGAGCGGTTCCCTGCCTGCCGTCCGGCGACTCTCGTAGAGTTGCGGTCGCGTGAGGGTGGCAGTGCCCAGGGAGACGGCGCCGGGCGAGCGCCGGGTCGCGCTCGTGCCCGAGGCGGTCGCGCGGCTCGTCGGCGCGGGTTCGAGGTCGCGGTCGAGCGCGGCGCAGGCGAGCGCGGCGGGCTTCGCCGACGACGCGTACGCGAGGCCGTCGGCGCCGCACTCGTCGGCCGCGACGAGCTGCTCCGCGATGCAGCGGCCGTCGTCCGCGTCGCGCCGCCGTAGCCGGCCGAGGTGGACGCGCTCGCGCCGGGCACGGTCCTGATCGGCTTCCTCACGCCGCTGACCGACCCCGACGGCGTCGAGCGGCTGAGCCGCGCGCGGCGTCGTCGCCTTCGCGATGGAGTCGATCCCGCGCATCACGCGCGCGCAGTCGATGGACGCGCTCTCGTCGCAGAGCACCGTCGCCGGCTACAAGGCCGCGCTGCTCGCGGCGGACCGGCTGCCGACGGCTCTTCCCGCTGCTGATGACCGCCGCCGGGCACGGTCGCGCCGGCGAAGGTGCTCGTGCTCGGCGCAGGCGTCGCCGGGCTCCAGGCGATCGCGACCGCGCGCCGGCTCGGCGCCGTCGTGTCGGCGTTCGACACGCGGCCCGTCGTGCGCGAGCAGGTCGAGAGCCTCGGCGCGACGTTCCTCGACCTCGGCGTGCGCGGCGAGGAGACCGAGGGCGGCTACGCGCGCGAGCTGACGCCCGAGCGAGCAGGCGCAGCAGCAGGAGGCGCTCGCGGAGCGGATCGCCGACTTCGACGTCGTGATCACGACCGCGCTCGTCCCGGGCCGCCCGGCGCCGCGCCTGATCCCGCGCCGCCGCGGTGCGCGTCGATGCGGCCCGGATCGGTGATCGTCGACCTCGCCGCCGAGGCGGGCGGCAACTGCGAGCTGACCGAGCCCGGCGCCGAGATCGTGCGCGAGGGCGTCACGATCGTCGGCCCGACGAATCTCGCCGGCCACGATGCCGCTCCACGCGAGCCAGCTCTACGCGCGCAACGTCACGGCGCTGCTCGCAGCACCTCGCGCCCGAGCGGCGAGCTCGCGCTCGACTTCGAGGACGAGATCACGCGCCGGCGCCTGCGTCGCGCGACCCGAGGTGCCAGAGGTCCAGCAGGTGGATGCATAGTGGAGCCATCGCTCGTCATCGAGCTGACGATCCTCGTGCTCGCGATCTTCCTCGGCTTCGAGGTGATCTCGAAGGTGCCGACGATGCTGCACACGCCGCTGATGTCGGGCACGAACGCGATCCACGGCATCGTGATCGTGGGCGCGATCCTCGTCGCCGGCCGCCGCGACGCGCGACACGCTGACGCGCGTCGTCGGCTTCTTCGCGGTCGTGCTCGGCGACGGCGAACGTCGTCGGCGGCTTCGTCGTCACCGACCGGATGCTCGAGATGTTCAAGCAGCGAGGGCCACGTGAGTCAGGAACCTGACTGACCTGCTCTACCTGGTCACGATCGTGACCTTCATCCTCGCGCTGCGGTTCCTGTCCTCGCCGAGGCGCGCCGGCTGGGCAACTGGCTCGGCGCGGCCGGCATGGCGCTCGCGATCGTCGTCACGCTCGCGCAGGACGAGCGTCGAGAACTACGGCTGGATCGCGGTCGCGATGGCGATCGGCGCGGTGGTCGGCGGTCGTCGGCGCGCGCTCCGTGAAGATGACGGCGATGCCGCAGATGGTCGCCCTGTTCAACGGGGTCGGCGGCGGCGCGGCGGCGCTGATCGCGCTCGCGGAGTTCCACAACCTGGCGCCCGAGCCGGGGCTGGACGGCGAGACGAGTCCGTCGCGATCCTGCTCTCGGCGCTGATCGGCAGCGATCTCGTTCGCCGGCTAGATGGTCGCCTTCGCGAAGCTCCAGGAGCTCTCAGCGGCCGGCCGATCGTCTACGCCGGGCAGCAGGTCGTGAACGGCGCGCTGCTCGCTGGCCGCGCTCGCGCTCGGAGCTCGCGATCGTGGCCGGAGCCGCAGGAGCAGTGGCTGCTCGTCGCGCTGATCGTCGGCGGCGCTCGCCTTCGGCGTCCTCTTCGTGCTGCCGATCGGCGGCGCGGACATGCCGGTCGTGATCTCGCTCCTGAACGCCTTCACCGGGCTGGCCGCGTCGGCGACCGGCTTCGTGCTCCACAACAACGTCCTGATCGTCAGCGGGCGCGCTCGTCGGCGCCTCGGGCACGCTGCTGACGCTGCTGATGGGCCGGGCGATGAACCGCTCGATCGCGAACGTGCTGTTCGGCGCGTTCGGGTCGGTGCAGGCGGGCAGCGGCAGCGCGCCGCGGCCGACGACGGGCGCACGGTGCGCTCGACGACCGCGGAGGACGTCGCGATCATGCTGGCGCTACGCGCGCCGGGTCGTCTTCGTGCCCGGCTACGGGCTCGCGGTCGCGCAGGCGCAGCACGACGTGCGCGCGCTCGCGGACCTGCTCGAGGCAGAAGGGCGTCGACGTCACGCTACGCCATCCACCCGGTCGCCGGCCGCATGCCCGGCCACATGAACGTCCTGCTCGCCGAGGCGAACGTCCCGTACGACCAGCTGAAGGAGATGGACGAGATCAATCCCGAGCTGCCGCAGACGGACGTCGTCGTCATCCTCGGCGCGAACGACGTCGTCAACCCGGCGGCGCGCACCGACCCGAGCAGCCCGATCTACGGCATGCCGATCATCGACGTCGACCGCGCCGCCAGCGTCGTCGTGGTGAAGCGCAGCCTGAGCCCCGGCTTCGCCGGCATCGACAACCCGCTCTTCTACGACCCGAAGACGTCGATGCTGTTCGCCGACGCGAAGAAGGCGCTCGAGTGACGATCGCCGCCGCCGTCAAGGCGCTCTGAGCGTGCCGCGTCCCGTTCTTCGGCGCGCGCGACGTCGAGCCGGCGGTGTCGCCGGAGCGCGGCGTACGAGGCGGTGCGCGACGGCGTTCGTCGCCTACGCGCGCGGCGAGTGGACGATGCAGCCGAAGCTGTACGTGCACGAACTACCCGGCGGGCGACTTCCGCGCCATGCCGGCGCTCGGCGGCGGCCACGCGCTGCTGAAGTGGGTGACGTCGTTTCCCGGGCAACCCGGCGCGCGGGCTGCCGACGGTGACCGGGCTCGTGCTCCTCTCCGACGCCGAGACCGGCGTCGTGCGCGGCGCTGCTCGACGCCGGTGCGGTGACCGCGCTGCGGACGGGCGCGGCGGCCGTGCTCGCGGCGGAGACGCTCGGGCGTCCCGACGCCGACGACGGCGGCGGTCGTCGGCGCCGGCGTCAACGGCGCGGGCCGCGGCGCGCACGTTCGCGGCGCGCGGCCGGCGCGTGGCGGTCTGGGACGTGGACGCCGCGCGCGCCGAGGCGGCGGCGGCCGAGCTCGGGGCGCGAGCTGGCGGGCTCGCGGAGGAGGCGCTCGCGGCCGACCTGCTCGTCACCGTGACGCCCGGCCAGCGAGATCCTGCTCCCGCGAGGGCTCGCTGCGACCCGGCCAGCACGTGAGCCTGATGGGCGCCGACGGCCCCGGCAAGGCCGAGATCGCCGTCGGCCGAGCTCGCCCGGGCGCGCGTCTTCTGCGACGACTGGGAGCAGGCGAGCCACGGCGGCGAGCTCGCCGCCGCCGTCGAGGCGGGCGTGCTGGGGCGCGGCGACGTGACGGAGCTCGGCGACGTGCTCGCCGGCTCGGCGGACGGCCGCGGCAGCCGCGAGGAGATCACGGTCTTCGACTCGACCGGGCTCGCGATCCAGGATCTCGCGATCGCGCCGGCCGCGCTCGAGCGCGCCGGCGAGCTCGACCTGCCGCTGCTCGAGCTCTAGCCGGCGCTACGGCCGAGCTAGGCGAGCAGGCGCGCCGGAGCCAGTGCTCGAGCAGCGGATGCTCGTCGCCGGTGATCGCGTTCGCGACGAGCTCGCCGCACAGCGAACCCGAGCACGTTGCCGTGGCCCGAGTAGCCGCCGGCGACCCAGAGCCCGTCGCGGCCCGGGACGGGGCCGACGACCGGCATCAGGTCGGGGACGAGGCCGAAGATCCCGGCCCAGCGGTGCGTGATCTCCGGCCTGCGCCCGAGCAGGGACTGCCGACGAACCCCTCCAGGCGCGCCCTGGATCCGCCCGGTGGTCGCCTCGTCGGCCGTGAACTCGGAGTCGAGTGCCGCGTCGCGAAAGCCGCCGACGATCAGGCGGCCGTCGTCGTCTGGTGCCAGTAGTCGAAGCCGTGCCGCCCGTAGTGCGGCAACGGGAACAGACGCTCCGTCGAGCGGCTCGGTGGCGAGCATCTGGCCGCGTGTCGGGATGATCAGCCCCTCGAGCTCGCCGAGCAGCCCGCTCGGATAGCCGTCCGTGGCCACGACGACGGTCGGCGCCTCGAGCCGTCGAGGTCCTCCACGCGATCGTGCTCGCGGATCTCGACCCCCGCGACCGCCGCGGCCGCAGCGAGACGGCGCACGAGCCGCGCAGGCTGGAGCGACGGCGTCGTCCGGATGGAAGAGCGCGCCCGCGAACCGGCCGGCGAGCGGTGCCGGCAGCTCGTCGCGCCACTCCGCCTCGAAGCCGTCCTCTCTGAGCGCCTCGTACTCGGCGAGGAGCTCCTCGCGCTCGTCGTCGCCGGCCAGGCGCAGGCTGCCGGTGCGGCGAAGCGCGTCCCCGCCCAGCTCCTCGCATCCGGTCGACGTACGTCTCCGTCAGCCGCCAGTAGCGCGCTGCCGTTTCAGGGCCGAGCCACTCGCGTGCGCGTCGATATGGCATCGCGCCGCCGCGCAGGGCGAAGCCGCCGTTGCGACCGCTCGCACCGCCGGCGATCTCCGCGCCTCGTGCAGGCGCACGCGCAGGCCCGCGCGCGCTAGGGCGAGCGCGCACGAGCAGCCGGTGATCCCGCCGCCGACGACGTCGACGTCGGGCGCGCCCGTCGAGCGCGGTCGACAGCAGGGTCGGGGCGCGGCTCCTCGAGCCAGTACGAATCGGACACCGCGCGATGCTACCCCGTCGCACGTACCAGCCCCTCCTCCACCGAGACGAGCCCGGCGAGCTCGAGCTCGGTGAGCGCGACGGCGAGCTCGCGGCGCCGAGCCCGGTCGCGCGCGCCAGCTCGTCGACGCCCGGCGGCCGTCGCCCGGACGCGCTCCAGGACGTGCGCCACGCGCGGCCGAGCTGCGGTGGCGGCGGCTCGGCCGGCGTGATCCCGAAGCTCTCGAGCACGTCTGCCGACGTCGTCAGCGGCGTCGCGCCGAGCCGCAGCAGCGCGTTCGATCCCGCCGACAGAGCGCGAGGTGATCTCGCCCGGGACGGCGAACACCTCCCGCCCCTCCTCGAGCGCGAAGTCGGCGGTGATCAGCGCGCCGCTTCGCTCGCGCGCCTCGACGACGACGGTCGCCGCGCAGAGGCCGGCGATGATCCGGTTGCGGGCCGGGAAGCGCCACGGCGCGGGCTCGACGCCGGGCGCGTACTCGGAGACGACGAGCCCGCGTTCGACGATCTCGTCGCGCCAGCGCCGCGTGCGCGGCCGGGATAGTCGCGGTCGATGCCGCAGCCGAGCACGGCGACGGTGACGCCTCCCGCCTCGAGCGCGCCGCGGTGAGCCTCGCCGTCGATGCCGCGCGCGAGCCCGCTGACGACGACGAGACCGGCCGCGGCGAGCTCGCGGCCGAGCGAGCGCGCGACCTGGCGTCCGTACGCCGAGCACGCTCGCGCGCCGACGACCGCGACGGCCGGACGTGCGAGCAGCTCGACGCTCAGCGACGCCGCGGAGGAAGAGGCCGGGCGGCGGATCGTGGATCGCCTCGCAGGAGCGGCGGAAAGCCCGGCTCGGAGCGCCCGAGGAAGCGAAGGCCCGCGCGCCCGAGGCGCTCGCGCTCCGCCGCCTCGTCGAACGCGTCGCAGGAAGCGCGCGAAGCGAACGCGTGCGCGGCTCGCTGCACGACGTGCGCGTCCGTCGCGGCGGCGAACGCGGCCAACGCGAGCTCGCTCACGCCGGCGAGCTCCTTGCGGCGAGCGGTAGGCGAGCGCCTCGGCGACGTGCTCCGGCTCGACCGACTCGGATCCTGCGAGCGCCGCGGCCGTGCGGGCGACACGCGCGACACGCGAGCGCGCCCCGAGCCGAGAGCGGCAGCCGCTCGACTGCGCGGTCGAGCAGCTCGTCCGCGGGCCTCGTTCGCCGCGGCAGCTCGGCCCGGAGGCGCTCGCGCGCCTGCGACGACGCGTGCGCGCACGGGCGCGGACGCCTCCGCCGGCGGCGCGGCCAGCTCCTCGGCGCGCGGCCGCGGCACCGTCGACGACGAGGTCGAAGCGGTCGAGCAGCGCCCGCGAGAGCTTGTCGCGGAACGAGGCGAGCCGCTGCGCCGAGCACGAGCACTCCGCCGCCGGGTCGCCGCGGCCGCCGCACAGGGACAGAGGTTCATCGTCGCCGACGAGCTGGAAGCGAGCCGGGAAGACCGCCTGGCCGCCGACGCGCGCGATCGCGATCGCGCCGTCCTCGAGCGGCTGGCGCAGCGCCTCGAGCGCCGGCCGCTGGAACTCGGGCAGCTCGTCGAGCAGCAGGACGCCGCGGTGCGCGAGGCTCGCCTCGCCCGGGCGCGGGCCCGGGCCGCCGCCGACGATCGCGGCCGTCGACGCGCTGTGGTGCGGCGCGCGGAACGGCGGCCGCGTCACGAGCGGCCGCTCGGGCGCCAGGAGCCCGGCGACCGAGTGGATCCGCGTCACCTCGAGCGCCTCGTCCGGGGCGAGCGGCGGCAGGATGCCGGGCAGCCGGCGCGCGAGCATCGTCTTGCCCGTCCCCGGCGGGCCGGCGAGCAGCAGGTTGTGCCCGCCGGCGGCCGCGATCTCGAGCGCACGGCGCGCCCGCTCCTGGCCGCGGACGTCGGCCAGGTCGGGAAGCGGGCGGTCGACGCTCCGTCCTCGACGGGCGGGTCGACGGGCGCGGCGCGGTCTCGCCGCGGAGGTACGCGACCGCCTCGGCGAGGTGGCGGACCGGGACCGGCTCGACGCCCGCGAGCGCCGCCTCGGGAGCCGACTCGGCGCGCGCAGAGCAGGCGGTCGAAACCGGCCCGCCGCGCGCCCTCGGCGACCGCGAGCGCGCCGCGCGACGGGCCGGATGCGCCCGTCGAGCGCGAGCTCGCCCGACCGCGGCGTGCTCGGCGAGGCCGTCGCGCGGCAGCTGGCCGTGACGCGGCGAGGACCGCGAGCGCGATCGAGAGGTCGAAGCCGGAGCCCTCCTTGCGCAGCGCCGGCGGGCGCGAGGTTGACGGTGATGCGCCGGTCGCGTGGCCACTCGAGCAGCGCGGACGAGATGCCGCTGCGCACGCGGTGCTTGGCCTCCTGGCAGGCGCGGTCGGCGAGCCCGACGATCGCGAAGCCCGGCAGGCCGCCGCTCGACGTGCGCCTCGACCTCGACGCGGCGCGGCTCGAGACCGACGAGAGCGTGGGTGACGGCGCGCGCGAGCACACCTGCGACGCTACGTCGGCAACGCCTACGGCTGTGTGTCGATTGTACGGACTAATGCGTCACGCGCGCGCGATCAGGATCGACTCGTAGTACTCGCCCGCGCGGCGGCCCGTGCGGCGGTTGACGTGGCGCTCGAGCCGGTCGTCCAGGCGCAGCCCGGCCCGCTCGAGGATCTCGGGGTAGAGGTCGCGCCGGTCGTTGACGACGATGCAGACCGGCGCCTCCGGGCGCAGCGCCGTCCGGACGTCGGCGAGCACGGCGGCGATGCCCTCGACGTAGTCCTCGATCGCCGCCGTGCTCGTCCGCGCGGCGGCGGGCCGAGCTCGCGGTCGCGCCGGTCGTCGAGGCCGAGCAGCTCGTACGCGTAGCGGTGCTGCTCGTGGTAGTCGATCAGGCCCGGGATACGGCGGCGACGTGACGACGCCGTCGTACGGCCCGCCCAGCTCGAGCTCGCGCGCGTCGCCGTGGAGCACGACTGCGGCCGCGTCGCGCGTCGCCGAACGCCGCGAACGTCTCGATCCGGTCGAGCGTGTCGAGCAGGTAGCGCGAGCAGGAACCGACGCGCCGTCTCGACCGGGCGGCAGATGCGGCGGTGCTTGTGGCACCAGTACTCGCCGATCTGCGGCGCGCGCGGGAAGTCGAGGTCGAAGTGGGTCGTCCGGCGCGCCGACCGCGCCGCCCGCGCGAGGACGACGCGGAGGACGTCGGCTGCGCCGCGCCTGCTCGACGAGCGAGCGGAAGTGCAGCAGCTCCTCGGCGGCCGCGGGCGCGAACCAGCGCGCACGTACGCGGGACGCTCGCGGGATAGCGGCCCGCGGCTCGAACGCCTCAGCCCGCGCGTGCGCCCAGCGCAGGTCTCGGCTCGAGCGCGTCGAGGTCGTACGGGCGCGTCTTGACGCGCATCAGCAGCGCGTTGAACCCGGCGACGTCGACGCCGACGCGTCGTAGCCCGACTCGAGCGCCTGGACGAGCGTCGTGCCCGAGCCCGCGAACGGGTCGAGCACCCGGCCGCCGCGGCTGACGTAGCGGTCGAGCAGCGCCTCGACGAGCTGCGGGACGAACTTGCCGAGGTACGGGTGCAGCCGGTGGACGTGCTTCGTCCGCTCGCGCTCGGGCAGCTGCGCCTCCGACCAGGAGAGCTCGAGGTCGAGCTCCGGTAGAGCGCTGCCTGCGTCGCCGCCACGCCGTTGACTTCCACGGCGGGGACCCGAGTCCTGAGCGCCCTGGCGGTGGCGGAGCCGCCGCCAGGGCTGGTGCTTCCGGCTAGTAGTGGATGCCCGTTGCGCGGCGTCGAGCTCCCGGA
This sequence comes from uncultured Gaiellaceae bacterium, assembly GCA_963842285.1. GTDB lineage: Bacteria > Actinomycetota > Thermoleophilia > Gaiellales > Gaiellaceae > Gaiellasilicea. Next base: position 48,650 of record CAWJFZ010000014.1, read on the forward strand.
GGCGGCGGATCCGCGCCTCCATCGGCGGGTGCGTCGAGAAGAGCGCCGTCATGCCGCGCCCGGAGAGCGGGTTGGCGATGTAGAGCGCCTCGGTCGCCGGGTTCACCTGCATCGGGACGGCCTGGACGCCTCGCTCGCAGCGTGCCGAGCGCCTCGGCGAGCGGCCGGCCCTCGCCGAGGAACTGCGCCGCGGTCGCGTCCGCGAGGAACTCGCGCTGCCGCGAGACGGCGAGCTGGAGCAGCATCGCCGCGATCGGCGCGATGATGATCGCCGCGAGCATGCCGACGAAGCCGAGCGGGCTCGTCGTCGTCGTCGCCCGCCGAAGAGCAACGAGAACTGGAGGAAGTTCGCGACCGCCGCGATCGCGGCGCCGATCATCGCCGCGATCGTCGTCACGAGCACGTCGCGGTTCTTGATGTGCGCGAGCTCGTGGGCGAGCACGCCGCGGACCTGCTCGCGCGGCAGGTGCCTGAGCAGGCCCTCGGTCACGGCCACGGCGGCCTTCTTCGGGCTGCGGCCGGTGGCGAACGCGTTCGGCTGCTCGGAGGGGATCAGGTAGAGGCGCGGCATCGGCAGGCCGGCCCTGCCGGCGAGCTCGTCGACCTCGCGGTAGAGCTCGGGCGCCTCGCTGCGGTCCACGGGCGGGCCCGGCTCATCTTGAGCGCGAGCTTGTCCGAGAACCAGAACATCGCGAAGTTGAAGCCGACGGCGATGCACGAGGAAGAGGATGAGGCCGCTCGTGCCGCCGACGAGCGCCGCCGAACCCGATGAACAGGGCGGCGAGCCCGGCGAGAATGACCAGGTACGGATCCGGGTTGCAAATCGGTGCGCGTGATCGACATGGTGGTGTCGGTGTTCCTTTCCGGCTGAATCGCGAAATGGTCTCTGGGTCAGCCGGAGGTTTCTCCCGCCCGCGATTCGTGACGCGGGCCGGCGCGCCCGGGCCGAAGCCGTTCTGACGAGCGCGCCCGTTCGGGGATAGTGCCCTCCGGCCTGCTCGCGAGTCTAGCTCCGCATCAGACCGTGAGTTGCGCGCACGGATTAAGGCGGTCCTAAAAGTTCTGCGGGCGACGCGTCGCAGCCGTCCGCGCCGCGCACGGCCACGACCTCGAAGCGCGACGTCGAGAGCTCGGCCTCCGGATGCGCAGCGAGCCAGGCGTCCGCCGCGCGCCGGATGCGGCGCCGCTTCTCCGGCTCGACCATCTCGAGCGGGTCGCCGAAGCCGTGGCCGCTCTTCTCCTTCACCTCGCAGAAGACGAGGCGGCGCCCGCGGCGCACGATCAGGTCGAGCTCGTTGCCGCCGGCCCGGACGTTCGGCCGAGGATGCGGTAGCCGCGCAGCCGGTAGTGGCAGCGCCGCGCGCCGCTCCGCGCGGCTCACCCGCCTGCGCGACGGCCGGCGCTGCTCGTCGACCGTCCGCGTACGCGCGGCGCGTTGAACGAGCGGCGGTGCTGATCGCACGGCCCGTGCGGCACGGACGGCGGCGAGTGTGCCGGCGTGATGTAGCCGACGTGGCGACGAGAAGCCGTAGCGCGGATAGAGCGCGTCGAGGCGGCGCATCACACGGTCGCGCGTCACCTTGGCGACGATCGACGCGGCCGCGATCGCCGCGCTCTTCGTGTCGCCGTCGACGACCGCGCGGTGCGGCGGGCGCGTGCGGGCCGAGCCGGAAGCCGTCCACGAGGCAGACGTCTCCGCCGGCGAGGGCGCGAGATCCCCGAGCACCGCGCGCAGGCCCCAGAGGTTCGACCGGTGGAGCCCGTTGCGGTCGATCTCGCCCGCCGGGATGACCCGGACGCGAGATGCGGCTCGGCGCAGCCGACGACGGCGCGGAAGAGCTCCTCGCGCTCCTCGGGCGCGACCTGCTTCGAGTCGTTCAGGCTGCGCGAGCGGCCGGACGCGATGGTCGCGCAGGCACGCGTAGTCGAGCAGGACGCCGGCGACGACGAGCGGGCCGGCGAGCGAGCCGCGTCCGGCCTCGTCGGCGCCCGCGACGAACCGCGAGCCGAGCCGCCGGTCGAAGCGGAGGAGCCGCTGACCGCTGCTACGCGGCACGCGCCGAGGATAGCGCCGAGCTCGGCGCGCTTGGTGCCGAGTTCGTCAGGAGAGCGTGTCGGCTCGTAGGACTTCTCGGCGGCCGGCTCGGCATCCGGCTCGGGAGCCTCGTCGGCGACGTCCTCGTCGACCGGAGCCTCGTCCACGGAAGCCTCGTCCACCGGCGTCTCGTCCACCGGCGTCTCGTCCACCGGGGGTTCGTCCACGGGAGCCGCCTCGGCCACGGGCTCCTCGACCGTGGGCTCGAGCGCCTCGCGTCGGCTTCGGCCTGGGCGGCCTGCGCCTTGGCGCCTGGCTCTGACGCAGCTCGCGGACGCGGGCCTTCTTGCCGACCCGTCCGCGCAGGTAGTAGAGCTTCGCGCGGTTGACGTCGCCGATCGCGGCGACCTCGATCTTGTCGATCTTCGGCGAGTGCAGCGGGAACGTCCGCTCGACGCCGACACCGAACGACTGCTTGCGCACGGTGAACGTCTCGCGCACGCCCGCGCCCTGGCGCTTGATCACGATCCCCTCGAACACCTGGACGCCGCTGGCGGTTGCCCTCGATCACCTTGAAGTGCACGCGCACCGTGTCGCCCGCCTTGAACTGCGGGATGTCGGTGCGCAGCTGGCGCTGCTCGAGGCTCTCGATGATCGTGCTCATAGCGGAAAGGGCGGCCGCGGGCCGGCGGCGGATGATAGCGGAAGCCGCCTCGGGCTCGGCAGCTAATGGAGCGAAGTCGTGCGGCGGCCAGTAGGTGGCGAAGACCTTGCCGATCAGGTTGTCGCGCGGGCACGGAGCCCCACTCGCGCGAGTCGCACGACTGCGAGCGGTTGTCGCCCATCATGAAGTAGTGCCCCTCGGGGACCTTGTCGGCCCGATCGCCGCGCTCGGTCGCGCCGCGTCGCGAGCGACGTACGGCTCGTCGAGCCTCTTGCCGTTGATGTAGACGTAGCCGTCGCCGCTGCTCGAGCCGGAGCTCGAGCGTCTCGCCCGGAAGCCCGATCAGCCGCTTCACGAACGTCCCGCCGGCGCCGCACTGCTGCTGCGCCGCGGGGGGCGTCTCGAAGACGACGATCTCGCCCCGCTCGCGGCTCGCGGAGGTGGTAGATGAAGCGGTTGGCGAGCACGCGGTCGGAGAAGCGCGCCTCGCAGCCGGCGGCCGGCCGCGGCGCAGTGGAGCGTCGGCTCCATCGAGGACGACGGGATCCGGTACGGGTTGACGACGTACGCCTTGACGCGAGCACGATCGCGACGGCGCCGACGATCGTGACGATCCAGTCGATCGCGACGCGCCGGCCGTGCGGGAGCCCGCGGGTGAGCCGGTCGACCGGGTTGCGCGAATGGTGCTCGCGCCGCTGCGCGCCGCCGTCGCGGGCCGCCGGCTCGCCGTAGGCCGGCAGCTGCGGCTCGCTCTCGCGCTCGACCCAGCGGTCGTACTGAGCCCGGCGGTCGGGGTCGGCCAGGGTTCCGTACGCGACCTGCAGCTCGCGCAGCCGCTGCTCGTCCCACGTGCTCCGGCTGCTCTGGCGAACGCCTCGTCGATCTGCTCGCGCGAGGCGTCCCGGCGGACTCCGAGGGTGGTGTAGAAGTCGTTCACGACGCACGCTCCGGCCCGCTCTGCTCCCGCCGCCAGCGTCGACCCGCCCGTGGTCGCCCGAGAGGAGGACGTCCGGCACCGTCCAGCCGCGGAACTCGGCCGGGCGCGTGTAGTGCGGGTACTCGAGCCCGCCGTCGAGCTCGGCCGAGAAGCTCTCGTGCTCGCCCGAGCCCTCTGCGAGCGCGCCGGGCAGCCGGCGCGCAACGGCGTCGAGCGAGCACCATCGCCGGCAGCTCGCCGCCCGAGAGGACGTAGGGGCCGATCGAGATCGCATCGGTGCAGAGGTGCTCGACGATCCGCTCGTCGAAGCCCTCGAAGCGCGACGAGAGCAGCGCGATGCTCGGGCTCTGCGGCGAGCTCCTCGACGAGCGCCTGGTCGAGCTGCCGGCCCTGCGGCGTGAGCGCGACCACGCGCCGCGCCGGAGCCTCGCCGTAGGCACGCGTCGAGCGCCGCCGCGACGACGTCGACTCGCAGCACCATGCCCGCGCCGCCGCCGTAGGGCTCGTCGTCGACCTGACCGGCGCGCAGCGGCGTCGTGTCGCGGTAGTTGAACAGGCGCAGCTCGAGCTCCTCGCCGAGCACGTCGCGAGCGGCCGCTGCTCCGTCAGCCACGCGAAGGCGTGCGGGACCTGCGTGAAGACGTCGAGGCGCACGGAGCGAGCCAGGTTAGCCGTCGTCGGCGAAGCCGCGGGTGACGAGCGATGCGGCCGGCGGCGAGGTCGACCTCGCGGACGCAGTCCTCGACGAGCGGGAGCAGCAGGCCGGAGTCGAGCTCGAGGTTGTCGTTCGCGGCGCCGGGCTGGACGTCCGACGACCGAGCCGAGCGGCGCCGACCTCGCCTCCTCGACGACGTCGAGCCCGACGAGCTGGAAGACGTAGTAGTGCGTCGTCCTCCGGAGCCGGCAGGTCGGCGCGCCGGACGGCGAGCTCGGCCCCGCGGTCGACCGGCCGGTCGAGCTTGATCGCGCGGCGCCCGCCGCCGGAGCCGCGCGAGACGACGACCTTCGCGGCTCGCCGCTCGACATAGAGCATCGCGCCGACGGCGAAGCGCCGTCCGTCGTCGCTCGCACCGCTCGACGACGAAGGCGCCGTCGAGCCCGTGCGGCCGGCCGACGCGGCCGACGGCCACGAGCTCGGCCTCGCTCACTCGGCGATCTCGAGCACGACGCGCCGCGCTCGCGCGCGGCGCCGGCGCGCACGACCGTGCGCAGCGCGCGCGCGATCCGGCCCTGCGCGGCCGATCACCTTGCCGACGTCGTCCGGCGCGACGTGCAGCCGCAGCACGGTCGCGTCGTCGCGCTCGATCGTCCTCGACGCGGACGGCGTCGGGCTCGTCGACGAGCTGCCGCGCGATCCAGGCGAGGAGCTCGGCCACCTAGCCGTCGCTACGAGATGCCGGCGGCCTTGATCAGCTGCGCGACCGCGTCGCTCGGCTGCGCGCCCTTGGCGAGCCAGTCCTTACCTTCGCCTCGTCGAGCTCGATCGTCGACGGGTCGGTCTGCGGGTTGTAGCGCCCGACGATCTCGATGAACCGGCCGTCGCGCGGCGAGCGCGAGTCGGCGACGACGACGCGGTAGATCGGGTTCTTCTTCGAGCCGACGCGCGTCAGCCTCATGCGTACTGCCATGTTCAGCTACCTCTCGTCGAGTCTGCCGGGAAGCTGCCTGGGCCTGTTGCTCGACCTGCCTAGCTTCGGCCGCGCGCCGGTCAGCTCGGGCGGAAGGGCGGGCAGCTTTCCCTTCCCCATCTGCTTCATCATCTTCTGCATCTGCTTGCGCGCCTGTGAGCAGCTTGTTGACGTCGTCGATCGTCGTGCCGCTGCCCGGCGGCGATCCGCCGGCGGCGCGGGCCGTTGATCAGGTGCGGCATGCGCCGCTCCTGCGGGGTCATCGAGAGCACGATCGCCTCGACCCGCGCCATCTGCTTCTCGTCGATGTCGAGCCCGTCGAGCTGGTGCCCGAGGCCGGGGATCAGCTTCAGCACGCCCTTGAACGACCCCATCCGCGCAGCATCCGGTAGCTGGCGAGGAAGTCGTCGAAGGTGAACTCGCCGGCGCGCATGCGCGCGCTCCATCTCCTCCTGCTCGTCCTCCTCGACGGCCTGCTCGGCCTTCTCGATCAGCGTCAGCACGTCGCCCATGCCGAGGATCCGGGAGGCCATCCGGTCGGGGTGGAAGACCTCGAGCTGGTCGAGCTTCTCGCCGACCGAGGCGAACTTGATCGGCTTCCCGGTGATCGCCTTCACCGAGAGCGCGGCGCCGCCGCGCGCGTCGCCGTCGAGCTTGGTCAGGACGACGCCGTCGAAGGCGATCCGCTCGCGGAACGCCTCGGCGACGTTGACGGCCTCCTGGCCGGTCATCGCGTCGAGGACGAGCAGGACGTTCGAGCGGCTTGACCGCGTCGCGGACGCGCGCGAGCTCGTCCATCAGCTCCTCGTCGACGTGCAGCCGGCCGGCCGTGTCGACGATCACGACGTCGGCGCCGGCCGTCCTGCGCCGCACTGCGATGCCCGTGCGTCGACGACCGCGACCGGGTCGGCGTGTCCTTGCGGTAGACCGGGACCTGGATCTGCCGGCCGAGCTGCTCGAGCTGGTCGATCGCCGCCGGGCGCTGCAGGTCGGCGGCGACCAGGGCGGGCTTCTTCTCGTGCTTGCGCAGGTGCAGCGCGAGCTTCGCGCGACGCCGTCGTCTTGCCCGAGCCCTGGAGGCCGGCAGAGCAGGACGACGGTCGGCGGCGTCGGCCGAACGCGAGCCGCGAGTCGCCCGAGCCCATCAACTCGGTGAGCTCCTCGTGCACGATCTTGACGACCTGCTGCCCGGCGTCGAGGCCCTTGAGCACGTCCTGGCCGAGCGCGCGCTCGCGCACGCCCGGCGACGAAGTCCTTGACGACGTCGAAGTTGACGTCCGCCTCGAGCAGCGCGAGGCGGATCTCGCGCATCGCCTTCGAGATCGTCTCCTCGTCGAGGCGGCCCGCGGCTGCGAAGGTCGCCGAGCGTCGCCTGGAGCCGGTCTGAGAGCGTGTCGAACAGAGCCCGTCCAGTGTAGACAGCCGCTCGCGCCTAGCCCGGACCGGAACACGGTCGTACACTCGGTGGATGGTTGCTCGTGACAAACGCGGCGAGCCTGTGGCTCCAGGCACGCTGCCGACGGGAACCGTCACGTTGTTCTTCACGGACGTGGAGCGCTCGACGACGCTCCTGCGCCGGCTCGGGGCCGAGTACGGCGAGGCTCTCGCGACGCACCGGCGACTGCTCAGAGACGCGTTCGCGCGCCACGACGGCCACGAGGTCGATACGCAGGGCGACGCGTTCTTCTTCGCGTTCGCACGCGCGTCGGACGCTGTGCTCGCAGCCGAGGAGGCGCAACGCGCACTCGCGGAGGAAGGCTGGCCGGGCCGCGTGCGGATGGGCCTCCACACCGGCGAGCCCCTGCTCGGGCGCGAGGGCTACGTCGGCCTCGACGTCCATCTTGCGGCCCGGGTCTGTGGCGCTGCCCACGGAGGTCAGATCCTCCTCACGGCGGCGACCGGCGACCTCGCTCCCGGCGCCGCCCTTCGCGACCTCGGCTTGCACAGGCTCAGGGACATCGAACAACCGCAGCGCATCTTCCAGCTCGGCCCCGGCGAGTTCCCGCCGCCGCGAACCGCGAGGGCGACGAACCTGCCCTCACCCGCCAACCGGCTGATCGGCCGCGAGCGGGAGCTGGCGCTGGCGCTGGAGTCCCTACGCCGCGAGGACGTCCGGCTCGTGACCCTGACGGGGCCGGGCGGCGCCGGCAAGAGCAGGCTCGCCCTCGAGATCGCGGCGATGCTCGGCGAGGAGCTGCGGGACGGCGTCCAGCTCGTGCCGCTCGCCCCGCTGGCCGACGCCACGCTGGTCCCGTCCGCGATCGCACGGGTAGTGGGCTCACGCGAGCCCACGCTGAGCGCAGTCGTCGACGTCCTCGCCGACAGTGACCGCCTGCTGCTGCTCGACAACGTCGAGCACGTGGCCGCCGCAGCTCCCGCCTTCGCGGAGCTCGTCGCCGGTGCGCCGGGCGTGACGCTCCTGACGACGAGCCGCTCGCCCCTGCACGTGCTCGGCGAGCACGTGATCCTCGTGCCCCCTCTCGGCGACGACGACGCGGCGGTGCTGTTCACGGAACGGGCGGCGGCCGCCGGCTACGCGCCGCCCGCGTCGAGCGCGCCGGCCGTGCGCGAGCTCTGCCGGCGGCTCGACCATCTCCCGCTCGCGATCGAGCTGGCGGCAGCCCGCGTCCCGCTGCTCGGCGTCGAGATGCTGCTGGAGCGGCTCTCGCTCGCGCTGCTGAGCGGCGGCCCGCGCGACCTGCCCGAGCGGCAGCGCACGCTCAGGAGCACGATCGACTGGAGTTACGGGCTCCTGACCCCGGCTCAGCGCCTGCTGCACCAGTGCCTCGCCGTCTTCCCAGGCGGCTGCACGCTCGTCGCGGCCGAGGAGATGTGCGAGGTCGGGGACCTCGTGGCGAGCTCGGCGTGCTCCTCGACGGCAGCCTCTTGCTGCGCGACGACGACCGGCGCGGCGGGCTCAGGATCCGGCAGCTCGAGACCGTGCGCGAGTACGCGGTCGACATCGCGCGCGAGACCGGAGTCCTCGACGACCTGCGACGGCGCCAGGCCCGTTGGGTGCTCGGCCTCGCAGAGGAGGCGGACGAGGGGCTCGGAGGCCCGCATCAGGCCGACTGGCTCGAACGGCTGGAGGTCGAGCTGCCGAACCTGCGGGCCGCGATCGACTGGACGCTCGACACCGGCGAGGCGGAGCTGGCCCTGCGCATCATCTCTGCACTCGGGCGCTTCTGGCGCGCGCATGCGCACGCCTCGGAGGCCCGAGGCTGGCTCGAGCAGGGTTTGGCCACCCCGGAGCTACCGGACGACGTTCGGGCCGGCGCGCTCTGGACCGCCGCCTGGCTCGCGATGGCCCAGGGCGACCACGAGGCGGCTGCCCCCTCTCTGGAGGAGGCCCACGAGCTCTTCACTCGCTGCGGGAAGACGCGGGACGCGGTCTTCGCCCTCTGCGAGCTCGCCAACGTCACGCACCGAAGAGGTGACTCGGAGAAGGCCGTGGCGCTCGCCACCGAGGCGGTGGAAGCAGCACAGGCGAGCGGCGACGCGCGGAGCATCTCGGGAGCGCGCGAACGCGCTGGCGTCGATCCTCTCGGAGCTGGGCGATTTCACCCGCGCACGCACGTTGCTCGAAGAAGCGCTCGCCCTGCGACGAACCCTCGGCAACCCGATGCTGATCGCCAACTCCGCGTACAACCTCGGCTTCGCGGCTCTCCACGAAGGGGACCTCGAGCGCGCGGCCGAGGCGCTCGAGGAGACGCTCGAGCTCGCGCGGGCATCGGGCGACAGCTTCTACACGGCGTACTCGCTGTGCATGCTCGGCGAGATCGCTCTGCTCGACGAGGAGCCGGAGCCCGAGCGGGCCGAGCCGCTGCTCCGCGAGAGCCTGGATCTGCTCGAGCAGATCGGCGACACCCGCTCGCAGGCCGAGTGCCTCCACGCACTCGCAGCCGTCGCCGCGGCAGAGGGCAGGGTGGGGGAGGCAGAGCTGCTCGCGACCGAGGCGGCGGCTCTCCGCGGCAACGCGCCGCTGCTGCCGTGGGAGGCGGCGATCGAGGCCGGGCTCGCATCGGCGGTTCGGCAGTTGTAGATTCGCGACGACCGGAGGGAGGGCACGATGAACGACGATCAGAGCGGCGAGCCCGGGTACATCGGGCGCTACTCGGAGCAAGGGCACCAGGATCACGCGAAAGGCTTCAGCAAGGCCCTGCAGCGTGCGCTGCAGGAGGCGCGGGAATCGGCGCGATCGACGTCGACGGACACTACGAGAGCGAGGTGCGGTTCTTCATCGACATCGAGGTCTCGAACCCGCCGTGGGTCGGCGACTACCGCGTGTGGATCGACCCGAGGGAGCGGCCCTCGAGTCGGCTAGGAGACGAGGGCCCGCGCGAAGTCGTGCGGGTCGAACGGGCGCAGGTCGTCGAGGCCCTCGCCCACGCCGACAGCTTGACCGGCAGCCCGAGCTCGTACGCGATCGCGACGGCGACGCCGCCCTTCGCCGAGCCGTCCAGCTTCGTCAGCGCGACACCGGTCACCCCGGCCGCCTCGCCGAACAGGCGCGCCTGCTGGAGGCCGTTCTGGCCGGTCGTCGCGTCGACGACGAGCAGCGTCTCGTGCGGCGCGCCCTCGAGCCGGCCCTCGATCACGCGGCGCACCTTCGCGAGCTCGTCCATCAGGTTCGACTGCGTGTGCAGGCGGCCGGCGGTGTCGACGATCGCCACGTCCTGGCCGCGCGCGCGCGCCGCCTCGACCGCGTCGAAGGCGACCGCCGCCGGGTCGGCGCCGCGCGCCGCCGCCGACGAAGTCGGCGCCTGCGCGCTCCGCCCAGATCTCGAGCTGCTCCTCCGCGGCGGCGCGGAAGGTGTCGGCCGCGCCGAGCAGCACCGAGCGGCCGTGCTCGCGCAGCTTCTGGGCGAGCTTGCCGATCGTCGTCGTCTTGCCGGTGCCGTTGACGCCGACGACGAGGATCACGCGTCGGCGTGCTGGCGCGAGATCGAGCGTCGCGCGGCTCGCCGAACAGCTCTGCGATCTCCTCCGCGAGCGCGGCTTCGAGGCTCGCCGATCTCGCCGCGCGCCTCGAGCCGCCGCACGAGCTCGGCGGTCGCGCGCACGCCGACGTCGCCGGCGATCAGCGCCTCCTCGAGCCGCTCCCACGCCTCCTCGTCGGCGGGATCGAACGCGGCGGCGGCGAGCTGCTCCGTCAGCGCGCGGCGGCTCTTGCCGAGCGAGTCGCGCAGCCGCGCCGAAGAAGCCGGCCCGCTCCGCCTCGTCGTCCTCGGCGGCCCGCCTCGTCGCCGAGCAGCTCTGCCCAGGTCCGCGCCATCGGCGCGAACGTTAGCCTCAACGCGGTGATCACGTGGGAGCGGGTGGCGGAGCTCGCGCTCGAGCTGCCGGAGGTCGAAGCGTCGAGCTCGTGGGAGCGGCCGGCGTTCAAGGTGCGAGGGAAGACCTTCGCGGGTGCCTCGCCGGCACGAGGGTGCGATGTACGCGCGCTGCGATCGGGACGAGCGCCCGCTGATCGTCGCCTCCAACCCGGAGCTCTACCGCCTGACGCCGCACTTCGAAGCGTCGCCGGCCTTTCTGCTCGATCTGGCTCGAGCACGCCGAGGACGAGGACGTGCGCGAGCGCCTGATCGATGCCTGGCTGATCCAGGCGCCGAAGCGGCTCGCGGCGCAACACGACTTCGGCTAGGAGGGCTAGGCGGAACGTCAGAGCGCTCGCCGCGACCGCGTCCTCGCGCGGCAGGCGGCGCGAGACGATCTGGCTGACGCCGTCGCCGCCCATCGTCACGCCGTAGAGGACGTCGGCCGCCTCCATCGTCCGCTTCTGGTGGGTGATCACGACGAACTGCGCGCGGTCGGCGTAGCGGCGCAGCAGCTCGACGAAGCGGGCGATGTTCGTGTCGTCGAGCGCGGCCTCGACCTCGTCGAGGAGGTAGAACGGGCACGGCTTCGCGAGGAAGAGCGCGAACAGGAACGAGATCGCGCCGAGCGCCTTCTCGCCGCCCGAGAGCAGCGAGAGGCGCGTGATCTTCTTGCCGGCGGGTCGCAGCTCGACCTCGATCCCGGGCTCGCCGCCCTCCTCCTCCGGCTCGACGAGCCGGAGCCGCCCTCGCCGCCCGGGAAGAGGGTCGCGGCGACGTCCTCGAAGTTCTCCGCGACGGCGCGCGAACGTCTCCTCGAAGCGGCGCTCGACCGTCTCCGCGAGCTCGTCGCGGAGCTTCTCGAGCTCGTCGAGGCTCCGCTCGAGGTCCTCGCGCTGGGTCGGCGAGCTCGCTCGAGCCGCTCCTTCTCGGCCTCGTACTCCTCCTTCGCGAGCGGGTTGACCTGGCCGAGCTGCCTCGCGCCGGGCCTCGAGCCGCTCGGCGCGCGCGGCGAGCTCGTCGCGGTCGTCGCCCTCGGCGGGCTCGACGTCCTGCCGGCCTCGCTCGCAGCGGCGCCGCTGCGCTTCCGCGGCCTCGGCGTCGAGCCGCGCCAGCTCGACCTCGACCGCGGTCGCGCGCTCGGCGGCCTCCTCGGCAGCCCTGCCGCAGCTCGACCTCCGCCGGCCCCGAGCTCGCGCAGCTCCGCGCCGAGCTCGCCGGTGCGGCGCGCAGCCCGCGTCGACGCGCGCGCGGACGGGCGCCTCGAAGCGCGCGGCTGCATCGGCCGCGGCCCCGAGCGCCTCGTCCGAGCGCGCTCGGCGCCGCGCGAGCCGCGCCGAGCAGATCGGCGTCGAGCGGCGGCCGCGCGCGCCGCGCACCTGTCTCGCGCTGCTGCCGAGCCGGCGCTCCGCGCCGTTCGCGCGAGCAGCGGTCGCGGCGTCGGCGAGCCGTTCGGCCTCGTCGGCGAGCTCGCGCGCCTCGCGCTCGACCTCGGCCCGCTCCGCCTCGTCCACCTGCAGCATCCGGATCTGGCCCTCGCCGCCGAGCCGGGCGCGCACGACCTCGGCGGCGGCGGCACGCTCGTTCGCGCGTGCGGCCTCGCGCCGCGCCTCTGCTCGAGCGCACCGACGCGGGCGAGCTCGCCGCCGAGCGCGCCGGCCCGGTCTGAGCCGGACTCGGCCCGCGCGCGCAGCGGTTCCTCCGAGCCGCGTCGCGATCGTCGCGGCCGGCGAGCAGCGTCTCGTCGAGCCTGTCGGCGCCGCGCGCGAGCGCGCGCAGGACGCCGGGTCGAGAGCGCGCGCGCCACGGAGGTGCGCGACCTGCGCGTACGCGGCCTCGGCCTCGGCGGCCCGCGTCGGCGGCCTCCTCGGCGCGTCGCGAGCCGGCCGCCTGCGCCGCGCGCGTCCAGCTCGTCCGCCTCGTCGGCGAGCTCGCGGCGGCGCGCCTCCATCTCGAGCAGCACCGCCTCCGCCGTCTCGCCGGCGAACCAGAGCTCGCCGCGGCGGGATCGAAGCCGAAGCCCTCGACCGTGACCGCGGCCGACGGTCGAGTCGAGCAGGTCCTCGAGCGGCACGACCGGCAGCTCGGCGACGCGCCGTGCCGGGTCGACCCGACCAGCACGGCGAGGCTGCCGAGACCGGCGTCGCGCGCGCGGCGCAGGAGCGCCAGCGCCGGCGGCGCGTCGTCGGCGAGAAGCGCCGACGCGCGCCAGCCGAGCGCCGCCGCGACGGCGCGCTCGCGACCCGGGCTCGACGTCGACGAGCGAGAGCGCGAGCGCGCTGCCCTCGGCCGGCGAGCGCGCGCGCAGCGGGCGGGAGGCCCTCTCGCTCGGCGAGCGAGAGCTCGAGCGCGCGCGAGCCGCTCGCGCGCCGAGCGCGGCACGCTCGGCGAGGTCGTCGCGCTCGGTGGCGGCCGCCCGTGCGAGCGCGGCCGCCTCGTTCGCGGCCGCCTCGAGCTCGTCCGGCGTCGGTCCCGCCGCCGCGCTGCGGCCTCGCGCCTCGGCGAGCTCGGTGCGCGAGCGCTGCGCGAATCGACGCCGCCGATTCGCTGCGCAGGGCGAGCCGCTCCCGGCAGCTGCCCAGCCGGTAGAGCGCCGCCGCGCGCTCTCGCGCCCACCTGCGACGTCGGCGAGCTCCGCTTCGAGCGCCTGCCGCTCCGCGCGCAAGCCATCGAGGCGCTCCTCGGCGCGCGGCGGCCGCACCGCGCTCGAGCGCCGCCAGCCGCGCGTGCGCCGACCTCGCCCGCTCCGCAGCCGGCGCCGCTCGCCGCGGCAGCGTCGCGGGCGGCCGCGGCGCCTCGGCGCCGCCGCTTCGAGCGCGCGGCCGCCTCGTCGCACGACGCGCGCCGCCGCGCGACTCGGCGTCGCTCAGATCTCCTCGCAGGCGCGTCGAGCAGCGCGGCCGCGGCCTCCCGGCGCAGCGCGAGCCGCTCGGCCGCCCCCTGCAGCCGGTAGAGGGCCTGAGCGCGGCCTCGCGCCGTCCGGCCGCGTCGGACAGCTCCTCCTCGGCCGCCTGGCGCTCGGCGAGCAGCGCCGTGAGCCGCTCCTGCGCGCTGCGGCGGCCGAGCGCGGCCGCGGTCTGGCGCTCCTCCGCCTCGGCCCGCCGTGCCTCCGCGGTCGCGAGATCGAGCTCCGCGACGCGCGCCTGCAGGCCGGCGATCTCGACGGCGAGCTTCTCGGCGCGCTCGGCCGCGGTCGCCTGCAGCGCGAGGGGCCGCAGGCGCTTGCGCACCTCGTCCTCGACGTCGCGCGCCCGCTCGACCTGGGTCGCGACCCGGGCCAGCTTCAGCTCCGCGCGGTGCTTGCGCCGCTTGAACTTGCCGAGCCCGGCCGCCTCCTCGACGAGCGCCCGCCGGTCCTCCGGCTTGGAGGCGAGCACGGCGTCGACCTTGCCCTGGCAGACGATCGAGTGCATCGAGCCGCCCAGGCCGACGTCGGCGAGCAGCTCGACGAGGTCGGTGCGCCGCACCGGCGGCCGGTTGACGAGGTACTGCCCCTCGCCGCCGCGGTGCAGCCGCCGCGCGATCGAGACCTCGGAGAAGTCGAGCTCGGCGCCGAAGCCGCCGTCGGCGTTGTCGAAGACGAGCTCGACCTCGCAGTGGTCCGCCGGGCTGGCGCCCCTCGGCGCCGGCGAAGAGCACGTCGTCGGGCTTCTCCGCGCGCAGCTCGGAGGGCGTCAGCGAGCCGGCCGCCCAGACGATCGCGTCGGCGACGTTCGACTTGCCCGAGCCGTTCGGCCCGACGACGACGGCGACGCCCGGCTCGAGCTTCATCTCGAAGGGGTCCGGGAACGACTTGAAGCCGCGCAGGCGGAGAGAGCGCAGGTGCACCGCGACGAGGCTAGCGGGCGGCGCGGACGGGGTCCCGCGGGCTAGCCTGCAGCCGTGGCCCAGGTCGTGCGCATCCGAGAGACGTCGGCCCAGGCCAAGATCCGCCACCCCCTCATTGCTTTCGGGCTCATCTTCCTGACGCTCGGGATCTACTACTTCGTCTGGTACTACAAGATCAATCGCGAGCTGCGCGATCTCGGCCGAGCGACAGGCGAGGAGGAGCGGCTCGGCAGGAGCCCGTTCAGCTCACTCCTCGCGATCAGCATCGGCTGGCTCGTCATCGTCCCGCCGTTCGTCTCGTTCTACCGCACGTTCAAGCGCGTCGAGGCGGCGCAGGAGACGAGCGGGACGCCCCAGCGGGTGAACGTCTGGCTCGGCTTCATCCTCTACCTGATCGGGCTGCTCGTGTTTCCGGTCGAGGTGATCTACGCGCAGAGCGAGCTGAACGCCGTCTGGCGGGCGGAAGCCGAGCGGGCCGCGCCGGCAGCGCCGGCACCGGCGGCCTAGCTCAGGTCGAGCGCGGCCAGGGCCTGCTTCGCTGCGGCCTGCTCGGCGTCCTTCTTCGCGCGGCCGGAGCCGCGGCCGAGCTCCTCGCCGTCGACGAGCGCCGCACATTCGAAGTGGCGGTCGTGCGGCGGGCCGTCCACTTCGAGCACGGTGTAGGAGACGCTGCGGCCGGACTTCGCGAGCGCCTCCTGGAGCTCGGTCTTGTGGTCGACGTGCTCCGTGCGGGCGTACTCGATCCGGTCGGAGAACGCGGCCACGATCGCGGCCTCGATCGGCTCGTAGCCGTGCTCGAGGAAGAGCGCGGCGATCGCCGCCTCGAGGAGCGCTGCGGTGACGTTGCGGCTCTTGACGATCCGCCCGAGCTCGTCCGAGCCGATCGTCTGGGCCGCGGCCTCGCCCAGCTGCTCTCCGAGCCTGAGCTCGCGCGCGACCGCCGAGCAGCTCTGCCGCGAGACCACGTGCGAGCGGATCTTCGCGAGCCGGCCCTCGGACGCCTCGGGGTAGCGCTCGTACAGCTCGCGCGCGATCGCGAGCTCGAGCACGCTGTCGCCGAGGAACTCCAGCCGCTCGTACGAAGACGCTCGGTCCGGCGCCCAGGAGGTGTGGGTCAGGACGTGCATCGAGCCGCTCCGCCGGGAGGGCTGCGATCAGGCGCCGGAGCTGCTCCGGATCGCCTGTGGGGGCTGCGCTACTGGTGCGACGAGACGTAGTCGACGGCCTGTCCGACAGTCGTGATCTTCTGCGCGTCCTCGTCCGAGATCTTGATCCCGAACTGGTCCTCGAGCTCCATGATCAGCTCGACGAGATCGAGGG
Organism: uncultured Gaiellaceae bacterium; assembly: GCA_963842285.1. Classification (GTDB taxonomy): domain Bacteria; phylum Actinomycetota; class Thermoleophilia; order Gaiellales; family Gaiellaceae; genus Gaiellasilicea. The sequence goes on from CAWJFZ010000014.1 coordinate 64,377, forward strand.
AATCCGCGTCCAGATCTTCCTGGAACGACGCCTCCTCGTTGATCTCTGCGTCGTCGACGCCGAGCTGCTCGCTCAGGACTTCCTTGACCCGCTCGAAGACTTCTTCACGCGACGCTGCCAAATCGACCTCTCTTGGTAAGTGGGGCTGGAGCGCGCACGATCATACAGTCGCCGACGTACGGCGCTCGGGCAAGCGGGCGGCGAGCCGCCCGACGACGTCGTGGTCGACCCCCCGCGCCGCCAGCCGGATCGCGTTCGCGATCGCGCGCCGCGAGGAGTTCCCGTGTGCGATCACGGCCAGGCCGCGCAGGCCGAGGAGGTAGGCGCCGCCGTACGTCTCGGGGTCGAGCCGGGTGCGCAGCCGGCGTGCGGCCGGCCGGATCAGCAGGCCGCCGAGCTTTCCGCGCGCCGTTGCGGTGATCTCGTCGCGCAACGAGTCGAGCACCGTCCTGATCGTCCCCTCGAGCAGCTTCAGGGCGACGTTCCCGGTGAAGCCGTCGCAGACGACCACGTCGGCCGCGCCCGCGAGCAGGTCGCGGCTCTCGGCGTTGCCGCGCGAACCGCAGCTCGGTCTCCGCGAGCAGCGCATGCGCCTCGAGCGTCAGCGCGTTGCCCTTCTCCGGCTCCTCCCCGATCGAGAGCAGGCGCACCTCGGGGTCGGGGAGATCGAGGAGCTCCGCCGCGAAGACCGCGCCCATGTGCGCGAACTGGAGCAGGTGCTCGGGTCGCGCGTCGGCGTTCGCGCCCGAGTCGAGCAGGACGGACGGGCCGCGACTGGTCGGGATCGGCACTGCGATGGCCGGCCGCAGCACGCCGGGAAGGCGGCGCATGTGCATCAGCCCCGCCGCGAGCATGGCCCCGGTGTTCCCGGCCGACACGACCGCGTCGGCGCGTCCGTCGGCGACGGCGCGGCAGGCGGAGACGAGCGAGGAGTCCGGCTTCGCGCGCACCGCCTCGGCGGGCTTCTCGTGCATCTCGATCGTGTCGGGGGCGTCCGACGAGCTCCAGGCCGCCCGTGTCCATCCCGGGCCGGCCGAAGAGGACGACCTCGATGCCGTCGCGCGCGGCCTCGAGCGCGCCCGCGACGACTTCGTCGGAACCACGGTCCCCGCCCATCGCGTCGACCGCGATTCTGCGCCAAGGCTACGGCGCGGGGGTGCGGAGCGGCTCGATCTCGCGGCCCTTGTACGTGTGGCACGTCGGGCAGACGCGATGCGGCAGCTTGGGCTGGTGGCAGGTCGGGCAGACGTTCACGCGCGGCGACTCGATGCCGTGCTGGGCGCGGCGTTTGTCGCGGCGGGCCTTGGACGTTTTCTTCTTGGGGACTGCCATGAGCGGCTGAGGAGTGTAGCGAACTCGGCTCTAGAGCCGATCCTTCAGCCCCTCGAGCGCCGACCAGCGGGGATCGGCGACGACGTCCTCGTGCGTATGCGGCTCCACGTTCAGGTCCTTGCCGCAGACCGGGCAGAGGCCGGCGCAGTCGGGCGCGTGCAGGATCTGGTCGGGCAGGGCGAGCGCGATCGCGTCGCGCGCCCACGCCGAGAGCTCGAGCTGGTCGTCGATCACGTACTCGCTCCGCAGCTCCTCCCCGGCGCCGGCGTCGTCCGCGTGGTACTCCCGCGCGTCGATCGAGACGTCGACGACGGCGTCGGCGAGACAGCGCATGCACGGGCCGTGCAGCCGCACGTCGAACGCGAGCCGGATGTCGAGCCCCGTCGTCGCCTGCACGAGCGTCAGCTCGGCTTCGACCGCCTGCGGCACGGGCAGGTAACGCTGGCCGCCGAGGTCGAACGGCTCGAGCTCGATCTCGACCGCATCACGGTGCTCGTCACCCGAGCGCAGGCGGAGCCGGCGGAGAGGAAAGCGGGTCACGAGGCCGAGGTTAGCGCGCTCGGGTCGGCGCCACGCCACCGGCCCGGGCCGTCGGCGCCGCCAGCGGCCGCGCCGAGACGATCAGGATCACCGCGGCGAGGATCGCGCCACCGCCCACGAGCACGCGGGCGCCGAGCGGCTCGCTCAGCACGAGCGTCCCGAGCGCCACCGCGACAACCGGGTTCACGTACGCGTACGTGCCGACGAGCGAGGTGGGCGCGTTCCGCAGCAGCCAGGCGTAGGCCGAGAACCCGACGAGGGACCCGATCAACACGAGGTAGGCGAGCGCTGCGAGCGACTCGCCGGAGATGGCGGCTACGTCGACGTCGCCGGCCTCGCCGCGCACGAGCCCGCCGAGCCCGAGCAGCACCCCGCCGGCGAGCATCTGCAGGGCTGCGCCCGCGAGCGGCCGTTCCGGCTGCTCCGCCCGGCGGGCGTAGAGCGACCCGGCGGCCCAGGCGAGTGAGCCCATGAGCACCACTGCGGCGCCGCCGAGTGAGCCGCCGGCGCCACCCGCGAGCAGCGCGACACCGGCGAAGCCGACGACGAGCCCGGCCACGGCCGCCGGCGCGAGCCGCTGGCCGAGGAAGACGCGGTCGAGGAGCGCGAGCCAGAGCGGCACGGAGCCGACGATCAGCGCGACCGTGCCGGTGTCGATCGTCTGCTGCCCGATCGCCACGCCGCCGTTCCCGAACAGGAGCAGCGCCCCTCCGATCAGGATCGCCGCCCGCCACTGGGGCCACGTCGGGCGCAGCCCTCGGCCGACGAGCAGCCAGAGCAGGCTGCCCGCGATCAGGAAGCGCAACGACAGCATGAGGAGCGGCGGCATCGTCCGCATCGCCAGCTCGATCCCGAGGTAGGTCGACCCCCAGATCAGGTAGATCGCGGCGAGCGCGGCCCAAACGGCAGGACGGCGCCGGGCGTCGAGGTCCCCCATCGAATGAGGATGGCGACGGAGAGGCGTCGCCCGCAAGTCGAATCTGCGCTGGACTCGATCAGCAGCGCTGATCAGGCGCTACAGGTAACTGCCGTCGTCGTCCTCGGACGCGGTGGGCTCGCGCGGCCCCACGCCGGCGACCACCGTCTCCTGCGAGCGCTCGTGCAGCCGCTCGCGGCCGCGCTTGACCGCGGTCAGGAACTTGTCGAGGTTGACCTCGAGCGTTGAGAGGATCCCGTCCGCCCAGTCCTCCATCTCGAGCCGCGTCTCCCGGGCCTGCCGGCGGGAGTCGTCCACGATCTCCTGCGCCTGGCGCTCGGCGAGCTTGACGATCTCGGTCTGCGACGCCTCGCGCACGGCCTGCTCGCGCGCCTCGCCGAGGATCCGGTCGACCTCCCGCTTCGCCTCGGCCAGCATCTCCTGCCGCTCCTTGACGATCCAGCGGGCCTGCTTGATCTCCTCGGGGATGGTCGCGCGCATCTGGTCGAGGATGTCGTAGATCTCCTCGCGGTCGATGCGCACCTGGTCGGTGAGCGGCACCGCTTTCGCGTTGTGCACGAGGTCGTCGAGCTTGTCGATGAGTACGAGGACGTCCATTGGTCTCCAGAAGTTTACTCGCGGGGGTTCTCAGGGGCGCCGGGACGGCCGTTCGGGAACTTCTCCGCGAGGCGGCGCGCCACCGTGTCCGGCACAAGCTTGTCCACCTTTCCGCCGAACGCGGCGATCTCCTTCACGCCGCTGGAGGAGACGAAGCTGACCTGCGGGCTCGCCATCACGTACACGGTCTCGATCTCGGGGGCGAGATGGCGGTTGAGCTGGTTCATCTGGAACTCCCACTCGAAGTCCGAGATCACTCGCAGGCCCTTCACGATCACGCGCGCCTCCCAGCGGCGGGCGAACTCGACGACGAGCTCGGAGAAGACGTCCACCTCGACGTTGTCCAGCCCCGTGAGCGCTTCCTTCAGGAAGTCGACCCGCTCGTCGAGCGAGAAGAGCGTCTCCTTGTGCCGCGGGCGTCCCGACCACGCCGACGACGACGCGGTCGAAGATCGCGGAAGCGCGCGAGATCACGTCGACGTGGCCGAACGTGACGGGGTCGTAGCTCCCTGGGCAGATGGCGGTGATCATGGGTGCTCGTAGAGGGTGAGCCGCGCGGAACCGTACCGCCGCGAGGTCCGCAGCGCGAGCGGGAGCGCCGGCTCGGTCTTCGAGCCGGTCTCCACGACGACGAGACCGTCGGGCGCGAGCACGCGCTCCAGCGCTCCCGCGAGCCGCGGCTCGAGCTCGGGCCAGAGCTCGTAGGGCGGGTCGACGAGGACGAGGTCGTAGGTGCGGGGCTCCTGGCGCAGCGCCCAGACGGCGTCGGCGCAGACGACGCGCGCTCCCGTCAGATCGAGCTTCTCCAGGTTCTGCGAGATCGTGCGACAGGCGGCGCGGTCGCTCTCCACGAAGGTGGCGCTCGCCGCGCCGCGCGAGAGCGCCTCGAGACCCATCGCGCCCGAACCGGCGAAGAGATCGAGCACGGCGGCGCCCTCGACGGGACCGATCAGGTTGAAAGCGGCTTCGCGAACTCGGTCGCCGGTGGGCCGCGTCGCGAGCCCCTTCGGGGCTGCGATCCGCGCGCCCCGCTTGCTGCCGGCGATGATCCGCACCGGCACATTCTCGCCCTCAGGTCAGGCGAGCCGGACGACGACCTCGACGTTCCCGTCCTCCCAGCGGCGCACGAGCTCCTCGCCGAGCCCGCCGACGAGGGCGAGGGCGGGCCCGTTGCCGAACGCGACCAGCGCGCGGAAGCGGAGGATGCCCTGCCTCCGCGCCAGCAGCTTCAGCGACTCGACGAGCTGGCGGCCGAGGCCGCGTCCCTGCCACTCGTCCACGACTTCGAACGCGATCTCCGCCTCCGGACCGTCCGCGTCGCGGACGAAGCGGGCGATCCCGACCGTGCGGCCGGTCTCGCGCTCGATCGCGGCGACCGCCTCGCGGCCGCAGCAGCCCACGTCGGCGAGCTGGACGAGATCGCGCTCGAGCAGCCGCGGCTTCGAGCCGAGGAAGCGCAGGCTGCGGCTGCGCTCCGAGAGGCCCTCGAAGACCTCGAGCACCGGCCGTCGCTCGCCCCAGTGGAGCTGCCTGATCGCGATCCCGTCCATGCGCCGATCCTGCCGACGGCGGCCGGCGCCGTGCGTTCGGTGCTCCGGCCGCGACCGGTGCGGTTAACCGCACCGTCCTAGGACTCGCCGAGGTGCTCGGACTCGCCGAGGAAGGAGTCGACCTCCTGCGCCATCGTCCCGGCCGGGAGCGAGCGCGCCGCGTCCCGGGCAGCTCGAGCAGGTCGCGGTCCTTCGTGAGGCGCGTGAAGCGGAGGTCGGAGAGGCCGGACTGGCGCGCGCCGAGCAGCTGGCCCTCGCCGCGGAGCTCGAGGTCGCGCTCGGCCAGCTCGAAGCCGTCGGTCGAGGCGACCATCGCCTCGAGCCGCTCGCGCGCGCTCTCGGTCAGCTCGTCCTTGGCGCGCGAGATCAGCAGGCAGTACGACTGCTCCGCCCCGCGCCCGACGCGGCCGCGCAGCTGGTGGAGCTGCGCGAGCCCGAAGCGGTCGGCCTCCTGGACGATCATGATCGTCGCGTTCGGGACGTCGACGCCGACCTCGATCACGGTCGTCGCGACGAGCACGTCGAGCTCGCGCGCCTTGAAGCTCGCCATCACCTCGCGCCGCTCGGCCGGCTTCAGCCGCCCGTGCATGCAGCCCACGCGGAAGCCCTTCAGCTCGCCCGCGCGGAGCCGCTCGGCCTCCTCCTCGGCCGCGCGGGCGAGCGTCGTCTCCGACTCCTCGATCAGCGGGCAGACGACGTAGGCCTGCCGGCCCTCGTCGAGGTGCGCGCGCAGCCGCGTGTACGCCTCCGAGCTGCGCTCGTCGGTCACCCACGCGGTGACGATCGGCTTGCGCTAGGCGGGCGGCTTCGCGATCTCGCTCACGGCGAGGTCGCCGTAGACCGTCAGCGCGAGCGTGCGCGGGATCGGCGTCGCGGTCATGTGCAGGACGTGCGGCGCGCGCCCCTCGGCGAGCGCGGAGCGCTGCTCGACGCCGAAGCGGTGCTGCTCGTCGACGACGGCGACGGCGAGGTCGCGGAAGTCGAAGCCCTCCTGGATCAGCGCGTGCGTGCCGACCGCGATCTGTGCCTCGCCGTCGCGAGCGCCGCGCGGACGCGCTTCGAGCCGAGCCCGGTGAGCAGCACGCACGGACGCCGAGCTCCGCGCAGAGCGCCTCGATGGTGAGGAAGTGCTGCTCGGCGAGCGTCTCGGTCGGCGCCATCAGCGCGCCCTGCCGGCCCGCCTCGACCGCGCGCAGCAGCGCGTACAGCGCGACGACCGTCTTGCCCGAGCCGACGTCGCCCTGGAGCAGCCGCTGCATCGGCGTCGTGCGCGCGAGGTCGGCGTCGAGCTCGGCGATCGCCGCCTCCTGGTGCTCGGTCAGCTCGAACGGCAGCGCGGCGCGGTAGCGCGCGACGAGCTCGCCCGGCTCGCGCGAGCGCCGCCGCGACCGCCTCCTCGCGCTCCGCCGCGCGGCGCACGAGCGCGAGCTGGAGCGCGAGCAGCTCGTCGAACGCGAGCCGCTGCCTGCCCTCCTCGGCCTCGTCGAGCGAGCGCGGGCGGTGCAGCGCGACGAGCGCGTCGCCGCGCAGCGGCAGCGCCACGCTCGGCCTGCAGCGGCGGCGGGTAGCGGATCGGGCCGGTCGTGCCGCGAGCGGCAGCGCGCTCTCGACGAGCTCGCGCAGCTCGCGCTCGCGCACCTCCTCGCTCGCGGGGTAGACGGGCGCGAAGTCGGCGGTCGCGGCGCCGCCGTCCAGGTCGTACGAGCGGACGTCGAAGCCGTAGCGGTCGGCAGGCCGCGCAGCCGGACGCGCGTGCCCGGCGACGAGCTTCGTCCTGCGAGCCACGGCTGGTTGAACCAGGTGGCGGAGATCTCGCCGCTGTCGTCGGCGACCTGCGCCGTGAGGATCTGCAGCCGGCCGCGCCGCCGCCGGCGACGAGGTCTGCACGACGCCCGCGATCACGACCTCCTCGTCGCCCCAGAGCTCCGCGATCCGCCGCTCGGGCGCCGGCTCCTCGTAGCGGCGCGGGCGGTGCGCGAGCAGGTCGCCGACCGCTCCGAGCCCGAGCTTCGCCAGGCGCTTGCGCAGCGTCGGCCCGACGCCGGGCAGGGAGTCGACGGGCGCCTCGAGCCGCGCCGGATGGAAACGGCCGCGCGGCGGACTCCACCCGCCCTCGGGCGGGTCCACGGCAGCGAAACCGGGCTGTGGCCGGCTCATCGGCCCGAGTATGGCACGGGGCGCGGTCGGCGCCGGCCGCGTCGACGCTCGCTAGTCCTGGAACCAGAAGAAGCCGACCGTGCCCGGGCCCCGCGTGCGTGCCGACCACGGCGCCGAGCGACGTCACGAGCTCGATCTGCGCCTGCGGGCGCGCGGTCGCGACGAGGTCCGCGAGCTGCGTCGACCCGCTCCGGCGGCCTCGGCGTGGGCGATCGCGACGCGCAGACCCGGCCGTCCTCGGTCGTCGCCGCCTCGAAGCGCTTCCGCGAACTCGGCGAACGCCTTCGCCTGCCCGCGCACGCGCTCAGCGGCACGACCTCGCCGTCGTCGATCGTGAGGATCGGCTTGACGTTCAGCAGCTCGCCCGCGAGCGCCGCGCGCGGCCGATGCGGCCGCCCTTCGCGCAGGTACTCGAGCGTGTCGACGGTGAAGAGCAGCCGCCGTCTCCTCGCGATAGCGCTCGACGAGCGCGTCGATCTCCTCGTCGGTCGTGCCGCGCTCGAGCCGGCGCTGGATGGCGAGCGCGAGCATCGCGATCGCGGCCGAGGCGGTCTCGGTGTCGACGAGCCGGACCGGTCGCCGCCCACCTCCTCGGCGGCGATGCGTCGCGCTCGCGAACGTGCCCGGAGAGCTTCGCCGAGATGTGCAGCGAGAAGATCCGCTCGTAGCCGGCGAGCTCCTCGTAGACGGCGAGGAAGTCCTGCGGCGTCGGCTGCGAGGTCGTCGGCAGCTCGGGCGCCGCTGCGAGCCGCTCGTAGAACTCGTGCGGGCCGAGGTCGACGTAGTCGCGGAAGCTCTCGTCGCCGAAGCGGACGTAGAGCGGCACGACCCGCCAGTTCGGGAAGCGGCTCTGCGGCCTCGGGGAAGTCGCGCGGTCGAGTCGAGCACGATCGCCGTGTTCTGGCGGGTCAGCTTCACGTCGGCGCGCGCCGCCGCCCGCGGATCGCGGCCACGATCTCGTCCAGCTCCTGGTCCTTCGCAGGCAAGCCACGGCGCCCGCGGCCTGCAGCGCCTCCAGCTCGCGGCGGGCTCGCCTCGCGGTCAGGCAGACCACGCGACGCTCGGGGCAGGCCGCCCGCAGCGCGACCGTGGCCTCCACGCCGTCCATGCCGGGCAGGCGGTAGTCCATCACGCACGACGTCGGGGTCGAGCTCGCCACAGGCTGCGACGGCCGCGGTGCCCGTCCGCGACGGCGCCGACGACCTCCAGCTCGTCCTGCAGCCCGAGCAGCAGCTCGAGCGCCTGGCGGAAGACGTCGTTGTCCTCGACGAGCAGGATGCGGATCGGCTGGGTGCGGGTGACCACCGTCGACCTACGCCCTACTCGGCCGAGAGGAGCAGCGGATAGTGGGGCTGGCCGCCGGGGTGCACGTCGAGCTCGACGCCCGGGATGCTGCTCCTCGACGTGCCGCAGGAGCTCGTCGAGCTCGGGGCTCGTCGCGCCGGTGAGGAGCGTCAGCACCTCGCGCGCCGTCCGCGAGCAGGCGCTCGACGACCGCCTCGGCGACCTCGTCGAAGCTCGCCGCGAGGCGACCGCGTCGCCCTCGGCGAGGCCGAGCTAGGCGCCCTTGCGGACGGCGACGCCGTCGAGCTCGACGTCGCGCGAGGCGACGGTCACCTCGCCGGTCGCGACCTCTCGAGCGCCTCGAGCATCGCGCGCCTCGTTCTCCGCGGCCGCAGCGAGGGGAGGTAGCGGACGATCGCCGCGAGGCCCGCCTGCACCGAGCGCGACGGGATCACGCGCACGGGCTTCGTCGCCAGCCGCGGCCGCCTGCTCGGCGGAGAGGATCACGTTGCCGTTGTTCGGCAGCACGAGCACCTCGGTCGCCGGCGTCGCCTCGATCGCCGCCAGGATGTCGGCGGTCGACGGGTTCATCGTCTGCCCGCCCTCGATCACGCGCGCCGCGCCGTAGCTCTCGAACAGGCGCCGGTTGCCGGCGCCCGGCGACGACGGCGACGAGCCCGTCTCGAGCGTCAGCGCGGGGTCGGGCACGGCGTCGAGCAGCCGCTCCTCGCGCTCGCGCGTCTGCTGGTGCATGTTCGCGATCTCGACGCCCTCGATCGTCCCGAGCGCGTGCCGGCGGCGAGCGCCGCGCCCGGGTCGTCGGTGTGGACGTGCACCTTCAGCGCGCTCGGGTCGCCGACGACGAGCAGCGAGTCGCCGAGCGGCTCCAGCTCGCGCTCGAGCGCCTCCGCGTCGAGGCCGTCGCCCTCGACGACGAAGACGGTGCAGTAGCGGTACTCGCGACAGCTCCAGGTGGATCGCGTCGACGACCGGCCTCGTGCGCGTCCTCGACGGGGGCGTCGGGCAGCGGCTCGCCGGCGAGCGCGGCGGCGAGGCCGCGGACGATCTCGAGGAGCCCGGCGCCGCCCGCGTCGACGACGCCCGCCTCCGCAGCACCGCGAGCTGCTCGGGCGTGCGCGCGAGCGCGTCCTCGCCGCGGGCGACGAGCGCTTTGAAGAAGTCGGTGTTCGCCGAGGGTCGCGTGGCGCGGGCGCTCCGCCTCCTCCGCGAGCTCGCGGATCACCGTCAGCATCGTCCCCTCGACCGGCCGGCGCACGGCGCGGTAGGCGGCGTCGCTGGCGCCGCGGAAGGCGCGCGACCGGAGCGGCGTCGATCGCGCCGGGCTCGCCGAGCACCTCGGCCGCGCCGCGCAGGATCTGCGAGAAGATCACGCCCGAGTTGCCGCGCGCCCCCATCAGCGCCGCGCGGGTCAGCTCCTTCGCGACCGCGGCTCGGTCGCCGCGGTCGACGCGTCGAGCGCCTCGACGATCGAGCGCGCGGTCAGCGTCAGGTTCGTGCCCGTGTCGCCGTCGGGGACGGGATAGACGTTGAGGTCGTCGATCCGGTGCCGGTTCGCCTCGAGGTTCCGGAGCGCCGCCCGCGCGAGCTCCCGCGCGCGCTCGAGCTCGGCTCACGCGCGACCTCCGGACGTCCTGGATGTGCACCTCGACGGCGGCCACCGCCAGGCCCGTCAGCCGCTCCACCTCGTAGGCGACGCGCGAGCGGACGGTCGCGGCGACCTCCGCGAGGTTGAGCCCGTACTCGACGACGACGTGGAGGTCGAGCGCGAGCCCGCCGTCGCGCGAGGAGACCTCGATCCCCTGCCTCAGCCGGTCGCGCGCGAGCAGGCGCTTCAGCCCCTTGCCCGCCATGCCGACGACGCCGTAGCACTCGGCGGCCGTGTGGCCGACGATCTGCGCGATCGCGTCCGAGGCAATCGTGATCCGCCCGAGCTCGGACGATCCGGTGAGGTGTCCCCGATCCACGCCGCGAGCTTAGACGCGGCGGACGGGACGGAAGGTTGCTAGACCGCCTTCTGCACTTTGCCCGCCTTGAGGCAGCGGGTGCAGACGTAGGCGCGCGTCTTCACGCCCTTCACGAGGACGCGGATCCGCTGCAGGTTCGGGTTGAAGCGGCGGCGCGTGGCCACCATCGAATGGCTCCGGTTGTTCCCGAACGACGGCTTCTTGCCGCAGACTGAGCAGACCTTGGACACGGCCGAGGAGTGTAGCCGAAACGGTCGTTATGGCCCGTAGTGGGCGCCATACGCGTCTGTACTCTTTTCGACTCGTATGCTCCGCCGCTCGTCTCTTCTCGTCCTCGTCGTCGCAGCCGCGCTCTCGGCCTCGAGCGCCGACGGGCGCTCGGCGACGCCGGTCACCTTGAGGATCGTCTTCCCCGAGGGGCTGACCGTGCGACAGATGGCCGATCAGGCGACGCACGTGCGCCGCATCGCGATCCGCAAGCGAGGCGTGACCCCTCGCCTGACCGGCAAGGCGTACGCCGCCGCGACCGCACACGCACGGGCCCCGAACGGATTCGCCCGGTTCCTGAAGCGGCGGAGCGTGGAAGGGTTTCTCTTCCCGGCCCTGTACGAGTTCACGCCGCAGACGGCCGCCTCCGAGCTGGTCGCGAAGCAGATCGCCGAGTTCGAGCGCCGCTGGAGGACGGTCGACCTGCGCGGGGCTCGCAACCGAGGTCAGAGCCCGTACGCCGTGCTCACGATCGCCTCCCTCGTCGAGCGGGAGACCGTCGTCCCGCGGGAACGCGCGCTCGTGGCCGCCGTGATCGCGAACCGGCTCGAGCGCGGGATGCCGCTCGGCATCGACGCGTCGCTCCGCTACGGGCTCGGGATCGAGGGGACGAAGTCGATCACCAGAGCCCATCTCCGGAGCTCGACGCCGTACAACACGCACCGCTTCAAGGGTCTGCCGCCGACCCCGATCGGAAACCCCGGGCTCGCCTCGATCCGCGCGGCCGGACGTCCCGCGACGGTGGACTATCTCTTCTACCTGCGCATCCCCGGAACCGTGCGCCACTTCTTCACCGCCGACGAGCAGGAGTTCTGCGCGAAGGCGCTCGAGTACGGCTACGCAGGCTGCTAGCGAGCTGCGGCCGCGCGGAGCTGCGCGAAGACGTCCGCCATCTCGAGGCCGGTGCGGACCGCCTCGGCGCCCTTCTCCAGCCGGTCGTCGGCCTGCTCCGGCCTGCTCGAGCGTGAGCACGCCGAACGCGACCGGGACACCGGTCTCGAGCGCCGCGAGCTGGAGCCCGCTCGCGGCCTCGCCGGCCACGAAGTCGAAATGCGGCGTGTCGCCGCGGATCACGCAGCCGAGCGCGACGATGCAGGCGTAGCGGCGCGTCTTCGCGAGCGCCATCGCCGCGAGCGGCAGCTCGAAGGCGCCGGGAACGGGCATGACCGTGATCGCCTCGCGCGCGACGCCGGCCTCGTCGAGCTCTGCGAGCGCCCCCTCGAGCAGCTTCGACGTGACGGCGCCGTTGAAGCGGCTGACGACGACGCCGACGGAGCGGCGTGCGCCCGTCGGTGCGCCTTCGAGGATCGCGTAGCCGCTCGGGACGCCGAACTCGCCGGCGGCATGCTCTGGCGCGGCTCCGTCGCAGGCTCAGGGTCGGGCTCGGCGGGCTCGACGGGCTCGGCCTCGGCTTCTACCTCTACCTCTTCCTCCGCCTCGGCTTCCTCCGCCTCGGCTTCGTCCTCCGGCTCGACGGGATCCGGCTCGGCTGCCGTTCCGGCGAGGACGTTCTCGGCCGACTCCTCGTCCACCTCGGGGGTGCCGTCGAACTCGGGCACGTCGGGCCAGCGCTCGGTCATGCCTCGGCCCCGTCGAAGAGCTCGGGCTCGAAGCGGAGATCCTGGTGGTGGAGCGCGTGGCCCAACGTATGACCCAGCTTGTCGCGCTTCGCGTCGAGGTAGCCCCGGTTCTCGGAATTCGGCGCCACCTCGATCGGCACCTGCTCGACCACCTCGAGCCCGAAGCCCGAGATGCCGGAGATCTTCTTCGGGTTGTTCGTCAGCACCCGGATCGTCGAGAGCCCGAGGTCGGCGAGGATCTGCGAGCCGATCCCGTACTCGCGCACGTCCGCGGCGAAGCCGAGCCGGAGGTTCGCCTCGACGGTGTCGAGGCCCTGCTCCTGGAGCTCGTAGGCCTTCAGCTTGTTGAGCAGGCCGATCCCGCGGCCCTCCTGCGAGAGATAGAGCAGGACGCCCTGTCCCTCGGCCTCGATCCGGCGCAGGGCATGCTCGAGCTGCTCGCCGCAGTCGCATCGGAGCGAGTGGAAGACGTCGCCGGTGAGGCACTCCGAGTGCACGCGCACGAGCACGTTCTGCTCGCCCGCGACCTCGCCCTTCACGAGCGCGACGTGGTGCTTGCCGGTCAGCGTCTCGTGGAACGCGACGGCCGTGAACTCGCCGTGCGCGGTGGGCAGGCGCACGCTCGTCTGGCGCTCGACGAGCCGCTCGTGGCGCCGGCGGTACTCGACGAGGTCGGCGACGGTGACCATCTTCAGCCCGTGCCGGGCGCAGTAGGGGATCAGGTCCGCGACCCGCGCCATCGAGCCGTCGTCGCGCATGATCTCGCAGACGACGCCGGCCGGGTTGAGGCCGGCGAGGCGGGCCAGGTCGACCGCGGCCTCCGTCTGGCCCGTGCGCTGGAGGACGCCGCCGCGCCGCGCCCGCAGCGGGAAGACGTGGCCCGGCTGCACGAGATCGGCGGGCCGCGAGGTCGGGTCGACCGCGACCTGGATCGTGTGCGCGCGGTCGTGCGCGGAGATGCCGGTCGTCACGCCCTCGCGCGCCTCGACGGAGACGGTGAACGCGGTCCCGAACGGGGTCTCGTTCTGCTCGGTCATCTGGCGCAGGCCGAGCTCGTCGCAGCGCTCCTCGGTGAGGCAGAGGCAGACGAGCCCGCGCGCGTGCGTGACCATGAAGTTGACCGCCTCGGGCGTCGCGAACTGCGCCGCGATCGTCAGGTCGCCCTCGTTCTCGCGGTCCTCGTCGTCGACGACGACGACGAACTTGCCCTGACGGATGTCCTCGATCGCCTCCTCGATCGTCGCGAAGGGGCTTTCGGTCTGCGTCTCGGCGGCCATCGTCACGGGCGCATCGTAGCGGTGAGCAATCGCTCGACGTACTTGGCCAGGACGTCGGCTTCGAGGTTCACGGCGTCGCCCGGCGCGAGCGAGCCCAGCGTCGTCAGCTCGAGCGTGTGCGGGATCAGCGCGACCTCGAAGCCGTCCTCCCTGAGCGCCGCCACCGTCAGCGAGACGCCCGTCCACGGCGATCGACCCCTTCTCGACGACGTAGCGGGCCAGCTCCGGCGCGTCGATCGCGATGCGCGCGCCGTCGCCCTCGGGCGTGACCGCGGCGACCTCCCCGACCCCGTCGACGTGGCCCTGGACGTAGTGGCCGCCGAGCGGCTCGCCGGCGCGCAGCGCGGGCTCGACGTTGACGCGCTCGCGGAACGGCTTGACGCGGGCCAGCGTCTCCGGGACGACGTCGAAGGAGAGGCTGTCGGCGGTCCCGTCGACGACCGTGAGGCACACCCCGTCGAGCGCGACGGAGTCCCCGAGCTGCGCTTCGGTCGCGCACTCGACGACGAGCCGCCCGCCCTCGAAGGAGGCGACGCGCCCGACCTCGCGTACCAGCCCGGTGAACACCCTCGGAACCTTACGGCTCGCGCAGGTAGGCCCCGAGCAGGACGTCGGCGCCCACCTGCCGGCTCGTGAGGCGGGTCAGCGCGACCGGCGTCTCGAGCGCGTCGAGGAGCCCCTGGCCCCGGCCCGCGAGCGTCGGCGCGACGAAGAGGAGCAGCTTGTCGACGAGACGCGCGCGGAGGAACGCCCCGGCGAGCGTCGGGCCTCCTTCCAGGAGCAGCGACTGGACGCCCTCGGCCCCGAGCCCTTGCAGCTCCTCGGCGAGCGGCCCGGAGCGCAGCTCGAGCTCCGAGCCGTCGGGAAGCGGGCCGCGGCCGAACGCGAGCCGCCGCGGCTGCCGGGTCACCGGAACGTCGCGCGCGTCGAGCCGGGGGTTCTCGAGCCGCACCGTGCCCATCCCGACGGCGACCGCATCCGAGGCCGCACGGAGCTCGTGCACGAGCCGGCGCGACTCCTCACCCGAGACCCAGCGCGAGCCGGGGACCGTGACCCGCCCGTCCAGGGTCACCGCGGCCTTGTACGTCACGAACGGCCTGCCCTCCGAGACCCAGGTGCGCCAGGCCTCGTTCTGTGCCCGCGCCTCGAAGCGCTCGTCGAGCTCGACGTCGACACCGGCCTCGCGCAGCCGCTCGAGGCCGCCCCGCGCCTCGGGATTCGGGTCGCGCGAGGCCGCGACGACGCGGCCCACCCCTGCAGCGACGATCGCCTCGGTGCAGGGCGGCGTCGTCCCGTGGTGCGCGCAGGGCTCCATCGTCACGTAGAGCGTCGACCCGCGCGCGCGCTCGCCCGCCGCCGCCAGCGCGACGATCTCGCCGTGCCGGCCGCCCGCCTCCGTCCAGCCCTCGCCCACGACCTCGCCGTCGCGCACGAGCACGGCGGCGACCGTCGGCTTCGGATACCCGGTGCCGCGCGCGGCCTCGCCGAGCTCGAGCGCCCGCTCAAGGCTCATGTCAAGGTCTGGACGAGGCTGCGGTAGGCGCCCGGCGGGTCCTCGGCGGCGAAGATCCCGCTGCCGACGACGAGCAGGTCGGCGCCCGCCGCGCGGACGGCGCGTGCGTTCTCCTGCTTCACCCCGCCGTCGACCTGGACGTAGCAGTCGACCAGGCCGCGCAGCCGCTCGATCCGCGCGAAGGCGTCGTCCATGAGCTCCTGCCCGGAGTAGCCCGGGACGATCGACATGCAGAGGCAGAGGTCGGCACCGGCGTTGGCGGCCTCGGCGGCCACGTCCACGTCGGTGTCGGGGTTGAACGCGACGCCGACCCCGAGGCCGTGCTCCCGCGCCTGCGCGATCACGGCGCTCGGGTCGGGCGCGACCTCGACGTGGAACGTGACGCTGTCGCCGCCCGACTCGGCGATCTCGGCGAAGTGGTGCACCGGGTCGTCGACCATCAGGTGGCAGTCGAGCACCCCGCCGGCCTCGTGGATCATCGGCGCGATCGAGCGCAGCACGACCGGCCCGATCGTCACCGGCGGCACGAAGTGGCCGTCACCGACGTCGAAGTGGAAGACGCGCGCGCCTGCGTCCAGGAGCGCCTGGATCTGCTCCCCGAGCCTCGCGAAGTCGGCCGCGTAGAGCGACGGCTCGACCTCGACCGTCCGCACCCAGTCGCGCCACGTCACGGGCTCGATCTTAGAGCCGCCGCAGCCGGGCGACGAAGAAGCCGCTCGTCGCGTGCACGTGCGGCAGCGTCTGCAGGAACTCGGGACGCCTCGTGTGACGGAACTGCTGCCACTCCTCGATCGGCTCGACCTCGAGACCCCCGGCCTCGACGGCCGCGTCCACGACGGCCTCGCTCTCGTCCGCGTTGACCGTGCAGACCGAGTAGACGAGCGTCCCGCCCGGACGCACGCGCGCGGCGGCCGCGCGCAGCAGCTCGGCCTGGAGCTCCGGGAGCGGGCGCGAGCGCCAGCGGAGGTCCGGCCCGCGTCGCGAGCACGCCGAGCCCCGAGCAGGGCGCGTCGACGAGTGCGCGGTCGAAGCCGTCGAGCTCGGGCGGCAGGTCGCGCCCGTCGGCGTGGACGACGCGCACGTCGTCCCGGCCCAGCCGGCGCAGGTTCTCCTCCAGCTCGCGCACGCGACCCTCGTTCGCCTCGACGGCGACGACCTCGCCCGCGAGCATGGACGTCTTGCCGCCCGGCGCGGCGCAGACGTCGAGGATCCGCTCGCCCGCCAGGGCGCCGACGCACAGCCCGGCCACCTGCGACCCGCGGCTCTGCGGCCAGATCCGGCCGGCGGCGAGTGCGTCTTCATCCACCCGCTCGACCACGTACGCGCCGGGCACGTCCGTTGCCGTCCCGTCCGGGGCCAGCCCCCGGACGTGTCTCACGACGACAGGTGGCGGCTCGTTCTGCGCCCGCATCAGCGCCAGCGCCTCCCCCTCCCCGAGATCGCGCCGCCAGACGTCCCAGATCCAGTCCGGGTAGGAGTGCTTGAGCGGGCCTTCCGGGAGCGAGGCGAGCAGCGGCGCGAGGCCGTCGGCGAGCCGGCGCAGCACCGCGTTCGTGAAGGGGACTGCGCGCTCGAGCCGGGCCCGGCGCACGAGCTCGACCGACTCGTTCACCGCCGCGTAGCGCGGGACGCCGTCCAGGTACCCGAGCTGGTAGGCGCCCAGCCGCAGTGCCGCGCGGACGGGCGGGTCGAGCTTGCGCACGGGCCGCTTGCCGAGCGTCTCGATCCCATGGTCGAGCGTGCGCACGCGCTGAACGGCGCCGAACGCGAGCCGGCGCGCGAGCGCACGGTCGCGCTCGTCGAGCTGCTCGGAGGCCGTGCGGAGGGCACGGTCGGCGTACGCGTCCTCCTCGAAGACGCGCAGCAGCACCTCGTAGGCCGCGCGCCGCGCGGGCGCGACCGTCATCGGAGGCCGCGGAGAAAGGCCTCGTAGGGCATCCGGCGACCGCCCTCGGGCTGCACCTCGACGGGCACGAGCCTCCCGTCCTCGACGCGCGCGCGCCAGATCGTGACGCGGCGGCCGTCGAGCTCCGCGCGGGCGCCGATGTGAGGGGAGAGCGCGCGGATCCGGTTCAGGCTCTCGTCCGCGGGCGCCGTCAGGTCGAGCTCGCGGTCGGCGGCCTCGATCTTCGCGGCGTACGTCACCCCCTCGTCGGGCTGCGGGGTGAAGGTCGGCGTGGGCAGCACCTCGTCGAGCAGCTCCACCGCGAGCGCGGCGCTGCGCGCGAACACGGCGCCGGCGTCGTCGTCGGAGCCGACCGCGAAGGCCCGCTGGGCCGCGATCGGGCCGGCGTCGAGCTCCTTGACGGTCTCGTGGATCGTCACCCCCGTCTCGTTGTCGCCGGCGAGCAACGCGCGCTCGACGGGCGCGGCGCCCCGCCAGCGCGGCAGCAGCGACGGGTGGACGTTCAGCCAGAGGCCGCGCTCGAGCAGCTCGTCCGGGATCAGCAGCCCGTACGCGCAGACGACGACCGTGTCGGCGGGCAGCTCGAGCTCCGCGGTCGGCCGGTCGGGCTGGAGGACCGGGATGCCGAGCGCCTCCGCCCTCACCTTGGCGGGCGGCGGAGCCAGCCTGCGCCCGCGGCCCGCAGGGCGGTCCGGCCGCGTCAGGAGGGCGACCACGTCGTGTCGCGCAGCCAGCCCCTCGAGGACGTCCGCGCCGAACGGCGCCGTGGCCGCGACCATCAGCTTCACGGCTGGAGGCTAACTACAGCGAAGGGTCGCGTCGCAGCGTCGCGAGCGCGCCGCGGCGCGACTCGGCGTCGGTGCGCTCGATCATCGAGCGTCCCGTCGAGATGGTCGAGCTCGTGCTGGACGACGCGGGCCGGCAGCTCCTCGAGCTCGAGCCGCAGCGGCTTCCCCTCCAGATCCTGGCCTTCGAGCGTGACCGTCACGCTGCGCTCCACGGGCACGAGCACGCCCTGGAGCGACAGGCAGCCCTCGTCGGCGCTCTCGGTCTCCTCGGAGCGGGCCGTGATCCGCGGGTTGACGACGGCGCGGACCTCGTCCTCCTCGTCCGCCTGGAAGACGAACAGACGCTGGAGCACGCCGACCTGCGTCGCCGCGAGCCCGACGCCGCGAGCATCGTGCATCAGCTCGGTCATTCTCAACGCCAGCCGGGCGAGCGTCTCGTCGAAACGGTCGACCTCGTTGCGCTCGCATCCGCAGCACGGCGTCCGGGTACTGCCGGATCTGCGCCAGCGCGACCCGCCGCCGAACCGCGCTCTCGGCCTCGTCTCGCGCGTCCTGAGCCTCGTCCTCGAGCTCGTCGGGGTACGCGTCGCTCTCAGCCGCCATGGCGCCGAGTGTAGCCACCGAGACCTCCGGCTCCGTCACTCCAATGAGGGATGCGTCGGCTGATCGGTAAACACCTAGACGGATTGGGGGTCGCACGTCGACGACCGCGTTGACGCCGGCCTTGCGCATGGCCGGAGCGGCGCGCGGCGAGCAGCCGAGCGACCTGCTCCGCGAGCGCCCGCGGCCGCTCCGTCTTGGCGAGCAGCTGCGCACGATGGCGGCCGCGGAGGCGGAGGAGCGGCGCCGGTCCGAGCAGCTCGCCGCCACCGATGCCCTCCCGGAGCTCGCGGAGGAGCCGCTCCGGCGAGGTCGTCTCCGGGCCGGTGGCGACGACGGAGACGAGGTGACGGAACGGCGGGTAGCCGAGCTCGCGCCGCCGACCCAGCTCCTCGGCGAGGAAGCCGGCGACGTCATGGCGGGCCGCGAAGGCGAGCGGCGTGGCGTCGGGCTGGAAGGTCTGCACGATCACCTTCCCCGGAGCGTCGCGGCCGCTGCGGCCGGCGAGCTGGGTGACGAGCTGGAACGTCCGCTCCTCGGCCCGGAAGTCCGGCAGCGAGAGCCCCGTGTCGGCGTCGACGACGGCTGCGAGCGAGACCCCGGGGAAGTGATGGCCCTTCGCGACCATCTGCGTCCCGATCAGGACGGCGCGGTCGGCGGCGGCGAACCGCTCGAGCGCGTCGTGCAGCGCCCCACGCTTCCCGGCGGTGTCCGCGTCCAGCCGGATCCGCTCGAGCTCCGGCACGCGCTTGGCGAGCTCCGACTCCAGCCGCTGCGTGCCGGCGCCGATCCGGGCGAGCTCGATCGACCCGCAGGCGGGGCACTCCGCCGGAACGTCCTCCGAGAAGCCGCAGTGGTGGCAGTGCAGGCGGCCGTCCCCGTGCAGCGTCAGCGCGACGTCGCACAGCCCGCAGCGGCGCGAGATACCGCACGCGCGGCAGTGCAGCGCCGGGGCGACGCCGCGCCTGTTCAGCAGCAGGATCGCCTTGCCGCCCTCCTGGGCGAGCGCACCGAGCTCGGCGAGCAGCGGCGCCGAGAGCGGATAGCCGGCCTCCCGCCGGAGGTCGACGATCTTGACGGTCGGCATCGGGGCGCCGAGCCGCGTGCCGAGCTGCGAGCCGCTCGAGCCGCTCCCAGCTCTCCGGCCGCGGCGTCGCGCTCCCGTACACCGCGACGGCGCCCTCGAGCGCGGCCCGCTTCGCGGCGACCGTCCGGGCGTCGTAGCGCGGGTCGGACTCCTGCTTGTACGACGAGTCGTGCTCCTCGTCGACGCAGACGAGCCCGAGGCTCGGCACGGGGGCGAAGATCGCCGAGCGGGCGCCGACGACGATCGGCGCCTCGCCGGCCACGATCCGCTCGCGCTCGTCGCGCCGCTCCGCGTCCGTGAGCCCGGAGTGGAGCACGGCGATCCGGTCGCCGAAGCGGGCGCGGAAGCGGCCGAGCGTCTGTGGGGTGAGCGCGATCTCGGGCACGAGCACGATCGCGCCTCGGCCCCGCGCCAGCGCCGCCGCGCACGCCTGCAGATAGACCTCGGTCTTGCCGCTGCCCGTCGCGCCGCCGAGCAGCAGGTGCCCGCCTCCCGCCTCGAGCAGCTCCGCGATCCTCGCCACCGCGGCCGTCTGCGGCGCCGTCAGCTCCGCCGGCTCGGCCTCGCCCGCCAGGCCGTCCCCGAGGGCTCTGCGCTCGCCCCGGCGCGCACGCAGCCGGGGCGCCACGAGCTCGAGCGCCCGGGCGGGCGTCGAGCCGTAGTAGTCCGCGACCCAGAGCGCGAGGTCGACGAGCGCCGGCGGCAGCTCGTCGAGCACGCGCTCGATCGGGGCTGCCGTGATCCCCGGTGGTGCCTCGACGCCCGTCTCCACGACCACCCCGCGGGCCGCGCCGCGGCCGAAGCGAATCGCGACGACGGCTCCCTTCCCCACGCCCTCCGGCACGGCGTAGGTGAACGGCCGCGCAAGCGAGCGCGAGGGGACGAGGGGTAGACCGAGGCGAGCGGCACGACGCCGAGCGTAGATGCCCGATCGGAGGCATGCTTCTGGAGAGCCCCGGAGGCGTGACGTGAGATTCGTGGCCTGCGGCCGCGGAGCGGACGCCTTCAGGGTGTTACGCGCGTCGGGATCCGCGACGAGCGGATTCCGCGAGGGCAGAGGCTTGACGTGAGACCCGCGGCCCCGCGGCCGCGAAGCGGACGCCTTCAGGGTGTTGCGCGTCGGGATCCGCGCGAGCGGATCCCGACGCTGCGCGAAGTAGCGGATGGTCAGGGACCTGACGCCCGAGCGGCGTCTGCAGTGGGCGCACTACTCGCGCGCCGCGCCGTCGGCCGCTGCTGCTGATCGCCGTGTCGGCGCCGGTCGTGTACGTGCATCGCGGCCCGGCGCGCGGTCGGAGCTCGGAGCGCCGGGGTAGACGCTAGAGCATGGCGCAGCGGCCATTCCGTCGACGAGTACCTCGAGACGATCTACTTCCTCGCCTTCCCGATCGGCGAGTACCGGCCCGACCCGGGCTCGACCGCGATCGCCTCGCGCGTGGCGGAGATGCTCGGCGTCTCGCGCGCGTCAGCCGGCGAGATGCTGAAGCGGCTCGAGGCCGACGGGCTCGTCGAGCGCGGCGAGCACAAGGAGGCGCTCCTCACCGCGGTCGGGCATCGAGCGCGCGGAGCGGGTCGTCCGCAAGCACCGGCTGATCGAGCGGCTGCTCACCGACTTCATGGGCTACACCGCCGCCGAGGCCCACGTGCACGCCGACGAGCTCGGCGACACGTTCAGCGACGACATGGTCGACCGGATCGACGAGCGGCTCGGCCATCCCGAGCGCTGCCCGCACGGCTGGCCCGTCGACCCCGCGTTCGAGCAGGCGGAGAACCGCGAGCTCGCGCCCCTCGCCGATCTCGAGCCCGGCACCGCGCGACGATCGTGCGCCTCGCCGAGCACGACGGCGAGCTCCTGCACTGGTTCTACGACGAGGGCTTCGTGCCCGGGCGCGACGGTCGAGGTGCGCGAGGCCCAGCCGGCCGCGGGGCAGTTCAAGGTCGCCGCTCAACGGCGACGAGCGCGGCGATCGGCGAGAAGGCCGCCGCCGGGCTCTACGTCCGTCCGGCGCTAGCTCGCGCCGCTAGACGGCCGCGAAGCGGATCTCGACCCGCTCGAAGCCGAGCGAGCGCAGCAGGCTCGTCAGCATCGCCCGCGTGTTGTGCTCGGCGCGGGCGAGCAGGCCGGACCCGTCGCGCGCCGCCTGCGCAAGCCGCCGCTCGGCCACTCGGTAGAGCTCACGGTCGTCGCCGGTCTCGTCGCCGAAGAGCGCGCCGAGCCTGTCGATCGCGCCGCGGTCGCGGTCGTGGACGTAGCTGCGCTCGAGGTCGAGCCGCGGCTCGTGGTACTCGGCGGGCGGAAGGAGGATCGTCGCGGCGCTCCGGTCCGCGGAGACGTCGACGGCGTTCTCGTCGAGGCCGGCGAAGCTGACGCCCGCGTCGACGGAGCCGACGGCCACGAAGAGCACACGCTCGCCCCTGATCGCGCTCGGGACGAATCGCGTGTCGCGCTCGAGGTCGACGATCACCTCGAAGTGACCGCTCGCGGCCCGGTATTCCTCCAGATCCTGCAGCGACTTCAGGAGCGCAGGCCCCGAGCGGTCGACCGTCTCCTCCTCGAACGGGTTCGCGAAGTCCGGGAGGATGCCGCCGACCCAGCCCGCGAAGAGGTAGAGCGCGAGCGCTGCGAGGCCGACGCCGACGAGCCAGCCGGGGACGCCCTGTCGTGGCGGCGGGGGCGGCGCAGGCTGGTGCTCGGGCGCAGCGACTCCCATGGCGAGTAAACGGATGGTACGCCCGGCGAGGTGCGTTACGCGGTGACGCGGGCCGCGAGCCCGGCGGCCGCGCGCAGCGCGTCGGCGCGGTCGGTGCGCTCCCACGTGAAGTCGCGGTCGTCGCGGCCGAAGTGGCCGTAGGCCGCCGTCTTGCGGAAGATCGGGCGGCGCAGGTCGAGGTCGCGCAGGATCGCTGCCGGGACGCAGGTCGAAGTGCTCGCGCACGAGCTCCTCGATCCGGCTCTGCGTCAGCCCCTCCGCCTCGGTGCCGAAGCAGTCGACGAGCACCGAGAGCGGGTGCGCGACGCCGATCGCGTAGGCGACCTGGATCTGGCAGCGCTCGGCGAGGCCGGCGCGCGACGACGTTCTTCGCCACGTAGCGCGCCGCGTACGCCGCCGAGCGGTCGACCTTCGTCGGGTCCTTGCCCGAGAAGGCGCCGCCGCCGTGCGGCGCGGCGCCGCCGTAGGTGTCGACGATGATCTTGCGGCCGGTGAGGCCGGTGTCGCCCATCGGGCCGCCGATCACGAACTTGCCCGGTCGGGTTGACGTAGACGAAGTCCTTCTCCTCGAGGCGCTTCTCGTCGTAGAGCGAGTGCGGCAGGATCGGGTGGAGGACGTGCTCGATCAGGTCCGGCTTGATCAGCGTCTCCGAGTCGAGCCCGTCGCGGTGCTGGGTCGAGATGAGGATGCGCTCGATCTCGACGGGGCGCTGGCGGCCGTGCTCGTCGACCTCGTAGCGCACGGTGACCTGCGCCTTGCCGTCCGGCCGGAGGTACGGGAGCACGTCGGCCTTGCGCACCTCGGAGAGCCGCTTGCAGATCTTGTGCGCGAGCATGATCGGGAGCGGCATCAGCTCGTCGGTCTCGTTGGAGGCGTAGCCGAACATCATCCCCTGGTCGCCGGCGCCGACCCGGTCGAGCGGGTCGTCGTCGCCGTGCTGCGCCTCGAACGAGTCGTCGACGCCCTGCGCGATGTCCGGCGACTGCTCGTCGAGCGCGACCATGACCCGCACGTCTCCGCGTCGAAGCCGTACTTGGCGCGCGTGTAGCCGATCTCGGCGATCGTCTTGCGGACGAGGCGCGGGATGTCGACGTAGGTCTCGGTCGTGATCTCGCCGGCGACCACGACGAGACCGGTCGTGATCAGCGTCTCGCACGCGACGCGGCCGTTCGGGTCGTCGGTCAGCACGGCGTCGAGCACCGCGTCGGAGATCTGGTCGGCGATCTTGTCCGGGTGGCCTTCCGTGACGGATTCGGAGCTGAACGAGAACTCGCGAGCAGGCATCGGCGGAGAAGGGTACCTGCTTGCGGAGCTAGCGGATCCCGAGGAAGAACCCGAACTGCGGCTCGTCCGGGTCGCTCACGTCGCCCCAGCCGAAGGCTCTCGAGCGGCTCGAGATTCGCCTGGACCTCGGGCGGCAGTCCTCGTCGGACAGCGCGGCGATGGTGCCGATCAGGTCGAGGACGCCTTGCAGGTCGACATAGGCGTAGATCTGCGCGTCGTCGCCGATCTCGGCGGCGTCGCGGGCGGCGTCGGAAGCTCTCGTCGTCGTCGAGCGAGTCGCCGCCGTCGGCGAGCGACCTGAGCCGGCCGGTGCGGTCGTGACCACGAGCAGTCCGTCCAAGGCGCCGTACAGGATCGAGACCGGCCCGAGCTGGATCTCCCTCGCGTCGATCTCGCCCACTCGCCTCGTCCCCGTCTGGGCCTCGAGGAAGCTGGCGGCCGTCCCGGCCAGCGCGTCGAGGGTCTCGAGCGCGCGCGCCTCGTCCTCCGCCTCGAGCACGAGCGTCACCTCGGGGATGCAGCAGCCCGGGGCGGTATAGAAGGCGAAGCTCGCCCTCGAAGAGGTCGAGGACGTCGTCGTAGGAGACGCCGAGCACGCGCTCCGCATCGGGCGCGTCGGCCTCGTCGAGCGCGCAGCGCGAGCTGTGCGCCGAGCCCGAGCGCGGCGGTGTCGAAGCCGTGGAGCGCCGAAGAGGCGAGCGCCCGGGCCGGAACGTGCGAGAGCAGCGTCTCGTCGCCGACGAGGTCCGCTGCGCCCTCTCCGGCGGCCTCGAAGAGCAGGCGCACCCCGTCGTCCTGGGCCTCAGGGTGCCCACTGACGGAGTCGAGCTTGCCGGCCGCCTCGGGCGCGTCGCAGGCAGACGAGGCCGTCGCCTCCTGCAGCGCTGCGCCATTCACGTAGACCGTCACGAGCGCCGCCTCCTCGACCTGCTCCTGGGCGTCGACGAACCAGTCGGCTGTCGTCCAGCCGGTCTCGGCTTCGGCGCCGAACGCGTCGAGCACCGCGTCGGACTCGGCGACGAGCCGTCCAGCCGTCGACGACGCGCGGTGACGGTGGGCTCGTCCGATCGTCTCGAGCAGCGCCTCGAGCTTCGTCGCGTCCCGTCGGCTTGGTGATCACCACGACCTCCGCCTCGTCGTCGAGCATCGAGGATCGCGACGTAGGTGTCGTCGCCGAGCGCCGGCAGCAGGTCGTCCTCGACGGACGACGCCCTCCTCGCCGAGCTCGCTGCTGAGATCCTCGAAGAGCTTGTCCTTGCCCGGGAAGCGTTCGAGCAGCTGCTCGCGCCTGGCGCCACTGCTCCGACTCGGGGTCGGTCTCGAAGGCAATCAGGACCGGCAGCGTCGGCGGGAACGATCGCCGCGACGTCGGAGGCGCCCGCCGCAGCGGTGTTCTTGCTGCCGCCGCAGCCGGCGAGGAGCAGGGCGAGCGCAGCGAGCAGCAGGAGAGCGAGGCGACCGCCTCATGGCACTCCTACTCGGCAGTCGGCGCCCGTCTCATGAGGTTTCCGACGAGTTCGTGCAGCGGCTCGCCCTCGAGCACCGCGCAGACGCCCTCGGTGATCGGCAGCTCGATCCCGAGCCGGTGCGAGAGGTCGCGCAGCACGGGCGCGGTCGTCAGCCCCTCCACGACCATGCCGATCTGCCGCCCGGCCTCGTCGGGGTCGCGCCCTGGGCGATCAGCTCGCCGGCGCGGCGGTTGCGGCCCGACTTCGCCCAGCACGTGACGATCAGGTCGCCCATGCCGGCGAGCCCGGCGAACGTCTCGGGCCGCGCGCCGGCCTCGTCGGCCAGGCGGCCATCTCGGCGAGCCCGCGCGTGACGAGCGCCGCCTTCGCGTTGTCGCCGAGCCGCAGGCCGTCGGCGCCGCCGGCCGCGAGCGCGATCACGTTCTTCGCCGCGGCGCAGAGCTCGACGCCGACGCATGTCGTCGTTCACGTAGACGCGGAAGGCGGGCGAGTTGATCGCCAGCTGCAGCTCGCACGCGAGAGGCGGTCGTCCTCGCTCGCGATCACCGCCGCCGCCGGGAGCCCGCGCGCGATCTCCTCGGCGATGTTGGGCCCGGAGAGGACGGCGACCGGCCGGTCCGCGGACGAGCGTCGAGAGCCGCTCGCCGGTCGCCGGGTCGAGGCCCTTCGTGAGGCGACAGCACCGGCGCGTCGCCCGGGCAGCGCCGGCGACGACGCGCGCCGAACGCGCGCTCGGCACCGCGACGACGACCAGGTCGGCGTCGGCGAACGGCGCGTCCGCGAGCGCGACGGCGGCGACGCCGCTCAGGTCGACGTTCGTCAGGTAGCGCGGGTTGCGGCCGGTCTCGGCGATCGCTGCGCGCCTGCTCGGGGTCGCGGCAGGCGAGCGTGACGTCGTGGCCGCGGTCGCGAGCAGCGCGCGAGAACGCCGTGCCCCACGAGCCCCCGCCCACGACGACGACCTTCACGAGCGGCGCACGAAGTCGATCGAGACGGGGACGCCCTCGAGGTCGAAGCGCCCGCGCAGCTCGTTCTCGACCCAGTAGGCGTAGTCGCGGGTGACGAGCCCCGGGTCGTTGACGTGAGATCCGGAAGCGCGGCGGGCGCGTCGAGACCTGCGCGCCGTAGAGCAGGTTCAGGCGCTTGCCGCGCTCGCGACGGGGCCTGCCGCGCCTCGCGCAGCTCGCGCGAGGCGCGTTGTTCAGCGCCGGCGTCGGGATCCGGCCGGTGTGCTTCTCGAACAGCGCCTCGACGTGGTCGAGCAGGCGCTCGAGCCCCGGCCGGTCTTCGCGGAGACGGCGATCACCGGCGGGCGCTGGCGCAGCCGCGAGGCGAGGCGCGGCTGCACGTCCTCGAGCGTCGACCTCGTCACGTCCCACTTCGAGAGCACGACGAGCGTCGAGCAGCCCGCCTTGCGGGCCACGTCGGCCACGGCGAGGTCCTGCTCGACGATGCCCTCGCTCGCGTCGACCAGGACGAGCGCGACGTCGGCGCGCTCGGCGGCCGCCGAGCGCGCGCAGCTCCGAGTAGTACTCGATCCCCTGCCGCTGCTTGCGCTTGCGCCGCAGGCCGGCCGTGTCGACGAGCAGGAAGGTGCGGTCGTCGCGCTGCAGCACCGTGTCGATCGCGTCGCGCGTCGTGCCGGGGACGTCCGAGACGATCACGCGCTCCTGGCCGACGAGCGCGTTCAGGAGCGACGACTTGCCCACGTTCGGGCGGCCGAGGATGGCGACGCGGATCGCCTCGTCGCCGAGCGGCGCCCTGCCCTCGCCCGGGAGCAGCGCGACGATCTCGTCGAGCAGGTCGCCGGTGCCGTGGCCGTGCAGCGCCGAGAGCGGCAGCGGGTCGCCGAGCCCGAGCCGGTGGAACTCGAGCGCCTCGAGGTCGCGCGCGGGTCGTCGAGCTTGTTCGCGAGCACGAGCACCGGCTTCTTGCGCCGCGCGCAGGATGACGGCGAGCTCCTCGTCGCCCGGCGTGATCCCGTGACGGGCGTCGACCACGAAGAGGACGAGGTCGGCCTCCTCGATCGCCGCGCGCGCCTGCTTCGCGATCTGCCGGGCTGAAGACGTCCTCGGCCGCGACGTCGACGCCGCCGGTGTCGATCAGGAGGAAGTGGACGCCGTTCCACTCGCACGAGGAGCTCCTTGCGGTCGCGCGTCACTCCCGGTGTCTCGTGCACGACGGCCTGCACGCGACTCGGTCAGCCGGTTGATCAGCGTCGACTTGCCGACGTTCGGGAAGCCGACGATCGCGACGGTGCCGGCGATCTCGGGCGCGTCTCGGCGGTGGTGTCGGATCTGCTCATGCCGGTGGAGTCGCCTGTCGCGGGCGGCCGAGCGCGTGCATCTCGACGAGCCAGTCCCAGAGCTCGCGCAGCTTCGCGCCGATCTCCGCGGACGCCTCGCGGTAGCCCTTGCCGCCCTTCGGCAGCCCGTCGAAGCGCATCGGCTCGCCCCAGGCGACCGAGACGGGCGCGCGGTTGCCGATCCGCCAGGTATGGGAGCCGTGGATCGCGGCGGGCACGACGGGCACGTCCTCCTGGAGCGCCACCATCGCCGCGCCCGGCTGCACGGGGCCGGGCACGCCGCTCCGCTGGCGCGTCCCCTCGACGAAGAGCCCGAGCGCGTGGCCGTCGCGCACGACCTCGCGCATGTGCCGCACCGCCTCGCGGTCGGACTCGCCGCGCCGCACCGAGAACGTGCCGAAGCTGCGGATCAGCTGGCCCAGCCCCGGCACCCGGTGCGCCTCGACCTTCGCCATGAAGTGGACCGTGCGCGGGCGAGACGGCGCCGAAGACCGGCGGGTCGATCCAGTGGAAGTGGTTGAAGGCGAGGACGACGCCGCCCGCGAGCGGGACCCGCTCGACCCCGTAGTTGCGGAGCGGCGTGAAGAGCCGGACGAGCGGCTGGAGCGTGCCGCGGCCGACCGCCCAGACGGCGTCGACGCGGTTCATGCGCCCGTGCTGGCCCGGACGAGCGCGCTCGATCCGCTCCACGACCTCGTCGACGGCGAGGTCGGTCGTGTCGATCTGGACCGCATCCGGCGAGCCGGCTGCATGTTGACCGCGTCCCTCTCGTCCCGCAGGCGCAGGTCGGTGGCGAGCGCGTCGGCCGCCGAGCTCGGGATGCTCTGCGGCGCGGCGCCCGGCGCGCACGTCGTGATCGGCGACAGATAGACCTTCACGCCGGCCTGCGGGGCGACGACGGTGCCGATGTCGCGGCCCTCGATCACGACGTCTCCCTCCTCCCCGAGCGTCCGCTGGCGCTCGCGCATCACCTCGCGCACGGCCGGGTGGCGGGCGACGACGGGCACGAGCTGGTCGATCCCCGGCTTGCGGATCGACGCCGTCACGTCGGTGTCGTCGATGAAGACCCGACCCTCGTCGTCGAAGCGCACGGGATGCTCGCGCGCCGAGCTCCGCGAGCTCCTCGGCCTGGTCGAGCGCAAGCCCGCGGCGCATGCGCCAGCCACGTCAGCGCGCGGTACATGGCGCCGGTGTCGAGGTAGCGGAAGCCGAGCCGCTCGGCGAGCAGCCGCGCAACCGTGCTCTTGCCGGCCCCTGCGGGCCCGTCGATGGCGACGATCATCGGGGTGAGGAAGCTCCTGTCGAAGGGGTGAGGCGGAGCGAGTCGAGCAGCTCGTAGAAGCCGGGGAAGCTTACCGCGACCGCCTCGGCGTCCCGGATCTCCACGCCCTCGCGGGAGGTGATCCCCGCGACGGCGGCCAGCATCGCGATCCGGTGGTCGCCGTGCGTCTCCATCCAGCCGCCGCGCAGGCGCGAGGGGACGCCGCGCACGACGAAGCCGTCGTCGGTCGCCCGGATGTGCGCGCCGATCCGGCGCAGCCCGTCGACCACGGCTTCGATCCGGTCGGTCTCCTTCGCCCGCAGCTCGGCGGCGCCGCGCAGCCTGCTGTCGCCGTGCGCGTGCGCGGCGAGCGAGCGCGAACAGCGGCAGCTCGTCGACGAGCCGCGGCACCTCCTGCGCGGAGATCGTCGGTGCCGACGAGCTGCGCGGGGCGCACGTCGAGGTCGCCGGCAGGCTCGCCAGCCGATCCGCCGGCGGTTGAAGACGGTCACGTTGGCGCCCATCCGCTCGAGCACGTCGAGCAGCCCGGTGCGGCGCGGGTTCAGGTTGAGGCCGTGGAGCGTCAGCTCGGAGCCCGCGAGCAGCGTGCCCGCGACGATGAACGGGGCGGCCGCCGAGAAGTCGCCCGGCACCTCGACCTCCCCCAGCTCGAGCCGCTCGGCGGGCTAGACGCTGACGCTGCCCGGCCGGCGGCTGACGCGCGCGCCCGCCGCGGCGAGCAGCGTCTCCGTGTGGTCGCGCGTCGGCAGCGGCTCCACGACGGTCGTCTCGCCGCCCGCGTAGAGCCCCGCGAGCAGGATCGCGGACTTCACCTGCGCGCTCGCCACGGGCAGCTCGTAGGTGAGCGGTGCACACGGCGCCCCCGACCACGGTCAGCGGCGCATGCCCGTCGGTCGTCTCGACCTCGACGCCCATGCGGCGCAGCGGCTCGGCGATCCGCTCCATCGGGCGGGTGCTCAGCGACTCGTCGCCCGTCAGCTCGAAGCGCCCCTCCTGGCCTGCGAGCACGCCCGGGAGCAGGCGCATCAGCGTGCCGGCGTTCGCGCAGTCGATCGGCCCCTTCGGCTCCGCCAGTCCGCGCAGGCCGACGCCGAAGACGCGCAGGGTCTCGGGGCTCGCCTCGTAGACCCGCACGCCGAGCTCGCGGACGGCCGCGATCGTCGCCTCCGTGTCGGCCGAGCGGCCGAAGCCCTCGATGCGTGTCTCGCCCTCGCAGATCGCCGCGAGCAGGACGGCGCGGTGCGAGATCGACTTGTCGCCGGGGACGGCGAGGTGCCCGAGGATCGCGGCGGCAGGCTCGATCCTCATTGCTCGGACGCGTCCAGGACCGGAGCGACGACGACGCCGTAGCCCTGCGCCTCCAGGAGCGCGGCGGCCCGGTCGGCCTCGCCCGCCCCCGCGACGAGGATCGTCAGCGTGCCGCCGCGGTCGGTGGAGAGGTGCTGGAGGTCGAAATCGGCGATGTTGATCCGCTCGGCGCCGAGCGCCTGCGCGATCCCGGCGATCACGCCCGGCCGGTCGGGCACGTGCACGCGCAGCCGCTGGAGCTCGCCGGGATCGTCGTAGGCCGTCTCCAGCAGCCGGCGCCGGTTGCCGGACGCCTCGCCGATCCAGCGCGCGAGGAAGCCGGCGTCGCCGGCCTCGAGCGCCGTCTCGAGCTGCTCGACCCGCCGCCGGTGCTCGGCGAGCGCGGCGCCGAGCGCCACGCGGTTCTCGAGGAAGATGTCGACCCAGATCCGCGGGTTCGCTCCCGCCACGCGGGTCATGTCGCGCAGCGAGCCGCCGGCGCCGGCGAGCGGCTCGTGCCCGTCCACGCGGGCCGCGCCGGCCTGGTTGAGGAGCGCGTTCGCGAGCGCGTGCGGCAGGTGGCTCGTCACCGCGACCAGCCGGTCGTGCGCCTCGGGGTCGACGGCGACGGGGATCGCCCCGAGCGAGGAGACGAAGCCGTGGAGGAGCTTGTAGCGCTCCGGCTCGGTCGCCGCCACCGGGGTCAGGAACCACGTCGCGCCCTCGAACAGCTCGGCCGTCGCGCGCTCCGGCCCGCGTGCCTCAGAGCCGCAGATCGGGTGCCCGCCGACGAAGCGAGGCTCACCCGCGGCCGCCGCGCAGACGCCGCCCTTCGTCGAGCCGACGTCGGTGACGGTGCAGCCGGGCGCCGCTCGCCTCGAGCACCGTCCGCACCTGGGCGGGCAGCGCGGTCACCGGTGCCGCGACGACGGCGAGATCGGCGCCCGCGAGCGCCCCGCCGAGCTCGGCAGCCGGCTCGACCGCGCCGCGCTCGGCGGCCGTCCGGAGGTGCTCCGCGTCCGGGTCCCAGCCCGTGACCGCCTCCACCCCTGCGCGGCGGGCGGCGAGCCCGACGGACGCGCCGATCAGCCCGGTGCCCACGATCGCGACGCGCACGGTCAGCCGATCGTCTTGCCGAGCAGGGAGGCAAGCGCGCGGATCTCGTGGGCGAAGTCGCCGAACTCCGCCGCGGGGATCTGCTGCGGCCCGTCGCAGAGCGCCTCCTCGGGGCGGGGGTGCACCTCGACGATGATCCCGTCCGCTCCCGCGGCGACGGCCGCCCGTGCGAGCGGCAGCACGAGGTCGCGCTTCCCCGCCGCATGGGACGGATCGACGATCACGGGCAGATGGGTCTCGTGCTTCAGCACGGGGATCGCGGAGAGGTCGAGCGTGTAGCGGGTGGAGCGCTCGAAGGTCTTGATCCCGCGCTCGCAGAGGATCACCTGCGTGTTCCCCTCCTTGACGACGTACTCGGCCGCCATCAGCAGCTCCTCGATCGACGCCGAGGGGCCGCGCTTCAGCAGCACGGGCTTCGGCGCCCGCCCCACCTCGGAGAGCAGGTTGAAGTTCTGCATGTTGCGCGCGCCGATCTGGATCACGTCCGCGGTCTCGACGACGGCGTCGACGTCGCGCGGGTCCATCAGCTCGGTGACGAGCGGCAGACCGGTCTCCTCGCGGGCCTCGGCGAGGATCTCGAGCGCCTCCGCGCCGAGCCCCTGGAAGGCGTAGGGGGACGTGCGTGGCTTGAAGGCGCCGCCGCGCAGCATCGTCACGCCCTCGGCGTGGACGACGCGCGCCGTCTCCAGCGTCTGCTCTCGGGTCTCGACCGTGCAGGGCCCCGCGATGAAGCCGAAGTAGTGGTCGCCGATCCTCCGCCCGCGCGCCTCGATCACCGTCGGGTCGCGGTGGAGCTCGCGCGAGACGAGCTTGTACGGCTTCAGGATCGGGAGCACCTGCTCGACGCCCGGGAAGCCCTCGAGCGGCAGCGTCGCGAGCAGCTCGCGCTCGCCGATCGCACCGATCACCGTCGCGTCGCGGCCGTGGCTGACGTGCGCGCTCGCGCCCGCCTCCTCGAGCCGCGCGACGATCTCGTCCACCTGCTCGGTGGACGCCTGCGCGCCCATCACGATCAGGAGCTCCGGTGATCCGACGACGGCCATCGCGCCAGTGTAGTCGTGCCGTTTTCGGCGGAAGCGGGTAGAAATGGGACGGACATGCGCATCTTCTCCGGCATCCAGCCCACGGGCGACAAGCAGCTCGGCAACCTGATCGGCGGCTTCCGCCAGTACGCCGCCACGCAGGAGCGCGGCGAGGGGTTCTTCTGCATCGTCGACCTGCACTCGATCACGGTCGACTACGACCCCGCCGACTTCCGCGCCAAGACGCTCGACCTGGCGGCGATGCTCTTCGCCACCGGGCTCGATCCCGAGCGCTCGACCGTCTTCGCCCAGAGTCACGTGCCGGCGCACGCCGAGGCCGCCTGGCTGCTGGGCTCGGTCACGAGCTTCGGCCAGCTCGGCCGGATGACACAGTTCAAGGACAAGTCGGAGCAGCGGGAGTTCGTCTCCGCGGGCCTCTTCACCTACCCGGTGCTGATGGCCGGCGACATCCTGCTCTACCAGACCGACATCGTCCCGATCGGCGACGACCAGCGCCAGCACCTCGAGCTCGCGCGAGACGTCGGTGAGCGCTTCAACACTCGCTTCGGCGAGACGTTCATCATCCCGGAAGGCGTGTACCCGGAGGTGGGCGCGCGGATCATGGACCTGCAGGAGCCGACGAGGAAGATGTCCACGAGCGGCGGCACGCCGCAGGGCACCGTGCTCCTGCTCGACGAGCCGGACGTGATCCGGAAGAAGTTCCGCTCGGCGGTGACCGACTCGGGTCGCGAGGTACGCCGCGGCGAGGACAAGCCCGGCGTGACGAACCTGATCGACATCCTCTCGGCGCTGACGGCCGAGCCGCCCGAGGCGGTCGAGGCGCGCTACGACGGTGAGGGCTACGGGCAGTTCAAGGCGGACGTCGGCGACGCGGTCGTGGAGGTCGTCGCGCCGATCCAGGAGCGCTACCGCACGCTCCGTGCCGATCCGGCCGAGCTGCAGCGACTGCTCGCGCGCGGCGCCGAGAAGGCCCGCAAGGCCTCGGAGCCGACGCTCGAGGCGATGTACGACCGGATGGGCTTCGTCAAGCCCGAGCTGGGCCGCTTCTTCGGAGCTGCTCGACCTCGGGCGCTGTGAGCTCGCGCCACTCGCCCGCCTGGAGGCGGCCGAGCTCCAGCCCCGCGTAGACGCTCCGGTGCAGGTGCCGGACGCGGTGGCCGACGGCCTCGACACATCCGCCGCACCTGCCGGTTGCGGCCCTCGTGCAGGACGAGCTCGAAGCGGGCGCCGCCGATCCGGCGCACGCGGGCCGGCGCCGTGCGCCCGTCCTCGAGCTGCACCCCGTCGGCGAGCTTGCGCAGGATCCCGTCCGTCGGCTGCTTCCAGGTCTCCACCTCGTAGACCTTCTCGACCCCGTAGCGCGGATGGGCGAGGCGGTGGGCGAGCGGGCCGTCGTTCGTGAGCAGGAGCGCGCCGGTCGTCTCGGGGTCGAGCCGCCCGACCGGGACGACGTGCGAGCCGTGCTCGACGAGGGAGACCACGGTCGGCCGGCCCTGCGGGTCGCTCGCCGTCGTGACGACGCCCGGCGGGCTTGTTCAGGAGGACGTAGGCGAGCGCCTGCTTCGCCACCGGCTCGCCGTCCACCTCGACGACGTCGCGCGACTCGACGAACGTGTTCAGCTGCCCCGGCTCGCCGTTCACGAGCACACGGCCGGCCTTGATCAGCTCGTCGGCCTTGCGCCGTGAGGCCACACCGGCGCGGGCGAGATACGCATTCAGCTCATCTCTCGATTGGAGATGATGCCGAGTCGCGACCGCGAAGCGGTCGCCTTCAGGGATCTGCGCGATCTGACATCCGCTCCCGCGGATGTCGATCTGCGCCGGCAGGTGTAGTCTCCGCTCGCCGTGCGAGACCGGAGCCGCGATCTGGAGCGCCTCGCCGACCTGCTCGTCGGCTTCGGGGCGAACCTCCAGCCCGGTCAGATCCTCGGCGTCACCGCCTACTACGACATGGCCGAGGTCACTCGGGCCGTCGCGCGTGCGGCCTACCGGCGCGGAGCGCGCTACGTCGACGTCTTCTGGTGGGACATGCTGATCAAGCGCGCGCGGCTGGAGCACGCGGCGGAGGACACGCTGGAATACGTGCCGCCGTGGGTCGGCGAGCGGCTGCGCTGGCTCTCGGACGAGCGGGCCGCCCGGCTCAGCCTCACCGGCACCGACTCGACGGTCTTCGACGGGATCGACCCGGCGCGCACGGGCCGCGACCTGCTGCCGTACGTGCGCGAGATCCCGGAGATCGTCAACGAGCGGACGACGAACTGGACGGCCGGGCCGTGCCCGAACCCGCGCTGGGCGGAGCGCGTCCATCCGGATCTGCCCGCCGGACGAGGCGCTCGCGAAGCTCTGGGACGAGATCGTCTGGGTCTGCCGGCTCGACATCCGACGACCCCGTGGCGGCCTGGCGCAAGCGCATGGAGGCGATCGTCGCCTCGCGCCGACCGGCTCACCGAGCGGCGCTTCGACGCCATCCACCTCAAGGGCCCGGGCACCGACCTCACCGTCGGCCTGTTCCCGAGCTCGCGCTGGCTCGGCGCCGACTTCACGACCGCGGACGGGCTGACGCACTACTCGAACATCCCCACCGAAGAGGCCTTCACCACGCCCGATCCGGAGCGCGTCGACGGCGACGTCAGCGCGACGAGGCCGCTCGAGGTCTACGGCTCCTTATCGTCCGGGATCAAGGTCAGTTCGAGGGCGGCCGCGCGACGAAGGTCGACGCGGACGAGGGCGGCGAGGCGCTGCGCTCGACGGCGCGCAAGGAGGGGCGCCTCCGGCTCGGCGAGCTCGCACTCGTCGACAAGGAGGGCCGCATCGGCCCGCTCGGCACCGTCTTCTACGAGACGCTGCTGGACGAGAACGCGGCCAGCCACATCGCGCTCGGCAACGCCTACACCTTCCCGGTCGAGGACGAGGCCGACCAGAAGCGCGTGAACCAAAGCGGCGATCCACGTCGACTTCATGATCGGCAGCCCGGAGGTCGACGTCGACGGGATCACCCGCGACGGCGACCGCGTGCCCGTCCTGCGCGGCGGCGCGTGGCAGCTCTAGAGGCCCCGATGAGACCGCAGCGACGCGTCGCCGACCTCGCCGAGTCGTCGTCGGCTTCGGCGCGAACGTCCAGCCGGGCCAGGATCGTGGAGATCCTGGCCGACCTCGGCACGGAGGAGGCGGTGCGGGCGGTGGCCGGCGAGGCGTACCGGCCGGCGCGCGCTGGGTCGACGTCTGGTGCTGGGACTCGCTCGTGAAGCGCGAGCGGCTCCTGCACGCGCCGGACGACACACTCGACTACATGCCGCCGGAGCACGGCGCACGGACGGTGCGCCTGGGCGACGAGCGGGGCTGCCGGATCTGGATCATCGGCAACCCGCATCCCGACGCGCTCGAGGGCATCGACCCGGTGCGGGCGGCGCGCGACCGGATGCCCTGGCTGAAGGAGCGGAGCGCGGTCGTGAACGACCGCACGACGAACTGGTGATCATGCCGTGGCCGACCCCCGGCTGGGCGGCGCAGGTCTATCCCGAGCTCCCACCGGACGAGGCGTACGAGCGGCTGCGGCGCGAGCTCGCGCACGTCTGCCGGCTGGACGAGCCGAGCGCCGCCGCCGCCTGGCGGGCGCGGATGGCGGAGCTGAAGCGGCGCCGCCGCCCGGCTGACCGAGCGGCGCTTCGACGCGCTGCATCTCACCGGGCCCGGCACCGACCTGACCGTCGGGCTGCTCCCCTCCACCCTCTGGAACGCGGCCGACTTCGAGCGCATCGACGGGCTCGCCCAGCCTGGCCAACATCCCGACCGAGGAGGTGTTCACGACCCCCGACCCGCTGCGCGCCGACGGCGTCGTGCGCGCGACGAAGCCGCTCGAGCTCTCGGGCGCGCTCGTGGAGGGGATCGAGGTGCGGTTCGAGGGCGGCCGCGCGGTCCGATCGACGCGACTCGAACGCCGAGAGTCCTGCGCGCGCAGGCTGCGAAGGACGACGGCGCGGCCCGTCTCGGCGAGATCGCGCTCGTCGACGGCAACGGCCGCATCGGCGCGCTCGGGACGGTCTTCTACGACACGCTGCTCGACGAGAACGCGGCGAGTCACATCGCGATCGGCAGCGGCTTGCCGTTCGCCGTCACGAGCGACGACGACAGGGCCGCATGAACGAGAGCGAGATCCACATCGACTTCATGATCGGCAGCCCCGAGGTCGACGTGGACGGGATCACCGCCGCCGGCGAGACCGTGCCCGTCCTCCGCGGCGGCGACTGGCAGGTCTAGTCGCGTGGGGGAACCCATGGTTCCCCCACGAGCCCCCTCCTTCTTCGTCTTTACGCATCAGACGCGGCGGCGCTCCCGCCGGGCAAAGCCCGGCTCCGCGCACGACACGCAGCTTCCGGGCAGTCGCCCATCGCGGAGAGCATCAGCGCTGACGACGACCGCATCGCCCTCTACTCGTTGAGGTATGCGCGCAGACGTGCAGCGTACGGAGCTCGCTCGTTCTTTGTCGTCCACCGAACGCGGAGCGAATTGCGGTAGAGATCGTCGCCTTCGTACCGCGGAAGACGTGAACGTGGAAATGCCAGACATCTTGATTGCCAGCTGGCTCGTTGTGTTGCCGCATTGACGTGCCGTCGCAGCCGTATGTCTCCCTGACGGCCTCCGCAACCCGCTTTGCGGCCCTGTAGACGTCGGCCAGCTCGTCGTCCTGGATGCCGTACACGTTCTCGATGTGGCGGTTCGCGACGACGAGCACGTGCCCGTGATTCCGCTCCCACCACTTCGGAGCGACGAACGCAGTCGCGCCTTTGGCGCGCAGGACGACGTCGCCATGCGAAGTGACCTTGCTTTCGCCTCCCGCGACGACGCGGCAGAACGGACA
The DNA here is from genome assembly GCA_963842285.1 of uncultured Gaiellaceae bacterium. Classification (GTDB taxonomy): domain Bacteria; phylum Actinomycetota; class Thermoleophilia; order Gaiellales; family Gaiellaceae; genus Gaiellasilicea. The sequence continues at coordinate 101,133 of CAWJFZ010000014.1, forward strand.
GTCGTAGTCCTCCGGCTCGTGCCGGTGCATCGCTAGCAGTCTTGCCCACAGCGACGCTGTGCAGCCGCTCGCGGATCTCGTCCGGCTCGACTCGCCGAGGTCGTCGAGCCGCGGCAGCGCGGCGAGGCTCTCGAGCCCGAACACGCGCTCGAAGAGCGGCGTCGTCCGGTAGCGGACGGCGCCGCCGGGGCCGCTCTCACGCCCGGCCTCGGCGATCAGGCCGCGCTCGACGAGCGACGCGACGGCCGAGTCGGCGGCGACGCCGCGGATCCGCGCGATCTCGGGCCGGCGAGCACGGGCCCGAGGTAGGCGACGATCGAGAGCGTCTCGAGCGCCGCCTGCGAGAGGCCACGCTCGACCGGCCGCTCGAACAGCCGCGCGCACGCGTCGGCGGCCTCGCGCGCGGCGCGGAACGCGTAGCCGCCCGCGACGTGCTCGAGCACGATCCCGCTGCGCCCCTCGCGGTAGCGGTCGCCGAGCAGGCCGAGCGCGGTCTCGACGCGCTCGGCGTCGTCGTCGGCCGCGTCGGCGAGCTCGGCGACGGACAGCGGCTGCGAGGCGACGACGAGCAGCGCCTCGACGCGTGCGGGCGAGCTGGTCGACCGGGTTGGTGGCGATCAGGCGGAGCGGGCGGTCCATTCGCGCACTCCTTTCGTCGTCGGAGCGCGAGACCCTGATCGGGGCGAACGGGGCGGCTTGGTCGAGCGCGATCTCGCCGGTCTTGCGCAGCTCGAGCAGCGCGAGGAAGGCGACGGCCTGCTCGACGCGCGAGAGCCCGGCGACCTCGGCGTCGAAGTCGAACACGCGGCGGCGCCGGAGCACGGCGCGGAAGCGCTCGAGGAACTGCGACACGGGCGGGAAGCGGAGCGCCATGTGCGAGAGCGACACCTTCGGCGGCTCGACGGCCAACCCTCTCAGCGCCGCGGCGAGCTGCGTCGGGCTCCTGCGGCGCGAGCCGCCGCTCGGGCTGCGGCGCGAGCGGCGCCGGGCCGAGCGCGGAAGAAGCGGTCGCGCTCGGACGGCCAGCCGCTCGGCGAGCCAGGCGGCGGCCTCCTTCATGCGCCGGTACTCGGCCAGGCGGCGCGCGAGCTCCTCGGCTGCCTCCTCGGGCTCGAGCTCGGCGAGCTCCGGCCTCCTCGTCCGGGAAGAGGTAGCGCGCCTTCAGCTCGAGCAGCGCCGCGATCGAGGACGAGGAACTCGCCGCACGCGTCGAGGTCGAGCTCGTCCCGCTCGCCGCCAGCCGCTCGACGAACGCGACGACGATCGCCGCCACGTCGACCTCGGCCGGCTCGAGCTCGTCCTTGAGGACGAGCGTCAGCAGCAGGTCGAACGGGCCCTCGAACGCGTCGAGGTCCAGCTCGAGCTCGCGGACGTCCGGTTGCCGAGGCACGCCCGAGGCTAGCGGCCGGGTCGGACGCGGCCGCGCGGGACGGCCATCGTCGGCGGCGGCTCGCCTTGCGCTGCGCCGGCCGCGCCGACGGGCGCTGCGGCCGTGGAAGAACTGCCACCAGACGAAGAACCAGACCGAGCAGCACGAAGCCGACCAGCGCGACCCAGGCGTTGACGCGCATGCCGGCGAACTCGTGCGCCGGGTCGACGCGCAGCTGCTCGACGAAGAAGCGGCCGACGCAGTAGAGCGTGATGTAGAGCGCGAAGAGCGCCGGGCGGCCGGAGGCGGAAGCGCCGCTCGATCAGGAGCACGAGCACGCGGCCGCGAGCAGGTCCCACAGCGTCTCGTAGAGGAACGTCGGGTGGAACGTCGCGTTGGTCGAGGGACGTCGGCGGGCCGGCTGCGCCGGGTCGATCTCGAGCCCCCAGGGCAGGTCGGTCGGCTTGCCGAAGAGCTCCTGGTTCCACCAGTTGCCGAGCCGGCCGATCGCCTGCGCGAGCAGGAGGCCCGGGCGCGGGCAGTCGGCGAGCAGCCAGCACGTCGGCGCCGGCGCGCTTGGCGACGATGCCGCCGACGAGTCACGCCGAGCGGCGATCCCGCCCCAGACGCCGAGGCCGCCCTCCCAGATCGCGAACGGCCCCCACCACTCGTCCGGGACCTCGTCCCAGCTCGTGAGCGAGGTGGTAGAGGCGCGCGCCGACGATCCCGGCGCCGACGCCCCAGACCGCGACGCGGAAGATCAGGTCCCAGTCGCCGCCGCGCGCCACCCAGCGGCACGCCGGTGACCAGATGCAGGCCGCGATGCCGGCGAGCAGCGTCAGCCCGTACATGTGGATCGTCAGCGGGCCGAGATCGAGCGTGCCCGACGACGGGCGACGGGATGGAGGCGAGGAAGGACACGGGCTAGGGATTCTGCCCGCGCACGCCGGATGGCGGCGACTACAGCGTTCTTGCGGCCGAAGCCGGCGTTCTCTGGCGCTCCGACGTGGCGCTGCCGCGTGCGCGGCCGTAGGGGATAGTGCGGGAGCACAGACCCGAAGAGCCGCGTGCCGGCAGCGGCGCGAGGCGGGCGGAGCCGGGCTCTGCCCGGCGGGAGCCCGCCGGTCGGTGCGTCAGAGCAGGATTTGCAGGGCGAGCTCGGGCTCGCACCCGGCGCGCAGCAGGTCGATCGCGTAGTGCAGGTCGACATCGAGCCGGGCCGCGAGCATCGCCGCCGCCGCCCGCTCGTAGCCGGCACGCTCGAGCTCGCCGGCGCGCCAGCGCTCGATCCGCTCCTGCTCCGTCTCCTGTGTCTTCAGTTCAGCCGCAGCCATCGTCAAAAACCTTCCGTCTCGTTGTACACGGTATTCGTCCTATGGAACGCTGCGGATCCCCCCTTTTGGGGTGATTGAGATAAAGGTTGAGTAAATCCTTTGCAAGGAGGTATCAGCACGGCACGCAATTGAGCCGCAGCTCGTGCGAGCCGTCGGCCCGCGCAGCCTCGTAGTAGAGCCAGCGCGAGCCCTCGAGCTCGAGCGCGTCGAGGTAGCGGAGCGAGCCGCTCGCATGCGGTGAGACGAGCCACGGCTCGTCGACGCTGAGGCGCCGCCAGCTGCGTCCGTCGCCCGAGACGGCGAGGCCGAGGCGCTCCTCCGTGTCCTCCGCCGCACTCGCAGCGCCGTCGTAGAACCCGACGAACGTCTCCGCGGAGCGGACGATCCCCGAGAGCCGTGCCTGGTAGCGGTCCCAGCCCGCGCCGACGTCGAGCACCTCGCCGAGCCACCGGTACTCGAGCCCGTCCCGACTGACCGCCAGGCAGGTCGGCGCCGGCCCGGCGGCCGTCAGGAACGTGCTCACGTACATCCGGTACTCGGGCCCGACGCGCACGACGTACGGGTCCTTGACGGCATCCGTGCCGGTGCCGGCGGGCGTCAGGACGGTGTGCGCGGAGGCGGGATCGAACGCATCGGGGGCGTCGGCCTCGAGCACGTCGATGCGCCACCGCCCGTCTTCTGGATGCTCGTAGCTGACGTAGAGCAGCCAGCCGCCGGCCGGGCTGCGCTGCAGGTTGAACCGCTCCATCGACGTCGTCGCGAAGGCATCCTTCGTCACGCTCCAGAGGTCGGTGAAGCGGACGCCGTCGGAGCTCTCGGCGATCCGGCACTCGTAGCCGCGATCGGGAGGTGGCCCACCGCGCGGCCGCCGCAGCCGGTAGGTGAGGAGGATGCGCTCGCGCTCGGCGTCGTAGACGACGCTCGGACAGCCGACCCAGTTGCCGGGACCGGGCGCGTCCGGCTCGAGGATCGTCGTCCCGTCCTCGGGGTCGAACGGCTCGAGCATGACGCGATTATCCGGAAGGCGGAGGCTCCGATGCCGGAGCCTCCGCCAGACAGCGAGCTAGCGGCCGATCGGCGCGGGCTGCGGTGCGCTGCGGCTGCGCCGGACGAACAGGACGAGCGCGGCCGCGAGCGCCAGCGCCAGCGCGATCCCACCGACGGGGAGCGTCGGGAACGAGGACGGCGACGACGCCGGGCCGACCTCGACCGGCTTGAAGGTGTGCACCTGCGTGAAGCCGTCGTTCACCTCGTAGCTCCACGTCCCGGCGGACGGGAAGCGCACCTCGGCGTGGTAGACGCCCGCCCCGGGGGTCGCGACGGCCGCGAACGGCCCGGCCACGGCACCGTCCTCGCCGCGGAGCGTCACCGACGGGTGGATGCCCTCGAGCGGGGTCTGGCCGTGCTGGAGCACGGTGATGTCGACCGACCACGTCCCGCCGGCCTTCAGGTCGTCGGAGGGCAGCGAGCTGAGCCCGACGGTGGCGAAGCCCCCGCCGGAGGCCGCAGGTGCGAGCACGACGGCGGCAGCGAGCGCGAGCAGGATCTTCTTCATGAACGGGACCTCCTTCGCAGATCTGTTGCTTCCTCTACACCGCTCCATGCCGCCGGGGTCCATCAGACCGCGGCGATCACGACCGGCTTGAACGAATGCACCCGCGCGCACTCGGCGTACGGAAAGCCGTCGTAGACGGACAGGCGGTACCGGCCCGCAGCCGGGAAGACGACCCGGGCGCGGTAGGAGCCGACCCGCGCCGTCGGCTTCGCCTTGAAGACCAGCAGTTTTCCGGATGCGTTGCGGATCCGCACCGTGGGCTTCGCGTCGGGCATCGGCGTGCGGCCGTGCTGGAGCACGCGGATCGTGACGATCCACGGCTGACCCGGCTCGAGCCCCGGCTTCGGCATCGAGCTGAGGCCGACGGTCGCCATGCAACCTGCTCTGGCGGCGCCTGGCAGGACGAGGCCCGCGGCCACGACGGCCAGGAGCACGATTCTCTTCATGGTGTCCTCCTCCGGATGACGTCTCTACTACGCCGCTCGACGCCGGGGTTCCCGGCCGGCTGCGTCCCGGCCGGCTAGCGGACGGACTCGGCCAGCTCGAGCGCCTCGTCGCGGGAGAGGTCCCCCTCGAGGCGCAGCAGCTGCGTGCCCCGGTTCCAGAGCAGCGTGTTGCCTGCGAGCGCCGTCTGCTCGTCGGTGACGAAGCCGTCTGCGTCCATGAACATGACGTAGTGCTCGTTCCCCGAGATGAAGAGGCCGCGCTGGCCGTCGACGGTGACGTCCTCGATCTTGGTGCCGGTGCCCGCCGCCTTCTTGTGGAAGCCGTCCCAGACGGCGCCGTCGAGCTGGGACAGCACGAGCCGCGGCTGCCGGGGCGGCCCGTAGACGAGCGTGGCGACCCGGTCGGCCCGGACGTAGATCGCATCCGGCTCGCCCAGGTCGACGAGCTCGAAGCCGACCCGCCGCTCCGCCTCCTCCCGGCTCACGCGCTCGCCGAGGTCGAAGGTGATCAGGTCCACCTCCGGCAGCGACTCGACCTTCGTCACCGTCGCGCCCTGGAGCCGGAAGAGCTCGAGGAACGCGCTCCGGGCGCCCGGCGAGAACGCGAGCACGCCCGCGGCGGCGGCGAGAGCGACCGCCAGAGCGACCGCGAGCACCCGGCGCCGGCTCTTCCGGCGAGCCGGAGCCGGCGCGGACTCGAGCGAGCGCATGACGGCGGTCGCGAGATCGGGCGTCGAGGGGTACTCGACCTCCTGCCCGAGCGCCGACAGCCTGAGCTCGAGCTCGCTCACGCGTCCTCCTCCAGCCGGTCACGGAGCCGCGCGAGCGCGCGCGACGTGCGCGACTTGACGGTGCCGCGGCGCACGGACAGGACCTCGGCCGTCTCCGCCTCGCCCAGCTCGAGCAGATACCGGCAGGAGAGCACGAGCCGGTCGTCCTCGCCGAGCTCGTCGAGCGCCGCGAGCAGGCGGGCGCGCTCCTCCCCGGCGAGCAGGGTCCCCTCGGGGGACGGAGCCGCGTCCCCCAAGGGAGCTTCGTGCAACGCGCGCAACGTGAGCGCGTCGCGGCGCGCGGCCGAGCGGAGGCGGTTGCGCGCCTCGTTCGCCACGATCGCGAGCAGCCAGGGCCGCAGGGGTGCGCCGCGCCGGAAGCGCGGCAGCGCGTAGTACGCCTTCACGAGCGCCGTCTGGGCGGCGTCCTCGGCGTCTGCGGCGTTACGGGTGATCAGGTATGCGGTGCGGAAAGCGAGCTCCTGGTGGTCGCGGACGAGCGTGCCGAAAGCGGCGCCGTCTCCCCGGCGCGCCCGTTCGACCAGCTGGTCCTCTGTCGGTGGCCGGCTCACCACTCATGGGTTCTACACCGGGAGCTACGCTGCGGTTCCTTGGCGCGCGCGGTCGGGATGAATCACGTGGCCCTCGAGGTCGGCTCCGTCGACGAGGCGCTGGCCTTCTACGGCCGCCTCTTCGAGGTGGAGCTGCGCGAGCGCATCCCGGGTGCGGCGTTCGTCGACATGGGCGACCAGTTCCTGGCGCTGATGGAGGGCGGCTCGACCGCGCCCGACCGGTACCGGCACCTCGGCCTGGTCGTCGACGACCGTGAGGGCGTGCTCGCGGCGGCGCGTGAGGCCGGCGTCGAGGTCTTCGGCGGCAACTCGTTCCTCGACCCGTGGGGCAACCAGATCCAGGTCGTCGCGTACAGCGACATCCAGTTCTCGAAGACACCCGAGGTGCTGCGCGGCATGGGCCTCGAGCTCGAGAAGTCGGAGTCGGCTCTGGCCGAGCTGCGCGAGAAGGGGCTCGCGCCCTGAGCTGATCGATCTCGACCACCACGACCTCGTCGGCCTGCTCGCCCTGCTGGTGGCGGGCGCGACGCTGCTGGTGCTCGTCCCGAAGCTCCGGATCCCCTATCCGATCCTGCTCGTGCTCGGAGGGCTGGCGCTGGGGTTCGTCCCGGGCCTGCCCGACCTCGATCTGCCGCCCGACCTCGTGCTGGTCGGCGTGTTGCCGCCGCTGCTCTACGGAGCGGCGTTCTTCACCTCGCTGCCGGACCTGCGCTCGAACCTGCGGCCTGTGGGGCTGCTCGCCGTCGGGCTCGTCCTCCTGACGATGGTCGTCGTCGCCGTTGTCGCCCACACGATCGTCCCCGGGCTGCCCTGGGCGGCTGCGTTCGTGCTCGGCGCGGTCGTCTCCCCCACCGATCCGATCGCCGCGACCGCGATCATGCAGCGCCTCGGGGTGCCGCGCCGGATCGTCTCGATCGTGGAGGGCGAGGGCCTCGTCAACGACGGCACCGCGCTCGTCGCCTACCGGTTCGCGGTGGTCGCCGCGGTGAGCGGCGCGTTCACGCTGTGGGAGGCCGGGCATCTCGTTCGTGCTCAACGTCGCCGGCGGCGTCGCCGTCGGCCTCGCCGTCGCGTGGATCGTCCGTCAGGTGCGCCGCCGGCTCGACTTCCCACCCGCCGAGGTGACGATCTCCCTGCTCACAGGCTATTTCGCCTTCATCCCGGCCGAGCTGATCGGGGTCTCGGCTGTGATCGCGGCGGTGACGGCCGGGATCTACCTCGGCTGGCACACGCCCGAGCTGACGACACCCGAGGTCAGGCTGATGGGCGAATCGGCCTGGGAGATCGTCACCTTCGTCCTGAACGCGCTCCTCTTCACGCTGATCGGGCTGCAGCTCCCGGGCATCCTCGACGAGCTCGACGCGCTACTCGTCCATCGACCTGCTCTGGTGGGGGGTCGGCCTGTGGCTGACGGTGGTCGCGGCCCGCGCACTCTGGGTCTATCCCAGCGGCGAAGCTGCCGCGGATGCTGGTCCGGAGGCTGCGCGAGCGCGACCCGATGCCGCGCGGGTCGGCGCTGGCGCTGATCACGTGGTCCGGGATGCGCGGCGGCGTCTCGCTCGCGGCGGCCCTCGCGATCCCGCTGGCGACCGACGCCGGCGAGCCCTTCCCGGGCCGCAGCCTCATCCTCTTCCTCACCTTCGCCGTCATCTTCGGGACGCTCGTCGTCCAGGGTCTGACGCTGCCCCTGGTGATCCGCCTCCTGCACCTCGAGGACGACGGCGAGGACTACGCGCGCGACGAGGCCCGGGCGCGGATCCACGCGGCGAGCTCCGCCCTGCTGCGGCTCGAGGAGCTGGCCGACGAGGACTGGGTCCGACCCGACACGGCCGAGCGCGTGCGCGCCAGCTACGGGTTCCGGCGCGACCCGCTTCTCGGCGCGGCTCGACGGCGAGGACGACGGCTCGATCGAGGCCCGCTCGCGCGACTTCCAGCGACTGAGGCGCGAGCTGCTGAACGCCGAGCGCGAGGCGGTCCAGGAGCTGCGCCGGAGCGGAGAGATCTCCGAGGAAGTGGCGCGGCGCGTCACCCGCGACCTCGATCTCGAGGACGCGCGGCTCGAGATCTAGGCCTCGGGCCTCCGTTCCGGCGTAGAATCGGCAGCGCCGAAAGGAGGCATCGATGCGCGAGTGGATCCCGATTCTGGTGCTCTACGTCCTCGGGCTCATGATCTTCCGGGTCCTCGGGGGTCTCGGAGCCGCGGCCGGTGCGCTGCGCAGGTGGGGTCGCGGCAGCTCGACACTGCGGACGAACCCGGGCTCGAGTAGCTAGGGCCTGCCGCGGGATCTGACTCCGGGCCAACACACAGAGGAGGGGCACGCCGGATGAGACGCGACACGAGATCGAGACGATTCGTACCGGTGCTGGTCGCGGCTTGCGGGGTCGTCGTGCTCCTCGGTTCCGCCGCGATCGCAGGCGGGGCACAGTCCCCGGGCGACGACAGTCGCACCAGTTTCCCCGGGATTCCGTCCGCCACGGGCGTGTTCGCCGCCTGTTACGACCTGCTCACCTACCGGGTGCGGCTGGTGCGGGCGGACGAGGGCTGCGAGCGGGACGTCGAGCGCCGCGCGTCGTGGAATCGGACCGGCCCGCCAGGGCCGAGGGGCGAACGAGGCGCGGTCGGCGAGCGTGGCGCAGCCGGAGCGCGCGGTGCCGCCGGTGCAGCCGGCGCGGCCGGAGCGACCGGAGCGACCGGGCCTCAGGGCAGCCAGGGCGCGAGCCGGGCGCCCAGGGAGCGCAAGGAGCCCAAGGAGCACAAGGAGCACAAGGAGATCCCGGACCTGCGGGACCGGCTGGAGCCGTCGGCCCGACCGGCGCGACCGGACCCGCCGGAGCGGCCGGCCCTGCGGGGCCTGCTGGACCGGCAGGCGCAGCCGGCGCAGCTGGGCCGGCAGGACCGGCGGGCCCAGCAGGCGCGACCGGGTCAGTAGGGCCGGCAGGACCGGCAGGCGCAGCAGGACCGGCCGGACCGGCAGGCGCAACGGGACCGGCAGGCCGCAGCAGGCGCAACGGGACCGGCAGGCCCAGCGGGCGCAACCGGACCGGCAGGCCCGGCCGGCGCGACCGGCGCAACGGGACCCACCGGCGCAACGGGGGCTGCAGGCCCAACGGGGCCAGCAGGCCCGACGGCCTCGCAGCGCGTGACCGGCGCCGCGACCTCCGCAGCCAACGCCGCGCGCAACGTCCTCACCACGGCGACCGCCACCTGCCCGGCCGGCAAGGTGCTGCTCGGAGGCGGAGCACAGATCACGACCACGGCCACCCAGAAGGAGCGGGCCGTCCTCGTCTCCTCCTACGCGTCGGGCGCCACGACCTGGACGGCGATCGGCGTCGTCGCGGTGACGGCCCTCGGCGCCGGCCAGACGATGACCGTCACGGCACAGGCCATCTGCACGACGTAGCCGGCGCAGCCGGCCCGACGCTACTGCAGCGCTTCGACGCCGAGCCGCTGGCGGGCGTCGGTGAGGAAGTCCGAGTCGATCGCGACGCGGTGCTGCGGGCCGAGCGCGAGCGTCTTCGGGCCGAGCGAGGTCTCGAGCGAGACGTAGACGGGCGACTCGCCCGGATACTCCTTCACGAGCTCGGCGAGCTCGCGGATGATCCCGGCGCGGCGCGGCGCGCGCGTCGAGCTTGAAGCGCACCTCGCGCCGCACGGCGACGGCCTCGAAGGCGGCCACCTCCAGCGCGATCAGCTTCGTCTCGCCCTGCTGCTTGTGGTCGATGCGGCCCTTGACGACGAGGATCCGGTCGGCGACGCAGAGGTCGCGCGCGTTCGCGTAGGTCGAGTTGAAGACGACCACCTCGCCCCCGCCGGTCGGGTCGTCGAGGGTGAGGAAGACCATCGGCTCGCCCTTCTTCGTCGTCAGCTGCTTGACCGCCGAGACGATCCCGCCCACGGTGACCGTCTCGCCGTCGCGGCGGCGCTCGAGCTCGGCGAGCGTCGCGTCGGTCTTGCGGCGCAGCTGGTCGCGGACGGCGTGCAGCGGGTGCTCGGAGACGTAGAGGCCGAGCGTCTCCTTCTCGAGCCTCAGGAGCTCCGGCTTCTCGAACTCGCCCGCCGGGATGGCCGGATGGTGCTTGGGGCGCTCGCCGTCTCGTCGGCGTCGCCGAGGTCGAAGATCGAGGCCTGGCCGGCGAGCCGGTCGGCTGCGTACTTCTGCCCGTACGCGAGCGCCTGCTCGAGCAGCGGCGAGCATCCCCATGCGCGAGGCGCCGGTCGAGTCGAGCGCGCCGCACTTGACGAGCGACTCGAGGGCGCGCTTGTTCACGACCTGCGGGTCGACCCGCTCGGTGAAGTCCCAGATCGACTCGAACGGGCCACCCTCGTCGCGTGCGCGGATGATCGCGCGCGCCGCCGTCTCGCCGACGTTCTTGACCGCGTTCAGGCCGAACCGGATCTTCCCCTCGACGACCGCGAAGTCCGTCTGCGAGGTGTTGACGTCGGGCGGCAGCACGTCGATGCCCATCTCGTGGCAGGCGTTGACGTACAGCGGCACGCGGTCCTTCGTGTTCATCACCGACGAGATCAGCGCGGCCATGTACTCGCACGGGTGGTTCGCCTTCAGCCACGCGGTCCGGTAGGCGATCAGCGCGTAGCAGGCCGCGTGCGCCTTGTTGAAGGAGTAGTCCTGCGACTGCTCCATGTCCTTCCAGAGCTGCGTCGCGACCGCCGGCGTGACGTCGTTGGCCGCGCAGCCCGTCAGGAACTTGTCCTTCAGCGAGGCCATCAGCTCGTGGATCTTCTTGCCGATCGCGCGCCGCAGCGTCTCGGCCTCGGCCGGCTCGAAGCCGGCGAGCTGCTTGGCGATCTGCATGTACTGCTCCTGGTAGATGCAGATCCCGTACGAGTCGCCGGTGATCGGCTTCAGCCGCGCGTCGATGTAGGTGACCGCCTCGCGGCCGTTCTTGCGCGCCGCGTAGGCGGGGATGTACGCCATCGGGCCCGGCCGGTAGAGGGCGACGAGCGCGATCAGGTCCTCGAACTCGGTCGGCTTCACGGTGCGGAGCGCGTCGCGCATGCCGGACGACTCGAACTGGAAGACGCCGTTGGCCTCGGCGCGCGCGAGCATCTCGTAGGTCTTCTTGTCGTCGAGCGGGATCGTCGTCGATCTCGAGGTTGCCGCCGATCAGCTGCACGGCCTTGTCGATCACGTCGAGGTTGCGCAGGCCGAGGAAGTCGATCTTGAGCAGGCCGAGCGCCTCGACGTTCTTCATCGAGAACTGCGTCACGACCTCCTGGTCGGCGCCCTTCTGCTGCAGCGGCACGACCTCGATCAGCGGCTTGGCGCCGATCACGACGCCGGCCGCGTGGATCGAGTCCTGCCGCACGAGCCCCTCGAGCGGCTTCGCCAGGTCGACGATCTCCTTCGCGAAGGGGTCGGAGTCGTAGGCCGCCTTCAGGTCGGCGCCGGGCTTGAGGCAGTCGGCGAGCGTCTGGCCCGGGCCTTCCGGGATCAGCTTCGCGATCTTGTCGACGACGCCGTAGGGGATCTCGAGCACGCGGCCGGCGTCGCGCACCGCGGCGCGGGCGGCCATCGTCCCGAAGGTGATGATCTGCGCGACCCGGTCGCGGCCGTACTTCTCGGCGACGTAGTTGATCACGCGCTCGCGGCCCTCGACGGCGAAGTCGATGTCCATGTCGGGCATGTCCTTGCGGGCCGGGTTGAGGAAGCGCTCGAACAGGAGCCCGTAGCGGATCGGGTCGATGTCGGTGATCTCGAGGCAGTAGGCGGCGAGCGAGCCGGCCGCCGAGCCGCGGCCGGGGCCGACGCTGACGCCGTTCCGCTTCGCGAAGCCGATGAAGTCCTAGACGATCAGGAAGTAGTCGGCGAAGCCCATCTCGCGGATCGTCTTGAGCTCGAACTGGAGCCGCTCGCTCAGCTCGGGCGTGACGGTGTCGTAGCGCCGCTCGAGCCCCCGCTCGCAGAGCTCGACGAGGTACTCGAAGGCGTCGCGGCCGCCCGGCGTCGGGAACTCGGGCAGCAGGATCTTGCCGAGCTCGATCTCGACGTTGCAGCGCTCGGCGACCTCGAGCGTGCGCCGCATCGCGTCCTCGTGGCCGGGGAAGTCGAGCGCCATCTCGGCCGGCGACTTGAAGTAGAACTCGTTCGTGTCGAAGCGCCAGTGGTTCGGGTTCTTCAGCGAGTCGCCGGACTGGATGCAGAGGAGCGCCTCGTGCGAGTAGGCGTCTGCGCGCTGAGGTAGTGGACGTCGCCGGTGGCGACGAGCGGCAGCTTCGGCCTCGTCCGCGAGCTTGACGAGCTCCGGGTTGACGCGCTGCTGCACCTCGAGGCCCGCGTTCTGCAGCTCGACGTAGGTGTTGTCGCGCCCGAAGACCTGCGCGAGCCGGTCGAGCTCGGAGCGCGCGTCGCCGGGGCGGCTCTCCTCGAGCGCCTTGCAGACGCGGCCGGAGAGGCACCCCGAGAGCGCGATCAGGCCCGGCGCGTAGGTCTGGAGCAGCTCCCAGTCGACCCGCGGCTTGGCGAAGTAGCCCTCGAGGTAGCCGAGCGAGCACAGCTTGATCAGGTTCGCGTAGCCGGCGTTGTCCTCGCGAGCAGCGTCAGGTGCGCGTAGCCCGCGCGTGCGGCGTGACGGTCGTCGGCGACGTACACCTCGCAGCCCACGATCGGCTTCACACCCTGCGCCTTGCGCCGCCTTGAAGAGCTCGATCGTCCCGGCCAGCGAGCCGTGGTCGGTGAGCGTGACCGCGGGCATCTCCAGCTCGGCCGCGCGCGCCGCCAGAGCGGGGATCCGGCACGCCCCGTCGAGGATCGAGTACTCGCTGTGGACGTGCAGATGGACGAAGTCAGCGCTCATTCCCGCTCCGGCGCCGGCAAAGCCGGCACCTCCGCTCCCTGGAGCGGCTCCGTCGAGCCTACGCCGCTCGCGCGACCCCTACCGCAGAACTGCGCGCGAGCGCTCGAGATTGTCATGAGCCATGCCACGAGCGGCCATTATCGCGACGGGTCCTGACGACCCTGCTCCGGCCCGCGAGGCGATCCCCGCTCTTTGCGGACTTAGATCAGGCGGAGTGTCGGGCTGCCCGGCAGGTCGCTCTCGAGCCACCCGCTGTGCCGCCACTCGGTCGCAGCCTGGCTCCGGCAGCTGCCCGACGTGCACGCGGACGTCGGTGAGCAGCTTCTCGAGGAGCCGCTGCTCCTCACGCCGCCCGTAGAGCACCGCGAAGTGCGGGTCGACCCAGCTATAGGACACGGGTGTAGCCGATCGCCCAGAGCGTCGTCCAGGTGGCGCCGCCGTCGTCCGAGCGCTCGTACGCCCAGCTGAGCGAGTCGCGCTCGATGTCGAACCAGCACATCCGGAAGGTGGCGATCCGGCCCTCGTGCTCGCCCTGGCGGCGCAGGTCCATGACCCCGTTCTCGAAGCCGCCGACGAAGTCCAGGTAGGCGCCGTCGCTGTCCACCCAGGTCTGCTTCCAGCGCGCGACGGCGCGGTCGTAGACCGAATGGCTCATCCCCTGGTACTCGAGCGACGGCCGGGCGTCGAAGCTCTCCACGACGACCTTGTCCCCCAGGTCGAGGTAGACCGAGTTCGTGCCGCCCTCGCCGTCGCCCCAGGAGCAGTCCCACTCACCGAGCCAGAAGTCGAACTGGCGTGCCGCATCGAGCTGCGCGGTGGACGGTTTCGGTGGTGACGTTACGCCCATGCATGGACTTTTACGTCAGCACGTCCAGGTCGGTTAGGCGGTTAACGCGAACGCAACAGAGCCGCAACGGGGGGTTCATCACCCCGGCCGGGCTGGCTACGGTCTGGCGATGGACGCGCCGGCGCTGCCGCTCATACGACGACTGCGGATCGCCGGGATCGCGCTCGTCGTCGCGTGGTTCCTCGTCCCGGGACTGCGGAGACTGGATCCCCGTCTGGGTCCCCTTCCTCGCCTTCGCCGCGCTGGAGCTGAACTACCTCGTCGGCGGCCTGCGCGACCGGGGCTCGCCCCGGCGGACGCGCGGGCGGAGCCCGCAGGAGAGCGACATCTCGGAGCTCGGCGGCGAGGAGTGGCTCGAGCCGGCGCTCGTCCGCATCGAGGGCCACGACGTCTGGCTTCCCGTGGGGGGCCGAAGCGACGAGGAGGTGCACGAGCTGATCGAGGAGAGCCGCGCGCGGCTGCTGCGCGGCGAGCCGGCGCTCGAGCCCGAGCCGCTCCCTGCGCCGCGTGCGACCCGTGGCGGCGGGCGGCGGCTGCTTGCCCGGCTCGAAGGGCTCGCCGTGGTCGGCGCACTCGCATTCGTCCTCTTCGTGCTGCTGCCGGACCGCGGCTGGGACGGGCTGGACGACAGCGAGCAGGCGCGGACCGAGGCGCTGCTCTCGGCCGAGGCGGGCCGGATCGCCGGGCACGAGGCGCGGGTCCGCTGCGACGCCGAGGGCCAGGCCGTCGGGATCGTCCAGCACGCGGACGGCCTGGCCGAGGTCGGCGGCTCGCGCGCCTTCCTGACGCCGGAGATCTGCTACCGGCTGCACCGCCTCGCCTTCGAGAACGACGAGGGCGCGTTCAGCCAGACGGCACGAGCGATCGCGGTGCTGGCGCACGAGGCCTGGCACCTCCACGGCGAGAGCGACGAGGGGGTCACGAACTGCTTCGCGTTCCAGAGCGGCGTCGAGCTCGGCCATCGCCTCGGGCTCTCCGAGGACACCGCAGCGCGGATGATGCGCCAGCAGCTGGCCGACAACGGCACCTTCGCCCGCTCCGCACCCGCCTACCTCGTGCCGGGCGAGTGCCGCAACGGCGGCCGCCTGGATCTCGACCCGCAGAACAGCCGATTCCCTAAAGAACCGGAGCCGCAAAGCGGCTCCCTTCAGGGATTTTGCCGTGGGCCTGGCTATGCCAGGCCCACGCAGCTCTTGACTGAGCGCGAGCACGGGCTCGCCCGTGCTCGCTGCAGCTAGAAGGGGGAGGCGGGACGTCGTGGTCTACGCCTAAGCTGAAAGGTCGTGTCTGTAAATCTGACAGCCGCTTCCGCCGTGCTTCCGGCGTCCCCGACGCTCGAGCTCGTGTGGCAGCAGGACGCCACCGCGCTCGTCTTCGTCCGGGACGCCGACGGCACGCTCTCCGCCGGCGAGCTCCACCTCGGCATGCCCGCGATCGCCGAGCTGGCGCCGGTCGGGCACGGATTCGCCGCGCGCCGCGCTCGATGCGCGCGCGCTCGTCGCGCTCGCGGCCGGCTCCGCCGCCGGGCCTGGAGCCGGGCGGCACCGCGCGGGCGCTCTTCGCCGTCGTCGAGCTGGCCCAGCGCTCCGTCGCGGAGGGCCTCGTCCACCCCAGCCTCGACGGCGGCGGCGGCCACTGGGCCGCCTTCTGGGGCGCGACGCTCGACGCGAGCGTGCAGGACGCGCTGCCGCAGATCGCCGCCGCGCTGCCGGCGGTCGCGGCGATCGCCTTCGACGGCGACCGCGACGCGACGGTGCACGATCTCTACCCCGTCGTCGTCGACCAGATCGCGCGCGACCGGCTCCGCGCTCGCCGCGTGCGGCTCTGCGAACCGGCTGCGCGCGGGCCGCCCGACCGCGCTCGAGCTCTTCCTCGACGGGCTCACGGCCGCCGAGCCGGAGCTTCCCCGCCATCCCGGCTACGCGGCGCTCGAGCGGCGGCTCACGCGCTGGGTCGACGACGGGCTCGGGCGCCGCTCGGCGGCGCCTGGCGCCTCGGCGCTCCACCTCGACGAGCGGCCCGCGCCGGACGACGAGCGGCGAGCCCGCGCTCGTGCTCGAGCTCTGGCTGCAGGCGGAGGACGACCCGACGCTCGGCCTGCCCGCCTCGCTGCTGTGGGAGGGCGGCGAGGACGTCTTCGCCTTCCTGCGCGCCCGCGACCCGCGCCGCGACCTGATCCGCCAGCTCGACGGAGATCGAGCCGCTGCTCGCCGAGCACGGCGTCGAGCTTCGACGCCGACCAGCCGACGCGAGGCGCGTGCTCGAGCCGGACGCCGTGCGGTCGTTCCTGCGCGAGGCGATGCCGCGAGCTCGAGGAGCGCGGCGTGCCCGTGCTCCTGCCCGCTGCCTGGATGCGCTCGCCCAGCCGGCTGCGCGTCAACCTGGCGGCGACGAGCCGGCCGCCGAGCCGCTCGAGCGGCCTGCTCTCGACCGCCGCCGCTCGCGACGCTTCGACTGGCGGCTCGCGATCGGCGACGTCGAGCTGACCGAGGAGGAGCTGGCCGAGCTCGCCGCGCGCGAAGGAGCCGCTTCGTCCGCGTCGGCGGGCCGCTGGCACGCGCTGCGCGCAGTCGGAGGTGGAGCGGGCGCTGCGCTTCCTCGAGCGGCGCCGCGAGGGCGTCGGCGTGGTCGACCTCGTCCGCGCGGTCTCGGGGCTCGAGACCGGACGAGGCCGGGCTCGAGCTCGGCGAGGTGACGCTCGACGCGCCGCTCGCGGAGCTGCTCGGCGACGACGAGCGGCGCTTCCAGCCGCTGCCCACGCCCGCCGGCGATGCAGCACGGCCTGTTCCCGTTCCAGGAGCGCGGCCACGGCTGGCTGCGGCTGCTCGGCGACCTCGGGATCGGCGGGATCCTGGCCGACGACATGGGCCTCGGCAAGACCGTGCAGGCGATCGCGATGCTCGTCTCCGAGCGCGAGGACGCCGGGCCGGACGCGCTCGGGCCGACGCTCGTCGTCTGCCCGATGAGCGTCGCCCGGCAGTGGGTCGCCGAGATCGCGCGCTTCGCGCCCTCCCTGCGCGTCCACCTCCATCACGGCCTCGACCGGCTCACCGGCGCGGCGCTCGCCGACGCGGCGCGCGGCAGCGACGTCGTCGTCACCTCGTACGACATCGCCACGCGCGACGTCGAGGCGCTCGCCAGCGATCGCCTGGGACCGGCTGCTGCTCGACGAGGCGCAGGACGTCAAGAACCCGGCCACGAAGCGCGCGCGGGCGCTGCGCCGGCTGCCCGCGCGGCGCCGGCTCGCGATGACCGGCACGCCGATCGAGAACCGGCTCGGCGAGCTCTGGGCGATCATGGATCTCGTCAATCCCGGGCCTGCTCGGCTCGCGCGAGTGGTTCGAGCGCACGTTCGCGCGGCCGATCGAGGCCGTACGGCGACGAGCGCGCGCTCGAGCGGCTGCGCTCGATCGTGCAGCCGTTCATCCTGCGCCGGCCGAAGGACTCGGCCGAGGTCGAGCTGGAGCTGCCGCCGATCACGATCGAGAAGGACTACTGCCGGCTGACGGTCGAGCAGGCGAGCCTCTACCGCGCCACCGTCGACCGCTGGCTGCCGCGGATCGAGGAGCACGAGGACCGCTTCGGCCGCCGCGGCGCCGTGCTCGCGATGCTCGGGCCAGCTGAAGCAGGTCTGCAACCACCCCGAGACCGTGCTCCCGACCGGGCGGCCGCTCGACGGCCGCTCGGGCAAGCTCGAGCGGCTCGTCGAGCTGCTCGAGGAGATGCCGCGCGAGGACAAGGCGCTCGTCTTCACGCAGTACCCCGGCTTCGACCGGCTCGTCACCCACCTCGCGGAGCGGCTCGGCCGTGACGTCGGCTTCTTCCACGGGCGCCTGAGCGCGCGGCAGCGCGACGAGCTGCTGGCGGCGTTCGCGTCGGAGGACGGCCCGTCGGTGCTCGTGGTCTCGATCCGCGCGGGCGGCCGCGGCCTCAACCTGCCCGCCGCGAACCACGTCTTCCACTTCGACCGCTGGTGGAACCCGGCCGTCGAGCAGCAGGCGACCGACCGCGCCTACCGGTTCGGCCAGCGCAAGCCGTCTTCGTCACAGCCTGATCTGCACCGGGACGCTCGAGGAGCGGATCGACCAGCTGCTCGACTCGAAGCGCGAGCTCGCCGCGAAGGTGATCGCCGGCGGCTCCGAGGACTGGCTCGGCGACCTCGACCTCGGCGCGATCCGCGCCGCCGTCGCGCTCGCGCCCGACGCGGTGGAGGCGGCCGCATGAGCGTGCTCGACGACGGCCGATCGGTCGCGGGCGCGAGCGATCGGGCGCGGCTCTGTCGCGATGCGCGCCTCGTGCCCGACGAGGGCTCGTCGGTCGCGGAGCGCGGGCGCGCGCTCGCCGGCCGGCGGCGAGGTGCACGAGCTGGAGATCGCGGCGGGGAAGATCTCCGCGCCGCGTCGGCTCGCTGCGGCACGTGTCCGTCGTCCGCCGCGCCGGTGCCGCCGCGCATCTGGACGGCGGTGGCGCGGTTCGCGCGCGGCAACCGGCCGCTCGAGGCCGGCGTCGAGCGGGCGCGAGCAGTCGGTGCACCTCGAGCACCTGATGACGGTCGACTGGGACGAGCCGCTCGTCCCGCGCGCGCGAGGCGATCGCGCCGCAGCTGCACCTGCGACCGCGAGCGGCACCTGCGAGCACGTGGCCGCGCTCGCCTACGCCGTCGCGCAGGAGATCGACCGCGATCCGTCGCTGCTCCTGCGCTGGCGCGGCTGCGGCGCGGCGGAGACCGAGGCCGAGGTCGAGCCGGAGGCGGCGCCGCTCGAGCTCGGCGACGACCCCTGGCTCGCCGGGACGCTGCCGCCCGCGCGGCCGCTGCGCCCGCTCCCGGTGGGCGCGGTGCTGAAGCGGCTCGGCCCGAGCGGCGTGCGGGTGGGCGGCAACGACCTCGCCGACGTCCTGCTCCCGGCCTACGCGGCCTTCGAGGGCGACCGGTGACGCCTGCCGCGCGGCGCGTCCTCGTCACCGGCGCCGAGGGAACGATCGGGACCGCCGTGCGCGAGCACCTCGGCGACCGCTACGAGCTCACCTCGCTGACGCGGGCGCCGCAGCCGTTCCCGAGCCACGTCGCCGACATCGCCGAGCTGGACGCGATCCGCCCCGCCTTCGAGGGCGTCGACGCCGTCGTCCACCTGGCGGCCTCGGCGGCGATCGAGACGCCGTGGGAGGACGTGCTGCAGAACAACCTCGTCGGCACCTACAACGTCTACGAGGCGGCGCGGCTCGCGGGCGTCGGGCGGATCGTCTTCGCCTCCTCGAACCACACCGTCGGGATGTTCGAGGTGGAGGGCGCGCCGCGCGATCTACGCGCCTGACGACACGCGCGTCGTCGACCACACGTCCGAGCTGCGCCCCGACTCGCTCTACGGCGTCTCGAAGGTCTACGGCGAGGCGCTCGGCCGGCTCTACCACGAGCGTCACGGCCTGAGCGTCTTCAACCTGCGCATCGGCGCGGTGCGCGAAAGCGACGATCCCACACTAGCCGAGCTCGAACCCGCTGCTCGACCTCGACGACGAGGGCAAGCACGCACGCATGCGCGCCGTCTGGCTGAGCAAGCGCGACTGCGCGGAGCTGATCGCGGCCTGCCTGGACAGCGAGGACGTGACGTGGGCGGTCGTGTACGGCGTCTCCGCGAACCCAGGCCGCTTCTGGGACCTCGAGCACGCGCGCGAGCTGCTCGGCTGGGAGCCGCAGGACGCGGCGCCCGCCTCCTAGCGCTCCTCGATCTCCATCCCGACCGCGTAGAGGTCGTAGGGCAGCTGCTCCAGCACGCGCAGCCGCGGCTCCGGGACCGTGAAGAAGCGCGTGAGCGCGCGCTCCCGCAGCCAGCCGAGCTCGGCCCGCTCGGCCAGGACCGCCGTCGATCGCGGCGCGGTCGCCGCCGAGCGCGACGAACTCGGCGCGGTCCTGCCAGGGCCCGAGCACCCGCGCCGCCACCTCGGCGGCCTCGCGCACGAGGTCGTTCACCTGCTCCTCGCGCCGCCGGCGGAAGCGGTTCGACGAGGAGCCGCCTTTCTTGTGCCGGTTCTTGACGAAGCGCGAGCCGACCTTCGACGCCACCAGCTGCTCGCCCTCGAAGACGCCGACGGCGTAGCCGCCGAGCCGCACGAGCAGCGCCGCGACGAGGTGATCCCGCTCGATCTCCTCCAGGAGCGGCGAGAGCCTGGACCATGTCGTACTCGCCCTCGTGCCCGAGCCCGAACGGGGGCCGCGCCACGATCGTCTCGCCCTCGGCCTCGATGCGCGCCTCCCCGCCGGCGTACACCGTCCGGCCCGGCGTGCCGTCGAGGCGCTCGAGCCGCTTGCGGACGTTCGCCCGGCCGATGTAGCGCTGCGGCATCAGGCCGAGAGGTCGGCGACGGTGGCGCCGTCGGCCGAGTCGCTCTCGGTCGGCGCTCGACGAGGGGATGCTTGGCGAGCTCGTCGCGGACGGCCTTGCGCACCGCGCCGGTGCCGCGGCCGTGGACGACCCGAACGGTCGGCAGCCCCGCGAGCGAGCGCCGCGTCGACGAACGAGCGCACCGCCTCGCGCGCCTCCTGCGCGCGTCTGCCCGCGCACGTCGAGCTCGTCCGAGACGTCGCCGCGCGCGGCCGCGAGCACGCGCACCGCCGGCTCGCTCGACCTCGCGTCCGCGGCCGTGCGCGTCGGGCCGCAGGCGCGCGAGCGCGATCCGCACGCGCTGGCCGCCCGAGCCGACCACCTCGGCCTCGTCGCCCTCGATCGCCGCGATCGTGCCGCGGACGCCGATCGCGGGCGCCTCGACGGGGTCGCCCGCCGCGAGCGGCGCCAGCAGCTCCAGCGGCTGGTCGAGCGCGCGCAGCGTCTGCTCCGCCCGCGCCGCGCGCACGGACGCGGCGCCGAGGCGGCGGTCGCGCTCCCGCTCGGCGCTCGCGGCAGCGCCGGCGCGTCTCGCCTGCTGCTCGCGGCGGCGCGCGGCGCGGATCTCCTTCCGCAGCGCGTCGAGCTCGGCCCGCGCCTCGGCCGAGGTCGCGCTCGGCCTCCGCAGCCGCTGCCTCGCGCTCGCGCGCCGCCGACGCGCGCACCTTCGTCGATCTCCGCCTCGAGCTCCGCCTCGCGCTCGCTGCGCCTGCTCGCGCTGCGCGCTCCGACCTCCGCACGCTCGCGTCTCCGCCGCCTCGCGCTCGTCCGTCGCCGCCCGCTCGGCCGCCTCGGCCTCCGCGAGCAGCTCCGCGATCCGCAGCCGCTCCGGCGCGACGCGGTCGCGTGCGTCGCGCGACGACCGCCTCGTCGAGCCCGAGCCGCTCGGCGGTCTGGAGCGCGTGCGACGTGCCCGGCCGCCCGAGCGCGATCCGGTAGAGCGGCTCGTGCGTCTCGGGGTCGATGCCCGGTCGCCGCGTTGGCGGCGCCGTCGGTCGCGCTCGCCCACTCCTTCAGCTCGGGGTAGTGCGTCGTCACGACGCGTCAGCCGCGCCTGGCCGCGCGAGCCGCGTCGAGCAGCGCCTGCGCCAGCGCCGAGCCCTCGACCGGGTCGGTGCCGGAGGCGAGCTCGTCGACGAGCACGAGCGAGCGCTCGCGTCGCCGCGTCGCAGGATCGCGACAGGTTCGCAGACGTGGCCGGAGAAGGTCGAGAGGCTCATCTCGATCGACTGCGGGTCGCCGATGTCGGCGAGCACCTCGTCGAAGACCGGCAGCGCGGCCGTCTCGGCCGGCGGGCGCAGGCCCGACTGGTGCAGCAGCGCCGCGAGGCCGAGCGTCTTCAGCGCCACCGTCTTGCCGCCCGTGTTCGGCCCGCTGATGACGAGCGCGCGCAGGTCGCCGAGGTCGAGGTCGATCGGCACCGCGGTGCCGGGGTCGAGCAGCGGATGCCGGGCGTCGACCAGCCGCACCTCGTCGGAGACCTGCACCGGCGCGCCGCGCCAGCGGCGCGAGAGCGTCGCCGCACGCGACGGCGAGGTCGATCGCGCCCGTCGCCTCGACGAGCGCCGTCGAGCGCGTCCGCGCGCTCGCCGACGGCCGCCGACAGCTCGCGCAGGATCCGCTCCGACCTCCTCGCGCTCCGCCGCTCGACCGCCTCCGACTGGCGGTTGGTGAGCTCGACGACCTCGAACGGCTCGACGAAGAGCGTCTGCCCCGAGCCGGAGGCGTCGTGGACGATCCCCTTCACGCTCGCGCGCGCAGCTCGCCTTGACCGCGAGCACGGGCCGGCCGCCGCGCTCGGTGACGAAGTCCTCCTGCAGGTGCTCGGCGCAGGCTCGGCGAGCGGGCGAGCCGGCGCAGCTCGTCGGCGACGCGCTGGCGGCCGTCGCGCAGCTCGCGGCGCAGCTTGCGCAGGCGCGGCGAGGCGTTGTCGCGCAGGTCGGAGCCGTCGTCCTCGACGCAGCGGGCGATCTGCTCCGCGAGCGGGGCGAGCTCCGGCTCGATCGCGCTCGGCAATCTCGCGCAGGAGCGGCGCGAGCTCGCCGCTGCTCGTCGAGCGCGGCGCGGGCGCGGAGGCCGCCGGCGATCGACGCGCGCGATCCGCGCGAGTGGCTCCGACGGTGAGCGTGCCGCCGCGAGCCGGCATGCGCGGCGGCGTCGCGCACGTCGTGGATCCCGTGCGAGCGGCGGCTCCTCGGCGATGTCGAGCAGCGCGACCGCCTCGGCGGTCAGGGCCTGCCGCCGCGCGACCTCGTGCGGGTCGCCCGACGGCGCGAGCTCGCGCGCGAGCTCGGCGCCGTGGGGCGTCTGAGTCGACCCCGCCAATCGCTCGGCGACGACGGGAAACTCGAGGGCAATGAGCGCGTCGAGGTGCACGCGCCCGAGTGTACGACCGCCGGTTCTAGCGGCGGCGCCGGCGGCGCTGCCCGGAGCCGGAGCCCGAGCCGGCGGAGCGAGCGGGCCGCGTCGAGACGGTCATCCCGGAGGCGGCGAACCGCTCGCCGTGGCCGAGGCGCGCGGCGAGCCGGCCGACGTCGTTGCGCTGCTCCGGGCAGGACGAACGTGACGCCGTTGCCGCTGCGTCCCGCGCGGCCGGTGCGGCCGATCGCGGTGGACGTAGTCGTCGTCGCCGTGCGGCGGGTCGAAGTTGATGACGTGCGTGATGTCGTCGACGTCGAGGCCGCGAGCGGCGACGTCGGTCGCGACGAGCGTCGAGACGCGGCCCGTCTCGAACTGCGCAGAGCGCCCGCTCGCGCTGGTTCTGCGAGAGGTTGCCGTGCATCGCGACGGCCGGGATCCGGTGCTGGCGCTCGAGCTTCCGCACGAGCTTGTCGGCGCCGTGCTTCGTCCGCACGAAGACGAGCGCGAGGCCGCGCTCGGCCCGGAGGTGCTCGACGAGCCGCTCGAGCTTGTTCTCGGCGGTGACGAGCGACGAAGGCGTGGTCGATCTCGCCGCGCTCGGCCTCGGGCGGCAGGACGCCGCGAACCTGCGAGGCGTTCACGGTGTAGGCGCGGGCGAGCTCGGCGACGGCGCCGTCGAAGGTGGCGCTGAAGAGCATCGTCTGCCGGTTCGCCGGCACGCCGCGGAGGATGCGGTCGACCTGCGGCTTGAAGCCCATGTCGAGCATCCGGTCGGCCTCGTCGAGCACGAGCACGCGGACGTCGTCGAGCTTGACGGCCCTGCGCTCGATCAGGTCGAAGAGCCGGCCGGGCGTGGCGACGAGGATGTGCGCCTTGCGCGCCTTGTCGATCTGGCGCGCCGATCGGCGCGCCGCCGTAGACGGTCGTGACCTTGAGCCCCTTGACCGCCGCGAGCGGCTGGATGTCGGCCGCGACCTGGAGCGCGAGCTCGCGGGTCGGGACGAGCACGAGCGCGCCCGGGACGGGCGTTCGAGCCGGCGGTGCGCTCGACGAGCGGCAGGCCGAAGGCGAGCGTCTTGCCGGAGCCCGTCGGCGACTCGGCGAGGATGTCGAGGCCGGCGAGTGCGTCCGGGAGGACGAGGTGTCTGGATCGCAAAGGGATGCGTGATCCCCTGCTTGGTGAGCACGGTGGCGACAGGCGCGCTGACGCCGAGCTCCTGAAAGGACTTGGGCACTGTTCTACTCCTTCTAGTTTCTGATTGATCGAGACGCAACTGCCTCGAACAACCCTCAGAGAGGAGGAACGAAGAGCCAGATCTCCACGAGGCCGGATGGCGCTCGTGGTCACACCGTAGCAACAGTTCGCGGCTCGTCCCTCCCCCGCCTGGGTGTCGGCTCGGTAATCTCGGTGGATGAGCGACGGTCCACGTCTCGAGGTGCGCGAGCCCGAATCCGGCACGAACGAGGTCGCAGCCCTCTACGACCCCTCCTCGCCGTTCGGCGGCGACACTCCGGTGGCGTGGCTCGAGTACGACGAGGGCCGCGGCCGGCTGCGCTGGTACGTGCGGCCGCGGGCGGCCACGAGCGGAGACGAGTCGATGCGCGCGCCCTCGCTCGAGTACGTCACGACGCTCGCGGGCGGCGACGAGGCGCTGATCGAGCAGATCGCCGAGGTCACGTCGAGCTACAGGCGGCTGGCGACGAAGTACGCCTCGAAGCTGGAGAAGTCGCGCGACCGCAGCGACCGGATGACGTCGCAGCAGCTGCGCAACGACCTCCGCTCGGACGGCCTGAAGCTCAGCCACAGCTGAGGCTCAGCCTCTAGCGGTCGGTGAGCGGCGTGCCCCGCAGGTGGGCGAACGTGACCGCGTACGGAACTGTCTCCACCACCTCGGCTTCGACCGTCGCGGTGACCTTGTCGCGCAGCGCCATCCGCGCGACGCGATGGTGCTCGGCCACCTCCTCGCTCTCCCAGAGCGCGATCACCTGCGTGACCCCCAGCTCCTCGTTGCTGAGCATCAGGCAGGCCTCCGAAGCCCTCGATGTCGCGGAGCCAGTCGATCATCGTCTCGCCAACCATCTCGGCGATCTCGGCCATGTTCTCGGTCGACCCGCGGGTCGTCGTCACGCTCGCGTACATCGGATCCTCCTCGCGCGGACTATGGCGCTGCTGACAGTTCCACAAACCTGCAGAGCGCGTTCGCGAGCCGCATCTGCGGGATCGAGCGGCAGTTGACCTCCAGCAGCCGCGGGCTCGCGACGAGGTAGGCGAGGCAGTGCGCCCGCGAGATGGCCACGTTCAGCCGGTTGCGCGAGAGCAGGAACTCGAGCCCGCGCGGGACGTCCTCCCCGCTCGAGCTCGCCATCGAGTAGAGGACGACGTGCGCCTCCTGGCCCTGGAACTTGTCCACGGTGCCGACGCGCACGCCGCCGGCAGCGCCTCCTGCAGCGCGTTCACCTGCGCGTTGTAGGCGGCGACGACGATCACGTCCTCGATTCCGTGCGCGCGCAGCCGCTCGACCTCCGCGCGCACGACCGCGACCTCTTCCGCCGACTCCTGCCGGTGGCCCTCGTGCTCGACGGCGAGGTAGCGGAGGCCCGTCCCGAGCGGCGTCGTCCGTCCGCCGCGACCGGCGCCGGCTCGAGCCGGCCCTCGTAGAACTCCTCCGAGATGTAGCCGCAGACGTCCGGGTGGAGGCGGTAGGTGCGCTCGAGGAAGAGACCGCGGTCGGGCGGCACGTCGCGTCGTCGCCGAGCAGGTGCCGCAGCACCGACGCGCCGCTGCCGGCGCGGGTGCGTCCCCTGGATCACCTGGTCGAGCTGCTGCGGGTCGCCGACGAGCACGACGTTCCGCGCCGCCGTCCCCATCGCGAGCGCGTCGGCGAGCGAGACCTGCCCGGCCTCGTCGACGAAGAGGTAGTCGACCTGCTGGTTCTCGCGCGCGAAGAGCCAGGACGTGCCGGCGGCGAGGTCGGCGCCGACGCACTCGTCGGCGTGCTCGACGTCCTTGACCTCGTCGCGGCCGTAGTAGGACTCCGAGTTGCCGGCGCTCGCCTTCTTGCGCCCGTCGAAGGCGATCCCGAGCTCCGCCGCCGCCTCGACCACGGCGTCGAGCAGGTTGTGGATCGCCTTGTGGCTCGTCGAGGCGACGCCGACCGACTTGCCGTTCGCGATCAGGTGCGCGATCAGCCGTCCCGACGTCCACGTCTTCCCGGAGCCGGGCGGCCCCTGGATCACGAGGTGGCGATCGTCCAGCGAGAGCACGAGCTCCTTCATCTCGTCGAGGTCGGAGGTCTGAACGGAGCGGTCGAACGGCTCGCGGCGGAGGATCGACTCGGCCGCGGGGTAGCGGCGGTCGCCGGCGAGGAGCGAGCGGCCGAGCCGCATCAGCGCCTCCTCCTGCTCGGGCGTGTTGAACGCGCTCTTCGGCAGGATCGACTCGGGCAGGTCGACCTCGTCGAAGCTGCGTCCGCGCTTGAGCGTCAGCCGCCGTGCCTCCCGGTCGACGTCCGTGATCGTTCCCGGCGACTTGAGCGTGGCGCGATCGACGGTCTGCTGCCCTTCGCGGATCTTGTGCTCCTGCGGCGGGAAGCTGAGCGTGTACGCCCAGGAGCGGTCGACGCGCGTCGGCTCGCCGACGACCGTCAGGCCGCTGATCGACTCCGGATCCTCGAACAGCTCCTCGGGAGTCATCTCGATCCGGTCGAAGTAGGCCCACCAGACCGGCTTGCGCTCGCGGTCGTGGTAGTCGAGCAGCTGCGCGGCGAGCTCCTCCCCGGCGTCGAGCAGCTGCGCGCGTAGCTCGGCGCGAACCTCCTTCACCTCCGGGATCGGCTTCGGCTCCTTCGGCTCGGGCGGCGGGAACGGCCCGAACTGCGCGAGCGCCTCGTCGCGCCGCTCGAGCAGCCAGTCGCGCAGGAGCCGCGTCGCGATGCAGTCCTCCCGGTTGTAGGCGTCGATCTGGTCGAGCAGCGCCTGCTCGCCGGTCTGCATCCACTGCTCGAAGATGACGATCGAGGCGCCGCCGTCCTTCACCTCCGCCTGGCGCTCGAAGTCGAGGAAGGCCTCGAGCTCCTTCAGCCCGTAGCCGGGCCGCGAGACGCGGACGGCGTTGCGGACGACGCGGTAGAGGTCGACGAAGACCTCGCGGCGGAGCAGGTCGTCGAGCTCGCGCTCGCGGGTGCCGTAGCGGCCCATCAGGCGCTTGAGCGCGGTGATCTCGTAGGGCGCGTAGTGGTAGACGTGCAGGTCGGGGTAGCGCGCGAGGCGCTCGTGGACGAGGTCGACGAACTGCTCGAACGCGAGCCGCTCGGTCTCGTGGTCGTGCGCGTGGAGCGGCGTGAAGTTGCCGTCGACGTCGAGGATCCCCCAGAGGTACTCGAGCGAGCCGTCGGCGTCCCAGAACGGGTTGCCCTCGAAGTCGAAGAAGAGGTCGCCGGGCGAGGGGTCGGGCAGAAGCGAGAAGCCGGCTTCGGGCTGCGGCTGGAGGAGCCGGTACGCGTCGACGCCGGTCTCGCGCGCGTGCAGCTGGAGCTCGGCCTGCTCGCGGTTCTTCGCCCACGAGTCGGCGCTGATCCCGGCCGGCACGGGCTCCGCGGGCGCGCGCCCGAGGGCGGCGAGCGTCGTGATCCCGGCGGCTTCGAGCTGCTCGATCTGCGATCGGTAGACGCCGGCGACGCGGGAGAGGTGGTCGACGGAGTCCCAGTAGGCGTCGCAGATCGGCTTGAAGTCGCAGATGCGAGCAGTGGTCGACCGGGTAGGGCTCGGTCGGCGGCGGGTCGGCGACGAAGCGCTCGAGCCGCGAGCGGACGCGCCGGTAGTAGGCGGCGAACTCTTGTGGCTGGAAGGACTGCTGCTCGCCGTTCCCGAGCAGGACGTGGATGTGCTCGGGCTCGCGGCCCTGGATGCGCGCGAGCTGCTCGTTGTAGAAGAGGAGCTGGAGGATGTAGGCGGGCTTCGCGGAGCGCGCGAGCTTGGTGTCGAGCGCCTCGTAGGTGCCGTCCGGCTGCTTCATCAGGAAGTCGGCGACGCCGCGCCAGCTCTCGTGGGCGAGGACGCCCTGGTAGATGACGTCGTCCTCGCCGGCGCGGATCGCGTCGGCGGTGGCGCGGGCGGCGGTCTCGTAGTCGCCTTCGGGGTCGGGGATCTCGAGGACGGTGTTGCCCTGCGCGCGGAGGCTGCTCGAGGTAGGCGTGCTCGTGCTCGAGCCCCTTGCGAAAGATCAGCTCCGCCTGCTCGTTCTCGACCTCGGGCCGCTCGATCTCCCCGCGCGCGTGCGCGAGCGAGAGCGTCGTCAGGTGCTCGCAGGCCAGGAAGGCCGTGACGTCGGACGGCGAGAGGTGGAGGCGGTCGGCGGAAGGTGCATCGCTACGAAGACGCGACGGGGGTATCAACTGCGACTCAAGCTCGTCTTACGCCTCCCGCTGGCGGAGTTGTGCGCCGCGCTCCTAAGTGCGATCAAGGAGGTCTCGAATCCAGGCCCCCGCCGCGCTGGCACCTACGAGCGGAAAAATTTTTTTTTTTTTTTTTTTTTAAAAAAAATAGACTCATTAAAGCTAAACGTCTTACGCCTCCCGCTGGCGGAGTTGCGCCTGCGCTCTAAGTAGCGATAAAGATAAAAAAAAATGAGTGAGTCTCGAATAAAGGCGCAAAAGGGGCGCTGGCACAAACTACAGAGGCGCGCAAGGTCGGGCGAGCGCGCCGAGGTAGACGCCGGCGCAGACGATCGCGCCGCCGACGACCGTGGTCACGGTGATCTCCTCGTCCGCGACCAGGGCGCCGAGGGCGATCGCGACGACGGGCATCGTCACGAAGATGTACGCCGTCGACGAGGCCGTCCAGCGCTGCACGACGACCAGCACGAGCAGGAAGAGGCCGACCGTGGCGGCGACGAGGTAGGCGAGGGCGAGCTGCGTCTCGCCCTCCGCGGGCAGCACCAGGCTCTCGCCGGCGGCCACCGACACGACGAGCAGCACCGCCGCGCCCGCGCTCATGCCGACGAAGTTCATCGCCACCGGGTGCTCGCGGCCGACGAGCTTCGAGACGACGAACGCCTCGGACGCGCAGAGCGCGGCGACGCCGAGCAGGGCGAAGGAGCCGAGGCCGAAATCCGTCGACCCGGGCTGGAAGAAGACCAGCGCCGAGCCGCCGAACGCGATCACCGAGCCGGCGAGGGCGCGGGCGTCGAGGTGCTCCATCCGATGTGCGACGGCGAGTAGCAGCGTCAAGAGCGGGCCGATCGAGACCACGACGGCGGCCACGCCGGCCGTCACCTCCTGCATCGCCAAATACATACAGCCGTACGCGGCGGCGAATGCGAGCAACCCGTAAACGACGATCAGGGCGAGCGCGCGCCCACGCGGGAAGGACAGCCGCAGGGCCACGAAGAGCACGCCGAAGACGACCGCCGCGCCCGCGAAGCGGAGGCCGGCGCCCCAGATCGGATCGAGCTCGCGGTTGCTGTACCGGATCGCGACGTAGTTCGAGCCGCCGATCACGACGGCGCCGGCGAACGCGCTCAAGGCCAGCCGGTCGGGCGCCTGCTCGACCTCCGTCGCCACCACCGCCGGCGCTCACGTCCTCCACCGAGCCGACTACCCGGCCTCGGTCGTCGTCGCCTCCGTCGTCGTCGGCGGTGGCTCCTCGGTCGTCGTCGGCGGCGGCGGCTCGGTGGTCGTCGGCGGCGGCTCGGTCGTCGTCGCGGGCGGCGGCTCGGTCGTGGCCGGAGGCTCGGTCGTCGTGGGCGGCGGCTCCGTCGTCGTCGCGGGCGGCGCCGTCGTCGTCTGCTCGGTGCTCGTGCCCGCGGTGGTCGTGCCGGTGGTGGTCGCGTCGGTGGTGTCGGCGGTCGTGGTCGGTGGAGGCGCCTCGGTCTCCTCCTCCGTCGATTCGCCCGAGGTCGGACCTGACGTCGACTCCGTGGTGGGATCGGTCGTGTCCGAGCCGTCGGAGGTCGCGAAGTACGCGGCGCCCAGGCCCGCGACCAGCAGGACCGCGGCGATCGCGACGGCCGCGACGACGCGCCGTCGGCCAGCAGGCGTCGGCTCCGGCGGCGCCGCGCGAGGCGCCGCGATCACCGTCGTCGGCTCGGCCACGACGGCGACCGGGCGGATGTCGTCCAGCTGCGCGGCCAGCGCGGAGCTGTCGAGCTCGCCGGCGAGCGCGGCGGCGGCGAGCGGGCCGAGCGCCGGCGCGGCGGTCGCCAGCGACTGCAGGATCGCGCCGAACGCCAGCACGTCGTCCTGCGGCTCGCCCTCGGCGGTGAAGTCGGCCACCTTCGCACGGTCCTCCGCGTCGAAGAGGACGTTCGCCTCGCTGAGCGCACCGTGCGCGACGCCTTGCCCGTGCGCATAGGCCAGAGCGGCCGCGACGTCACTCGCGGCGACCTGCGCGGCGTCCTCCGAGAGCGAGGCCGCTCCGCGCTCCTCCAGCGATCCGCCGGGCAGGTACTCCCGCACCACGAACTGCTCGCCGTCGGCCTCTCCGTGGTCGAAGACGCGCGCGATGCTCGGGTGCGAGAGCAGCGCAGCCCCCGTCGCGCCGGACGCGCCGAGCCGCACGACCACCTCCCGCCCGAGCTCGGTGTCGGTCGCCCGCCAGCTCGAGCCGCCGAGCGGCTCGTTCAGCGCATAGCGCCCCGCGATCAGTCGCTCGTCCACCGTCGTCCTGCTAGCTCGGCGGGTCCTGGATCACGCCGAAGCCGGCGCCGACGGGGTCCTCGAGTGCGGCGTAGCGGCCGATCGACGGAATGTCGAACGGCTCGCGCACCACGCGCGCGCCGAGCTCCTCGGCCCGCGCACAGCTCCCGTCGGCGTCGGCGACGTTGAAGGTCGTCGCCCAGCTCGGCGGGCCGTCGGCCCACTGCATCAGGCCCGCGATGCCCTTGCCGCCGACCTCCAGCACGCGGTACGGCTCGTCCTGGCCCATCGGCGTCGCGGTGACGCTGTAGTCGAAGACGGCGCGGTAGAACTGCTCGGCGGCGGCCGCGTCGGGCGTCCGGCACTCGTTCCAGCTGAGCGTTCCCGGCTCGTTCGCGAGCTGGGCGCCGATGTGCTGGTCGGCCTGCCAGACGCCGAAGGCGGCGCCCGTGGGATCGACCGCGATCGTCATCCGGCCGGCCTCGAAGACGTCGAAGGGATCTGCGAGCACGGTCCCGCCCGCCTCGCGCACGCGTGCGGCCGTGTCGTCGACGTCGGCGCTCGCGAGGTAGGTCGTCCAGTACGGCGGCGTGTCCTCCTGCTGCGGCGGGCTCGCGGCCGCGACGTGCTTCCCCTTCAGGCTGAACATCGTGTAGCCGCCGGCCTCGGGGCGCGGGTCGCGGTCGGCCTCCCAGCCGAAGAGGCCCGAGTAGAACGCGATCGTCGCGTCGAGGTCGGGGCTCGTGACGTCGATCCAGCAGGGAGTGCCGGTCTCGTACTCGGTGAACTCGGGCATTTGCAGGCTCCTTGTCGAGTCGAAATTTCACACCTTCGACACGAAGGTGACACACAGGCGTAGCCGTTCGTCGGGCACGGTGGAGGTCGTTCAACTCGTGAGAGGAGGAAGCCGGTACGCCATCAGGATCGCATCCACATACTCTCCGTCCCGCCGATAGTGGTCTCGGCGGACGCCTTCGCGCTCGAAGCCGAACGTCTCGTAGAGGCGGATCGCGGGCTCGTTCCAGGGGAAGACGTGCAGCTCGAGCTTGCTGACCTCGGCGTCGCCGTGCCCAGGCCACCGCCTGCTCCAGCAGCATCCGGCCCACACCCTGGCGGCGGTGGCTCGCAGCCACCATCAGGCCGAGGTCGGCGACGTGGTGGCTGGAGGGATGGGGGTCGCGCGCGAGCGAGAGCCGGCCGACGAGCTCGCCGTCCTCCTCCTCGGCGACGTAGACCGCGGCGTCCGGGAAGCGCTTGAGTGCGCGCAGGTACCTGCGCTCGTCGGAGACGCTGCGCCAGCCGGCGCTCGTCAGCAGCCAGGCGCCCTCCTCCGCCCCGATCGCCGTGCCCAGCTCGACGAGCGCGGCCGCGTCGTCGGCGCGGGCGGGCCGGATCTCGATCACGGGACGACGATCCCGTGACCACCTCGGCGCGGATCGCCTGCTGCGGCGAAGGTGCCGTCCGCGGCGCGCTCGACGGCGGAGACGCCGCCGAAGTAGAGGTTGCGGCCGGCCCAGCGGACGACCTCCCACCCGCTCGGCGGCTCGTCGGGGTAGCCGCCCTCCAGATGGAGGACGTCGCCGTCGACGTGGAGCCGCGGTGCGTCGATCGCGGCGGCGAGGGGCACGCCGCGGAGCACCGCGTCGGCGACCTGCGCGATCGCCCCGGCGAGCCTCACCGACCCGGCGCTGCCGAGCGCGAGCCGCGGACGGCCGTCCTCGAGCACGAGCGTCGGAGTCATCATGCTCGCGAGCCGGGCTCCCGGCCGGAGCTCGGCGTGGCCGATCACGTCCCGCTCGCCGAGCATGTTGTTCAGCTGCGCTCCCGCGCGGAAGACGCCGGAGCCCGAGCCCAGCGTCGAGGAGAGCGCGGCGGCGTTGCCGGCGGCGTCGATCACCGAGATGTGGGTCGTGCCGGCCATGCGGGCGGGAGGAGCGGTCGCGTAGGCGTCGCGCAGCGCGCGCGGCGCGCGTCGCCGAGGTTCGTCGCGTGCTCGAGCCGCTCGAGCGCCGCGGCGACGATCCCGCCGCCGCGGGAGGGCGCGGGCGTCGCGAGGACGTCGTCTCCGCGGACCGACGTGCGAACCGGCTCGCGCTCGACGACGCGGTAGGCGGCCAGGTCGTCGGCGAGCTCGGGCAGCAGCTCGGCGACGGCCGCGGCTTTCCGGTCGCGCAGGCCCTCGAGGGTCGGGACGAGGTCGCTCGTGACGACCCGGGCCGGGTCGCCGAACATGCGCCGGCCGCCTTCGTCGTGCTGGAGGATGCCGGCCAGGATCAGGTGCAGGAACGCCTGCGCCTCGTTCACGTCGAGGCCGGCGCGCGCGAGCTCGATCGCGGGCTCGACGAGCTCGGCCCAGTCGAGGCTCCCGTACCGGCCGTGGGCAGCTTCGAGACCGGCGACGAGGCCGGGCACGGCGACCGACGCCTCGCCGACCTGGAACACCTGGGTGGACGCGTCCCCGAAGTCGATCACGATCTCGTCCATCTCGCGCGAGCGGTCGCGACGGGACGGCGAAGAAGCAGTCGAGCAGGAGCGGCTCGCCGTCGACGTGGGCGAGGAAGAAGCCGCCGCCCGCCGGCCCCGTCAAGGGCGGCCTCGGCGACGAAGGCCGCGAAGGCGGCGGCCACGCAGGCGTCGACGGCATTCCCGCCGTTTGCGAGTACTCTGGATCCAGCTTCGGCCGTGATCGGATGCCCGGCTGCAATCGCTGCCTTCATCTAGGGAGCGTAAACCGGGACTTCCTGCCGATAACAGGTCAGCACCCGATCTCGACCCCGGAGCGTTCACACCCGATGCCCCCAATCTTCGATCTTCGCAAGCGCCACCTGTTCCTCTCCCTCGGAACGCTCGGCCGCCCTGCTCGTCGTGGCGACGACGCCGCAGCTGCTCGGCGACCAGGTGAGCGAGGCCTTCCACGGCCTGCTCGTCGCGAGCCCCGCCTGGCTCTGGCTGGCCGCCCTCTCGTTCGCGACCGCGCTGGCGGCATCGGGCTGCGCGTGGCGTTCCGCGCTCAGGCGCTGCGGCGGCAGCTCGGCCGGGCCGACGCGAGTCGCGCGTTACGGCGTCGGCTCGCTCGTGAACGCGTTTGCGCCGGCCAAGCTCGGCAGCGCCGTGCGCTTCGGGCTCTACGCCCGCGTGCTCCACGGCGAGGGACGGCTGTGGACGACCGGCGGCGTCGCTGCCTCGATCGGCGCGGCGCGCTCGATCTGGCTGGCTGTGCTGCTCACGTTCGCTGCCGCGAGCGGCGTGCTGCCCGTCTGGCCGCTGGCGCTCATCGCGCTCGCGGTCGCAGTCGCGATCACGGTCGCCGTGCTCTCACGCAACCGGCAGCCGAACGCCCGCGTTGCACACGTCCTCGACGCATTCCGCGTGCTCGGGCGCTGCCCGCGCGCCGCGGCGCAGCTGATCGGCTGGGTCGGCGTCGCTGCAGCCGCGCGCGTCGGAGCCGCGACCGCGATCGCCGCCGCCTTCGGCGTCGAGCGCCCGCTGCTCGCGGCGCTCGCTCGTCGTGCCCGCGCTCGACCTCGCGGGGATCCTCCCGCTCACCCCCGGCAACATCGGCGATCGCGAGCGCCGCGGTCGCGTTCGCGCTGCACGCGCACGGGACCGCCTCCGGCGCGGCGATGTCGGCCGGGATCGCGTTCAGCGCCGTCGAGACGGTGACGAGCATCGCGTTCGGCGCAGGGAGCCTGCTGTTCCTCGGCGTCCGGCACGCCGGGAGCCCGGCGCTGGACGATGGCAGCCGCCGGCGCCACGGCCTGCCTCGGCCTGGGCGCCGCGTTCGGCGCGACCGTCGTGCTCCCGCTCGTCTAGCTAGCGGCGGAGGAAGCTCGGCGGCTCGAGCGGGTCCTCGGTGCGAGCCGGTGACGGGCTACTCGAGCCCGAGAACGCCGGCACCGGTGCGCGGCGGCGGGTGCCGCCGAGGCCCGTCGCGACGACGGTGACCCAGACCTGTCCGGCGAGACGCTCGTCGACGGTGGCGCCGAAGATGATGTTCGTGTCGTCGGTCGCGGCGGCGCGCACGGCCTCGGCCGCGTCGTTCACCTCGAGCAGCGTCAGATCCTCGCCGCCGGCGATCGAGAGCAGGATCCCGCGGGCGCCGACGATCTCCGTGTCGATCAGCGGCGAGCGGAGCGCGCGCTCGGCAGCCTGCTTGGCGCGGTCGTCTCCCGTGGCGAAGCCGATCCCCATCAGGGCCGAGCCGGCGTCGGACATGATCGTGCGCACATCGGCGAAGTCGAGGTTGATCAGGCCCGGCATCGTGATCAGGTCGCAGATCCCCTGGACGCCCTGGCGCAGGACGTCGTCGGCGATCTTGAAGGCGTCGAGCATCGAGGTCGAGCGGTCGAGCACCTCCAGCAGGCGGTCGTTCGGGATCACGATCACCGTGTCGCAGGCGGCGCGCAGCTCCTCGACGCCGAGGTCGGCGGAGGTCTTGCGGCGCGAGCCCTCGAAGCGGAACGGCGTCGTGACGATGCCGACCGTGAGCGCGCCCAGCTCGCGCGCGATCCGCGCGACGACAGGCGCAGCGCCGGTGCCGGTGCCGCCGCCCTCGCCCGCGGTCACGAAGACCATGTCCGAGCCGCGGAGCGCGTGCTTGATCTGGTCGTAGGTGTCCTCGGCGGCGCGGCGGCCGATCTCCGGCTCCGCCCCGGAGCCGAGGCCCTGCGTGAGCTCGCGGCCGATGTGGATCTTCACCGGCGCGTCCGAGATCTGGAGCTGCTGCATGTCGGTGTTGACCGCGACGAACTCGACCTGCGAGATGCCGGCGTCGATCATCCGGTTGACCGCGTTCAGGCCGGCTCCGCCCACGCCGACGACGCGGATCACGGCGAGGTAGGAGGAGCTGTCGGTGCGCGTCGAGTACTCGAGCCGCGGTGCGGGCTCGGGCATCGTCTCGAGCAGGCTCACGGGCGGCTCGTACGGGCGCTCGCGAACGGGCTCGGGCGCGACGACGCGCGGCGCCGGGGTGACGGTGACGCGGCGGTGCGGGAACCTCTTTCGGGACGGCGGGAGCCGGCGCGGCGGCGACGGGCTTCGCCCGCTCCTCGCGCACGAAGTCCGGCACGTGCTCGACGGTCTTCTCCTGCGGCTCCTCCGGCGGAGCGGCGGCAGGCGGCGGCGCAGCCGCGGCCTCCGGCTCCGGTGCAGCCGGCTGTCTCGGCTGCCTTCTCGCCCTGCTCGGCCTGCCGCTGGGCGGCCTCGGTCGCGCGGAAGAGCTCGGCGAGCGGGCCCTCACGCATGCTCGCGCGATTTCGCGCCACTGAGCACCTCCTTTGCCAGGTCGCGGTACGCCTCGGCGGCGGTTCCGGACGGATCGTACTTCAGGACTGACGCACCTTTCACCGGCGCCTCGGCGTAGCGAACCGTCTTGCGGATCCGCGTCTTGTAGACGAGGTCGCCGAAGTTCTCCTCGAGGATCTCGACCGCCTCGCGCGCGTGGAGCGTGCGGCTGTCGAACATCGTCGGCAGGATCCCCTCGATCTTCACCTCGGGATTCAGGTTCTCGCGCACCATCGCGAGCGTGTTCTCGAGCTGGACGAGCCCGCGCAGGGAGAGGTACTCGCACTGCACCGGCACGATCACGCCGGTGGCCGCGACGAACGCGTTGATCGTCAGCAGGCCGAGCGAGGGCGGCGTGTCGATGAGGACGTAGTCGTAGGGGTCGCGCACCTCGAGCAGCGCCTTCTCGAGCGCGCGCTCGCGGCCGATCATCGCGGAGAGCGCCAGCTCGGCGCCGGCGAGGTCGATCGAGGAGACGGCGACGTCGACCTCGGCCTTGTGGATGATCTCCGAGATCGGCAGCCGGTGGACGAGCACGTCGAACATCGAGCGCTCGATCGCGTCCGGGTTCATGCCCTGGCTCATCGTCAGGTTGCCCTGCGGGTCGAGGTCGACGATCAGCACCCGGTGACCGAGCTCCATGAAGGCGACGCCGAGATTCAGCGTCGTCGTGGTCTTCGCGACGCCGCCTTTCTGGTTCGCGAAGACGATCACCCTCTGCAACGCGGTCTCCTCGGTGGGGGTATCGGGCCGAACGTTCGGCCGCGGAAGCAAGCGCATGAGTCCCATGTGCACCCGCTTTTCAAGGCATGCCGCCTATTCCTTCACCCGGCCTCAGTCCTCGCCGTCCCAGTAGTCGAGCGTCTCGAGCCGCGCGATCAGGCCGACGCCGCGAAAGTTGACCTTGTTCGAGCGCGGGTAGTACGAGATGTCGTTCGAATCGCGCGTGCCCGTACGAGAGCAGCGTCAGCCCATCCGGCCCGGCGCGGAAGCAGTGGGCGACGCGCGTGCCGGCCCGGCGCGCGACCGTCGAGCCGGCGCGCACCGGGAACGTCCCGGTCTCGGCGTCCGGGAAGCCGTGCGGCGTCGGGCTGAGCTCGAGCTCGCCCTCGCCGTCGAGGACGACGAAGATCTCCTCCTCCGCGGAGTGGACAGTGCGGCGGCACGTTCAGCTTGCCCGGGGTGACGGTGACGTGGCTCATTCCGGTGCGCACGCTCTCGGCGGCCATGGCCAGGTCGCGCGCGACGCCGTCGACGCGACCCGTGCGCCGAACGGCTCGGGCTCCACGTCGTCGACGTTCACGACCCAGGCCGGCCGGGCGCCGGCGGCTCGCCGACCTCGGGCTCCCCGGCCGCCTCCTCGAGCTTCCACGGGTGCTCCTCCGGATCGCCGGTGCGCACCCAGGCGCCGAGCCCCCAGGAGACGCCTGCCCGTGGCAGCCGCGCGCCGCTCGCGTGGTGCCGCTCGCCGAACGCGAGCACCTCGAGCCCGTCCGGGCCGGCGCGGAGCGTGTGCGCCTCCGTCCTCGCCGTGTGGACGAGGCAGTCTCCGGGCCGCACCTCGTAGCAGGAGCCGTTCTGCCACGAGATGCCGGAGCCGCCGAGGACGAAGAAGATCTCCTCCTCGGAGTTCTCGACGTGGGCCGGAGTCGACCACTTGCCCGGATCGACCCTGATCCGCTTCACGCCGACCGTGACCGAGCGGTCGCCGGTGAGGCTCTGCCAATCGCCGCGCGATGTGGCCCCGCTCCATCCGCGTCCCACGGGAGCTCGTCCCAGTGCGTCAGGCAGGCGGCGGGAGCTCACGAGGCGATTATGTCCCGTGCGGCGGCGGGCGCAGCCGCAGCTACGCGGTCGCGGGCGAGGTCGTGGGCCGACCGCAGGCCGAGCAGGACGTCGTCGAGCGAGCGCACGAGCCCGCCGCGGTCGCCGTGACGAAGCGTCTCGACGAGCGCCCGCCGCACCGCGTTCTCAGCCGTCTCGCCGGCGGGCTCGCCCCCGGCCAGCTCACGGAGGCGCTCGTAGAGCGCGCGGCGTCCGTCGGAGTCCTCACCGAGCAGCACGGCGGTGCGGAGCTCCCAGGTGTCGCCCAGCAGCGCGGCGAGCGCGCCCCGCAGCTGCTCGGTGCGGAAGGGTTCGTTCTGAAACAGCGACAGCTCCCAGCGGTCGAGCGCCTCGGCGAGGGCCGGGTCGCCGTCGGCGAGCGCGAGCCGCTCGAGCAGCTCCTTCGAGAGCGTGCCGCGGAAGCCGTCGAGACGCGACGCCTCGCCAGGCGGCGGCGTGGCCGCGATCGGCAGCACGGGGCGGATCCCGAACGGGCGCCAGTCGAGCCGCTCGAAGAGGACGGGCCCGGCGGAGACCGGTGCGGCGGTGGCGAGCCGAAGCGCGGTGACGGCGTCGGCGAGCTCGGCGGGCGCGTCGGGCGGATCCTCACCGGCCTCGAGCGCGCGCTCCAGCTCGAGCACGCAGTAGCGGTCGACCTCGCGGCCGAAGCCGGCGGGAAGCAGGCCCTGGGCCTCGGGCCAGTGCTGCGCGAGCTCCCCGGTCGCGGACGCCCGTACGCGGAGGCCGTTGCCGAGCTCCACCTGCGTCACCACCGAGAGGCCGATCAGCGGCGCGACGGCGGCGTAGGCGCGCGAGGACCCGAAGAGCGAGCGGCCGAGCTCGTCGTAGGCGCGCTCGAAGGCGCGGTCGTCCCAGTCGAAGCCGCCGCAGGCCTCCGCGGTCGAGATCAGCAGCGAGAGCAGGACGGTCCGGAAGAGGGCCTGCTCCTCGGTCGGCTTCGGGCCGGCGTGGGCGCGCGCGAAGATCGCCGCCGCCGGCTCGCGCAGCAGCTCGTCGAGCGCGAGCCGCGCATCCTCGCGTGCGGCCAGCTCCCGCGCCCGCGACTCGATGAAGGAGCGTACGAGCGGCCGGTACTCGTACAGGGCCGGGCCGCCGCGCTGGACGTGCTCCTCGAAGGAGAAGGGCAGCTCCTCGCCGTCCTCGAGCGCCCGTCCGAGATAGACGAACGCGCCGAGACAGAAGGCGCGCAGGGTGAGGTGCAGGTGCGGAGCGCGAACCACCCATCCGGTTACGACCCCGCCGGCCCGCCTCCTGCCTGGCAGCCCGGGCACCAGTACGCGGTGCGGTTGTCGTCGCCCAGCCCGCGCGAGTGGACGATCGTCCCGCAGCGCCTGCACGGCCGGCCGGCACGCCGGTAGACGCTTCGCCCCGGCCTGCCCGTCGCGAGCGACTCGCGCATGAGCCGCCGCGCCGCCTCGACCGCCGCCGCCAGGGTCTCGTCTCCCACGTCCGCGACGCGCACCCACGGCGAGACGCGGATCGACCACAACGCCTCCGCCATCCACATGTTCCCGATCCCGGCGACGAGCCGCTGGCTCCGGAGGGCCTCGCCGAGCAGGCTTCCACCGGCCCCGCGCAGCCGAGCCACCGCATCGCCGACGTCGAGCCCGTCGGCGAGCACGTCCGGCCCGAGCGAGCGCACCGGCCGCGTGTCGAGCGTGAGCACGGGGCCGTTCCAGAGCACGCCCTCGAGCTCGTCGCCGCGCAGGACGAGCCAGGGCGAGCCCGCGCGCCGGGCGCCGCGCGGCTCCACCCGCCAGCGGCCCGTCATACGCAGGTGGCTGCGCACGACGACCCCGCCCTCGAAGCGGAGCAGCAGGTTCTTGCCGACCGCCTCGACGGAGTCGAGCACACGGCCGTCGATCCGCGGCGCGACGCCGGTCGCCTGCGCCCGCGGATGCGGCGCCTCGACCTCGAGCCGCTGCCCGACGAGAGCCTGGAGCCGCGCCGCGGCGCGATGCAGCGAATCGCCCTCGGGCACACACGGAATCTAGCGCGGCCCGCTACTGTTTCCCGACCGATGGAGGACGCTGGAACGCTCACCGTCGGCGCTGGTCTCGACGACCCCGCGCGCCTCGAGGCTCTCGAGCGAATCCGGCTCGACGGCCCGTCCGACCGCGCGGTCTTCGATCGGGTGACCGCGCTCGTCACCTCGCTGCTCGACGTTCCGATCTCGCTCCTCACGCTCGTCCGGCCGGCCAGCCAGACGTTCGTCAGCGCCGCCGGGCTCGACGGCGACTGGTCGCAGCGCGGCGCGGTCGGCTCGGGCGGCTCGTTCTGCCAGCGCGTCGTGCTCTCCGGAGAGCCCGTCGTGCTCGAGGACGCCAGCGCCGATCCGCTCTTCGACGACGTGCGCGCCCAGCTGGACGTGGAGCTGGTGGCCTACGTCGGCATCCCGCTCGTCACCTCCTCCGGCTACGCGGTCGGGTCCTTCTGCGCGATCGATGTGCAGTCGCACCCGTGGAGCGCGCTCGACGTGCGCGTGCTCGAGGATCTCGGCCGAACCGTGATGGCGTACGTCGACGCCTCCCCGGACGCCCCCGCCGCGGCCGCGCGAGGGCTCAACATCGCCGCCGTCGCCCGACGGACCGGGATCGCCTCCGACACGCTGCGCAAGTGGGAGCGCCGCTACGGCGTCCTGCGGCCGAACCGGACGACGGGTGGGCAGCGCCGCTACGACGAGGCGGACGTCGCCCGCGTGGAGTGGCTGCGCGACCGCCTCGCCGAGGGCTTCCGCATCTCCGAGGCAGCCGCGCTGCTCGATCCCGAGGGAGAGATTGCAGTCGCCTCGGCGGGCGAGCTGCGCGAGGCGCTGGTCGAGGCCGCGCGCGCGGCCGACTCGAGCCTCCTCGCCTCGCTCGTGGAGCAGGCCTTCACGCTGCACCCGGTCGAGCAGGCGATCGAGGAGATCGTGCAGCCGGCGCTCGAGAGCATCGGCGCCGCCTGGGTCGACCGGAGCGGCGCGATCGCCGAGGAGCACCTGCTGACGGAGACCGTGCGCGCCCGGCTCGAGCGAATGCTGGCCGACCGGCGCCCGGGCGTCCGCGGCAAAGCAGTGCTCGCCTGCGGCCCGGCCGAGCGGCACGACCTCGGCCTGCTCGCTCTGGCAGTGCTGTTGCAGGCGGACGGCTGGCTCGTCGCCTACGTCGGAGCCGACGTTCCCCTCGACGCGGTCGTGGAGCTGGCCGAGCAGATCGAGGCGGACGTCCTCTGCGTGAGCGTCACGCTGCCGAGCTCGCACGAGCGCGTCGTCGCCGAGCTGTCGGAGGTCGCGCTGCCCGAGCGGCTGCGCGTCGTCGTCGGTGGGCCTGCCGCGCCCGGCGGGGCCGGCCTCGCCGCGACCGTCGCCGACCTGCGCTCGTAGTGTCGTACGCCCGTTCCGCGGCCGCCGGAGCAGTGGCCGCCACGGTGTGGGGTCTCGCCGAGCCGCTCGACCAGCGGCTTCTCCGCTACGACTACTCCGACGTCGCCCTGCTGGGCAAAGCGGTCACACGCGGGCCACGCTGGCGCGCTGCGGGTCTGGCGATCCACGCCGCGAACGGCGTCGCGTTCGGGCTGACGCTCGACCTCATCCAGCGGCGAACCGAGCTCGAGAAGCGACGGCTCGCACTCAGGCTGGCGCTCGCGGAGCACGTCGCGCTCTTCCCGCTTTCCTACTTCGTCGACCGCTATCACCCGGCACGTGGCGAGCCGGGGATCCCGCCGCTCCTCTCGAGCCCGCGGGCGTTCGCGCAGGCGACGTGGCGTCACGCCCTCTTCGGCGCGGTGCTCGGCCGGCTCGCCTGAGCTGACGTGACCGCGTAACAGAAGCGCGCGTAGGCGTCGAGCTCCTCCTCGAGCGGCGCCAGCACCAGCGTCTGCGCAGAGGCCTCGAGGCGCTTCCGCAGCGAGCGGGCGGCCGCGCGGGCACGACGGCGGGCGCCTGCGCCGTTCACGAGCCTGGTCAGGAAGGCGAGCGCGATCCCGCCCGCTGCGCCGCCGAGCAGGAGCGCGGTCGGCAGAGGCACCCCCCTCGCCTCCGGCATCGGGAGCACGTCGTCGAGGCGCAGGTAGTCGAGCGCGAGCAGCGCCAGCAACCAGAGCACTCCGACGGCAACCGCGGCCGCGAGGCCGGCCTGGAGCAGGTCGACGA
Organism: uncultured Gaiellaceae bacterium; assembly: GCA_963842285.1. Classification (GTDB taxonomy): domain Bacteria; phylum Actinomycetota; class Thermoleophilia; order Gaiellales; family Gaiellaceae; genus Gaiellasilicea. The sequence continues at coordinate 142,474 of CAWJFZ010000014.1, forward strand.
TCCGCCACCAGCGCGGGCGCCGCCCGTGCAGGTCGGCCCCGGCGACGGCACGGTCGAGCTCTGCCGCGACCTCCTGCTCCTTGCTCCCGGCCGCGGCGCGGACGAGGGCCGGCCAGGGCTCGGGCAGGTCGGCGGCCGCCGCGCCCGCGAGCGCCCGGGCCGCGTTCTCGACTCGGGCCACCTGCACGGCCGAGGCGGGCGGCAGCGACGTGTGGACGCTCTCGTTCGCGTCGTCGCCGAGCCGCAGGCGCCGCAGGGGATCGGGCCGGAGCCTCTTGAGCCAGCGCGCGAACGGCCAGCCCGTCGCGAGCGTGCCGCTGCGGCGGTGAGCCTGCTCGACCGCGCGCACCACCGTCGGCACGCCGGCGGCGTCCTCGAGAGCGTCGAGCAGGCGCGAGCGCGCGTCGCGGTCGACCTTCCGCGCCGAGCCGCCGCAGGCGGCGGCGAAGCCGGCAGCCGCCGCGTCCACGTCGGCGGCGAGGCGCGCCGCGACGGCCTCGCGCGCCGCGACACGCTCAGCGAGCAGCCGCCGCAGCTCGGGCAGTCCCGCCCCCGTCGTGGCCGAGACCGCGAGCAGCGGCAAGCCCGGCAACCCGTCGCGCTCGAGCAGGCGTCCGAGATCCGCGAGGCACGCGGCGAGCGCCTCGCCGTCGAGCAGGTCGGCCTGGTTGAGCACGACCGCCATCGCATCCCCGTGGCGCGAGAGCCGGCGCAGGTAGCCGTCGTGCCACGCCGCGTCGGCGTACTTCTGCGGATCGACGACCCAGACGACGAGGTCGACGAGCTCCACGAGCCGGTCGACCTCCAGCCGGTGCCCGCGCTCGACGGAGTCGAAGTCGGGGAGGTCGAGGAGAACGAGGCCGTCGAGATCGGCGCCGTCGAGGCGGTGCCGGCGCGGCACGTCGAGCCAGTCGAGCAGCGCGGCGCCCCCGTCACCCCACGTCGCGGCGGCGGCGGTCGACGTCGTCGGCCGCCGTCGGCCGACGCTCGTCAGCTCTGCGCCCGCGAGCGCGTTGAAGAGCGAGGACTTCCCTGCCCGGTGGGACCGGCGAGCGCGACGACCGTGGTCTCGACGCCCAGCCCGAGCCGCACGCCGGCCTTCGCGAGCACGGCGCTCGCCGCGGTCGACGAGCTCGGGCCGGAGCCGACCGTCCGCGATCGCGGCGGCGTCGGCGAGCGACGCCAGCCGCGCGTCGAGCGCGTCCGTCACCGGCGGACGGATGCAGCTGCGGCCCGCAGGCGCCCGGGCGTGTCGGGGTCGGGCTCGACCGGGTCGAGCAGTGCGCCGAAGCGCGCAGCCTCGGCCGCGAGGAGCCGGCGCACCCGCTCGACGAGGTTCTCACGTGCCTTCGCCGCGAGCGCGCGCACCGCCTGGTCGCCGAAGATCGCCTCGAGCACCTTCTGGCCGACGGCGGAGGTGCCGCCGGCGACGACGATCTCGGCACCCGTGAGCCCACCGGTCTGGAGGAACACGGCGAGCATGACCGTCAGCCCCGCCCCGTTGACGCCGAGGGAGGCGAGCCGCGCGGTCGTGCGCTTGCTCATCCCCTCGTTGCGCACGAGCTCGAACACGTCGCCCTGCCACTCGCGCACTTCCCGCTCGGCCGCCGCCTTCAGCCCTGGCGAGGCCACGTCGAGGCCAGGCGTCTCCGCCAGCAGCGCGCGCCCGCCCAGCGTCTCGCGCCAGGCCGCCGTGGCGCGCGTGGCAGCGCGGTCAGCAGCCGCGTGCACGACCGCCTCGACTCCGGTCTCCACCGCCTCCTTGACCGCGGTGTCGGCGCCCGGCTTGCCGGTGACGAAGCTGCGCAGCCGGTCGCGTGCCCAGGCGACTCGCGACTCGAGCGCGCGCGTGAAGTCGCCCGTGCCGACGACGTCGTACCAGCGGGCCAGAACCTCCCCGCGCAGGAGCGAGCCGCTCCGCAGCGCCTCGTCGATCTCCTCGGCGGCCCGCTCGTACGCGCGGTCGGTCGCCTCGCGGAGCGCCACCACGGCCTCGGTCTGGCCCTCGACCGCGACGGCGACGGACTCGGTGCGAGGGCGGATGCTCGCGAGCGCGCCCGCGAGCGTCTGCTCGATCAGCGCCGAGCGCGCCTCCGCGTCGGCCGCGAGCCGGTCGAGCCAGCCGCGCACGGGCGCGAGCGCCTCGGCCGGGAGCAGCCCGCGATCGAGCCGCGTCTCCGGCACGACGAGCAGCTCCGTCCCGGGCAGACCGCGCTCGGCGAGCATCCGCGCGAGGTGCTCGCTCACCTCGGCGGTCGCGTCGGCCGGCACCCGGTTGAGCACGAGCGCGAGCGCAGTGCCGCGCTCGCGCGCCGCGTGCAGCAGCTCCCAGGGCACCGCGTCGGCGTAGCGCGCGGCCGTCGTGACGAAGAGCCAGAAGTCGGCCGCGGCGAGCAGCTGGGCCGCGAGTGCGCGGTTCTCGGCGGCGACCGAGTCGATGTCGGGCGAGTCGAGCAGCGCAAGGCCGGCCGGCAGCGCGGCCGTCTCGACGAGCTCGAGCCCACGCCCGCCGGCCTCGCCGCCGCTCGTGCGCGAGAGCTCCGGCAGCACCCGGTCGTCCGAGAACCAGGGCAGGTCGGCCGGGTTGCAGACGAGCACCGGCGCGCGCGTCGTCGGGCGGAGCACGCCCGCGGCGCTCACCTCCGCCCCGACGAGGCTGTTCACGAGCGTCGACTTGCCCGCGCCCGTGGAGCCGCCGACGACCATCAGCAGCGGCGCGTCGAGCTGCCGCAGCCGCGGCAGCAGGTAGTCGTCGATCTGGGCGACCAGCTCGCCGCGGAGGCGCCGCGCCTCCGCCGCCTCGGGCAGCTCGAGCTCGAGCCGCGCCGGAGCGAGCTCGTCGCGCAGGTGCTCGAGGGCGGTTGTGACCATCACCGGAGCGTTCCCCGTTTCGCCAGTCGAGAAAAGCGCTCCTCGGCGGCGGCTGCGTCCGGCACGACACGCGGCAGCTGGTCGCGGAGCCAGAGGAGCGCCAGATCCTTCGCCTTCGCCTCCAGCATCACGTCCAGCGGCCGCGGCGCCGCGGCGAGCACGTCCGCCAGGTCCCAGGGCGTCACGAAGTCGGCGTGCTGGTCGACGAGCGGCGGCACGAGCTTCGCCGCCTTGCCCTTGCCGACCGTGCGCAGCTCCGTCCGCGGGCTGGAGACGTGCACCTTGGGGCGCACGTCCTCGGGCCACGTCGCGCAGGCGGCAGCGAGCGCCTCGGCCGGATCGGCGAGCGCGGCCGCGGGGTTGCAGCGGTGATGGTGGTGGTCGTAGATCACGCGGACGCCGGTGCGGCGATGGAGCTCGAGCACGTCCGCGACATCGAAGGAACGCTCGTCGTGCTCGACGACGACGCGCGCACGAGCACGCTCCGAGAGCGCCTCGTAGGCAGCCGCCCAGCGGTCGAGCGCGCCGGCCCGGTCGCCGTAGACGCCGCCGACGTGGAGCACGACCACGCCCTCCGGCCCCTGTCCGAGGGCGTCGAGCAGCGCTGCGTCCTGCTCCAGGTCGAGGCTCGACTTCCAGCGGAGCGTCTCGTCGACCGCGTTCAGGACGGTGTACTGACCGGGGTGCGTGGAGAGGCGCAGCCCGAGCGCGTTCGCCTTGGCCCCGAGCGCCGCCAGCTGCTCCTCGCACTCTCCGAGCTGCCGCCGGTAGTCGAAGTCGGGCAGGTCGGGATGGGTGCCGTAGGGCACCGTGCTGCTCGAGAGCCGGTAGACGCGGACGTCGATGCGGTCGAGGTAGTCGAAGGCCGCGTCGAGCAGCTCGAGCGACGTGCGCAGGTGCGGTCCGGATTGCCAGCGGCGTGCGTCGGACGTCCTCAGCCCGCCGCCTCCGAGGATCTTGACGGCGAAGCCCAGCCGGTACGGGTGGGTCAAGGCCTCAGCACCGCGCGGCGCGGGCCGGCGAGGAAGCCGGCCTCGACGAGCAGCGGCATGATCTCGGTCTCGATCACCGGCTCCCCGTCGAAGCGCTCGACCGCGAGCCGGGTCTTGCCGCCGCGGCCCTTCACGTACGCCACGAGCGCCGCGATCGCGGGTCGCAGCCACGCCTCGTCGGGCTCGCGCAGCGGGACGAGCGTGCGACCGCCGCGCTCGACGAAGAGGGCGGCCTCGCCGCCGAGCAGGACGACCTGGGCGCCGGCGACGCGGGCTGCGCGTGCTCCGGCGCGCTTCGGCCACGGCAGCGCGGCCCCGTAGGGCTGGGCCGGGTCGGCCGCGGCGAGCACGAGCGGATCCTCGTCGTCGCCCTCGCGCCCGCGCAGCTCGCGGAGCCGCTCGACCGCGCCCGCGAGAGCGAACTGCGCCCCGCCGAGCCCCTCGACGAAGTAGCCGCGGCGGCAGACGCCGATCGTCTCCAGATCCTTCAGCTCGCTGTAGACCGCGCCGTAGCCGCCGGGGATCCCCTCGCCGCGCACGCCGTCGCGGGTGACAATTCCCTGCCGCTCGAGCAGGAGCTCGGCGAGCGCGCGCCGGTCGGGCGTGCCGGCGAAGAGCTTGTCCGTCAGCGACCAGCGGCCCTGCGTCGAGGTGATCGCCGCGGCGCGGGTGCGTGAGAAGCGCCGGGGCCGCCGATCGGGGCGCGGAGCCTGGTAGCGGCGGCCCGCACGCAGCGGCGTCCAGGCGTCGTTCGTCACCTCACCGGCCCAGACGAGCTCCCACAGCGCCGGCAGCGCCGCCTCCGGCTCGAGCTCCGCCGCCTCGACGAGCGGGTACCAGAACTCGGCCGAGCCGGCGAGCGCGCGTCGGATCGCGTCCGCGTCGTCGCTCTCGGGCGCCGGAGCGCCGGCCGGGCGGCCGAGCAGCGGCGCGTCGTCGCGGAAGTAGAGCGCGACGCGGTCGAGGCCAGCGCCGGCCCAGACCACCTCACCCGAGGCGCACAGGGCGTCGAGCCACGCGGGCTGGTAGCCGGGCACGCGCCGGGGCAACACCTCGGACTCCCACAACGAGACCGGCAGCGCGAGCCCCTGGAGCGGGATCAGCGCCTCGCGCAGCGTCGCGCGGCGGTCGATCCCGTGCCAGGCGGGCAGGAAGCGCCCGAGCGCGACCTGCTCGGCCGGCTCCACCTCCTTGCGCAGTGCGGCGAGCGAGGCGCGCCGCAGCCGCCGCAGCACCTCGGGGTCGCACCACTCGCGCTCGGTGCCGCCGGGGCGCAGCTCGCCGCGGACGAGCGCGTTCTCGCGCTCGAGCCCGTGCAGGAACTCGGCGACGTCCACGCCGAAGTGCTCGGTCGCCTCCGCAGTCGTGAACGGCCCGCGGCCCTTCGCGAACCGGAGCACGAGCTGGCGCAGCGAGTCGGGGCCACCCGTGAGGAAGGCCTCGGGCAGGCCGCCGGGCGGCATCACGCCGAGCGCGTCGCGGTAGCGGCCCGCATCCTCGGCGGCCAGCAGGCGGGGCTCGCCGGCCAGCCGGATCTCGAGCGCGCGGCGCTCGGCCACGAGCACGGCCGCGAAGGCCTCGTCGTACTCGCCCGGACGCAGGTCGCCGCGGCGGCGGAGCACGTCGTGCAGCTCGTCGGGGTCGCGCGGGCTGCCGCGCAGCTGCGCCTCCACCTCGGCGAGCGCGTCCGCGTCGATCAGCTCGCGCAGCTCCTCCTGCCCGAGCAGCTCGCGCAGCAGGTCGCGGTCGAGCGAGAGCGCCTGCGCGCGCCGCTCCGCCGGCGGCGTGTCGTCCTCGTACATGTACGTAGCGACGTAGTCGAAGAGGAGCGAGGAGGCGAATGGGGACGCCGAGACGGTCTCGACGTCGACGAGGTCGAGCTCGCGGGTCTGCAGGCCGCGCAGGATCTGCTTCAGCGCCGGCAGGTCGAAGACGTCCTGGAGACACTCGCGGTAGGTCTCGAGCACGATCGGGAACGAGCCGTACTTCCGCGCCACCTGCAGCAGCCCCTGCGCTTTCAGCCGCTGCTGCCAGAGCGGCGTGCGCTGGCCCGGGCGGCGGCGCGGGATCAGGAGCGCGCGCGAGGCGTTCTCGCGGAAGCGGGCGCCGAAGAGCGCCGTCTGCCCTACCTCGTTCACGACCAGCTCCTCGATCTCGTCCGGCGCGACCAGCAGGTCGGCGACCGGAGGCGGCGCGTCCGCGTCCGGTAGGTGGAGCGCGATCCCGTCATCCGACCAGATCGACTGCACCTCGATCCCGAGCGCGTCGCGCAGCCGGGCCGCGAGCGCCATCCCCCACGGAGCGTGCACGCGGCCGCCGAACGGCGTGAGGATGCAGACGCGCCAGTCGCCGATCTCGTCGCGGAAGCGCTCGACCACGATCGTCCGGTCGGAGGGCACGGCGCCGGTGGCGCTCGCCTGCTCGCGCAGGTAGGTGAGCAGGTTGCGCGCGGCCCGCACGTCGAGGTGGTACTCGGTGCCGAGCCGCTCGAGCGCCTTCGCGTCGGTGAGCCCGACGAGCTCCCGCGACGCGGCGCCGATCTTCTCCCCCAGCTCGTACGGCCTGCCGACGCCCTCGCCCTTCCAGAAGGGGACGGCGCCGGGGACCCCCGGCGCGGGCGAGACGAGCACGCGGTCGCGCGTGATCTCCTCGATCCGCCAGCTCGACGCTCCGAGCAGGAAGGTCTGGCCCTCCCGCGCCTCGTAGACCATCTCCTCGTCGAGCTCGCCGACGCGCCCGCCCCCCTTGCCGGACGCATCTCCGACGAGGTGCACGCCGAAGAGGCCGCGGTCGGGGATCGTGCCGGCGTTCGTGACCGCGAGGCGACGCGCGCCCGCGCGGCCGCGGATCACACCCGCAGTGCGGTCCCAGACGATGCGCGGGCGCAGCTCGGCGAACTCGTCCGAGGGGTAGCGGCCGGCGAGCATGTCGAGCACATTCTCGAGCTGCTGGCGCGAGAGGTCGGCGAACGGGTAGGCGCCGCGGACCAGCCGGAAGAGCTCGTCCACCTCGAGCTCGTCCTCCGCCACGATCGCGACGATCTGCTGCGCGAGCACGTCGAGCGGGTTGCGCGGGATCGACGTCTCCTCGATCGCGCCGTCGCGCATCGCGCGCGCGACGACCGCGCACTCGAGCAGGTCGGCACGGAACTTGGGGAAGATGCGGCCCTTCGAGACGGAGGCGAGGTCGTGGCCGGCGCGTCCGATCCGCTGCAGCCCGCGCGCGACCGACTTCGGGCTCTCGACCTGTATCACGAGATCGACGGCGCCCATGTCGATCCCCAGCTCGAGGCTCGAGGTCGCGACGAGGCACGGAATCTGCCCCGCCTTCAGCAGCTCCTCGATCTCGACGCGCTGCTCGCGCGCCAGGGAGCCGTGATGGGCGCGGGCGATTTCTTCCTCCGCCAGCTCGTTCAGGCGGAGCGCGAGCCGCTCGGCGAGCCGGCGGTTGTTGACGAAGACGATCGTCGAGCGGTGCTCGCGCACGAGCCGGAGCAGCTCGGGGTAGATGGACGGCCAGATCGAGCCGAGCCCGCCCTCGGTGGTCGGCGCGAGCACGCTGCCGTCCGCCTCGGGCACATTGTCGTACGCCTTGCCGCCGGGCTCGCGCATGTCCTCGACGGGGACGACGACTTCGAGGTCGAGCTCCTTGCGCGTCCCCGCGTCGACGAGCTGGATCGGGCGGTCGCCGGAGACGAAGCGGCCGATCTCCTCCAGCGGGCGCTGCGTCGCGGAGAGGCCGACTCGCTGCACCGGCTTCGGGAGCAGGTGGTCGAGCCGCTCCAGGCTGAGCGCCAGGTGCGCACCGCGCTTCGTGCCCGCGACGGCGTGCACCTCATCCAGGATCACCGTCTCGATCGTGCCGAGGATCGAGCGCGCCTGCGAGGTCAGCATCAGGAAGAGGGACTCGGGCGTCGTGATCAGGATGTCGGGCGGCGTGCGCACGATCGCTGCTCGCTCCTTCTGCGAGGTGTCGCCGGTGCGGACGGCCACGCGCAGCTCCGAACGGAGGCCGGCGAGCGGCCCGCGCAGGTTCCGCTCGACGTCGTAGTTCAGCGCCTTCAGCGGCGAGACGTAGAGGAGCCGCAGCCCCGCACCGGGGCTCCGGCTGAGCCGGTCGATCCCGTACAGGAACGCCGCGAGCGTCTTGCCCGAGCCGGTCGGCGCCTGGATCAGGACGTTGCCTCCGGTGGCGATCGCGGGCCAGCCGGCCACCTGCGCCGGGGTCGGGCCGGCGAACGCACGCTCGAACCATGCACGCGTCTGCGGTGAGAACGGCGCGAGCGGATCCATCGCGACAGGGTAGCCCGCGGGCACTCTCCAGCGGCGCGCCGCTAGGCGAGCAGGTAGGCGACGAACGCGATCGCCAGGACGACTCCGACGAGCGCCCCGACGGCGAGGTGCATGCCGCCCCAGACGAGCCAGGGCGTGCGCTCGCTGCGGCCGCGCTCGGCTTCCTGCACGAGCTCCTCGGTCTTCTCGATCGGTTCGGGCATGAGGTCGAGGTACCCGGCGGCGATAGGATCGAATCGTGCCCGACGTGCTCCACTTCACCGGGAACGAGCAGGCCGACGCCCTGATCGCGCGCGAGCCGCTGGCGCTGCTGATCGGGTTCGCGCTCGACCAGCAGGTGACGGTGCCGACCGCGTTCCTCGGCCCGCTCAAGCTGCAGCAGCGGCTGGGCCGTCTCGACGCGGCGGAGATCGCTGCGCTCGACCCCGACCGCCTCGAGTCCGCCTTCCGTGAGAAGCCCGCGATCCACCGCTTCCCGGGCAGCATGGCGAAACGCGTGCGGGAGCTGGCCGAGGTCGTCGCCGAGGAGTACGACGGCGACGCCGGGCGCGTCTGGGGCGATGCCGTGGACTCCGCCGACCTGAAGCGGCGGATCGAGGCGCTCCCCGGCTTCGGCGAGATGAAGGTGAAGGCGCTCGCCTCCGTGCTGGCGAAGCGGTTCGGGCTCGCCATCGCCGAGCCGCTCGTCCCGGATCACCCGATGCTGGGAGACGTCGACTCGCCTCAGGCGCTGGAGGAGTACCAGGCGGCGAAGCGCGCCTACAAGGCGTCGCTCCGCGCCGCCAAGGCGTGACCTACTCCCTCGTCGCGCGCGACGCGGAGTCGGGAGAGCTCGGTGTTGCGGTCCAGAGCCGCTCCTTCGGTACCGGCTCAGCGGTGCCATGGGCGTTGGTTGGAGTGGGTGCCGTGGCGACACAGTCCTTTACCCAGCGGAGCTACGGACCGCTCGGGCTCGAGCACATGGCGCAGGGCGCCGCGCCCGGTGTCGCGCTCGAGCAGCTGGTCGCTGCCGACGCCCAGCGTGACTTCCGGCAGGTCGCGTTCGTCGACGCACAAGGACGAACGGCGTCGCACACCGGTGCCGCCTGCATCCCGTCCACCGGCTCGCTCGCGGGCGACGGCTTCTCGGCGCAGGGGAACATGCTCCGCTCGGACGACGTCGTGCCCGCGCTGGCGGACGGGTTCTCGCGAGCCGAGGGCACGCTCGCAGAACGCCTCCTCGCAGGGCTCGACGCCGCAGAGGCGGCGGGGGGAGATTTTCGAGGCCGCGAGGCCGGTGCGATCCTCGTCGTGCCGGCCGAGGGCAGCGCCTACGAGAGGGTGATCGACCTGCGGGTCGACAACCACGGCGACCCACTCGTCGAGCTCCGCCGCCTGTTGCGGGAGGCGCAGGCGCTGCGGCGCCTGCGCCGAGCGGCGCACGACGAGCTCGACGAAGCACTGCAGGAGGCGCAGGCCGCCGGGGTCGACGACGACGTCGCGCGCTGGGTCGCCGCCGTCACGCTCACCGGCATCGATCGCGATCGCGCCGACGCATTGCTCGCACCGCTCGTCGCGGCCGACGAACGCTGGCGGGTGGCGCTCGACGTCGCCGCGGACCTCGTCCGCCAGGTCGATGCCTGAGCTCGACGTCCGCCTCTACCGCGACGGCGGCCAGAGCTCCCTCGACGTCGCGCGTGAGGTGGCCGAGTTCTTCGGCGCGGCCGAGCGCACGCTCGACCTGGCGCTCTACGACATCCGTGTGACCGGGGAGGCGGGCGAGGTCGTCTCGTCGGCGTTCCACGCCGCGCACGAGCGCGGCGTCCGGGTTCGGCTCGTCTACAACGCCGACGACCACCGCGGGCCGATCCCCGTGCCGCCGCCGCCGCAGACCGAGCCCGAGCTGCTGCACCGGCTGCCGCTCGAGGCGAAGCCGATCGCGGGCGAGCCCGACCTGATGCACCACAAGTACGTCGTCCGCGACGGCAGCGACGGTGTGGACGGGCTCGACGAACTGGACGGACGACTCCTGGACGCGGCAGGAGAACGTGGTCGTCGTGGCGGAGTCGCCGCAGCTGGCGCACGCCTTCGCGCTCAACTTCGAGGAGCTGTGGGAGGGCGGGCTCGTCGAGCTGTCCGGCAAGGTGGAGCCGCGCCCGGTCGACGTGGGCGGAGATCCAGGTGCGGCCGTGGTTCACGCCCGGGCACGGCGAGGAGCTCGCCCACCGGATCGCGAAGCGCATCGGCCAGGCCAGGAAGCGGGTGCGGATCGCCTCGCCGGTGCTGACGTCAGGGCCGATCCTAGGGACGCTCGCCGAGGTCTGCTCGGAGCGGCGCGTGGACGTCGCAGGCGTGATCGACGACACCCAGATCGACGGCGTCCTCCACCAGTGGGGCCTGAACGGCAACGCGAGCTGGAAGGTGCCGGCTGCTGCGCGCGGCTCCTCGAGGCGGCCTCGTGGTCGGGCAAGCCCTCGACCCGCTGGTCGCCGGAGACCGTGGACGACTTCATGCACGCCAAGATCGTGGTCGCGGACGACGTCGCCTTCGTCGGCAGCTTCAACCTCTCGCGCTCGGGCGAGCTGAACGCGGAGAACGTCCTCGAGCTGCGCGACGCCGCGCTCGCCGACCGCCTCGCCGCCTTCGTCGACGAGATCCGCGCGCTCTACCCCGCCGTGACGCTGCCACCTGAATAGGGCACGCGGGCGCGTCGTGCCCGCCGCCTAGGGTCGTGCGGCGTGAGGCATGCCGCCGCCCTCGCCCTGCTCTGCCTGCTCGCCGTCGGCGCCGGCCCTCGGCGTCGCGGCTGCCCGGCGCCGCCGCGCTGCCCGGTCTTCCCGGCCGACAACGCCTGGAACCAGCGCGTCGACAAGCTGCCCGTGGCTCCCGGCTCGGATCGCGATCGTCGCGGTCGATCGGCGCGACGACAACATGCACGCCGACTTCGGCTCGGGCCTCTGGGAGGGCGGCCCGATCGGGATCCCGATCACGGTCGTGCGCGGCTCGCAGGCCGAGGTCGCGCGTCTCCTTCGAGTACGCGGACGAGTCGGACAGGGGCCGTATCCGATCCCCGAGAACGTCGCGATCGAGGGCGGGCGCAGCGCGGACGGCGACCGGCACGCGCTGATCGTCGACCGCGACCGCTGCAAGCTCTACGAGCTCTTCGCACTGCAGCCGAAGGCCGGCGGCGGCTGGAGCGCCGGGCTCGGGGGCGATCTGGGATCTCCGCTCGAACAAGCTGCGCCCGGAGGGCTGGACGTCCGCCGACGCGGCCGGCCTGCCGATCCTGCCCGGGCTTGCGCGCTACGAGGACGTGTCGCGCGGCCGGATCGACCATGCGCTCCGCTTCACGGTCTCCCGCACCCGGCGCGCCTACGTCTGGCCGGCGCGCCATTTCGCGAGCGACCTCACCGACCCGAGCCTGCCGCCGATGGGGCTCCGCTTCCGCCTCAAGCGCAGCTACGCGATCGGCGGCTTCCCGCGCCAGGCGCGGATCGTGCTGCAGGCGCTGAAGGAGTACGGGATGATCGTCGCCGACAACGGCTCGAACTGGTACGTCTCGGGCGCGCCGCACCCGAAGTGGTCGAACGACCAGCTGCACACGCTGCACCGCGTGCCCGGCTCGGCGTTCGAGGTCGTCGACGGGACGCGCCTGCGCCCGTAGCATCGGGGCGTGCGGAGCCAGCCCGACCGGATCGAGCGTCTCCCCCAGCAGTACTTCACCTCGCTGCTCGCGCGGGTCGCGGCGGTCGCAGCCGAGCCGGGCGAGCGCCTGCTCGACCTCGGGCGCGGCAACCCCGACGTGCCGCCGCCCGCTCACGTCGTCGACGCTCTGGTCGAGACCGCGCGCGAGGAGACGGCCGCGGTGCACGGCTACGCGCCCTTCGCCGGCCTGCCCGAGCTGCGCGAGGCGATCGCCGCCCGGTACGGGGACGTGTACGGCGTCGAGCTCGATCCGGAGCGCGAGGTGGCCGTGCTGCCCGGAACGAAGACGGCGCTCGTCGAGATCGCCCTGTGCGTCGCCGGCGAGGGCGACCGGATCGCGCTGCCCGACCCGGGCTACCCGGACTACAACTCGGCGGTCGCCCTCGCAGGGGCGGAGCGCGTCTCCCTGCCGCTGGACGATGCAGGCCGCCCGGAGTGGGACGCGCTCGCCGACGCGCCGCCGGCGCTCCTCTATCTCAACTACCCGTCGAACCCGCGCGCCGTGGCCGCGCCCGAGGGCGTCTTCGCCGAGACCGTCGAGTTTGCGACGCGGACCGGGAGCGTCGTGCTGCACGACTTCGCCTACGGCGATCTCGTCTTCGACGCGCGCAAGCCGCAGAGCTTCCTGGCCGAGCCCGGCGCCCGCGACGTCGGCGTCGAGCTCTATTCGCTCTCGAAGAGCTACGGCATGGCCGGCTGGCGGCTCGGCTTCGTCGTCGGCAACGCCGAGCTGGTCGCGCGCGCGACGTGGCTGCAGGAGCACGTCCGCGCGGGGATCTTCGTCGCGCTCCAGCGGGCAGCGGTGGCAGCGCTCAACGGCCCGCAGGAGACGGTGAGCGAGCGGCGCGCGCTCTACGAGGCGCGGCGCGACCGCGTGTTCGCCGCCTCGGCGCCGGCGCCCGTCTGCGAGGGCACGTTCTTCGTCTGGCTGCGCCTGCCCTCGGGCTGGACGGCCGAACGGCTGCTGCGGAGAACCGCGTCGCCGTCGCGCCGGGCGAGGGCTTCGGCGCCCGCGGCGCGGGCCGCGTCCGCCTCTCGCTCGCCGTCGCCGACGAGATCCTCGACGCGGGGCTCGAGCGGCTTCGGCAGGCGCTGCTGCCGGAGTAGAGTCGAGAGGGTGTTGAGGAGCTGCTGCGGCGGTGGACGGCGAGCACGTCGTCGTCCGGCACGATCCAGCGAGCGGCGCGTGGATGATCGTCGGCGTGCACTCGACCCGGCTCGGCCCCGCGATGGGCGGGACGCGGCTGAAGACGTACGCGTCGCCGGCCGAGGCGCTCGAGGACGCGCTGCGGCTCGCGGCAGGGATGACGCGGAAGCTCGCCGTCGTCGGCCTGCCCTGCGGCGGCGGCAAGGCGGTGCTCGCGGTGCCGGAGCTTCCCCAGGGCGACGACCGCCGCCGCCTGTTCGAGCGCTACGCGGAGCTCGTCGACTCGCTAGGCGGCACGTTCGTCACCGGCCCGGACGTGAACACGGGCGAAGCGGACATGGACGTGATCGGCGAGCGCACGCCGCACGTCTTCTGCCGCAGCGTCGGGAACGGCGGCTCAGGCGACCCGAGCGTCCACACGGCGCTCGGCGTCTTCCACGGCATCCGGGCGAGCCTCGCGCACGCGCTGGGCTCGGACGATCCCGCCGGCCGGACCGTGCTCGTCCGGGCGCCGGATCGGTCGGCGCCAAGCTGACGCGGCTGCTGGCGGAGGCGGGAGCGACCGTCCTCGTGGCCGACGTCGACGAGGAGCGGGCGCGCGCCACCGGCGCAGCAGTCGTTCCCGCGGACGCCGCGCTGGAGACCGACTGCGACGTCTATGCGCCGTGCGCGCTGGGCGCGACGCTCTCCGCCGAGTCGATCCCGCGCCTGCGCTGCCGCATCGTCGCCGGCGGGGCGAACAACCAGCTCGCCACTCCGGAGGACGGCGAGCGGCTCCGCGCGGCGGGCATCCTCTACGCGCCCGACTACGTGATCAACAGCGGCGGCGCGCTGCACGGGATCGGGCTGGAGCGGCTCGGCTGGGACGCCCGACCGGGCTGGAGCGCGAGGTCGCCGGCATCGGCGTCACGCTGAGCGACGATCTTCGCGGCGGCGGACGCCGACGGCAGCTCCACGGATGCGGCCGCAGAGCGGCTCGCGGCCGAGCGCCTCTCGCAGGGCTGACGGAGGCGGTCAGCGCACCGGTTGCCAGTCGGGCGCAAACTCCATCAGCCCCGGCCGTCGCCGTGATCCGGCGGGCGCCGGTGCCGTCCCGCCGCAGCACCCACAGCTCCTGTTGCTCGTCGACCCAGCGCGTCATCGCGAGCCACCGGCCGTCGGGCGAGATCGCGCGATCGCCGACGACTCGGGCAACTCGCTTCAGCCCGCGGCGGTCGGGGCCGATGCGGTACGTCCACATCCCGCGCGAGAACACGATCGTGCGCCCGTCCGGCGACCAGGCGGGCGCGCTGTCCATGGTGCGGCGCGCCTGTGGTCAGCCGCCGCTCGGCGGAACCGTCGGCACGCATGATCACGAGCCCACCCGCGAGCTGGCATTCGAAGACGATGAACCTGCCCGTCGGCGACCACTCGGCGTTCTCGCAGTTCGTCGTCTGATTGCGACGGGACTCGCCGGGCCGTCCCCTCCAGCCGGGAGCGGAAGATCTGGAACAGGCCGCGGTCGAAGCTCGTGAAGGCGAGGCTCTTCCCGTCCGGCGACCAGGTTGGGGACAGCTCTGCGAGATGGCCACGCGTCACTGCCTCACCCCGCTGCCGTCGGCGTTAATGACGAATACCGCCGAGGTGAGGCGCGCGGGGCCTGTACCGGAGAACGCGATCTGCCGTCCGTCGGGCGACCAGGCGGCCGACCTGACGTCGGTGACGCCGGACGGCGTGACATCGCGGATGCCGGAGCCGTCGGCGGCGGTGACGAAGATCCGGCCGCCCTTCGGCTCCGTTTCCTCCGAGGTCGCGGATGTGAAGGATCGCACCGTTCCGCCCCGGATACGCGGCGGTCGCGCGCGTCAGCAACGGTGCTGCCGACGAGCGGCGCGAGCAGAAGCGACCGAGTAGACCCCCGACCCTCACGAGGAGACCTGGTTCCCGGCGACACGCACCGGAAACGCTCAGCAGACGTGGTGCGAAGCGACTAGTCGGGCCGCTTCATGTACAGCTCCGTGAACTCGGAGCAGCGGCCCTCGGCGTTGAAGCGAAGCAGGAACACGTTGTCGTACACACGCGCGACGGTCCCGTGCCGGGTTGCGGTACGTGCTCTGCCCCCACCGCGACCGCCGCGTCGCCGTCGACCGCGAAGCACTCGTACCGGGCGTCGAACTGACCCGGCGCGGATCCGGCTCCTCGAGCCAGGAGTCGGCCACCGCCTCGCGGCCCACCAGCGGCTCGTCGTAGGCGTGGTAGCGGTACCGGGCGTCCTCGTCGAAGAGGTCGAAGGATCTCGTCGCGGTCGCCGCTCTTCCAGGCCGCGACGTAGCGACGCGAGCCAGCGCGCGACCCAGCCGCGGTCGAGGTCAGCTGACACCGGCGAGCAGGAAGGCGCGGGTCTCCCGCAGCATCTCGCGGGCGATCACGAGCCGCTGCACCTCCTGCGTGCCTTCGTAGATCTGGGTGATCTTCGCGTCGCGCATCATCCGCTCGACCGGGTACTCGTTGATGTAGCCGTAGCCGCCGAGGATCTGGACCGCGTCGGTCGTGACCTGCATCGCGACGTCGGCGCAGAGCAGCTTCGCCATCGCCGATGCCTTGCGTCAGCTCGGCCTCGTCGACGCCGGCGTCGACCATCTGGCCGAACCGGTAGAGCAGCCCGCGGGCGGCCTCGCACATCGGTCTCCATGTCGGCGAGCTTCGCCTGGATCAGCTGATGCTGCGCGATCGGCTTGCCCATCGTCTCGCGCGTCCTCGCGTACTCGAGCGCGTAGTCGGTCGCGCCCTGCGCGATCCCGAGCGCCTGCGCGGCGACGCCCGGCCGTGAGCGGTCGAGGATCCGCATCGCGAGCCTGAAGCCCTCTCCTTCCTCGCCGAGCAGGTTCCCGGCCGGGACCCGGCAACCGTCGAAGGCGAGCTCGCCCGTCGTGGAGCCGGAGATGCCCATCTTCGGCTCGAGCCGCGTCGACCTCGAAGCCGGGCGCGTCCGCCTCGACGACGAAGGCGGAGATGCCGGCGTGCCCGGCGTCCGGGTCGGTCTTCGCGAAGACGGTGTAGAGGCTCGCGACGCCGGCGTTCGTGATGAAGCGCTTGCTCCCGTCGAGCACGTAGTCGTCGCCGTCGCGCCGCGCGGTCGTGCGCATCGCGGCCGAGTCGGAGCCCGATCCGGCCTCCGTCAGCGCGTAGGCGCGCGAGCCACTCGCCGGACGCGAGCTGCGGCAGGAAGCGCTCCTGCTGCTCCTGCGAGCCGGCGAGCTTCAGCCCGAGCGAGCCGAGCTCCTGCACCGCGAGGATCAGGCCGCTCGTCGCGCAGACCTTCGAGACCTCCTCGATCGCGACGAGCGACAGCAGCGTGCCGGTGCCCGTGCCGCCCCACTCCTCGTCGAAGAGCAGCCCGAAGAGCTCGTGCTCGCGGAAGAGCTCGACGACGTCCCAGGGAAACTCGTGCGACTCGTCGATCTCCGCCGCCCGCGGCGCGATCCGCTCGCGCGCGAGCGTCGCGGACGAGCTCGCGGATCTCGCGCTGCTCCTCGGTCAGGACGTCGTACGGCACGGCGCGCAGTCTACTCGTGCAGAATCGCGCGAACCCATCGTCGGAGGAGGAGCG
Source organism: uncultured Gaiellaceae bacterium (assembly GCA_963842285.1). Classification (GTDB taxonomy): domain Bacteria; phylum Actinomycetota; class Thermoleophilia; order Gaiellales; family Gaiellaceae; genus Gaiellasilicea. Next base: position 159,049 of record CAWJFZ010000014.1, read on the forward strand.
ATGAAGGACTTCAAGGAGTTCCTGCTGCGCGGCAACCTCGTCGAGCTGGCGGTCGCAGCGTGATCGGGGTCGCGTTCGGAGCGCTCGTCGCGTCGTTCGTCGAGAACCTGATCACGCCGCTGATCGCCGCGATCGTCGGCGAGCCGGACTTCTCGGCGCCTCGACTTCACGATCAACGGCTCCGTCTTCCGGTACGGCGCGTTCCTGAACGCGCTGCTCTCGTTCCTCGTCATCGCCGCGGTCGTCTACTTCCTGGTCGTCAAGCCGATGAATGCGCTGATGGAGCGGGCGAAGTCCGAGCCGCCCGTCGACGACACCGTGCGCGACTGCCCGGAGTGCCTCAGCTCGATCCCGGCCGGGGCGCGCCGCTGCATGTTCTGCACGAGCGAGGTCGCGGCGCGGTAGGCCGCAACCTCTAGGCTGGCCGCCGTGATCCTCGAGAACGGCGTCATCCGCACGATGGACCCGTCGCTGCCCACGGCGCGGGCGCTGGCGATCGCCGGCGACCGCGTCGCGGGCGGCGTCGGCACCCACGAGAGGGCGCTCGCCGACGCCCGGAGACCGTCGAACCTCGGCGGGCGCTGCGTCCTGCCCGCCTTCACCGACAGCCACGTCCACTTCCCGACCTGGTCGCTCGCGCAGCGGCGACGTGCAGCTCGACGGCTGCGTCCTCACTGGCGGAGGCGCTCGACCGCGTGCGCGCGCCGAGCGTCGCGCCCGGCCGCTGGGTGCGCGGCACCGGCTGGCGCGACGGCGACTGGGCCCCGCACCGAGCCGACGAAGGCGGCGCTCGACGAGGTCACGGGCGAGACGCCGGCCGCGCTCTGGGCTCGAAGGACTACCACTCGCTCTGGCTCAACTCCGCGGCGCTCGCGCTCGCCGGCGGCGACCTCGAGGTCGACGGCGGCGTCGTCGAGCGGGACGAGCGCGGCGAGCCGACGGGCATCCTGCGCGAGGAGTCGGCGTGGCGGTTCCGCGACCGCTACGTCACGTGACACGCAGGACGAGTGGGTGGAGGCGACGCGCGAGGGCGATCAGGCTCGCGAACTCCCGCGGGCGTCGGCGCGGTCCACGACAAGGACGGCTGGCTCGGCGCGCCGCGGATCTTCCAGCGCATCCACGAGCGCGGAGGGACTGACGCTGCGCGTCTGGCAGTCGTTCCCGCACGAGCCGGTCGGCCGAGCTCGACGACCTCGCCCTGCGCTCGCGGCATCGGGGACGACTACCTGCGGCTCGGCTACCTGAAGGCTTCATGGACGGCACGCTCGGCTCGCAGACCGCCTGGCTGCTCGACGGCTCGGGCGTCGGGATCACGAGCGGCGAGGAGCTGGCGGAGATCGTGCGCGCGGCGCGCGCGCCGGCTGGCCCGTCGCCGTGCACGCGATCGGCGACCGCGCGAACCGGGAGGCGCTCGACGCGTTCGAGGCGACCCGCGAGATCTGGGCGCCGCTCGGGCTGCGGCAGCGGATCGAGCACGCGCAGTGCCTCGCGCCCGAGGACGTCGCCGCGCTTCGCCGAGCTCGGGGTCGCCTGCTCGGTGCAGTTCTCGCACGCGCCCTCCGACCGCGACCTCGCCGAGCGCTTCTGGGCCGACCGGCTCGACGGCACCTACGCGTTCCGCTCGCTGCTCGACTCGGGCGCGGTGCTCGCGAACGGCTCCGACGCGCCGGTCGAGGAGCTCGACCCGCTGGCCGGGATCGCGCGCCGGCGTGCTGCGGACGATCGACGATCGGCCGGCCTGGCGGCCGCGACGAGGCGCTCACCGTCGAGCAGGCGCTGCACGCCTCGACCGTGACGCCGGCCTGGCTCGCGGGCGACGAGCGCCGCCGCGGCAAGCTCCTGCCCGGCTTCCTCGCCGATCTCGTCGTCCTCGACCGCGACCCGCTCGCGTGCTCGAGCCCGAGGAGCTGCGCGACGTGGAGGTCGTGGCGACGATGGTCGGCGGCCGCTGGGTGCACAACCCGCCGCCCTGGGATTGAGCCGCCAGTTCGATAAGGCGGTAATCCGACTGGGCCGTCGTCGGCACCCGTACAATGAGGACATGGCCACACGCACGATGCTCCCGGTTCACGAGCGCGACGCTGCTCGGTCGCCGCGTGCGCGGAGATCGTCGGCGCGAAGTGGACGGTGCTGATCGTCCACGACCTCTCGGAGGGCGCCGCGCCGCTTCACGGAGCTCGAGCACTCGTGCGCCGGGATCAGCCCGCGCACGCTCTCCGAGCGGCTGCGCTGGCTCGAGCAGCGAGGGGATCCTCGTGCGCCGCTGCTACGCCGAGTCGCCGCCGCGCGTCGAGTACGAGCTGACCGGCAAGGGCGCCGCGCTGCTGCCGATCGTCGCCGAGATGCGCCGCTTCGGCCACGAATGGCTCGGCTGCGGCGTGCACGGCGACGCCGCCACGGCCGCTGCGGCCTAGCGGTCGGTCCGCTCGGCCCAGACCGCTGACGAGCTCGACGACGGTCGCGGCCGCGGCGGCCATGTCCTGCACGCTCGCCCACTCGCGCACGCGAGTGGTAGTCCTGGCCGCCGGTGAAGAGGTTCGGCGTGGGCAGGCCGCGCTCGGAGAGCCTCGCGCCGTCGGTGCCGCCGCGGATGATCGTCCGGCACCGGCTCGACGCCGGCGCGCCGGATCGCCTCCTCGGCGGCAGCGACGACGTCGCGGATGCTGGTCGAGCACGTGCGCGCATGTTCCGGTACGTCTCCTCGACCTCGACGTGCACGCGCGCGCGCGGCTCGCGCTCGGCGATCTCGTCGGCCAGCCGGCGCAGGAGCGCGACGTGCTCCTCGAGCATCGCGTCGTCGTGGTCGCGCACGATGAAGCGTCGATGAGCGTCTCCTCGGCAGTGCCGCGCGATCCGGCGTCGGGTGGACGAAGCCCTCGCGGCTCCTCGGTCGTCTCGGGCGAGAGGCCGTCGCGCGGGAGCGAGGCGACGAGGTCGGCGGCGAGCTTGACCGCGTTGACGAGCTTGCCCTTCGCCGAGCCCGGGTGGACGCCGCTGCCGCGGATCGTGACGCCGACACCGTGTACGGCGGAGAACGTCTCGATCTCGAGCTCGCCGATGCCCGGAGCCGTCGAGCGTGTAGGCGAAGTCGGCGCCGAAGCTGCTCGAGGTCGAAGTGGTCGGTGCCGGCGCCGATCTCCTCGTCGACGGTGAAGGCGACGCTGCACCGGGGCGCGCGGCGTGGTCCGGGTGCCGGATCGAGGTAGGCGACCGCGGCCATGATCTCCGCGACGCCGGCCTTGTCGTCGGCGCCGAGCAGCGTGGTGCCGTCGCTCGTGACGAGGTCGTGGCCGACACGCGCGGCGAGCTCGGGAGGCTCGCTCGGATCGAGCACCTGCACGGAGTCGCCGGGCAGCACGATCGGGCCGCCGGCGTAGGCGCGGTGGACGATCGGCTCCACGCCCGTCCCCGGCGACGTCGGGCGACGTGTCGACGTGCGCGATCAGCGCCGATCGACCGGCGCCCTCGGCGGTCCCGGGCAGCGAGCGCGAAGACGTAGCCGTGCTCGGTCAGCTCGGCGTCCGTCGAGCCCGAGCGCTCGCAGCTCGCGACAGGAGCAGCCGCGAGAGATCGAGCTGCTTGGACGTGCTCGGGAAGCCGTCTCGGATCCGTACGGCGGCTGGCGTGTCGATGCGGACGTAGCGCAGGAAGCGCTCGAGGACGTCCGCGGCGAGCTCCTGGCGCGCGAGTGGCGACGGCGTGAGGCGCGCTAGCCAAGCGGTCGCGCCAAGCGGCGGAAGAGCTCCGCGGCCGTCTCGACTCCGAGCGGGAGGTACTCCGACCAGGAGGCGCTCGTTCGGGGAGTGGATGTTCGACTCGGGCAGCGCGAAGCCGGTGACGATCGGTCGGGATGCCGCGGTCGGCGAGCGCGGGCACGAGCGGGATCGAGCCGCCCGAGCGGACGAGCAGCGGCCGCCTGCCGAGCACGTGCTCGAACGCGTCGAGCGCGAGCTGGATGGCGCGCGCGTCGGGCGGCACGAGCGCCGGCGGGCGCGGACGAGCAGAGGTCGACATCGAGCTCGGCGCCCGCGGGCGCGGCCTCGCGCAGCAGCCGCTCGAACGCGGCCGCGATCGCCTCGAGCTCCTGGCCCGGCGCGAGCCGGATCGAGACGTTCGCGACCGCGTGCACGGGCAGCACCGTCTTCTGGAGCGTCGGCGACCCGCCCGCGATGCCGTGCACGTCGACGGAGGGCTCGGCCCAGGTGCGGAGGTAGAACTCCTCGGCCGCCGCGCCCGTCGAGCGGCCGCGCTCCCTGGGCCGGCGAGCGCCTCGCCGCCCGGCTGGAGCGCCGCCCAGCTCTCGAGCTCCTCGGGAGTGGCGGGCACGAGCCCTGCCCGCAGCGGCTCGGGCAGCCGCCCGTCGCGCGGCAGGACAGCCGGCGAGCGTCTGCATCAGCGCGTGCATCGCGTTCAGCGCGGCGCCGCCGTACATGCCCGAGTGGAGGTCGCGCTCGCCCGTGCGGACCTCGACGTGGAAGTAGCAGAGGCCGCGCATGGCGATGTTGAACGCGGGCACGCCGCGGCCCATCATGCCGCTGTCGAAGATCACGCGCCGCGTCGGCGCCGCGCTCGTCCTCGGCCAGCCAGTCGACGATCGAGTGGCCGCCGATCTCCTCCTCGCCGTCGCAGGCGAAGCGCACGTTGACGGGGAGCTCGCCGGCCGCCGCGAGCAGCTCGGCCGCCTTCAGCAGCATGAAGAGCTGCCCCTTGTCGTCGGCGATGCCCCGCGCGTAGAGCCAGCCGTCGCGCTCGTCGAGCTCGAAGGGCGCGCGACTCCCACAGGTCGAGCGGGTCGGGCGGCTGGACGTCGAAGTGGCCGTAGCAGAGGATCGTCGGCGCGCTCTCGGCGTCCTCGAGGCGCGCACCTCGCCGATCGCGAGCGGCCGGCCGTGCCAGTCGACGACGCTCGGCCTCGCCGCCGGCGGCGCGGATCCGCTCGCCGACCCACTCGGCGGCCGCGCGCACGTCGTCCGCGTGCGCGGGGTCGGCGCTGATCGACGGGATCGCGATCAGCTCGGCGAGCTCGGCTCGAGCCAGTCTTGCCGCAGCTCGGCCACGCGGGCGAGTCTAACGGCGGCGCACGTGCGGCGAATCAGACCCGCTGCACCTCGAAGTAGAGAAGCGCGTGGTCGAGTACCGCCTCACCCAGTCGAGCCGCTCGTCGCGCGTCGCGAGCTTGGGCCAGCCGCGCACCGGCACCTCGGAGCCGTCGAGCGACTTGAAGCGCAGGTGGTCGCGGGCGACGACGAAGTCGAGGCTGGACGGGTCGATCGAGCCGCCGCGCCCACCACGTGAACGGCTCGTCCTTGCTCCAGCACGTTCATCTGGCGGCGCGGCGCGCCGCGCTGGAGCTTGAGCAGCTCCTTGTCGGCCATGATGTCGCGCTCGCGGACGTAGCGGTACTGCATGCCCAGCGATGTTGAAGTCGCCCAGGAAGACGGTAGTTCGACTTCTTGCCCGGCGGCGCGGCGCGGTCGAGCACCTTGGCGAAGTCCAGCGCGCGCGTGAGCATGTCGTCGCGCAGCCCGAGCCCGCGCGGATCGGTGCCGCTCTTCGTGTGCAGGAAGAGCAGCGGATAGCTCTCGTCGGCGACGCGGACGGTCAGCAGCGCCCCGGGCCGCAGCAGCGACACGCCGGAGCGGAACTCGGTCTTCGGCGTGAAGAACGCGGTCAGGCCCTGGCGGACGCCGAGCAGGATCTGCTGCACCTGCTGGCCCTCCGTGATGTGGAAGGTGTACTTGGGCATCTCCGTCGTCAGGGTCTCGTAGACGCGGCTGCCCTCGACCTCGTAGAGCGCGAAGACGTCCGGACGCTGCTCGTCCAGGAAGGCGAGCACGTCCTCGACGCGGCTGTCCAGCTTCTGGCTGCGGAAGCGCTCGACGTTCCAGGAGGCGACGGAGAAGGCCTTCGCCATCGCCGTGCGCGCTCCGCCTAGGCGACGTCGCGGAGCTTCGCGGCGTCGGCCAGCGCGCGCAGCTTCTTCAGGCACTGGTGCTCGATCTGGCGGATCCGCTCGCGCGTCACGTTGAACGTGCGCCCGACCTCGTCGAGCGTCCGCGGCTGCTGGCCGTCGAGGCCGTAGCGGAGCTCGAGCACGCGGCGCTCGCGCTGCGAGAGCGTGCCCAGGATCGCGCGCAGCGCCTCCTTGCGCATCGTCGCCTCGGCCGCCTCGTCGGGCAGCGGCGCCGTCTCGTCGGTGAGGAAGTGCCCGAACTCGGACTCCTCCTCGTCGCCGACCGGCTTCTCGAGCGAGACGGGCGTCTGGGCGCTGCGGCGGATCTGCTCGACCTCGTCGAGCGGAGGTCGAGGTCGGCGCGATCTCGAACGCGCTGGGCTCGCGGCCGAGCTCGCGCGCGGAGCTTGCGCTCGGAGCGGAGGATCTTGTTCAGCTTCTCGACGACGTGCACGGGCATGCGGATCGTCCGCCCCTTGTCGGCGATCGCCCGCGCGACCGCCTGGCGGATCCACCAGGTCGCGTACGTCGAGAACTTGAAGCCCTTGCGGTAGTCGAACTTCTCGGCCGCGCGGACGAGCCCGATCGTGCCCTCCTGGATCAGGTCGAGGAAGGGCAGGCCCTGGTTGCGGTAGCGCTTCGCGATCGAGACGACGAGCCGCAGGTTCGCCTCGACCATCGCCTGCTTGGCGGCGTGGTCGCCGCGCTCGATCCGCTTCGCGAGCTCGACCTCCTGCGCCGCGGTCAGCAGCGGCACCTTGCCGATGTCCTTGAGGAAGAGCTGCAGCGTGTCGGTCGAGACCTCGGTCGCGGCGGCCTCCTCGGGCGCCTCGAGCTCCTCCTCGGCGCGCGTCGACGACCTCGATCTGCTGCTCGTCGAGCGCGGCGTAGAACTCGTCCATCTGGGCCGGGTCGAGGTCGAGCTCGTCGAGCGCCAGCGCGATCTCCTCGGCCCGCAGCTTGCCCCGCGGCCTGGCCCGCCTCGAGCAGCAGCCGCGCCTCGTCCGTCTCGAGCAGGTCGATCCGCGCGGGCGCCTCGGATGCTCCGTGCTGGTGGTCGACCCCCGTTGACCCTTGCGCTCATCCGGTCCCCCTCCGTTCGGCGCTCCACAGTAGATGCGCTACGGGCACTCCGCAACACACTCATCGATGAAGATGAGGCATGGCGCCAGCCCCTGGCCCGGCGCCATGGGCCGATCGGCCCATCTTTCGTCAGCCGGTCCCGGCCTCTGCGAGCTCGTCCAGGTAAAGGCGTGCCCTGCGGGCCACGACGAGCCCGGCTCGGCTTCCTGGCGAGCCTCAGCTGCCGTCGGGCCTGCCCGACCTCGCCCTGCCAGAGGAGCAGCAGCCCGAGGTGGAAGCGGACGGTGGCCGGCTCGGGAAACCGCCGGGTCAGCGGCCCGAGGCGCGAGAACGCCGCAGCCGGGCGGTCCTTGTGAACCGGCCGACGGCGTCGGCGACGAGCGCCTCCGGCTCGTCGGGGAACGCTTCGCGCGGCGGCCGCGTAGACGCGCGCGCGCCGAGAGCGGCCGGCCGGCCGCTGCAGCGCGACGCCGTAGCGCGAGCCGGGCGTCGAGCGGCCCGTCCTGCGCGCGTTCGCGCAGCGCCTGCAGCTGCTCGGCCGCCGACAGGCTCGCAGACGCCGCCGGGGGCGGGGCGGGCACCGCTGACGAAGATCGGGAGCCCCGGGGCGAACTCGGGGTGGAGCAGGTCGCCGGCGGGCACGGCGTAGGGCGTGTCGGGCTCGACGTCCTCCGCCTCGCGCCACGCGTCGACGGCACCGGGTCGGCCGGCCCAGAAGCGGGCGAGCCCGAGGTGGAGCTGCACGACGCGCTGCGCGGGTAGAGCGCACCGAGCTGCTCCAGCCGGTCGACCGACCCCGGCCAGGCCGCGAACGCGGCGCCGAGCTTCGCCTCGAGCGAGTCGAGCGCGCGAAGAGGGCTGCCGCCTGCTCCAGCCGCCCGGCGTCGTAGGCCGCCACCGCCTGCCGGAGCACGTCCGCCTCGGGGTCGGCGCGGAGGGCGAGCGCGAGCGAGAGCGGCGGTGCGCCCTCCTGCGGCTCGGCCGCGGGCGCAGCGCTGCCGGCCTCGCGTCTCCTCCGCGGAGAGCACCGCTGCGCCCGCGACGACGACACCCGCGAGCAGGGCGAGAGCGCCGACGGTCAGGCCGACGCGGGCACGGGGAGACACGGAGCCAGGTTAGCCGCGGCTCACGTGCTCCTCGACGGCGTGCGCGGTCTCCGCGGGTGGCACATTCGCGCTGAGGGAACACGCTATCCTTGGTGAAGTAATGGCGACGTACCGTGAGCTGCTCGCCCAGGTCAAGGGCGAGATCGACGAGATCGGCTCCGGCCGACGCGCGCGAGCGCAGCGAGTCCGCGCTCTTCCTCGACGTCCGCGAGCACGACGAGTGGGACGAGGGCGCCGTGCCCGGCGCCGTCCACGTGCCGCGCGGGCAGCTCGAGTCGCGGATCGAGGGCCTCGTGCCCGACAAGGACCGCGAGCTCGTCGTCTACTGCGCCGGCGGCTCCCGCTCGGCCTTCGCGGCCAAGTCGCTCGGCGAGCTCGGCTATCGGAACGTCTCCTCGCTCACCGGCGGCTTCGCCGACTGGAAGCGGAACGGCTTCCCGATCGAGACGCCGAAGGCGCTGACGCCGGCCCAGCGTGCGCGCTACAGCCGCCACCTGCTGATCCCGGAGGTCGGCGAGGCCGGCCAGCAGAGGCTGCTCGAGTCGCGCGTGCTCCTGATCGGCGCGGGCGGGCCTCGGCTCGCCCGCGTCGCTCTACCTCGCCGCGGCGGGCGTCGGCACGCTCGGGATCGTCGACGCGGACGTCGTCGACGACTCCAACCTCCAGCGCCAGATCGTCCACTCGACGAAGCGGCTCGGCGAGCCGAAGGTGCAGTCGGCCAAGGACACGATCGAGGCGCTGAACCCGGACGTCGAGGTGAAGGCGTACGAGGAGCGGCTGACCTCCGAGAACGTCGAGCGGATCCTGGCCGACGGCTGGGACGTGATCGTCGACGGCGCCGACAACTTCCCCACCCGCTACCTCGTCAACGACGCGTCCGTCTGGCACAACGTCCCCGTCGTGCACGGCTCGATCTACCGCTTCGAGGGCCAGGTGACGGTCTTCAAGCCCCACGACGGCCCCTGCTACCGCTGCCTCTTCCCCACCCCGCCGCCGCCCGAGCTGGCCCCGAGCTGCGCCGAGGGCGGCGTGCTCGGCGTCCTGCCGGGAATCATCGGCTCGCTGCAGGCGAGCGAGGCGCTGAAGCTCCTGCTCGGGACCGGCGAGAGCCTGCAGGGCCGGCTGCTGCTCTTCGACGCGCTCGCGACGACCTTCGACGAGGTGCTCGTGAAGCGCGACCCGGCGTGCCCCGTCTGCGGCGAGAGCCCGACGATCACCGAGTACATCGACTACGTCGAGTTCTGCACCGGTCCCAGGGTGACGTCGTGACGGCCATCCGCATCCCGCCGACGCTCCGGAACGAGGTCGGCGGCGAGCGCCAGGTGGAGGCGCACGGCGGAAGCGTCCGCGAGGTGCTCGAGGATCTCGCCCGCCGCTACCCCGCGCTCGAGTCGCAGCTCTTCGAGGACGGCGAGCTGGCGACCGTTCGTGAACGTCTACCTGGGCGGCGAGGACATCCGCACCCTCGACGGCCTCGACACGACCGTCGACGGCCTTCCGATGATCCTCCTGCCAGCCATGGCCGGCGGTTGCTGACCGACCGCCGACCTCGCTGCTCTCGCTCGTCGGTGACACGCCGCTCGTCGAGCTGTCGCGCTTCGTGCCGGGGCCCGTGCGCGTGTACGCGAAGCTCGAGGGTCAGAACCCGACCGGCTCGATCAAGGATCGCGTCGCGAAGGCGATGATCGAAGCGGCCGAGGCCTCCGGCGAGCTGGAGCCCGGGCGCCGCCTGCTCGAGCCGACGAGCGGCAACACGGGCATCTCGCTCGCGCTCGTCGCGAAGCTGAAGGGCTATCCGCTCACGTGCGTGCTCCCGTCGAACGCGACCGAGGAGCGCCGGCGCCTGCTGCGGCTGTACGGCGCGGAGATCGTCGAGTCGCCCGGCGAGGAGGGCTCGAACGGCGCCGTCCGGATGGCGCTCGAGCTCGCCGAGCGCGATCCGTCCTGGTTCATGCCGTTCCAGTACGCGAACGAGGCCAACCCGCGGGCGCACTACGAGGGCACGGGCGCGGAGATCGCCGCCGCGCTCGACCGCGTCGACGTGCTCGTCGCCGGGCTCGGGACGGGCGGCACGCTGATGGGCACGGGCGAGCGGCTGCGCGAGAGCTTCCCCGAGGTCGTCGTCGCGGCGGCCGAGCCGCTGCCGGGCGACCCCGTGATGGGCCTGCGCTCGCTCGCAGACGGCTACGTGCCGCCGATCCTCGACGTCTCCCGGCTCGACCGCAAGGTGCTCGTCTCGAACGAGGAGTCGGTGGTGGCGCTGCGCGAGCTGCTGGACTCGGAGGGCATCTTCGGCGGCGTCTCGGCCGGCGCGGTCGTGCACGTGGCGCGGAAGCTCGCCGCCGAGCTCGAGGACGGCGTCGTGGTCTGCGTCCTCGCCGACGGCGGGCTGGAAGTACCTCTCCGCCGACTTCTGGGAGGCCGGCGACGTGGAGCGCTCGATGGAGCGGACCGTCTGGTGGTAGTCCCGGCCGCGATCCGCGAACGGCTCGTCGAGCACGCCTCGGAGGAGGCCCCGAACGAGGCCTGCGGCGTCGTCGTGCTGCAGGACGGGGTGGCCGAGCGCTACGTCGCGGGCCGCAACGGCGCCGCCTCCCCGTACCGGTTCGAGCTGGAGGTCCCGCCCGAGACGTGGTTCCTCGAGGACGACGGCTACGACCTCGCCGTCTTCCACTCGCACCTCTCCTCACCGCCGCGGCCGTCGCGGACGGACGTCGAGAACATCGGCCTCTGGCAGGGCAAGCCGTACCTGATCCTCTCGCTGCGCACGGGCGAGCTCGCGGGCTGGCGGATCGACGGCGGCACAATCGAATCGATCCCCCTTTCGCAACTCGATGCAGAGGACTAACATGCGCTCTCTCGTGAAGCTCCTGGCCCCGACCGTGCTCGTCGCACTCGCATTCGCCGTTGCCGGTTGCGGCACCGAGAGCAGCGGGGGCGGCGCCGACACCGACCCCTCGAGCAGCGCGGGAATCGGGATGTCGGTGCAGGAGGCCCTACTCGTCGAGCTCGCCGCGGCGACGCTCGTCAGCGGCTACCTGATCGAGGAGGGCGGCACGCTGAAGCTCTGCGAGAGCCTGCAGGAGTCGGAGCCGCCGGGCTGCGGGGAGCCGTCCCTCACGATCAAGGGCAGCACGCTCGACGACCTGCCGCGAGGCGAGCTCGTGGACGTCAACGGCACGGTCACCGGCACCACCCTCACCGTCGTCCCCGAGTAGCTCACCGCCCCAGCCGGTCGAGCTCGGCATCGGTGAGCTCGAGCTCGCCCGCGGCCATGTTCTCCTCCAGGTGCGCGAGCGAGGAGGTGCCCGGGATCGGGATCGTGACGGCCGAGCGCTGCAGGAGCCACGCGAGCGCGATCTGGGCCGGCGTCGCTCCGCGCTCGCGGGCGATCGCCTCGACCGGCCCGCCGGCACCGGCGAGGTCGCCGGCGTCGAGCGGGTACCAGGGCAGGAAGGCGATGCGCGCCTGCTCGCAGGCGGCGAGCACGTCCTCGGACTCGCGGTGGCCGAGGTTGTACTCGTTCTGCACCGACGCGATCTCGACGATCCCTAGGGCCTCCTCGAGCAGCGCGAGCGAGACGTTGGAGAGGCCGACGTGGCCGACCTTGCCCTCGTCGCGCAGGTCCCGTAACGCCCCGACCGACTCGGCGAACGGCACCTTGGGATCGGGACGGTGCAGCTGGTAGAGGTCGATCCGGTCGACCCGCAGCCGCAGGAGCGAGCCCTCGCAGGCGGCCCGGAGGTGCTCCGGGCGCCCGTCCCGCGGCCAGTCGCCCCGCTGCAGGTCGTCGTGGCGCGTGAGCCCGCCCTTCGTGGCCACGACGATGCCGTCGTACGGGTGCAGCGCCTCGGCGACCTGGAGCTCGTTCACCTCCGGCCCGTACGCGTCGGCGGTGTCGACGAGGGTGGCGCCGAGCTCGACGGCGCGGCGCAGGACGCGGAGCGCGTTCTCGCGGTCCTCGGGCCAGCCCGTGACGTGCGGGCCACAGAGCTGCATCGCCCCGTAGCCGAGCCTCGTCACCTCGAGCTCGCCGCCGATCCGGAAGGTCTCCACCTACCCGGACGCTATAGGCTGCCCCGCCGTGGACGTCCGCGAGCTCGCACCCGGTCTCTGGCGCTGGACCGCCCTCCATCCGGAGTGGTCGCCCGGCGCCGGCTGGGAGCAGGAGGTCGGTTGCCTCTACCTCGAGACAGCCGGCTCCGTGGTGCTGATCGACCCGCTCGTCCCAGGTGAGCCCACGTTGCGCAAGATCTTCCTCGACCGACTCGACGCCGACGTGGAGCGCAACGGCAAGCCCGTCTCGATCCTGCTCACCGTCTGGTGGCACGAGCGCAGCACAGGCGAGCTGGCAGAGCGCTACGGCGCCGAGGTGTGGGCAAACGCCGAGGGCGGCAGAAGCCGCACCGAGACGCCCGTGACGCACCCGTTCTCGGCCGGAGACGGCCTGCCCGGTGGCCTGATCGGGATCGACGCGCAGCGGGTCGGGGAGACGATGTACTGGCTGCCCGAGCAGCGGGCGCTCGTCTCCGGCGACATCTTCCTCGGCGACGGCGAGGGCGGCGTCCGCATCTGCTCCCAGTCGTGGCTCGGCGACGTGTCGTACCGCGAGCTGAAGCTCGCGCTGGCCGGCCTGCTCGACCTGCCCGTCGAGATGGTGCTCGTCGCGCACGGCGAGCCGGTGCTCGAGGACGGCCTGGCCGCGCTCGCGGCCGCACTCGCAGACTAAGCTCGCCCCGTGGACGCCTCCTCCGTTCTGACGCCGGATGCGGTCGAGTTCCTGACCGAGCTCGAGCGGCGCTTCGGGCCGCGTCGGCGCGAGCTGCTCGCGGCCCGCGACGCTCGCGCACAGCGGCTCCGCGACGGTGAGCTGCCCGACTTCCTGCCGGAGACGCGGGAGGTGCGCGAGGGGGACTGGCGTGTGGCGCCCGTTCCGGACGAGCTCCAGGATCGCCGCGTCGAGATCACCGGCCCCGTCGACCGAAAGATGGTGATCAACGCCCTCAACTCCGGCGCGCGCATGTTCATGGCCGACTTCGAGGACTCGAACTCGCCCACCTGGCGGAACTGCATCGAGGGCCAGGTCAACCTCACCGACGCGCTGGAGCGCACGATCTCGCTCGCTGTGCCGGTCGAAGGTGGGGGCGAGAAGCAGTACGCGCTGAACGACGAGGTGGCGACGCTGCTGGTGCGGCCCCGCGGCTGGCACCTCGCCGAGCGCCACTTCGAGGTCGACGGCGCGCCGATCTCGGCGAGCCTCTTCGACTTCGGGCTCTACTTCCTGCGCAACCACGCGCGCGGCGGCCGCTTCTTCTACGTGCCGAAGCTCGAGAGCCACCTCGAGGCCAGGCTCTGGAACGACGTCTTCGTCTGGGCCCAGGACGAGCTGGGCGTCCCGCAGGGATCGATCAAGGCGACCGTCCTGATCGAGACGATCCTCGCCGCCTTCGAGATGGAGGAGATCCTCTACGAGCTGCGCGAGCACTCCGCCGGGCTGAACGCCGGCCGCTGGGACTACATCTTCAGCGTGATCAAGAAGCTGGGGCACAGGCCGGAGTTCGTGCTGCCCGACCGCGCCGCGGTGACGATGGCGGTTCCGTTCATGGGCGCCTACACCGACCTGCTCGTGAAGACCTGCCACCGGCGAGGAGCGCATGCCATCGGCGGGATGGCCGCGTTCATCCCCTCACGCCGCGATCCCGAGGTGAACGAGAGGGCTTTGGCGAAGGTCCGCGAAGACAAGGAGCGAGAGGCGGCCCAGGGTTTCGACGGCACCTGGGTCGCCCATCCGGATCTCGTCCCGCTGGCGACCGAGATCTTCGACCGCGTGCTCGGCGAGCAGCCGAACCAGGTCGCGCGCCAGCGGGACGATGTCTCCGCCTCGGCCGCCGCCCTGCTCGACGTCGCCTCCACGCCGGGGGAGATCACCGAGGACGGCCTGCGCAACAACATCTCCGTCGGGATCCAGTACCTCGGCGCCTGGCTCCAGGGCTCGGGCGCGGTCGCGATCTTCAACCTGATGGAGGACGCGGCCACCTCCGAGATCTCGCGCTCGCAGGTGTGGCAATGGCTCCACCACGGCAAGGTCGAGCGCTCCGACGTCGAGCGCGTGCTCGCGGAGGAGGCCGCCGAGCTCGACGAGAGCTACGACGAGGCCCGCACGCTCTTCGAGCAGGTCGCGCTCGGGGAGGAGTTCGTCGAGTTCCTGACGCTGCCGGCGTACGAGCGGCTCGACTGACGCCTGTCGCTCAGTTCGTCGAAGCGGCGAGCTTGGCCAGGAGCTCGCGGCGGCTGTGGCTTCCGGTCTTCTCGAACACCGACTTGAGGTGGTCCTGAACGGTGTGAGGGGAGATGACGAGACGTTCGGCGACTGCTCGCGTATCGCGTCCGCCGACGAGCAGCGCGACCACCTGACGCTCGCGCCGTGACAGCGCACACGAGCGGCTGAGGAGGTCGAACGTCTCGCTCGCCACCGCAGCCCGGAGCGTGACCGCAATCTCCGCGTTGCGGTCGCCCTCGAGCGACGAAGCCTCGACCATCACCCACCGGCCGTCGACCGTCCGCAGGAGTGCGTGCGCTCGCGCCGCCGTTCCCAGACGCGCGAGAGTCGCCGCCGGATACACCACGGATGGGAGCATCCCCCACCTGGCGAAGAGCCCGGCCGACGGCAGGGCGCCGATCCAGGCCCGAGCTCCGGCTGTCGAACTGACGAGCTTCAGGTCCCGGTCGAGCACGAGCACTCCGGGTGGGCTGGGCTCGACGGCGATGTCATCGCCCGCGTCCATGACGCTACGACGCAGCGCAGAGGCCAAGCTCGGGCCGATCTCGGCGAGCAGGTCGAGGTCGCGCTGCTCGAACGGTCGATCCGCAACGTCACGGTAGGCCTCGATCCACCCCCAGCACCCGAACGAGTCGCGGCATGCAACCGTGGCGACGTCGCCGATCCCCACCGGCCGCATGACCTCGTCCCAGCGCGGCGAGCGCGCGAGATCGCCGCCGGTCTCCGCGTCCAGGCTCCCAGCCGACTTCGGCTCGGCGACCGAGGACATGCTTGGCCGCGAAGTCGTTGCCCGAATACTCGAGCTCCAGCGAGCGAGGAACTCCAGGGCCGAAGTCGTGCTCGGCCAGGCCGCTGAGCGGCAGCAGCGTCTCGGGATCCGCGAGCGGCCAGCACCAGCGATCGAAGCCGATCACGCGCTGAAGCTCGACGATCGCCTCGCGCCGCATCGAGTCGCGGTCGACTCCGGATTCACTCAGCTTTTCGAGCCGCGCCCGGCAGCGAGCCTGCTCCCGGTCGGTGGCCACGCAGCGAGCATACGCCTGTGCCGATTCGCACGAAAGCCCCCAGGTTTCTGGGATTGTGCCCCGGCGCGCGGTCGAGCACCGTTGGAGGCGGGACCGCAGCACGCGGTTCCTTCACGAAAGGAACGGTTCATGGATGTGCGCAGACTCTTTCGGACGAGGACTCGCGTCTCAGCGGTGCTAGCAACAGCCGGCGCTCTGGCCATCGCGGTCACGGCGGTCGCGACAGCAGCTCCCGCACGAAGCTCCGACCCGCCAGGCGACTCACGTACGGCCGAGCGCCTTCGTGAGATCGAACGGACACGCATGCAAGCGCTCGTCAGGGCCGACATGGCGGTTGCTGGCCCGCTCCACGCGGACGACTTCCAGCTGATCCCGCCGCCTGGCTTCCCGCTGTCCCGCGAGGAGTACCTCGGTGCTGTCGCAGCGGGCGACATCGACTACCTGGCGTTCGAGCCGATCTCCGAGATCGAGGTCCGGATCCATGGCCGAGCGGCGGTCATGCGTTACCAGTCCCACCTCGACATCGTCGTCTCCGGGCTGGGCCGATTCACGCACGAGGCCTGGCACACGTATCTCTACGAGAAGCGGGACGGGCACTGGCAAGCCGTCTGGGAACAAGCAACCGCGATCGGCGGCTTCCCTCCGGCGTAGTCCGTCGTCACACGAGACTGGGAGCGCCGCCTGCCCGCGCTCCCAGTGCCGGTCCGGGCGGTCCCCGCCGTCCGGGCTCCTGGTCAGTCGCCGGCGACGAAGAACTGCCAGTCGCCGTCGGCGGTGATCGCCGTGCGGTAGCCGAGGTAGCCGGTGCCGCCGGACCGCATCAGGTCGATCTCCTCCTGCGTGTAGAGGCCGGCGTCGACGAGCGCCTGCCAGGCCTCGTCGGTCGGCGCCTCGCTGTAGGCGGTCGGCCAGGCGTAGGAACCCGACTCGTTGCGGGTGTAGGGCAGGGTCAGGATCGTGGCGAGGACGCGCATCGGCTCCTCCGCCCCGCTCTCCTCGAGTTCGCGCCAGTACGCCGCAGGCGAGTCGTCCGGGCCGGCGCCGTAGCTGAAGGTGAAGCCCTCGCCCTGCTCCAGGGCGATCTGCTCGAGCGTCGCGTAATCGCAGGCCACGGCTGCGCCGAAGATGCGCTCGCGCACCTCGGCGACGGGCTGTGGCAGCTCCTGGTCGGGCAGCGTCAAGCGCAGGCCGGCCGTCGAGCACTCGACCTCGGGCTCGGCGGGCTCGGCGGGCTCCTCGGCCTCGACGGTCTCCGTCTCGGTGACGGTCACCGTCTCCGGCACCGGCTCCGCGGTGTTCTCGGAGTCGCCGCCGCAGCCGGCGAGAGCCAGAAGCAGGACGAGCGCAAGCAGACCCCTCATGCGACCTCCTTCTACCAGCCGCCCCGCGTCTCCTGCTCTATACGTGGACGGGGCCTTGCGCGACGGCTTCCTCAGCGGGCTCTTCAGCCCGCACGAGCACGACGCGGACGACCGATCCGACGCCCTCGAGCTCGGCGGGCTCGACCCAGGCCCCGAAGGGCGAGACGGGCTCCCCGTTGACGAGCAGCTCGCCGCGCAGCACGCAACCGATGCCCGGCCCCGCCGCGCGGGCGATGGTGCCGCGCTCGCATCGCATCACGTAGTCGGCCCAGGGATCGAGCTCGACGTGCGCGGAGAGCTTCGCGTCGTCGACCGACCATTCGGTCAGCTCCCAGCGCAGCACCGTCGCCCCGTCGGTTCCGGCGGCCACGACCGCCTCGTCCGAGCCGAAGGCGGCGTTGCCGGCGTGGAGCCCGGCGAGCTCGCCGGAGGCGACGTAGACGATCCGTCCTCCGCCCGGCAGCCGGAGCTGCTCCCCGGGGCCGAGCAAGTCCTCGTACAGCGAGAGCGAGGTCACGCCGAGGAGAATAGTGCCGCGAGTGACATTCGCCTGGGTTGTGACGTATAACGGGAGTGATGCCCCTTCGACGCCTACGCGTCCTCGCAGCGCTCGGCCTGCTCATGCTCGCCACGCTGGCCGGCGCGGCCGGGCGCTCGGAGGCGGAAGGCGCCGGGACGGCGCAGACCGCCTCCGCCAAGGCCGGTCGCCTGGTGGCCTTCGGCTCGTGCGCCGACCTGCTGACCCACGCGAAATCGCAGGCGTCGCGCCTCGTCGGGCCGTGGGGGCTCGGCGGGGGCGTGGTCACGGACGTGATCGGCATGCCGGGCGCGCCGGCCGCTGCACGGACGGGCACGGTGCAGGGCGTCGACTACTCCGGCACGAACGTCCAGGAGGAGGGCGTCGACGAGCCCGACCTCGTGAAGACGGACGGGACGACGCTCTACGCAGTGGCCAACGGCAGGCTGAACGCCGTCGACGTCGCCACCGGCGCGCCGCGCCTGCTCGACACGCTGAAGCTCGACACGGCCTCCTGGAGCCACGAGCTGCTCCTGCACGGCGAGCGCCTGCTCGTCCTCTCGCGCGGCGGTTTCTGGGCCGAGCCGCAGCCGGGCCTCGCGGCGCGCGCGATGCCGTACTCGCGCGCCGAGTCGCGGCTGATCGAGGTGGACGTCTCGAATCCCCGCGCGCTCCGCGTCGTCCGCACGCTCACGCTCGACGGCGCATACGTCGCCGCTCGGCTCGTGCGCGGCAGCGTCCGCATCGTCTCCTCGTCGCCCCTGCCGGGCGACCTCCCGTTCGAGCCGCCGAAGAGCACGACCAAGGAGGGCCTCGCCGAAGCGGCGGAGCACAACCGAGCGGTCGTGCGATCGTCCCGCCTCTCGACCTGGCTGCCTTCCTACCGTGTCTCGCGGCCGCGCGCAGGCGCCGGAAAGATGCGCCCCCTCGTCCAGTGCCGCCACGTGCGCAGGCCGGCCGCGTTCTCCGGGCTCGGGATGCTGACCGTGCTGACGGTCGACCTCGCCAAGGGGCTCGAGCCGGTGCACTCGGTCGCCGTCCTCACCGACGCGCGGATCGTCTACGCCTCACCGGAGAGTCTCTACGTCGCGACCGAGCGCTGGGCCGACCGACCGGAACCGGACCGGCCGACGACGGCGGAGGAGGGCGTCACGACGGCCATCCACGCGTTCGACATCTCCAGCCCGGCACGGACGCTGTATCGCGGCAGCGGCCGTGTGTCCGGCTTCCTGCTCAGCCAGTGGTCGCTCTCGGAGCACCGTGGCGTGTTGCGAGTCGTGAGCACGGAGAGCCCCGCCTGGTGGGGCGGCGGGCGCGGCGAGAGCGAGTCCTTCCTGACGACGCTGCGCCTGCGGGACGGCGCCCTCACTCAAGCCGGTCGGATCGGCGGGCTCGGCAAGGGCGAGCGGGTCTACGCCGTGCGCTTCGTCGGTGACGTGGGCTACGTCGTCACGTTCAGGCAGATCGATCCGCTCTACACGCTCGACCTCGCGGTCGCGGAGCAGCCGCGCGTCCTCGGGGAGCTGAAGATTCCCGGCTACTCGGCGTACCTGCATCCGATCGGCGACGACCTGCTGCTCGGGATCGGCCAGGACGCGACCGACGAGGGCCGCGCCACCGGGACACAGGTCTCGATCTTCGACGTCTCCGACCTGCGCCGCCCGTCGCGGCTGCACCGGCTCACCCTCGGGCCCGGCTGGTCGGAGGCGGAGTCCGACCACCACGCCTTCCTCTTCTGGCCACGGACCGGGCTCGTCGTCGTCCCCTTCGAGCAGCGTGCGGTCGCGCTGCGGGTGGGCCGCACGAACGGCATCTCGCAGCTCGGCCGCGTCGAGCACCCGTCGGCCCGGGTCGCCTACGCGCCTGGAATCCGTCGCTCCCTCGTCGTCCGCAACGCGGTGTTGACGGTCTCCGACAGCGGCGTCAGGTCGAACAGCCTCCAGTCGCTGGCCGGGCTCGGCTGGGCCGCCTTCCCGGCGCCGGAGCAGCCGAAGCCCGACGACGGCGGCTAGAGCGTGACGAGCACGCGGCCCGGCGACCCGGCGAGCGAGGCCTGGAAGGCGTCGTCGGCGCGATCGAGCGGGAAGCTCGGGCCGACGAGGCTCGCCAGCTCGAGCTCGCCCGAGCGCACGAGGTCGAGCAGCCGCGGCAGCGCCACCGCCGGGTCCTCGGACCCGTAGATCGTCCCGGTGAGCGTCTTCTCGCGGTTCGTGAAGTCGAGCGGATCGAGGTCGAGGCGCGCGCCGGCCGCCGGGAGGCCGACGACGACCGTGCTGCCGCCGCCGCGCGTCCAGCGGAGCGCGAGCGCGGTGGTCTCGGGAGCCCCGACGGCGTCGAAGGCGTAGTCGACTCCTTCGGGATCGAACGCGCGCAGCGCCTCGCGGACGTCGTCTGGCCCGAACGCGTGGGTGGCGCCGAGACGGAGCGCCTGCTCCCGGCGCGACTCGACGGGATCGACCACCAGCACGGCGGCGGCCCCGGCGATCCGCGCGCCCTGGACGACGAACTGCCCCACGCCGCCTGCACCGATCACGAGCGCCGAGAAGCCCGGCTCGGGCCGGGCCGCGTTCAGCACCGCGCCGACGCCGGTGAGCGCGGCGCAGCCGAGCAGAGCCGCGTGCTCCAGCGGCACGTCTACGGCAAGCGGCAGCGCCGCTCCCCCGGCGACGACGACGTGCTCGGCGAGTGCGCCCGTCGCCGTGCCGCGGTAGACCGTCTCGCCGCCGAGCGAGAGGCCGGTGTGGCCGCCGAGCAGGGTGCCCCGCCCGATCGCGGTCGAGAGCGGACCGCAGGCAGCGGGCCGACCACGCCTGCACGCTCCGCACTCCCCGCACGCCGGCGCCCACGAGAGCACGACGCGGTCGCCCTCGGAGATGCCCTCTACCTCGCCGCCGACGACCTCGACGACCCCCGTGCCCTCGTGGCCGAGCACGATCGGCGTAGGCCGGTTCCACTCGCCCTTGTAGGAGTGGAGATCGGTGCCGCAGACACCAACCGCGACCATCCGGACAAGCACCTCGTCGGGGCGTGGCTCCTCCAGGTCGAGCTCGGCGACCTCCAGCCGCCCCGGCTCGCGCATCAGTGCCGCGCGGGTCTTCACCGCATCAACATCCCGCCGTTGACGTCCAGCGTCGCGCCGGTGACGAACCCGGCCGCGTCGGAGGCGAGATAGGCGACGGCGGCGGCGACTTCCTCGGGCCTGCCCAGCCGCCCGACCGGGATCGTCGTCAGCATCGCCTGGATCCGCTCCGGCTCCACGCTGGCGACCGACGGGCCGTCGATCGCCGCCGGCGCGACGGCGTTCACCGTCACCCCGGAGCCCGCCAGCTCGTGCGCCGCATGCCGCGTGAGGGCGACGATCGCCGCCTTGGACGTGGCGTAGTGGACGCCGGTGGCCGAGGTGCTCCGCTGCCCCGCGACGGAGGCGAGGTTGATGATGCGACCCGTCCCGCGGTCGCGCATCTGCGCGCCGACGACCCGGCAGCCGAGGTACGTGCCGCGCAGGTTCGTTGCGAGCACGTCGTCCCACTCCTCGACGTCGATCTCCCAGAAGGAGCGGAACTCGGTGCGGGCCGCGTTGTTGACCAGCACGTCGACCTGGCCCGCCGACGCGAGCAGGCGCTCCCAGGACTCGAGGCTGCGTACGTCGTGCTCCTGGGCGACCGCGTTCTCGCCCAGCTCCGCCGCGACCTCCTCGGCTCCGGCGAGGTTCACGTCCGCGAGCAGCACCCGGTCGCCGTCGGCGTGCAGCCGCCGGGCGATCGCAGTCCCGAGCCCGCGTGCAGCCCCGGTCACGACCGAGGTGCGCAACGCTTACTCGACCTCGACGTGAATGCGCTGCTTCGACTCGCGCAGCGGGCCGCCGCTGCGGTCGGCGCGGATCGCGAGCGCCTCGGCGAGGATGGAGAGCGCGGTCTCCTCGTTCGAGTCGGCGCCGATGTCCAGGCCGCAAGGCCCCGAGATCCGCGGCAGCTCGTCCTCGTCGACGCCGGCTTCCCGCAGCCGCTCCCACCGCCGTTCCTGGTTGCGCCGCGAGCCGAGGGCGCCGATGTAGAAGGCGTCGGTCGCGAGCGCCGCCTTCAGCGCGGGTACGTCGAACTTGTCGTCGTGGGTGAGCACGACCACCGCCGTGGAGTGGTCTGGCTCGACTCGCGCGAACGCCTCCTCGGGCCATTCGACCACGAGCTCGTCGGCGCTCGGGATCCGCTCAGCGGTGGCGAACTTGGCCCGCGCGTCGGCGACGATCGTCGACCAGCCCAAGAGCTTCGCCGCGCGGCAGAGCGACTCGGCGGTGTCGACGGCGCCGTAGACGAGCAGCCGCGGCGGCGGCCCGTACACCTCGCAGAAGACACGGCGGCCGTCCAGCTCGAGCAGCTTGTTGCGGCCGCCTCGGATCAGCCCGTCGGCCTGCCGCGCGAGCTCGGCGGGGCCGTCTCCGTCGCTCTCGCCGCCTTCGAGGACGAGCAGCTTCCCGCCGGCACCGTCGCCTTCCAGCACCGTGAAGAGCACTGCACGCTCGCCCGACTCGGCGAGCCCGACCAGCCGCTCGACGAGGCTCACTTCAACCGTTCGACGAAGACGTCGATCTCGCCGCCGCAGGGCAGGCCGACGCTCCACGCCTCGTCGTCGGTGATCCCGTACGAGAGCAACTTCGGCTCGCCGGTCGCGAGCACCTCGCGCGACTCCTCGTAGACGTCGTTCTCGACGCAGCCGCCGGAGACGGAGCCGCAGAGCTTGCCGCTCTCGGAGATCCCCAGGCTCGAGCCGACCGGCCGGGGCGCGGAGCGGCGCGTCGCGACCACCGTCGCGACGACGACCTGCTCGCCCTCCTGCCGCCAGGCCTCGATCTCGGGGAGGATCTCCTTCACGGCGCAAAGACTATCGCGAGCGCAGCGTGCGGCGATAGCCTGCGCGCGTGGGTGACCAGGCCTCCGTCAGCCTCCTGCGTTGGTTGCGCCGGCAGCTGCGCGAGCCGACGCCCTGGCGCGAGCGGCTGGAGGCGGCCGTCGCCAACGACGATCCGGCCGAGGCGCGCCGCCTGCTCGGGCAGATGGAGTTCACCGACGCGCAACGGCACCACGTGGCCGGGCTGATCGACCGCTGGGAGCAGGGACGCTGACCGTCGAGAGCAACGCCGCCCTCGTCCGGCGGATCATGGAGGCGTTCGCGAACAGAGAGGGCTTCGCCCTGCGCGACTGCTTCGCCGAGGACGCGGTCTGGCACGTGCCCGGCAGCGGCGTCATGTCCGGGACGTATCGCGGCCGCTCGGAGATCTTCCGCTTCCTCGCCAGCCTGCCGAAACTGACGGGCGGAAGCTACCGCTCCACCTTCCTGGACGCGCTCGCGAGCGAGGAGCGCGGCGCGGGGCTCTACCGGGCACGCGGCGAGCGGAACGGCCGCACGATCGACATCGACCAGCTGCTTCTCTTCACGATTCGCGACGGTGTCGTCGTCGAGGTGGTGGCGCTGCCGAGCGACCCCGCTGCGTTCGACGCGTTCTGGAGCTAGCTCCAGCCGCCGAGGATCGGGTAGCGCGCGCGGCCCTCGAGGCAGTCCGCCGCGTAGAGCGCGACGCCGACGTCGCCGGTCCAGAGCGAGTAGCGGCCGCGGCCGCGCACGTCGCGCGCGTGCAAGGCCTGCTCGAGCGCGTGGACGGCGAACCGCCGCGCCCGCTCGAGCCAGACCTCGTCCTGCGTGCGCCCGAAGGCCGCCAGGAGCGCGTAGCCGTTCCCCGCAGTGCCGTGACAGATCCCGCTGCCCTTCTCGGCGCCGTGCGCGCCCGCCCGCCAGACGAGCTCGGCGCCGGCAAGGAGCAGCTCCTCGTCGAGGTAGTCGGTCGCCGTCGCGACGATCCCTGCGGCGCCCGCGTCCCACTGCAGGCGGATCTCGCCGTCGCTCCCGAGCAGTGGCTCGCCTGCCACGATGGGCCAGTTGGCGAGGCGGCCCTCGCGCACGGCGGTCCGCTCGAACAGCGCCGCCGTCTCGCGCGTGAGGCTCTCGCGGGTGTCATCCGCGAGCAGGGTGCCTCCATCGAGCAGGACACGGACGTTGCCGACGGCGCCGTGGACGGGCCCGAGCTGACGCGAGCGCTCTCCGTAGAGGTGCTGCACCCAGAGCCCGTCAGCGTCGCGGCGTCCGAGCAGGGCCTCCGCACTCTCCCGCCAAGCGTCGGACCACCGCTCCTCTCCCGTCGCCTCGAAGAGCGCGCGCGCAGCGAGCATCGTCCCCGGCGCGCCCCACATCAGCCCGGCTGCCAGGTTGTCGCGGTTTGCCCGCACGAGCGCGTGCAGCTCGTCCGCGAACGAGCTTGTGTTCCTGAAACACAAGGTCAGCACCGCGAGGATCCCACTCTCGCCGTCGAGCAGGCTCGCGTCGGCCGGCTGCGGGAGCTCGATCCCGGTCATCACGTCGGGCCGCTCGCGGCGCAACTCGAGCGTGCGCAGTGCGGCGTGTTCGAGCTCGAGCCGTGAGCCCGCGAAGCCACGCTCGCGCAGCGCCCACAGGGCCCAGATCACCCCGGCTGCGCCGACGTAGAGGTTCTTCAGCGGCAGCGGCGTGTTCCAGCCGTCCCACTCGTCCGCCGGCCAGAGACCGTCCGCGTCGAACGTGTCGTCGGCGTCGACGACGATCTCCGCGATCGCGTCCCGCACGCGACCCTCGCTCCAGGGAGCGGCCGCGAGAGGCTCGAACGCCTCCGGCCGGTAGAGCAGCGGCTCTACCGCTCCGGCAGCCATCCGTCGCGGGCGCGGGTGGGCGTGTCGTCGGGAATGCCCGCGTAGGCCTCGTCGGGCTCGGGCGTGTCCTGGGCGACACCCGCGCCGTGGCGCTGCGCGAGCTCGGAGGCCGGATAGACGACGCCCGCACCCTTCGTGCGCGTGCCGACTGCAAGCAGCAGGCAGTCACCCTCGCCTGCGCCGACGAAGACGTGCTCGGTCCAGGCGGGGCAGTGGACGAAGTCCCAGGCGCGTAGGCGCCGCTCCTCGCCCTCGACGAGCAGCAGGCACTCGCCGGCGAGGACGAGGAAGTCCTCCTGCTCGTCCTCGCGGTGGTACATGCAGCTCGCCTGCCCGGGAGCGAGGACGCTCAGGTTGATCCCGACCTGCGGGAAGCGCACGTCTCCCTCGAAGCGCGTGTACGCGCCGAACGTGCCCTCGACCCAGCGCGCCTCGCGGGCGTTGACGACGAACCAGCCCTCGCCCTGCGGGACGAGGCCCGAATCGGTCTCTTCGAGCGGTGCCTCCGGAATCACGCGCGGAGTCTACGCGTCGTCGGAATCGTCCTGGCCGTTCTCGCCGGGCGGCTCGAGGAACTCGATCTCGAGCCGCTGGATGCGCGAGCCCTCGACCTCGACGACGCGCATCAGCACGCCGTCGGTCGGCACCTCATCGCCCACTTCGGGAGCACGGCCGAGCAGGCCGAACGCGTAGCCGGCCATCGTGTGGTAGTCCTCGACGCCGATCGAGGTGCCGAACTGCTCGTTGAAGTCGTCGATCGGGAAGGTGCCGTCGATGCGCACGTGCGTCTCGTCGAGCCGCTCGACCGACTCGTCCGGCAGGTCGAACTCGTCCTCGATCTCGCCGACGATCTCCTCGAGCAGATCCTCGAGGGTGACGATTCCCTGCATCGCCCCGTACTCGTCGATCACGATCGCCATGTGCTGGTTCCGGGAGCGAAACTCGCTCAGGAGCGCCGCGAGGTCCTTCGTCTCGGGGACGATGTAGGCGGGGCGCAGCAGCGACTCGAGCTCGACCTGCGCGATCCCTCGGTCGTGCATCGCGCCGAAGAGGTCGCGTACGTGCAGGATCCCGATGATCTCGTCGACGGAGCCGCGGTAGACGGGGTAGCGCGTATGCGGCGAGCTGAGCAGCGCGGACAGCGCCTCCTCCGGGGGCAGCTCGGCCGAGAGCGCTACCACCTGCGGCCGCGGCACCATCACCTCGTGGACCTCCTTGTCCGCGAAGTCGAAGACCTTGTAGAGCATCTCCTCCTCGGTGGTCGCGATCACGCCGGCGTCCTCGGCGCCGGCGACGATGTGCCGGATGTCCTCTTCGGTGTGGGCGAGCTCCCCCGCCGGAGCGGGCTGGACCCCGAAGAGCCGCGTGACCCCGTTGGCCGACAGCTGCAGGACGTAGACGAAGGGCGCCGTGATTCTCTGGAGGAGCCCGAGCGGCAGCGCCAGCGCCTTCGCGAGCGGCTCGGCCTTCTGGAGCGCGATCGACTTCGGCACGAGCTCGCCGAGCGCGACGCTCAGGTAGGTGAGGATGAGGAACGCGAGCGCGTATGCGAGCCCGGTCGACATGACCGGGTCGAAGTAGTCCGAGAGCAGCGGCTGTCCGATCGCGCCGAGGGCGATCCCGAACACCGTGATCCCGATCTGGACGGTGCTGATGAAGCGAACCGGGTGGTCCATCAGCGCGAGCGCGCGCCGAGCCGACGCGCTGCCCCGCTCGGCCTCCGGCTCGAGCCGCGTCCGCCGCGCGGTGACGAGTGCGTACTCGGCCGCCACGAAGACCGCGTTGCCCAGCACCAGGAGGAAGATGGCGACCAAGCGCATGGCGTCGCTCATGCAGTTGCACCCCCCTGGTGGGGATGGCGGCGGAACGAGGAGGCCCCGGTGCGAGCCGGGGCGCTGGTACTAGGCGGAAGCTCGTCTTCCAAGCTGGCGCGCAGTATAGGCCACGTACGCGAGGTCATCGTGCCGCTGCGCCCGATCCTCGAGCACGAGCCGCTCGAGGTGCGAGAGCGTCTCGGCCACTGCAAAACGGCGCGCGGCTGGCTTCAACTCGCGGCCGAAGAGGTCGAACGAGACCTCGTAGCCGCTCCGCGGGACGTCCGTGAGGACGCCCTCGGTGGCCCCGAGCCGCTCCCGGTGGTGCTCGATCAGCTCGTGCGCGCGGCCCACGGGATCCTCGATCGGCTCCCCGTGGCCGGGCAGCGCGAGCGCGGGGGCCAGCTCGATCGTGCGCGCGAGCGCACCCAGGTAGTCGCCGAGTGGATCGGGTCGGCTCTCGGGCCAGAGGCCGACCGTCGGCGTGATCCGGCCGAGCAGGTGGTCGGCCGAGACGAGCACGTCCTCCTTGAGCAGGCAGAGCTGCCCGTCGGCGTGACCAGGCGCAGCGACGAGCGCCCAGCCGTCGAGCCGGTCGCCCGCCTCGACGAGCTCGGGGTCCGGCTGGTAGCGGATGAACGGCCGGTAGACGTCGCCGGACCGGATCAGCTCCTCGGTGATCTCGGCGGGTACGCCGTGCGTGCGGAACCAGTCGGCGATGCGGTGCGGCCACTCGGGGTTGCCCCAGACGAGCTCGCACTGCGCGTAGTCGAGCGCGCCCTGGTGCACGCGCGCCCGCGTCAGCTGGGCCACGTCGGCTGCCGCGCCAACGTGATCGGGGTGGAAGTGGGTGACGAAGATCCGCGCCACCTCGGCGCCGTCGAGCGACTCGCGCCAGACCTCCTGCGCGTCGGGCAGCCCGATCCCGGTGTCGACGAGCGTCCAGCCGTCCTCGCCGGGGAGCAGGTAGGAGTGGACGTGGCCGGGGCGGGTCGGCAGCGGCGTCGTGATCCGGCGGATGCCGAAAGGGAGCTCGTCCACACGCCGATGCTACTTGGGGTCACCTGGACAGCCTGTCTCGCCCCGAGTACGCTCGTAGTTCGGTCAGATTTGGGGGGAATGTGAAGCGAGCCGCCGTCTTCACGCTTGTCGCCGTGTTTGCCGCCGCAGTGGCGGGTCTCGCTTTCGCGTCGAAACGGGCAGCTACGCAAGGCCCGGAGCTCAGGCGCGGGCAGGAGGTGCCGATCTGCCACGCGACCCAGTCCGAGGGCCACCCGTACGTCAGGATGTTTCCGGACGTCGACGGCATTCTGACCGGAGGCGCCGGTCAGGCCGGGCACGACTCTCACGACCGTGACATCATTCCGCCCTTCGAGTACGACCCGCGGCCGGGCGAGTCGGGCAGCTACCCGGGCAAGAACTGGGATGCCAAAGGCCGACAGATCTGGGCGTTCGACTGCGACCCGTCGGCTGTGCGCGACGTGACGCCGACGCTCGAGTGCGTCGAGGATCGCCCGAACGGCCTCTTCGCGCATTTCGGCTACCGCAACTCGGAGACCTCGGCAGTGACCATCGAGATCGGCCGCGGCAACCTGTTCGCTCCAGGCCCTGCGAACCGCGGTCAACCGATCACGTTCGAGCCCGGCACGCACGGCATCACGCCCGTGCCGTTCTCAGGCTCACTCGACTGGCTTCTGGCAGGCAGATCCGTGACCGCATCGTCAGCGTCCCCGCGGTGCGAGGCGTCGATCCGGATCGACAAGACGTTGACGCCGGAGAGCGACCCGGGTCGATTCGACCTCCTGCTGAACGGCCAGGTGCTCGCCACCCATGTCGGGAACGGAGGCTCGACGAACGCCCGGAACATTCGCGCCACACCCGCCGGCACGCCGTACACGGTCGCCGAGCTCGCCTCGACGGGAACGAGCCTCGCCGACTACGCCACGACGATCGCCTGCCGCGACAACAGCGGGAGCGGCAATGTCATCGCTCAGGGCACTGCTGCAAGCCTGCCGGTGACCGTCCGAACCGGCCAGGCGATCGTCTGCGTGATCTCGAACGTCCGGGGCGGTATCATCCGGCCCGGGCAGTGTTGATCTGACGATCGTGAAGAGGGCCAGCCCTCGAAGCGTGTTCGTCGGCGGGCGCGTGACATGGACGGTGACGGTGACGAACAAGGGGCCGGACACCGCCACCAACGTCATCATCGAGGACAAGCTGCCCGACGATGTCTCGTTCGTCGATGGGTCGCTCGTCAAGCCTTCGAACGTGACGTGCGTCGGCGCAGTCTGCACGGTCCCCTCGCTTGCGCGAGGCGCGTCGGTGACGGCCAGGTTCGTCACCACCGCCACGGCGGTCGGCACGAAGACCAACACCGTGACCGTCGACGCCGACCAGACCGACGTGAACCCCGCCGACAATGCTGCATCGGCGCAGGTCGTCGTGACGAGCGACGACGAGGCGGTCGTCACTCCCATCCTCGAGTGTGTCGGTCAGCTCTCCGGGGGCCTCTACCGCGCGCATTTCGGCTACCTGAACCGGGGCAGCAGCGCGGTCGGCGTGCCGATCGGCCCCCGCAACGCGTTCACCCCCGCGCCGGAGAACCGCGGCCAGCCGGTGCGCTTCCAGCCGGGCCGCGCCCCCGACGTCTTCCAGGTCGACTTCCGCGGCACGCTCGAATGGACGCTCACCGGCCGGACCGCGACGGCGAGCGCAGACTCGCCACGCTGCGCGCCGGCGATGGGGTGGCTGCGGATCGACAAGGTCCTGCGCCCGGCCGACGATCCGGGCAGGTTCAACCTCGAGATCGACGGCGTGCCTGCCGGAACCGGGCGCGGCGTCGGGCACCTCGGGACCACCGGCGACGTGGCAGTGCCCGCCGGGCGACACCGGGTGGGCGAAGAAGGTGTGCAAGGGACGTCGCTGGCGGACTACGACACCACGATCGCCTGTCGAGAGAATCGCGGGCGGAGCGCGGCCGTATCGGCCTTCCACGGCCCGGAGCTGATCGTCGACGTGGCGGCCGGGCAAGAAGTCGTCTGCACGATCGTGAACACCCGCCGCACGGGGCCGCCCGTGCCGCCGCTGCCGCCTCCGTCTGGACCAACGCCGCCTCCATCGCCGCCACCCGGCACGTCGGACCTCGCGGTGCAGAAGTTCGTCAGCCGCCGCACCGGCAGTCTCGGCGAGATCGTCACCTGGACGGTGGTCGTCACCAACAACGGCCCGCTCACGGCCACCGGTGTCACGATCAGGGACGAGGCGGCCGCCGTCGCCACGTTCGTCTCGCTGCAGGTCTCGCAGGGCACGTGCGAGAGAACCAGCTGCTCTCTGGGCACCATCCCACCGGGCGGGTCGGTGCGCATCGTCGCGCGCACACGCATGCTGACCGTGGGCGCCCGGCTGAACACCGTCGCCGTGCGCGGCGACCAGCCGGACTCGATTCCCGAGAACAACGTCGCGTCGGCGCTCGTCCGCATCCTGTCGGCGTTCACGCCGCCGCTCCAGCAGCGCTGCGGACGGCTCTCGGTCGACCGTCGGCTTGCGAGAGCGGCCGCGTCGGCCCAGGTCCGTGCGCTCGTCCGGAACGTCTTCGGGCGACCCCTCGCAGGGACCACCGTACGCGCTCAGGGAGCCGGCCAGCTGACTGTCGCGAGGACGAACGCGCGCGGCGTCGCGACCCTGCGGGTCTCGCCCAGGCGAGCGGGCATCGTGCGGTTCACGGTCGGCGCACGGACGCTCACCGCAGCCGGTGCACGGCTCTGCACTGCCCGGCTCGGCGTCCTGGGCCGCGGGTTCGAGCCCCCTGTGACGGGATGAATCAGGGCAGGACGTCGAGCGGGGTCCCAACTGGCGCGAGACCCCGCATCCGGACGACGTCCTCGTTCCGCATCCGGATGCAGCCGTGCGAGACGGCGAGGCCGATCAGCTCCGGCAGGCTCGTCCCGTGGATGCCGACCACCCCGCCTCCGGGCCAGTCGCTGAGGCGGGAGTAGGCACTCGTCTCCAGGGCGAACGGACCGTAGAACGGATCGGTCGGCGCGTAGCGCCACTGCACGAAGAAGTTGCGCCCGAGCGGCGTGGGAGCTGCCGGCGCGCCGACGGCGACGGGAGCCCGGAACAGGATCCTGCCGTCGGTGAGCCGCCGCACCTCGAGCCTGCGCGCTCCGCGCTGGACGACGATCCTGTTCGCGACGGGCCGGACGCGAACCGCCCCGGCCGGGACCCAGCCGCGCCCGCCGTTCGGGCGGCCCGGGAGGCTGAGCCGGTACCAGCGGGAGCCGTCGCGACGCCGTGCGCGCGGCGAGCGCCAGCACGACGCGCGGACGGTAGTCGCGGCGGAACTGCCCGAGCACGCGCACGACGGGCGCGCGACGGTCGGGCCGCAGGCGCACCTGCACCTGCTGCACGGCGAGCTCCCCCGCCGCGGGCCACAGCGACCGCGGGGCATCCGCGGGCTCGGCGGCCGTCGCCAGGGCGAGCGAGGCGGCGCAGAGCGCGAGCAGGGCGACTCGCATGGCCGAATCGTAGGGCAGCAGGCTCACACGCGAGGCGAACGTGTGTTCTATACTCCTGCCGATGCGGGTCGAGTACCGCGAGGAGCCGTGCCGGAGCGCCCTGAACCGCGTCAAGGGGATGCCGTTCGAGTGGTCGCTGAACCCGTACATGGGCTGCGTCCACCGCTGCACGTTCTGCTACGTCCGCGCCTTCGAGCTCCGCGCGCAGCGGCCGTCGGACGACCGCTACGGCAGCTCGATCCGCGTGAAGACGAACGTCGCCGACGTGCTGGCTCGGGAGCTCGCGCGCCCGTCGTGGCGCCGCGACGGGATCGCGATCGGCGCCGCGACCGATCCCTACCAGCCTGCGGAGGGCCGGTATCGCCTCACACGCGCCTGCCTCGAGGTGCTGGTCGAGGCCTGGAACCCATTCGGGCTGATCACGCGCGGCCCGCTGGTCGTCCGAGACGTCGACCTGCTTCGGGAGGCGTCGGCGCGAGCGGACGTCTCGGTCACGTTCTCGGTCCCCACCCTCGACGCCGAGATCTGGCGCAGGACGGAGCCGGGCACCGCCCCACCGCGCCAACGCCTGCGCGCACTGCGTCAGCTGGTCGACGCCGGGGTGAAGGCAAGCGTGGGCATGGCGCCGATCCTGCCCGGGCTCTCCGACCGGCCCGAGCTCCTCGCCGACGTCGTCCGTGCCGCCCGCGACGCGGGCGCGACCGGGATCTGGGCGAACCTGCTCTACCTCAAGCCGGGCACCCGCGAGCACTTCCTCGAGGCGCTCGCACGCGACTGGCCCGAGCAGCTGCCTCGCTACGAGAGCCTGTACGACGGGCGCGCGTACCTTCCGAGCTCCGAGTCCGAACCGGTGCGGGCCCAGGTCCGTGCACTCGCCCGGGAGCACGGCATCCGCGACCGACGGCCACGCCTCGAGCGGCAGCAGCCTCCGGCCGAGCAGGCTCAGCTCACGCTTGCGGTGTAGGGGGAACCGCCTGGGCGCCGAATAGACTTCCCGCGATGCCGCAGGAGATCACGTGCCTGATCGTCGACGATCACGAAGTCGTGCGCGAAGGCCTACGCCTCTCGCTCTCACGAGCGCCGCACATCCGCGTGATCGGCGAGGCGTCCGACGGTGCCGGTGCGGTCGCGCTCGTCGAGCGGCGGCGCCCCGACGTCGTGATCATGGACGTCCGGATGCCCGGCATGGACGGCCTCGAGGCAACGAAGAAGATCCTGGAGGTCGTGCCGGATACCGCCGTCCTCATCTTCACGGCGTACAGCGAGCGGTCGCTCCTCGGCCGCGGGCTCGAGTCGGGCGCGAAGGGCTACATCCTGAAGGAGGCGCCGCACGCGACGCTGCTGCGCGCGATCGAGAAGGTGGCCGGCGGCGAGAGCTTCGTCGACCCCGCCCTGATGCCCTCGTTCCTGACCGGCAAGGACCAGAACGAGATGCTGACCGCACGCGAGCGCGAGATCCTGCAGCTGCTCGCGGACGGGATGTCGAACGCGGACGTCGCACAGCGTCTCTTCATCAGCCAGGAGACGGTGAAGAGCCACGTGAGGCACATCCTCGCGAAGCTCGAGGCGGACACGCGCACGCATGCGGTCGCGATCGCGCTCCGCGACGCGATCATCGACTAGAGCGCCCGGTGTTCACCGTCATCCTGCTCGTGGTCGTCGTCCTGGCCGGTGCGTACGCCCTGAACCTGATCGTCACCGAGCGTCGCCGCCACGAGCTGGTCGAGGTCGAGAACGCCCGGCTGCTGGCGGAGGCCGCGCTTCGCGAGGACGAGCGCAGCCGCCTCTCCGACCGGATCATCACCGCCGAACAGGACGAGCGGCGCCGGCTCGCGCTCTTCCTCCACGACGGCCCGGTGCAGAACCTCGCCGGGATCGCGCTGATGCTCGATGCGGCCGTGCACGCGATCGACGACGGGCGCGGCGACGACGCCCGCGGGATCATCGGGAGCTCGCTCGAGAAGCAGCGCGACACGATCCGCTCGCTGCGCGACCTCTCGTTCAACATCGAGCCGGTCGTCCTGCGCGACCAGGGCTTCGTGCCTGCGGTGCAGGAGCTCGCAAACCAGCTCGGGATGGAGCACCGGGTACAGATCGACGTCGACGTGGAGCGGGCCGAGCGGCTCGGCGAGAAGGAGCAGGTCGGGCTCTACCAGATCATCCGCGAGCTGCTCAGCCAGGCGGTCCGGCGCGGCCCGCCGACGCGGATCACCGTCGTCGTGGCCGAGGGGGCCGACGGCGCGCTCGAGACGGTCGTCGCCGACGACGGCAAGGGCGAGCGGCGGAAGACGACGATCGATGCGATCGCGGAGCGCGCCATGACGCTGAACGGGCGCTTCGTCGTCGAGCAGAGCGCGGACGGCGGCACGGTTGTCCGGGTCGTCCTGCCTGCCTACGCGGCGGGCGACGGCTCCGCGTAGAATCCGGGCCGATGTCGGAGTGGAACGGCAACAGGAGCACACACGTGCTCTTCATCTGGTCCCCGAACGGGTGGACGCTCCAGGAGCGCGAGGGCGACCCGCCGGCGGTCGGATCCACCGTCCAGGACGGCGACCGCACCCTTCAGGTCAGCAAGATCGGCCCGTCGCCGCTGCCCGGCGACCGCCGCCCCTGCGCGTTCACGCAGCTGGCCTGAGCGCGCTCTCGGCCGCGATCCGGCCGTAGACGAGCGCCGCGGCGAGCCCGCTGCCGTACCCACCCGTGAAGATGCCGCCCACGTCGGCACCTGCTGCGTAGAGACTCACGATCGCCGACCCGTCGGCCCGGAGCACGCGCGCGTGCTCGTCGATCCGCAGCCCGCCGATCGTGTGGGTCACGCCGGCGCGGACGCGTACGGCGAGGAACGGAGGCTCCGCGAGCTTCGGCGACTCCGGCAGCTCGAAGGGCAGCTCCTCGGCCGGGCGCACGTCACCTCCGGCTCCGCGCGCCTGCTCGACGAGCTCCGCGACCGTGCGCTCTCGCACCGGCAGGCGCAGGGCGCGAGCGTCCACGACGTACCACGCCGCGCCGCCCGGGAGCCGCGCGATCGCCTGGACGAGATCGGTCTCCGACCAGGACGGCTCGCGCGGGAAGAACTCGCGCCCCCGGTCGTCGACGACGAGCGCGTGGGCTCCGTAGAGCTGCGCGGCGCGCCACGAAGTGCTCCTCGCCCACCTCGGCCGGAAGCGCCCGCCCGTAGAACTCGTCCATCCCCGCCGACAGATCGGCGCCCCGTGCGAGCGCGTACGCGAGGCCGTCGCCCTCACTCCAGCGGTTGGCCCGCAGCAACAGGCCGCGCTCGCGCGCCAGCCGCGCGCCGAAGCCGCCGGTGGCGAGCACCTGCGCGTCGACGAACGGCGTCTCGAGCCGCGGCTCGCCGGCGGCGCGCACGAGCGCCTCGGTGAGCCCCCGCGGGTCGAAGCGCCGGCCGACGGTGCGCTCGTTGCCGGTCGAGCGCGCCAGCACGGGCGCGCCCAGCTGCTCCAGCCAGTCGAGGGCGTCATCCAGCTCGTCGACGATCCGCCGCTGGAGCGCAGGCTCACCGTCGGGGCACTCGGCCCGGAACTCCGTCGAGCGTCCGGTGGCGCCACACGACGCCGCTCGAGAGCAGCATCGAGCCGCCGGCTCGACCGCCCTTCTCGAGGACGACCGGTTCCGCGCCGAGCTCCCGGGCACGGGCGGCGGCGGCGAGCCCCGCCATGCCCGGCTCCGGCGACGACGAGCTCGGTCAGGAGAGCGAGAAGGAGGGCTTGTGCTCGACGTACTCGAGCTTCACGCGATCCGGGCCCCAGACGAAGAGCGCGAGCGTGTTCGGCGCGTCGACGACGTCGGCGACCTCGAGCCCGCGCTCCTCGGCGTCCGCGATCTGCTCGTCCACCGAGTCGACGAGCACGCCCACGTGGTTCAGGAGCGGCCGCTCGGGATCGCCCGGGTCGCCGCGCTCGAGGTCGAGGTAGGCGCCGCCCACCTCCAGACGCGTCTCGGTCGCACGCACGAGCCCGAAGGCCTCCCACGCCTCGGCCGCCGCGAGCGGGTCGAGACTGCGGAGCGCGACGTGGTCGAGGTCGAACTCGACCTCGGTCGGCGCCTCCACGAGCACGACTTCGAGCCCTTCGCCGAGGTCGTAGGACGCGTCGCGTCCCGCGAGCGAGTTGACGCGGAGGCCGATCCGGGCGAGCGCGCCCTGCTCCCGTGGCCCTTCTGCGTCGAACAGCGTCAGCTTGCCCCGCCGGGCGTCGGAGCCGATCAGCGTGAAGCGGTCGGTTTGCTCGATCACGTGCATGCCGAGCTGGGCGGTGGCGCGCTCGACGATCGCGTCGCGGCCGGCGACCCAGAGGGCGACATGGTCGAGGGTGCGGGGGGTCATGGCCCGACGATAGCTGTCGCCCTACTTCTTGCGGTCCACTGCCCGCTCCAGCTGGGCCTTGTTCATCTTCGAGCGTCCCTCGACCCCCATCTTCTTCGCCTCGTTGTAGAGCTGGTCGCGGGTGCGACCCCTCTCCCGGCGGGTTCCCGAACGCAGGCCGCCGCGCCGCCCCGAGGGGATGTCCTCACGCGAGAGGCGCGACGACGTCTTCGCCTCACCCGTGCGGGCGCGCTCCTTGTTCACCGTCCTGGCCGCGATCTCCTCGGCCTTGTCCTCTGACGTCCCACGCTCCTCGAGGCCGTCCTTGATGTGCTCGTACTGGCGCTCTCGCTTCTCGCTCCAGGCCTCGGGCATCACTACCTCCTCGTCTCGTTTGGTCGGTATGCGGCCTACCCGGCCCGGCGACGGATTATTCGAGGGGGAGGTTCTGGACGTTGTGCTCGGTGGCGTACTCGTCCACGAGCTTGTCGATCACGGTTGCGCCTTCGCTGTAGGCGTAGTTGATCTTGACGAAGGGCTCCCACTTGTCGGGCAGCGCGTCCTCGGGAAAGATGGCCTCGACGGGGCACTCGGGCTCGCAGGCACCGCAGTCGATGCACTCCTCCGGATCGATCACGAGCATGCGCCCGAACTCGTGGATGCAGTCGACCGGGCAGACGTCGACGCACGAGCGATCTTTGATGTCGATGCACGGCTCCGCGATGATGTACGTCACGGTGGCGAGTGTATCGAGGGGTCTCAGGCGGGCGGCGCGGTCAACTCTGCGACCAGCTCGGGGCAGCGCTCGACGAGCGCCGACTTGACGATCACCTGGTCGAAGCCGGCCGTATGAGCCCGCTGGAGGCCCGACTTGTCGGTGTGATTCGCGTATCCGAGGATCGGCACGTCGGGCCACGCCTCGACGACCTCGTCGGGATCGACGCGCGCGATGTCGACGATCACCAGGTCCGGCGGATCGATCGAGTCGGTCGTGACGACGTGATGCTCGGGGAGCAACCCCTCGAGCTTGGCCCGGAAGAAGAGGTCGACCCCCGCCAGCAGGACCGTCGCCACACCGCGAATCTACCAGCCGCCACGGCTGTGGCCAACACGGGGCCGTGAGCCTCGAGCGCGGTCTCGAGCTGATCCGCGCCGGCGAGTACTTCGCCGCCCACGAGGAGCTCGAGGATGCCTGGCGCGCCGCTCCGGCACCCGAGCGGGACTTCCTGCAGGGGCTCGTGCACGTCGCGGTCGCGTGGTACCAGGCCGGACGGGGCAACCGCGTCGGCTGCGAGCGCCAGCTCGCGAAGGCCACGCGCCGGCTGGCGCCCTACGGCCCGACCCATCGCGGCGTCGACGTCGCCGCGGTGCTCGGCTCGGTTGCGGCCGCAGCGGGCGTCGTGGCGGCCGGCTCGCTCGAGCTGCCCGCGCCCGCGGGCCTGAGCTCAGGCCTCCAGGCCGAGCGCGCGGAAGAAGCGGTTGAGGTAGACGCGGAGCCACCAGAAGCGCTCGAAGAAGAGCAGGAGTCCGAGCGCGACGAGGATGGCGCCGCTGACGAACTGGATCACGACGTAGTGGTCTCGGATCCAGCGGAAGACGCCCATCGCCGGCACGAAGAGCGCTGCCGCGATCAGGAACGGAACCGCGAGGCCGAGCGCGTACACCGCGAGGAGCGCCGAGCCCTCGAGCACGGTGCCCGAGTCGCCCGCCAGGACGAGGATCGACCCGAGCACGGGCCCGATGCACGGCGCCGCGCAGATCGCGAACGCCCCGCCCAGCAGGAAGCCGGAGCCGCGCCGCCGCGCACCCTGGACGAGCCCCGCCCCCACGAGCCGCTGCGGCCAGGGGAGCAGGCCCATGAAGCCGAGCCCGAAGACGATCAGGATGAAGCCGGCGATCTGCTCCAGCAGGATCTGGTTCTCGGTGAACGAGAGCCCCACGGCGGCCGCGCCCGCCCCGAGCAGCACGAAGAACGCGACGAGCCCCGCGACGAAGGGCAGGCTGGAGAGGACGACCCGGCGCGCGGCGCCCGGCTCGCCGAGCCGGTCGGCCTCGATCGACGAGACCGCAGACAGGTAGCCGGGGACGAGCGGCAGCACGCACGGCGCCAGGAACGAGAGGAAGCCCGCCGCGAAGGCGACCACGAGTCCCGTCCCGCTCATTCGAAGCGGTCGAGCTCGTCGTCGAGCCGGCGCTCGAGCTCCGGGTCGATGGGCGGCTCGGGGTCGTCGGGCAGCCGGGAGCGGCTCCAGCCCCACACGACCGCGCCCACCGCGACCAGGGCGAGGCCGCCGCCGACGAGGGGAGCAGCCAGGCGACGAGATGGAAGCCACGCCTCGGCGGATCGGCGAGGACCTCCTCCCCGAACTGGTCGACGAACTCGGCCTTGATCTCGCTCTTCGTCGCGCCCTCGGCGATGAGCTCGCGGATGCGCAGCTTCATCACGCCGCGCGATCTCGGCGTTCGAGGTGTCGAGGGTGGAGTCGCAGACGGGACAGACAAGCTCGGACTCGAGCTCGGCGGCCGTCGGGCGCTCCTCGCTCGCGGCGGCGGAGCCGAGCGCCGACGAGCGCGGCCACGCAGACCGCGGCCAGCAACCTCATGCCGGTCCGCAGCGCCCGCTCGATGCCCTCTTCGAGGTCCTCGTGGTCGTCCACGGGCCCGGCGATGCGGAAGACGACGTCGCCCTCGGCGTTGATGAAGAACGTCTCCGGGTAGCCGGTCAGCCCGTAGCGGCCGACCGTCGAGCCCTTGCCGTCGTAGACGTTGGCATACGTGACGCCTGTCTCCTCGAGGAACGTCGCGCGCGTCGCTGCGGAGATCCTGCACGTCGATTCCCACGAAGACGACGCCGCGCTGCTTCCAGCGTTCCGACGCCTCCTGAAGCAGCGGCATCTCCTCGCGGCACGGCCCGCACCAGGTCGCCCACCAGTTGACGACGACGGCCTTGCCGCGCAGCGACTCGAGCGCGAGCTCTCCTTCGCCGTTCAGCCGCTCGAGCGTGAACGCGGGCGCGGCCGGCGTCGAGCCCTCCTTCAGCGCGCCCGTCACGTCGTTGTCGCTGCCCTTGGCGATCTTCCAGACGAGCAGCGCGAGCAGCGCTGCGACGAACCCGACGGCGACGACCTGCGCGCCGAGCTTGAGGCGGCCGGTCACCGGACGATGAAGACGGGCGTGCCGATCTCGACCTGGTCGAACAGCCATTCCACCTGCGGGATCAGCATGCGGATGCAGCCGTGCGAGGCGGAGTAGCCGATCGAGGCGGCGTCGGGCGTGCCGTGGATGCCGACGGCCGGCGACGAGATGCCCATCCAACGCGTTCCGAGCGGGTTGCCGGGCCCGGGCGGGATCGGCTCGGCGTCCTTCGCCCAGTCCGAGGCGGGCGGATACCACCACGGGTTCCGCCACATGACGACGATCTCGAAGTTGCCGAGCGGCGTCGGATACTGGCTCTGCCCGGTCGCGACGCCGAACGTCCGGCGCAGCTTCATGCCGTTGTAGAAGTCGAGCCGGTTGGCCCCGCGCCGGATCACGATCACGTCGCCGATCGACTTCCGCGTCACGCTCGGCTTCAGCGTCTCGAAGCGGAGCACGATCGGCTCACGCGTATGCGTCTTCAGGCTGTTGACGAGCGCGCGGGAGGCGAGCACCTGGTTCGTGCGCCGACCGACGCGCTCCTTCGTCACGAACGGCTTCGAGTTCCGCAGGCGGAGGCGGGCGTCGACGACCGCCCGGTCGAATCGCTTCGCGAGCCGGGCGACGTAGCGCTCTGCCTTGCCTCGCGGGGCGCGCACCTTGAGCGGGACGTTCCCGCCGGGCCGCGTGATCCGGGCGCGCTTGACCGCATCGCCGACGTAGCGCTGCGGCGCCGAGCTGCTTCGGGGTCACCCGCAGCGTGCTGCGGCCGGCGCGCACGAGCAGCGGCTGCGCGAAGAACTCCCGGACGGCGAGCGTCGCCTCGGCCGGCGAGAGACCGCCCACGAGCACGTGCCGACCGATCGTGACGCCGGCCGCGATCGTCTTCGGCTGCGGCGGCGGCGGGGTCGTCGTGGTCGTCGTGGTCGTCGTCGTAGCCGGGGGCGGAGCGGTCGTCGTCGTACCGGTCGTGGTCGTGCCCGTCGTGGTCGTACCCGTCTGCCCGATCGCCGACGGCGAGGTCGCAGCCAGCAGCGCCGTCAGCAGTCCAGCCGCGGCACAAGCGGCGAAAAAGAGGAATCTCGAGCCCC
The DNA here is from genome assembly GCA_963842285.1 of uncultured Gaiellaceae bacterium. GTDB lineage: Bacteria > Actinomycetota > Thermoleophilia > Gaiellales > Gaiellaceae > Gaiellasilicea. The sequence continues at coordinate 197,989 of CAWJFZ010000014.1, forward strand.
GACGTTTCACGCGCAGAGTGTAGCCAGGCCCCGTGAAGACACGGTCAGGGCGAGGTGAGGATTCGCGGATCGTTCGTGATCACGGCGTCCACTCCCGCGCGGAGCACCTGCTCGAGCTCGTGTGGATAGTCCACCGTCCACGCCCAGACCGCGATCCCGGACGCGTGGGCGCGCTCGACGGTCTCCGCCGAGACGACGGCGTGATGCAGCATCAGCGCGTGCGCACCGGCCCGCGCGGCGAGCACAGGGATCCGACGGGGCAGCGTCGCGCGCATCACCCGGGTCCCCACGCGGATCGCGGGGTGCAGGACACGGTGTCTGGCCACGCCGAGGCGATCCTCGGGGTAGGTGAAGCCGATGCGGACGTCGGGTGCGTGGCGGGCGAGCGCCGCGAGGCTCGGAAGGTGGAAGGAGCTGACGACCGTGCGGTCGGCGAGGCCGTGGCTGTGCAGCGCCGCGGCGACCTCTTCGAGCCGGGTCGTCAGCTTCAGGTCGACGTGGACGAGCAGCTCGGGCCGTGCGGCCAGGAACGCGAGGGCCTCGTCCAGCGTCGGCAGCTCGGGCGCGACCTCGCGCAGCTCGGCGAGCGAGCGGTCGCGGACCGTCCCCGTCGAAGCGCCGTGGCTCACCTCCTCGAGGTCGTCGCAGTGCGCCAGGACGAGCGGCCCGTCGAGCAGGTCGAGCACGTCGAACTCGATCGCCTCGGCTCCGGTCGCGATCGCGGCCTCGAACGAGCGCAGCGTGTTCTCCGGCGCGAGCAGCGCCGCACCGCGGTGGCCGACCCGGATCGGCGGCCCGTCTCCGCGCAGGAGCCTCATCACGGGCGGGTCGGGAGGAAGTCCTCGTCGAGCTCGCCGCCGCTCGCGGCGTACTCGACGATCATCCGGTCGGTGACCCACTCGACAGGGGCTCGGTCGTCCGTCCACGGCCGCTCGGCCCGCTCCGTGACCGGGACGAGCTGGCGGGCCAGCAGCTCACGCAGCGGCTCGAGCGGCTCCGGCCCGACCTCCAGCCGCTCGGTCAGCTCGTCGCGGGACTGGGGCTCGTCGAAGGCGAGCACGATCTTGTTGAAGCGGAGCGCGGGCCACACGGCGACCTGATCGAACTCGTGCATGAGCGTGCCGGTGATCCCGTCGAGCAGGCTGGTGTCGTCGGGCACCGAGGCGACGTTGAGCGCGAGGATGCCGCCGGGCTCGAGCCGCTCGCGGGCGAGCCGGAAGAACTCCCGGGTCGCGAGGTAGAAGGGCACGTAGGGCTGGTGGTAGGCATCGGCGACGATCAGGTCGTAGCGCTCGTCCGTCCGCCGCAGGAACGGTCGCGCGTCGGCGTCGTGCACCGTCAGGCGCGGGTTGTCGTCGAGGCCGAAGTAGCGCCGGCCGACGTCGCTCACGGCCGGGTCGAGCTCGACCCCGTCCACCGACGCAGCCGGATAGAAGACGCCGAGCGCGCGTGCGGTCGTCCCGGCCGCGTTGCCCAGGATCGCGACCGACTCGAGCGGGCGCCCCAGCAGCGGCGGCAGCGCGAGGAACGCGTCCCAGACACCGCCGGTCAGCACCGTGTCCGCGCGCCAGACGGAGTGCACGGCGACGCCCTCGTTGAGGCTGAGCAGGCGCCGGCCATCGTCGCGCTCGACGACCTGGATGAACTGGTAGAGCGACTCCTGCTCGTGCAGCAGGCCCGGCTCGGCCTTGACGGCGCCGGGAGGCACGGCGACGAGCGCGGCGAGGGCAGCCGCGACGACCAGCACCCGGGGCCCCAGCAGGAGCGAGGCCGACAGCGCCAGCACGACCGCCGTTGTGAGCAGTGTCCTCTGCGTCCCGATCAGGGGGATCAGGACGAGAGCCGGCAGAAAGGCCCCCAGCAGCGAGCCCGCGGTCGAGAGCGCGTAGAAGCGGCCGGCCACCGCCCCGGCGGTCTCGACGGTCGTGATCGCGAGCCGGATCGCGAACGGCGAGACCATCCCGAGCAGAACGACGGCGGGAGCGAAGATGAGCAGGACGGCGAAGAACGAGCCGACCACCGCGCCGGCAGAGGCGTCGTCGAGGCTGCTGACCGTCGCGTCGAGCAGCGGTCGCGCGACGAACGGCGTCAACGCCACCCACAGGGCCGCTGCGAGGACGATCGCGCCCAGCAGCCGGGGCTCCGGATGCCGGTCGGCGAGCTTGCCGCCGAGCCAGTAGCCGAGCGCGAGGCCGGCGAGCACGATCCCGATCAGGTTCGCCCACACGATCGTGGACGAGCCGAAGTAGGGCGCGAGCAGCCGGGACGCCGCGATCTCGGTCGCGAGCGAGCCGGTGCCGGCGCCGAAGACGAGCGCCGCCAGTGCGGTCTGACGGCTCACGCGCCGGCCGCCGTGCGCTTGATCACGACGACCGCGAAGTCGTCGCCGAGATCGCCGTCGCCCCACTCGCGGCAGGCCGCCAGAGCCGCGTGCGCGATCTCCGTCGGCGCGTGGCCGCGCTCCGCCGCGAGCAGCCGGTCGAACCGCTCGACCCCGAACTGCTCGCCTCCGCGCCTGGCCTCGACGACACCGTCCGTGTAGAGAACGACGCACGCTCCCGGCGGCAGTGCCGCGCGGACGGTGGCGTATTCCTGGTGGGGATCGACACCCAGCGCAAGCCCCCGCGCGGGAATCGCCTCGACCGTGCCGTCCGGGAGCACGAGCCTCGGCGCAGGATGACCGGCGCCCGCGCACGCAACCTCGCCGCGCTCCGCGTCGATCACGACCTCGACCATGGTGATGAACTTGCCCGGCGCGATGTCGGAGGCGACCACGTCGTTCGCGGCGGCGAGGAAGGCGCCAGGATCGGTGTGCTCACGCGCGAGCGAGCGGAAGACGAACTTGGCCATCGCCATGTCGGCCGTCGCCTCCACCCCGTGCCCCATCACGTCGCCGAGGACGACCGCGAGCCGGCCGTCGTCGAGCCTGAGGTAGTCGTAGACGTCGCCGCCGACGTCGACCCGGGCCGACGACTCGTACACGTCGCCGAGCTCGAGCCCCGGCAGCTCGGGCGCCGCTTCGGGCAGCAGCGAGCGCTGCATGGTGTCCGCGAACTGCTTCTGCTGCGCGTACAGGCGTGCGTTGTCGATTGCGAGCGCGACTTGCCCGGTGATCGAGAGCGCCGTCTCCGCGATCTCCCCGGCGACCGGGCGTTCGGGATGCAGCGAGATGAGGGTCAGAGTCGCAATCAGGTCGTCGGCGCTCGTGACCGGGATCAGCGCTGCGCTCGACCCCTTCTCGAGGAAGGGTGCGAGCAGCGCGAGCGAGCCACCGAGCTCCACGGCGGTGCGTGCATCGAGCACGAGCGGGACGCCGGCCCGGACGAAGGCGTCGAGCCGCTCGCGCGGAATCGGCTGCGACCGCGAGAGCAGCATCCGTGCCGCCGCGTCCACACGCGTGTCGTCGATGCAGATCGCCCGCGCGACGAAGTCCAGCCCGCGCTCGTCGCGCATGCGGATCACGGCAGCGTCGACGCCGAGCAGCGTCACGATCGACTCCGCCAGGACGTCGAGCGTCGTGTCGAGCGAGAGGCTCTGCGCGAACGAGCGTGAGATGTCGTAGAGCGCCCGCAGGCGCTTCCCGGTCGCCCGCTCTTCCTCCAGTGCCTGCTCGAGTTGCGTGCCGAGGTCGGTGGCCCGCTCGTGCAGTCGAGCGTTGTGCACCGCGACGGCGAGCTGCGCGGCGAGCGCGACGAGCAGCGCCGCCTCGCTGGCGGTGAGCGGGCGGGTTTCGCTTGGGTAGACGGCGAGCAGCCCGATCGGCTCGTCGGCTACGAGGAGTGGCAGGCCGATCGCGGCGGAGATGCCGGCAGCTGCCGCGTCGGCCCGCACTGCGGCGAGCTGCTCATCCGCTGCGACGTCGGCGACCTCGACGAGCCCACCGCCCCGGCGCTGCGAGAGCGCCAGCTCGTAGAGCGCAGCGGCGACGCGCTCGTGTGGCCCGCCGACTCCGCGTTCTGCGGCGACGACGAGCTCTTCTCCGTCCTCGAGGTAGACGGCGACGCGGTCGATCCGGAGCAGCTCCGCAAGCCGCTCCAGGGCCGTGTCGAGCGTGTGCTCGAGCGAGAGCCGGGCGATCGCCTCACCGACGACGGACAGCAGTGCGCGGCTGCGCTCGAGCTCGACCGCCAGGTCGTGCGCCCGGTCGGCCGTGCGCAGCGCGTGCGCGACGCGCACCGAGAAGGTGGTGAGCCGAACGAGCCCTCGTTCGCGCGGGAGCCGCCCCGACGCGAACAGGAGCTGCAGCACACCGAGCGGCGGCTGGCCCAGCCTGAGCGTGACCACCCCTTGCTCGTCGACCGACCGCGTGGACAGGGCGTTCGCGTCCGCCACGATCGCGGCCGCGGTGCGCTCGAGCTCCTTGGTCGCCTCGAGCCCCCCGTAGACGCCGTCGAGCGTGACGCCGCCGTCTCGCGCCCGCCAGAGCAGCGCCCCCTCCGCGCCGGCCGCAAGCGCGGCGACCCGTGCGATCCGCGCGGCGGCGGGTGCTTCCTCGTCCGCGACGGCGAGCGCGTCGCCGGCGACGTCGAGGACCGTGCCGCTGCGGGCCTCGGCGGCACCGTTCTCGCCGAGCAGCAGCGCGAGCGCGGCGAGGTCGGCGGCGAGCGCCGCGACCGTGTCGGCGCCGCTGACGAAGGGCCCGTCGGCGCGGAGGAGCTCGAGCGAGCCGAGCTCGTCCCCTTTGCCCTCGAGCGCGAGCGAGAGCGACACCGCGTCTGCCCCCACACGGGCCTGCAGCAGCGGGAGCGTGTTGCCGTCCGCAGCGCGGAGCCCGTCGACCTGGGCCGCGAGCGCACCGGAGGTCGCCCAGACCGCGCGAACGGTGAAGCCTTCGCGATCGCGCAGCCAGATCACGGCCAGCTCGGCTCCAGTCGCGAGCGCCACCGCCTCGAGCACGGCCTCGAGCGCAGGCTGCAGCTCGACGCCGGCAGCGATCGCCCGGCTCGCGTCGGCGAGTGCGGCGAGCGCAGCCGGCTCCTGGCGAACCGACGCGGTCTCGGCCAGGTTCAAAGCCCGAAGAGCCGCTCGATCTCGCGCCAGATGGTCAGCGAGAGCAGCATGCTGGCCGCCAGGAGCACGAGGAGCACGAACCAGAACCGCAGGCTGGCGCGGCGGCGCGCGCGCGTGCGTTCGACCCGGGCGCGGCGGCGCGCGCGCTCCTGCAGGTACGCGCGATCGACCGCGACAGGGTCGTAGGGAGGCGGCGCGTCGCCGCCCGCCGCAGGGCGCCTCGCAGGCTTGGCCATGGGCGGAAGTGTAGATCCCCGTGACTTCCGGCTCCGAATGTGCCCATACTTCCCGCGTGCACGAGCCGGAGCCGACGCCCGAACCGGACTACGAGCCTTTCGAGGCGGCCGCTGCGGAGCCTCGACGCGCCGTGCCCTCGCTCTGGGGCGTGGGCGAGCGCGCGACCTGGGTGGCGGGCCTCGTGCTGGCCCTCTCCTCGTTCACCGGCTGGTACGCCGGCACCGGCGAGGGCGTCAGTATCAGTGTGCTCGGGTGGCACACGGGCCTGCTCGGCAAGCTCGTCTTCTTCGTCGGCATCGCCGTCCTCGTGCTGGTCCTCCTGAGGCACACGGGCATCGAGCTGCCGGCCTCGGTCCCCGAGAGCCTCGTCGTGATCGTGCTCGGCTCGCTCGGGACGATCTTCACGCTCGTCCGGCTGATCTCGATCCCCGACGAGTTCTTCTTCGCCGGTCGCGGAATCGGGCTCTTCATCAGTCTCGGGGCAGCGCTCGCGCTGATCGTCGCCGGACTGCTCGAGGCCTCCGAAGAGATGTAGTCAGCCGGGGACTGCGGTGCGGCGAAGCACCCGGCCCGCTCCCACCACGGCGAACGCCAGCCCAACGCCGAGCGCCGCCCCGGCGAGCGCGTCGAGCGGATAGTGGACGCCGACGTACACGCGCGACCAGGCGATGAGCGTGGCCAGAGCAAAGAGCGGCGGCGCCAGCCTCGGCACGGCGAGCGCGAGGACCGTGGCGCAGGCGAAGGCGACCGTGGCATGGCCGGAGGGGAACGAGCCGGTGGCCGGCAAGCGCACGAGCGGCTCGGGATCGGGATTCGCGAGCGGCGGACGCTCACGGTCGGTCCAGGCCTTCAGGAGCCCCGACACCATCTCTGCGAGCAGGATCGTCACCGCCACGCGGGCGACGAGCCACGGACGTCGCCAGGAGAAGCCGGAGACGACGACGGCGATCACCAGCCAGATGAGGCCGAACGAGCCGGCGTACGTCAGCCCTTCGACGACCGGGTCGAGCAGGCCAACCCGGTGCTCGACGACCCACCGCTGGAGAGAGGTATCGATGGCGAGGCTCGAGATCGGAATGGGGCCGCGAAGCGCCATTCGGGGCGTTCGCGCGCCGGTTACACCGGCAGCAGCTGCTTCGTCGACTCGATCAGGGCGCGGGGGTCGAAGGGCTTGCCGATGAAGGCCTGCGCACCGCGTGAGGTGGCCTCCGCCGCCGAGCGCTCGTCCACCTTGCCGCTGAACATGATCACCGGGATCGCACCGACGCCGTGCTTTTCCTGCACCCGCTGGAGCATCTCCCAGCCGTCGACCTTGGGCATCATCACGTCGAGCAAGATCAGGTCGGGCGACTCCTCGTCGAGCGCGGCCAGGCCTTCCTCGGCGCTTCCGGCTTCGCGGACGACATAGCCCTCGGCCTCGAGGTTGACCCGGACGTACTCGCGCAGGCGCTCGTCGTCGTCGACGATGAGGACGAGCGGCCCTTCGGTGGACGCGACGCCGCCGCGCCCGGAGCGCTCGAGGAACTGGTCGAGATCCGAGCGCCGATAGCGGCGATGGCCGCCCGGGGTGTAGAACGCGGACACGCGGCCGACGTCCGACCACTTGCGCATGGTGCTCTGCGCCACGCCGAGGTACTTGGCCGCCTGGCCGAGCGTCAGCCACTCCGGCTGTCCGCCCGTCGCCCGGCGGCTTCTGCCCGCATCCCCATACGCCATCGCGCGGGAACCTACCCAAACTTGCAGCTTCCTGAAACCCCTTGCTCACTCCGTGACCGTGACGGTGACCGTCCGGGCCGCTGGCGGCAGCTGCTCGGGCGCGAGCGTCCGGATGCTCGTCTGCGTCCCTCCGGGCTCCGGACCGTCCTCCAGCGCCCGTCCGATCGAGACGCCGAGGAGCAGCAGGACGGCCGCCGCGACGATACCCAGAGCCACACGCCCGGCCGGGCTCCTCCACACCGAGCGCCGGCGTGGCCTGCGCCGCTCGGCGCGGCGGCGGCTCTCGTCGAGGCTCACGGCTCGTAGTCGCTCGCGCCGCGCGAGTACACGTGGAACGCCGAGGCCTCGACGATGGAGAGCGTGCGCGGCCAGCCCGGCACCGGCGCCCGCTCGGCGACCGCGGCCCGGCTCCAGCTCTCGGCCTCGGCGTACGCGCGCGTCAGCTCGGCCAGAGTGAAGGTGCCGCCGACGCGACGCCTCAGCTCGTCCGTCACCGCGTCCAGCTGTGCGAGCAGCCGCTCCCCGGCCACGCGGTCGCGGCTCTGCTCGTCGAGTCGGCGGTAGCCGTCCTCCCACTCGCGGCGGGCGCTCTCGACTTCGGCGGCGGTTGCTGGAGCTTCGGGCACCGGGGCGGCCATGCTAGTCGGGATGGCGGATGCAGCAGCCGTCGGTCGGCCAGAGCGGATCGAGCTCGGCCAGAACGCGCTCGCCGAGGCGGTAGCCGGGGCGTGCGAGCGCATAGGCCACGTGGGCATGCAGACACTTCAGCCGGGACGGGTTGCCGCTGCCGCCGATGCCGAGCGCGAGCGAGGATCCATCGTCCCGGCCGGTGCGCCCGGCGGCGAGCTCCGTCCGCAGGGCGCGCTGCTCGGCAGTTGCCCGCTCGAGGTCCGCAGCCAGCTCGGGGTCCTGCTCGAGCGCGGCGCTCCAGCGCTCCACCCCGCCGGCGGCCTCGAGCCGCGCAACCGCGGCCACGAGGTGCGGACAGGTCAGGTAGTACGTGGTCGGGAAGGGCTCGCCGCGCGCGTCGTACGGTTCCTGCTCGGTGACGGCCGGGGCGCCGTACCGGCAGCGCACCGCGACCCGCAGGAAGGCACGTGGCGGGCGGCCGAGCTGACGCTCGACGAGCGCTCGGTCATCCATCGCCGCGCATCGTACTGAGCGCGGCGCCACTCGGGGATGCCCTTGACGATGAAGAGACGCTCCCCCGGGCGCACGAGGTTCATCTGCCGCGCCTCCCGCGCGAGCGCTGGGAGCGTGGCCGACGCCTCGAGCCGAGCCTCGAGACGCGCCTTCTCGGCACGCAGCCCCTGCACTTCCGCGGCGCGCGCGTTCAACGTGGCGCGGGTCTCGAAGTACGTGGTCAGCGGGCGGTAGTAGAGAAAGGCGACGAGGCCGAACACGCCGATCATGCACCAGCGCAGGAGGACGCTCGTGCGCTGCCTGCGCCCGGCCCGCTTCGGTCGTTTCTTCGCAGTCGTGCCGCCGTCCTGGCGGCGCGCAGACGCACGTGGAGCTCGCTTGGCCACGGCACACGTTTCCGCGGCCGCGCGCCTGCTCCTCCCTACTTTCCATGCGAGAGCTTAGGCCGTATCCACCTTGATCACGTTCGTCGAGCCGGGGATGTTCACGGCGGTGCCCGCGGTGATCACGATGCGGTCGCCCGGCTCGACGATGCCCGTGCGCCTCGCAGCATCGATCGACGTCGACCAGAGCTCCTCGACGTCGGCGCACTGCGGGATGGGCACGGGGGTCACGCCCCATTCGAGTGCCATCTGGTGCAGCGCGTACTCGTGGTGCGTGAGCCCGATGATGGGCCGCCGTGGCCGCAGTCGGGCGACGGCCGAGGCGGTCCGCCCCGTGAAGGTGGGGACGAGCAACGAGGTCGCGGCGAGCGCCTCGGCGATGTCGCAGGCAGCGTTGGACATCGCGTGGCCGATCGTCGGCTCCTCGTCCGCCGTCGGGATCTCGTGCCGGTAGTCCAGATGGGGCTCGACCGCGCGCGCGATCCGGTCCATGTACGCCACCGACTCCAGCGGGAAGTCGCCGATCGCGGTCTCGCCCGAGAGCATGATCGCGGAGGTGCCGTCGAGAATCGCGTTCGCGACGTCGGAGGCCTCCGCGCGCGTGGGCTCCGGCGCATGGATCATCGACTCCAGCATCTGGGTGGCCGTGATCACCGGCTTCCCGCGCTCGAGCGAGCGCAGGATGATCCGCTTCTGGAGCAGCGGCACCTCGGCCGCGCCGATCTCGACACCGAGGTCGCCGCGGGCGACCATCACGGCGTCCGCGAACTGCAGGATCTCGTCCAGCGCGAGCACCCCCTCGCCGCGCTCGATCTTCGCGATCACGTGCGCGGTCGAGCCCGAGGCCTCGATCAGGGTGCGGAGCGCTTGCACGTCCGACGCCGAGCGGACGAAGGAGAGCGCGACGAAGTCGCAGCCGAGCTCCAGCGCGAACTGGAGGTCGTCGATGTCCTTGCGCGTCAGCGACGGGATCGGCAGCGACACGCCGGGGAGGTTCACACCCTTGTGCGACTGCACGGTGCCTCCCACCAGCACCTCGCAGCTCGCCCGCCCGCGATCGACGCGCTCGACACGGAGCCGCACCGAGCCGTCGTCGATCAGCACGTCGTTGCCCGCCTGCAGCACGGAGCCGAGCACCGCCGGCGCCACGGGCAAGTCGTCGCCGCTCGCCACGTCCTCGCCGGCGATCGTCATCCGCTCGCCGCGGACGAGGTCGACCGACCTACCGTTCAGGTCGCCGATGCGCAGCTTCGGGCCCTGGAGGTCGGCGATGATCGCGACCGCCCGGTTCTGCGCCTGGCGCTCTTCGGTGATCAGACGTGCGGTCTCCGCGTGGTCCTCGTGCGTGCCGTGCGAGAAGTTCAGTCGGGCGCCGTCGATCATCCCGACGAGCTGACGCAGCGTGTCGGGGGACGACGTCGCAGGACCGACCGTGGCGACGATCTTCGTGCGGCGCGGAACGACAGGCATGCCTACAGGCTAGAGAATCGTGGGGGAACCGATGGTTCCCCCACCTCTCATCGAGACGCGCGCGGGAAGCGCTGCGCGGCCCGGGTACGTCGCGCGGCCGCCGAGCTCTTCCTCGATCCGCAGGAGTTGGTTGTACTTCGCGACGCGATCGGAGCGGCGCCGGAGCGCCGGTCTTGATCTGGCCGGTACCGGTCGCGACCGCGAGATCGGCGATCGTCGTGTCCTCGGTCTCACCGGATCGGTGCGACATGACGACGCTGTAGCCGTTCTCGCGCGCCAGCGCGATCGCGTCGAGCGTCTCCGTGAGTGTGCCGATCTGGTTCACCTTGACGAGGATCGAGTTGCCCGCGCCGGCCTCGATCCCGCGCCGGAGCCGCTCGGGGCTCGTGACGAAGAGGTCGTCGCCGACGAGCTGGACGCGGTCGCCGAGCGCCGCCGTCAGATCGACCCAGGCACTCCAGTCGTCCTCGGCCAGCCCGTCCTCGATCGAGACGATCGGATAGCGCTCCACGAGGCCGGCGAAGTATTCGATCGTCTCGGCGGACGTCGCCTCCCGGCCCTCGAAGCGGTAGACGCCGTCTCGGTACACCTCGCTCATCGCCGGGTCGACCGCGATTGCAATCCGGTCGCGGCAGTCCGCGCGCTCGGCCGCCTCGAGGATCGCTTCGATCGCCTGCTCGCTGCCCTCGAGATCCGGCGCGAAACCGCCCTCGTCGCCGACGCCGGTGGCAAGGCCGCGCTCCTCCAGGACCGCCTTCAGCGCGTGATAGACGCTCGCCCCGAGCTCGAGCCCCTCGGCGAAGGAGTCCGCGCCCACGGGGACGAGCATGAACTCCTGCAGGTCGATCGAGTTCGTCGCATGGGCGCCGCCGTTGATCACGTTCAGCATCGGCACGGGTAGGACCGATGCCTCCTCGCCGCCGATGAAGCGCCAGAGCGGCTGACCCGCCTCCGCCGCGGCGGCCTTCGCGGCGGCCAGGGAGACACCGAGAATCGCATTCGCGCCCAGGCGGCCCTTGTTCGGGGTCCCGTCGAGCTCGATCAGGCGGTCGTCGAGCGCGCGCTGGTCGGTCGGGTCGAGGCCGTGCACGGCGGCGGCGATCTCGCCGTTCACCCCCGCGACCGCCTTCGTCACCGCCTTGCCGCCGTACGCGCGGCCGCCGTCGCGCAGCTCGACCGCCTCGTGCACGCCGGTCGACGCGCCGGAGGGAACGGCCGCGCGGCCGAAGGCGCCGGACGTCAGCGTGACGTCGACCTCGACGGTCGGGTTGCCGCGCGAGTCGAGGATCTGGCGCGCCAGCACCGTCGCGATCCCGGTCATTCGGTCTCCTTTGCGAGGTCGAAGTAGCGGTCCTGCTCGTCGAGCGGGAGCTTCGCGAACTCGCGGCCCTCGTGCGCCGCCAACCGCTCCGCCTGCTCGACGCGGGCCACGAACCGACCCGTCGCGCCCCGCAGCGCGAGCTCCGGATCGACGTTCAGGCGGCGCAGGACGTTGACGGCGGCGAACAGGACGTCGCCTGCCTCGGCCACGACGCGCGGATCGGGCTCGGTCTCGGGCGGCGGCTCGCCCGTGCGGGCGAGCTCGGCGTCGAGCTCGACCAGCTCGTCCGCGAGATCCGCGCGCGCGCCGGCGAGATCCGGGTACTCGAAGCCCACCGCCACGGCGCGACGCTGTGCCTTGCGCGCGTGCAGCAGCGCGGGGAGCGACTCCGGGAGGTCGTGGAAGACGCCCTCGCGTCCCTCCTGCTCGGTCTTGATCTCCTCCCAGCGCTCCCGCACGCGCTCCGCGCTGCGCGCCTCGGCGTCGCCGAACACGTGCGGGTGCCGGCGGACGAGCTTCGCGTGGACGGCCCGCGCCACCTCCTCGAGGTCTCCCTGGCCTTGCTCCTCCAGGAGCAGGGCCAGGAAGTAGACCTGGAAGAGCAGGTCGCCGAGCTCGTCGAGCAGCTTCCCCGGCTCGCCGGCCTGCGCCGCGTCGGCGACCTCGTAGGCCTCCTCGACGGTGTGCGGGACGATCGTCCGCGCGGTCTGCTCGCGATCCCAGGGGCAGTCGCGCCGCAGTCGGCGCGTCAGCTCCTGGAGCTCGACGAGCGCCTTGCCCAGCGAGTCAGGGGACCGCGACGCCGCGTTACTCGTCTTCGGCGACCGTCGACGTGGAGGTCGTGCCGGTGGCGGCGGGGGGCGGGCTGAAGCCGGTGGCGTAGGAGACCTTGTCGTCGTACTCCTTCTTCACCCCATCGACCCAATCCGTCATCGCCTCGTTCTTCTTCGTCTGCAGCAACTGCTGACGAATCGAATCCTCCACCTCCGCCAACGGCGCCTTCGACGCCTCCTTCACCGCACCCAACGGCTCAATCAAGTGATACCCAAACTCCGTCTTCACCGGCGCCGACACCTCATTCACCGCCAACGCAAACGCCGCCTTGTCAAACGGCGCCACCGTCTGACCCCGCGTAATCGTCAACTTCCCACCCGTCTGCTTCGACCCCGTATCCGTCGAGTGCTCCCGCGCCAACTTCGCGAAATCACCACCCGCCTCCAACTCCGCCGCCAACGCCACCGCCTGCGCCTTCGTCTTCACCAAGATATGCCGCACCTCCCGACTCTCCGGCGTCGAGAACTGCTGCGCATTCTTCGCATAGAACGCCTCCACATCCGCATCACTCACCTTCACATCCTTCGTGACGGCGTTGAAGATCTTCTCCGACACGAGCTGCGCGCGGATGTCGGCGCGCACCTGCTCGTCGGTCAGGCCCTGATCCTTCAGCTGCTGCTCGTACTTCTTCGCGTCACCGCTGAAGTACTGCTTCTTGATCTGCGCCAGCCGGTCCTCGACCTGCTTGTCCGTCACCTCGACGTCGAGCTCCGCAGCCTGCTGCTCGAACTGCTCGCGCTGGACGAGGAACGAGACGGCCTGGTTCTGCAGCGTCTGGAACTCCGGCGTGCCCGCCTTCGGAAACTCGCGCTTCTGGTTCGTGTAGCTCTTCCGCGCCTGCGTGATCAGCGCGTCGTAGTCGGACTTGGCCACTTCGTCGCCGTCGACGACCGCAACCGCGTCGGCAGGGACGGACTCGCTGCCGCCGCCGCAACCGGCGGCGAGGAGGGCGAGGAGAAGGGCAGGGAGAAGGAGGACGCGAGAGATCTTCATCAGGAAAGCAGCTCCAGTGTAGCCAGGGTGGAAAGAGGTGTAGTTAGTGCCGTTATCGGCAGCGCGCCGCTGAGGCTTAGGCCGCCCGGCGCGCGTTTACGATAGCACCGACCAGGCCGATTGCCCCCTCGAGCCCCTCCGTTCTTAGTGAAACTTCACGTTTCGAGCTCGTATAGACGGCCGTGTCGCTGACGTCGCGCAGCGCCCTGAGCTCCGAGGAGCCGAGCACGAGCGGGCCGACGGTCGCCCGGCCACCGCGGAAGATGAGGTAGTCGGCGCCCAAGCCGCGCCAGCTGGAGCTTCGCGTCCTGGATCGCGAACAGGTGCTCGACCGGCTCCGGCACGGGCCCGTAGCGATCCTCCAGCGTCGCATGGAGCTCGCGCAGCTCGTCGTCCGACTCGGCCAGTGCGAGACGGCGGTGGATGTCGATCTTGAGCGCCTCGGAGGCGACGTAGGACGCGGGGACGAAGGCGTCCACGCGGGCATCGACGCGCACGGGCCGCGTGGCGATGCGCCGCTGACCCTGCAGCTCGGCCACGGCCTCGTTCAACATCTCGACGTAGAGCTCGAAGCCGAGCGCGGCGACGTGCCCGGACTGCTCGGCGCCGAGCAGGTCGCCGGCCCCGCGGATCTCGAGGTCGCGCATCGCGATCTGGAAGCCGGCGCCGAGCTCCGTGTGGTCGGCGAGGGTCGAGAGCCGGGCCCTGGCCTCCGGCGTCAGCTCGCTCGCGTCGGGATAGAAGAGGTAGGCGTGCGCCGTCACGTCGGAGCGGCCGACGCGCCCGCGGATCTGGTAGAGCTGGGAGAGCCCGAGCATGTCGGCGCGCTCGACGATCAGCGTGTTCGCCTGCGGGATGTCGATGCCCGACTCGATGATCGTCGTGGAGACGAGCACGTCCGCGTCGCCGGCCAGGAAGGCGTGCATCTTCTCCTCCAGCCGGCGCTCCGGCATCTTGCCGTGGGCGACGATGAAGCGGAGGTTCGGGCAGAGCTGGCTCAGCTTCTCGGCCGCCTCCTCGATCGACTCGACCCGGTTGTGCAGGTAGAAGGCCTGGCCGCCCCGGGCGATCTCGCGCTCGAGAGCCGTCTTCACCGTGTCCTCGTCGTACTCCCCCACCGTCGTGCGGATCGGGCGCCGCCCCTCCGGGGGCGTCTCGATGATCGAGATGTCGCGCAGGCCGGAGAGCGACATGTGCAGCGTGCGCGGAATCGGCGTGGCCGAGAGCGCGAGCACGTCCACCTCGAGCCGCAGCGAGCGGATCAGCTCCTTCTGGGCGACGCCGAAGCGCTGCTCCTCGTCGAGGATCACAAGACCGAGATCCTTGGGGATCACGTCGCGGCTGAGCACGCGGTGCGTGCCGATCAGCACCTCGACCTTGCCCTCGGCGAAGTCCTTCAGCACCTGCTTGGTCTCGGCGGCGGAGCGGAAGCGCGAGACCATCTCGACGCGGACCGGGAAGTCGCGGTAGCGGTTGCGGAAGGTGTTCCAGTGCTGCTCGGCCAGGATCGTCGTCGGGCAGAGGAAGAGCACCTGCTTGCCGTTGACCGCCGCCGCGAAGGCGGCGCGCACCGCGACCTCGGTCTTGCCGAAGCCGACGTCGCCGCACACGAGCCGGTCCATCGGCCGCGGCGCCTCGAGGTCCTCCTTCACCGCCTCGATCGCCCGCGCCTGATCCTCGGTCTCGCGGTAGGGGAACTCCGTCTCCAGCCGCTCGAGCCACTCGTTGCCGAGGTCGAAGGCGAGCCCGGGCACCTGCTGGCGCCGGGCGTAGAGCGCGATCAGCTCGCCGGCGAGCTCGCGCACCGACTCGCGCGCCCGTGCCTTCAGGTTCTGCCACGCCTTGCCGCCGAGCTTCGAGAGCGCAGGCGCGCTCGCGTCGGCGCCGATGTACTTGGAGACCTTGCCGAGCTGCTCGTGCGGGATGTAGAGGCGGTCCTCGCCGCGGAAGGCGAGGAACAGGTAGTCGCGCGTGACACCGCCCACGTCCTTCGTCTCGAAGCCGAGCAGCTTGCCGACGCCGTGGTCCTCGTGGACGACGAAGTCGCCGGTACGCAGGTCGGCGAACGAGGCGAGCGCCCGGCCGAGCCGCTGGTCGGCACGCGGTGGGCGCTTGCGGAAGACCTGGGTGTCCGGCAGGAGCACGAGCCCGAGCTCGCGCCAGACGAAGCCGCGGCGCGCCGGCGCGACCACGAACCTGAGCTCGGGGTCGGCGGACAGCTCCTGCCCCGGTTCGAGCAGCTCTGCGTCGACCCGCTTGAGCAGGTTCTGCGTCCGCAGCGCCTCGCCCGTGTGGGGGAAGGCGACGACGACGCGGTTGCCGCCGCGCACGAAGCCGTCGAGCTCCTGCTCCGCCTCCGCGAGGCCACGGGCTGCGATCGCCGGCCGCTGCGCCTCGAAGGCGAAGGGCTGCGACTGCGGGAACGGATCGAGCTCGGACGTCCCCTTCAGCCCGATCGGATCCAGCCCCTCCTCCGACCAGACGCGGCGCACCTCGTCCGGCTGCCAGACGAAGTCCGGCCCCCGGTCGAGCACGAGCACGAGGTCGTCCGGCACGGGAGCCGGCTCGTCGTCGTCCGCGAGCGACACCGTGTCGTCGGGGTCGATCCGGCGCTCCGCCGCGGGATGCACGACCGCGTCGTCGACCGAATGCAGAGCGCGCTGCGTGAACGGCGAGAAGACGCGAACCCCCTCGATCTCGTCACCGAAGAACTCCACCCGCAGCGGCTCGCGACCCGTGGTCGGGAAGACGTCGACGATCCCGCCGCGCACCGCGAACTGGCCGCGCTCCTCCGCTCGGTCGACGCGCTCGTAGCCGGCGAGCGCGAGCTCCTCGGCGAGGCCGCCCACACCGGGCTCGGAGCCGACCTCGAGCCGGATCGAGGCCGGGCGAGCGCTCGGCGGGGGCACGCCCTCCGCCAGCGCGGCGGCAGAGGCGCAGACGAGCCCTCCGGCGGCGAGAACCTCGAGCGCGCGCGCACGCTCGCCGACGAGATGCGGCGGCGGCTCGAGGCCGGAGCCCCAGCGAACGCCGCGGCTGGGCAGCAGCGCGACGCGCTCGGGCCCGAGGAACCAGCCCGCCGCCTCGGCCGCGTCACGCGCGTCGGCGTCCTCGGGCAGCAGGCAGACGAGCCCGCGCCCGTCGCGGGTGGCGGAGAGCTGTTCGTGGAGCGCGGCGAGCAGAAGCGGCAGCACGGGCTCGGACACGCGGGCGCGCGCCGGCAACGCGGCGGCGTAGGCCTGGAGCCGCTCGTGGGCGAGCAGCTCCCGGACGAAGGCATGCAGAGTTGGACGGTCCATGGGAAGCGGCGGAACCGAGGTTCCGCGGGCCTCCATCGTAACGTCAGCGATCCGCATGCCAGGAGCTCCACAGGGCGGCGTACGAGCCTTCCTGCTCCACGAGCTCGTCGTGTGTCCCGAGCTCCTGCAGCAGCCCGTCCTCGACGACGGCCACGCGGTCGGCGTCGTGGGCGGTGTGCAGCCGGTGGGCGATCGCCACGACCGTCCGGCCGCGGAGCACGGAGCCGAGCGAGCGCTCGAGGTGACGCGCGGCACGGGGGTCGAGCAGCGAGGTCGCCTCGTCGAGGACGAGCGTGTGCGGGTCGGCGAGCACGAGGCGCGCGAGCGCGACCTGCTGCGACTGCGGCGGGGTGAGCGGGTAGCCGCCCGCGCCGACGACGGTCTCGAGCCCGTCGGGCAGGGACTCGGCCCACTCGAGCCCGTCGACGGCCGCGAGCGCGGCGGCCAGCTGCTCGTCCGAGGCGCCCGTCCGCGCGAGCCGCAGGTTCTCGGCGAGCGTGCCCACGAAGACGTGCTGCTCCTGCGTGACGAGCGCGACCTCGCGGCGGAGCGTGTCGAGCGGCAGGTCGACGAGGCTGACGCCTCCCACCTCGACGCGGCCGAGCCGCGGCGGGTGGATCCCTGCCAGGAGTCGTCCGAGCGTGGACTTGCCGGCGCCCGAGGGCCCGACGACCGCGACGCGCTCGCCGGGCTGGAGGTCGAGGTCGATCCCGTGCAGCACGTCCCGGCCGGGCACGTACGCGTAGCGCACGTCCTCCGCCCTGAGCCGGTCGCCATCCGGGTGCTCACCCGTCTCGAAGCGGTCGGGCGGCACGCGCGCGATCCCGACGAGCCGCGCGAACGACGTCGCGCCGACCTGGATCTCGTCGAGCCACGAGATCAGGCGGTCGACCGGATCCGCGAGCTGGACGACGTAGAGCGAGACCGCCGTCACCTCCCCGATCGAGGCGTAGCCCGCGGAGACGAGCCAGCCGCCCCACGCCAGCGACGCCGCGACGGGCAGCACGTAGGCGAACTCGGCGGTCGGGAACCAGATCGTGCGCAGGTAGAGGGTGCGCCGCTCGGCGCGGTACGCCTCGGCCAGGTCGGCGTCGATCCGGCCCACGCGCTCCTCCCGCAGCCCCAGCGCCTCCACGGTCCGGCCGCCGTCCACCGTCTCGCCGACGGTGCCCGTGAGCGTGGCGTAGGCGGCCCGCTCCCAGAGGTAGCCGGCCGGTGCGCGCTTCAGGTACCAGCGCGTGCCGATCCAGATCGCGGGCACGCCGGTGATGCAGGGGATGGCCGCGAGCGGGTTGACCCAGATCGCAGCGGCGACGGTCAGCACCGTGGTGACGGCAGCGATCAGCGTCTCGGGCACCGCGAACCGGATCGTCCGCGCGAGCGAGTCGACGTCCGAGGTCGTGCGCGAGACGAGGTCACCGGTGCCTGCGCGCTCGACGGTGGAGAGCGGCAGCGCGAGCACGCGGCGCATGAAGTCCTCCCGCAGCTCCGCGAAGATCTGCTCGGAGAGGACGAAGGACGCCCGCCGCGCGAACCACGTGAGGATCGTCTGGGCGACGAGGAAGACGGCCAGGACGAGCACCAGCTTGTCGACGTGGTCGCGCGTCGTCCCGTCCTCGACCGACTGGACGAGCGCGCCGAGGAGGGGTGGGCCGGCCAGGCCCGCGGCTGCCGCGAGCGCGTGCAGGCCGAGCACCCCGACGAGCCCGCGGCGATGACGGCCGCCGAGCAGCCGCGCCTGCGCCCGCAGCTCGGGCCCGTCTGCGATCGGCAGGAGGTTGCTCATTCCTCCTCCCCGCGGGTGACGGTGTCGCGGTAGCTCTCGCTCGTGCGCAGGAGCTCGCGGTGGCTGCCCTCGGCGACGACCAGGCCGCCCTCGACCAGGGCGACGCGGTCGGCCCGGTCGAGCACGAGCGGGCTCGTCGTCACGACCACCGTGGTGCGGCCCGCACGTGCCTCGCGCAGTCGCGCCGCGATCCGAGCCTCCGTGTGCGCGTCGACCGCGCTCGTCGGCTCGACCAGCACGAGCGTCTCGGCGTCGGAGAGCAGCGCCCGCGCGAGCACGAGCCGCTGCCGCTGGCCGCCCGAGAAAGAGCGGCCGCGCTCGTCGACGGCCGCGTCCAGGCCCGCCGGGAGCGCTTCGAGCACGTCCTCCGCGTTCGCGACCGAGACGGCGGTGAGGATCGCGTCGTCGTCTGCCCGCGCCCACGGATCGAGCTCCCGGCGGAGGGAGCCGGAGAAGAGGAGCGGCTCGGGCTCGCTGACCACGATGCGGCGGCGGACCGTGTCGACGGGCAGG
Organism: uncultured Gaiellaceae bacterium; assembly: GCA_963842285.1. GTDB lineage: Bacteria > Actinomycetota > Thermoleophilia > Gaiellales > Gaiellaceae > Gaiellasilicea. The sequence goes on from CAWJFZ010000014.1 coordinate 216,694, forward strand.
TCGGCGAGGCGAACCTCTCCGAGCGTGACCCCATCGTCGTCGCCGAAGCGCCCCAGGCGGTCGGCGATCGCGACCGCCTCGTCGGGCAGGGCAGCGACGAGGCACGTGAGGAGGCCGGGCTCGACGACGAGGCCCGAGCGCGTGTCGACGAGCGGCACCGCCGCAGGCGGCTCTGCGGCAGGTGCGTGCGGCTCGCTGACCTGGCGCTGCACCTCGAGCACGCCGAGCATCCGCTTCGCCCCGACGAGGGCCCGCGTGATCTTGTCCACGGCCTCGGCCGCGGTACGGAGCGGGATCACGAGGAAAGCCGCATAGCCGTAGAACGCGACCAGCTCGCCCACGCCGATCCGGCCCGAGAGGGCGAAGCGCGCGCCGATCCAGGTGACGAGGACGACGAAGAGCCCGGGCACGAAGACCTGGGCCGCGTCGAGCGTGGACTGCGGGATCGCCACCCGGACGCCGGCCTCACGCACACGTTGGGAGCGCGAGCGGTAGCGGTCGAGAAACACCTGCTCACCGCCGATTCCGCGGAGCACCCGCAGCCCGGCCGCGGTGTCGGCGCCGAGCGCAGTCAGCCCGCCGACCTCCTCGCGCTGTTCCGCCTGGCGCGCCTGGAGGGGGCCGATCACGGTGCCGAGCGTGAGCACGAGCACGGGCACGCCGACGAGCACGATCAGCCCGAGCGCGACCGAGGACGAGAGCAGGATGAACGCGACCACGGCGTACGAGACGATCGCGCCCGCCCCGCGCGCGGTGATGTCGAACGCGCCGCCGGCCCGCATCGCGTCGTTGGAGACCGTGGCCACGACCTCACCCGTGGAGAGCCGGGAGCGCACGGCGGGCCCCGAGCGTGCGGCGTGGTGCGCGACGACCTGCGCGAGGCGGAAGGAGGCCTGGATCCAGTTGGAGACGGCGAAGCGGTGGCGCATCACGCCCGCGACCGCCTGCACCGCGCCGAGCCCGAGCAGGACGCCCGCCCACAGCGCGAGAGCGCCCCTGTCCTCGTCCACGATGCCCTGCTCGATCGCCTGGCCGAGCGCGAACGGCATCAGCGCCTGCGCGAGCATCCAGAGGATGCCGAAGAGCACGCCGGCGGCCAGCGTGCCGAGCTGGTGCCGCCCGACCCAGATGAGCAGCCGTGCCGGCGAGCGGGTGTCGGGCCGGCCCGGGTCGGCGAGAGGGAGCTGGCGCATCGACTCAGTTGAAGCGGCGCTGCGCCTCGTCGAGCCCGTCGCGCGCCAGCGCCTCGACGGCGTCCGCGGCGCGGCCGACGAGCGCCCCGCCGTCGTCCTCGGGCGCGAACGGAGAGAGGACGTAGTCGGCCACGGGCCGCCGGTCGCCGCGACCGGGCCGACCGACACCCACGCGGACGCGCAGGAAGTCGGCGGAGCCGAGCGCTTGCTTGACCGAGCGCAGGCCGTTGTGGCCAGCCAGCCCGCCGCCGAGCCGGACCTGGAGCCGGCCGGTGTCGAGATCCACCTCGTCGTGGACGACCGCGATCGACTCTGGCGCGACCTTGAAGAAGCGGGCGGCGGCGGCGAGCGACTGGCCCGAGAGGTTCATGTAGGTCTCCGGCTTCAGGAGCGCCAGCCTCAGATCGCCGTCGCGCACCTCGGCGAGGCGGCCGGAGAACTTGGAACGGAACGAGCCGCCGTGCCGCTCGGCGAGCTCGTCGACGACCATCCAGCCGACGTTGTGCCGGTCGCGTGCGTGCTCGCGCCCAGGATTGCCGAGCCCGACCACGAGCAGGTCGAGCGTCGAGGCCTGCTCGCCCCGACGGAGAAACCGCAAGAGCTAGCTCTCGTCGGGGGTGGGCTCGCCGGGCTGGTCGCCCGCAGGGGTCTCGCCGGCCGCCTCGGCGTCGGCGCCTTCCTCGGCAGCCCCTTCCGGAGCCTCCTCGCCCTCCTCGACCTCGCCCGCAATCTCGTCGATCGCGGCCTCGAGCTCCTCCTCGCGCATCGGCGCGGAGACCGTGGCGATGACCGTCTCGTGCGGATCGTCGAGGAAGGTGACGCCCTCCTGGGCGGCTACGTCCTCGAGGCGCAGCGTGTCGCCCATCTCCATCGCGCTGACGTCGACCTCGATCGACTCGGGAATCTCCATCGGCAGCGCCTCGACGTTGATCGCCGTCGTGGGCTGCGACATGACACCGCCCTCACGCACTCCCGGCGAATCCTCCGTGCCGATGACGTGCAGCTGCACGGTCGCCTGGATCGGCTGGTCGAGCCGGACTTCCTGGAGGTCGACGTGGGCGACATGGCCGCGGAGCGGGTCGCGCTGGTAGTCCTTGAGGATCGAGGGATGCGTCGACGACTGGCCCTCGACGACGACGTCGAGCACCGCGTGCAGGCCCGAGTCCGTGTTGAGGGCGGCCCGAAGCGAGCGCTCCTCGATCACGATCGCGCGAGAATCCGTCTTGCCGTAGAGCACGCCGGGGACGAGCCCCTGCTTGCGCAGGCGCCGCGACTCGGGTGAACCAAGCCGCTCGCGCTTCTTTACCTCGAGACGAAATCTGTCGCCGGACACGGCGGCGGATTGTAGCTGAACCGGCTAAATCAGCGAATGTGCAGGTCGATGCCGAGCAGGAGCAGCGGCCAGAGGCCGATCGCGAGCACGGCCGACGCGAGCCGGCGCACGGTGTCGAGGTTCTCGAGGTAGTTCTTCGAGGAGGCCACGACCGCGCCGATCACGAGGTACGCGACGAGGAGCAGCTTGCGCGGGAACAGCATCCAGACGGCGTTCCCGCGGGGCAGCGTCGCCAACCGCCGCCGTCCTCCTCACGTCGCGGTCGCGCGCCCCGCCCTGAACGCCTGCACGAAGTACTCCGTGTCCTCGTCGGGCTCCGCGAGCGGCTCGTCCAGCCGGACTGCCTGCTCGGCGGCGCGCAGCTTCGCGCGCAGGCCCTCCACCTCGCGCCGTGGGAGCACCGACGTGCTGTGGCCTTCCACGTGCAGCTCGGCGCCGAAGCCGAGAATCGTGTCGTAGAGCGGTAGCGCCACCTCGGCGGTCAGCGCGCCTGCAGGCGAGGCGTAGAGGCAGTCCCCGAGGAAGAGGACGCCGTCGGCTTCGACGTACATGACGCTGGACTCGGCGCAGTGGTTCCCGCCGACGTGGCGGACCTGGACGGTGACCCCGCCCAGCTCGAGCTCGAGCGCGTCGTGGAAGACGATGTCGGCCGGGGCGACCTCGACGGCCCGCGGTGAAGGCAGCTCCTCCTTGACGTGCGCGGCGTGCTGCGGGGAGGCCTGGCCGGCGGCGACGCGCCGGTCGAGCCCTTCGTCGCTCCAGTCCGTCGCCGCAAGCTCGAGCAGCACCGGAGCCGTCGAGGCGTGGGCGATCACGAGCCCACCCAGCTCCGCGCCGCCGAAGACGTGATCCCAGTGCGAGTGCGTGTAGACCACGGCGCTCGGCGGCCCCGCCCCCTCCTCCCGCAGCGCGTCGAGGAACTCCCGCGTGTGGGCGCTCGACGAGCCCGCATCCAGCATCAGCGTGCGCCGCTCGCCGACGACCGCGCAGAGCGAGGGCCGGTCCGGCGGTCCGGGCGGCATCCAGTAGACGTGCTCGCTGATCTTCGTCAGGACGGTCATCGCCGTGCATGATCCCTCACGGGCGCGAGCAGCCGGGGTTTCGTCAGTGCGGCCGCGCGGTACTCCGTTCGTCGATGAGATCGCTGACCGCCGCTACTGCCCTCGTGCTCCTCGCTGCGCTCGCGGGCACTGCGCTCGCCGCAACGCCCGAACGCGTCGTCGCGACGAAGACGTCGTCAGGCGGCTTCGCGCTCGCCAAGGTCTCTGCGACGGTTCAGCGGGCCGCCACGCTGCGGGTCCGAGTCACCTCGACGCCGCGTCAGACCGTGCTGGTGTCGTGGACGGTCGTCTGCAAGAAGGGCAAGACCTCGAGCAAGAAGGTCCGGCAGTACGGCCCCACGATGACGCCGACCACACGCTCCGTTCCGTTGACGATGCCTCGTCCGGATCGCTGCACACTGACCGCCACAGGTCAGCTCGAGAGCGGCGAGGGCACCATCGGGGTCGCGATCCTCGCCCGCAGGCGCTAGGCCGTCACGAGGGCGCGAGCGCGGACGAGCCTAGAAGAGCTGGTTTTCGCCGCCGAAGATCGCGGAGACCGAGTCGTCGGAGAAGACGTTCATGATCGTCTCGGCCAGCAGGCCCGAGACGCTCAGGACGGTCATGTTCGGCGGGCGCCTGCGCGGATCGATCGGCACCGTGTCCGTGACGACGATGCCGGTGATGTCCGAGCCCTCGAAGCGGTCGAGCGCATCGCCGCTGAAGAGTCCGTGCGTGGCGAACACCCAGACGTCCTTGACGCCGTGCTCCTTCAGCGCGATCACGTTCGCGAGCAACGTCCCGCCCGTCATGATCACGTCGTCACCGACGATCGCGACCTTGTCGCGCACGCGGCCCGTGATCTCCGTCACCTCGACCTGGTCGTGGGCCGGCCGCGTCTTGTGCATGACCGCGAAGTTGCCCTCGATCATCTCGGCGAAGCGCACCGCCAGCTTGGCGCGGCCGGCGTCGGGCGAGACGGAGACGACGCCGTCGCCCGTCAGGCCGATGTCGCGGAAGTGGCGCGCGAAGAGCGGCAGGGCGGTCATGTGGTCGACCGGGATGGTGAAGAAGCCCTGGATCTGGCCCGCGTGCAGGTCCATCGTGAGCACGCGGTCGGCGCCGGCGAGCTGCAGCATGTCCGCGACCAGGCGAGCCGAGATCGGCTCGCGCGGCTTCGCCTTCCGGTCCTGTCGCGCGTACGGGAAGAGCGGCACCACGGCGGTGATCCGCTTGGCGGAGGCGAGCCTCGCCGCCTGGATCATGAACAGGAGCTCCATCAGGTTCCGGTCGACGGGGTCGCAACCCGTCTGGACGATGAAGAGGTCGGCGCCGCGGATCGACTCCACGTAGCGACAGTGGGTCTCACCGTTCGCGAACGTGCCCAGCTCCACCTCGCCGAGCTCCACTCCGAGCTGCTCCGCCATCTGCTGCGCCAGCTCGGTGTGCGAGCGTCCGGCGACGACCATCAGGCGCTTCTGCGGGGTCAGCGGTAGGGCGTGGCCCACCTTCATGTCCGCCCGCGGAGTCGCCGACTCGAGCCCCGGCAACGTCTGCTCAATCGTTCCGCTTTCCACCGCGCCCTTCCTTCGTCACCTGGCGCGCGCGAGCGATCGCCATCGCGTTGGGGGGAACGTCTTCGGTGATCACCGATCCGGCGCCGATCCACGCATCGTCTCCGATCGTCACGGGTGCGACGAATGCATTGTCGACACCGGTCCTGACGTTGCTGCCGATCGTCGTCCGGCCCTTCGGCCGGCCTGGCTGGTGCGGAAAGTTCACGGTCACATTGCTCGCAGCGATGTTCGAGTCCTCGCCGATGTCAGCGTCGCCGATGTAGGAGAGATGCGGCACCTTGGTGCGCGCTCCGATGTGCGAGTTCTTGATCTCGACGAACGTGCCGGCTTTCGCACCTGCCCCGAGAACCGTCCCGGGGCGAAGGTAACAGAACGGACCGACGATCGCACCGGCCCCGACCGTCGAGTCGATCGCGACCGCGTGCGGGCCGACCTCGGCGCCCGTGGCGATCCGGGTGCTGCCGCGGAGGACGGTGAACGGGTGTACGACGCAGTCGGGCTCCAGCTCCACGTCCGCCTCGATCCAGGTGGACGCGGGATCGACGATCGAGGCGCCGGCGAGCATGTGCTCGCGATTGATGCGCTCCCGGAGCAGCACCGCGGCGGCGGCGAGCTCGACGCGGGTGTTGACGCCTTCCGTCTCGGCGGGGTCGCCCGCGACGTGGGCGTCGACGCCGGCTCCACCCTCGACGAGGTCGCGCACGGCGTCGGTCAGGTACAGCTCGCCCTGCGCGTTCGCCGGCTGGAGGCGGTCGAGCGCCGGCCAGAGCAGCTCGGCCCGGAAGAGGTAGATGGACGAGTTGCACTCGCGGACGGCGAGCTCGTCCGGCGTCGCGTCGCCGGCCTCGACGATCGAGCGCACCCGGCCGCCGTCGTCGCGCAGGACGCGTCCGTAGGAGCGCACGTCTGCAGGCTCGAACGTCAGGACGGTGGCTGCTCCGCCCCCACTGCGGTGAGCCTCCACGAGCTCGGCGAGCAGGTCCGAGGTGAGCAGCGGCGTGTCCCCCGAGAGCACGAGGATCTCGTCCGCAGCGCCTTCGAGCGCGCCGCGGGCGGCGCCGATCGCGTCGCCGGTCCCGAGCGCACGCTCCTGGACGGCGACCTCGACGTCGCCGAACTCGCCGCGCGTCTCGGGCGAGGCGACGACGACGACGCGCGCCGGCAACAGCGGCCGCGCCGCCTCGAGCACCCAGTCGACCATGCGCCGCCCGAGGATCGGGTGCAGGTGCTTCGGGACCGCGGAGCGCATGCGCGTGCCGAGGCCCCCGGCCATCACGACTGCTGCGAGCTTGGTCTGGGTCACGAGTGGGGGTGGAATGGCTGGGGCGCCAGGATTCGAACCTGGGATCGCGGGACCAAAACCCGCTGCCTTACCACTTGGCTACGCCCCACGGATCGGGGTTGGAGTATAGGCGCGAGCCACCCTGGATCAGCGGCGATCGAGCAGGAGGAGGGTGAGTACACCGACCGCGAGGAGCACGAGCGCGACGATCGCGAGCGCGGTCAGGACGAGCGCCAGCACGGGCACGAGCACGACCACGAGCTGCGAGACGGCGGCGATCCAGGAGCCCTCGCGCACGGCCACGTTCCGATGACCGCGGCCGACGCCGACGTAGAGCGCGAACGCGCCGGCAGCCAGCACGAGCACCGTCCACCAGGGGATGGCGTCGAGGAGCACGAGGATGCCCTCGGTGAGCACGATCCCGAGCACCAGGTACCAGCGGCGCTCGAGGAAGAGCGTGCCGAGGCGCCCTTGCCCGTGCTCGATCGGCGTCGTCGAACCGTCCACGAGGAAAACGTAGCGGCTCAGCCGTACCAGGTCGGAACGGTGAGCCAGGTGCGGCCTGCCCCCGCGACGGCGCGCTGCGCGGCCACGGCGCCGCGCCGGTGGTGGAAGAGGCCGTAGACCGCGGGGCCTGCGCCGGAGACATCGGCGCGAATGGCGCCGAGGCGGAGCAGCTCGTCGGAGAGCGGCGAGCTCGCGAGGTCGTTCGGCGGCAGGGCAGCGAGGTCCCGCGGTCGCCGCACGCGCTCGAGCGCGCGCTCGAGCGCGGCGAGACGGTCATCCCAGCCCGCTGGGCCGCCCCGCTCGTCGAAGCGCCGGTAGACGCCGGCCGTCGACTCCTTGACGGCGCCGTTCGGAAGCACGAGGAGCACCCAGTAGTCCTGTGGCAGGTCGAGCGGAACGAGCTCGGAGCCGTCGCCGCGCCCCAGCTGCGGCCCGTCACCGAGGAAGAAGGGCACATCGGCGCCGAGCCCTGCGGCGAGGGCGTGGAGTGTGGCGGCGTCGAGCGGCTCCGGCAACGTCTCGTTCGCGAGCCTGAGAGCGGTGGCGGCGTCGGAGCTGCCGCCACCGAGGCCGGCCGCGACCGGGACGCGCTTCGTCAGGATCGCGCGCCAGGCCGGGTCGACCCCTGCGGTCGCCGCGAGCTGCTCGAGTGCGGTGCGGACGAGCGTGTCGCCGTCGAAGCCCTCGACGGCGAGCGACGCCGCGGGCGCGAGCGCGACCCGGTCGCCGATGTCGATCCGCTGGAGAACGGTCGCGACCTCGTGCTTGCCGTCGGGGCGCGTCGGGCCGACGACGAGCGCGAGATTCAGCTTCGCGGGAGCGGGCGCGCGCTTCACAGGGCTTCGGTCAACGCGACGAACTCGTGGGGCTCGAGCGCCTCGGCTCGCGTGGCGGGATCGCGCCCGATCGCGGCGAGCGCTGCGGCTCCCTGCGCCCGTGTGGCCGCGCCGGCCAGCTCGAGCGAGTTCGGCAGCGTCTTGCGTCGGTGCGCGAAGGCGGCCTCGACGATCTCCTTCACGCGCTCGAAGCGCGGCGGGAGCTCGACGCGCCGGAAGGCGACGAGCGCCGAGTCGACGTTCGGCGGCGGCCGGAAGACGGTGCGCGCGACGGCGTGGAAGCCGGTGCGACGAGCAGCGAGCTGGACGAGCACGGACACCGCCCCGTACGCCTTCGTGGAGGGCGCGGCGAAGAACCGGTCGGCGACCTCGCGCTGCACCATCACGCACCAGAGCTCGAGCGCAGGCTGCCGGAACAGGCTCTCGGCCACGATCGGGGTGGCGACGTTGTAGGGCAGGTTCGCCACGAGCTTCGTGGGCTGCGGGCGCAGCGCCGCGAGATCGAGCCGGAGCGCGTCGCCCCAGTGCAGATCGACGTCGTCGCGGGCCTCGAGGTCGGCGAGTCGTGGTGCCAGGGATCGGTCGAGCTCGACCGCGTGCACGTGGCGGACGCGGTCCGCGAGCCGGCGCGTGAGCACCCCGAGGCCCGGCCCGATCTCGAGGGCGACGTCGTCGGGACCGAGCTCGGCGAGGCGCTCGATCACGCCCAGGATGTTCTCGTCGGCCAGGAAGTGCTGGCCGAGCTCCTTCTTCGGAATGGTCACGGCAGGCCGAACGCGTCCCGTGCGTTGGCCTCGATGCGCGCGCCGAGCTCATCGGCGTCCTCGCCGCGTGCAGCGGCCAGGGCGGCCACCGTGTGGACGACGTTGGCAGGCTCGTTCGGCCGGCCGCGGAAGGGCTGCGGCGCGAGATACGGGCTGTCCGTCTCGGCGAGGATGCGGTCGGGCGCGACCTGCGCCGCCGCCGCCCGCAGCTCGGGCGCCTTCGGGAAGGTGACGTTCCCGGCGAACGAGACGTAGTAGCCCCGCTCGACCGCCGCCGGCAGCAGGCCCGGATCCGAGAAGCAGTGCAGCACGACGCGGCCGCCGAACCCGTCGAGCACGTCGGCCGTCTCCTGCGTCGCGTCGCGGCTGTGGATCACGAGCGGCAACGCGAGCTCCTCCGCGAGCGCGATCTGCGCCTCGAAGAGGCGGCGCTGGTCTGCGGGCTCCGCGTGCCGGTAGAAGTTGTCGAGCCCCGTCTCGCCGACCGCGACGGCCTTGGGATGGCGGAGCAGCTCGCGGAGCTCGCCGACCCGCTCCGCCTCGCTCGACGAGGCCCGGTGCGGGTCGATCCCGAGCGCGGCGTAGACCCCCTCTCCGGCGACGGCGAGCGCTAGGGCGGCCCGGCACGACTCGATTCCCGTTCCGATCGTGACCACCCTCGTGACGCCGGCCTCATGCGCACGTGCGAGCGCCGCCCGGGGATCCTCGAGCGCGTCGAGGTGCGCGTGCGTGTCGATCACGCGGCGGGCGCGGGCGCGTCGATCCGCGGGAAGAGCGGAGCCGCCGCCTCGATGCCGGTCGCCGGCTTGGTGCGACCGTAGGCGACGTTCTCCCAGGCGAGGTCGAGCGGCTGGCCGAGCGCCGCGAGAATCCGCTCCGCGGTCTCGGGGAGGTACGCGGCGAGGGCGATCGCAGCGATGCGCAGCCCGTCGGCGAGCTCGTAGAGCGCCCGGTCGAGGTCGCCGCTGCGAGCCTCGTCCTTGGCGAGCTCCCAGGGCTTCGTCTGCTCGACGTGGCGATTGAGGCCGCGCACGTACTCCCAGATCGTCTCGAGCGCGCCGGTGACCTCCCAGCGATCGAACGCGGCCGGGATCTCGTCGTGCAGGGCCTGCGCGGCGGCCGCGAGCTCCCCGCTCTCGTCGAGCGCCGAGGTCAGCTCGCCGTCGCGGTAGCGGGCGATCATCGCCGTCGTGCGCGAGACCAGGTTGCCGAGGTCGTTCGCCAGCTCCCGGTCGTAGCGCTCGTGGAAGCTGTCGATCGTCACGTCGGTGTCCTGACCGAGCTGGACGATCCGCACGACCCAGAAGCGGATCGGATCGACGCCGTAGATGTCGATCAGGTCGAACGGATCGACGGCGTTGCCGAGTGACTTCGAGATCTTCTGGTTGTCGATGTTCAGGTAGCCGTGCACGAACAGCTGCTGCGGCGGCTCGTACCCGGCGGAGAGCAGCATCGCCGGCCAGTAGACGCAGTGGAAGCGCAGGATGTCCTTCGCGAGCAGGTGTCGTCCGCGGGCCAGAGCCGAAGGTCGGCGCCGGGCGCGTAGCTGAGCGCGCTCAGGTAGTTGATCAGCGCATCGGCCCAGACGTAGGCGACCTGATCCGGATCCCAGGGGATCGGGATCCCCCACGTCTGCGTGGCCCGGCTGATCGAGAAGTCGCGCAGCCCGCCGGCGATGAAGCTCTTGGCCTCGTTCGCGCGGAAGCCAGGCTGCACGAAGTCGGGCCGGTCCTCGTAGAGCTGGAGCAGGCGGTCCTGGTAGGCGGAGAGCCGGAAGAACCAGTTCTTCTCCTCCAGCCACTCCGGCTCGATGTTGTGCTCCGGGCACTTCCCGTCGACGAGCTCCGCCTCGGTCTTGAAGGCCTCGCAGCCGACGCAGTAGAGGCCGGCGTAGACGTCCTGATAGACGTCGCCGTTGTCGTAGATCCGCTGGAGGAAGTCCTGGACGAATGCCTTGTGCCCGTCATCGGTGGTCCTGATGAAGAAGTCGATCGACGCGTTGACGCGAGCCGGGAGCTCCTGCCAGGCCCCGACGATCCCGTCGACGTACTCCTGGGGTGTGAGCCCTTGCTCCTTGGCAACGCGCGCGACCTTGTCCGCGTGCTCGTCGACCCCGGTCAAATAGAACGTCTGCTCGCCCCGCTGCCGGTGATGGCGCACCAGGATGTCGCCCACGATCGTCGTGTACGCGTGGCCGATGTGCGGCGTCGAGTTGACGTAGTAGATGGGTGTCGTCAGGTAGTAGGTCATCACTGCTGATGATAGGCACAGGCCTGCCGCCGCCCCACTGCGCGCCCCGGCGGGCACGCCGGACGAGGGCGAGGCCGAAGCAGAGCACGAGCGCGAGCGCGACCAACGCAGCCGGAGGCGGAGCCGCGCGATCGCCCGGAGCAGCCGAGGCTGCGGGCACGCCCGCAGTCGTGTCGGGGGCGTGCGTGGTCGCCCAGACGACTCGCCGGACGTGCTCGACCGGTTCGGGACGCATCGTCGGCAGGGGACGACGCCCACCTGAGCGGCCCAACGCGCGAGGCCGCGGCTTCGCCGCCCCCAGCCCGACCGGTGCGGGCCGGCCTCGGGCGGCCGTTCGGGCGGTGCGCGGCGACGGCTCGGGCACCGGTGGTCGTGGGGCAGAACCGGGTCGCGGCCGGAGTCGCACAGCCGGCGCGACCGCTGCGCGGGCCCCGACGCGCGTCACGCGCTCCGGCCGCGGCGACCTCGCCGCAGCCCGCTCGGCCGGCTCGACCGAGGGAGCCGGGACGCGGTCCGCGCCCACTCCGCCGACCGGTGCGACTGCCTTCGTGGCCTCCGGTTCCGGGGCGAGCGCGGGTGGCGGCTCGGGCGCGGCCGGCGCCGCCTCGCCGCTCACGCGCACCGGTTCGGGGGCGGGCGCAGGCACGGCGACCGGTGCGGGTGCCGGCGTGGGCAGGAGCCCGAGTGGGTCGACGTAGCCGTCCGGGTCGGCAGTGAGCCGCACGCCCAGGTGGACGTGGGGCTCGACGGTCACGGGGTCGGCGCTCGACCCGCTCCGGCCCACGATGTCGCCCTCGGCCACCACTGCGCCCCGTGCGACAACGGTCTCGGCGAGCTGGAGCAGCGTCACCGAGTAGCCGTCGGCCGTCTGGATCGTCACTGCGCGGCCGCCCTGCGGGAGCGAGCCCACGAAGGAGACGCTTCCGCCCGCCGGCGCGCGCACCTCGGTACCGGCGGGGACGCCGATGTCGACGCCGCGGTGCTGTCCGCCCGCGTACGGATCCGGGCCGACCGAGAACGGGCGCAGCACCGGACCGTCAGCAGGCCAGGACCAACCGAGCGCAGTCGGCGCCACGACGAGCGTGGCGAGCACGACCGCGGCAGAGAGCACTCGTCGCATAGGCGCTCGCCTCCGTGTGCGTGGATGACAACCTGCGCTCCACGCTAGCGGCGTCGCTCAGTCGCTTTGCAACGATTCTCGGTACAGAGTGTTACGAGAGCTGCGCGTCAGCCGCGCGACGACGTCGGCGGCCTGTCTCCTCGGGACACCGGCGGCCACGAGCTCGGTGACCGCACCGAGCGCGGCCTCGCCTCCGGGGTCGGCCGAGACGGGCTCGGCCCCCCGAGCACGAGCGTGATCTCGCCCTTCGGTGCCTCGCTGAAGCGCTGCGCCAGCTCGGCCGCGCTCCCGCGCACGACCTCCTCGAAGCGCTTCGTCAGCTCGCGACACACGGCCACGGTCCGGTCCGGAGCAGCGGCCGCGAGCGAGCGCATGGTGGCCGGCAGCCGCCTGGGCGACTCGAAGGCGACCGCGGGGTAGGGCCACCCGGCCAGCTCCGCCCAGAGAGCTGCGAGCGCCTTCTCGCCACGCGGCAGGTAGCCGAGGAACTGGTGGCGCTCGCCGGCGAGACCGCTCGCGACGAGCGCGGTCTCGACCGCCGAGGGCCCGGGCAGCACCGTGACGGAGACCCCGGCCTCGAGCGCAGCGACGATCAGCCGCGCGCCCGGGTCGTTCACTCCCGGCAGACCTGCATCGCTCACGAGCGCCACGCGCTCTCCGGCCACGAGCCGGGGCACGAGCTCGGCGGTGCGGGCAGCCTCGTTGTGCCGGTGATAGCTGAGCAGCCGCGCCTCGATGCCGTGACGCACGAGCAGGCCGCGCGTGTGTCTCGTGTCCTCGCAGAGGACGACGTCTGCCTCGGCGAGCTCACGCAGGACGCGCAGCGTCACATCCTCGAGGTTGCCGATCGGCGTCGCGCAGACGGAGAGCACGCGACGGCCTCAGCGCTCGCCGTCGAGCTCTGCGAACCCGACGAGACCTGCCCCGATCAGCCCAGCGTCCGCTCCGAGCGCCGCCTCGACGATCCGCAGGCCCGCGCGCGCCGGCGGCAGCGCCTCGCGGCGCGCGACCTCGAGTGCGGGAGCGAACAGGAACTCGGCGGCGGCGCTGCCGAAGCCGCCACCCACGATCACGAGCTCGACACCGAACACGTTCACGAGCGAGCCGATGCCCACGCCGAGCAGGTGCCCCATCGCCGCCAGCGCCGCCAGCGCATCGTCAGCGCCCGCCCGCGCCCGGTCGACGAGCTGCTCGGCCGTCGCACCCGGGCCCCAGAGGTCGGCAGCGGCGCGGTCGGCGGCATTCCCGGAGACGAGCGTCTCGAGGTGCCCACGCCCCGTGCAGGTGCCCTGGCAGGGCGGGCCGTCGGCGACGACGACGTAGTGCCCGAGCTCGGCCCAGCCGTGGAAGAGCGCGCCTTCCAGCACGACGCCGCCTCCCACTCCCGTGCCGAGCGTCAGCAGCAACAGCTCGTCGACGCCTACGCCGGCACCGTGTTTCCATTCGGCCAGCGCGGCGGCGTTCGCATCGTTCTCCACGGCCGTCGGCACGCCGAAGCGCGTCGTCAGCCGGTCGCCGAGGGAGACCCCGGCCAGCGGGATGTTGGTCGAGTCGAGCGAGCGGCCCGTGCGGCGGTCGAGGACCGAGGGGATCCCGCAGCCGATCGCGTCCACCCCGTCCCCGAAAACCGTAGCGACGGCGGACTCGATCCCGTCCAGGAGCGCCTCCGCCGAGCCCGTCGGGGTCGGGACCTCGCAGCGGTCGTGGACGGTCCCATCGCGGTCGAGCAGCCCGGCCAGGATCTTCGTGCCGCCGAGATCGACACCGACGACGCGCTGGGTGGAGGACGGGCGTCCCACGAGGCGCGGCTACCATACCCGGCCGGATGGCTGAGGGAGACAAGCCCTACCGGGTCTACAAGGGCGGCAGAACGAAGGGCAAGGTGCCGCTCGCGACCCGACCCACGAGGGCGACGACCGGCGACGGAGCCGGCCCTGAGCGCCGCAAGGGGCGCCGTTCGCCCCGCTGGGGCCGTCGCGTGGGCCTGACGATCCTGCTCCTCGGAGTGCTCCTGATCGTCTGGCTCGTGGCGAGCTACCTCTCGTTCCGAAGCGGGGTCGCCGAGGCGAACGACCGGCTGCCGGCGGGCGTCGAGGCAGGGCTCGCGCCGCAGGACGGGCTCGTCATCTCCAACCCGACGCTGATCGTGCTCCTCGGCACCGACGGCGACAAGACCGAGGCGCGCGCCGACGCACGCCGGTCGGACTCGATCCTGCTCGTCCGCACCGACCCGGCCCGGCACCGGATCGCCTATCTCTCGATCCCGCGCGACCTGCGCGTCGAGATCCCGGGCTTCGGCTCGAACAAGATCAACGCCGCCTTCCAGCTCGGCGGCCCGGCGCTCGCCCTGCAGACGATCCGCAGCCTCACCGGCCTGCCGCCCCAACCACGTTGCCCTCGTGGACTTCGACGACTTCCGCACGGTCATCGACGCGCTCGGGGGAATCACGGTCGACGTGCCGAAGCCGATCCTCTCCAACCGCTTCGACTGCCCCTACCCGACGGAGGCGCGCTGCCAGCAGTGGGAGGGCTGGCGCTTCGAGGCGGGCGAGCAGACGATGGACGGCCGCCGCGCGCTGATCTACTCGCGCGTGCGCGAGAACCGGCTCGACCCGGCCGAGAACGACTTGACGCGTGGTACCCGCCAGCAGGAGGTGGTCGAGGCGATGGCGGACGAGCTGGTCAGCCTGGGCACGCTTCGTGAAGCTGCCCTTCATCGGCGACGACCTCGTGGAGCCGCTGACGACCGATCTGAGCGCCGGCGAGCTGCTGCAGCTCGGCTGGGTCAAGTTCCGGTCGAACTCGAGCCGTGCCCTCCACTGCCGCCTCGGCGGCGAGCTCTCGAGCGACGGGGGCGCGTCGGTCATCCTCGGCGGCGAGGAGAACTTCGCCACGATCCGGATGTTCCAGGGGCTCTCGGCCCCGCAGCCGCCGCCGCCCGGCCAGCCGCTCGCGGCCGGGTGCCAGATCGGCTCCCGCACGGGTCAGCGGTCGCTCCCGTCGGGCAATCCGCTGCGGTCGTGCTCCTGCTCGGGCTGAACGCGCTCAGGCGGCGCTAGCTGCCGTCGGTCGAAGCAGACTTGGCCTCGCCCGCGGGCTTAGCCTTCTCGCTCGGACGAGGAGGAGCTCTCCGAGGAGGAGCCGGAGCCCGAGTCGCCGTCCTTGTTCGAGCCGGCCTTGCGGCCCGACCGCCCGTAGTCGGTGGAATAGAACCCCGAGCCCTTGAAGTGCACCGCGACCGGATACAGCAGCTTCTCGACCGGCCCCTTCCCGCACACCTCGCAGACCTCGGCGGGTGGGTCCGACATACGCTGGAACGTCTCGAAGGTATGCCCGTCTGGGCAGCGGTACTCGTAGATGGGCATGGCGCACAAGGCTAGCAGCGTGCCTGGAGGGCACTTGAACGAAAATCTGGCCGGAGGACGATGAGCGAGAGCGCGCAGGCAACGAAGTTGAGAGCGGGTGGGCTGGCGCTTCCGGCCGTGCTCGAACGGCACGCGTTCGCACTCGGGGTCACGGCCATCTCGGCCGCGGCCGCCGCCTTCCTCCTCCACCAGCTGCTGGCGTGGCAGCCCCACGAGGACGAGACGCTCGCCCTCTTCGTCGGCCGGTATCCGCTCGGCGAGCTGTTCCAGATCGTGCTCGAGGAGCGCGGCGGCGCGCCGCTCCACTTCGTGCTCGCGTGGATCGTCGCCCACCTGGGCTTCGGGCTCGGCGGGCTGAGGGTGCTCTCGGCGCTCTTCGCCGTCGCGAGCCTGCCGGTCGTCGCGCTGCTCGGGGCAAGGCTCGCGGGGCGGCGGCAGGCACTGGTCGCCACGGCGATCGTCGGCGCGAGCTGGACGTTCCTCTTCCACGGCGTCTACGGCCGGATGTACAGCCTCTTCCTCTTCACGAGCGCGCTCTCGTACCTCGCGCTGCTCGTCGCCCTCGACCGGGGCGACCGGCGGAGCTGGTCGCTCTGGGTGCTCGCGATCCTCGCGACCGTCGCGGCGCATCCCTACGGCGGGCTCGTCCTGGCGACCCAGGGCGCGTACGTGCTCGTCGCGCGGCGCGACCGGCTGCGGCAGGCGCTCGTCGCCGGGGCCGCCGTCGCCGTGCTCGGAACCCCGTTCTGGCTCACCAACCTCGTGCTCGCGAGCCGCTTCGAGGTCGGCGTCGGGGGCGGCGGCGAGAAGCTGGGCGGCCCGTGGCCGGTCGCGAAGTACCTCTGGCGGGTGACGGGCGACTTCACTGCCGGCTGGTGGCCGATGACGCTGCTCGTGGCCGTGCTCATCGTGCTCGGCCTGCGGCGGCTGCCGCGTCGCACGCGTGGCCCTCTTCGCGTGCGTGCTCGCGGTGCCGGCGCTCGTGTTCATGTGGGCCACGCTGGGGCAGGCCACGTCGCCCGAGACCCGGCACCTGATCTTCGCCCTGCCGTTCGTCGCGCTCGCAGTGGCGGCGGGCATCGTGCGGCTGCGCCGGTTTGCGCCCGTCGCTCTCGTTGCGCTGCTCGTCGCGCAGGTGGCGTGGACGTGGCACCGCACGCCGCAGCTCTTCGAGTGGGAGCCCGACGTCCGTCAGGCGGCGCGCGCGGAGGCGTCGGCGTACCTGGCGGAGACGACCCGCCCGGGCGACGTGCTCTTCGGCTTCGACCCGCTCTTCCTCGGCGCCTGGGAGCGGAACGCCGACTTCCCGCTGGCCGTGCTGCCGCGGGCGGACGCGAAGCTCGCGCTCTCGACGCTGCAGGAGCTCGAGCAGCCGCTCGGCCGCGGCGTCTGGATCCTCGACGCCAGCGACAACAACAACTTCTTCCGCAAGCTGGAGATCCCGCTGCGCTCCCCGGAGCCGCGCTCGGCCTTCGAGGTGCGTCGCTTCGGCCCGTTCCTCGTCATCCGCACCGCCGCCCCGACGCGCACTCCCGCGCTCTACCTGGAGCGCGCGGCGCAGGCCCTGCAGGTCGGCAAGGAGCTCTACATCGGCGACGCGGACATCAATTTCGCGACCGTCGAGCGGGCGATCCGAGCGCTCCGGAGCTCGGGCTAGGAACCCTCGCGCTCGCGCTCGACGAGCTCGCGGTAGCAGGGAGCCTCCTCGAACGCCGCCAGGCCCGCCGGCCCGTCGGGCCTGCGCTCCTTGGATCTGAACCGGCGCGCAGCCGCGATCGCCGCGGACGCGCCGAGCGCTGCTCCGACGAGGAAGGAGCGGGTTCGCGAGCGGCGGGATTCGCCGTCCATGCCAGGATCGTAGTCCCGTGCCGGCCTCGACCGCGATCGTCTCCCTGGGCGACCTCCTCCTGGACGTGATCGTCCGCCTCGAGCAGCCGCTCGCGGAGGGAGCGGACGCCAACGCCGTCACGAGGCTGGGGCCGGGCGGCCAGGGGGCGAACGTGGCCGCCTGGGTGGCCGAGCTCGGCGGGCGGGCGCGCTTCGTCGGCAAGCGTGCGGACGACGACGCGGGCGAGACGGCCGCCCGGGCGCTCGAGCGCTACGGCGTCGAGGTGCGCGGGCCGGTGGTCGAGGGCCGCACGGGAACGATCGTCTCGCTCGTCGACGTCGAGGGAGCGCGCACGATGGCTTCCGACCGCGGGGTCGCCCCGGAGCTCCGCGCAGACGAGCTGGACGCGACCTGGCTCGAGGGGTGCGCGCACCTGCACCTCCCCGGCTACTCGCTGCTGCGCTCGCCGATCGACGGGGCGGCTCTGGCCGCGTCCGCGCTGGCCCCGCGCCTGAGCGTCGACCTCTCCTCGTGGAGCGCGATCCGCGACTTCGGGCCGGAGCGCTTCCGGGCCCGGCTCGAGCAGCTGCAGCCCGACGTCGTCTTCGCCAACGAGGACGAGGAGCGGATCCTCGGCGGGCCGCTGGCCGGGTGCACGTGGATCCTGAAGCGCGGCGCGCGCGGAGCATCCTTCGACGGGGTCGAGCTCCCGGCCCTGCCGGCGCAGGCGCTCGACACGACGGGCGCGGGAGATGCACTCGCGGCGGGCTATCTCGTCGGCGGGCCCGAGCTGGCGCTGGAGGCGGCTGCGCGCTGCGTGGCCAAGCTAGGGTCGATGCCGTGAGGCGGTTCGTCGCCATCTCCGAGGAGGTCGGACAGGCGCTCGCCGAGCGCCGGGCCGTCGTCGCCCTGGAGACGACGCTCGTCGCGCACGGGTTCCCGCCCGGCGAGGGCGTCGAGGTCGGGCTCGAGAGCGAGCGTCGCGTCCGGGAGGCAGGCGCCGTGCCGGCCACGATCGGCGTGCTGGACGGAGTGATCCGCGTCGGCCTGACCGCTGACGAGCTGGGGCGCTTCGGCCCCGACGCGCGCAAGGTCGGACCGCGCGATCTCGCCGCGGCCGTCGTGCAGCGCGCCGTCGGCGCCACGACGGTGGGCGGCACGCTCGCCGCCTGCCGCGCGGCCGGGATCGGCTTCATGGGCACGGGCGGGCTCGGAGGCGTCCATCGCGGCTTCCCCACCCCTCCCGACGTCTCCGCCGACCTCGGCGAGCTCGTCCGCACCGAGGCGCTCGTTGTCTCGTCCGGGGTGAAGTCGATCCTCGACGTGCCGGCAACGGCCGAGCTGCTGGAGACGCTCGGCGTGCCGGTGCTGGGCTTCCGCACGGACGACCTGCCGCTCTTCTACACGGCCCACGGCGGGCCGGCCGTCTCGGCCCGCGTCGAGAGCGCCGAGGAGGCCGCCCGGGTGGCGCACACACACTGGGGCCTCGGTCGAGCCACCTCGGTCCTGCTCGCCCGGCCCGCGACGGACAGCCTGGACGACGTCGAGCCGCTGATCGAGCGCGCCCTCGTGGACGCCGGGAGACAGGGTGTCTCCGGCCAGGGTGTGACGCCGTTCGTGCTCTCCTACCTACACCGCGAGAGCGGTGGCCGCACGCTGGCCGCCAACCGGGACCTGATCGCCGACAACGCAGCACTGGCCGCGGAGGTGGCCGTCGCCTATGCCTCTCTTTGACGCAGTCCGGACCTTGCCGCTCGTCGTGGAGCGGGTCGAGCTCGAGCACTCTCCCTGCCGCTGCGCCACATGACGCGGCGCACGACCGTCGTCCACCTGCACGGTGGCGGCCACGAGGGGGTCGGCGAGGACGTCTCCTACGAGGAGGAGCTCCAGCTCACGTTCACGAACGACGCGCTGCCCGACCTCACTGGTGAGCACACGATCGAGTCCTTCTCCTCGCTCGCCGCCGAGCAGCCGGGCTACCGGCCCTGGGGCCTCGAGTCGGCGGCGCTCGACCTGGCGCTGCGCCAGGCAGGGAGGTCGCTCGCGGAGGCAGTCGGCCGCGAGCCCCGGCCCGTGCGGTTCGTCGTCTCCCAGAGTGCGGTCGAGGAGCTGCTCGCCCTCTATCCCGACCTGCGCCTCAAGCTCGACGCCAGCGACAAGTGGACGGACGAGGTCGTCGACGAGCTGGCCGCAACGGGAGCGGTCGACGTGGTCGACCTGAAGGGCCTGTACGAGGGCGACTGGGTCGACGCGACCCCTTCGGCGGAGCTCTACGGCCGGGTCGCGCGGGCGTTCCCGGACGCGTGGCTCGAGGATGCGCGCCTGACCGACGAGACGCGTCCTGTGCTCGAGCCGCACGTTCGCCGGCTCACGTGGGACTTCCCCATCCACTCGGTCGCCGACGTGGAGGCGCTGGCGTTCCCGCCGGAATGCCTGAACTCGAAGCCGTCGCGCTTCGGGTCGGTGCAGCGGCTGTTCGACTTCTACGACCACTGCGAGGGGCGCGGGATCACCATGTACGGCGGCGGCCAGTTCGAGCTCGGGCCGGGCCGCGGCCAGATCCAGCACCTCGCCTCGCTCTTCCACGCCGACGCGCCCAACGACGTCGCGCCCGGCGAGTACAACAAGGGCGTCGCGCCCGGCCTCCCGCAGAGCCCGCTCCCGCCCGCCTCACCCGAGCCGGGGTTCCGCTAGCCGGGAGCTAGCTCAGGCCTCCAACGCACCGAGCAGCGCGTCGAGCTCGAGCAGCTCCAGTGACTGGAGCTTTGCGCTGCCGCGGGCGCCGAGGGCGAGCGAGACCTTCGCGATCGTCGCGGCGTCGGGCGCCTCGACGACGTTGACGAAGTCGTACTCGCCGATCGTCGCCCACTGGTGGAGGACCTTCGCGCCGAGCTCCTCGACGTCACGGTTCACCTCGCGCAGCCGCCCCGGGTTCGCCTTCAGGGTCTGCACGCCCTGGGCCGTCAGCGTGGTCAGCATCAGATACGTCGGCATCGTGGCTCTCCTTAGGTCGCGGAAGCCGATCGTACTCGCGCTCGCGCGGCCTGGTCGACGTAGAGCAGCGCGCCGCCGAGGAACAGGAGCGGGGAGACGACGAGGTCGGCGAGCCCGAGCGCAATCCGCTCCTCCGAGTCACCGAGGTCGCGGAGGAGCAGGGCGAGCATGAGCCTGACGAGCCCGAACAGGATCACGAGCGTCGCCAGCGAGCCGAAGGCGTGGACGAAGTCGACGCGCCCGAGCTCGACCGCCCGGCGGAGGGCTGCTACGACGGGCAGCCGCTCGATCACGAGCACGGGCACCACGAGCCCGACGAGGGCGAGCCAGGCGATGGCGGGGAAGATGAAGACGAGGGAGAGGAACGCGGCCGGGACGAAGACGAGCGTGCCCACGATCACCGCGCGCAGCGAGCTCGGCCGTGCCCGGCCGCACCCCGCCGACGAGCGCCGCTGCACCGGTGAAGGAGGCCGCCATCAGCGGTGCGCCGGCGGTGAGCACGAGCACCTGTACCACTGTCTCGCGACCGGCGGAGACCTGGTTGATCACCGTCACGCTGAGCCCGAGCGCCAGCGCCGCCCAGACGTGGTTGCCGTAGAGCCGCAACGACTCGGCGACGAGCTGGCCGACGGTGCGGGTCTCGGGCGGGAGCGGCGGCGGCAGCGGTTGCTTCGTCACAGCTGTCTCGTCACCGGATCGGCCTGACGGCGGACGCCACCGCGACGAGCCGCGGCAGGACCTCCGCGAGCGTCTCGAGTGCCTCGCCGAAGCGCCACTTCGCCCGGTCGGGCTCGTCGATCTCGTTCGCGACCACCCGCACCTCGACGGCTGCGACGCCCGCGAGCTCGGCCGCGCGGAGGACGGCGAAGCCCTCCATCGCCTCCACCTGGAGGTCGCTCGCGGTCCCGCCCACGCAGGCGCTCGTCCCGATCGGCAGCACGGGGAGATCGGGGAAGGCGGCCTGCAGGCCGGCGAGCAGCCGCGCGTCGGGCGCGACCCGGTCGACGACAGGAATCGCCGCGCCGAGGTCGGAGTAGACCGCCTCGGTGCCGAGCACCGTCGTCCCCACCGCGAGCCCGCGCGCTCCGGCGATGCCGACGTGTAGGAGCGCGCGAGGGCCGGCGCTCCGCCAGCGCACGAGCCGTCGCCGCCGCCGCCTCGACAGGCCCGATCCCACATTCGAGCGTGTCCACGCCGGACGCCGCGGCCAGCTCGCGCCCGGTCGCCGCGACGACGAGGAGCACTAGTCCAGCTGCGCCGCGAGGCTCTCGGCCTCGTCGACGAGCGTGCCGATCGCGTCGAGCCCGGCCGACCAGAAGCCGGGGTCGCCGAGATCGAAGCCGAGCCGCGAGGCGAGCTCCGCCGGCGGCGCCGAGCCACCGGCACGCAGCAGGTCGAGGTACGGCTCGACGAGCGAGTCGCCCTCCTCGACGTAGCGGCGGTAGATCGCGAGCGAGAAGAGGTAGCCGAAGGCGTACGCGTACACATACCCGGGCGCCGCGATGAAGTGCGGCACGTAGCTCCACCAGATCCCGTAGTCGTCGGTCACCTCGACGGCGTCGCCGAGCATCCGGTCCTGCTCGGCCCGCCAGAGCTCGGAGACGCGCTCGACCGGCAGCTCGCCGTCCTCCCGGCGACCGGTGTGGATCGCGTGCTCGAAGCGGTTGAGCGCGATCTGCCGGAAGACGGTCGCGATCGTGTCGTCGATCCTGCTCACGAGCAGGTCGAGCCGCGCTCTCGGATCGTCCTCGCGCTCGCGCAGCTTCTCGAACGTGAGCGCCTCCGCGAAGACGGACGCGGTCTCGGCCAGGGTCAGCGGCGTCGAGGCGTTGAGCAGCCCGAGATCCTGTGCAAGCACGCCGTGCAGCCCGTGGCCCAGCTCGTGCGCGAGCGTCAGCACGCTGCGCCGCTCGCCGGCGTAGTTCATCAGCACGTACGGGTGGACGTCGGGCACGAGGGTTGCGCAGAAGGCGCCGAGCATCTTCCCCGGCCGCACCGCCGCGTCGATCCACTCGCGCTCGAAGAAGCGGCCGACCACGTCGCCCGCGGTGGGCGAGAAGTCCGTGAAGGACTCGAGCACGAGCTCGCGCGCGTCGTCCCACGCGATCGTCCCCGGCACCTCCTGCAGCGGCGCGAAGCGGTCGTAGTCCGCGAGCCGCGGCAGTCCCAGCAGCCGCGCCTTGAGCGCGTAGTAGCGCTGAGGGATGTCGTAACGGGCGACGATCGCCTCCACGAGGCTGTCCGCGGCCTCGTCCGGGATCTCGTTTGCGAGGTTCCGCGCCGAGATCCAGGTGTCGTAGCCGCGCAGGCGATCCTCGATCGCCCGCTCGTTCAGGATCGTGTTCAGGATGTAGCCGCGCGTGCGGACGCCGGGCCGGAGGGCGTCGGTGACGGCCTCGGCGACCTGCCTGCGCTCGTCCTGCTGGGTCAGCCGCGAGAGGCGCGAGAGCGCCTCGTCGACGGAGACCTGCCCGCCGTCGAGGTCGATGCGCAGGTCCGAGAGCAGCTCGTTGAAGAGCCGGCCCCAGGCGCTCGAGCCGGTGAGGCTCTTCTCGGCGGAGATCTTCTCCTCCGGCTCGGAAAGCAGGTACGGCCGGTAGCGGCGCTCGGAGCGCAGCACCGACGCGTAGCGCTCGAGCGCGGGATCGGCGAGCAGGCGCTCGGCGATCTCGTCGTCGAGAGCGGCCCACTCGAGGTCGAAGAAGAGCAGCTCGGTCTCGATCTGCGTGTTGCGCTCGCGCACCTTCTGGACGAGCGCGCCGCGGCTCTGGTCGGAGCTGTCCGCCGCCAGGCGCAGGCGCGCGTACGTCTCGACCCGCGTCATCGACCCCTTCAGCCGCTCGAGCTCCGCGACCGCGTCGTTGAGCTCGGCTGCCGAGAGCTCGCCGAGCTTGCCGCGATAGCGCTCACGGAACGCGGTCGCGCGGCGGCGGCCTCGTCGAGATCGCCGAGCAGGCGCGGATCGTCCGGCCCGTCGAAGAGATCGGAGAGATCCCACTCGACGGCCTCGGCTCCGGTGACGGTTGTGCTCACGAGGAAAAACCTACCGGCTGCCCGCCGGCGCTCGTCCAGCCCGTGCGGGGCGCCGTAGTCGGCGAGCAGCTCGAGAAACGGCTGCGGCGGGAAGGCCTCGGGGCCGAGCACGCCGACGCCGCTCCAGACGCCCGCCGCCAGCAGCTCGAGCGCCGCGATCGGGTTCAGCGCGGTCTGGAGCACGACCGCCTGGTGCCCCCACTCGCGCATCGAGTGCTCGTTGTCGAGCACGTGGTAGAGGTACACGGCGCGCGGCCGTCCGTCCTTGCCGGTGCCGGTGACGTACGTGCCGGCGCAGGTCTTGCCGCGCATGCGGTCGCCCAGCCCGGCTGGATCGGGCAGCGTCGCCGCCACGACGTCGCGCGGCGCGACCTCGACCCCGCGCACCCGCACCGGCTCGGTCGAGTCGAGGCCCAGCTTGTGCAGCGTCCGCAGCACGTCGATGAACTCCTCGCCGAGGCCGTACTTGAAGTCGACGCGCCGGCAGTCGACCCAGCGCGGGATCAGCAGCACCTCCTCGTGCTCGACGTTCACGCACTCGACGGGGCCGATCCCCTCCGGGAAGTCGAAGAGCTCGGGCTCGGAGAAGGGCTCGGTCGTGTACCAGCCCCGCTCGCGCTCCCAGATCACGGGCGGGTTGAGGCACTCCTCGATCGTCGTCCAGATCGAGAAGGTGGGCGCGAAGTCGTAGCCGTCGACGACGAGGTTGGCACCGTCGCGGACCCCGACGTGGTCGATCTCGGAGAAGAGCTCGTCCGCCGCGTGCCGCGCGAACACGTCAGAGAGCCCCGGCTCGACGCCGATCCCCACGAGCGCGAGCAGCCCGCGCTCGCGCCACTGCTCCTCCTGCTCGAACTGCGCATCGCCGAGCTTGATCCTCGCCGGCGTCTGCGCGTTCGAGAGCGTCATCGCCATGTCGAGATACGTGCAGCCCGCCTCGAAGGCTCCTGCGAAGACGGCCTGGTTGAAGCGCGGATCGACCGCATTCAGGATCGCGTCCACCCGCTCCGTGCGAGCGAGCTCCGCGATCGGCCCGGCGTCGGAGGCATCGACCTGCGCGGCCCCGAAGCGTGGGTCGCCCTCGCGCTCGACGACCGCCTGCGCCCGCCCCCGGTCGACGTCCGCGAAGATCACGCGTTCGAAGACGTCACGCCGCTTCGCCACCGCAGCGGCGGCGGCGCCGACACCTCCCGCTCCGATCACGAGGACACGCACCGCGCGAACCTACCTTCAGGCACAGAGGTGCGGTCAGCCGTACCTCCAGACGCCTGCGAACCGCATCCCGATCACCCCGTCCGACCGGCAGGCTGTGCCTACATAGGAAGCGTCGAGCAGGGAAGGCCACAGCGGCTCACTCCCTCTCTCCGGCCGCCACACCTCCTCCGGACCTCCCCGCTCCGCTTCTCCCAGACGCGCCCGCTCTCCCCGGGCGCGTCGTCTTGGTCCATGGGCAGGCGGCCCTGCACGAGGGCCGCCTGCCCATCACGAGAGCCGCCTAGTGAAGGACGGGGCGACGGCGCTCGCGCGCCGCGGAGGCGCCGACGACGGCGAGCAAAGCCACGAGACAGGCGCCGAGCGCGACGAGCACGCCCTGCGTCCAGTCGCGGCCCGCGTCGGCGACCGGAGCGGGCGAGCCGCTCGTGGTCGGACGGAAGTCGTGGGAGTCGAGATGGGTGGCCGCACCGGTCGCCGCATCGTCGCGGTGGCCGCGCAGGTAACGCGCGAGCGCATCCGGCTCGCTGCCGCTCCGGGACGCGTTGCCGACGTAGCGGTCGACCGCGTCCGACGGTGCCGCAGCCGTCGGAGCGGCCGGATATGTGTCCGGGTCGGCCGCGGCGATCGGAACCGCCAGGGCCAGCGTCGCCAGCACCAGTGCGAATGTCGTCGTGATCCTCATGCTTGTCGCCTCCTCGTCCGGATCCCTGATCCGGCGTCGTGAACTGGTGCTTGGAGGCTAGGAAGCAGGGGTCGCGCGAAAAACGGGGGAACTACGCGAGTTTGCCCGCGGGTGCGAGCTCAGGAGTCGGAGCGGTCGAGCCGGCGTGCGAGCTCGACGCGCGAGCGCACGCCGAGCTTGCCGTAGATGCGCGAGAGGTGACCCTCCACGGTGCGGGTGCTGAGGAAGAGCGACGCGGCGACTTCCCGGTTCGTCTGGCCGGCGGCGGTGAGCTCGGCGACGCGGGCCTCGATCGGCGTCAGCTCCCCCGTCGCCGGCGCCCGGCCCCCGATGCGGGCGAGCTCCGCCTCCGCGCGCTGCTCCCAGACCGCGGCCCCGAGAGCGGCGAAGAGGTCACGTGCGGAGACGAGTGAGTCCCGTGCTGCCCGGCGCTCGTTCGCCCGCCTCTGCGCCGACCCGAGCGCCAGCAGCGTGCGGGCGCGGTCGAACGGCATCGGCGCCCGCTCGTGGTGGGTGAGGGCGCGTTCGAAGGCGGCGAGGGCGGCCGCGAGCTCACCCGCCGCGGCGGCGAGGAAACCGCGGCAGCGGGCCGACGCTCCCTGAGCCGAGGCCCGCTCGAGGCGCTCCGCGTTCGCTTCGTACCAGGAGAGGTGATCCTCGGCCTCGGCGAGCCGGCCGCAGGCGACGAGAGCCTCGACCAGATCGGGGACGAAACGTGTGAGCCCAGGCTCCGCCATGCCGTGCTCCCGCGCAAAGGCCACGAGCGGCGCCAGCACATCGACGGCCCGCTCCGGCCGTTCGAGCGAGAGCTCGAGCAGGCCGAGCGCGGCAGTCGCGAACTGCTCCGCCGGGCGGCCGCTCGTGCTGCGTGCGAGCTCGAGGGCTCGTCCCGTCGCGCTGCGTGCCTCGTCGACGTCGCCTCGATACGCGGCCGCGAGCCCGCGCAGGGCGAGCGCGTACGCGAAGACCGTCCCCTGGCCCGCCTGCTCGGCACGGTCGGCCGCAACGTCCGCGTGCTCGGCTGCCTCGTGTAGTGACCGCGCAGGCAGTCGGCCTGAGCGAGGAGCACGTGAAGGTAAGGCACCGAGCTCTCGTCACCGATCTCGGCGGCCCGCTCGAGCGTCTGCTCGAACGCGTCGTGCGCAGCGTCGAGCTCCTCCCACCACATCCGCGCGACTGCGAGCGAGAACCCCGCGCCCTGAAGGATGCGCGGCGTCGGTGTCGCCGCCAGCGCCGCCGCCGACACCGCGGTCGGTCTTGCCTCCGGTCGCCCGAGTGAGGCCTCGGCCAGGAGCTGCGACCCGCGCGCCGAGGCGACGAGCTGCCTGTCACCGAGCTTCTCGCCGAGCACAGCTGCCGCTCGGGCGTGGTCGGCAGCCTCGGCGAAGCGCTCGCGTAGGCGGAAGAGATTGGCCGAGATGCCCTCGTGCGCGCTGCCGAGCTCGTGGCTGTCTGGATCGGCCTCCGCCAGCGCCTGCTCGTAGAGCGCGACGGCGGCCCGCATGTCGTCGTCGTAGGAGCGCAGCGGGGCGAGCACGAGCAGCGCTCGGGCCCGCTCGGCTCCGGCCGGCAGCTCGGCGATCGTCTCCTCCAGGAGGCTTCGCGCCCGACGTGAGTCGCCGGACTCGAACTGACAGCGTGCGGCGTCGACGGCTCGGCGTCGCGCGCCCGACCGGTCGGCCGGTGGCGTCAGCGCTCTCGCCTCCTCATAGAGCTCGGCGGCTGCAACCGGCGCGCCGCGGGCGCGGGCCAGCCGTGCCGCCTCGTCCAGCGCGCTCGCAACGACCGGATCCGGTCCTGCTGCCGCCAGCGCGAGGTGCCGCACCTGCTCCTCTCGATCCGGCACCACCGCAGCGAGCGTCGAGTGAACGTCGCGCCGCTCGCCGGGCCCGGCGGCGTCGTAGGCCGCCGCGGCCAGCAGAGGGTGCGCGAAGCGGATCCGCCCCGACCCGAGCGAGACGATCTCCGCCGCGACCGCAGGGCCGAGCGCGGCGGTCGGCGTCCCCCTCGCTCGCGGCGCCGACGAGGTCGAGCGTCGGGTCGGCCAGGGCGGCTGCACACGCAGAGTGCGGCCTGCGTCTCCGCCGGCAACTCCGTGATCCGAGATCCGACCAGCTCCCGCAGGGTCGGCGGACACCGGTTGCACCTCACCCGCTTGCTTCGCCGCCCGGGCCAGCTCGAGCGCGAAGAACGGATTGCCCGCGGCAGTCTCGTAGACGGCGAGCAGCGACGGGCGCGGGAGCACGAGCCCGAGCCGGTCGCGGATCAGGCGGTAGATCGACTCGAGATCGAGGCCGCGAACCGGGACGGTCGTGCAGTTCGGAAACACGCGCTCGGGCACGAACGCGAGCCGCGAGCGCTCCTCGGCACGAAGCGCGACCAAGAACGCGACCGGGGTCTCGCCGATCCGGTGCGCCGCAAAGGCGAGCACGCGCGCGGACTGGCGGTCGAGCCACTGCAGGTCGTCGACTGCCAGCAGGACCGGGGCCGCGGAGACGCAGCAGGCCGAGGAAGCCCAGCGCGACCGCGCGCTCGTCGACCACACCCGCGTCGGGAGACTCGAGCAGGAGCGCCGCCCGCAACGCGTGCGCCTGCGGGGCCGGCAGCTCCCCGAGCCTGTCCTGGACGCTCTCGAGCAGGTCGCCGACGCCGGCGTACGCGAGCTTCGTTTCGGTCTCGAGTGGACGCGTCGTCAACACGCGGCCGCCTGCTCCTTCGACCGCCGACTGCCAGAGGGTCGTCTTGCCCGCCCCGGCCTCGCCTTCCAACACGAGTGCCCTCGGCCACGCGGCCGTTGTCGTCACGAGCTCGTGCAGCAGCGCGAGCTCGTCCTCCCTCCCGACGATGGCGCCTGCGCCCGCGGCCATGGCGTGATTGTCCGCCTCTTCGGCCGCTCGGTCGAGCGTCCAGGTGATACTGCCCGCATGGACGGCTACACGATCTTCCACGCGGACGAGCTCGACTGGCAGCCACGGCGCGAGGGCGATCCCCGGCTCGCCGCCGGGCTCTCGGAGGGCCTCACCCGCTCGCGCGCGAATCTCTTCCGCTATCCGCCGGGCGCGGTCGGGCGCCGGCACATCGACCCGATCCAGGAGGAGGTCTTCGTCGTTCTCGAGGGGACGCTGACGATCCACATGGGCGAGGGCGACGAGCCGGAGCGGCACGAGCTCGCC
Source organism: uncultured Gaiellaceae bacterium (assembly GCA_963842285.1). Lineage (GTDB taxonomy): Bacteria > Actinomycetota > Thermoleophilia > Gaiellales > Gaiellaceae > Gaiellasilicea. The sequence goes on from CAWJFZ010000014.1 coordinate 244,886, forward strand.
CAGGGAAGCGTCCTCGTCGTCCAGCCCGGCACCGCGCTCCAGCTCTCGAACCGCGGCGCCGGCGAGCTCAGGCTGTTCATCTACGGCGCCCCGCCCGAGCGCGGCGAGGCGACGTTCCTGCCCGCCGTGGACTGACGAGCGGGTGGCCGAGGCGGGCTGAGCGCCCGCCCCGGCCACCGGCTCCGTCTAGCGACAGCTCCTGCGGGGGCAATCGACCGGCTGGAAGGCGTGACTCCCCACGAAGTGGGCGACCCTCCGACCGATGTCGGCACCCGTCACGTCGGCGTTGCGGAAGTGGATCCCGCCCCAGATGCGCGCCTCGATGACCTCGTCGAGGGCATCGGTGAAGCGGTCGAAGTGCCTCGGCTGCCCGGGGAAGCGGCTGCTGAAGACGTCGAACGCGATCCTGTCGGTGCCGAAGAAGTCCCGCAGCGTATTCAGGACCGATCCGCTCACACAGCCGTGCCCGGACGGATGGTCGGGGAACGGCGGCGTGCCGAGCGGCGGCACGGTCGGGGTGGCCGGATCGAACAACGACCTCCAGCCCGGGTCGGCCACGGTGGCCGGGTTTCCGTCCGTGTCGGCCTCGCGGATCGCCGCGAGCGGACGCCAGAAGTTCCAGTAGAACTTGTCGTTCCAGCAGCTGATCGCGCCGTCGGCAGCCGCCAGATGGGCCATCCCGAACAGGCGGGCGGTGGCGACCGTGTCGAGGCCGCGGCTCTCCGAGAGCGACCGCATCAGCCCGCCGTAGATCGCCAGAGGCTGCGCCTGCCAGAAGATCGCGGCCCTCGTCTGGTCCACGGTGCGCCTGGTGCTCATCAGCGAGCCCAACTCCTTGACCTCGTTGAAGTCCCGCGCGTACTCCGCACTGGTGAGCGCGTACGGGCCGTCGGACCGGAACCGCGAGGGGCTCGGGATCACGAACGGGCGCACGTTCCCCACCCACGCGGCGGGGTCGAGGGCCGTGGGCGGGCTCGGGCGCCAGTCGCCCGGCTCGCTGCCGATCACGAAGGTGAAGGGAGCGTTGCGCCCGTCGTTCTCGCGCGCGTCGAGCATGGCGGCCGCGGCCGCCTCGCCGGCGTCGATCCCGTCCTGGGTGATCGCGTCGTAGGGCTGCGGCCCGAGTGCCGCCTCCCAGAGGTCTTCGAGCGCCGGCTGTTGCGCCGGCAGCAGGTCGGCGAGGACCCGATAGGCAGCGGTCGCCACCGCGGCGTCCTTCGAGGCCCAGGGCTGGGCGCCGACCTTCCGGACGTCGAGGAGGTAGGCCTGGTGACTGCGGTCGATCGCATTGACCGCGTCGTAGACGGCGCCCTGCACCATCGCCCCGCTGATCGTCGAGCCGTGTGCGGTCGGCCCCGGCGCGAGAATCGCGTTGGTGGAGATCACATTCCAGTTGAGCACCGCGTCGGCGCCGGCAGCGGATGGAGCACCGAGCGCGACGACGACGGACGCGACGAGGATCTGCAACCTCGAACGCTTCATCTGAGCTCCTTTCGAAGGTATCTCGGCGAATCGTTGCGCTGTCCCGGCCACAAGCATCGACGCTTGTGGCTCTTGTCGCAATTAGACGTTTGTCGTATCTTCGGAACGTGATCGGTACCGCCAATCACGGACTGACCCGGCGCGAGATGGAGGTTCTACGCTGGGTCGCGCTCGGTAAGACGAACGAGGAGATCGCCGCGCTGCTCGTCGTCTCGGCGCACACGATCCGGAAGCATCTCGAGCACACGTACGACAAGCTCGGGGTGCACACGCGCACGGCGGCGGTGAACCGGGCGTTCGCCCAGCCGCGGAACTAGTCGGTCGGTCGCGCACCGAGCGTCGGCGGCCGAGGCCGGTGAGTCCGGCCCCGGCCACTTGCGCTCGTCAGTCGTGGTCCCCCTCGTTGCTACGCCGGCCGGAGTCCAGGAAGTGCTTCCGGCCGATGTCGCGAGCGATGCGCGGGAAGAACTTCGCGGTGTCCGTCATCGTCGTGCGGTAGTGGAGACCGCCCCACACACGGGCGTTCTCGACGTCGACGACGAGCTCGTCCAGGGTCTCGTACGTCCTCGGCGGACCTGCGCCGACGGCGAGGCTGGAGATCACGAGCTTGACGTGCTTCGTGCCGAAGTAGTTGCGCAGCGACTCGGTCACGGCGCCGGTGAAGCAGGCATGGCCGGACGGGTACTCCGGATGGTTACCGACGATCAGCGGTGCCCACAGCGGGTCCGGCGACGTGGCCGGGTTCCCGTCGGTGTCAGCGCGCTGGATCGCGTGCGTGGGACGCCAGAAGGAGTAGTGGTACTTGGCCTCCCAACAGGCGATCATCGTGTCCGCGGTCGCCACGTTCACGTAGCCCAGCAGCCGAGCGGACTCGCGCAGGTCGAGGCCACGAGCCTTCACCAGGTCACGCAGGGTGCGGTTGAACTGGAAGAAGGTCTGCTCGGTGTGGAAGCGGACGGTCTGGGTCTGCGCCGCCGATCGCACCGTGCTGTTGACGCTTCCATACGCCTGCAGCTCTTCCACGTCCCGGGCATAGCGCCGGCTCGTCAGGTCGAGCGGGCCACGGGGCCGGTAGTCGGAGGGCGAGTCGTAGGTGAACGGCCGGACGAACGGCAGCTTCGTGTCGACCGGCGTGGTCGGCGCGATCGGCTCGAAGACGCCGGCCCCAGGAGTCGGCTGGACATAGGGCACGACGTCGTCGAAGTGGTCGCCGGTCCGCATCGCCAGCATGCCCGCAGCGGCGGCGACGCCGACGGCCTTGCCGGCGTCCTTCGCGGGCCCATCCGGAATCGACGCCATGTAGGTGTCGTAGGCGGCCTGGACGGTCATCGCCTGCCCGGGCACACGGGTGACCAGGACGTCCCGCGCAGCCTGAGCGACCGCCGCGTCGGCGGACGCACCCCGCGGCGAGGTCACACCCGTCGCGAACGGCTCGAGACCTCCCTCGACGGCTGCGACGGCGTCGTACATCGCGCCGTGCACCATGCCGCCGAGCACGCTGCTGCTCGCGGGCGGACGTGGCCCGGCGACGATCGCACTCGCGGCGACGCCGCTCCAGTGGACGACGGCGTTGTCGCTGGTCGAGGCCGACGGCGCCGCCGAGGTTCCCGTCGATCCCAGCGCGAGGACCGTGACGAGCACGACGGTCACGGCGAGGCCGATGCTGATTCTCTTACGTCTCATTTCCTTTCCTTTCCGGACGGGACCGCCTCGACGACACGAAACGGATCGAGCCCGGCCTGCTGCGCAACGAACGCGGCGTCGGGGCCCGAGGGCGCCTCGAAGACGAAGAAGCAGATCTCGTCCTGCGGAACATGGATCGAGCTGTGGAAGCGGACCGGAATGCCCTCCTCCGTCAGCTCTTGGGCAGCCGAGCGCGCGCGCCGCTCGCGAGCGACGCGCTCTCCGGCGCGACTGCTGGCGAGAAACGTTTCGACGAGGTAGCTCGGCACCCGATCGAGGCTAGGACGGCGGCCCCCGCCAGGAAACGTGGGAACCCCTGAACTTTGCTCAGTCGAGCGTGCGCGCCAGCTCCGTACGCGAGCGGATGCCGAGCTTCGCGTAGACGTGCGAGAGGTGCGTCTCGACCGTGCGCTCGCCGAGGAAGAGCGCCGCGGCGACCTCGCGGTTGGTCCGCCCTTCGGCGACGAGCGCCGCCACGCGCTGCTCCGCCGGCGTCAGCCCGTCCTCCCGGGTGCGACCCCCGATGCTGCCGAGCTCCCCTCGCGCCTTTTCGATCCAGGTTGCCGCCCCAAGTTCCTCGAAGCCTGCGAGCGCCGCCTCGATCGCCACGCGTGCCGCCCGTTTCTGCCTCAGCCGGCGCCGGACGATCCCGAGCGCGAGCAGTGCTCGCGACTCGCCGAAGAGATCCCCGAGCCCCTTGTGCTGCGCGACCGCCCGCTGTAGGTCTTGCGCGGCGCGATCGACGTTCCCCTGGGCAGCAGCGACGAGACCGCGGCAGCGGGTCACCTGCGCGAGCACTCGCCTACGGTCCAAGCGCACGGCATCCGCTTCCCAGACGTCGAGGAGTCGGATCGCGTCGTCGATCCGGCCGAGCTCGAGGAGCGTCTCGGCATAGTCGTCACTCCACCAGCGGCTGCTCGGCTCGCCCCAGCCGAGTGCTGCGGCCTGCTCGTCGGCGCCGGCGAGCCAGCCTGCCGCGCCGGCCGCGTCCCCGCTCCAGCGGGCGACGAGGCCGAGCACCGCCTGATGGACTGGTGGATGCAGCGCGAACTGCTCGTCGGCCAGCTCAAGGGCTCGTGCCGAGTGCTCACGGGCGAATTCCAGCTGCCCGCGGTGGGCCGCGACGACCGCTGTCGGCAGGAGGTCCGGCGGAGTCACGAGTCTGTACTGGAGGAAGACGGCGTGCGCCCCGGCGGCGTGCTTTTCTGCAAGCGCCCAGCGTCCGGCCCAGAGCTCGACCCACGAAAGCCGCCAGAGCGCCTCCGCCCTCGCCAGCTCGTCACGCTCGCGCACCAGGCGGTGCTCCAGCAGATCGCGGGCCTCGTCCAGGCGGAGGGAGGCGGCGAGGATGCTCGCCAAGGTCAACGCCACGTCCTGGAGCAGCGATTCGTCGCCGACAGCATTGGCCAGCTCGCTCGCGCGCATGGCGAGGTGCGGCACCCTCGCGTCGCCCGCGATGTAGCCCAGGGTGCACTGCAGCACGAGGGCGTGCACACGACGCGTGTCGTCGTCGAGCCCCTCGGCGAGCAGGAGCGCCGCGTTCGCGTGCTCGAGCGCCCGCACGAACCCACTTCTGAAGCGCGTCGACCACGCGAGCTGGCAGTGGATGTCCGACTGGAGCGCCGGGCTCGAAGCCGCCGCCAGCAGCGCTTCCTCGAGCACAGCGATCGAGTCGTCGACGCTCTCGAACTCGGCCAGCAGGACGAGCGCCTCGGCGCGCGTCGCGCCCGTCGGCGTTCGGGCCAGAAGATCGGCAACGATGCTGCGGGCGCGGGTCCACTCACCGGCGGTGCGGTGGGCGCGCGCCGCGGCGAGAGCTCGACGATGACGGTCGTCGTCCGCGTCCGGCGGCGTCAGCCGGAGCGCGTGCTCGCCGAGCTCGGCCGCGACAGCCGGCGCGCCGCGGGCGACCGCCCGCGTCGCTGCTTCGTCGAGGACGCCGGCGACGCCGGCGTCCGGGCCGATCGTCGCCAGAGCGAGGTGACGTGCGCGGACGAGCGGGTCGTCAACGATCGCCGCGAGGCGTTGATGCAGCCTTCGCCGCTCCTCGCCGGACACGCTCTGGTAGAGGACCGACGAGAGCAGCGGATGGGTGAAGCGGATGCTCCCGTCGTGGCGCTCGATCACGTGCGCAGCCACGGCGGCCTCGAGCGCGTCGGGAGCGATGCCGGCCCGCTCCAGGAGCGACACCGAGGGCGCGCCCAACGCCGACGCGAGCGTGAGTGCGTCACGGGCGGAGGCGGAGAGATCGGCGAGCCTCGCGCGCACGAGCTCTTCGAGCGTCTCGGGAACGGGGAGCGGCTGCAGCGGGTCCACGTCCGGCCCGAGAGCCCGTGCCAGCTCCAACGCGAAGAACGGATTTCCGCCGGAAGCCTCGTGAATGCGCAGCAACGTCTGCCGCGCGAACGTCCTCCCGAGCCGGTCGCCCAGCAACCGATGAAGTGCGCCGACGCTGAGTGGGCCGATCGGCAGCCGCCGGACGTTCTCCGCCTCGAGCGCTCGCTCGAGCTCCGAGGGCTGCGGCCCTTCGACGAGCCGCCGGGCCAGGAGTAGAAGCACACGATCGGCTTCCATCCGTCGCAGCGCGAACGCGAGCGCGCTCGCCGAGGACGCATCGAGCCACTGGATGTCGTCGACGGCGAGTACGACCGGCGTCCGTTCGGCGAGCGCTTGCAGGGCTGTCCGAACCGCGACCCCGAGCGTGCGCGGATCGACCGGTTGCTTGGAGGTTTCGTCCACGAGCAGCGCGGCTTCGAGTGCGCGCCGCCTTGGCGCCGACAGGGCGGGCAGCACCTCGTCGAGTACTCCCTCGAAGAGGTCGCCGAGGACGACGTGCGCCAGCCCGCACTCCGCCTCGGCCGGCCGAGCGGTCAGCACTTGCAGCCCGCGCTCGCGCGCCGCCTCGACTCCGGCGAGCCACAGCGTCGTCTTGCCGATGCCCGCCTTGCCCTCGAGCACGAGCGCAGCTGGCTCCTCGCCTGCCCCGTCGAAGAAGGAGCACAACGCCGCGACCTCGTCCTCCCTGCCAACGATTTCCACAGCCACCTTGTGCGCATCGTGACAGGGTGGCCCGGCGATATCGACCAGCCTCAGCGCAGCGTGCGGGCGAGCTCCGTACGGGAGCGGATGCCCAGCTTGGAGTAGACGTGCGAGAGATGCGTCTCCACGGTGCGCTCGCCGACGAAGAGCGCCGCGGCGACCTCGCGGTTCGTCCGCCCTTCGGCGACGAGCGCCGCGACGCGCTGCTCCGCCGGCGTCAGCCCGTCCTCCTGCGTGCGACCCCCGATGCTGCCGAGCTCTGCGCGTGCCCTCTCGGCCCACCCGGAGGCGCCGATCGCCTCGAAGCCCGCCAGCGCCGCCTCGATCGCCTCGCGCGCCGACCGCTTCTGCCGGGCGCGTCGCCTGGCGGTGCCCAGCAGCAGGAGCGCCCTCGCCCGACCGAACGGATCGCCGACCTCCTCGTGCAGCTCGACTGCCTCCTCGAGCAACGCGATGCCCGTCGCGCACGTCACCGTCGTGGATCGCCACGAGCCCGCGGCAACGGGCGATCTCCGGGATCGCCCAGCGATGTCCGAGCTTCTCGCTTGGGCTTCCCACTCCGCGAGCAGCTCCCGCGCATCGTCCACGCGGCCGACCTCGAGCAGCGACTCGACGTGATCTGCGGAGTGGGCGGCGATCGAACGGGAGAAGCCTGCCGCCAGTCGGCTCTGGTCGAAAGCCTCGAAGCGCTCGATCGCGCGCATCGGCTTCCCCGCCCAGTGGTCCAGGGAGCCGAGGAGGGCGACGTGGAAGCGGCCGGCCGACATGCCTGCCCGGGCCTCGGAAAAGGCGCAAGCGCGTTCGGCGAGCTCTCGGGCCAGACTCCTCCTCGCCCTGGAAGGCAGCGATCCGCGCGACCGGCGCGAGCACGATCGGGTCGTCCTCCAGCTCCGGGCCTCCGTACTGCAAGGTGATCTCCCGCGACCGGTCCGCGTATTCGCGCGCGAGCGCCAGGCGGCCCCCTCGCTCCTCGACGAGCGCGAGATACCAGAGGAAGCCCGCGGCTGCCGGCTCGTTCCGCTCCACCACCGCGGGCAGCTCGGTGCCGAGCACGTTCCTCGCCTCGTCGATCCGCCCCGACCAGTAGCAGCAATGGCCCAGGGCAGCACAGCCTCGCCGATCGCGCTCGCGTCCCCGGATCGCCGAGCAAGGTCGACTGCGCGTTGCCCGAGCGCGAACGACTCGGGCTCACCCTGGTTGTAACGGACGATTGCCAGCGCCGCGAGCGCCCGGGCCGTGAGCCCGTCGTCGCCGAGCAGCTCGCCGAGCCTGACCGCCTCGCGCGCGTGCTCCTCCGCGACCGCAAGTCCCTCGGTGACGCGCAGGCTGTGCGCCAGCACCTCGTGGATCGCAGCTCGAGCTCCGGATCGCCGTCCGACTCGCGCAGGGCCTCGCGAAGGAGCTCGACCGCGGTCGGCATCGCGCCGGCCCTGCTCTCGAGGTCTCCGAGCAGCGCCAGCGCCTCCGCGCGAGGCCGACCGGGGCCCGCCTGCTCGAGCAGCTCACGGGAGAGCACGAAGCCGCGCTCGGCCGAGCCCGCTGCGAGATGGTCTTTTGCGGCCCACACGACGCGACGACGCCGGTCGTCCTCCCGGTCGGGCGGGGTGAGTCGTCCCGGCCGCCTCGCCGAGCTCCGCTGCGACGGCCGGGGCGCCGCGCGCCCTCGCCAGCTCGGCCGCATCCTCCAGCAGCCGCGCGGTCTCGGCGTCCGGTTCCTCCAGCGCTGCCGCGAGGTGGCGGGCGCGGATGACAGGCTCGTGGCTGACCGTGGCCACGAGCCTGTGGGCGGCACGTCGCTCGGCGTCCGTGGCCCCGGCGATCACCGCCGACGCGAGGAGAGGATGGACGAACCTGACCTCCCCGTTCGCGAGGTCGAGCACCTGCGCCGCAACGGCCGGCTCCAGCGTCCGCGCGGCGATGCCGGCGGCCTCGATCAGCTCGAGCCTGGGTGCACCGACGACGGCGACGACGAGCAGCGCCGCCCTCGTCTCCTCGCTGAGCGCGCCGAGCCGTTGCCCGACGAGGTGCTCGAGGGAGTCGGGCACGGGGAGCGGCTGGGAGCGGATCGACGGGGACGGCCGCCGCGTCGAGGGCACGGGCGAGCTCCAGCGCATAGAACGGATTACCGCCCGAAACCTCGTGCAGGCGCAGCATCGTCGGGCGCGGGAACATCCGGCCGAGCCGGTCGCGAATCAGGCCCTGGACCGCGCCCAGGCTGAGCGGGCCGACCGACAGACGCTCGACGTCTCCGGGCAGGGCGAGCTCGAGCGTTGAGACCTGGTCGCCCCGGCGAGCGACGAGCAGCCGGACAGGCTCGCGATCGAGCCGCCGGAGCGCGAACGCCAGCGCGTCAGCAGACGACGAGTCGAGCCACTGGACGTCGTCGACCGCGATCACGATCGCGCCGCGTTCGGCGAGCGCCACCAGCACGTCGTGCACCGCGACTGCCAGCGCACGCGGATCGGCCGGTGCGCCACCGTCGCCGTCGAGCAGCAGCGCCGCCTCGAGCGCCTGTCGCCTCGGAGGCGAGAGCTCAGCCAATACCTCGGCCGCGCAGGCGCCGAGCAGGTCGCCGAGCCCGGCGTGCGCAAGTCCCTGCTCGGCCTCCGCCGGTCGGGCGATGAGCACACGCAGGGAGCACTCCCCTGCAGTCTCGACGCCGGCCAGCCAGAGCGTCGATTTGCCGACGCCCGCGTCGCCGCTCAGGACGAGCGCGGCCGGGCCGTCCGCCGCACGCCCCACGAACGCGTGCAGCGCGGCCAGCTCCTCGTCCCTGCCGACGATGTCGAGTGCCATCTGCCTTGCGGGATCGTGACAGGGTGTGGCGGTATTTACGAGGCCGCTCCGGGCGGATCAGCCGCGAACCACGGGCAAGCCACTCGTACGGGCGCGTCGGCCGAGCCGACGCGCCCGTACGCTCCTAAGGCCTGTCGACGAGCAGTGCGATCGACGCGACCGCGATCCACGCCATCCAGGCGAACATGCCGAAGAACGCGACCGTCGCCAGGGAGCCGACGCCGAGCACGACACCGAGCCAGCCGAGCCACGCCGGCACCGAGCGGCTCCGCAGCGCGGCGAGCGACGCGGGAACCGCCATCAGCGCCGCCCCGACGCCCGCCCCGCCGAGCAGGAACCAGCCGATGTCGTCGACTGTGAGATAGGCCTCGGCCGCCGCGAGCGCGCGGGCCGTCTCGTCGGGCATGTCGAGGAGCGGAGCGGTCCAGATCGTCAGCGCGAGTGCGAAGCAGAGCGTGAATGCGATCCCGCCGATCAGGATCAGAGCGGACCCGGTCGCGGTCAGGCTTCCCTGCAGGCGCGAATGCAGACCGGCGACGAACAGGCCGCCGAGGGCGAGCGAGAGCAGGCCGAAGATCGCGGTCGCGGCCGACCAGCCCTCGTGCGTCGCCGCGTAGGCCACGACTTCGCGGGGTGTCTCCCCCGCGTCGTCGCCGGCCGGGCTGAGGAGCAGCGCAATCAGGCCGGCGACGATCCCGAGCCCGCCGAGCGGCGCGAGCAGCTTCGACCAGCTCCGTTCGGAGCCGACCGCTGCTGCGTCCAACGTGGTGGTGGTCATGGTGGTGTGTCCTCCGTGATCGAGTGGTGGCTAGATGCCGAAGGCAGTCGGAGCCTGCGGCGCGCTGGGCGTGTACGTGGGCTCGTAACCGAGCAGTCGGCCGACAGGGGCTCCCAGCACGAGCCCGAGCCGCTGCAGCCAGGCGGGTGGGAAGGGCAGCCGCACATCGCCGAAGTGATGGTTGGCGATCACGGCGAGCCGCAGGGGGTTCGGCATGCCCTTCCGGTTCACCTTGCCGTCCGCGGCGAGGGAGAACATCGTCTCGATCAGCTGCTCGAAGCCGAGTGCGGGACGCACTTCGCAGACGAAGTGGGCGGTCTCCTCGCCGACGTTGCGGAAACGATGCGGGGTGCCCGCCGGGACGACCACGCGGTCGCCTGGCCTCGCGACGAGCTGCTTCCGGCCGAGCCGGAACTCGAGCTCTCCGGCGACGATCTCGAAGATCTCCTCCTGAGCCGGGTGGACGTGCGCCGCTGCGACGGCGCCGTTCGGGATGACGGACGTCTCGACGACGACCGACTCGCCGTTCGTCTCGGCAGCGGTCGTGCGGAAGACGAGCGTCTCGCCGGTGACGTGGTTGGTGACGGACTGGCCGGGTTGGATCATCGTGCTCCTCCTTCTGGACTGATCGAACGGGTCGTGGCCACCGTCGGCAGAGCCGCTTACGATCCGCCCAAGGTCGGCTTAAGGAGGGTTTGAAGAGCGTGGAGTTCCGGCTGCTCGGGCCGCTGGAGGTGATCGGGGACGACGGGGCGGCGCTGGCGCTCGGCGGCGCGCGCCCGCGCGCCCTCCTCGCGTTGCTCCTGCTCAGCGCGAACGAGGTCGTCTCGACCGACCGCCTGATCGACGGCATCTGGGGCGAGACTCCTCCCGCCAGCGCGCTGGGCGCGCTCCAGGTGCACGTCCACGCGCTCCGCAAGACCCTCGGAGCCGAGCGCATTGTCACCCGTGCGCCCGGTTACGCGTCGTTGTCGACGGCGACGAGCTCGACCTGCACCGCTTCGCGCGTCTCGTCGCCGACGGCGACCCGCACGCAGCGCTAGCACTCTGGCGCGGCGAGCCACTCGCGGACGTCGCCTTCGAGCCCTTCGCCCGCGCAGAGGCGGCGCGGCTCGAGGAGGCCAGGCTGGCCGCGCTCGAGGCGCGGATCGACGCCGACCTCGAGACGGGGCGCCACGCCGCGCTCGCGGGCGAGCTCGACGCGCTCGTCGCCGCCCACCCCCACCGCGAGCGGCTCCAGGCGCAGCGCATGCTCGCGCTCTACCGGTCGGGCCGGCAGGCCGACGCCCTCGCCGCCTACCGCGACGCGCGCGACGCGCTCGACGAGCTCGGGCTCGAGCCGTCCGCCGAGCTGCGCGCGCTCGAGCGCCGGATCCTCGAGCAGGATCCTTCGCTCGTACCCGCACCGCGCGAAGACGTGCTTCCGGTCCGCGCCGCGACGACGCTCGTCGGCCGCCGGCTCGAGCTGGCCGCGATCCTGGCCCTCCTCGGCCGCCCGGACGTGCGTCTGCTCACGCTGACCGGCACCGGCGGCAGCGGGAAGACCCGCCTCGCCCTCGCCGCCGCGGCCGCGCGCGACGACGCAGTCTTCGTCGACCTCGCGCCGCTCGCCGACGCGCAACTCGTCCTCCCTACCGTCGCGACCGCGCTCGGTCTCGGCGATGTCTCGGGGCGAGAGCTTGACGCGCTCCGCGACGCGCTCGAGACACTCCCGCCACTCCTCGTCCTCGACAACCTCGAGCACCTGCCGGAGGCGTTCGTGGAGATCACCCGGCTGCTCGAGGCGGCTCCGGCACTGCGGATCCTCGCCACGAGCCGCATCCCGCTCCGCCTCGCGCTCGAGCACGAGTACCGCGTCCCGCCCCTCGCGGTGCCGGAGCTCGGAGTCGAAACGGCCGCAGACGCAGACACTGACTCCGTCCGGCTTTACGTCGAGCGGGCACGGGCGGAACTGCCCGACTTCGAGCTCACGAACGCGAACGCGAACGCCGTCGCGCGCATCTGCCGGGCTCTCGACGGGCTCCCGCTCGCCGTCGAGCTCGCAGCCGCGCGGGTGCGGGTGCTCGGCCCCGAAGGCACCGCGAAGCGGCTCGGAGAGCGCCTCTCGCTGCTGACACGGAGCGCACCGGACCTCCCCGAGCGGCAGCGCTCGCTGCGCGCGACGATCGACTGGAGCTACCGCCTCCTCGACGACCCCGCCGCGCACGTCTTCCGCGCGTTCTCCGTCTTCTCCGGTGGAGCGACCCTCGACGCGGTCGAGGCCGTCGCCGACGCGGGCACGGACGTGCCGGCGGCACTCGAGACCCTTCTCGACTCGGGCCTCGTCACCCACGAGGCGCCTAAGGGCGAGCCCCGCTTCGGGATGCTCGAGACGATCCGCGAGTTCGGGGCGGTGCAGCTTCGTGAGGCCGGAGAGGAGTCGGCGGCCCACGATCGTCATCTCGACCACTACGTCGCATTTGCCGAGGCGGCGGAGCTCAGTTCCCGCCACGGCGTCACGGCCGAGCTCCTCGACCACGTCGACGTCGAGCGGGACAACCTCCGCGCGGCGCTCGTCGAGGCAGCGAGCGAAGGCGATCCGGAGCGGCAGGTGCGCCTTGTTACGTCGCTCCGCATCTTCCTGAACGTCCGCTGGCCGGGAGCCGAGAATCGCAGGATGGTCGCCGACGCCCTCTCCCGTCGCGAGGGTGCCTCACAGGGCCAGCAAGGCCGGATCCTGATCTCGGCGGGGATCCACGCGGTGCATGACGATGACGGGGAGCACGCGCTCACGTGCTTGGACGAGGCGCGCGAGCTGCTCCTCGGGGCGGAAGACGTGCGCGGTGCGGCACTAGCGGACGCAAACGCGTCGACGGCGCTCAGCCGTCTCGGCAGAGAAGCCGAGGCCATGGAGCGTTCCGAGCTCGCGCGTGAGGGCTTCCGCGCGGTCGGAGCGATCGTCGCCGAGAGCCAGGTGACCGCGAACCTCGCCCGATACTACGAGCACGCCGGCGACCTCGGGACGGCTCGCGCCTATCTCGTCGAGGCGCTCGAGCTTCAGGAGCGCGGCGGCTTCCCGGAGGCGCGCGCGTACACGCTCGCCATGCTCGGCTACCTCTCCGAGCGCGAGGGCGACCTGACCGCCGCCGCGGAGTGGACAGCCGAAGCAATCACCGTGGCGGGAGAGCTCCAGAAGGACGAGTCTCTCGCTTACGCGCTCCTCTTTGCGGCAGATCTCGTCCAGCGCCGCGGCGACAGGGAGCGCGCCGCGTACCTGCTCGGCGCCTCGACGGCCGCGTTTGCGCGGGCAACCGTTGTCCCGCAAGACGAGGAGGCGGCGCGCGCCGTGCGGGTGCGCGACGGTCTCTCGGAGTATGCGGCGGCTGAGAAGGATGGCGCAGCACTCGATCTCACGAGCTCGGTGGAGCTCGGCGTCGCGGCGCTCGCGCGCTAGACGGCCGCCGCGGCCTGCTCGGCGCGCGCGAACACGAGCTCCCCGTCACGGGCGTCCACGCTGATCACGTCGCCCTCGGTGAACTCGCCCTCGAGCAGGCGCAGGGCGAGCGGGTTCTCGACGAGCCGCTGCAGTGCGCGCTTGAGCGGGCGGGCGCCGTAGGTCGGATCCCAGCCCACCTCCGCGAGCAGCTCCTTGGCCGCGTCGGTCAGCTCGAGCGAGAGGCCGCGCTCGGCGAGACGCGCGCGCAGACGCTCGAGCTGGAGCTCGGCGATCTCGGCCAGCTGCTCCTTCGCGAGCGGCTCGAAGCGGACGATCTCGTCGATCCGGTTCAGGAACTCCGGCCGGAAGTGCTCGCGCATCTGCTCGGGCGAGCGGATGTTCGAGGTCATGATCAGGACGGTGTTGCGGAAGTCGACGGTGCGGCCCTGACCGTCGGTGAGACGGCCGTCGTCGAGCACCTGCAGCAGGACGTCGAAGACCTCGTTGTGCGCCTTCTCGATCTCGTCGAGCAGGACGACGGAGTAGGGCCGGCGCCGGACGGCCTCGGTCAGCTGCCCGCCCTCCTCGTAGCCGACGTAGCCGGGCGGCGCGCCGACCAGGCGCGACACCGTGTGCCGCTCCTGGTACTCGGACATGTCGATCCGGATCATGGCCTTCTCGTCGTCGAACATGAACTCGGCGAGCGCGCGCGCGAGCTCCGTCTTGCCGACCCCCGTCGGGCCGAGGAAGACGAACGAGCCGATCGGGCGGTCGGGGTCCTGGAGCCCGGAGCGCGCGCGCCGGAGCGCGTTCGACACGGCCTCGACCGCCTCGTCCTGGCCGATCACGCGCCGGTGCAGCCGCTCCTCCATGTGGATCAGCTTCTCGGTCTCGCCTTCGAGCAGCCGCGCGACGGGGATGCCGGTCCACGCGGCGACGACGGCGGCGATGTCGTCCTCGTCGACCTCCTCCTTGACCATCGGCTCCGCCGGCGCCTCGCGCTCGGCGAGCTCCTTCTCGAGCTGCGGCAGCTCGCCGTGCTTGATCTCCGCGGCGCGGTTGAAATCCCCGGCGCGCTCGGCGCGCTCGTACTCCATCCGCAGCTCGTCGACCCGGGACGCGATCTCGCCGATCCGGTCGAGGGCGGCCTTCTCCTCCGCCCACCGGGCGGCGAGCTCGGCGTGTCGGTCCTTGGCCTCGGCCAGCTGGCGCTCGACCGGCTCGCGCACGTCCTGCGACTCCTTGCTCATCGCCGCGAGCTCGACCTCGAGCTGGCGCACGGCCCGCTCGGCCTGGTCGAGCTCGAGCGGCGAGCTCTCGATCTCCATCTTCAGCCGCGAGGCGGCCTCGTCGACGAGGTCGATCGCCTTGTCGGGCAGCTGGCGGTCGGCGATGTAGCGGTCGCTGAGCACCGCAGCGGCGACGAGCGCTGCATCGCGGATGCGGACACGATGATGCGACTCGTACTTCTCCTTGAGACCGCGCAGGATCGCGATCGTGTCGGTCACGGACGGCTCGCCGACGAAGACGGGCTGGAAGCGCCGTTCGAGCGCGGCGTCCTTCTCGATGTGCTTGCGGTACTCGTCGAGCGTCGTCGCGCCGACGGCACGCAGCTCCCCGCGGGCGAGCATCGGCTTGAGCAGGTTGGCCGCGTCGACGGCGCCCTCCGCCGCACCCGCGCCGACGATCGTGTGCAGCTCGTCGATGAAGAGGACGATCTGGCCCTCGGCGTTCGCGATCTCCGCGAGGACGGCCTTCAGCCGCTCCTCGAACTCGCCGCGGTACTTCGCCCCGGCGAGCAGCGCGCCCACGTCGAGTGCCCACACCCGCTTGCCCTTCAGGCTCTCCGGCACGTCGCCGGCGACGATCCGCTGCGCGAGCCCCTCGGCGATCGCGGTCTTGCCGACGCCGGGCTCGCCGATCAGGACCGGGTTGTTCTTCGTCCGCCGCGAGAGCACCTGGATCACGCGCCGGATCTCCTCGTCGCGGCCGATCACCGGATCGAGCTTGCCCTGCTCGGCCGCCTCCGTCAGGTCGCGACCGAACTTGGAGAGCGCCTCGTACGTGCCTTCGGGATCCTGCGACGTCACGCGCCTGCCCCCTGTGACCTCCTCGATCTTCGCGAGCAGGTCGTCACGCGGGACGACGTCGAGGGCCAGCAGCAGGTGCTGCACCGCGACGTACTCGTCGCCGAGCTTGGCCATCTCGTCGAAGGCGCGGTCGAGCACGCGCGTGAACGCGGCGCCGGCCGCCGGCTGCTGCGCGCCGCCCTGTGCGGTCGGCCTCGCGGCGAGCTTCGCCTCGGTCTCGGCGCGCAGCGCGACGGGGTCCGGGACGAGCCTCGGCGGCAGCTCCTGGTCGAGCAGCGCGAGCAGCAGGTGCTCGGGATAGAGCTCGGGATGGCCCGAGCGCCGCGCGAGCTCCTGCGCGGCGGCAACCGCCTCCTGGGCCTTGATCGTGAGCTTCTGGAAGTCCATGCGTTACCTCTTGGCGGGGTGCTGGGGCTGCTGGTAGAGGACGATCTCCCGCCTGTAGGTGCGGTGGACGGTCCGGATCTCCTCGCGTAGCTCGCGCTCGAGTCGGTTCATGCGCGCCTGCATGCGCCGCAGCTCGTCCTCCAGCCGCAGCACGTGCTCGACGCCGGCGAGATTGAGGCCGAGCTCGGTCGTGAGCCGCTGGATCACGCGCAGCCGCTCGAGGTCGGCCTCGGAGTAGAGCCGTGTGTTGCCGGCGGTGCGCTGCGGCCGGACGAGCCCCTTCGCCTCGTACATGCGCAGCGTCTGCTGGTGCATGCCGACGAGCTCGGCGGCGACGGAGATCATGTACCGGGGCTCGGTCGTCGGTCACGGCCGCTGCACCTTCTGCAGCTCCTCCAGCAGCTCGCGCTCCTGCTTCGACACCTTCTCGGGAACGGTCAGCTTGAGCCGGGCGAGCAGGTCGCCCTTGCCGTCGCCCTTCAGCTTCGGGGCGCCGCGGCCCTTGACCTTCAGCAGCTTCCCGTGCTGGGAGCCGGCCGGGACCTTCAGCGAGATCGTGCCGTCCGGGCGTCGGCACCTCGACCGACGCGCCGAGCGCGGCATCGGCGTAGCTGACGCGGGACGTCGACGACGAGGTCGCTGCCGCGGCGCTCGTACACCGGCGAGTCGGCGACGCGCGCGACGACGTACAGGTCGCCCGCCGGGCCGCCGTTTCGGCCCTGCTCGCCGCGGCCCTTGAGCCGGATCTTCGTCCCGTCCTTGGCCCCGGCCGGGATCTTCACCTGGAACGTCTTCTGCACCCGCTCGCGCCCGCTGCCGCCGCACGTGTGGCAGGGCTGCTCGATCACCGTGCCGTTGCCGCGGCAGCGCGGGCACGGGTGCGAGAGCGAGAAGAGGCCCTGCGAGTCCGAGACGATGCCGCGGCCGTTGCACTGCGGGCACACGATCGGGGCCGTGCCCGGCTCGGCGCCGGAGCCGCCGCAGGTGTGGCACGCGGTCTCGAGGTTCGCGCGCACGGGAGCCTGCACGCCCTTCAGCGAGTCCTCGAACGAGACGTGCACCTCGGTCTGCAGGTCGGCGCCGCGCTCGGGCTGCGGCGCGCGGCCGCGGCCGAAGCCGCCACCGCCGCCGAAGAGGCCGCCGAAGAGATCGGAGAGGTCGAAGTCGGCGAACTGCGGCCCTCCGCCGCCGGAGGGGCCGCCCATGCGCCCGTTCGCGGAGCCGTAGGTGTCGTACTGCTTGCGCTTCTCCGGATCGGAGAGCACGTCGTACGCCGTCTGCACCTCCTTGAACTTCTCCTCCGCGGCGGCGTCGCCGGGGTTCGCGTCGGGATGGTGCTGGCGCGCGAGCTTGCGGTAGGCCTTCTTGATCTCGTCGGCCGACGCGTTCTTGGGCACGCCGAGGGTGTCGTACGGGGACGCCATGCTCAGTCGCGTCGACCTGGGCGACGATCACCCTGCGCCGGACGGAGCACGCGCTCGCCGAGCTTGTAGCCCTTCTGCAGCACCTGGAGGACGGCGCCCTCCTCGGCACCCTCGCCGGGCTGGGTCAGGAGCGCCTCGTGCACGTGCGGGTCGAACGTGCCCTCGGCTTCGATCTCCGTCAGCCCATGGCGCTCGAGCACGCCCGAGAGCGAGCGGTGCACGAGCTGGACGCCCTCCTCGAGCTTCGCCTCCTCGTGCTGGGCCGCCGCCTCGAGCGCGCGCTCGAGGTCGTCGAGCACCGGCAGGAGCTCGTTCAGCAGCCGCTCGTTCGCACGCTTCGTCAGCTCCGCGTGCTCGCGCGCGACGCGCTTGCGGTAGTTGTCGAAGTCGGCGGCGAGCCGCAGGTAGGAGTCGTCCGGCGCGGGAGCCGGCTCCTCGGCCGGCTCCTCCACGACGGTCTCGTCCTCCTCCGCGACGTCCTGGTCTTCGACGCGATCCTCGAAGGGCTGGTCGGTCACGACCGCGTCGCCTTCTCGTCCTCGTCGACGACCTCGTAGTCCGCGTCCTCGATCACCTCGTCCTCGGCCGTGGCGCCGTCGCCGCTGTGCCCGACCCCGCTGCCTGAGACTGGGCCTGCGCCGACGCCTGCGCGTAGAGCACGTCGGCGAGCGTCCGCGACGCCTCGTTCAGCGCCTCCGTCTTCGCGTTGATCTCGCCCACGTCCGTCGACTCGAGCGCGGTGCGGAGCTCCATGATCCGGCCCTCGATCGTCGCCGCGTCGGACTCCTCGAGCTTGTCGCGGTGCTCCTTCAGCGAGCGCTCGGTCTGGTAGGCGAGGTTCTCCGCGGCGTTGCGCGCGTCGGCGAGCTCGCGCAGCTTGTGCGCCTCGTCGGCGTGCGCCTCGGCGTCGGAGACCATCCGCTGCACCTCGTCCTCGGACAGGCCCGAGCCGCCCTCGATCTTGATCTGCTGCTCGTTGCCGGTGCCGAGATCCTTCGGCGGAGACGTGGATGATCCCGTTCGCGTCGATGTCGAACGTGACCTCGATCTGCGGCATGCCCCGCGGCGCCGGCGGAATGCCGACGAGCTGGAACTTGCCGAGCGTCTTGTTGTAGATCGCCATCTCCGACTCGCCCTGGAGCACGTGGATCTCCACCGACGGCTGGTTGTCCTCCGCGGTCGTGAAGGTCTCCGAGCGCTTCGCGTCGGGATGGTCGTGTTGCGCTCGATCAGCGGCGTGAAGACGCCGCCCTTCGTCTCGATCCCGAGCGACAGCGGGGTGACGTCGAGCAGGAGCACGTCCTTGACGTCGCCCTTGAGCACGCCCGCCTGGATCGCCGCGCCGACGGCGACGACCTCGTCCGGGTTGACGCCCTTGTGCGGCTCCTTGCCGAGCAGCTCCTTGACCTGCTCCTGCACCGCCGGCATGCGCGTCATGCCGCCGACGAGGATGACGTGGTCGATCTTCGAGGCGTCGAGCCCCGCGTCCTTCAGCGCCGCCTTCGTCGGGCCGACCGTCCGCTCGACCAGGTCGGCGGTGATCTCGCCGAGCTTGGCGCGGGTCAGCTGGAGGTCGAGATGCTTCGGGCCCTCCTGCGTGGCGGTGACGAACGGCAGGTTGATCTGCGTCGTCATCGTCGAGCTGAGCTCGATCTTCGCCTTCTCGGCGGCCTCGTAGAGCCGCTGCAGCGCCATCTTGTCGGCGGCGAGGTCGATCCCCTGGTCGCGCTTGAACTCGGCCACCATCCAGTCGACGATCGCCTTGTCGAAGTTGTCGCCGCCGAGGTGGTTGTCGCCGTTCGTCGACTTGACCTCGAAGACGCCGTCGCCGAGCTCGAGCACGGACACGTCGAACGTGCCGCCGCCGAGGTCGAAGACGAGGATCGTCTGGTCGGCGCCCTCCTTGTCGAGGCCGTACGCGAGCGCGGCCGCGGTGGGCTCGTTGATGATCCGCAGCACGTTCAGGCCGGCGATCTTGCCGGCGTCCTTCGTCGCCTCGCGCTGCGCGTTGTTGAAGTACGCGGGCACGGTGACGACGGCGTCGGTGACCGGTCTCGCCGAGGTAGGCCTCCGCGTCCGCCTTCAGCTTCTGGAGGATCATCGCGCTGATCTCCTCCGGCGCGTACTGCTTGCCCTCGACCTCGACGCGCGCGTCGCCGTTCTCGCCCTTCGCGACCTCGTAGGGGACGATCGTCATCTCCTCCGAGACCTCGTCCCACTTGCGGCCGACGAAGCGCTTGATCGAGAAGATCGTGTTCTGCGGGTTCGTCACCTGCTGGCGCCGCGCGGGCGCGCCGACGAGCCGCTGGCCGTCCTTCGTGAACGCGACGACGGACGGCGTCGTGCGCCCGCCCTCGGCGTTCGGGATCACGGTCGGCTCGCCGCCCTCGAGCACGGCCATGCAGCTGTTCGTCGTCCCGAGGTCGATTCCGATGGTCTTCGCCATGCGTCGTTTCTCCTTCTGTTTCGTCTGTTTCTCGGATCTCGCTAAGAAAATCTGAGTGAGAGAGTAGCAGATCGGACTACCGGAAGACGCCGATCAGCGCGCCGCCCGCGACGACGAGCACGGCGCCACCGAGCAGGCGCGGCCCGACGAGCTCGTGACCGCCGCAGCAGCAGCGCCGAGAGCCCGACACCCCAGAGCGACTCGGTCGCGACGAGCGGCGAGACCACGGTGACGCGGACCGCGGTAGTAGGCCTCGAAGAGGCAGATGTAGGAGAGCCCGAAGAGCAGGCCCGGCGGGCACGAACACGCGGCAGGCCGGCGGAACGAGACGCGACCGCGCCGGGTCGCGAGCACGTAGGCGGCGACGCACAGGCCGCCGGCGCCGAGCGTCGCCGCGGCGGCGAGCGCGGGCGAGACGTCGGTGTCGATCGAGAGCCAGCGCACGAGGTTGTCGCGCACGGCGAAGACGATCGTCGCGCCAGAGCGCGAGCACGAGGCCGATCCGCTTCACGTGCTCGGGCCGCGCCCGCTCGCCGACGAGCAGCACGCCGCCGACGACGATCAGGAGCGCGCCGAGGACGAGGCCCGCCTGCAGCGGCTCGTCGAGGAAGATCAGCGCGATCGCGACCGAGAAGAGCGGCGCCGTCCCGACCGCCACCGACGTGCGC
The DNA here is from genome assembly GCA_963842285.1 of uncultured Gaiellaceae bacterium. Classification (GTDB taxonomy): domain Bacteria; phylum Actinomycetota; class Thermoleophilia; order Gaiellales; family Gaiellaceae; genus Gaiellasilicea. Next base: position 265,094 of record CAWJFZ010000014.1, read on the forward strand.
GACGGGCCGGCGTCGCGCACCGCGAGCGTGAAGAGGAGCTGGGAGAGGCCCGGGCCGAGCAGCCCCGCGAGCAGGAACGGCCAGATCCCGCTCGAGGTCGATCGACTGGGCGGCGACGAACGGCAGGGTCACGGCGAGCGCCGGCACGATCGTCAGCAGCGCGCCCGCCTCGGCGTCGGGCGACCGCCGGAGCGCGAAGCGAAGCGCGACCGTCATCGCGCCGAAGAGGAAGGCCGAGGGCGAGGGCGAGGAGGACGGCGTCCACGGCGGCCGAGCCTACCGGCGTGCGACGATGCCGCCCGGTGGAGCGATCGCGCGCGCTCACGGCCTACGCCCGCCGTTGCTCGTCGAGCGCTGCATCGACCCCCAGCCCGGCTGGCAGGTGCTCGTCGCGACGACGACGGAGGCGCGGCCGGTCGCGCAGGAGCTCTCGCGCCTGCTCGCCGAGCGCGGCGCGTACGCCCTGACGCGGATCGCCTTCGGCGCCCCCTTCCCGGCCGACCTGGACTGGATCGCAGCTGCGCCCGCCGAGCTCGCGGCGACGCTGCCGCCGCTCGAGCGGCACGTGCTCGAGGAGGTGGACGGGACGATCTTCGTGCTCGCGCCCGGAGCAAGACGCGACAGCGTCTCGACGACGACGGCGCACGCGCGCTTCCGCGCCCACGTCTCCGCCTACCGCGACCGCGGGCGCTCGGGCCAGATCCCCTCGGTCCGCTGCGACTTTCCCTGCCCGGCCTACGCCGAGCGGGCCGGGCTGACGCTCGCCGAGTTCGAGGACGTCTTCTACGAGGCGTGCCTGCGCGACTGGGACGAGGAGGGCCGCGGATGGAACCGGTGCGCGAGCGCCTCGACGCGGCCCGCGAGCTGCGCATCGTCGGCGACGGGACCGACCTGCGCCTGAGCCTCGAGGGCGCGCAGCGCGCTGGTCGACGACGGGCACCTGAACGTCCCGGGCGGGGAGGTGTTCACCTCGCCGGTCGAGGACTCGCTCGAGGGCGAGATCCTCTTCGACGTGCCGTCGCACTCGACGGACGGCCTCGTCGAGGGGATCCGGCTGCGGTTCGAGCGCGGCGAGGTCGTGGAGGCGTCGGCGGCGACCGGCGAGCCCGCGCTCCTCCGGGCGCTCGGGACGGATGCGGGCTCCCGCTACGTGGGCGAGTTCGGAATTGGCTGCAATGCGGGTATCACCAGACCGATGCGCAACGTGCTCTTCGACGAGAAGATGGCCGGGACGATCCATCTCGCGCTCGGCGCCGGCTTTCCGCAGCTCGGCGGCCGCAACGAGAGCGCACTGCACTGGGACCTGATCAAGGACCTGCGCCGGGGCGGCGAGCTCCAGCTCGACGGCGAGGTCGTCCAACGCGACGGAGTCTCGCACTGGTGACCCCCGATCCCCGCCTGCGCGAGCTCGCCACGCTGCTCGTCGACCGCAGCCTCGACGTGCAGCCCGGGTGGCAGGTGTCGGTGCGCGCGACGCCGCTCGCCCGGCCGCTCGTGAGCGAGGTCGCGAAGGCGATCGCCCGCCGCGGCGCGTACTTCCTGCCCCGGATCAACTGGGGCCCCGACCGTTTCCGCACCGATCTCGACTGGGCGCTGGAGGCGCCGCTCGAGCTGCTCGCCGAGCTTCCGTCGATCGAGCGGCACGCGGTCGAGAACGAGGACGCCCGCCTGACGATCCGCTCGCCCGAGGACGTCCATGCGGGCGCCGAGCTCGACCCGGAGCGCCGCGCGCTGCTCCAGCGGGCGATGGAGCCGGCGAGCCGGCGGGCACGCTCCCTCGACGTCCGCTGGGCGGTCGTGCAGTACCCGACCGAGGCGGCGGCCGCCGAGGCCGGTATGCCGCTGCCCGAGTTCGAGGACTTCGTCTACGACGCGTGCCTGCTCGACTGGGACGCCGAGGAGCAGCGGATGCAGCGGATCAAGGAGCGCTTCGACGAGGCGGCGAGCGTGCGCATCGTCGGCGCAGGGACCGACCTCACGCTCAGCGTCGCCGGCCGCAGCGGGATCGTCTCCTCCGGTCTGCGCAACATGCCCGACGGCGAGGTCTTCTACAGCCCCGTCGAAGACTCGGCCGAAGGCGTGATCGACTACTCCGAGTTCCCCGCCGTCTACCTCGGGCACGACGTCGAGGGCGCACGGCTCGTCTTCCGGGAGGGCCGGGTCGTGGAGTCGAGCGCGACCGGCGGCGAGGAGTTCCTCCGGCAGGTGCTGCACACGGACGACGGCGCCAGCCGGCTCGGCGAGCTCGGCATCGGCTGCAACCCGCGCATCACCAAGTTCACACGCAACGTGCTCTTCGACGAGAAGATCGACGGCACCGTCCACCTCGCCCTCGGCGGCAGCTACACCTACGCCGGCGGCAAGAACGAGAGCGCGGTGCACTGGGACATGGTCAAGGACCTGCGGCCCGGCGGCGAGCTCTACGCCGACGGCGAGCTCGTCCAGCGCGACGGCGCCTGGCTGATCTAGACGGGCGGGTTGAACCGATTGCGAGGCGCGGTGCGAAAGCGCGTGGCGTAACCCCATTCCCAAGGAGGCTCACGCCATGCACATCCTCACACGCAGCATCGTCGCCGCCGCCGTCGTGGCGCTGCTCGTCCCGCTCGTCGCGCTCGCCGGCGACCACGGGAACGACCGCGGCAAGCAGCTCGGCTTCGCCCAGCAGTCCAGGATCCTGTACGCCACCGACAACACCGGGAAGCTGCTCAGCTTCCGCGAGCGCACGCCCTGGCTCGTCCGTTCGAAGCCGATCACCGGCCTGGCGGCGGGCGTCTCGCTGAAGGGGATCGACTTCCGTCCGGCGACGGGAGACCTCTACGCGCTCGGCAGCGACCGCATCGTCTACCGGGTGAGCCCTCAGACGGCGATCGCCGTCGCCGAGGGGCCGGCCTTCGAGTCGGCTCCGGCCGCGCTCCAGGGCGATCGGATCGGCTTCGACTTCAACCCGACCGTGGACAAGATCCGCGTCACGAGCGACGCGGACGACAACCTGCGACTGGATCCCGATCCGGGCAGTCTGCTCGCGACCGACACGAAGCTGACGCCCGCCGAGGTCACCGTCGTCGGCTCGGCGTACACGAACTCGTCGTTCGCGGCCTTTGCGAACCGTCCGGCCGCGACGATGCTGTTCGCGTACGACACGTCGGGCCGCGCCGACCGGCTGTGGCTGCAGAACCCGGCGAACGCGGGCACGCTCATGAACCCGCTCTCGACGAGGCTCGACCTCGGCAGCGACGTCGGCTTCGACATCGCCGGCAAGGACAACCGGGGCTACGTCGCCGGGACGCCGTCAGGCCGCTCCGGCGCACGGCTCCACACGCTCGACCTGACGACCGGCAAGACGCGCGAGCTGGGCCGGATCGGCGGCGGCAACGTCGTCGTGACCGGGCTCGCGGCGTGGCAGGACCAATAGGAGGCACGACCGGTGAGGACGGGTCGCACGTCGGCCCGTCCTCACCGAACCGAATGCGACCACCCCTGCGAACCCTCGGTCATCAGTCGCCTCCTCCCCGTACGGAAGCACCGACCGCGGCCGGGCTCGGACGAAGCCACCCTCGTCGCCCGCCTGGCCACGGAGGAACGCGGCGAGGCTCTCGCCGCTCTCTACGACCTCTACGGGCGGCGTCTCTACGCGCTCGGCGTCCACCTCCTGCACGACCGTGGCCTCGCGGAGGACCTCGTGCAGGAGACGTTCGTGCGCCTATGGCGCTCCGCGGACCGGTACGACCCCCGCCGCTCGTCGGTGCTGACGTTCGTCTACACGCTCGCCCGGCGCGCAGCCGTCGACCTGTGGCGGAGGAACTCGAGAGCGCCGGCGCCCACGGTCGGCGGACCCGAGTCGGAGGACGGTGCCGCCCTGGCGGCATTCGACGAGACCTGCTTGCGGCTGGACGCTGCGAGGCGCTCGACGCCCTGACGCCGGCCCACCGCGAGGTGCTCGTGCTCCAGTACCACGCCGACCTCACCCAGTCCCAGGTCGCGGAGCGGCTCGGCATCCCGCTCGGCACCGTCAAGTCACGCACGCTGCACGCCTTGCGTGCCCTCTCCACCGAGCTGCAGGAGCGCGGTCTCGTTGACTGAGACGAACGGACACGTCGATCTGGGCGGCTACGCCCTCGGCCGGCTGGGCGCGGACGAGCGTCGGCGCTTCGAGGCGCATCTCGAGGGGTGCGACGGGTGCCGTGCGGAGCTGGCCGAGCTGGAGCCGCGGCTCGGTTCCTGGACCGTGCCGCCACCGCGCTCGCACCGCCGCCGGGCCTGGAGCGGAAGATCCTCGTCGCGGTCGAGCGCGCGGCCGCCGGGAGCACCGGGCCGCGGCTCGTGCCCGCCGCGCCGCGCCATCGCCGCCGTCCCCGGCTCGCCCTCGGCGCCGGAGCGCTCGCGGCGTCCGCCGCGATCCTGCTGCTCGCGGTCCGCGCCGGCGGGCCGACCCGCGAGCTAGAGCTGCGTGCGGTCCTCGGCTCGCCGAGCGGTGCTCAGGCCGCTGTCGAGGTCCGGCAGACCGGGATCGGCCGCGTGATCCGGCTCCGGACGGACGAGCTGCCGATCCTGCCCAAGGGCGACTACTACGAGCTGTGGTTCGTCGGGGCGGGCGACACGCCGGCGGCGCCGAACCGCATCTCGGCCGGCACGTTCCATCCCGACGAGGACGGCCGCTCGGACGTCACGTTCGCCGCCGCCGTCGACCCCACCTCGTACCCGGTGCTGAGCGTCACCGCCGAGCCGGGCGACGGCGACCCGCGCCCGACGGGCCCAGGTGATCAGATGTCTACTGGCCGCAGCGCGCCGGGCCGGATCAGCCTCGACGGGCACGAGCCGGCGCAGCGTCCTTGCGGCCGCGGGCTCGGCGACGACGATCCCGGCCATGATCAGCACCGCGCCCATCCAGGCGGCGGCGCCGAGCCGGTCGCCGGCGAGCCAGAAGCCGAAGATCGCCGCCCAGACGGGCTCCATCGCGAAGGCGAGCGCCGTTCGCGTCGCGCTCGTGCGCTGCTGGGCCCAGGTCTGGACGAGGAAGCCGAGCGCGCTCGCGAAGACGCCGGTCACGAGCAGCGCCCCCCACACCGTCCAGCCGCGCGGCAGCTCGATCTGGCCCAGCGCGACCGCGACGACCGCGAACCCGGCGAACGCCGCCAGCATCTCGACGAAGGTGAACGCGACGGCGTCGTAGCGGGGCGCGTAGCGCTCCATCAGCACGATCTGGAGCGAGAACGCCGCCGAGCCGGCCAGCACGAGCAGGTCGCCGCGCCCGTCGCCGCCCCCGCCGCCGGACAGGAGCGCGAGCCCGGCGGTCGAGAGCGCCACCCCGGCCCAGACGATCGCCGCGATGCGGGCGCGGAAGAGCACGACGGCGGCGAGGGGCGTGAAGACGACGTAGAGGCCGGTGATGAAGCCCGCGTTCGAGACCGTCGTCCGCTCGAGCCCCGCCGTCTGCAGCGCGTAGCCCGCCGCCAAGAGCAAGCCGAGGCCGGCGCCGGCGACCCAGCCGCCTCGCGGCAGCGCCCGCAGGGGCCGGTGAGCAGGCGGCGCGAGCACCACCGTCGCGATCGCGAAGCGGACGGCCAGGAAGGCGAACAGGGGATACAGCTCGACCGCGTCCTTGACCTGCACGAACGTCAGCCCCCAGATCGCGGTCACGAGCACGAGCGCGCCGACTGCGACCATGCGGCGAGGCTATCGCTCCCGAGCACGGAGGTCCCGCATGTCCGAGACACCCGCCGTCCATGAGCTCCGGCTCGTCGTCACCGCCCCCGACTACGACGAGGCTCTTGCGCTTCTACCGCGACGCGCTCGGGCTGCCCGAGCGGCTCTCGTACTCCTCACCGGACGGCCGCGTGACGATCCTCGAGGCCGGCCGGGCGACGCTCGAGCTGACCGACCCGCCGCATGCCGCCTACATCGACGAGGTCGAGGTCGGCAGGCGGGTCGCGGGCCACATCCGCGTCGCGTTCGAGGTGGACGACAGCGCGGCGACACTACGGCAGCTCGAGGCGGCCGGGGGGACGGTGCTCGCGGAGCCGACCCGCACGCCGTGGAGCTCGCTGAACGCTCGGCTCGAGGGCCCTGCAGGGCTGCAGCTGACGCTCTTCACCGAGCTCGGCTCATAATCCCGGCGTGCGCGTGTGCCTGATGATCGAAGGCCAGGAGGGTGTCTCCTGGGAGCAGTGGCTGGCGCTGGGCCGGGCCTGCGAGGAGAGCGGGCTCGAAGGGCTGTTCCGCTCCGACCACTATGCAGGGCTGATGGGCGACGAGCTGCGCGACTCGCTCGACGCGTGGACGCAGATCGCGGCGCTCGGCGCGCTCACCGAGCGGATCCGGCTCGGCACTCTGGTCTCGCCGGTGACGTTCCGCCACCCGTCGCTGCTCGCGAAGGCCGTCGTCACCGCCGACCACGTCTCGGGCGGGCGGGTCGAGCTGGGGATCGGCGCGGGCTGGAACGCCCGCGAGCACGCCGCCTACGGCTTCCCTTTTCCGGAGCTGCCCGAGCGGCTGGAACGGCTGGAGGAGCAGCTGGAGGTGATCGTGCGCCAGTGGACGGAGGAGAGCGTCGACTTCGACGGCCGCCACTACCGGCTGGAGGGCCTGCACGCGCTGCCGAAGCCGGTTCAGCGACCGCGGCCGCCGGTGATCCTCGGCGGCGCGGCGAAGCCGCGGACGGCCCGTCTGGCCGCGCGCTTCGCGGACGAGTACAACACCCCGTTCCCGGGCCTCGGGCAGGTGCGCGAGCGGCGTGCGAGCATCGACCGTGCCTGCGCCGAGGCAGGTCGCGAGCCGCTCGTCTTCTCGGTCATGACGGGCTGCGTGGTCGGCTCGGACCGGGCTGAGCTGCTGCACCGTGTCGGCCGGGCGATGACGCGCCTACGCGTGGAGGGCGACCCGGAGGAGTTCGTGCGCGAGCGCGGCGACGTGATGGTGCTCGGCACAGCGGACGAGGTCGTCGAGCGCCTGCGCGGGCTGGAGGAAGCCGGCGTCGACCGGATCTTCCTCCAGCACATCGCGCATGACGACGTCGAGATGGTGCGACTGCTCGGCGCCGAGGTGGCGCCGGCAGTCGCCTAGCCTCGATCAGATGCGCTTGTCGATCGCGTCCTTGACGTCGTCGGCAGCGTCCTTGACGCTGTCCTTGGCCTTGCCCCAGCTGTCCTGGGCCTCGCCCTCGGCCTCGCGCTCCTCGTCGCCGGTGAGCTTGCCCTCGGCCTGCTTGAGGTTCCCCTCGATGCGATCCTCGTCCATCTTCGACCCCCTCTTGTCGTGGTCTTCGAATCATTCCCAGGAGCGGATACTCTGAACCCGTGAGCGCGCACGTTTCTCCGGACACGCTGGGCCGTCCACTCCGCGACCTGCGCATCTCGGTCACCGACCGCTGCAACTTCCGCTGCGTCTACTGCATGCCGAAGGAGGTCTTCGGCCACGACTACCGCTTCCTCGACCGCAAGGAGCTGCTCTCGTTCGAGGAGATCGAGCGCGTCGTCTGCGTCTTCAAGACGCACGGCGTCGAGAAGATCCGGATCACGGGCGGCGAGCCCCTGCTCCGCCGGGAGCTCGAGCGCCTGATCGCCGGGCTCGCGTCGATCGGCGGGCTCGAGCTGACGCTGACGACGAACGCGTCCCTGCTCGCGAAGAAGGCGCAGCTCCTGGCCGACGCCGGCCTGCACCGCGTCACCGTCAGCCTCGACTCGCTGGACGACGCGACGTTCCGGGCCATGAACGACGTCGACTTCTCCGTCGAGCGCGTGCTCGAGGGAATCGACGCCGCCGCCGCGGCGGGCCTGCCCGTGAAGGTGAACGCCGTGATCAAGCGGGGCATGAACGAGGCCGCGGTGCTCGAGATGGCTCGGCACTTCAAGGGCACGCCCCACGTGCTGCGCTTCATCGAGTACATGGACGTCGGCGCCACGAACGGCTGGCGGCTCGACGACGTCGTCCCTGCCGCCGAGATCGTCCGCACGATCGACGCCGTCTTCCCGATCGAGCCGCTCGACCGCTCCTACCGCGGTGAGGTCGCCCAGCGCTGGCGGTACCGCGACGGCTCGGGCGAGCTGGGCCTGATCACGTCGGTGACCCAGCCGTTCTGCGGCGACTGCACCCGCGCGCGGATCTCCGCCGAGGGGAAGCTCTACACCTGCCTGTTCGGCGTCCGCGGTCACGACCTGCGCGCGCTCGTCCGCTCGGGCGCGACGGACGAGGAGCTGAGCGCGGCCGTGGGCGGAATCTGGTCGAAGCGCACCGATCGCTACTCCGAGCGGCGCTCGGAGAGCACGGTCGACCTGCCGAAGGTCGAGATGAGCTACATCGGCGGCTAGGAGCTAGAGCCGCCGCGTCACTTCACGACGAGCGTGCCCGCCATGCCCGCGACCGCGTGGCTCGGCAGTGTGCAGATGTAGCGGTAGCGGCCGGCCTTCTTGAAGGTGACCCGCACCGTGCCCCGCTTCCCGGCTCCGATCACGGCCGTCTTCTTGCCGCCGACACGGAAGTCGTGCGCGACCGAGCCCCGGTTCGAGACCGTGAAGATCACGGCGACGTTCTTCTTCACTGTCTTCGGCTTGACCGTGAACTTGAACTCGCTCGCGGCCACGGCCACGCGCTGTGGCGCCGGCGCGGCCTGCACCGCGACCACGACGACGAGCGCGGCGAGCGCCCCGGCGGCGATCAGGATGCTGCCCTTGCGGAATCTGCTCACGATGCCCCTCCCTCGTCTGACGACGCGTCGACCGGTCCTACGTGCGGCAAGCACGACCGGTTTGCGCTGACAGCTACTGGCAGACGGGCTCCGAGGGTCGGGTGAGCGCGAACCCGTAGACGGACTCGCCGTAGGTGTAGATCGAGGTGACGACGTTCCGCCCGCGCAGGCTCAGCGCGCCGTAACCGATGCACCGGTTCCAGGCGAAGCCCTTGTACAGGTCCATGGCCTGCGTGGTGGCGTCGCCGAGCTCCAGGCCCTGGGTCGTGCGCCAGCCGGCCGGCGAGCCGAGCGTGAAGACGGCCGTGACCCGTCCGCTGCGGAACGAGACCGCCGCGCCCGTCCGGCGCGCCGGAGAGGTGTAGAGCCATGTCGTCCGCTCGCAGACGCGACAGAGCTCGTAGCGGCTGCCCCAGCGCGACGCGCACCGCTGCGGTCGTGTCGCCGAGCTTCACGCCTCCGAGGCTCTTGCCGGGCGCAAGCACGCCCTTGGCCGGCACGGCAGCCTGCGTGACCGGCGTCGCCGGCGCTGCCGCAGGCAGGGCGAGAGCAAGGGCGATCGCGACGGTCAGCAACGGCATACCTCTCTTCGGATGTGGACGAGAAACCTGCCGGGGCGGAGCATCGGCTCCGCCCCGGCAGGATATGCAGCGTTGCGCTACGCCTTGAGCGCGGAGCGAACGCGGCCCGGCGTCATCGGCATCTGCCGGATGCGCTTGCCCGTGGCGTCGAAGAACGCGTTCGCGATCGCGGCGGCAACCGGCGCCGTCGCCGGCTCGCCCGCGCCGGTCGAGTTCAGCTCGGGCCGGTCGATCAGCACGATCGTCAGCTCCGGGGCGTCCTTGTACCGCATGATCGGGTACGACTCCCAGTCGAGGCTCGTCACGCGGCTCTTGTAGAACTTGACCTCCTCGATCAGCGCGCGGCTCGCGCCCTGGATCAGGCAGCCTTCGACCTGCTGGTTCGACCGTGTCCGGGTTGACGATCCGGCCGCAGTCGTGCGCGGCGGTACAGGTGCTGCACGCGGATCTTGCCGGTCTTCTTGTTGACCTCGATGTCGGCGACGACGGCGACGTGCGTGTTCGCGAAGCCGCCGATCGCGATCCCGCGGCCCTTCACGACCCGCTCCTTGCTCGAGGTTCGACGCCGACTTCCGCGGCTGCCACTTGGCGGCCTTGGCCGCCGCGGCGATCACGCCGAGCCAGCGCGGGTTCGTGATGTTCTTGTGCCGGAACTCGACGGGTCGAGGTTCGCCGCGTAGGCGAGCTCGTCGATCATCTGCTCCGCGGCGAAGCCGCCTGCGGCGCGTCCGGCGCCCGCAGGTACGCGACCTTGGAAGCCGCGAGCCGACCGGGAGCGTCTTGCCGATCACCCGCCGGTTCGTGATCGCGTACTGCGCACCGCTGTTCGCGGTGCGTCCGCGCCGCCGAAGGCGTTCGTCGGGATCGGCGTGCCGAGCGTCTCCGCCGTCGTCTCGACGCCGTTCCAGCCCTGCTGGAACGACACGTAGTCGAACGCGGCGACCTTGCCGTTCGCGTCGACGCCGCCGCGGATGTCCACGAGCTGGCGGGCCGTAGATGTCCCAGCCGTGCTCGGTCGCGCATGAACTGGAGCCGCACCGGCTTGCCGACGAGCTGCGACATGACGGCCGCCGCCTGGGCGGCGTCGTCCTGGAGGTTGCGGCCGTAGCAGCCCGCGCCCTCGAAGAACTGGATCCGCACCTGGTCGGCGGCATCCCGAGCAGTCCTGCGATCGTCGTCCGCGTCCCGTAGACGCTCTGGCCTGCGATGATCACGAGCGCCGAGTCCGACTTGACGTCGGCGACGCCGGCGACGGGCCGAACGACGCGTGCGACTGGTAGGCGACCTTGTAGCTCTCCTGGCGGATCTTCGGCCGCCTGAGCGAGGCCGGCGTCGACGTTGCCGGTGTTCACCGCGACCGCGCTCGGCGTGCCGTGACCTTGCGGAAGGCATCCCAGAGGTTGCCGTTGCCCGGCATCGTCGGCGGCTGCGGCCCACTCACCTTGAGCTGCGCGGCGGCCTGGATCGCGTCGTACTCCGTCGGCGCGACGACGCCGAGGAAGTCGCCCTTGCGGACGACCCGCGCGCCCGGGATGTGCTTGATCGAGCTCTCGTCGACCTTCAGCGCCCGCACCGGTGCGCCGTACGGCGCCCTGGCCGCGCGGCCGGACGACCCGGCCGTGGAGCATGCCCGGCACCCGGATGTTGTGGACGTAGGTGTACTTGCCGGTGACCTTGGCCGGGATGTCGATGCGCGGCTGCGCGCTTGCCGACGAGCTTGTAGCTCCGCGTACCGCCTTCTGCGGCGCCCGGCCGGTGTTCGGGCGCGGCGAACAGCTTGTCGCCGAGCAGCGCGCCGTAGGTGACGGTCTTGGACGCGCCGCCTTGCCCGAGACGACGCCCTTGTCGACCGTCAGCTGGCGACGGGCACGCCGAGCTGCGTCGCGGCGAGGTCGAGCAGCCGCCCGGGCCTCCGCGGCGGCCTCGCGGACCGGCGCGGCTGCCGGAGGCGATGCCGTTCGTGCCGACCGTCGCGCCCTGGTTGGGAGTGACGTTCGTGTCGACGCGGGCAGCCTTCATCTGGTCGAGGTCATGTCGAGCTCCTCGGCCGCGATCATCAGCAGGCCGGTCGGCGAGCCCGTGATGTCGACCTTGCCCATGTACATCGTGACCGTGTTGTCGGCGTGCACGACGATCCACGAGTCGATCGCGTTCGCGTCGGGCGGTCCGGCCACGATGCGCTGCGTCGCGCCCGCGGCCTTGCTCGCGAGCAGCCGCGCCGGCGAGGCTGAAGCCGACGACCAGCGCGCCGCCGCCCTTGACGAACGACTTGCGTCGAACGACCCTTCGAGCAACTCGTCGATCTTGCTCTCGGTACATCTCGGTCACTTCCCCCCCTTCGCCATCACGGCAGCAGCCTTCTGGATCGCCGTCAGGATCCGCGGATAGGTGCCGCAGCGGCAGAGATGGCCGTTCATCGCGGTGCGGATCTGCGCCTCGGTCGGCCGCTTCGTCGTCGCCAGCAGGTCGGCGGCCTGGATCATCATTCCGTTCTGGCAGTAGCCGCAATGCGGCACCTGCACGTCGATCCACGCCTGCTGCAGCGGATGCAGCGCGGCCGGCGCGGCCGCGTCGTGCCGCGCGCCCGCGCATACAGCGCGGGCATGCCCTCGAGCGTCGTGATCGCCTTGCCGCCACGGCGGCGACCGGCGTCACGCACGAGCGGATCTCCTTGCCGTCCAGCAGCACCGAGCAGGCACCACACTGCGCGAGACCGCAGCCGAAGCGCGGGCCGTGCAGGTGCAGCTCGTTGTGCAGGACGTAGAGCAGCGGTGTGTCGAGGCTCGCGGTCACGTTGTGCACGAGACCGTTCACCTTGATCTTCAGCTTGGCCATGGCCTCTCTCTCTGAATGTCGATGCCGGAGCACGAGCACGGCCGGAGACCCCGGTCGGGCTGACATGACAGTAACGGGCATGGTTGCGGTCTGAAACATCTCGGGACGGCCCGTTAGGCTCCCGGCGTGGTCGTCAATCCCTTTGCAGACGGCGATCCGTCGACGGCGCCGGCCTTCACCGAGCCGGCGTTGCTGGACGAGCTGGACGGCGTTTTTGAGGTGCCACGCGGGGAACCACGTCGACTTTTGGCAGCAGTAGCCAGCTCGCTCGCGTCACGAGAACCACCGCCCGAGCGCGACGCGAAGCTCACCGCCGCGGCGGAGGCGTTGAGAGAACTCAACGCCCAATTGGACAACAGCTCGGCGCTCGCGCTCGCGTACCTCCTCGCGCTGCCGATGCTCGCCCGCGAGGAGTCCGTCGTCGCACCGCTCGCCGCGCTCGAGCCGGTGCTCGCCGAGCTCGACGAGGGCGACCGCGTGCAGTTCGCGCCGACGCTCGCGCGCGCGGCCGTGCCGGCCATCGGGGTGGACATCGAGCTCCTGAAGGACGAGGGCTACGGCTACGTCGCCACCTACACGCCGGCGGGGTCCGAGAACGTCGACGTGGTCGGCCGGGCCGCGAGCTGGCTCACGCGCCGCATGACGGTGGTGGACGACGCACCTCGCCTCGCCATGCGCCGCTTCCTCAGAATCCTCGCGGAGGAGATCGAGGTCGAGCTTCCCGTCACCTCGGCGCTCCTCGACCAGATGCTCGACGAGCCCATGCCAGCGGCGCCGGTCGACGACGCGCCCTTCCTCTCCCTCGCGCGCGGGCTCGTCGAGGAGGCGATGGCCGAGCGCGGCCCGCCCTGGTGAAGGCGAGCCGCGCGCGGCCGCCTGCTTCCGCCCTACTTCAGCGCCGCCCTCACGCGGGCGGGCGTGAACGGCAACCGCCGCATCCGCACGCCCGTCGCGTCGAAGATCGCGTTGGCGACCGCGGCGGGGATGGCCGTCATCAGGTTCTCGCCCGACGCCCTTCGGGGGCTGGCTCGTCCGGTTGATCAGCGCGAACTTGATCTCCGGCAGATCGGTGAAGCGCATCACCTGGTAGCTCTCGAAGTTGGTGGTGGTCGCAGCCTTCCGGCTGAAGCTCACCTCTTCCATCAGCGCGCGGCTGATCCCGTGCACGACGTTCCCCTCCAGCTGCGCCCGGATCCCGTCGGGGTTGATGATGATCCCGACGTCGTGCGAGCAGACGACTCGCGTGACCCGGATCTTGCCGGTCGTCCTGTTCACCTCGAGCTCGACCACCGACCCCGCGTACCCGTCGATGCCCTCGTACTGCATCGCGGCGATCCCGCGGCCGGTGACGATCTTGCCCGTCCGGTTCGCCTTCGGCGAGGGTCGCGTCTCCCAGTCCGCCGCCTTCGCCGCCACCGTGATCGCGTCGCGGAGCCGCGGGTCGCCGACGTAGCGCAGCCGGTACTCGACCGGATCCGCCTTCGCCGCCGCCGCGAGCTCGTCGATGAAGCTCTCGTTCGCGAACGAGTTCTGGATCCGCGCCGGCGAGCGGAGCGGGCCGGTGAAGAACGGCGAGCGGACCGAGCGGGAGACCACCCGCGCATTCGGCACCTTGCCCTGCTCGTCCCGGAGGTAGCCGGCCACCGTGTTCGACGTGTCCGAGCCGAGCGGCGGGAACACCGGCGCGCGATTCGTGGGTGGGTCGGTAGCGTCAGGCCGATGAGGTGGCCGGTGGGCAGGTTCGCCGCACCGACGTTCCCGGGCCTGCCGCCGCGTGCCGGCCGACCACGAGTTGTAGTCCCAGGCGATCAGCTCGCCGTTCGCGTCGAGACCGCCACGGACCTTCATCACCATCGGGTTGCCGAAGTGCTCCCAGACGTGCTCGTCGTGGCGCATCCACTGCACGCGCACGGGCTGACCGACGTGCTTCGACATGAGCGCCGCGTCGAGGGAAGCGGTGTCGGCGCCGTTCAGGCCGTAGCACCCCGAGCCTTCCTTGTAGATCACGTGGACGTTCTGCTCCTGGTAGCCGAGCATCCGGGCGACCGCGCTGCGCAGCGGGTAGACGCCCTGCGTGGGCGACCAGACGGTGATCTCGTCCGAGCGGACGTCCGCGATCGCGCAGGACGGGCCCATCGAGCCGTGCAGCTGGTAGGGGTAGTAGTACGTCGCCTCGAGCACCTTCGCCGCGCCCGCGAGTGCCTTGTCGACGTCCCCGTCGTTGACCGCCAGGCGGGACTGGCCGACCTGACTCTCCATCTGGGCGTAGAACTCCTCGTAGGTCGGAACGCCGCCGGGGTCGTTCCAGGTCACGCGGAGCTCCTTGGCGGCCCGGATCGCCTGCTCTTCACGCTGGCAGACGACGCCGACGAAGTCCTTCTGGATCACGACCCGCACGAGGCCGGGTTGCTTCCGGGCGAAGCCGTCGACGCTGACGAGCGTCGCGTTGATCCCGGGGGGCGCACGACGCGCCCGTGGAGCATCCCCGGCACCTTGACGTTCTGGACGTACTCCTCCTGGCTGCGAACCTTGTGCTCCATGTCGACCCGGCGCACGTTGCGGCCGACGACCTTGAGCTGGGCCGGTGTCTTCGGCACGGCCTTGCCGCTGATCTTGAGGTTGAACTTCTGCCCTCCGATCAGCTCCCCGTAGCTCACCTTCTTCGCCGCGTCGCCGGCGACGCTGACGACGCCGTCCGTCACCGTCAGCTGTGCGACGGGCGCGCCCAGGCGGGTCGAGGCCATGGTCAGGAGCGCGAGGCGCGCCTCGGCCGCACCGTGGCGCAGGCCGTCCGCCCACTGCGTCTTGATCGACTGGCTGCCGGACGTCGTGCCCTGGTCGGGCGTGCGCCAGGTGTCGCCCTGGATCAGGTCGACCTTCGAGACGGCAACGTCGAGCTCGTCGGCGGCGATCTGGATCTGGGCCGTCGTGAGCCCGGTGCCGAGCTCGACCTTGCCTACGAAGATGGTGACGCGGCCGTTCTGGCCGACGGCGACCCACGAGTCGATCAGGTCCGGGTCGACGAGGGCCGGGCCGGCAGCCGTCGCGCCGCCGGCGGTCGCCGTGCGCAGGCTGAGCGGCAGGCCGAGCCCGACGACGAGTGCGCCGCTCCCCTTCAGGAAGCCGACGCGGGAGAACTCCTTTTCGAATGCTGTCGTCATCGTCCCTCCTACCTCATCGCCTTCGCGCCGCGTTGCACGGCCTTGAGGATCCGGTAGTGCGTCCCGCACCGGCAGATGTTGGCGTTCAGCGCCTTCTTGATCTGCGCTTCCGTGGGACGCGGGTTGCGCTTCGCAAACGAGACCGACTGCATCACCATGCCGTTGATGCAGTAGCCGCACTGTGCCGCCTGCTCCTCGATGAAGGCCTTGAGCATCGGGTGGTCCTTGCCGAGCCCTTCCAGCGTCGTCACCTTCACGCCCGCCGCGCTGGAGACCGGGACCACGCACGAGCGCACGGCGTCGCCGCCGAAGTGCACGGTGCAGGCGCCGCACTGCGCGATCCCGCAGCCGAACCGGGGCCCGTACAGGCCCAGCTCGTTTCGAAGCACGTAGAGCAACGGCGTCTCCGGCGTCGCCTGGACGCGATGCCGCTTGCCGTTGACGGTGATCGTCAGCCGAGCAGCCATGAGCCCCCTCCCGGCGCCCCTGCGGGGACGCGGTCGCTGAAAACCGGCACGTCGCCGATCGCCCTCGACTCGGCGACTTCTGTCAAGAGCGGATTGTGACATGTCTCGCACGCGGCTGCGGAGGCGGCCGGCACGAGCCGGCCGCCCCTGCTCCGCTGTCGACTAGAGACCGGCCGCGCGGAGGGCGGCCTTCACCCGAGCGGGCGTGAAGGGCACCTGGCGCACGCGGACGCCCGTCGCGTCGAAGACCGCGTTCGCGATCGACGGCGGCACGGACCGAGTCATCGCCCTCGCCGGCCGGCTCCGGGCGGGTTGCCCGGAGCGTTGTTCACGTGCAGACGTCGATCGCCTCGGGCACCTCCGTCGCGTTCAGGATCGGGTACGTCACCCAGTCGATGCTCGTGCACGGCCGTCGTCGAGAACCGCACCTCTTCCTTCAGCGTGCGGCTGGCGCCGTGGATGAAGTTGCCCTCCACGCGTTCCGCATGCCGTCCGGGTTGATGACCTGGCCCGCGTCGACGGCGACGATGCGCCGCTTGAGCACGATCTTCCCCGTCTTGCGGTTGACCTCGAGCTCGGCGACGATCGCGGCCGACTGTCTCGCCGCGGCTCTGGTAGGCGATCCCGCGACCGCGTGAGGATCGCCGCCGTTCTTGTCCACCTTGCTCGCCGACGCGGCGCGCCTGCCAGCTTCGCGGCCTTCGCAGCGGCCCGGAGCACGTCCGATGTCGCGCTGTTCGCGGTGAGATGGTTGATCCGGAACTGCGATCGGGTCGGCGCCCGCGGCGTAAGGCGAGCTCGTCCATGAACTGCTCCGACGCGAACGCCGACTGCGGCCCCTGCGGGTCGCGCATGTGCGAGCTCCGCAGCGGGTTCGTACATCGGCAGGAAGGGCTCGACGATCTCGCGCCCGCACGCGCTTGTTCGGGAACACGTAGCGGTCGGCGGGCGTGCCGGCGGTGTTCCGCTGCGGCCGCGTGAAGCCGAGGCCATGCCGATCAAGCGTGTCGCCCGGCGGCCTCGCCGCTCGTCCCGACCTCCTGGCCGGAGACGCCCTTCCAGTCGAAGTCGAACGCGGTCACCTTGCCCGCCGCGTCGAGTCCGCCGCGCATCGTGATGATCGTCGCCGGGCCCTTCGGATCCCAGGCATGCCCTCGTGGCGCATCCACTGGAGCCGGACCGGCCTGCCGATCTGCTTCGAGCGATCCACGCCGCCTCGAGCGCGGCGTCGTCGGCGTCGCCGCGGCCGTACGAGCCCGGGCCCATCTGCCAGATCACGCGGACGCTCGTCCTTCGGGATCCCGAGCAGGTCGGCGATTCCGTTCTGCACCTGGTGCGGACTTCTGCGTGCCGCTCCAGACCGTGATCCGTCCCGTCGGCCTTGTCGGCAGTCGCCATGCCGCCGCCGGGCCATGCCGGCGTGCGACTGGAACGGCCACAGGTACTCGGCCTCGACCACCTTGGCGCGCCTTGGCGATCGCGGCGTCGACGTTGCCGATGTTCGTCGGACGTCGAGCTGTTCCGCGGGGCTTCTGCGCCGGATCCAGTCGTAGAGCCCCGCCGTCGTCGTGAACGGCGGCGGTCGTCGGCTTCGACCAGGTGACGTCGAGCTCGGCCGCCGCCTTGATCGCCTGCTCTTCGCGCTCGGCGAACGACCACGACGGAAGTGCTGCCCATCGGCATGACGCGATCGAGCCCCGGCCACCTTCTGTCTTGAAGCCGTTGATCTTCACGAGCTTCGCGCCGGCGTCGGTCGGCCGGACGACGCGGGCGTGCACCATGCCCGGGAGCTTCGCGTCGACGTTGAAGTTGTACTTCCCGAACACCTTGTCCGGGATGTCGATCGCGCTTGATCGACGAGCCGACGATGTGGTAGCGTCGCCGGGTTCTTCGGCCGTGGCGACGCCGACGGCGGTGAGGCCGTTCCCGAGCTGGCATGTTGCTCTGCAGCGGTCGATGTTGAAGCGCGTGCCGCCGATCAGCTCGCCGTAGGTCGCCTTCTTGGACGACCGCTCGAGGTGACGACGCCGTTCTGCACGAAGAGCTGCGGACGCCGGGACGCCGAGCTTCTTCGCCGCGAGGCTCGACGAGCACGCGCCGCGCCTCCGCGGCCACGTTGCGCACTGCGGCGCCGCCGCCGGTGATGCCGGTCGAGCCGCTGCGCGCCGCCCTGGTGTGGTCGTGCACGGCCGTGTCGCCGAGCCGATGTCGGTGACCCGCTTATGGTCAGGTCCATCTCCTCGGCCACGATCTGGCGTGAACGCCGTGGGCAGGCCCTGCCCGAGGTCGTTCTTGCCGTGAAGACCGTGACGTGTCGTCGGGAGGCACGGCGATCCACGAGTCGAGCTGCGTCGGCGGGTCGGCGCCGGCCACGGGGAGGCGGCCAGCCGCCGCGTCGCGGCACCCGCGACGTCGGTGAGGGAGGGAATCGCGAACGAGACGACGAGCGCACCGCCGCCGGCGGCCTTGAGGAAGTCGGTGCGGTAGAGCGTCGATGTGGCGGTCGTCATCGTCATCTTCGCATGTTAGTCATGTCTGATCGACCTAGCCCTTCGTCCCGGCGGCGCGCTTGATCGCGCGGATGTAGCGCATGTGTGTCCCGCAGCGGCACTGGAGGCTCGCGAGCGCCTGCCGGACCTGCTTGTCGGTGGGGCGCGGCGTCTTCGTTCAGCAGCGCGGCGCCGGTCATGAGGAACCCGTTCTGGCAGTAGCCGCACTGCGAGGCCTGCTCTCGATGAACGCCTTCTGGACGGGATGCGGCTTGTCCGGCGTGCCGAGCCCCTCGAGCGTGGTCACCTTCTGCCGCACGGCGGCGGAGACCGGCGTGATGCACGAGCGGACGGCTTGCCGTTGAAGTGCACGGTGCACGCGCCGCACTGGGCGAGCCCGCACCCGAACCGCGGCCCCATCAGCCTCAGCTCGTTGCGCAGGACGTAGAGGATCGGCGTGTCGGGTGCTGCTTTGACCCGATGCCGCTTCCCGTTGACGGTGATTGTGAGCCGCGAAGCCATGTGCCCCCTCCCGGCACCCTCCACGGGCGCGGTCGATGTCTCCGATCGGCGCCATCATCCGCCTTTCCGGGGCCGAATGCGGGCGCTGTTGAGAGAACTCCACGCCTCTCCGCGCGGGCCGCCGGCGCCCGGGGCGGAGGGTAGAATCGTCCCTTCGATGACGGCGTACTCCGACGCAGCCGAGACCCGCCGCCTCCCGCGTGGCTGGGCGCACTTCGTGCTCCAGTTCGCGATCTGGATCGGCTTCTACGCCGCCTACCAGGTCGCGCGCGGGGCGGCCGACCAGAGCGCCGAGCGCGCGTTCGAGAACGGCGCCTGGATCATCGACTTCCAGCGCAGCCTCGGCTCGATGATGGAGCTGACCTTCCAGCGCGCAGTCGAGTCGTCGTCGCTCCTCGTCCAGGCGACCTCCTGCACGTACTGGCTCTCGCAGTTCGCCGTCGTCGGGATCGCGCTGCTCTGGATCTACTTCCGCGCGCACGAGCGCTTCTTCCGCTTCCGGAACACCCTGATCGTCGCGAACCTGATCGGCCTCGTCGGCTACGTGCACGCTGCCGACGGCGCCGCCGCGCATGTTCCCGCAGGCAGGGTTCACGGACACGCTCGCCGCGCACGCCTCGGTCACGCACAACTCGAGCGTCGTCAGCTTCGCCGCGAACCCGTATGCGGCGATGCCGAGCCTGCACTCGGCGGACGCGCTGATCGTCGGCATCGTGATGGCCGCTGGCCGTCAAGCACACCTGGGCGAAGGTGCTCTGGCTCGCGTGGCCGGCCTGGGTCTGGTTCAGCGTGATGGCGACGGGCAACCACTTCTGGCTCGACATCGCAGCGGGCATCCTGGTCGCCGCGGTCGCGGCCGCCGTGATCTACCGCCGCGGCGCCTCGCTGCCCGCATGAGCGTCAAGACGGCGTACACCGCCGGCGCGCGTGGGCTCGCGTCGCGGTCGATG
Organism: uncultured Gaiellaceae bacterium; assembly: GCA_963842285.1. GTDB lineage: Bacteria > Actinomycetota > Thermoleophilia > Gaiellales > Gaiellaceae > Gaiellasilicea. The sequence goes on from CAWJFZ010000014.1 coordinate 284,779, forward strand.
GCGGGGCTCGCGCGCACGCGCGTGACGCCGAACATGCTCACGGGGGCCGGGGTCACCCTGTGCGCGGTCGGCGCGGTGCTCGTCTACTTCGAGTACCGGAACGAGATCCTCTTCTTCTGGGTCGGCGCGGCCGTGTTCGTCGTCGGCTCGGTGCTGGACATCCTCGACGGCGCGCTCGCGCGCGCCGGCGGCAAGCAAACCCCGTTCGGCGCCTTCATCGACTCGACCACCGACCGCGCCTCCGAGGCGTTCATGCTCGGGGCGATCGCGCTCGTCGTTCACGCGCGACGCCGACGAGCTCGGCGTGGCGCTCGCGGTCGGCTGCGATCGCGGGCTCGTTCCTCGTCAGCTACACGCGCGCCCGGGCCGAGGCCCTGGGCCTGCGCGGCGACGTCGGGATCGGCTCGCGCGCCGAGCGGGTCGTCGTGATCACGGCCGGCCTCGTGCTCGCTCCCTGGGGCGGGCTGCCGTGGGCGATCGGCGTGCTCGCCGCGACCGCGTGGTTCACGGTCGTCCAGCGCGTGCTGCACGTGCGGCGCGAGCTGCGCGCACGGGCGGGCTAGCCAGGCGCTATAGTGCTAGCAGTTTGTCTGCTAGCACTTCATCGAGAGACCGCACGAGCGTCCTCGTGCGCATGCCCGCCTCGCTCAAGAGGGCGGTCGTGCGCGAGGTCGCCCGGCGCGAGTCGAACCTGAACGACGTCGTCGTCGCTCTCCTCGCGGAGCGCTTCGGCGTCGCCTTCCTCCCGAGCGGCCGCCGCCGCAAGGTGATCCCGGGCGCAGCCGGCACCGTCGTGCTGCGCATGCCGCCGGAGCTCCGGCGCGAGCTGAAGTCCTCCGCGCGGCGGCGCTCCCTGAACGTGAACGACCTCGTGCTCCTCACGCTCGCCGAGGCGCTCGACGTCCCGTTTGCCTCCAACTCCCGAAAGGACTCCCGCATGGCTTCGACCAACGGCTCCACCAACGGTCGCGCACGCGGCAAGGACAAGGTCCGCGTCGCGATCGTCGGCGTCGGCAACTGCGCCAACTCGCTGCTCCAGGGCGTGCAGTACTACAAGGACGCGCCGGACGACCAGTTCGTGCCCGGCCTGATGCACGTGAACCTGGGCGGCTACCACATCAGCGACATCGAGTTCACGGCCGCGTTCGACGTGACCGCGGACAAGGTCGGCAAGGACCTCGCCGACGCGATGTGGGCGCACCCGAACGACACGATCAAGTTCGCCGACGTGCCGAAGACGGGCGTCACCGTCAACCGCGGCATGACCCACGACGGGATCGGCCAATACCTCGCCGAGGTCACGACCAAGGCGCCGGGCGAGACGGACGACATCGTCAGGATCCTCAAGGAGACGCAGACCGACGTCGTCGTCAGCTATCTCCCGGTGGGCTCCGAGATGGCGGCCAAGTGGTACGCCGAGCAATGCCTCGACGCCGGCGTGCGCGCTCGTCAACTGCATGCCGGTCTTCATCGCGCGCGAGAACTACTGGCAGAAGCGCTTCGAGGAGAAGGGGCTGCCGATCATCGGCGACGACATCAAGTCGCAGGTCGGCGCCACGATCACGCACCGCGTGCTGACGAGCCTCTTCCGCGAGCGCGGCGTCAAGCTCGACAAGACGATGCAGCTGAACGTCGGCGGCAACTCCGACTTCCTGAACATGCTCGAGCGCACCCGTCTGGAGTCGAAGAAGATCTCGAAGACGAACGCGGTCACCTCGATGCTCGACTACGACATGGGCGACGGCAACGTCCACGTCGGGCCGTCGGACTACGTGCCGTGGCTGACCGACCGCAAATGGGCGTACATCCGCATGGAGGGCACCTCCTTCGGCGACGTGCCGCTGAACATCGAGCTCAAGCTCGAGGTCTGGGACTCGCCCAACTCGGCCGGGATCGTGATCGACGCCGTCCGGATGGCGAAGCTGGCCCTGAACAACGGCGTCGCCGGCGCCCTCGAGGGCCCGTCGAGCTACCTGATGAAGTCGCCCCCGGTGCAGATCGTCGACGACGAGGCGTACGAGGCGACGGAGAAGTTCATCGCCCAGAACGCCCTGAAGAAGACGAAGGCCGCGACGACCACCGCCTAGGTGAAGCTCCGGCGCCTCTTCTGGATCGGCGCGGCGGGCCTGCTCGGGCTCGCCGCGCTGATCTCGATCGTGGCGCTCATCCGCGGCGAGTTCACCGAGACCGACGGCAGGATCCTCGGCACCCTCGCCGTGACCTTCCTGGCGGGCTCGACGGCGCTGGCAGGGATCGCACTGGTCGAGCGCCGGGATCTCGTCCCGCTCGGGTGGGCGGTCGTGCTCGTCGCCGTCGTCACGTTCGGCGTGCTCACCTGGCAGGTCTGGACCCAGTTCGACCAGGAGTCCTGGTCGCTCGACGCAGCCACGGTTGCCGTGGCGGCGCTGATGCTCGCCACCGCCCGGCTGATGCTGCGCGACCGCCGGTTCGAATGGCTCTTCTGGACGAGCGCCGCGCTGACCGTGAGCGCCGCCGCGATGTTCGTGTGGGCGATCCACGCGGACCCCGACGGCGACAACTGGGGCAAGCTGCTCGGAACGCTCGCCATCCTCACCGTCCTCGCCTGGTTCCTCGTGCCGGTGCTCGGACGCGCCTCGGGTGCAAGCGCGCCCGAGCGGATCGTCGGTCGCGGCCCCGGCCGGGTCGAGGTCGAGCTCGCCGAGGGCGAGACGCTCGTCGTTCGCGCCGGCTAGGCCCCGGCTCGGCCGAGGCGGCAACGGCGCGCGTCGCATCACTGCCGACGCCGCCGTCGCCCCTCGACGAGTAGTCGCCCCGGACGTCCGTCCGCGGTCGTTCGGGCCTGCCTAGCTGAGGGCCTTGGCCTTGATCGCCTCGAACTCCGCCTGCGTGATCGCGCCGCTGTCGAGCAACCCCTTCGCGCGCTCGATCTCACTCGCCGCGCCGGACGAGCTGGCCACCGACCGCACGTAGTCGTCCATCTCGCTTCGCTGCGCTTCCGCCCGTTCCATGTTCCGCTTCGCCATGTCGTCGCTGTTCGCGATCAGGTAGGCGAAGACGCCGAGGAACGGCACGAAGACCAGGAAGATCAACCAGAGCGTCTTCTTGCCGCCGCTCGCATCGCGCCGGCGGAACACGTCGCCGATGATGTGGAACAGCAGGACGAACCAGCTGATCCACAGGAAGAACACGAGCATGGACCACAGCACGCCGAGAAACGGGTAATCGGCTGCAAGCAACATCGTCAATTGGCCTCCTCGAGGGTTGGAGCGGGTAGGACCGCCGGGACTTCGGGCACCCTCGCGTCGGAGTTCGCCCGGGTCATCATGCGGATCGGGTGATTCAGCTCAGAGCTGCGCTCGTCATGATCGCGGCTGGGACGGTCGCCTGCAAGGATCTCACGACTCGCACCGGCGCCCGGGGTCGAACGAGGCGAGCAGCTCCCGCTCACGCTAGCGGGGCTCGCGGCCCGCGAGCCGCCGATCGATGGTGTCGAGTCGTTCGAGGATCTGGACCAGCTCGTCCCGAGCCTCCTCACGCACCTCCCGGTTTCGTTGCGCTACCAGGATCGCGACCACGACGCTCGTGAGCAGGGGAATCATGCTCATGCCGGTGAGCATCAGCGCGCTGGCGACGACCCGGCCGATGGAGGACTCGGGGACGTAGTCGCCGTAGCCGACAGTGGTCACGGTGGTGACCGCGAACCAGAGGGCGTCGCCGAACGTGTCGAAGGCCGGATCGAGCACCCGCTCGAGCACTGCGGCGGCGGTCGCGAGTACCGCCGCGACGCCCACGATCAGACCGACGGCCATGCGCAGGGTCAGGCGGGACAGCGCTGACGTGACCGTTCGTTCGATCTGCTCGTACATCGGATTCAGTTTCGGCACCCGGCCGGGATGCCCTGCGGCACGTCCAGCGCTCGGATCCGCCCAGCCGGCGATTCCTTCGCACTAGGATCGACGCATCGCCGCCGCCGACCTCGCCCCCGCCGCCCAGCTCTCTCCCGCCGAGCGCGCCGCCCTCTTCACCGCGGCGTACGAGGGCTACCTCTTGCCCTTCAGCGTCGACGAGCCGACGCTCGTCTTCATGGAGCACGCCTTCGACATCGAGCCGGAGGCATCGCTCGTCGCGCGGGTCGACGGCGAGCTCGTCGGGCTCGGCAACCTCGGCCTGCGTGGCGCGGACGGCTGGATCGGCGGCGTCGGCGTCGTGCCCGCCCACCGCGGCACCGGCATCGGGGAAGCGCTGATGCGAGGGCTGATCGCGGAGGCCGGCTCGCGCGGGGTCGAGCGGCTCTGGCTGGAGGTGATCGTCGAGAACACTGCGGCCGTCCGGCTGTACGAGAAGCTCGCCTTCGCCCACGTGCGCGACGTCGAGGTGTGGTCGTTGGAGGAGATAGTTGCCGACAGCACCTATCTCCCTTCCTCCGCGACACTCGAGGAGGCGCACGATTGGGTGCGCTCGCACCGGCAGGGGCGGGAGCCGTGGCAGCGCGCGGACGAGACCGTCGTCCGACTGACGGAGCTCGACCCCCCGCCGCAGGGCGCGCTCGTGGACGGCGGCGCCGCGGTCGTGCGCTCGAACGCCGGCCGTGTCAACCTGCTTCAGCTGGCTGGCGACGCGCGTGCCGTGCTCGAGGCAGTGCGCAGCGCCGGCGAGCCGGTCTCGGCCCTCAACCTGGCGACCGACGACTCGGCCGCCGCGGCCTTCCGCGAGCTCGGCGGCGCCGTCGTCGTCCGTCAGCACGAGATGCTCCTCGAGCTCGGGCCGGCGTGATCGTGCAGCTCGTCTTCGCCGGGGCGTGCATCGCGCTCGGGACGACGATCGTCATGCTGCGCGACCGGCTCGGCGCGCAGGCGAAGGCGCAGGGCCACGGGCTCGTGCCCGGCATGTACCTCCTGGTCGGCGCGATCCTCGTCGCCTCCGGCGCGTACGCCGCCGCGGACGCTCTGGCCTAGACTCGAAGGCGTGAGTCTCCGTATCTGCCTCGTGACGCCGTTCGCGTGGTCGCAGCCGCACGACGTGAACGAGCACGTAGCCGGAGTCGCCCGCGCGCTGAGGGAGCTCGGGCACTCCGTCACCGTCCTCGCGCCCTCCAGCCGCACCACCGACCTGCTCGCCGGCCGGCGGGCACTGAACCGCGGCGAGGAGGCCGAGGTGATCGCCGTCGGCCCCGCAGTGCAGGTCTCCCGCCGCTCGAGCCTGGGCGTCCCGGTGGGCGTGCGCGCCAATCTCTGGCTCGCGCTCGACCAGGGTGCCTTCGACGTCGTGCACGGCTTCGAGCCGGGGCTGCCGAGCATCTCCTACCTGGCCCTGCGCGACTCGAAGACGCTCGGCGTGGCCACGTTCGTCTCGCGCGAGCGGCTCACGTATCCGCCTCGGCGCGCGCTCCGCGACAAGCTGCTCGGCCGGATCGACGCGCTGCTCGCCACGTCGCCCGAGACGGCGGCCGCTGCCGCGGAGCGCTTTCCGGGCGACTACCGGGTCGTCTCGCCGGGCGTCGACCTCGAGGTGTTCCGACCAGCCACGAAGCGGAAGCTGATCGCCGTCGAGCTGCAGTCGACCTCGCTCCCGGTCGCTCGCGCAGCGCTCCGGTCGCTCCGCGAGCTCCCCGACTGGGAGCTCGTGCTGCTGCGGACGAAACCGCTCACCACCCGCCCCGGGATCCCGCTGGGGCTCCGCGACCGCGTGCGCGTCCGCTCCGGCCGAACCGCGGCTGCCCGGGCGGCCGTGCTCTCGGAGGCGGAGATCTTCGCGCCGGCGCCCGCCGGATCCCCGCGCCTGCTGCTCGAGGCACAGGCTGCCGGAGCCGCGGTCGCCGCCGCGCCCGCCGCCGCCGAGCAGCCGGAGCTCGCGGCCGCCGCGATCGCGCGGTACGCCGGAGACCCAGACCTGCGCGAGCGCAAGCGCGCCGCAGCGCTCGAGGAGGCGCAGCGCCACGGCTTCCCCGAGGTCGCCCGCGAGCTCGACGAGCTGTACCGCGGCCTCACCGGACGCCGCCGGAGGCCCGAACGCCGCGACGAGGGGCCGCTCGCCGACCGGCCCTGGATCGTCGCCGACCTGCACATGCACACGAGCTGGTCGCACGACTGCTCGATCGAGGTCGACGAGCTGCTCGACCACGCCGAGGCGGAGGGGCTCGGCGCGATCGCGGTCACCGATCACAACGTCTTCGGCGGCGCACTCGAGGCCGTCGAGCAGGCGCGGCGCCGCGACCTCATCGTGATCCCGGGCGAGGAGGTGAAGACCGACGGCCAGGGTGAGGTGATCGGGCTCTTCCTGCAGGAGGAGATCCCGCGCGGCCTCTCGTTCGGCGACACGATCGCCGCGATTCGCGAGCAGGGCGGCCTCGTCTACCTCCCTCACCCGTTCGACCGGATGCACGCGATTCCCGACCCCGTCACGCTCCACCGCCACCTCGCAGAGATCGACGTCTTCGAGGTCTACAACGCGCGCCTGCTCTTCGAGACCTACAACGACGAGGCGCAGCGCTTCGCCCGCAAGTACAACCTGGTCGCCGGCGCGGGCTCGGACGCGCACGTGCTCCAGGGGGTGGGAACGGGCGCCGTGCGCATGCGGCGATTCGAGGGGGCTGAGGAGTTCCTGCTCTCGCTGCGGAGCGCCGAGGTGCTGCGCCGGCCGAAGTCGCTGGCCTACCTGCAGAGCCTCAAGTGGGTGGCCCAGGTCAAGGAAAAGGTGCGCTAGAGGAGAACCCTGGTACGTCCCCGTGTCTGCCGTGCCCACCGACGAGATCTACGAGCGCTACCTCCAGAAGGCGATCTCCGAGATCAACGAGCTCGGGGACGAGATCGGCCGTGCCGGAGACGAGGCCAACGTTCCCGTCCTGGGCTCGGGCCACCCGCTCGCGGACATCTTCCTGCTCAAGTACGAGCCACAGGCGTCGGAGGTGCAGGAGGGTGTCGCCTTCTTCGGCCGCTCCGGCCAGGCGCTGCTGAAGTCGCTCCAGCGGCTGCGCGTCGACCCGATGGCGGTGTACGGGACGAACTGCCTCAAGCTCGCGCGCCAGGATCCGGTGGAGGCGCGGCCGTGGCTCGTCCGCGAGCTGCACATCGTCGGGCCCAAGCTGCTCGTCGTCATGGGCGAGCGCGCCGTCGACTTCCTGAACGCGCTCGAGTTCCCCCTTTCCGATCCGCTCGACCCGGAGGGCGTCGGGCTGCAGCGGTTCACGGGCACGATCGCGGCGCTCGTCGTCCCCGACATCGACGCGGCGCTCGACGAGGCTCCGGCGAAGACCGCCTTCTGGAACGCCTTCAAGGCGCTCGGCCCGTGGTGGGCGGAGCTGCCGCCGTACTAGCTTGAGCCGACGGCGCACGGCCGCACTCGCCGCGGTGACGCTTCTCGTCGCCGCATACAGCGCGGGCGCGGAGTACCTCTGGCACGCGCGGCTCGGCCTGGACGTCACCTTCCTCGTCGTCGCGGTGATCCCGGTCACGCTGCTCGTGATCTGGCTCGCGCTCCCCTACCTGGGCGCCCGCGGGCTCCTCCCCGTCGGCCTCGCGCTGGCCGTGCTCGCCGTCGGCTTCCACTTCGCCGAGCTCGACGTGCTCTTCAACCTCGCCAAGCTCTACGCCCTCATTGCGCTCGGCTTCTGGTTCCTCAGCTTCTTCGAGACCGTCGCCTGGGCAGTGCTCGTCGCGGCGGTGATCCCGGCCGTCGACGCGCTCTCCGTCTGGCGCGGGCCGACCGGGCACATCGTCGAGAACGAGCCCGGGGTGTTCGAGGACGTGTCGGTCGCGTTCCGGATCCCGGGCGAGGGCAGCACCGCCAACCTCGGCCCGCCCGACATCCTCTTCTTCGCGGTCTTCCTCGGCGCCGCGGAGCGCTTCGGCCTGCGCGTGGCCGCGACCTGGGTGGCGATGACCGCGCTCCTCGGCGTGACCCTCGTGCTGGCGGCGACGACCGACGTGGCGGGCCTCCCCGCGCTGCCGGCCATCTGCATCGGGTTCCTGGTGGCCAACATCGACCTGATCTGGCGGGCGCTGCGCCGCCGTGGACGCGCGCCCGTCCGGATCTACGGCCGCACGGACGCGCTGATGTTCGATCTCGACGCGGACGTGCTCGAGCGCACGGACGACCGCGTCGTCCTGCTCACGCGCGAGCGGCCGCCGCGGAACGCCGCCGTTCAGCTCGTCCCGCCCGACCGCGGCGAGCTGACGCTCGACGGCGCCGAGCCCGTCCCGGCGGAGGTGCACGACCTCGCGTACGGCCTCGTCGTCGTCCCCTACGACGAGACCCCCACGCTGCGCGACTCGGTTCATCCCGAGCAGCTCGCCGCTGACGACGCGACGGTCGAGCGGCTGAAGCGGGAACGACGGTAGAGCTCTACTTCTGGCTGGCGCAGGTTGAGCATCCGCGGAAGCGGATGCTCAACGCGCAAAGATCCCTAAAGGGGCCGCCCGCCCGCGGCCCAAGACCGCCTCGCGACCCGCGCCCAGTGACTACGCTGGGCGCGCGGCCACTCTACTCTCCGGTCGACGATGCCTGACCGCGACAGTCTCGACGCCCTCGACGAGCACGTTCGCCGTGCCCTGCACGACGCCCGGCTGGACCTCACGCTCGAGTTCCACCCGCAGCCGAGCGGGGCGCGCTCCGGGCGGATCCTGCTCAGGGACAAGGACGGCCTCACCGTCGCCGACCTCGCGCTGGAGAGCGCGGAGGAGCTGAGCGAGGCTCTCGCCCGGCTCGTCGTGCTCGGCTTTCGCGCCGACCAGGCGACGCCGCCTCGCTCGGGCGCGCCTGCCCGCACGCGCGGCGCGCGGATCGAGACCGACGTGGTCGTCGCGGGTGTCGATGGCTACCGCAAGGGCTGGGTGGCCGTGTCGGTCGACCCGAGCGGCGACGTCGAGGTCTCCACCCATCCGAGCTTCGCCGAGGTGCTGGCGCTCCGGGCCCAGGTGATCGCCGTCGACATCCCGATCGACCCGAGCGGCCGCGGCGCGCGCCGGGCCGACTCGGGCGCGCGCGCCTTCGTCGGCGGCCGCGCGAGCAGCGTCTTCACGACCCCACCCCGCGCCGCCCTCGAGGCGCGAACGTTCGCCGAGGCAAACGAGCTGGCACGGACGATCACCGGCAAGGGGATCTCGCAGCAGGCGTTCGGGCTCCGGCAGAAGCTGCTGGACGTGCACGAGCACGCGGGCGGCGACGAGCGGATCGTCGAGATGCATCCCGAGGTGTCGTTCTGCGAGCTGGCCGGCGCGCCGCTCGGCGAGTCGAAGCACACCGCCGAGGGGCTGGCGAGGCGCCGCGCGCTGCTCTCGGGGGCCGGGATCGAGCTGCCCGAGGCCGTGCACGGCGTCCCGGAGGTCGATCTGCTCGACGCGGCCGTGGGCGCGTGGACCGCCGCGCGCTACTCGCGAGGGGACGCACGGGCGTTTCCGCCGGAGCACACCGACCGGCTCGGCGCGATCTGGCGCTAAGTGCGCGTCAGCAGCGCGACCGTCTCGATGTGCGGGGTGTGCGGGAACATGTCGACGGGACGCGCGCGCACGAGCTCGTAGCCGTGCTCGGCACGTAGCACCTTCACGTCGGAGGCGAGCGTGGTCGGGTTGCAGGAGACGTAGACGATCCGCTGCGCGCCGAGGCTGCCGGTCCGCTTCAGCGCCTTGCCCGCGAGACCGGCCCGCGGTGGGTCGACGACGACCACGTCCGGCAGGCCCGCCCGCTCGGCGAGCTCCTCGATCGACTGGCCGACGTTGCCGGCGAAGAAGGCAGCGTTGGAGATCCCGTTCAGGTCCGCGTTCTCCAGCGCGCACGCCACCGCTTCCTCCGAGATCTCGACACCCCAGACGCTGAGCGCATCCGCGGCCAGGGCCAGCCCGATCGTGCCGGTGCCGCAGTAGAGGTCGTAGACCGTCTCGTTGCCCGTCAGGGCGGCGTACTCGATGGCCAGCGAGTACAGCTGCTCGGCCATCGCCGTGTTCGTCTGCAGGAACGCGTTCGGCCGGACGCGGTAGCGCAGCCCGAGGATCTCCTCCTCGATCGCGTCCTCACCCCAGAGCAGCGTCGTGGGCAGGTTCGTCACCTCGGATGGGCCGTCGTTGACCGCCCAGTGGATCGAGCGCACCTCCGGGAAGCGCCGGAGCACCTCGACGAAGTAGGCGGTCTCGAACTTCTCGCCCGGCCCGGTCACGAGCAGCACGAGCACCTGGCCGGTGTTGCGGCCCTCGCGCACGACCAGATGGCGCAGGTAGCCGGTGTGCTCGGCCTGCTCGTACGGCGACGAGATTCTCCTCACGGGCCCAGTCGCGGACCGCGTTGCGGATCGAGTTGCCGAGGTCGGTCGTGAGCCAGCACTTCTCGATCTCCAGCACCTCGTCCCAACGGCCCGCCTTGTGGAAGCCGAGCGCAGGCCCCGATGGCGTCTGCGTGAACGAGTACTCCATCTTGTTCCGGTAGAAGAACGCCGAGGCCGCCGGGACGATCGGGCTCGAGCGGCGGCTCGGGGATCCCGCCGATGCGGACGAGCGCGTCGCGGACCTGCGCCTCCTTCGAGGCGACCTGCACGGCGTAGTCGAGATCCTGGAAGCGGCAGCCGCCGCAGGCCGGATAGTGGGCGCAGGGAGCGTCGACGCGCTGCGGGGAGGGCTCGAGGATCTCGGTCGCGAGCGCCTCGGCGAACCCGCGCTTGACCTTCGTCACACGCGCGCGCACGCGATCGCCCGGCAAGCCACGGCGTACGAAGACGACGAAGCCGTTCAGGCGCGCGACGCCGTTGCCGCCGTAGGCGAGCGAGTCGACCTGGAGCTCGACCTCGTCGTCCTTGCGCACCGGAGCGGCCATCCCGCCAGGGTACGCGTCAGGTGATGTCGCGGCGGCGGGTCCGGAGCGTTCCCGCAGCACCGATCAACACGATCCAACCAGACGCGACGGCGACCGCCGGCCCGTACGAGAGGAGATCCTCCCCGCCGGTGCCGTCGGCGCCGTCCAGCGACTGGAACGGCAGGTAGGAGACGGCGCCGTCCACGTCGAGGAGTGCGAACAGACCCCACAGCAGCGATTCGGCGACGAAGATCCAGATCAGCGTGCCGACGAGCGCCGCCACCTGGCTCTGCACGAGTGACCCCACCGCGACCCCCATCAAGCCCCAGAGCACGGCGCCGAGGAGCGTCTGCGCGGCGAGCGTCCCGACGTCGCCGGAAGCGAGATGGATGTCGGCGCCGAGAATCGAGAGCCAGATCAGCGCAACGGCGCCGATCACGGCGAGGGCGATCACGTCGAAGAACAGCGACACGAGCGTGACCGCGACGGCCTTGGCGGCCAGCACACGCTCGCGGACCGGCTCGGCGAGGAGCGTCGGCGTGATCGTGCCGTGGCGGAACTCCGTCGTCACCACCGTGATCCCGAGGATGATCGCCAGCAGCGCCGCGAAGCCCGCGGCCTCGATGAAATCGACCTGGAAGTCGAGGTCGCCGCGCCGGGAGTCATCCGTCGAGCCGATCGCTGCGGCGACCGAGATTCCGGCCAGCAGGACGATCACCACCAGATATGCGTACCAGCCGCGCGTCGTGCGGATCTTCAGCAGCTCCGAGCGCACGAGCGCGATCACTGGGTCGTCTCCCCGCCGGTCAGCTCGAGGAAGACCTCCTCGAGCGTGGCGCTCTCGACGGTGAGCTCGTGGAGCACGATGCTGTTGGCGGCGGCGATCTCGCCGATGCGCTCGGGCGGGACGTTGGCCGCGAGGGTCGAGCCGTCTATCTCGGTGACGTCGACCCCCTGGGCGCTGAGGAGCTCGCGCAACCGGGACGCCTCCGGGCTGCGAACCCGCGTGGCACCCTTCGCCCCCGCGAGCACTTCCGCGATCGAGGCCTGCTGGATCAGCTTGCCGCGGTGGATGATCACGACGCGATCGGCCGTCTGGGCGACCTCGGAGAGGACGTGGCTGGAGACGAGGATCGTCCTGCCCTCGGCCGCGAGCGAGCGGAGGAAGTCGCGCAGCCACCTGATCCCGGCCGGATCGAGGCCGTTCGCGGGCTCGTCGAGCACGAGCACCTCGGGATCGCCGAGGAGCGCGGTCGCGAGCCCGAGCCGCTGGCGCATCCCGAGCGAGTAGCCCTTCACGCGGCGCTTCGCGGCAGCGCTCAGCTCGACGAGCTCCAGGACCTCCTGGACGCGCGAGGCGGGCAAGCCCGCGGCGGCCGCCTGGACCCGAAGGTGGTTGCGCCCCGAGCGGCCTGGATGCACCTCGCTCGCCTCCAGCACCGCGCCGACCCGGTGGAGCGGCCGGTCGAGCTGCCGGTAGGGGACGCCGAGCACCGTCGCGGCGCCCGCGTCCGGGTGCACGAGCCCGAGCACCGCGCGCAGCGTCGTCGACTTGCCGGCCCCGTTCGGGCCCAGGAAGCCCGTGATCGTGCCGGGCTCCACGCGGAAGCTGAGCCCGGCCACCGCCTGGGTCTTCCCGAACCGCTTGCTCAGCCCCTCGACTTCGATCAATGCAGAGCCGTCACGTACACCGTTCGTTGACGGGGGCCGTCGAACTCGCAGAGGAAGATGCCCTGCCAGGTGCCGAGCGCGAGTGCGCCGTCGCGGACGGGTACGAGCACGTCCGAGCCCATAAAGGCGGCGCGGATGTGCGTGGGCGCGTTCTCCTCTCCCTCCTCGATGTGCTGCCAGGGCCAGTCCTCGGAGACGATCCGCTCCAGCGCCGTCTCGAAGTCGCGGGCGACCGCGGGGTCGGCGTGCTCGTTGATCGCGACGCCCGCTGTGGTGTGCGGGACGTAGACGAGCGCGGCCACGGCGCCGTCGAGCTCCCCCAGCGCTTCGCGCACGCTGCTCGTGATGTCGAGCAGCTGGCTCCGGCGCTCGGTGGTGACGGTGAACTCGCGCACGGCGCGTATCCTAGGGCGAGTGAGCGAGGCCCCGTTCCAGGAGCAGACGCCGAGCGACCGCGAGCTGGACGGCTACCGCGCCGGCGCCGACCGCTTCATCGCCGAGCTCGACGACGAGTACTACCGCCACTACGCGGGCCTCAAGTCCGACTTCGACCTGCGTCCGATCTACGAGCGGCACGCGAACCTCACGGACGTCGAGACGGTGAAGCGGCTGGGGACCGCGGTGCGGGGCCGCGAGAACCTGGAGCTCTACCGCTTCGGCTGCGAGGGCTACCTCGGCGAGCTCACGCGCGAGCACGCGGAGAGGATCGCCGAGCTGGAGACGACGCTGGAGACGCCACACGAGGGCGAGACGGTCGGCTACCGGATGCTGCCGCCGACGATCGCGAACACGGCCGACCGCGCCACGCGCGAAAGCCTGGAGGCGGCGCGCAACGCGCTCACCGACGAGCACCTGAACCCGCTCTACCTCGACGCCGTCGAGACGGCCGAGCGTGGCGTGCGCGCGCTCGGCGCGACGGACTACTTCGAGCTCTACCGCGACCGGTTCGGCTTCGACCTCGAGGGCCTGGCGGCACAGTGCCGCGCCTTCCTCGACGGGACGGAGCGGCTATACGAGGAGTCGATGGACCGCGCACTGCGCGAGCACGTCGGCATCGGCCTCGGCGAGGCGCAGCGGTGGGACGTGCGCCGCTTCTTCCGCGGCTCGAACTGGGATGCCGCGTTCCCCGGCGACCGGATGCTGCCCGCGCTGCGCGCGACGCTCGGCGACCTCGGCATCGACCTCGATGCGCAGGAGAACGTCCACCTGGACGTCGAGGAGCGCCCGACGAAGTCGCCGCGCGCGTTCTGCGCACCGATCGAGATCCCCGAGAAGGTGATGCTGGTGATCCAGCCGATGGGCGGGCCCGACGACTGGCGGGCGCTCTTCCACGAGGCCGGGCACACCGAGCACTTCGCCTTCACGTCGCCCGACCTGAAGCTGGAGGAGAAGCGCCTCGGTGACAACGCCGTCACCGAAGGCTGGGCGATGCTCTTCGAGCACCTGATCGGCGACCGTGCCTGGCTGACGCGCATGCTCGACTTCGCGCGCCCCCGCGAGTTCGCGGAGGAGGGCGCGGCACACCTGCTCTTCTTCGTCCGGCGCTACTCCGCGAAGTTGCTCTACGAGATCGAGTTCCACCAGGCGACCGACCCGACGACGATGCGCTCGCGCTACGTCGAGCTCCTGGGGGACGCGCTCAAGGTCGAGCCGAGCGAGACGGACTATCTCGGCGACATCGACTCCGGCTACTACGTGACCTCGTACCTGCGCTCGTGGGCGTTCGAGGCTCAGCTCTCGACCTTCCTGCGCGAGGAGTTCGGCAGCGACTGGTTCCGGCGCCGCGGGGCCGGCTCGCTCCTGCGCGAGCTCTGGTCGCTCGGCCAGAAGCCGACCGCGGACGAGCTGCTGAAAGACGTGACCGGCGCCCCGATCGAACTCGAAGCCGTGGCCGACAAGCTCCGGGCAGCGTTGCCGGCAACCGCCTAGAGCAGCGGTCGATCATTGAGCGGGTGGAGCCGCGAAGCGGCTCCCTTCAGGGGTCTTGCCGTCGGCATGGCTTGGCCATGCCGACGCAGACTTTCGACCGAGCGCGAACGCGGGCTCAGCCCGCGCTCGCTGCAGCCAGCTAGAGCGCGCCGCCGGCTGCCGGTGGCGCGCCGCCCTCGAGCGGCGAATCGCCGCCGGCCTCGCGGGCGAGGTACTCCTCGATCAGCATCACGTTGTCGCGCGAGCGCTCGACGACCGCGAGGAGCGCGGACATCGAGGAGACCTCCTCGCGCTGCTCCTGCAGGAACCAGTGCAGGAACTGCTCCCCGACCAGCTGGCCCTCGTCGCGGGCGAGCTGAACGAGCGCCGCGATCTGCTCCGTGACGCGCCGCTCCTGCTCGAGGGCGAGGCGGACGGGCTCGACGACGTCGGCGAAGGCGGTCTGCGGGGCCTCCACCCCGGGCACGACCACCGACTCGCCGGCATCGAGCAGGTACTGCACGAGCATCATCGCGTGATTGCGCTCCTCGACCGCCTGGCGGTAGAAGTGCGCAGCGAGCTGCGGCAGGGTCAGCGCGTCGTAGTGGACGGCGATCGCAACGTACTGCTGCGAGGCGCCGAACTCGTTGCCGACCTGCTCGTTGAGCGAATGCGGGAAGCGGGCCATCGGCGCGACTCTAACGCGCGGGATAGCATCGCGCGGCGTGCTGCCGCTCCGCGACAACGTGCCGACACTCCGCTTCTCGCTCCCGGAGGCAGCTTGAACCGGGAGACCTTCGAGGAGCACGTTCGCGCCGCGCTCGACCGCGTTCCGCCCGAGCTCGCGCGCGCGCTCGTGAACATCGCGGTCGTCGTCGAGGACGAGCATCCGGACGACCCGGATCTCTTCGGCCTGTACGAGGGCATCCCCCTGCCCGAGCGCGGCAGCGGCGGCCACGGCGAGCTGCCCGACCGGATCGCAATCTTCAGGCTTCCGCTCACCGAGACGTTCACCGATCCGCGTGAGCTGGAGGAGGAGATCCGGATCACCGTCCTGCACGAGCTGGCGCACTACTTCGGCTTCGACGAGGACCGGATCGCGGAGCTCGGGTACGACTGATGGTGGAAGCGCTCTACGTGCTCGCGATCGTCGCCGGCGTGGTCGGCGCGGCCGTGATTGTTGTGTTTTTGTTCAGCCGCGACGAGTAGGGAATCCCGGCGGCCGAAGCCACGTTTTCAAGAGCATGAAAACGATTGCGGAGATCCACGCCGAGATCGAGGGCCTGAGCGAGCAGCGGACCGAGCTGTGGAACCTGCTCTCCCTGGGCCGCAACGAGCCGGTGCGGGAAGAGATCAAGCAGATCGACGAGCGTCTCCAGGCGCTGTGGGACGAGCATCGGGCCGAGCGCGCACGCATTCGGTTCGGCGAGCGTGACGAGATCGTGCGCCGCGCTCGCGCGGAGGAACGCTTGGAGCGCGCCGCCTAGACGAGTACGATCCGGCTCCTTGAGCCGGTTCAAGCTCCCCGCGCGCGGTGACGAACCCTCCGACTCCGAGTCGGAGCGCCAGGCGCTGCAACGACAGCGCCTGGAGGGTGCAGCCGAGCTGGAGACGCTGAAGCGTGCGCTCTCGGAGCGCGTGGCCAGCGTCCAGCTGCGGGAGCGTGAGCTCGCGCAGGCGCTCGAGCGGGTCGAGCGGCGGGAGGCGAAGCTCGAAGGGGTCGACTCGCGCGGAGCCCGCGTCGAGGCTGCCCGTGCCCGTCTGGCCGAGCTGAAGGTCGCGCGCGCCGAGCGGGGCGGAGACAAGGAGCGAGCCGAGTTGGACGCGCGGCGGGCTGAGCTGGACGCGCGCGCAGCCGAGCTCGACGCCCGCGAGCTGGCTGTCGAGCAGCGCGCTGCCGCCGACGCGAGCCCCAGCGAGTCGGACGCCGGGAGCAGCGGAGCCGGCGGATGCCCAGGCGGCGGTCAGCGGAGGCGACGGCAGCCAGGGACGCAGCCGCGGCGAAGCAGCTCGCCGCGCGCGAGCAGGAGCTCGATGCCCGCGCGGACGAGCTCACCGCCCGGTCGGAGGAGCTCACGGTCCGGTCGGAGGAGCTCGACGCCCGTGCAGCCGCGCTCGACGCGCGGACCTCGGAGCTCGACGCCCGCGCAGCCGAGCTCGACGAGCGCACCGCTCGCGCCGAACGAGCCCGAGACCGCCGCCGAGCAGGCCGAAAGCGACGAGCTCGCCCGGCTCGAGGCCAAGCTCGAGGAGCTGCGGGAGGCCGAGAAGGCCTTCGCGCGCACCCATGTCGAGCTCGCAGCGCGCAGCGACGCGCTCGCCGAGCGCGAAGCGACGCTCGCCGCGCGCGAGCGGGCGGTCGCAGCATTCGGAGGTGCCTGCAAGCCCGGGAATCGACGAGCTCGAGGCGCGAATCCGCAGGCTCGAGCAAGGCTCGCGCAGCCGCGGTGCCTCGACGCAGACCTTCAGCGACGGGCTGCGCTCGCTCGAGCGCGGGCTCCGGCAGCCCGCACCGGACGAGCCCCTGCACTAGACCTCCCCGGGCGCAGCGCTTAGACTCGCCGCGTCATGGTCGGGGCGAGGGTCTCGGCCGAGGGGGAACACATCAGGGAGGCTCCATGATCTCTCGCAGGGCTTTGGCCCGAGCTGTTGCCGCAGCGTCTCTTACCTGCCTCGTCGTCGCCTCGGGGGCGATGTCGGGCGCGGGCAGTGACGCAACGAAGGTGGCACTGGGCTACGTGAAGGACCACAAGCAGGAGCTCGGTCTGAGCGGCTCCGACGTCAAGGACGTCGCCGTCAGCGACTCCGTCTTCAGCCAGCACAACGGCGTCACGCACGTGTATCTCCAGCAGCAGCACAAGGGGATCGACGTCTACGGCGCCCTGCTGACCGTGAACGTCGCACGCGACGGCTCCGTGATCAGCGCCGGCAACCGCTTCGTCGCCGACCTCGCCGCACGTGCCGGCGGGCAAAGCGCGCGAAAGGCCGCCGTCGAGGCAGCTCGAGCCGCCGCAGGCAACCTCGGCCTGAAGCCGAGCAAGCCGCTGGAGGTGCTGAACCGGCGCGGCAGCGCGTCGGAGAAGACGACGATCTCCCACGGCGGTATCGCCGAGGGCGCGATCGAGGCGGAGCTCGTCTGGCTTCCGACCGACGGCGCCGTCCGGCTCGCCTGGAACGTCCGGCTCGACGAGGCCGACCACTGGTGGAACTCCTTCGTCGACGCGGAGACCGGAGCAGTGCTCGATCAGGTCGACCTGATCATCCACGAGGACGCGAAGGCGACCGGTGAGGCCGTGGCTCCGTCGTCCGCGACGGCGACCGAGTTGCCGACCTTCCCGGCGACGGACAACGCCAGCTACCGCGTCTTCCCGATCCCGTTCGAGAGCCCGAGCGACGGCGGCCGGGTGCTCGTCCAGAATCCGGCCGACCCGAGCGCGTCCCCGTTCGGCTGGCACGACACGAACGGTGTCGCAGGGCCGGAGTTCACGGTCACGCGCGGCAACAACGTCCACGCGTACGCCGACCGGGACAACAACAACGTGGCGGATCCGGGGAGCGACCCGAACGGCGGGCCGAGCCTGACCTTCGACTTCGCGCTCGACCTGAACGCGCGGCCGCTGGACTCTCAGGCCGCTTTCGTCACGAATCTCTTCTACTGGAACAACGTCATCCACGACGTCATGCAGAACTACGGGTTCGACGAGGTGTCGGGGAACTTCCAGCAGACGAACTACACCGGGCTCGGCCTGGGCAACGACTACGTCCGCGCCGAGGCGCAGGACGGCAGTGGCCGCAACAACGCCAACTTCGGCACGGACGTCGACGGCGTCCGGCCGCGGATGCAGATGTTCGAGTGGCGCTCGTCGGCCCCGAACCCGATCGTCGTCAACAGCGGGCCCCTCGCCGGGCGGACGTTCTTCGGCCCCATGGCCGGGTTCGGCGAGAGCCTCGTCACCACCGGCCCGATCACGGGTGAGGTCGTCTACGTCGGGCGCGGTTGCGACCCGGCCTACCCGATCGGCAGCGCGCAGCCGATCCCGCTCGACCCGTACCTCGCGAATCCGGCCGGCAAGATCGCGCTGATCGACCGCGGCACGTGCGCGTTCGTCGGCAAGGTCAAGAAGGCCGAGGATCTCGGAGCGCGGATGGTGATCGTGGCGAACAACATCGCCGGGCCGGCGACCGCGATGGGCGGAGCCGATCCGTCGATCACGATCCCGTCGGTGATGGTCACGCTCGAGGACGGAAACACGCTCCGGCCGAGCGTGGGCAACGTCGTCACGATCTCGGACGGGACGGGCGGCGTGCCCGACCGCGACTCCGACCTCGACAACGGCGTGATCGCCCACGAGTACGGGCACGGCATCTCGAACCGCCTCACCGGCGGCCCGAGCGTGATCGGCTGCCTGAACTCGAACGTGCACCTCGAGCACATGGGCGAGGGCTGGAGCGACTACTTCGCCCTCGTGCTGACGACGAGCCCCTCCGACACGGCCACGACGGCGCGCGGTGTCGGCTCGTACGTGAGCTTCCAGCCGGCCGACGGGCCGGGCATCCGCCCGACGCCGTACTCGACCGACACGAGCGTCAACCCGTCGACGTACGACTCGATCAAGGACACGGTCAACATCTCCCAGCCGCACGGCGTCGGCTACGTCTGGAACACGATGCTCTGGGAGGTCTACTGGAACCTCGTCGGGAAGTACGGCTACAACCCGAACGTCTATGCCGACTGGTACACCGGCGGGAACAACCTCGCGATCCAGCTGGTCATGGACGGGTTGAAGTTCCAGCCGTGCGGTCCCGGCTTCGTCGACGGCCGCGATGCGATCCTCGACGCCGACCAGGCGTTGACCGGCGGTGCGAACTACTGCGAGATCTGGCGTGGCTTCGCCAAGCGCGGCCTCGGCACGGGAGCCGTACAGGGGCTCTCGACCAGCCGGACGGACAACTCGCAGGACTTCACGGTGCCGGCGACCTGCTCGGCGACAGCGGGCTCGTTCCGCCCGCCGATCCAGGCGGCGCCGACCCTGAACGAGCGCGACGCGGGTGACACGGTGCCCGTGAAGTACTCGATCACGGGGCTCGCACCGGGGCAGGACGTGACGCTGGTGTCGGAGCCGGTGAACTGCGACAGCCTCCGGTCGACCGCAGCACCGACGCCGATCCAGACGAACGGCAACGCGACGAAGAAGGGGAACGAGTACCACGTGAACTGGAAGACGGACGGTGCCTGGGCGGGCACCTGTCGCCGGCTGACCCTCCAGATCGAGGGAGCGAGCAGCTCGGTGGCGTACTTCCGCTTCAGCTAGCGGCCACGTGTCACGAGGAGAGGGGCGCCGGCGAGCCGGCGCCCCTCTCTTCACTCATCTCATGGAGCGTGCCGGGATCGAACCGGCGACCTCCGCCTTGCAAAGGCGGCGCTCTCCCAGCTGAGCTAACGCCCCGAATGCCGATCCAGTGTAGAGAACGCCGCCACGGGTTTCGGCGACGACGGCTCATCTACTGTGTGGTCGCATGAAACGGGGGTCGCAGCGGTGAAGCCGCCAGGGCCGTGGCGGCTGATCGCGAAGCGAACGCTCGCCGTGTGGCCGCTCGTCGCCGTCTCGTTCGGCGCGATCCTGCTCGCAGCCACGCTGCTCGCGGCCGCACCGATGTACGCGGGAGCGGCCGCGCAGGCCGGTCTCGAACGCAAGCTCGCGGACGCGGACGCCGTGGAGGCGGGCGTCGACGTGACGAGCCGCGCCGACGTCGCCGGCTACGAAACGACGTCGGAGCGGGTGGTCGGTGAGCTGCGGCGCGCGCTGCCCGGCACGGCCCCGATCCATCGCGTCGCCGAGTCCGACTCGGTCGCCTCGAGCGAGGGGCGGCGCTACGTGCTCGCGTTCTTCGACGGCATCGAACGCCACGCGACGCTGCGCCGGGGGCGCTGGCCAGACCCGGGTGCGGGACAGCTCGAGGCCGTCGTCTCGACTCAGGCTGCCGCTGCGACGGGTCTCGACGTTGGCTCCACCGTGGCGCTGGAGGGCACGCAGACCGTCGAGCCGGTCTCGGCCCTGATCGTGGGCGAGTACGCCGTCTCCGACCCCGCGGCCGCGATCTGGTGGAACGACGAGCTCGCCCTCGACGGCGTGCGCGGCCAGGACGTGCCCACCTACGGGCCGCTCGTCGTCGCCGAGCCCGCGCTGCGCGAGACGGCCGAGCGCTTTCGCGCGAGCTGGCGCACCCGCCCCGCCGCGGGTGCGTTCGACGTCGGCGAGCTCAGCGACGACGAGGCCGCCGTGGACGGCCTCGAGGAGCAGCTCCGAGAGGGCGTTCCGCGCGGGATCGCGCCGCCGGTGGTCTCGACCGGGCTCGACAGCCTGCTCGAGGAGGCCCGGCGCGAGGTCGGGGTCGCCCGCACCGGCGTGCTCGTCCCGCTCGCACAGCTGGCGCTCCTCGCCGCCTACGGCCTGATCTTCGTCGCCGCGCTGATCCGGCGGCGGCGGCGGCGCGAGGACAGCTTGCTCCTGACCCGCGGCGCGCAGCCGCGCTCGCTGGCGCTGGCCTCGGCCGTGGAGGCGCTGGCGCTCGCCGTGCTGGCGGCGCTCGCCGCGCCCTGGGTCGCCCTCCTCGCAATCGAGCTCGTGGCGGCGGTCGGCCCGCTCGCCTCGGCCCACCTCGACCTCGAACCACAGGTCGGACGGCTGCCGTACACGCTGGCGATCCTCGGCGCAGTCGCCTGTCTCGCCGCGCTCGTCCTCCCGTCGCTGCGCGGCGAGTCGACGGACGCACGAGCGAACCGACCCGGCTTCTTCGCCCGGACCGGGCTCGACATCGCCCTGCTCGTCGCGGCCGGGGTCGCGTTGTGGCAGCTGCGGGCGGAAGGAGCACCGATCGTCGCAGGCGACGGCGAGCTGGACGTGCTGCTCGTCGCCGTCCCTGCGATCGGGATCCTCGCCGGCGCCGTCCTCGCCGGTCGTCTTTTGCCTCCGACGCTCGCCTTCCTCGCTCGCGCGGCCGCGAGACGCCCGAGCGCGGTTCCGGCCCTCGCCGCCCGCCGCCTCGCACGCACCGCCGAGGAGCACCGGCCGGCGGCCGTCCTGCTCGTGGCCGCACTCGCGATCGGCACCTTCGCAGCGGCGTACGCAACGACCTGGGAGGAGACCCAGCGCGAGCGCGCCGCGCTCATCGCCGCCGCCGACGTCCTCGTGCCTGACGACCGGCGCTCCGACTCCTACCCCCCGCTCGGCCGCTCCAGCGCGCTCGCGGCCACCCCAGGCGTCGAGTCCGTCTCCCCCCTCGCGGTCGAGAGCCTTCAGGTCGGCGGCGAGCCCGTTCCCTTGATCGCGGTCGACGCGGCGCGCAGCACGGTCACCCCGGTGGGGCGAACGGCAGACCGCCAGGAGGAGCTGCTCCGCCAGCTCGCGGCGCGGCGTCCACCTGCTGCCGGAGCTCCGATCCCGGACGACGCGGAGGAGCTCGCGCTGACGGCCCGCGTCACGCTCGAGCCCCTTCCGGCCGACTTCGAGCCGCCGCCGACGTTCTCGTTCTTCGAGGGCACGCGCGAGCAATCGGTCGATCCTGCTCCCTCGCTCGCCGTCGTCGTCAGCGACGCCGACGGCGTGCACTACCGGCTCCCGGCAGGCCCGCTGCAGGAGAACGGCGAGACCCAGCTCTCGGTCGAGCTCGCACCGGAGCCCCGGCGCCCGCTGCGGCTCGCTGCGCTCGAGCTGGGCTACGACGTGCCCGCATTCGCACCGCGCAGACTCACCGTCGAGGTGACCTCGCCGGTCGTCGACCGGGAGCAGTGGCGCGCCGAGCTGCTCCCGCTGACCTCGGTCGTGGCCGCGGCCGGGGCGACCCTCGCACCCGGGCCCGGCCTCGAGCTGCAGCTGGACACGGGCGCTGCGGACAACGACCGAACAGCCACCACCGTCATCCTGCAGCCCGGCCGGCCGCCCTCCCGGCTGCTGCCCGCGATCGCGGGAACCGGTCTGCTCGACTCGCTGCAGGCCCGCATCGGAGACGTGGTCGAGGTCGGAGGCGGGCGCCGCGTCGAGCTGATCGGCTCGCTGACGAACTTCGCCGCGGCGACGGAGGGCGACAGCTTCCTCGTCACCGACCTGCCGACGCTCTTCGCCCAGCAGTACGAGAGCGAGCGAGAGGTCGCGCGACCCGACTCCTGGGCGCTCGAGCTCGGCTCCGCCCCGGTCGCAGCCACGACCGCGGCGCTCGGCCGGCCGCCGCTCAGCGTGGAGCAGGTGACGGCCCGCGAGCCGCTCGAGCGCTCGCTCGCCAACAACCCGCTCGCGGTCGCGACCTCCGGCGCACTCTGGCTGGGCTCGCTGGCCGCGGCGCTCTTCGCCGTCGCCGCGTTCGCCGTCGCAGGCGCCGCCCGGCGCCGCAAGCACATCGCCGACGCGTCCCTCCTGGGCGGCCTCGGGCTGGAGCGGCGCGGTGCCCGGGCGATGATCGTGCTCGAGGACGCGGCCCTGGCCGTGCTCGCAGCCGCGATCGGCGTGGGCATCGGCGTGGCGCTCGCCGTGCTCGTCCTCCCGGCGGTCGCATTCACCGAGACCGGACGTGCGGCGGTCCCCCCGCCGAGCGTCGCGATCCCCTGGGCGACCGTGGGGATTCTCGCCGCCGGAGCGCTGGCTGCGATCCTGATCGAGGCCTCCCTGCGCGCGCGCGGCGCGGGGCGCGCGTCGATCGCCGCCGAGCTGAGGGCCCGGTGACGCGCGACGGCTGGCGCCTGCTGGCGCTCCGGGGGCTGCGCGCCGACCTGCGCTGGGCCGGTGGGCTCTTTCTCGTCGTGGCCGTCTCGACCGCGGCGGTCGCCGCGCTCCCTCCTCTCTACGCGGAGGCTCAGGACGACGCGCTGCGCGAGGAGGCCGCACGCTCTTCTCCCCGCGAGCGCGACCTGGAGGTCGTCCAGGCGGCACGTTTGCCGGTGGCGAAGCTCCCCGGGACGAGCGCCGCGCGCCTGCGCACCGTGCCGGCGGAGCTCGCCGGCCTCGTCGACGACAGCACGCTCCTCGTCGAGACCCCCTCGTACACGCTCTACTCCGTCGGCGACTCGCCGACGCCGGCCGGCACGACCCGCTTCCTCACCCTGCGTGCGCACGAGGATCTCGACGACCACGCCCGCCTGGTCGAGGGCAGGCGGCCGACCGCGACGACCGAGGGGCGCCTGGAGCTCGCGCTCACGGCCGCGACAGCCGAGGCGCTCTCGGTCAAGGTCGGCGACCGGCTGCGGATCGAGCCGGACCTGCGGCAGCCGCAGTTCCAGACGCTCAACTTCGACCTCCTCCCCGCAGCGGACGTCGTCGTGTCCGGAATCGTGGCCGGGCAGGAGGAAGACCCGTACTGGTTCGGCGACCGGCGCTCACTGCGCCCCCGGATCGAAGAGACCGACACGCGGCGGTTCGTCTTCGCCTCGGGCCTGATCCCACTGAGCGCGTACGCCGAGCTGCTCGACCGGACCGGCACGGTGATGCCGCTCACCTACCGGTGGCGCTACGGCGTCGCCGCCGACCGGCTGCAGGCGAGCGAGCTCGACGGGTTGGAAGCGGCAGCGCGCTCGCTGGAGCTGCGCTACGGCGCCGTAGCGGAGGCCGGCTCGCCCGTCCCGGAGGCGAGAACCGGGATCGGCCGGATCTTCGAGCGGTTCCGCGAGCAGCAGCGCGTCGCCTCGGCGAGCCTTTCCTTCGCGGGCGCCGGATTCCTCGGCCTCGCGCTGGTGGTGATCGTCGCCGCCGCCCTCGCCGGCGGCGCCGCGCAGCGCCGCGCCCTCACGCTCGCCCGCGACCGGGGCGGCTCGGTTGGCGTGGCCGCCGCGCTCGCCGCCGTGGCGGTCGTCGCGCCGGCGGCACTCCTCGGGCTGGCCGCCGCTGCCGCGCTCACGCGGAGTCTCGACGCTGCCGGGCTCGCGCTCGGGCTCGCGCTCGCGGCCGCTGCGGCAATTGCGATCGCAGTCGTCGTCGCACCGCGGGCACCGCGGCCGCAGGATGCCGTGACCGCGCGTGAGCAGCGGGATCGGCGCGCCCGGCGGCGCGCGGCACTCGAGGCGACCCTCGTCACCGTCGCGATCGCCGGTGCCGTCGCCCTGCGCACGCGCTCGGACGCGCCGGAGGGATTCGACGCGCTCGCGGCCGTCACGCCGGTCCTCGTCGTCCTCGCCGTGGGCGCGCTCGCTCTGCGCCTGCTCCCGCCCGTCGCCCGCCTGGTCGGCAACCAGCTGCGCCGCCGGGTCGACCTCGCGCCCGCGCTCGCGCTCCGGCGGATCGAGCGGCAGGGGGCGCTCGGCGCGCCACCACTCGTCGTGCCGCTCGTCGCGGCTGCAGTGGCCATGTTCGCGTCGCTGACGATCGGCGGCGCCGCGGACGCGACCGCGCCGCTGCTCGAGACCGTCGGGGACACACTGGCCACGATCTCCTACCTCAGCGTGGCCTACGCCGCGGCTGCGATCGTGGTCGTCGTCATGGTGCTCGTGCGCGAGAGATCCGAGGAGGACGGACGCCTGGCGGCCCTGGGCCTCCGCCGCCGTCCCGCGCTCACGCTCGGGCTCGCGCAGTTCGTGCCACCGATCGCCGCCGGAGCGCTGGCGGGCGCACTCGCCGCGGCGCTCGCCTTCGCGGCGGTCCGCCCTGCGTTCGAGGCTGCCGATGCGATCGCGCTCGGCGCTCCCCTCGCCGTCGCGCTGGCGCTCATCGCGCTGCCGCTCGCAGGCGCGGCGGCCGTCGTCGTCTTCCACCGGAGGGCCGCGTGAACGGCAAGATCGTGTGCAAGAACCTGGTCAAGGTCTTCAAGACCGAGGACGTCGAGGTGGTCGCGCTCCAGGGCCTCGACCTGCTCGTCGAGCCGGGTGAGCTCGTCGCAGTGGTGGGCGCCTCGGGCAGCGGCAAGTCGACGCTGCAGAGCATCCTGGCCGGGCTCGAGTCGCCGACCGCGGGGACGGCCGAGGTGGCGGGCTGGGACCTGACCTCGCTGCCCGACCGGAAGCGGCGCGAGTTCCGCCTCACCACGGTCGGCTTCGTCTGGCAGCAGACGGCTGCGAACGTGGTGCCGTACCTGACCGTGGCGGAGAACATCGCCGTCCCGCTGCTCTTGAAGGGCGCCCCCCTGCGCGAGCGGCGGGTCCGGATCGCCGACACGCTCGAGCTCGTCGGGCTCCAGCACCTCGCCGACGCCGGTTCGGAGAGCCTCTCCAGCGGAGAGCAGCAGCTGCTCGCGGTGGCGATCGCCCTCGCGAACACACCGGCGGTGCTGCTGGCGGACGAGCCGACCGCCGAGCTCGACAGCGAGAGCTCCGGGCGTCTCTTCGCAGCGCTGCAGACGGTCAGCGCGTCGGGTGTGACCGTGGTCGTGACGACCCACGACCCGCTCGTCTCCGCCTCCGTCGAGCGGACGATCACGATCCGCGACGGCCGCACGAGCGCGGAGACGATCAGGCGCGCCGCGGGCGCGGTGGGCGAGGACTTCGCCGTCCTCGACGGCGCCGGCCGGCTCCAGCTGCCGCCCGAGTACGTGGAGGCGCTCGGCCTCGGCGGTCGCGTCCGCCTCGTGCTCGATGAGGACCGCATCGAGGTGCGGCCGGAGTTCGGCCGGAGGGGCCCCCAGACGTGATCTCCGCGCGCGGCCTGACGAGGCGCTTCCGCGACGGACATCACGAACGGCTCGCGCTCGCGGGTGTCGACCTCGACGTCACGGAGGGCGAGTACGTCGTCGTCTTCGGCCGCTCCGGTGCCGGCAAGACGACGCTGCTCAACCTGCTCGGCGGGCTCGACCGGCCCAGCGACGGTTCCGTCTCGGTGGACGGTCTCGACCTCGCCGGGCTCGGCCGCGACCGGCTCGCCGCCCTGCGGCGCGACCGCATCGGCTTCGTCTTCCAGACCTTCGGGCTGCTCGCGGAGCTGACGGCTGCGGAGAACGTCGAGGTGCCGCTGCGCCTGCGCAGCGTGCCGGCCGCCGACCGCGATTCACGGGTGCGGGCTGCACTCGAGCTCGTCGGTCTCGGTCTGCGCAGCCGTCACTTCCCGGATCAGCTCTCGGGCGGCGAGCAGCAGCGCGTCGCGATCGCCCGCGCCCTGGTGGCGGAGGCGCCGCTCGTGCTCGCCGACGAGCCGACGTCGCAGCTCGACTCGGTCAACAGCGAGGCCATGGCGGCAATCCTGCGCGACCTCGTGGACACGCGTGGGCTGACCGCCGTCGTCACCACGCACGACCCGATCGTCGTCGCAGCCGCCGACCGGACGATCGAGCTCGACGACGGGCGCGTCGTCAGCGGCTGACCGCGCGGGCGACTGCGACCGCTTCGCGCCGCACTTGCCATAGTTTCCGCCCGTGAGCGATGCCCTGCCGCTGCAGCCCATCCGCGTCCTCATCGTCGACGACCACGAGCTGTTCACACACGCGCTGACGTCGACGCTCAGCCAGGACGAGCGCTTCGAGGTGGTCGGCACCGCGGCCACCGGGCGCGACGCGGTTCGCGCGGCCAAGAACGCCACCGTCGACGTCGTCCTGATGGACATGTCGATGCCCAGGCTGGACGGGCTTGCCGCCACGCGGCGCCTGCTGACGCTCGAGCCGCCGCCGCGCGTGATCGTGCTCAGCGGCCACACCGACAAGCTCTCGCAGGCCGCCGCGCTCGAGTCGGGCGCCTCCGTCTTCCTCTCGAAGAGCGAGCCCTTCGAGACGCTGACGGAGACGATCGTCGGCGTCTGCGGGCGCTAGGAGGGGTCGGCGGACTTCCGGTCGTCGTCGCCCGGCAGGCGCGCCGGAGCCCCTTCGGGGGCCGATTCCGGATGCGCCGGAGCCGCCTCCTCCGACGGACCGGCCTCGAGCTCCTTCATCTCGGTGCGCGGATCGACGTCGACGATCGTCTCGCGCACCTCTCGCACTCCCCGGCCGAGATTCCGCGCGATCTGAGGCAGCTGCTTGGAGCCGAAGAGCAGCAGAATCACGATCCCGAGCGCGATCAGCTCCCAGTGTCCCGGCACGGCGCCAGCATAGACGGCCTCGTCCGCCTGACGGACGGCGAGATCACCCGCGAGGATGACGCCGAATCGGCGCCGCGGTGGATGTATCACGCACGGCGACTTCGTACTCTGAAACGCATGAAGCGCTGGCTCGTCATCTGCTTTCTCGCCTTCGGGTTGCTGCTCCTCGCGCTCGGCGCGTGGGCCGTCCAGGGTGTCCGCTGGACGCTCACCGGCTCGCGGCGTCGTCGCGGTCGCCTCTCCCCCGCATGACCGGGAGCGTGACCGCGCGCCCGATTGAGGGCATGATTGGGCCGGTGGAGACGCGACTGCTGGAGGAATCGCTCTCGGGCTCGTGGCTCTCGTCGCGGCTCGGCGTCGGCACGCAGCGGCTCGACGCGATGCGCCGCGGCGGCGAGCTGCTCGGCGTGCGCAGGCCGGGCGGCCAGGACTACCTCTACCCGGCCTGGCAGTTCGGCGCCGACGGGAAGCCCCGTGCCGTGCTCTCCCGGCTGATCGCCACCGCGCGGGCGAACGGGATGAGCGACGACCGCCTCTACGAGGTGCTGACGAGCCGCGCCGGCATCTCCGGCACGGTCCGGCTCGCGGACGCGCTCCGCGAGGGCCGCGAGGAGTACGTCCTCTCGGTCGTCCGCTCCGGCTAGTCGGAGATGGCGCTTGTCAGCCTGAACGGCGTCCGGAAGTCGTTCGGCAGCCGAATCGTTCTCGACGGCCTCGACTTCCTCGTCGAGCCCCGCGCCCGCGTGGGGATCGTCGGCGCCAACGGCTCGGGCAAGTCGACCTTGCTGCGGCTGCTCGCCGGGATCGAGGAGCCCGACGCGGGCGACGTCGTCCGCCGCCGCGGCACGATCGGTCTCCTACCTCGCCCCAGCATCCGCTCGGCGACGGGCGGACGCCGCTCGAGACGGTGCGCGCGGCCCGGCCCGATCTCGCCGAGCTCGACCGTGAGCTGCACCGCGTGTCCGAGCAGCTCGGCTCGCCCGAGCTCGCCTCCGACCTGGAGCAAGATGGCGCGCGTGCTCCGCCGCCAGGAGGAGCTCGTGGAGCAGTGGGAGGCGGCCGGCGGCCCCAGCCTCGACGGGCCGCGCACGGGCGATGCTGCTCGACGTCGGCATCGTCGAGGAGGATCTCGCGCTCCCGACGAGCGCGCTCTCGGGCGGCCAGCGAAAGCTGATCGCGCTCGCCGCCTGCCTCGCCCAGGAGCCGGACGTCCTGCTGCTGGACGAGCCGGAGGCACACCTCGACGCGGTCGGCCGCTCGCTGCTCGAGCGCCTGCTCGCGGGCTTCGACGGCGCCGCGGTCGTCGTGTCGCACGACCGCTACCTGCTGGACGAGACCGTGAGCCAGATCGCCTCGCTCGACCACGGGAGCACGCGCTGTGGCCGGGCAACTACTCGGCCTACACGCTCGCCCGCGAGCTCGAGCTGCAGCGCCAGCAGCAGCAGTACGTGACCCAGCAGAAGGAGATCGAGCGGCTCGAGGCGGCGATCCGGCGCTTCAAGGACTGGGCGCACCGGGTCGTCGACGAGCGCCACATCAAGCAGGCGCGCAACAAGCAGCGGCAGATCGACCGGATGGAGAAGATCGACCGGCCGGTGCTGGAGCGGCGCAGGATCGCGCTGCGCCTGCACCCGCACGCGCGCGGCGGCCAGCGCGTCTTCGAGCTCCGGCACACCGGCGTCCAGTTCGGCGACGACGTCGTGCTCGCGGATCTCGAGCTGACGGTGATGCACGGCGAGCGCGTCGGCTTCGTGGGCGCCAACGGCGCCGGCAAGAGCGTCCTGCTGAAGACCGTCGTCGGCGAGATCGAGCCCACCGAGGGCGAGGTCTGGGTCGGGCCGTCGATCAGGATCGGCTACCTGGCGCAGGATCAGGAGACGCTCGATCCCGAGTCGAGCCCGCTCGAGACGGTGCGGCTCTCGCACCGCTGCTCGGAGGGCGAGGCCGTCGCGCTCTTGATGAAGTTCCTCTTCCCCTACGAGCAGGTGCGGCGGGCGAACAAGCTGCTCTCGGGCGGCGAGCGCACGCGGCTCCAGCTGCTGCTGCTGATGCTCGCGGGGCCGAACCTGCTCGTGCTGGACGAGCCGACGAACCACCTCGACATCGAGTCGGTGGAGGCGCTCGAGGCCGCGCTCGAGGAGTTCGACGGCACGGTCGCCGTGATCTCGCACGACCGGTACTTCCTCGACCGGATCGTCGACCGGATCGTCGAGGTCGGCGACGGCGACGCGGTCTCGTTCGAAGGCGGCTACTCGGACTGGTTCGAGCGCTCGGCCGCCGCCCCCGTCGCCGCCTGACCCGCCCCGCAGTACGCTCCCGCCGTGCGCGAGCTGCTGACGAGCCTCGAGCGGGGCAACGCCGACCTGCCGACCTCCCTCGCCTATCTCGCCGGCACGGCCGTCGACCTCGACGGCGACGAGTTGCGCGCGGCGCTGCGTCGTGCCGAGCTGCTGCTCGCGGCCGGGGGCGACCCGCGCCGCGAGCTCGAGCTCGACGGGCGCGCCGTCACCGCGCTCGCGGCCGATCTCGACGACCGAGCCGGCGCGCGCCGAGCTACGGGAAGGGCTCGAGCGCGCTGGCCGCGGACGCGGACGACCTCCCGGGCGTCTCGGCCGCGCTCTCCGCGCTGCTCGCCGACGACGGCCTGGCCTGGCGCAGCTTCGCCTGCGCGCGGCTGGCCGAGGCGCTGGCGGACTAGCGGGGCCGCCTAGATCGCGCGGGTGACGGCGATGTCGCCGCTCACGGTCTTCACGCGCAGGCTCGCCTCGTGGCCGATGCCCTCGGCGGGCAGCATCGACGTCGAGCTCCGAGCGCACGTCGCCGCTCGTCGAGTTGGCGTCGATGAAGAGCCGCGTGCCCACGAGGACGCCGACGGCGACGTCGCCCGACACCGACTTGAGCTGGATCTCGCCGACGCGGATCGAGCGGAGCCGCTGGTCGCCCGAGACGCTCTGGACGGTCACGTCCGCGTGCAGACTCGGCCGAGCTCGACGTCGCCCGACACGGTGTTCGCGGAGAGCATGGCGCGCGACGCCGCGCCGACGCGCGTATCGCCGGAGACCGTGTTCACGCGACCCTGCCGTGCAGCTCGTCGACGCGCACGTCGCCGCTCGCGGAGTTGATCGAGAGCGTCGCCGGTGACGTGTCCGAGGACGACGTCTGCCGACGCCGACTTCACCTCCACGTCGCCGAGCCGTGCCGCTCGCGGCGACGTCAGCCGAGGCGGTGTCGCAGTCGAGCGACGTGCCGTGCGGGCAGCGCACGCGAACGCCGACCTGCGGCGGACCGGCCGAAGAAGCCCCCAGCCGCTCTTGGCGATCTCGACGACGATCCGGTCGCCGCGCTGCTCGACGGTCGCGTTGTCGATCGCCTCGCGCGTGACGTCATCGTCGCGCAGCGCCTCCAGCTCGACCGTGGTCTCGTTCGACTCCGCCGTGTCCAGGCTGACGTTCCGGCCGGGACGCGGACGCGGAGGCGCGGCGGCTCGGGGGTGGCGAAGCTATGCACGACGACGACGACGCTCGCCGCGCTTGCGGGCCGGCTTGACGACGCGCTCGCCCGGAGGCCGGTCGAAGTCGGGCTCGGGGAGGAACACGTGCCCCAACAGTGTGCGCTCGTACTTGAGCATCGGAGCTCCTTTCAGCTTTGGTGTAGCCGGTCAGGCGGCGGCCGCGTCGACCGGGTCGAGGCGCGACTCGAGCCCGCGCGCGAGCGCGCGGATGATCCAGGAGTTGACGGATGCGTTCTCACCGGTGGCGGCCAGCTCGATCTGGAGCTTGAGCGACTCCGGCAGCCGCAGGGTGATCCGGGCCGACAGCGCGTCCTCGCCGGTCGCGGTGGCGGGAGCGGGCTCCTCTTCCTCCTCGACGTAGACGAGATCGGGATCGCGGCCGGCGAGGCGGACGTCGATTCGTCCCGGGACGACGGCCGAGAGCTCGGCCGCCGCCTCCGAGACGATGTCGAGCAGGCGCAGGTGGAGTGAGGAACCCAGCGCCTGGCTCAGGCGGCGCGCCGCCTCCGCCGTGGGCTCGTCGGCGGCCAGCGCTGCAGCCGCCGCGAGGTCCTCCTGGATTGCGTGGAGGTGGTGTGCCATCTGCATGGCGGCACTATGACATCACTGTGATGTCTTGTCAAGTCATAACGATGTCGCGCGCGACATCGGCGCTGGGACGCGGTTTCGGCGCGTTGCATTCGTCGCGAGCATCGGAGAGGCTGGCGGGTCAACCAACCGAGAGGAGCACGGTGAAGGCACGACTGACCCTCGCCGCGATCGTGGCAGGCGGGTTCGTCCTGGCGATCGGCGGGATGCTGGCAACGCCGACGGCGGCCGAAGGCACGCCTCCGGGCAACTACCCCGACCTGCGCACCGTCGTCCCCACGCACCTGAACTTCGTCCACCAGCAGCAGCACGATTACCTCCGCTTCTCGAACGGGATCGCGAACACGGGCAGCGGACCCTGGGCCATGCGCCCCGAGCACGAGCTCGGGCTGACTCCGACGACGACGGCGATCCAGGAGATCCGCTCGTCGAACGCCCAGTACCTGTGCGGGACGCAGCCCAAGCCGAGCCAGCCGTGCTACACGCTCCTGGACGAGGAGCCGGTCTCGACCTTCGAGTACCACCCGACCCACAACCACTGGCACACAGCGGACGTCGCGCTCTTCGAGGTGCGCAAGGGCAGCCCCGACGGGACCCTGGTCGGGAGCAACTCGGTCAAGCTCGGCTTCTGTCTGCTCGACCTGTACAAGCTCGAGGACAACGCGCCGACGAGTGAGAAGACGTTCTGGGACTGCTACACGAGCTACCAGGGCATCTCGGTCGGCTGGGTCGACCAGTACCACCAGGCGACCGACGGGCAGCAGGTCGACCTGACGGGCGTGCCGGACGCCACGGACTACTACCTCGTGTCGACGACGAACCCGACGGGCGCCTTCCTCGAGGAGGACGAGACGAACAACGCCGCCTGGGTGAAGTTCACGCTCTCCTCTTCCTCGAACGGCAACCGGAAGGTGACGGTCACCGGCCGCTCGCCCTGCGAGAACCCGGGCCTGTGCGGAGAGCGCTCAGCGAACCGCTAGGCCGAGGCGGGGCCTGCTGCCCGACGGCGGCAGGCCCCCGCTCCAGCGGGCGCGGTTTCGCGCCCGCCGCGACTGCTGGTATCGTCGGAGCCTCGTTCCGAGACGCCGAGAGGAGGCCGGAGATGCGCGAATCGATGCTCGCCAGCGCGACCCCCGTGCCCCACGGCGTCCCGCCGCGGTAGCCGTCCGCAGCTCCCGGCTCCGAGGCTCGAGACCCATCAACCCCGACCGGCGCGCCCGCGTGCGCGCCCAGGAGACGCACCAGCCCCGTGACGACCGTCGACCCACCCGACCTGCCGCTCTGGCCGACGCTGCGCCGCCTCGCACCGCTCTGGTGGGAGCAGCGCCGGCTGGCCGCGATCGGCCTCGCGTGCGCGCTCGCCTTCACGGCGCTCTCCCTGACGATCCCGGTGCTCGTGCAGCGGACGATCGACGAGGCCATCGAAGGCCCGTACGAGGACCGGCTCCTCCCCTACCTCGGGCTGATCGTCGCCGTCGCCCTGGTGCGCTTCGGCGTCAACTTCACGCGCCGCTACGCCACGGCCCGGATCGGCATCGCGGTCGAGGCGCGCATGCGCCAGCTGCTCTACAACGCCTACGTCGGCTACCCGCGCGCGTTCTACGACCGGCACGCGACCGGCGAGGTGATCTCGCGCGCGACGAACGACATCTACCCCGTCCGCTACTTCATCGGCTGGGGCGTCGTCCAGGGCATCCAGAGCGGGATGATGATCGTGGGCGCCGCGATCGTGCTCGTCTCGGTGAATGCGCGCCTGGCCCTGATCTCCGCCGTCGCCATGCCCGCCGTGGCGATCCTGACCTGGTACTTCGCACACCGCCTCTTCCCGATCTCGCGGCTCGTACAGGGGAAGAAGGGCCACCTCACCGAAGCCACCGACGAGGCGGTCGTGGGGATCGAGATGGTGCAGGCATTCGGCCGCGAGGACGACGTGCGCACGCGCTTCCTCGGCCGCGCCGAGGCCGTGCGGCACGAGACGATGCGCATGGCGAACGTCGAGGCGAAGTTCCTGCCGGGCGTGCTCTTCCTGCCCACGCTCGGGATCGCCGGCGTGCTCTACTTCGGCGGGCAGGACGTGATCTCGGGCGAGCTGACGATCGGCGAGTTCAGCCTCTTCATCACCCTGCTGCTCCAGCTCGTGTGGCCGCTCGAGGCGCTCGGCTGGATCATCAACCTCGGCCAGCGCGCCGTCGCCTCGGCCGGACGCAGCTTTGCGTGGCTGGAGGGCATCTCGCCCCTGCAGGAGCCGGCCGCCCCGCGCTCGCTGCCGGCAGGCCCGCTCGGCGTCCGGTTCGAGCAGGTCCGCTTCTCGTACGGGACCGGCGCCGACGTGCTGGGCGGAGTCGACCTCGAGGTCGAGCCGGGTGAGATCCTCGCGGTCTGCGGACCGACCGGGGCCGGCAAGACGACGCTCCTCAACCTGCTGCCGCGCTTCTACGACCCGACCGGCGGCCGTGTCCTCGTCGGTGGGGTCGAGACCCGCGAGACGTCGCTCGTCGAGCTGCGCCGCGCGGTCGCGATCGTGACGCAGAAGCCGGTGCTCTTCTCCGTCCTGCTGCGCGAGAACCTGCTCTCGGCCCGCCCGGACGCGGACTGGGACGAGGTGCTCGCCGCGTGCGAGGCGGCGGGCGTCTCCGCGTTCGTGGACGATCTGCCCGAGGGCTACGACACGTTGATCGGCGAGCGCGGCGTCAACCTCTCCGGCGGCCAGCGCCAGCGTGTGGCACTTGCACGCGCCCTGCTCGCAGGCGCGCGCGTGCTCGTCCTCGACGACCCGATGTCGGCCGTCGACACGCAGACCGAGCAACTGCTCGTGCAGAACCTTCGGCCCGCGGTCGCCGGGCGCACCGTGCTCGTGGCCACCCAGCGGCTCTCGACGATCGGCGTGGCCGACCGGGCGGTCGTGCTCCAGGACGGACGCATCGTCGAGGACGGCCGCCCGGACGTGCTGATCGCTGCCGGTGGGCCGTTCGCCGCCCTCTTCGGGGACGAGGCCGTTGCCGCATAGGAAACACACCGGCCTCTCGCGGCTGCTGCCCTACGCCGGCGGGAAGCGCGGCCGGCTCGCGTGGATCGCGCTGCTCGCCGCGCTGTCGGCGGCCGCGCCCGTCGCGGGCTGGCACCTCGTCGGCGACGCGATCGACAACGGGGTCGGCGCGGACGACGAGCGCCGCCTCGCGCTGGCCGTGCTCGCGTACATCGGCGTCAACGCAGCCGCCTGGATCCTCGGCACCGCCACCTGGCTCGGCCTTGCCGACGTCGGCCAGCGCGTCGTGCTCGAGCTGCGCCGCGACCTCTTCGACCATCTGACCTCGCTCTCGCTCCGCTACTTCTCCCAGCAGAAGGCCGGCTGGATCATCGCGCGCCTGACGAGCGACGTCGACGCGCTCTCCGACGTCCTCAACCAGGGGCTGACGACGCTCGTCGTGAACACGCTCACGCTGGTCGCCGCCGTGGCGGGCCTCTTCCTGCTCGACTGGCGGCTCGGGCTCGTCGCGCTCTGCGTGCTGCCGCCGGGGATTCTCGTCACGCGCTGGTTCCAGCGCCGCTCGCACGCCGCCTTCACGGAGGTGCGGACGCGGATCGCGACGGTGACGGCGCAGCTGGCCGAGTCGGTCTCGGGGATGGCCGTGATCCAGGCGTTCAACCGCGAGCGCGCGTTCCAGGACGAGTTCGACGGGATGAACGAGGCCAACCGGCAGGCGAACGTCGTCGCGCAGAAGCTCTCCTCCGTCTTCTTCCCGGCGATCGAGCTGCTCGGCGTGCTCGCGATGGGCGCGGTCATCTACGCGGGCGCGCAGTTCATCGGCGCGGGCTCGATGGAGATCGGCACGCTCATCGCCGGCGTCGGGCTGCTCAACCTCGTCTTCCAGCCGCTGCAGGAGCTCTCGGAGCTGTACGGCCAGGTGCAGGCCGCGAACGCGGCGATGGACAAGATCAGCTCGGTGCTCGACGCCGAGATCGACATCGCGGACGCACCGGATGCCCGACCGCTCGGACGGATCGACGGGCGCCTCGAGCTCGACCGCGTCACCTTCGCCTACGGCGCCGACCCCGTGCTGCACGCGATCGAGATCGCCGTGCCGGCCGGCGGCTGCATCGCGCTCGTCGGCGAGTCCGGCGGCGGCAAGTCGACGATGGCGAAGCTGATCGCCCGCTTCTACGACCCGGACGAGGGCGCGGTGCGGGTCGACGGCACCGACCTCCGCGACGTCGAGCTGCGCAGCTATCGCCGCCAGCTCGGCGTGGTCCTGCAGGACCCGTTCCTCTTCAGCGGCACGATCGCGGACAACATCCGCTTCGCGAAGCCCGACGCCTCCGACGAGGAGGTGCTGGCGGCAGCGTCGGCGATCGGCGTCGACCGCGTCGCGTCGCGGCTCGAGAACGGGCTCCAGCACGTCGTCCGCGAGGGCGGTGCCGGGCTCTCGGCGGGTGAGCGCCAGCTGATCTCGATCGCCCGGGCGCTACTCGCCGATCCGCGCATCCTGATCCTCGACGAGGCGACCTCGAACATCGACCGGCCGACCGAGATCCTGATCGAGCGCGCCTTCGACCGGCTGCTCGCAGGTCGCACGTCGATCATCATCGCCCACCGGCTCGCGACGGTCCGGCGCGCCGACGAGATCCTCGTCGTCGAGCACGGACGGATCACCCAGCGCGGCTCGGAGCGCGAGCTGCTCGAGCAGGACGGCCCGTTCCGCCGGCTCGCGCACAGCCTCTCCGCCGACGCGCTGCCGGAGGAGACCGAAGCCGCGCCGACAGGGTAGGCGCGCCGCCGGCCGGCTCAGCCGGCCGGGCGCGCCGGGACTGGGTCGGTCAGTCGCCCCAGTCGAAGTCGCGGGACTTGCTCCAGAGGCCGGAGTCCTCGACGTCGGCGTCGCCTGCGAGGGCCGGCACTGCGGTCTCGACGGATTCCTCGCCGGGCCAGGGGATCG
Source organism: uncultured Gaiellaceae bacterium (assembly GCA_963842285.1). Classification (GTDB taxonomy): domain Bacteria; phylum Actinomycetota; class Thermoleophilia; order Gaiellales; family Gaiellaceae; genus Gaiellasilicea. The sequence goes on from CAWJFZ010000014.1 coordinate 321,129, forward strand.
AGAGGGAGTCGAGATCGACGGCGGGCTCGCCGTCCATCGTCTCCTCGATCCGCGCCTGCTCCTCGGTCTTGAAGAGGGGGTGGTTGTCGAACGGATCCTCAGCCTGATACCGATCGATCGGCATCTTGGGCTCGAGGTCGGCGTTGCGCCGTTTGAGCTCGAGATGATCCTGGATCACGCGAGCGAAGAGCGAGGGGGTCTCCACTGGCATATGGGCCTCCGAAGTCGGGGACACGTGGTCGTGCAAGCGTGGGAGTGTAGCGCAGAAGCAGGAAAGCCCTGCACGTCGAGGCAGCCTCGCGTCAGGACCGCGAGATCGGCTGGGCTCCGGCGTAGACGCGGTTCTTGCCCGCTCGCTTGGCGCGGTAGAGAGCGTCGTCGGCGATCTCGAGCAGCTCCTCCAGGCCGGCCTGGCCCACCGAGCTGCCGGCGCCGAAGCTGGCGGTGACCCGGAGCGGCATCCCGTCCAGCGAGATCAGCTGCCGCGCGGCGATCGCCTGCCTTAGCCGCTCGGCGAGCTGCGCCGCGCCCTCGAGGTCGGTGCCGGGCAGGATGATCGCGAACTCCTCGCCACCCCAGCGCGCGGCGAGGTCGATCTCGCGGACCGTCTCGCGCAAGGCGCCCGCGAACTCGCGCAGCACGACGTCGCCCGTCGGGTGGCCGTGCCGGTCGTTGATCGCCTTGAAGTCGTCCAGGTCGGCGAGGATGAGGCTGACGGAGCCGCCGAGACGCTCGGCGCGCGCGATCTCGCTGCTGAGAGCCTCCTCGGCCTGCCGCCGATTGGCCAGCCCGGTGAGGTCGTCGACGAGGGCCTGGCGCTCGACGATCCGGTGCAGCCGCGCGTTCTCGAGGGCGACCACGGCCTGACCGGCGAGCGATGCCGCGGTGATCGTCGCCTCGTTGTCGAACTCGCTCCCGAGCAGGATCAGCGTGCCGAAGTGGCCGCGCCCCGCGGTCAGCTCGTACTCGAGCCGCTGCGGCCCGGCGCCGATGTCGCCCACCCTGACGACGGACCCGTCGCTCGCATGCAGGAGGCCGCCCTGAGCGTGCGTCGCTTCCACCGCAGACTCGACGATCACGCGGCGCAGCTGATCCGAGTCGAGCGTGGCGGCGAGCGCCTCTCCGAAGCGGGCGTTGGCGTCGCGCAGCCGCCGCCGCTCGTCCTCGAGGTCGCCGACGCGGGCCTCGAGCTCGCCCGCCATCCGGTTGAAGGCGCGGCCGAGATCGGCGAACTCGTCACGGCCACGCACGGGCACGCGCTCGCGCAGCCGGCCGGCCGCGATCGAGTTGGCGGCCGCGGCGAGTCGGGCGAGCGCACCGACGATCGAGCGCCCCGCGATGTACGCCACGACCGCGATCAGGAGCAGCGACGCGGCGAGCGCGGCCAGGATCTTGTTGCGGACGGAGCTCTGCTCCCCGGCGATCGCCGTCGTCGGTGCCGCTGCGGCCAGCGCGATCGGCGGCGTCGGAACGATGCGAACGCCCACCGCGCGATAGCTGTCGTCCCCGACCGAGACCGTGGCGATGCGCCCGAGCGGAACTCCGGTCACACCCAGGAGCTCCTGGCTCGAGGACGCGCGAACGCGGCCGTCGCGGCCGACCAGGGCCAGCTGGTCGGGGTCCTTCAAGCCCGAGCGTGCGTGCAGGCGGCCGACGAGCTCCTGGCCCAGTGGAATCGCAGCGACGATCGTCGCGGAGCTGGAGCCGGCCCCGACGAGCTCGACCGTCGTCTCGGCGGCGAACGGCACGACCCGCCCGACCGCGAAGCCCGTCGGCGTCTCGACCCGCAGGTTCGGTGTCTCCGCCAGCATCTTCTGGATCGCGGCCCGGTCGCGCCGCGCGAGCGCGGCCTGGAACGACGGGTTTCCGGCGAGCCGGCGGGCGGCGTTCTCAGCCTCGCGGCGCTCGTCGCCGTACGCTGCGACGGCCGCTCGCAGCCCGGCTTCGAGTCGGGCGTCCACACTGCTCGTTACGCTTCGGTCTGCGACCTCGCTGAAGCTCCAGTAGGCCGCAGTCAGAGGTAGCAGCGAAAGCGCCAGAAAGGCTCCGACCAGCTTGAACTTGAAACTTCCCATCATCCTGCCCTTGAGTTTCCACTCACGCTGCCGATACTTAACCCCTACGGGGATATGTCGGCACGGGAAGGGGGGGACATGAGAGCAACGGCGATCAAGCTGCTGACGGCAGCTGCGCTCGTCGGCGGGATCGCCGGCGCCGCCGTGGTCCCGCGTCGTGGTCTTCGAAGACGATTCACCCAGTGCTCCTTTCGCGGTCCCCGAGCCGACGGTACAGCCACCCCCGGTCGTTCGCATGGCGGTTCCGGAACAGCCCGCGCGTCCCACGCGCATCGTCGCACCCCGCGCGCCGGCTGCCTCGGCCGAGCCCGTCGCCGCACGCACGCCGCAGCCCACCGGGCCGGCGACGCCCGCTGCGCCTGCAGAGCCTGCCGCGACACCGGCGTCCAGGCCGACGCCGCGGCCGGCCCCGCCGCCGGCCCCGCGCCCTGCGGCACCCGCGCCGCAGACGCCCGCCACCCCCATCTCGCAGCCTTCGCCTCCGGCCGCCGCGCCCGCAGCCGGCCACGCCGGCTCCGCCCGCGCAGCAGCCGCCTGCGGCTGCCTCCCCAGACGCCGGCTGCCCCGCCGCAGGCCGCGACCGCGCGACCCGACTCCGCCACCCGCCGCTCCCGCGTCGCCCGCTGCTCCGGTCAAGCGCGTCTACGCGACCGCAACGAAGCACAAGGAGCACGACGACCACGAGGACAAGCGCAGGCGCGGCCGGGAGCTCGGCCACGCGAAGCACAAGCCGAAGGACAACAAGGGCCACGCGCAGCACGACCATGAGGCGAAGCCGGAGCCCGACGACCAGACCGCGCGCGATCGCGGCGAAGGTCGGTCGAAGGACGCCCAGTCGAAGAAGGCCGAGCCGAAGAAGGCCGAGTCGAAGAAGCAGAAGCACGAGCGCAAGCGCAAGCCCGAGCCGGCGCCTACGCCGCCCGTCCAGGCCGCGCCGGCGCCGCCGGTCGCCGCGCCCGTACCTCCACCTCCCGGATAGGTCCACGGAAGAGCATGGAAACGGACGCAACGGGGACAAGCGGGACAAGCACGGCGACGACGACCGCGGACACGAGGACGGCGACGACGGCCACGGCAATGACGAGCACGACGACGATGACGACGACCACGGCGGCGGCCGTGGCCGCAGAGGCTGACGTGCCCCCAACCGCCAGCGCTGTGCGAGGATAAGGCCCGTGCCCCGCCTTCGCCCCACGAGCCCGCTCGGCGTCGCGATCACGGCCTTCGAGCTCTGGCGCCGGCTCCCGCCGAGGCAGCGGCGCATGCTGCTCCAGGCCACCCGCACGCACGGCCCCAAGGTCGCGGCCGCCCTGCTGGCCAAGCGCCGCATGCGCTGAGCTCGGCTTCCGAGCGCCTGCGCCAAGGTCTATCCGAGAGCTGGTCCGGCCGCGAAGCGGCCCTTCAGGGGTCTTCGCGCGAGCGCGGGCTTTGCCCGTGCTCGCTGCGGGCTAGGTCAGCGCTTCGCGGGCGATGCGGTCCTGCTCGACCAGGTGGGCGGTCGGATAGCCCTCGCTCGGGCTCGCGCGCCAGGGGCGGCCGATGAAACGGACGGGGATGCCCTCCGGCGCGGCGCCCTCGAGGCGATGGCGGATCGAGCGCCAGGCGCCCATGTTCTGCGGCTCCTCCTGCACCCACACGAGCTCACGCAGGCTCGGATACGACGCCGTGAGCTGCGCAGCGGCTTCGACGGGGAACGGGTACAGCTGCTCGAGCCGCGCGACGGCGACCCCGGTCGCGGCCTCGCGCGCCTCGTGGCCGACGAGGTCGTAGTAGACCTTCCCGGAGCAGAGGACGAGGCGGGTGACCGACTCGCGCTCGATTCCCCGGCCGACCAGCGGGTCGTCGAGCACGGGCTGGAAGCGGCCCTCCGCGAGCTCCTGCAGCGACGAGGCGGCCTGCTTCAGCCGCAGCAGCCCCTTCGGGGTCAGCACCACGAGCGGGCGCGCGGTCGCGTCGAGCGCCTGACGGCGCAGGAGGTGGAAGTACTGCGCGGCGGTCGTGGGATTCACGACGCGGATGTTCTCCTGCGCGGCGAGCTGGAGGAAGCGCTCGGGCTTGGCGCTCGAGTGCTCGGGCCCGTTGCCCTCGTAGCCGTGCGGCAGCAGGAGCGTCAGGCGCGAGGTCTGCTGCCATTTCGAGAGCCCGGCGACGATGAACTGGTCGATCACGATCTGCGCGCCGTTGACGAAGTCTCCGTACTGCGCCTCCCAGAGCACGAGCGAGTCGGGAGCAGCCGTCGAGTAGCCGTACTCGAACCCCAGCGCCGCGTACTCCGAGAGCGGGGAGTTGTAGATCTCGAACGAGGCCGATGCGAACGGGAGGTGCTGCATGGGTACGTGCAGCTCGCCCGTGCGCGGGTCGTGGAGCACGATGTGCCGGTGCGAGAAGGTGCCGCGCTCGGTGTCCTGGCCGGACAGGCGGATCGGGATCCCCTCGACGAGCAGGCTGCCCAGCGAGAGCGCCTCGGCATGGCCCCAGTCGATCTCGCCGCTCAGCAGCCGCTCGCGCCTACGCTCGAGCTGCTTCGCGAGCTTCGGGTGCATCTCGAATCCCTCCGGCAGCGCGAGCAGCTGGTCGTTCAGCGCCTCCAGCCGCTCGGCGGCGACGGCGGTGGAGACGACGACGCCGGTGTCGGCGGGAATTCGTCCCTCGCGCTGCGGCCGGGGCTCCGCGAACGAGGCCTTCAGGCGCCCGTGGGCGGCCTTCAGCTCCGCGCAGCGTCTCCGAGAAGGTTGCCGCTGCCTCCTCCTCGGTGAGCACCTCCTCGTCGACGAGCGTCGCGGCGTACTTCTCCCGCGCGGACGGCTGCTCGGCGATCTGCGCGACCATCAGCGGCTGGGTGTACGCCGCCTCGTCCTGCTCGTTGTGGCCGAAGCGCCGGTAGCCGACGAGGTCGACGACGACGTCGCGGCCGAACTCCTGCCGGTACGCCATCGCGAGCCGGATCGCCGCGATCGCCGCCTCGGGGTCGTCGGCGTTGACGTGCACGATCGGAATGTCGAAGCCCTTCGCGAGATCGCTCGAGTACCGCGTCGAGCGGCCCTCGGCAGGGTCGGTCGTGAAGCCGATCTGGTTGTTCGTGATCAGGTGGAGCGTGCCGCCCGTGGAGTAGCCCTCGAGGCTCGAGAGGTTCAGCGTCTCCGCGACGACGCCCTGGCCGGCGAACGAGGCGTCGCCGTGGATCAGGATCGGAAGCGCGACGGAGGGATCGTGGATGCCCGCGCCGCCCGAGCGGTCGGTCTGCTCGGCGCGCGCGTGGCCCTCGATCACGGGATCGACGGCCTCGAGGTGGCTCGGATTGGGGGTCAGCTCGATCGTGACCTCGCCGAACTCGGTCTCGCGCGTGCCCGACGCGGCCAGGTGGTACTTGACGTCGCCCGTGCCGCCGTCGTCGTCGACGACCACCGCCTCGATCGTGCGCTCGCCTTCGAACTCGCGCAGGATCGTCTCGTAGGGCTGCCCGATCGTGTGCACGAGCACGTTCAGCCGGCCACGGTGGGCCATCCCGATCACGATCTCGTGGGCGCCCGCCGCGGCGGCGAGGTCGATCGCCTCGTCGAGCATCGGCACCATCACGTCGAGCCCCTCGAGCGAGAACTGCTTCTGCCCGAGGAACGCACGGCGCAGGTACTGCTCGAAGCCCTCCACCTGCGAGAGCCGGTGCAGGAGCGCCTTTCGCTCCTCGGCCTCGAGCGGCTGGCGGTAGCGCCCCGACTCGATCGCCTGGCGCAGCCACACGCGCTCTGCGTGGTCGGAGAGGTGCTCGAGCTCGTAGGCGATCGTGCCGCAGTAGACCTCGCGCAGCGCGGGCAGGGCCTCGGCGAGCGTCTCGCCTGGCACGTGCACGCGGAGCACGGACGCCGGGATGCGGGCCTGGAGCTCCGGCGTGAGCGGCGGGATCAACCGCGACTCCTCGAGCGCGGGGTCGCCGAGCGGCTCCGAGCCGAGTGGGTCGAGGCGGGCGGCGAGGTGGCCGTGCATGCGGTGGGCCTTGACGAGCGCCATGGCGGCCGCGACGCCGCCGAGCAGCGTCTCGTCGAGCGCGGGCTCCGGCGGTGGGCGGCGCCTCCGCGGCGGCCGGCGCCGGCGCGCGGCGCCGCGGGTGCCCGTTCCCATCGCCGAGGACGTCGAGCAGGCGCTGCAGGCCGGGATGGGACGCGACGAGCTCGCTGCCGCCGCTCTCGAAGAGCTCGCGCCATTCCGGCGGGACGGCGTCGGGGTTCTCGAGGTAGTCCTCGAGCAGCAGCCGCGCGTACCCGGCGTTCAGCCCGTCGACGTCATGCGTGCTCACAGCAGGTGTTCTACCAGCCCTGGGGCGCGGATCCTTCGCGTCGGCTAATAGAGCGCGCGCTCGGTGACGACCGCGACCGTCATGCCGAGCAGTCCAGCAGACGATGCACGCCGCCACGGCGATCCCGGCGAGGCGCGTGTGCCGTTCCGTCATCCGCGCGGCCACGAACGCCATGCACACGGCGGCCGGGATCAGCCGCGCCGGCTTGTGGGCCACGCCGACCGCGCTCAGGAAGATCGACGCGGAGGCCATCAGCCCGGCGATCGCCTCGCGGGCCTCGCTGGGGCTCGGACCGGACCGCGCTCATGCCCGCACCGGGCGCCGCAGCTGCGTCGCGGCGCGACGGCCGCTGACCGACCGGCCACCACGCCCACTCTGCGGGCCAAGGCGGCGCCGGCCGTGACGGCTGCGCCAGTCGCACCCGGGCGGCTGGTCGGGGGACGCGTGCACGGCCGACGCCCGCGAGCGGCGCGGCGGCTCGGCCCTGATCGCCCACCAGACGACGGCGCAGAGGTAGAGCACCGGGATCTTCAGCATCGACGAGCATGAAGACGAGCCTCCCAAACCACGCTTCGGCGAGTGTACCTGATGGTTTCGCGAGGCCGTGTGGTTAGCCCGGCCGGGATACGGGCAATAGCTGGTGTGAGTCGCGACACGCTCAAGCCGCTGCTCGAAGCCGGCGAGGAAGCCGGATGCCTCAACCTGTCCGAGTTCAGCGCTGCTGATGCAGGATCTCGAGCTCGACGAGGACGAGCTCGAGGCAGCTGTACGCCGAGGTCGAGGAGCGCGCGGATCACGCTGACCGACGACTGCGGCCGCGAGGCCGCAGACGATGCGACCTACGTCAACGGCGACCTCGCGCAGGCGACGACCGATTCGCTCCAGCTGTTCCTGAACGAGGCCGGGCGCTACCCGCTCCTGACGGCGGCCGAGGAGGTCGAGCTCGCCAAGCGGGTCGAGCGCGGCGATCCAGCTGGCGAAGGACCGGATGATCAACTCGAACCTCCGGCTCGTCGTCTCGATCGCGAAGCGCTACCAGGGTCACGGCCTGTCGCTGCTCGACCTGATCCAGGAGGGCGTGATCGGGCTGATCCGCGCGGTCGAGAAGTTCGACTGGCGCCGCGGCTACAAGTTCTCCACCTATGCGACGTGGTGGATCCGCCAGGCCGTGCAGCGCGGCGTGGCGAACAAGTCGCGCACGATCCGGATCCCGGTGCACATCGCCGAGCGCGAGCAGCGGATCGGCCGCGCCGAGCGGGAGCTGAGCGCCAAGCTCGGCCGCCCGCCGACCGACGACGAGATCTCGAAGGCCGCGAAGCTCTCGCTCAAGCATCTGCGCGAGGTGCGCTCGGCGGCGCGCGCCGTCACCAGCCTCGACAAGCCGCTCGGCGACGACAACGACGCCTCGATCGGCGACCTCGTCGGCGCCTCGACCAGCAGGCGGTCGAGGAGGAGGTGCAGGTCAGCCTCACCGAGGCGACGCTGCACCGGGCGCTCGAGGACCTCCCGGAGCGCGAGGTGCGGTGCTGCAGCTCCGCTACGGCCTCACGGAGGAGGAGCCGAAGTCGCTCGAGGAGATCGGGCGCAGGCTCGGGCTGACCCGCGAGCGCGTGCGCCAGATCGAGGCGCAGGCACTCGAGCGGCTGGCCGTCTCGCGCGAGATCGAGGCGCTCCGCAGCGCGCGCGCCTGGGCCGAGTCACTTACGCACCTCACACCCTCCGTACGGCGCGCTTCGCTACGGTGGCACGCGGCGACCTGCGAACATGCGCTGAACGATAGAGGAGATGCCCGTGAGACGACTCGTCCAGTTCCTGGTCGGCGGCACGTCGTGCCTCGCTGCGCTCGCCGCGGTGCCGTTGGGCGCGCCGCCGACCGTATGTGGTCGGCTTCCACGACGATCCCAGCTTCCGCTGGGAGGCCGACCGCGAGGGCGTCGCTCGACCGGCGCGCGAAGCGCGAACGCAACGATGTGCGCGCCCTCGTGACCTGGGCGAACGTGGCCCCGAAGCGGCCGAAGAACGCCGCCAACCCGTTCGATCCGGCCTACCGGCTCGACGACCTCGACGAGCTGATCCGCAACACGCAGGCGCGCGGGATGGAGGTGCTCCTGACCGTCTGGGGCACGCCGAAGTGGGCCAACGGCGGCAAGAGGCCGGGCATTCCTGCCGAAGCGGAACCTGACGACCTCCCGAACTTCATCGCGCGCGCTCTCGCGCGCTACTCGGGCCGCAATCGCCGGCTACCCGTTCGTCCGCTTCTGGTCGGTCTGGAACGAGTCGAACCTCCAGCTCTTCCTCTCGCCGCAGTTCGACGCCAAGGGGCGCTCGGTCGGCCCGAAGCTCTACGCGAAGCTCTATGCCGCCGGCTACGCCGGCATCAAGGCCGGGAACTCGCGGGCGCAGGTCGCCATCGGCGAGACCTCGTCGCACGGCCGGGACAAGGACGTCGACGGGCAAGTCCGACACGCACTCGCCCGGGCCGCTTCGCGCAGCTCGTCGCGCAGGCGAACCCGCGCCTCAAGTTCGACGCCTGGGCGCATCACCCCTATCCGGTGCCGCGTACCTGAAGCCGACGCAGAAGGTGCGCTGGCCGAACGTCTCGCTCTCGTCGCTGCCGCAGCTTCGAGAAGTCGCTCGACAAGTGGTTCAAGCGCAAGCACGACGCGGATCTGGATCACCGAGTACGGCCACGAGACGAAGCCGGACGGCGAGCCGGAGGGCGTCTCGCGGGCGCAGCAGGCGACCTACATCAAGCAGGCGCTCCACATCGCGCGCAAGGACAACGCGTGCAGATGTTCGTCTGGTTCGTGCTTCCGGGACCACCCGACGAGCGTCTGGCAGAGCGGCCTGATCACGAAGAGCGGGACGCCGAAGCCGGCGCTCGCGCGCTTCCGTGCGGCCGCCAAGGTGGTCGACATCCGCAACGCGATCATGAGCGTTCCCGGCGGCCGCGCCCCCATGGTGACGGTTCCGCTGCGCGAGTACGGGAGCGGCACGGCGGCCGGCGAGTCGGTCGGCGTCAACTTCCAGGTCTTCGAGAAGGGGAAGCTCGTCGCGACCGGCCAGTCCAGCGCGCCGTTCGGCTCCGACGCGACGGTTCGCGTCCCGCTGACCGGCTTCTCGCCGGTGCGGAAGCGGACGTACACCGTCCGGCTCGAGGCGAACGTCTTCAGCGGCGGCGGCGTCAAGCTTCAGCGCACGTACACGCTGGTCGCGACCTAGGCGTCTCCGACCGACGTACGTGGCCGTCCCGGCGGGACGGCCACGTACGATCGGGCGCATGGCGGCGACCGTGCGCGTCGGCACCTGCTCCTGGGCCGACGAGACCCTGACGAAGGTCTGGTATCCGCCGGGCGTGCGCTCCGGCGAGGCCCGGCTGCGCCACTACGCGGAGCGCTTCGGCGTCGTCGAGGCGAACTCCACCTACTACCGCCTCCCGGACGGCGAGCTCGTCGGCACGTGGGCGGAGCGGACGCCGCCGGGCTTCACGATGCACGTGAAGGCGTTCGGCCTGATGACGCGCCACCCCGTCAAGGTCGAGGCGCTGCCCGAGGACCTGCGCGACGCCATGCCGGTCGACGAGCGAGGCCGGGTCGACCGGCCGCCGCGCGAGCTGCGCGCCGAGGTCTTCCGCCGCTTCTCGCCCGGCGCTCGAGCCGCTGCGCTCGACGGGCAAGCTCGGTGGGATCCTGCTCCAGTTCCCCCCGTACGTCGTGGCCAAGCCCGCCTCGCTCGACTACATCGAGTGGGCGCAGGACCAGCTTCCCGGGCGACGAGGTGCTCGTCGAGTTCCGCCACCGAAGCTGGCTCGACGAGGAGCATCGCGCCGAGACGCTCGCCTTCCTCGAGCGCCGCGGGCTGACCTACGTGATCGTCGACGCGCCGCGCACCGAGGCGAAGAACCTCGTGCCGACGGTGGTCGCACGGACGAGCCGACACGGCCTACGTCCGCTTCCACGGTCGCAACGCGGCAACGTGGAACAAGCGGGACCGGCAGCGCCGCGGAGCGCTTCGACTACCTCTACTCCGCCGAGGAGCTGCGCGAGTGGGTCGAGCCGCTGCGCGAGCTGGCCGGCGAGGCCGAGCGCGTGTACGGCATGTTCAACAACAACGGCCGCTCGGACATGCCGGCCTTCGGGGGGCTGGAGGGACTGGATCCGTACGAGGTCGCCGGCGACCCGCAGAAGGGCCTCGTCGCGCAGGCGCCCGCGAACGCGCTGATGCTGCGCCAGGCGCTCGCCGACGCGGGCGTGCCCGTCGCCTAGAGAGCGGCGTGTCCACGGCCGGTCTCGGCCCGAAGCGGCCCTTTAGGGGCTTGCGAGAGGAGCATCCGCTTCCGCGGATGCGTCCGCTTGCGCCAACTAGATCTTGACCAGGGTCTTGCCGCGGTTCTCGCCGCGGAGCATCCCGATGAACGCCCGCGGCGCCTGCTCGAGCCCTTCCGTCACGTCGTCGCGATAGGTCAGCCTGCCGTCGGCCAGCAGCCCCCCGAGCCGGGTCAGCCCCTCCTCGAAGCGATGCGCGTAGTCGCTGACGAGGAAGCCCTCGAGCCGGGCGCGGAAGACGATCAGGAAGCCGAGGTTGCGAGGCGCGAGCTCCGGCTCGGTCGAGGTTGTACTGCGAGATCTGACCGCAGACGGCGACCCGCCCGCCGAGCGCGAGGCGCCGGAAGATCGTCTCGGAGAGCGCACCGCCGACGTTGTCGAAGTACACGTCCACCCCGCGCGGGCACGCCTCCTTCAGCGCCGCGTTGACGTCGTCCGCCTTGTAGTCGATGCCGACGTCGTAGCCGTACAGCTCCGTCAGGTCGGCCACCTTCTCGGGGCCACCGGCGAGGCCGCGATCGTGCGGCACCCCGCGATCCGGGCGAGCTGGCCGACGACCTGGCCGACCGCGCCCGCCGCGCCCGACACGACCACCGTGTCACCCGGCTTCGGGCGGCCGACGTCGAAGAGGCCGAAGTAGGCGGTGAGACCCGGTGATCCCGAGCACGTGCAGGTACGCCTGGAGCCGGTGCGAGCGCGGGGTCGATCTTCCTCAGCGCTCCGCCGCGCGCGAGCGCGTAGTCCTGCCAGCCGAGCTGACCCACGACGAGGTCCCCCCGCCCCGAAGCGCCCGTCCTCCGACGCCACGACCTCGCCGACCACCTGGCCCGTCATGACTTCGCCCACCTGCGTCGGCTTCGCGTACGACCGCGCCTCGCTCATGCGCCCGCGCATGTACGGGTCGAGCGAGAGCCAGTGGGAACGGACGAGCACCTCCCCCGGACCGGGCTCGGGGACGGGCGACTCGACGAGCGCGAAGTCGGACTCCTGCGGGAACCCGACCGGGCGCGCCGCCAGCGTGATCTGCCGGTTCACCGCCTCACCTTCTCACGGCAGCGCAACGAGCACGTACGCCTCGACGGCCGCTTCCTTGCCCTTCACCCGCAGCGCCTGCAGGGGACGGACCGTGGCCGACTCCGGGAGCCGCTCGAGCGTGCCCGCGCCGATCACGACCTCACCCACGGACGCCTCGCTCTCGAGCCGGGCGGCGAGGTTGACCGTGTCCCCGACGAGCCCGTGCTTGCGGTGGCCGCTCTCCCCTCCGATCACCGCCGCCTGCACCACCCCGCTGTTCACCCCGACCCGAAAGCGCGGCCAGTCCGGCCGGGACGCTGCGATCGACGCCGCCTCCGACTGGAGCGCCAGCCCGGCCCGAGCAGCGAGGAGCGCGTGCTCCGGCTGGTCGCCGTCCTTGTTGAAGACGACCATGATCGCGTCGCCGATCAGCTGGTGGACGTCGCCGCCGAGCTCCTGGAGCGCGGGCAGGAGCCGCCCGAAGTACGTGTTCAGCATCTCGGTCACCGCGGCCGGGTCGTTGCGCTCCGAGAACGACGTGAAGCCCGCCAGGTCGGCGAAGAGCACGCTGGCGTCGCGCGCGCCCGCGAGGGTCTGCTCCAGGTAGAGCGCGCTGAAGCGCTCCTCGTGCCATTCGGACCGGGCCGCGGCCGCGATCAGCAGGAACGCCGACAGCATCAGCAGGTGCCACTCCCACCACGAGATGCGCCAGTTCTCGGCGAAGGCGATCACGATCATCGCGGCGGCGAGCAGGGCGAAGCCGGACGTGACCGCGAAGAGGAAGCGGCTGCCGCGGCGCCGGTAGAGGCGGGCGTAGCCCGCGGCCCCGACCGCATAGAGCAGCACGCCGACGGCGCCGAGCCACGTCTGCCAGCCGTTCAGCTCCTCCTGCGCGATCTCGGCGTCGAGCGGCGGCAGCCGCGCGAGGGAGAACGTCGCCCACAGCGCCATCACCGCGACGAGCGCGCCGAGCATGAGCCGTGCACGGCCGACGATCCGGTCGGATGCCTCCCGTCCGAACTCGAGCCCCGACGCGGCGACGAAGAGCCCGCCCAGCAGGAGCCCGACGGGCGTCGCGAGCTCGAAGCCGGGATTCGCCCCCAGCAGCACGCCCGGCGTCGCGAGAGCGTGCAGGCCGAGGAAGCCGGCGCTGACGACGAAGGCGAGCGACACGAAGACGAGCCGGGCGTCGCGCCGCCGGGACGCGGCGGCGAAGACGGCATAGCCGAGCGCGACGGCCGCCGCGGCGGCGGCGAGGACGAGCCAGAAGTGCGCCGGGTGGTTCTCCCAGCGCGCATCGAGCTGCGGCTGCTGGCGGACAAGCGTGAGCAGCGCCAGCGGGACGGCTGCGACGGCAAGCGCGCCGAAGACGATCGAGCGCCTCATACAGTTCCGAGCAGCTGCGCGAGCGCCCGCCGGTAGGGCTCGCCGTCAAAGGCGTGCAGAGGATGCGGGTCGAGCCGTTCGATGCGGAGCCGTCCGCCGCGCCGGATGTAGACGGCGGGGAAGATCCGGCCCTCGCGGTCCAGCTCGACAGCGACGGCGGCGCCGTCGTGCCCACGTTCGTCGACGAAGTGCTCGAGCGGGACGACGCCGTCGTCCGCAGGCGCCGTCGAGCGAGACCGCGCGGGCGAGGTAGCCCTTCTGCGCCCACAGCTCCGGCCAGCGGGCGAGTGCGTTCCCGAGCAGCGCCGGCAGCTCCCGCAGCTCGACGGCGCTGCGCGGCCGTGGCCGACCGAACCGTTCGGCGAGGTGCTGCGCCAGGATGCGGGCGTTGTAGCGGAAGCCCTGCACCGCGGCCGAGGTCGACACGACGCCGTCGCGGCGCAACCCGGCCGCGCCCTGGGTCGCGTTCCCGGCGAAGAACACGCCCGGCGCCGAGGTGCTCTCGAAGAACGGCGTCAGCGCCGGGACCCGACCCTGGGCGACCGTGACGACGCCGAGCTGGGGCAGGTCGAGGAGCGGGGTCACGGAACCCGGTCGCGGCGATCACCTCGTCCGTCTCGAAGACGAGCTCCCCGGGATGCGTCGTGCCGTGGGCGCGGATGCGAAACCCCTCACCCGTCCGCTCGATCGACTCGATCGCCGCGTCGAGCGCGATCGTGCCGCCGCCGACCATCGCGTCCTCGAGCGGCTGGAAGTAGCGCACACGCACCGTCGAGAGAGCCAGTACCTCCGCGCGCACGGGCGACGGGGACGCGACGATGAGTTGCCGCGCCCAGGGCAGGAGCCCGTCGGCGAGCTCGAAGCCCGAGTTGCGCTTGCCGATCACGAAGACCCGGCGGTCGCGATACGAGGCCGCCTCGCGCGTCTCCGCGTAGTGCGGCACCGCCTCGATGCCCTGGATCGGCGAGCGCCACGGCTGTGTGACGCCGATCGCGAAGACCGCGGCGCGGCAGCGGTACTCGCCCTCCGAGGTCTCGAGGACGAGGCGCCCGTCCGGCTCGCGCCGCGTCGCCTCCCAGCGGCAGCCATAGCGAACCGCGAGCCCGGCCCCGGTCGCGAAGGCGGTGTGCCCGGCGACCATCTCCTCGCGGGAGGGGACCGCGTAGCTGCGGTCCATCTGCTGCGGCACGAGCGCGCGTAGCTCAGGCTCGTCCGCGAGCAGGCTGTTGTGATCGTGCCACTCGTACTCGCGTGAGCCGGGCTCGTAGGGCGCGTCGGGCTTCGACCAGGACAGCAGGCGTCCGAAGATGGGCCACGCGCCGGAACATCCCGCCGGGCGCCTCGTCCGCCGAGATCACCGCATGCTCGATCCCGAGCCGCTGCAGGAATACGCGGTCTGGAGGCCGCCGGGACCGCTGCCGACGACCACGACGTCGTAGTCGCCCGGGGCCGGGCCCGGCGGTCAGCGCGACCACTGGTTCGCGTTGCGCAGGCGCTGCGAGCCGGTCGTCAGCATCTGGACGGCCAGCTTGGGGTGCGCGAGCAGCAGCGGCACGAGCTCGCCTCCTGCGAGCACGGCACAGCGCAGCTCCTCGGTCTCCGCAACGACGTCTGCGCCGGTCGCATCGCCGGTGAGGATCGAGATCTCGCCGAAGAAGTCGCCCGGCCGCAGTCGGGCCCGCTCCTCACCGTCGATCAGGACGGCGGCTTCGCCGGCCGTGATCACATAGAAGGCCTCGCCGTCGAGCCCCTCCCGAATCACACGGGCGCCACGGGGGAAGCTCGCCTCGTCGAGGACGGCTGCGACCGCCTCCAGCTGGGGCGCGGTGAGGCTCGCGAAGAGCGAGAGCCGGGCGAGCGTTCCCGGATCCACCATGTGCCGAGGCTACAGAGGCGGTCTCGCCCCGACAAGCGGTCAGGCGGCCAGGCGACGCAGGACGCGGGCCGTGTGGACGGGATCCGGGCGTGGCCGGAAGCCCTCGATCCGCGCGGGCAGGAGCTCCGAGGAGCGCACGCCGTCGGCGGCGAGCCCGACGAGCAGGATCCCGCTCGCGGTCGTGCCGGGCGAGAGGGCGCCGAAGACGAAGTTGCCGAGGCTCCAGGCGACGAGCCGGCGGCCGCGGCGCTCCAGCGGCTGCAGGACGTGAGGATGCGCCCCGAGGACGACGCTCGCGCCGGCCGCGAGCGCGGCCTCCGCGAACGAGCGCTGGCGCGCATCGGGCGTCGTCGCGAGCTCGGTGCCCCAGTGGAAGTAGACGACGACCGTGTCCGCGCGCCGACGGGCACGCGTCACGTCCTCGGCGATCCACGCGGTGTCCGCGCGCGCCGCTCCCGGCTTGCCCTCGGCCGCGTCGAAGCCGAGGGGGCGGACGTCGGAGTAGGCGAGGGTGGCGATGCGCAGCCCGCCGCGCACGACGACCTTGGCGCGCCGGGCGCTGGCGAGGTCGGCGCCGCCGCCGACGGGCCGGACGCCGGCGCGCCTCGCGTGCGCGAGCGTGTCCAGGAACGCATCGGCGCCGTAGTCGAGCGAGTGGTTGTTCGCGACCGACGCGAGGTCGATGCCCGCTCGCGCCATGCCGGCCAGCGCGCGGGGAGCGCCGCGGAAGACGTACTGCTTGCCCGGGACCGGCGTGCCGCGATCCGAGACGGCGCACTCGAGGTTGACGATCGCCAGATCGGCCGCACGCAGCACCGGCGCAACGGCCCGCCACGGCACGTCCGGGCCGCCCGCTGCGATCGCCTCTCCGACCCCGGCGCCCAGGTTGACGTCGCCGCCGGCCGCGAGGACAACCGGA
The DNA here is from genome assembly GCA_963842285.1 of uncultured Gaiellaceae bacterium. GTDB lineage: Bacteria > Actinomycetota > Thermoleophilia > Gaiellales > Gaiellaceae > Gaiellasilicea. Next base: position 337,015 of record CAWJFZ010000014.1, read on the forward strand.
CGGACGACGAGCGGCCGGAGCCCGGTGCGCCTGTCGCCGGCCGTGAGCGCGAGCTCGTAGCGGCCGCGTCGGGCGGGAGCGCGCGTGTGCAGCTCGAACCGGCCCAGGCGACCGGCGCGAGCGGTGCCGAGGACGACGCCACGGGAGCGCAGCTGCACGCGGGCGCCTGCGGCCGACCAGCCGGCGAGGTCGATGCGGGCGCCGGGTGCCAGCCACCGCGGTAACTGCGCGTCGAGCCGCAACGGCGGTGCGCTCGCCCGCTGCGGTGCACGTGCGGGAGCAAGCGCAGGCGCGAGCGCTGCAGCCGCGCCGGCGGTCGCGAGCACGAAGGCTGCGCCGGCGAAAGCCCGCCGTCTGCCGACGCCGTCCATGGGTCTGAGGTTCGACGTGCACCCCACCCGGCCCTCCACTGCACGATTTCGTCGGTAGGATGGACGCGTGCCGTGCGCGAACACCATCCCTGACCCGCAGTGCGAGCAGGGCGTGCGCTACTGGGAGCTCGCGGAGACCTGGCGCAACGGCGATTCGAAAGGCGAGGAGTCGCGCTGGGAAGCCGACCGCCGCTACCGCCACGCCAAGATGGTCTACGACGGCCACGCGGCGACCTGCAGCAAGCCCCGCTAGCTCAGCAGGCGAGGCCTGCCAACGACTTCACCGAGGCCGAAGGTCGTGACCTGGGCAGCGAAGCTGCCCTTAGGGGTCTTTGCGCGAGGGGAATCCGCTCCCGCGGATTCCCCATACTGCGCCAACTAGTGGAGCGAAGCGACCCTTTAGGGGTCTTCGCGCGAACGGGGAATCCGCTCCCGCGGATTCCCCGTTCTGCGCTAGCTAATGGAGCCAGCCGGGCTCGAACCGGCGACCTTCTGGCTGCCAGCCAGACGCTCTCCCAGCTGAGCTATGGCCCCAAGGTACGCGCCCGGATTGTAGCTAGGACGCCGCCGCTTCGCAGCTCGACGGCCGGCACGTCGCCCCAGAGATCCTCGAGCCGGTAGAACTCGCGCGTCTCCGGGGTGAAGACGTGGAGGACGACGTCGAGGTAGTCGGCGATGATCCAGTCCGCCTCCTTCACACCGTCGACCGCGCGCGGGATCAGCCGCGCCTCGGCCTTCAGCTGCGTCTGCACCTCGTCGAAGATCGCCTTCGTCTGGCGCGCGTTGCGGCCGGTCGCGATCACGAAGAAGTCCGTGAAGACGCACACGGGCCGCATGTCGAGGATGACGACGTTCTCGGCCAGCTTCTCGGTGGCGAGAGCGGCGATCCGGCGTGCTTGTTCGAGAGAGGTCAGAGCGCACTCAGTGTAGCCGGGAACGCGCGACGTCAAGGCCGCGCGATAGAGGCCGATGCGCTGCGATGTACGCCGCGACCTCGGCGGCACGACGAGCCCGTCGAGCGGCTCGCCGCGCGCGCACCCGGCCGCGAATGTCCGTCGAGGAGACGTCGCTGCGGCTCGAGCTCGAAGAGGCTCGACGGCCGGGCGCGCGAGACGGCGAGCGTCCAGCCGGTAGCCGGGCCGGGTCGCGACGCCGAGCCGCGCGAGCTGGAGCACGCGCTCGGGCTCCTTCCACGTCGAGAAGGCTTCGAGCTCGTCGGCGCCGATCAGGAAGACCGGATCGTCGTAGTCGTACTCCTCGAGCGCGTCGACCGTGTACCGGTGCCGCTCGAGGGTGATCAGGGCACGGAGCTCCGGGAACGTCAGCCTCGCCATCGCGAGCCGGTGCTCCGCGGACGTCTCCGACGCCTTGTGCGCCGGCGTCGGCGACGACCGTGACGTGCAGCCGCTCGAGCCCGAACCGGTCGACCGCCGCACGCGCGAGCGCGAGGTGGCCGACGTGCGGCGGGTCGAAGCGCCCGCCGAGGATGCCTGTCACTCCCACTCGAAGCTCTCCTCGCCGATCTCGACGTCCTGGCCCTTGCGGATCCCGGCCGCGCGCAGGGCGGACTCCAGCTCCTCCCCCGTCGGCGCCTCCCCGGCGATGCGGTAGCCCCGGTCGGTGCGGTAGATGCGGTACGTGCGCCGCGCCGGCGGCTGCGGCCGGTACTCGAGGAAGTCCGGGAGCTCCGAGGGCTCGTCCGCCACGTCCGGAGGTGCAGGCGGACATGAGCGTGAAGAGCGCGCGCTTCAACTCCTCGATCCCCGCCCCGGTCGCGGCGGAGACCCGGAAGACGCGCACGATGCGGGGGTCGGCGAGCTGAGGCTCCGGCACCGAGCCCGGCGGGAGCAGGTCGAGCTTGTTCAGGACGAGCGACCTGCGGCCGCTCGTCCAGCCCGGCGCCGTAGAGCGCGAGCTCGCGGTCGATCGTCCGGAAGCGCTCCTCGACGTCGGCCTCGGAGGCGTCGATCACGTGCAGGAGCAGCCGCGCGCGCTCGAGGTGGGCGAGGAACTCGTGGCCGAGGCCGACGCCCTCGCTCGCGCCTTCGATCAGCCCGGGCACGTCGGCCACGGTCAGCTGGGCGCCGTCCGGCGCCTCGACGGTGCCGAGCACCGGCGCGAGCGTGGTGAACGGGTACTCCGCCACCTTCGGCTTCGCATTGGAGAGCCGGCGCAGGAGCGACGACTTGCCGGCGTTCGGCAGGCCCGCCAGCGCAGCGTCGGCGAGCAGCTTGAGGCGCAGCTCGAGCTCGGCCTCGCCGGGCGGGTCGCCGACCTCGGCGAAGCGCGGCGTCTGGCGCACGGCGGTCGCGAAACGGGCGTTGCCACGGCCGCCCTGGCCGCCGCGCGCGAGCACGACGCGCGCGTCGGGCGTGGCGAGGTCGGCCACGAGCTCGCCGTCCGCCCCGTAGGCCTGCGTGCCGACGGGGACCTCGAGCACGATCGTCGCGCCGTCGGCGCCGTGCTTGCGCGCCCCGCGGCCCGGCTCGCCCCGCCCCGCCTTGAACCTCTTCTTCGCGCGGAACGCGGAGAGGTCGCGCAGGTCCGGGTTCGCGACGAGGACCACGTCACCGCCGCGGCCGCCGTCACCGCCGTCCGGCCCGCCCCTCGGCACGTGCTTCTCGCGCCGGAAGCTCAGCCCGCCGTCGCCGCCCCGCCCCGCCAGCACCTCGATGTGGGCGCGATCGTTGAACACGGCTGTAGCGCGACGTGCTCGGGGCTCGAGCCGTCGGCCGTGCCGTTCGGCGCGACCGAGATGGTGCGCTTCTCGCCGCTGCGGCTGAACTCGACCGTGCCCTCGGTGACCGCGAAGATCGTATGGTCGCGGCCGATGCCGACGCCGTCGCCGGGGCGGAACTTCGTGCCGCGCTGCCGCACGATGATGTTGCCGGGCTTGACCTCCTGGCCGCCGAACATCTTCACGCCGAGGCGCTTCGCGTTCGAGTCGCGGCCGTTCCGGGAGGAACCGAGGCCCTTCTTGTGTGCCATCTAGCTCTCCTCCTTCTCCGCGAGCGCGGACTCGAGCGCCGCGAGTGCGCCCTTCCGCTTCGCGTGCGCACCCTCGTACTCCAGGGCGGCTTCCAGCATGGGGCGATTCCAGTCCGTCGCCTGGGCCTTGATCTCGGCCACCGTCAGGTCCTCGTACCCGGCCGGCATGCCCTTCACCCGCTCCTCGGTCGCCTCGGCCTTGGCCGGGGCGCGCTTCCTTCGCCGGCGTGGACTTCTTGGCCGCGGTTGCGCGCTTCTTGCCGCCGATCGACTCGATCTCGATCTGCGAGAGGCTGGCGCGGAAGCCGGTGTGCTTCTTGTAGCCGTTCTTCGGGCGGTACTTGCCGATGCGGATCTTCTCGCCGAGCGTGTTCGCGACGACGCGTGCCGTGACGGTGACGTCGGTCGGCGAGATCTTCGTCTCGCCGTCCCCGCCCACGAGCAGCACGGTCGGGTTGAACGTGTTGCCCTCACCGTGCGCAAGCCGGTCCACGAGCAGCACCTCGCCCTCACGGACGCGGTATTGCTTGCCGCCGACGGAGATGATCGCGTAGCTCATGGGAGTTCCATTCAGACGTGGAAAACGCGGGCAGGGCGCCCGCGAGCCGACGGATTGTAGCGAATGGCCACTCTGCGCCGGTCGGCGACTCGATGTCGTCGAGCCACTCGGACATCGGGACATGTCGTCCGACTGCGGCTCCTCGGGGAGGCCGTTCCCCTCCGAGACGGGCTCGGGCTCGGGCGCGACCTCGAGCACGAGTCGGCTTCGGCCTCGACCTCGGCGTCCTCGGGCGGCCTCCGCCGTCGGCTCCGCGCCGTCTCGCCCGCCGGCCGCGGCCGGCTTGCGCTTGCGGTTCCGCCTCCGCGCGAGCCCCGGCGGGTCTTCTTCTTCGGCTTCGGCTCGCCCGTCTCGGGATCGAGGTCTCCGGATCCGGCTCTGCCGCCTCTGCGTCCACCTCGAGGTCGGCGCCTCGGCCTGCTCGGGCGCGGGAGCCGCGGCCTTCGTGCGCGAGCGCGTGGGCTTCGCCGCCGGCTCGCCGAGGTCGGCCGTGGGCACGTGGATGCGGGGCGCCCGGCGCGTCGCTCGCGGGCTTCTCGGGCGCGGGCGTCCTCGGCGGGCTCTTCGGGCGCGACGTCGCCGTCCTCCTCGACCGCGCTCTCCAGCGCGGTCGCGTCGGCGCCGGTGACCGGCTTGCTTCTTCCGGTTCGCTCCCGCCGCGCGAGCCGCGCCGCGTCTTCTTCTTCGGCGCCCCGTCGGCCGGCGCCGACTCGTCCGCCTCGACCTCGGCCGTGGCCTCGTCGGCTTCGAGCTCGGCGGCTTCGGCTCCGCGACGCCCGCCTCGACGTCGGCTTCGGCCTCGGACTCCTCCTCGGCCGGCTCGTCGACGACGGCGTCCTCGGTGGCCTTCTTCGCCGGCTCGGCGCGCGCGTCGGCTTCTCGGCCTCGCTCTCGGCCGTGATCGGAGCTCGGGCGGCGCTCTCGCCGCCGAGAGCAGCGTCGCGTACGCGACGCCGTCGAACACGCGCTCGATGCGCACCTTCGCCTTCTTGCCGACGAGCTTCGCCGCGCCGCCGACGAGGACGTCGAGCCGTCGAGCTTGCCGACCGCCGCCTGCGCGTCGTGGAGGCCGAGCTCGACGAGCTTGAGCTCGACGCTCTTCGCCCTCCTCGACCGGCGCCTCGGGCGCGAGCTCCTCGAGCTTGCCCTCCGCCAGCACCGCGGAGTGGTCGGCATGCACGTCCTTCCGTTGGCGACGAGGAAGAAGCGCTTCTTGGTCGCCTCCTCGATCTCCGCGAGCCGCGTGGCGCCCGGGCCGACGAGCAGCGACAGCGTGCGCGGGCTGACCTCGACCGTGAAGGCCTGGGCCCGCGAGCCCGGCGGCGAGCGCGCGCAGGCTGCCGCTCCACCTCCATCGCGGCGGTCGCCTCCGAGACGACGATGCCGTCGCCTGCGCAGGTCGGGCACTTGCTGGTCAGGATCTCGCGCGGGCCGTCGGTGACGTTCTGGCGCGTCATCTCGACGAGGCCGAGCGGTGAGATCTCGACGACGTAGGTCTTCGTCCGGTCGCGCTCGAGCTCGTTGCGCAGCGCCTCCTCGACCGTCGCCCGGTTCTTCGGGTTCGCCATGTCGATGAAGTCGATGACGATGATCCCGCCGATGTCGCGCAGCCGCAGCTGGCGCACGACCTCCTTGACGGCCTCGAGGTTGTTCTTCGTGATCGTGTCCTCGAGCCGAGCGCCCGAGCGTCTTCGAGCGCGAGCCGACGAAGCGGCCCGGTGTTGACGTCGATGACCGTGAACGCCTCGGCGTAGTCGAAGATCAGGTAGCCGCCGGAGGGCAGGTCGACGCGCCGCGTTGAGCGTCGAGCGGATCTCGGCGTCGACGCCCGAGCCCTCGAAGAGCGGCGCCTTCTCCTTGTAGCGGTGCACGCGCTCGACCATGTGCGGCGAGGTCTTCTTCAGGTAGCCGACGATCCGCTTGTAGCGTGCGGTCGTGGTCGATCGACGCGCCCTCGAAGTCGCCCGCGAAGAGGTCGCGCACGATGCGCAGCGGCAGCTCGGCCTCCTGGTAGACGAGCGCCGGCGCCTTCGCCGCCTTCGCCCGCGTCTGGATCGTCTTCCAGAGCCGCTGGAGGAAGACGAGGTCGCGCTCGACGTCCTCGGCGGAGGCGCCCTCGGCGGCGGTGCGGACGATGACGCCGCCCTCCTTCGGGTGCGAGCTCCTTGATGATGTCCTTCAGGCGCGCGCGCTCGGCGTCGTCGAGCCGGCGCGAGACGCCGAGGCCCTCGCCCTGCGGGACGAAGACGAGGAAGCGGCCGGGCAGCGAGATCTCGGTCGTCAGGCGCGCGCCCTTCGTCTTCATCGGGTCCTTGACCGCCTGGACGAGGAGCGTCTGGCCGCGGCTGGATCAGGTCCGTGATCTTCTTGCCGTGCGCGCTTGCCCTCGAGCTCGGGGACGACGATCTCGTCGACGTAGAGGAAGCCGTTCTTCTCGAGGCCGATCTCGACGAACGCGGCCTCCATCCCGGGCAGCACGTTGTCGACGGTGCCGAGGTAGACGTTGCCGGCGATCGAGCGGCGCTCCGGCCGCTCGAGGTAGACCTCGGCGACGCGGTCGTCCTCGAGCATCGCGACGCGCTGCTCGCCGACGTCGACCGAGATGAGCAGCTCGCGCTTCGCCTTCGGGAGCGGCGCCCGCGCTGCGGCGGCGGCGGCGCGTCTGCGTTGGCGCGCCGCTCCTGCTCTGCTGGCTTGCGCTCGCCCGCTGGGCTCGCTGCGCGGCGCGGGCGCGTCGCCTGCCGGGCCGGCTCGGTCTTCTTCGCCTCGGTCTCGGCCTTCGCCTCGCCGGTCGCGGCGGCGACGTCTCGCCGGGCTTCTTGCGTCCGCGTCCACCGCGGCTGCCGCGGCGGCGCTTCCTCGGCTCTCCGTCTGCGGTCGGCGCCCGGCCGCGGGCGGCCGGCGGTGGCTCAGCGGCCGGCGGTGCTGCGACGGGCGGCGCTGCTCCGGCTCGGCGCCTCTTGTTGCTTGCGCTTCCGGCGGAACCAGGGTGCAAAAGAATCTCCTCGGGTGGGCGCGCGCAAAGACGCGGCCGCGGATGCGGCCGGTCGCGCGCTGCGGGTGATGAAAAACGTAGGCATGGCCTGCCGACAGGCTAGCAGCGGCGCCGCGGCGGCGGCGCCTCGCCCCCGGGCCGGCCGCCGGGACGCCGGCGTCAGGCGGCGGCGGGGCTGAGGCGCGCCCGGCGCGCGCGGACGGCGCGCAGCCGCTGGGGAGCCGCGCCCAGGCCCACGGCTCGACCTCGGCGTAGCGCGGTCTCGGTCTGCCCGCGCGTCGCCTCGAGGTACTCGAACCAGGCGTCGGCCTCCTCGATCATGCAGCAACTCCTCAGCGTGCTCCTTGCCTGCCATCTCGCCTCCCTTCAGAGGTCGGTCGTCGCCGATGCGTAGGTCCCGGACCGGACGGAGCAGGCGTCAGGGCGGAGGCGACCGCATGCGAAGCGAGCGCCTGCGCGGCCTCGCCGATCGCACGCGTGCCCGCGTACGCGATGCCTCCCTTCACGACCCAGCCGGCGACCGGAACGATGCCGAGCAGCTGGCGCGCGAGCGGCGCGGAAGCCGAAGCCCGCCGCGACCGTCGCCGAGCAGCTCCGGCAGCCGCGACTGGTCGATCTCGTCGCCGTGCGCGGACGCGAGTCGCAGGACGAGCCGAAGCTGGTTCAGCGTCAGCACCGGGAAGTCCACGCCCGGGACGAAGATCGCGACGCCGAGCACGCCGTTCCTGCGCGACAGCGGCTCGATGAGCTCGTCGCAGACGGCGTCGCGCAGGACGGGCAGCCGCGCCGCGAGCGGCGTTCGCGCTCGCCGAGCCGCGCTGCGAGCGCGCGCGCGATCTCCTCGACGGGGAAGCCCGGCGCCGGGCGGCAGTCGACGACGTCGGTGGCAGCACGTACGGCATGTCGAGCCGCTCGGTGCCCGTCTGGACCACGATCGTCGGCACGTTCGCGCGAGCGCGCCGCGCGAAGCTCGCGTTCGTCCTCCTCGGTGGCGGCGCCGGCGAGGACACGCACGAGCGCCGCCGCTCCGGCGACGTCGCCCTCGAGCGAACCGCGCTGGGTCGCCGACCGCGCTGCAGCTCCTTCTCCAGCGGCGCCGCGAGCGCGCCGCTCACCTGCAGCGGCCGCACGTCGTCGAGCGCGACGCGGCCTCCTTGACGAGGCTCCAGATCGCGCCAGGGCTGAACTTCACGGCCATCGCCGGAGCCAGTGGTGCCGCCAGTCGAGCGGCCCGCTGCGCGCCTAGCGGCGGCGGTGCCGCCGCGGGCGTGGATCGACTGCAGCACGCCGATCGCGATCAGGTTGGCGATCATCGACGAGCCGCCGACCGTGACGAAGGGCAGCGGGATGCCGGTCACCGGCGCGATCCCCATCGTCATGCCCACGTTGACGAAGACCTGGAAGAGGAACGCGAACACGATCCCGCCGGCCACGATCGCGCCGTAGGGTCCCGGGCGACGGTGACGACCCGCAGGCCCGCCAGACGACCAGCAGGTAGAGCAGCAGCAGGAGCGCCGCGCCGAAGAAGCCGCGCTGCTCGGCGAACGAGGCGAAGACGAAGTCGGTCGCGTGCTCGGGCAGGTAGTCGAGCTGCGTCTGCGTCGCCCCGTCGACGCCGCGTCCGTCGAGCCCGCCGGAGCCGACCGCCGTGATCGACTGGGTCACGTTGTAGGTGGTCCCGCGACGGGTCGCTGTCGGGGTTCGTGAACCCGGTGAGCCGCTCCGCCTGGTACGGCTTGAGCACCTCGACCCCCGCCTCGGGAGCAGCCACGAGCACCGCGAGCGACGACCGCGAGCGCGGCGGCGCCGAGCACGGCGAGGTGCGACCAGCGCACGCCGGCGACGAAGAGCACACGCGGCGAGGGCGGCCGTGTAGACGAGCGACGTGCCGATGTCGGGCTGCATGAAGACGAGCAGGATCGGGATCGCAGCCGAGCCCGATCGCGCCAGGACGCGCGCGGCTCGTGCAGCCGGCGCGCGCGGTCGGCAAGGAAGCCGGCGAGCGCGAGCATGAACAGGAGCTTGCCGAACTCGGAGGGCTGGAACTGGAACGGCCCGACCTCGATCCAGCGCTTCGAGCCGCGCGTCTCGTCGGCGAGCGCGTAGACGAGCAGCATCAGCAAGATCGTGAGCACGAAGATCGGCTTCTGTGCGCGGCGCAGCCGATCCGGGTCGATCGCGAGCGCCACCAGGAGGCCCGCCGTTCCCAGCCCGATCGCGATCGCCTGGCGCACGACGTAGTAGTTCTCGTCACCGACGACGTCGAA
>CAWJFZ010000015.1:0-72359 GCA_963842285.1 uncultured Gaiellaceae bacterium
ACACAGCAGACCCGGATCCTCACCGCCGAGCTCGAGCCCGCTCGTGGCGCCGAAGCCGAAGCTGCTCGCCCACTTCTGGAGCGGCTGGCCGCGATCGGGCGGAAGCTCGTAGAACGAGTTCCCGATCTCGTAGAAGTAGGTGTCGCAGGAGGCGGCGAGCGCCGTCGGCAGGTTCATCGGCTCGTTCACGTTGGGGTTCCAGTTCTTGAAGCGCTGGCGGTCCTTGCCGTAGAACGCCTCGGGCGTGCACTGGATCGACTGGTACGGGGAGAGCAGCTCCTCCTCGATCGCAGCGAGCGCGGTCACCGGCTTGAAGGTCGAGCCGGGCGGATAGCGGCCGGCGAGCGCGCGGTTCAGCTGCGGGATGTTCGCCTCGGGCACCGCGAGCGCCTGATCTTCCCCGGGTCGATGCGGCCGGTGAAGAGCGAGGGGCGGTAGGTCGGGTTGGAGGCGAGCGCGAGGATGGCGCCGTCCCGCGGGTCGAGCGCGACGACGGCGCCGCCGTTCGCGTACCAGTTGCCGTGCTCGAGCGCCTGCTCGATCCCGAACGTGAGGGCCCGCTCCGCGGCCCGCTGGAGCGGCACGTCGAGGGTCAGCCGAACGTCGTGCCCGGAGGTCGGGAAGTCCTGCGTCTGGATCGCGCTCTGCGGGCGCCCGAGCGAGTCGACGCGCAACTGCGCCGTGCCCGGCGTGCCGCGGAGGTAGGGGTCGAACGTGGCCTCGACGCCGGCCTTGCCGATCTTGTCGCCGGCGCGGTAGTCGTCGACGGGGTTCTTCCGCTTCAGCTCGTCCTGCGTCGATCTCGCCGACGTGGCCGAGGATGTGCGCCGCGAGCGCCTGTGTCGTAGTCGCGCAGGTAGGTGCCGACGACCTCGACGCCCGGGAACTCGGCCTGGTGCTCCTTCAGGTACGCGACGCGGTCCTCGCTGCACCGCCGTCTTGACGTGATCGGGGTCAGCGGGTCGCCCTTGCGCGCCTCGATCGCCTTCGTCGACGTCGGCAGACCGGCACGTCGAGCAGCGTTCGCGAGCTCGCTGCGACCATGCGCGTAGCGGCCCTCCTCGGGCAGGTCGGCGGGCCAGAGCTGGACGGCCGTGCCGGGCACGTTGGTCGACGATCGGCCGGCCGTCGCGGTCGAGGATCGAGCCGCGCGGGGCCTCGACGCGCAGCGTCCGCACCTGGTTGTTCTGGGCGGCGCGAGATAGCGCGTCGCCCGAGAGCACCTGGAGCGCCCACAGCCGCAGGAAGCAGGACGGCGAAGATGCGCGAGCGCGACGGCGCCGAGCACGCCGACGCGCACGCGAGCTGCGGCGTCAGCGGTAGGGCTCCTCCACCCGTGGATCGGGCGGCAGGAAGCGGCGCGACGCGAGCGCCGCTCGCCGAAGGCGGACCGGCTAGCCAAGGAGGCGCACCTCCGGCACCCGGCGCGGCGCCGCGGCGGTCGCAGCAAGCGGCGGCAGAGCGCGAACACCGGGCCCGCCGAGGATCAGGTTCAGGCCCAGCGCCGGCAGCAGGGCCTCGAGGAGGGCGCGCCGAGCGGACACCTCCTCGCCGAGCAGGAAGTGCAGGCGAAGCCGCGCACCGCGACGAGCGACGGTGACGACGAGCGACCGCGAGCGAACGGCGCGTGCACGCGGTCGCGGCCGGTCGTCTCGCCGTAGCGGCCGCGCCGTAGCCGGCGAGCGCGAGCAGCAGCGACGTCACGCCGAGCGTGTCGAGCGTGAGCACGTCGAGCAGCAGCCCGCCGGCGAAACCGGCGACCGCCCCGACCACCGAGCCGCGCAGGAGCGCGATGCCGATCAGGACGAGCAGCAGGACGTCGGGCGTGCCGCCGAGCACGTCGAGCGACGAGAAGAGCGTCACCTGCAGGAGCGCGGCCACGAAGACGAGGACGGCGATCGCCGCGACGTCGCTCACCGGTCGGCGTCCTCGCTGCCGCGGCACCAGCACGAGCACGGACGTCGAGCGAGGAGAAGTCGACGTACGGATTCGATCTGCACCTGCTGGTAGAGGTCGGTGTTGAGTCTGGCCGACGCACGTGACGCGCCCGATCGGGATGCCCCGGCGGGTAGAGCGACGCGAGGTCGCCCCGGCGCCAGCCCGGCGGTGACGATCTCGTCGCCGACGTTGATGTTGTCCGTCCTTGCGCACGCGGTCAGCACGAGCGAGTCACCGGTCTGCCCGTGCTCGACGATGCCGGCGGCGCCGGTGCGCGAGGTCGACGGCGGAGACGGCGCTCGCCGCGTCGGTGAGCAGCGTCACGCGCGAGCGGCTCGGGGAGACGCGCGTGACGAGGCCGACGAGCCCTCGCCCGTGACGACGGGCGCGTTCTGCTCGATCGCCGTCGTTCGAGCCGACCGGCGACCACGATCGCCTGCTCGAAGGCGCTCGCGGCTGGGCGGTCGACCGCGGCGGCCACGAAGCCGAAGTCGCTCGGGAAGCGCGGGCTCGTCGCGCGTAGTCCAGCAGCCGCGTCAGCGTCGACGTTCTGCTGCACCGCCGACTCGTTCTGGATCACCTGCTGGCGCAGCTGCTGGTTCTCCGCCTGCAGCCGGTCGACGTCGGCGCGCGCGCCGAAGAGGCCGTCGGTCCAGTCGTAGGCGTCGCGGAACGGGCCGCGCGACGCGCTCGACGGCGACCTCGAACGGCTGGAGCGCGGTCGCGACCGCACTCCTGCACGGTGTGCAGCGGGCCGCTCTCCGACTCGCGGAACGAGAGCGTGATCAGGGCGAGCGCGAGCAGCGACGAGGACGCCCAGCACGATGCCGGCGCCGAAGCGCGTTGCTGGTGCGGGAGGGGAAGCGGTCGGGGGCGGGACGCCGGACAGGGAAGCCCAGCACCGCCGATCTTGCGGTGCGGTTGCGTGGCACGAGCGGTTGCCAGTCTAGCGGGCTGCGTCGGAGCGCTGCTCGTGCCGGCGAGCGCGCTTAATAGCGCTGCGGTTGCCGTTGCGCCGCGGCGCGCGCGCGGGCGCTGCGGTGGATCGCCTCGAACTCCTCGAGGCTGCGGCCGGAGCCGACGGCGACGCAGGTGAGCGGGCTCTCGGCGAGGTGCACCGGCATCTGCGTCTCGTGGCGCAGGCGCTCGTCGAGCCCGTGCAGGAGCGCGCCGCCGCCGGCGAGCACGATGCCGCGGTCCATGATGTCCGCGGCGAGCTCGGGCGGCGTCTTGTCGAGCGTCGACTTGATCGCGTCGATGATCTGCGTGACCGGCTCCTCGAGCGCGTGGCGGATCTCCTCGGAGGAGAGGATGACGGTCTTCGGCAGGCCGGTGAGCATGTCGCGCCCGCGCACCTCGGCCTGCACCTCCTCGCGCATGCGGTAGGCGGAGCCGACCTCGAGCTTGATCTCCTCGGCCGTCTGCTGGCCGACGAGGAGCTTGTACTCCTTCTTGATGTGGTTGACGATCGCCTCGTCCATCTCGTCGCCGCCGACGCGCAGGCTCTGCGAGACGACGATGCCGCCGAGCGAGATCACGGCGACCTCGGTCGTGCCGCCGCCGATGTCGACGATCATGTTCCCGGTCGGCTCGGCGACGGGCAGCCCGGCGCCGATCGCGGCGGCCATCGGCTCCTCGATCAGGTAGGCCTGGCGCGCGCCGGCGGAGAGCGTCGCCTCCTCGACCGCGCGCTTCTCGACCCCGGTGACGCCCGACGGGCACGCACACGACGACGCGCGGGTGCGCGAAGCGGTGCTGGTGCACCTTCTGGATGAAGTGGCGCAGCATCTGCTCGGTGACGTCGAAGTCGGCGATCACGCCGTCCTTCAGCGGGCGGATCGCGGCGATCGTCCCGGGCGTGCGGCCGAGCATCCGCTTCGCCTCGACGCCGACGGCGTGCACCTCGCCGGTGCGCTGGTCGATCGCGACGACCGAGGGCTCGGAGAGGACGATGCCGCGGCCGCGCACGTACACGAGCGTGTTCGCCGTGCCGAGGTCCACGGCCATGTCGCGGCCGCCGAAGCCGCTCAGTGAGCGGAAGAACGCCATCAGGAGCACCGAGTCTAGCCGTGCGACACTGGCGCGGTGGATCGCGCGCGCGCCGTGCTCGTCACCGGCTGCTCCTGGGGATCGGGCGAGCGACGGCCGAGCGGCTGGCTCGCGCCGGCTGCGACGGTCTACGCGAGCGCCCGGCGGATCGAGTCGCTCGAGGGCCTCGTGGGTTGCCGGGCACTGCAGCTCGACGTCACCGACGACGCGTCGATGCGAGCGGCGGTCGCCGCGATCGATGCCGAGCACGGCGCCGTCGGCGTGCTCGTCGACAACGCGGGCTACAGCCAGAGCGGCGCGGTCGAGAGCGTGACGATGGAGGCGGCGCGCCGGCAGTTCGAGACGAACGTCTTCGGGCTCGCGCGGCTGACGCAGCTCGTCCTCCCCGGCATGCGCGCGCAGGGCTGGGGCCGCGTCGTGAACGTGCAGCTCGATGGGCGGCAAGCTGACCTTTCCGGGCGGCGGCTGGTACCACGCCTCGAAGCACGCGGTCGAGGCGCTCAGCGACGCGCTCCGCTTCGAGGTGCAGGGCTTCGGGATCGACGTCGTCGTGATCCAGCCCGGCCTGATCCGGACGGGCTTCGGCGACACGGCGGTCGGGTCGATCGCAGTCGATCCGGATGATCCCTACGGCCGCTTCAACCAGGCCGTGGGCGCGACGACCGCGGGCGCGTACGACGGTCTCGCCCGCGTGCTCGGCGGCGGGCCGGACGCGGTCGCGAAGGCGATCGAGCGGGCACTCTCCGCGCGGCGCCCGCGCGACCCGCTACCGGCGTGACGGCGTCGGCGCGGCTGATCCTGATCGCGCGCCGGCTCCTGCCGGACCGCGGCTGGGACGCCGTCGTCGGTCGCGCCTACCCGAGGCCGTAGAGGCCGGCGAAGCGCTCGGCGAGCAGCCGCACGAGCAGCGCGGCCGGCAGCCCGACGACGTTCAGGTAGTCGCCCTCGATCCGCTCGACGAGCGCCGCGCCGCGACCCTGGATCGCGTAGCCGCCCGCGCGGCCCTCCCACTCTCCGCTGCGCGAGGTCGTGGCGAGGTCGCGCGGCGTCAGCGGCCGGAACGTGACGCGCGTCTCCTCGTGCTCGACGAGCTCCCAGCCCGGCGTGACGAGGCAGAGGCCGGAGACGACGACGTGCGTCCGGCCGGAGAGCGTCTCGAGCATGCGCTCGGCATCGGCCGCGTCCACGCGGCTTGCCGAAGGTGCGTCCCGTCGAGGACGACCGCCGTGTCGACGCCGAGCACGGGCCGCTCGCCGGCGCCCGCGGCGACGGAGCGCGCCTTGCCGCGCGCGTGCTCGCGACGAGGTCGACGCGCGCCCGCCCCGGGGGGGTCGTGCTCCTCGTAGAGCGGCGGCGGCGACGTCGAAGGGATCCCGAGCTGCTCGAGGATCGCGCGCCGCTGCGGGCGACGTGGAGGCGAGCAGGAGCGGCGGCACCACGGAGGTGCTCACGAGCCGGCCCTCATCGCTTCCGCGCCCGCCAGATCTCCTCGGCCGGCCAGCGGCGGCCCCAGTCGGCGGTCACGTAGCCGTACTGCTCGTGCGTGCGGCGTCGGGCGGCGCCTGCACCTCGATGCAGTCGCCTCGACCTCGAAGCCGTGCTCGCGCAGGAGCGCGATCCACTCGCCGTGCGAGATGTGGAACTCGACGCCGCCCTCCGGCCACTCGAAGCGGTGCATGCCGAACTGCGGCTGCACGAGCCGCTCGAGCGCCGGCTCCTCGTCGTCGGAGCAGAGGATCGACGAGCGTCGAGTTGCAGAGGAAGACGAGCCGGCCACCCGGACGCAGCAGCCGTGCCGCCTCGGGGATCCAGCGGTACGGATCGCCCCAGATGCTGGCGCCGTACTCCGAGATCGCGAGGTCGAAGCCGGCGTCGGGCAGCGGCACGCTCTCGGCGTTGGCCTCGAGCAGCGGGAAGTCGAGCCCGTGCTCGGCTGGAGCTGGCGGGCGGTCTCGAGCTGGGCGGGCGTGACGTCGACGCCGACGGGCCGGGCGCCGCGGCGGGCGAGCCAGGCCGAGACGTAGGCGGTGCCGCAGCCGAGCTCGACCACGTCGGCGCCGTCGAGCTCGATCCCGGCAGGACACCGACGTCCGCCTCGGGCACGTTCCAGATCCCCCAGCTGATCTCGTCCTGCGCCCACGCGCGCGCGCCGCTGCTCGTCCGTGTAGTCGGCGTTCGCCTGCGTCCAGAGCTCGCGGTTCCGGGCCGCCTCCGGGGTCAGCTCGCCCACGGGCTAGAGCAGGCCGTCGGGGAAGAACAGCTTGAGCTCGCGCTTCGGCGCTCGCCTTCGAGTCCGAGCCGTGCACGATGTTCTCGGACAGCTCGAGCGCGAAGTCGCCGCGGATCGTGCCGGGCGCCGCGTCGGGCGGGTTCGTCGCGCCCATCATCGTCCGCACCGTCGCGATCGCCGACCTCGCCGCGCACGGCGAGCGCGAGCACCGGGCCGGAGGTGATGAAGGCGACGAGCTCGCCGAAGAACGGCTTGCCCTTGTGCTCGGCGTAGTGCTCGCTGCGCGAGCGGCGCGGGATCTTCAGCAGGCGCGCGCCGCGAAGCTCGAAGCCGCGCCGCTCGAACCGGGCGACGATCTCGCCGGCGAGCCCGCGGCTGCATGCCGTCCGGCTTGACGAGCACGAGTGTGGTCTCCACGGCCATCGGCGCGCGGAGTCTACTCGGCGCCGGCCGGGCTCGCTTGCGTCGGTGGCTCGGTCGCGAGCTCGTCGGCAGATCGTGTCGTCGATCCCGGCGCAGCGTCGGCGTCGGACCGGCGTCGCGCAGTACGGGCAGATCTGCCAGAGCGCCTCGAGCGGCGTCGCGCAGCTCGCGCACGCCTGCTTGAGCCGCGTCGTGCAGACGGGGCAGACGAGGAAGGTGGCCTCGACCTGCGCGCGGCAGACCGGGCAGTGCAGGTCGCGCCGGATCAGCCGCTCCTCCATCGCCCTGATCTCGAGCTCGCGCTCGCGCACGTCGTCGAGGTACTCCGGCGGCCGGAAGAAGAGGTAGATGATCGGGCCGAGGAACGGCGGGACGAGCCCGAGCAGCGTCGCCATCGCGACGAGCCACGGATCCTCGATGCGGCGCCGCGCGTCCTTGTAGACCCAGAACGCGGTCGCGAGCCAGAAGACGACGAGGAAGAAGACCGACAGGTTGCGCGCCAGCATCCACGCGCCGGAGTCGAAGAAGTCGTTGACTCCCCCGAAGAGCTCGTCGCTGCCTTGGCCGTGGTGGTCTGGGCGATGATCACAAAAGCAACTTTCCCACGATATAGCCAACGGCGAACGCGAGCCCGACGATCGCGCCGACCACGGCGGCGGCGAAGACGCAGAGCACGGACGTCCCGTCCTCGAACATTCGCCATCTCAGGCCCCGTTCCTCGAGCAGGTCGGCCAGCAGGTAGAGCGAGCCCGTCGACGAGCACCGGTTCGCCGAGCTCGTGCGCGCGCGCGAGCGCCTGACGGGGATCGGCGACGCCTCGACGTGCTCGAAGTGCCGCGCGGCGCGAGCCGCGCGAGCTCCTCGGCCGCCAGCGCGCGGGCGTTCGACGACGGGGTCGCGACGAGCGTGTCGCCCGGCGCGGCGAGCGCGGCCAGCATCGCCTCGACGTCCTTGTCGCGCGAGGATCGAGGCGACGCACGACGTGACTCGCGCGGGGGCAGCCGCGCGGCGAGCCAGCGCGCGCCGTCGGGGTTGTGCGCGCCGTCCCAGACCTCGCCGTCGCCCGGCGCTCGAGCCGGCCGGGGAGCACGACCGCCGACGTCGTCGCTCGATCGGCGCGGCCGAGGAACGCCTCGGCCGCCTCGCGCGCGCCGCCCAGCGACGACCTGCGGCCCGGGACGAGGTCGCGCGTAACTCGCTGTCCGGCAGCACAGCGATCGCGCCCTCCTGCGACGACGGCGAGCTTCTCGGCCGCGATCTCCTCGCGCGTCTCGCCCAGCACGTCGGTGTGGTCGAGGCCGACGTTCGTGAGCAGGACGACCGCGGCGCCGGAGGACGTTCGTCGCGTCGTGCCGGCCGCCGAGCCCGGCCTCGACGACGGCGACGTCGACCTCGCGGCCGGCGAACTCGGCGAGCGCGGCCGCCGTGACAGCCTCGAACTGGGTCGCGCCCGCGCGCTCGGCCTCCGGTCGCACGCGCGCGACGGCCGCCTCGAAGTCCGCCTCCTCGCCCGTCGACGCGTGATCCGCTCCGCCCAGCGAGCGCACGTGCGGCGAGACGGTCGCGCCGACCGTGAGGCCGTCGCGCGGCAGCAGCGCCTCGATCGTGCGCGTCGCCGTCGACTTGCCGTTCGTGCCGACGACGTGGATCGCGGGGTAGGCGAGCTGCGGGTCGCCGAGCGCTGCGAGGAGGCGTCCGCATCCGCCCGAGCCCGAACTCCTCCGGCCAGGGCGAGAGGGACTCGAGCCAGGCGGCGTGCTCAGCCGCCGAGGGCATCGAGCTCGCGCCGGTAGCGGGCGAGCTTCTCGCGCTCCGCCTCGACGACCTCGGGCGGTCGCGTTCGCGACGAACCGCTCGTTGGCGAGCATGCGCTCCGCCGCGCGCGATCTCCTGTGCGCAGCCGCTCGAGCTCGGCGGCTCGACGTCGCCGTCGCGCGCTGGCGTTCCGGGCGGACGACGGCGTCGAAGATCCGCTTCTCGTCGCCTGTCGAGCTGGACCTGCACGCCGCTGCGGCGGAAGATCGCGGCCGCCTCCTGCACGCGCGTCGAGCGCGCCGCGTCGGCTGCGAAGCGGCCGTCGGGCTCGGGCCACGGCGAGACGATCAGCCGCTCGACTCGGTGGCAGACTGCGACCAGATCTCCTCGGTCACGTGCGGCATCACCGGGTGGAGCAGCTGCAGCAGCCGTTCGAGCGCGGCGAGCGCCGTCGCCGCGCGTCCTCGTCGCCGTCGTACAGCCGCGGCTTGATCGCCTCGGCGTACCAGTCGCAGAAGTCGTCGAAGGTGAGGTGGTAGAGCGCGCTGCACCGCGGGCGCGAAGTCGAACCGCGACCAGGCGCTCCTCGACCTCGGCCCGCGTCGCGTCGATGCGTGCGCAGGATCCACCGCTCCTCGAGCGCAGCGGGCCGCGCGGCGGGCGCGACCTGCGCTCGTGAGAGGATCAGCCGCGAGACGTTCCAGAGCTTGTTCGCGAGCTTGCGGCCCTCCTCGATCGCGCCCTCGGCGAAGCGCACGTCCTGCGTCGAGGACATCTTCAGCAGGCCGTAGCGGGTCGCGTCCGCGCCGTGCGTCGCGATCACGTCGAGCGGGTCGATGCCGGTGCCGAGGCTCTTCGACATCCGCCGCCCGTCGGGCGCGAGCACGGTCGAGTGGATGATCACGTCGGTGAACGGGCATCTCGCCCATCAGCTCGAGCCCGGCCCAGATCATCCGGTTCTCCCAGAGGCGGATGATCTCGCGCGCGGTCGAGTTGACGTCGCCCGGGTAGTAGCGCTCGAGCTCCGGCGTCTCGCTCCGGCCAGCCGAGCGTCGCGAACGGCCAGAGCGCCGAGGAGAACCACGTGTCGAGCACGTCCGGGTCGCGCTCGAGCTCGCGTCGAGCCGCACTCCGCGCAGGCGTCGGGCGGCGGCCAGGCGCAGGTGACGTGGCCGTCCGGGCAGTACCAGATCGGGAGCTGGTGCCCCCACCAGAGCTGGCGCGAGATGTTCCAGTCCGGGATCTCCTCGAGCGAGCGATCGCGAACCGGTGCTGGCGTCTCGGGGTGGTAGCGGACGCGCCGCTCGCGCAGCGCCTGCGAGCGCCGGCTTGGCCGGCTCCTCCATCGCGCACCACCACTGGAGCGAGATCAGCGGCTCGATGCGCGTGTGGCAGCGCTCGCAGGTGCCGACCGAGTGGCGGTAGCTCTCGCGCTTCTCGAGCGCGTCGCGCTCCTTCAGCCACGCGAGCACCCGCTCGTCGGCCTCCTCCTGCGTGAGCCCCGCGAGCTCGCCTGCCTCGTCGTTCATGCGCCCGTCGGGGCCGATCACGGTCAGCTCGGGCAGGCCGTGGTCGCGGCCGATCTCGAAGTCCGTCGGGTCGTGGCCGGGCGTGATCTTCAGCGCGCCCGAGCCGAAGTCGGGCTCGACGCGCTCGTCGGCGATCACCGGCACGCGCCGCTCGACGACACGGCACGATGACCTCCTTGCCGATCGCGTCGCGGTAGCGCTCGTCGTCCGGGTGCACGGCCACCGCGACGTCGGCGAGGATCGTCGCCGGCCGCACCGTGGCGATCGTGATCGAGCCGGACGCCGTCCGCGAACGGGTAGCGCACGTAGGTGAGCGCGTCGTCGACGTCGACGTGCTCGACCTCGAGGTCGGAGATGGCGGTCTCGTGGAACGGGCACCAGTTGACGATGCCGGTTCGCGCGGTAGAGCCACGCCGCGCTCCCAGAGGTGCACGAAGAACGTCATCACGGCCTCGATGTAGGCGTCGTCCATCGTGAAGCGCTCGCGGTCGTAGTCGAGCGAGGCGCCCGAGACGGCGGAACTGGCCCATGATCGTGCGGCCCGTCTCCTCGAGGTGCTGCCAGACGCGTTCGACGAACGCTTCGCGGCCGAGCTCCTTCCGCGACGTTCCCTCGCGGACGAGCTGCTTCTCGACGACGTTCTGGGTCGAGATGCCCGCGTGGTCGTAGCCGGGCTGCCAGAGCGTGTCGAAGCCTTGCATCCGGTGCCAGCGAATCGAGCACGTCCTGGATCGAGCCGTTCAGCGCGTGGCCCATGTGCAGCGCCCCGGTGACGTTCGGCGGCGGCACGCAGATGACGAACGACTCGTCGCGGCGCCGGGCCACGCCGGCCCGGTAGAGGCCCTCCTCCTCCCAGGCGCGCTGCCAGCGCTCCTCGACGCCCTGCGGCTTGTAGAGCGGCTCCATGCCGCGATCGTATCGGGGGTCAGGCAGCGACTATGGGATCTCAGCCGCCGAAGTCGCCGAGGAGGTCTTCGAGCATGCTGCGCTTTTTCTTCTTCTTCGGCGTGCCGTAGCCGCCGCTCTCCGGCCTGCGCTCGCGGTCGCGGTCGGAGCCGCTGATCTCGCGCTCGAAGTCGTCGTCGTCGGCGCCTTCCTGGGCGACGATCTTGTCCAGCTCACCGCGATCGAGCCAGATGCCGCGGCACGAAGGGCAGGCGTCGACGTGGACACCGCTCCGCTCGATCCGGCGAAGCTGCGTCGAATCGACCGGGCAGAGACGGTCTTCGACCATGCGCTCGACCCTAGCGAAACACGAGACAGGTGGTCGTGCCGTGCGCGAGCAGCTTGCCCGCCTCGTCGGTGACGCGGCCCTCGGCCGTCGCGACCCGCGAGCCTGCGTGCAGGACCGTGCCCTCGCAGCGGACGACGCCCGTGTCGGCGCGGATCGGGCGCACGAAGTTCGCCTTCAGCTCGAGCGTCGTGTAGCCCACGCCCGCCTCGAGCAACGTGTGCACTGCGCACCCCATCGCCGAATCGAGGAGCGTCAGCGCCACGCCGCCGTGGACGGAGCCGATCGGGTTGTAGTGCTGCTCGCCTGGGACGATCTCGAACACTGCGCGGCCGGGCTCGGCTTCGACGCCGCGGAAGCCCATCAGGTCCGCGATCGGCGGCGCCGGCAGCTCGCCGGCGAAGATCGCGCGGACGTAGTCGATGCCGGCCAGCTGGAGCCCGCGAGCCGCCAGCTCCACCGGGCCCATGACGTCCTCGGTCCCCACGCTCCGAGCCTACGCTGCGAGCGGCAGCTTGTGCTCGTGCGGGAGCACGAGCGCCGTCGAGGCGGCGTTGGCGTGCAGCCGGCCGGAGCCGTCGACGAGCTTCGCCTCGGCGGTCGCCAGCCGGGAGCCGGAGTGGACGACGACGCCCTCGGCGCGGAGGGTGCCGCTCGCGAGCGTGACCGGCCGGACGAAGCTCGTGCGCAGCTCCACGGTCGCGAGGCCGAGCTCGGCGGAGAGCAGCGACTGCACGGCTGCGGCCATCGCCGAGTCGAGCACGGTGGTCAGGATGCCGGCGTCGACGGCGCCGAGCCCGTTGTAGTGCTCCTCACGGGGCTCGTACTCGAAGACGACCCGGCCGGGCATCACGTACGTGCTGCGCAGGCCGACGAGCTGCGCCACGGGCGCGGCGGGGATCTGGCCCGACGTGACCCGGTGGAGGAACTCGAGCCCGGCGAGCGACCGCGCCTGCGCTGCGGTCTCGACGGGGTCGTTCCAGACGATCAGGCGGTGGCGATCGGGTGCGGCGGCGTCCATCACGCGCTCCTTCGAGGTCGGTTGCAACTTGCTACTGACCCTAACGCAGTTGGTTTCATTTTGCAACTCGGCTATGCTGCGCCCCATGGTCTGGCAGACGTTCGGCCGCGAGAACTGCTCGCTGGAGGCGACCGCCTCGATCATCGGCGACCGCCAGACGCTGCTCGTCCTGCGCGAGAGCTTCCTGCGGGTGCGCCGGTTCGGCGAGCTGCAGCGGAACACCGGCCTCGCCCGGAACATCCTCGCCGACCGGCTGCAGGCACTCGTCGCGAACGGGATCCTCGAGCGGCGCGAGTACCAGGAGCGGCCGGTGCGGTTCGAGTACCGCCTGACGCAGAAGGGCCTCGACCTCTATCCGATCCTGCTCGGGCTGATGGAGTGGGGCGCGAGGTACGAGACCGGCAAGGAGGGCACCCTCGTGACGGTGCGCCACAAGACCTGCGGGACCGTCGGCCAGCCCCAGCTCGCCTGCCCCGGCTGCGGCGAGCGCGTGACGGCGCGCGACATGGAAGCCCTGCCCGGCCTCGGGGCCGTGCTCAGGCAAGCCGGCTGACCCGGCCCGCCGGAGACCGTGTGCGAGAATCGGCGCATGGCTGAGCTGGCGGAGGGAGTCGAGGCCGGGCGGGCCGCGATCTCCGGCCGCCGCTGGCGCGACGGCTACGAGCTGCTGAAGGCAGCCGACGCAGCTGAGCCACTCGGGCCCGACGATGTCGAGTTGCTCGCCTGGAGCGCCTACTTCACCGACGACGTCGTGCGGGTCGTGCCGCTGCTCGAACGCGCATATGCAGGCTACGTCAAGGCCGGAGACTCGGAGCGCGCCGCCTTCGTGGCCGTCCAGCTCGGGCACGAGTACGGCAGTGTGCGGATGCAGCAGGCGGTCGGGAACGGCTGGCTCGCACGCGTGGAGCGGTTGCTCGAGGGCTTGCCGGAGGGACGCGCACACGGATACCTCGCTCTCCAGCGCGGGCTCGAGGCGCTCGGGAAGCACGACTTCGACGCGGCGTACGAGCACGGAGCGACGGCGGAGCGGATCGGCGGCGAGGTCGGCGACATGGGGCTCGAGCTGCGGGGACGCCAGCGGCGCGCCGCCGCGCTCGTCTATCGCGGCGAGATCGACGAGGGGAAGCTGCTCCTGAACGAGGTCAGCGCCGCCGCGTACGCCGGCGACATCCAGCCCTACGACACGGTCGTGATCTACTGCAACGCGATCGGCGCGTGTCGCGACGTGGCTGCCTTCGACGAAGCGTCGCAATGGACCGAGCGCGCACAGCTCTTCTGCGACGAGTACTCGATCTCGACGTTTCCGGGCGTCTGCCGGGTCAACCGCGCCGAGGTGATGCGCTATGAGGGCAAGCTCGAGGACGCCGAGCTGACGGCGACGGAAGCCACGCAGCTGCTCTCCGGATGGGCACCGCGCCTTGCCGGCGCCGCCTATGCCGAGATCGGCGAGGTGCGGCTCCGGCTCGGAGACCTGGCCAAGGCCGACGAGGCGTTCGACCAGGCAGACGCGCTCGGCCGCGACCCGGAGCCGGGCCGCTCGCTGCTTTTGCTCGCCCGCGGCAAGACGTCCGCCGGGCTCGCCTCGATCCGCCGTGCCGTCACCGACGATCTCCCCGCTCTCGAGCGCGCGCGCAGGTTGCCGGCGTTGGTCGAGATCGCGGTCGCCGCCGGCGAGGTCGACGACGCCGCTGCGGCCGCGGAGGAGCTGGCGACGACCGCGGCTCGGTACGACACACCTGCGCTCCACGCAGCCGCCGAGGTAGCCGCCGGCACCGTCGCCCTGGGGCGCGACGATGCGCCCGGCGCGGTGCGGCCGCTTCGCCACGCGCTCCGGCTCTGGCAGGAGACGAACGCCCGCCACGAGGCGGCGCGGACGCGCGTCCTGCTCGCCCGGGCCTACGCTGCGTCAGGCGACACGGACGGCGCGCGGCGCGAGCTCGCGCAGGCCGGCTCGGTCTTCGACCAGCTCGGTGCCCGGCTCGATGCGCAACGCGTCGACTCGCTGCTTGGCCGCGACGCGGGCCGGCGCACGACGATGACGTTCGCGTTCACCGACATCGTCGACTCGACGCGCCACCTCGAGCACCACGGCGACGTGCACTGGGGGAAGCTCCTGCGCCACCACGACGAGCTCGTGCGCGAGGCCGTGGCCGCGCACGGTGGTGACGTCGTGGACCACACGGGGGACGGCTTCTTCCTCGCGTTCGCCCGTCCTGAGGACGCGGTAGCAGCTGCCGTCGGGATCCAGCGGGCGGCCGAGGCGCATCTCCCCTTCGACCTCCGCATCGGGATCCACCGCGACGAGGTGACGCAGGTCGGCGACAACTACCGCGGCAAGGGCGTGCACACGGCCTCCCGGATCTCGTCACGCGCGAGCAGTCGCGAGATTCTCGCCAGCCTGGCGACCGTCGAAGGCCTCGACGGCCTGCGCACCGCCGACGCGCGCAGCGAGGCGCTGAAGGGGCTCGCCGAGCCCGTCCAGGTCGTGCCCGTCGACTGGCGGCAGTAGGCGCTAGGCCGACTCTTCGGCGAGCGCGGCCGGCTCTTCGATCCCGTCGGCGCTCGTGACGAGCGTCGGCTTGAGCCCCTTCGAGATCGTCTCCTTCGTGATCACGCACTTGGAGACGTCCTTGCGGCTCGGCAGCTCGAACATCACGTCGAGCAGCGCGTTCTCGATGATCGAGCGCAGGCCGCGGGCGCCGGTCTCGCGGGCGAGCGCCTTGTCGGCGATCTCCCAGAGCGCGTCCTCGCGGAACTCCAGCTCGATCGTGTCGTAGCCGAAGAAGCGCTGGTACTGGCGCGTGAGCGCGTTCTTGGGCTCGGTCAGGATCTGGACGAGGTCCTCGCGGCGCAGCTGGTGCACCGCGGAGATCACCGGCAGCCGGCCGATGAACTCCGGGATCAGCCCGAAGTTGAGCAGGTCCTCCGGCATCACGTCGGCGAGCAGCTCCGCGCTCTCGTCGGCGTTCTTCGAGCGCACGTCCGCGCCGAAGCCGACCGCGTTCTTGCCGATCCGGCGGCCGATGATCTTGTCGAGGCCGGCGAACGCGCCGCCGCAGATGAAGAGGATGTTCGTCGTGTCGATCGAGAGGAACTCCTGGTGCGGGTGCTTGCGCCCGCCCTGCGGGGGCACCGAGGCCACCGTCCCCTCGAGGATCTTCAGCAGCGCCTGCTGGACGCCCTCGCCCGAGACGTCGCGCGTGATCGACGGGTTGTCCGCCTTGCGCGCGATCTTGTCCACCTCGTCGATGTAGATGATCCCGGTCTCGGCCTTCTTGATGTCGAAGTCGGCCGCCTGGATCAGCTTGAGCAGGATGTTCTCCACGTCCTCGCCGACGTAGCCGGCCTCGGTCAGAGCGGTGGCGTCGGCGATCGCGAAGGGCACGTTCAGGATCCGCGCGAGCGTCTGCGCCAGCAGCGTCTTCCCGCACCCCGTCGGCCCGAGCAGCAGGATGTTCGACTTCTGCAGCTCGACCTCGCCGTCCTCCTGGCCCATGCGGACGCGCTTGTAGTGGTTGTAGACCGCCACGGCGAGCGTCCGTTTCGCCTCCTCCTGCGAGACGACGTAGTCGTTCAGCACGGAGTAGATGTCGCGCGGGCGCGGCAGGTTGTCGAGATCGAGCTGGGTCGGGGTGGTCAGCTCCTCGTCGATGATCTCGTTGCAGAGATCGATGCACTCGTCGCAGATGTAGACCCCGGGGCCCGCGATCAGCTTCTTGACCTGCCGCTGGCTCTTGCCGCAGAAGCTGCAGAGGAGCTGTTCGTTGCCATCAGATGCTCGGGCCATGTCTCGTTTTACCTCGGATTCTTGAAAACGGCTACTGGTCTTGAGGTTGGTGTCAGCGGTGCTCGATGACGCGGTCGATGATTCCGTACTCCTGCGATTCGTGCGCGGTGAGGAAGTAGTCGCGCTCCATGTCCTTCGAGACCTTCTCGATCTCCTGCCCGCTGTGCTGCGCGATGATCTCCTCCAACCGTCTCTTGAGCGCGATCGTCTCACGCGCGGCGATCTCGATGTCCGTCGCCTGCCCCTGGAAGCCGCCGGACACCTGGTGGATCAGGATCTTGGCGTTCGGCAGCGCGAAGCGCTTCCCTGCAGCGCCGCCTGCCAGGAGCAGCGCCCCCATGCTCATCGCGATCCCGACGCACGTCGTCTGCACGTCCGGCTTGATGAACTGCATCGTGTCGTAGATGGCGAGGCCGGCGTACACGGAGCCGCCCGGCGAGTTGATGTAGATCTGGACGTCCTTGTCCGGATCCTCCGACTCGAGGTGCAGGAGCTGCGCCACGATCAGGTTCGCGATCTGGTCGTCCACGGGCGTGCCGAGGAAGATGATCCGCTCGTTCAGCAAGCGGGAGTAGATGTCGAACGAGCGCTCGCCGCGCGACGTCTGCTCGATCACCATCGGGATAAGCGGGCTCATGCAGGCTCCTTGGTTCCAGGCGGATCGTTGCCGGGGTCCACAGTTTCGTTTCCGGGTCGGGCTTTTCCTTGTCGGGGGTCCAGATCGCGTCGCGTGCGGCCGCGACCTCGACGGGGATCGGCTTGACCTCGGCCACGATCCGGTCGAGCGCGGAGCGCAGGCGAATGTCCTCGCGCACGTCCTCGTGGCGGCCGGCGTGCCAGAGCTCGTCGATCACGGCCTCCGCGTCCTCGCCCGCCGCCTCGGCCTGCTCCCGCACGAGCGCCTTGACGTCGTCGTCGGAGACCTCGAGCGCGAGCTTGTCCGCCGCCGCCTCCAGCGCGAGCTCGCGCGCGACCGACTGCGTCGCCTCGCCGCGCATCGCCTCGGTCAGCTGCTCAGGCGTCCGGCCGGAGATCTGGAGATACGTCTCGGCGGGAATCCCACGCTGCTCGAGCGAGCGCACGAAGCCGGTCAGGAGCTCACGGGTGCGCGACTCGACGAGCGGCCCGGCCGGATTCACGTTCGATGCCCGCACGAGCGTGTCGATCGCGTTGGCGCGGAAGGCATTCTCGATCTCCACCTCCAGCTGCTCGCGGAGCCGCGCCTCGATGTCGGCGCGCAGGTCGGCCAGCGTGTCGAACTCGCTCGCCGAGCGCGCGAGCTCGTCGTCGAGCTCGGGCAGCACCTTCTCCTTGATCTCCTTGACCGTGATCTCGACCGCAGCCGTGGACCCGTCCGCCAGCTCGTAGCCGACCTGCTTCGTCTCGCCCTCCGAGGCTCCCCGCAGCGCCGACTCGATCTCCTCCACGAGCCTGCCGCTGCCGAGCTCGACCACGGTGTCGCGCTGCTCGCTGCCGTCGGGCGAGACGAGGTCGAGCACGAGCGTGTCGCCGTTGCGCGCGGGGCGCCCCTCGGTGGGGATCAGCTCCGCAACGGACTCGCGCAGCGCCTCGAGCTCCTGCTCGACGAGCTCGGCCGGCACCTCCGCCTCGGGCCGCGGCACCTCGAGCCCGACCCAGTCCACGATCTCGACCTTCGGCTGCACGGGCACCGTCGCGACGAAGTGCCATTCGGCATCGTCGGTGCTCGGCAGCTCGTAGTCGTACTCGGGCTGCGCGATCGGCCGGATGCGCGCCCGGGCAGCCGCGTTCCAGAACCAGCCGGAGATGTGGCTGTCGACGGCCTCGGCGTAGATGCGCTCCTTGCCGAGCCGCTGGACGAGGATCGGCGCCGGCACCTTGCCCGGCCGGAAGCCGGGGATCTTGACGGAGCTCGCCAGGTCGGAGGTCGCATGCTCGACCGCGTGGTGCACGTCGTGCGCCGGAACGTCCACCGTGAGGCGAACGCGATCCTCGCCGAGCTCTTCGATCCGTGTCGCCACCAGGCCATTCAAGCAGAGGTCTGTCGAGCCGGGCCGCAGGCCGGCGCTCTAGGCTTGGCGGGATGCGGCTGTTCGTTCTCGTCCGTCACGGCCAGTCGACGCTGAACCTGACGCGGCAGGTGAACGGCGATCCGGGGGTCACGGTGCCGCTGACCGAAGCGGGCCGCGCCGAGGCGGCCGCGCTCGGAGTGCAGGTCGCCGGCGTCCCGCTCGGCCTCTGCGTGCACACGCGCTTCGGGCGCACGCTCGAGACGGCCGAGGTCGCGCTCGCGGGTCGGTCGGTGCCGTTCGAGGTCGAACAGCTGCTCGACGACATCGACATCGGCGAGCTCGAGGGCCGGACGGTGGACGACTACCGCACCTGGAAGGAGGCGCACACGCGTGCGGATGCCTTCCCGGGCGGCGAGAGCCTCGACGAGGCTGCGCGCCGCTACGCGCGAGCCTTCGAGCGGCTGCTCGCCCGGTCGGAGGAGCGCATCCTCGTCGTCTGCCACGAGATCCCGATCCGCTACGCGCTGAACGCGGCCGTCGGCTCGGACGAGCTCGACGGCCCCGCGCACTCGCTCGGCAACTGCGTCCCGTACCTCTTCGACGAGGACGGCCTGCGGCGCGCAGCGGACGGGATCCGGGGTCTGGTCGATGCGGGCGAGAGGATTTGAACCTCCACGACCTCTCGGCCACCGGGACCTAAACCCGGCGCGTCTGCCAGTTCCGCCACGCCCGCGCGGTTAGAAGGATAGACCGCCCGGGTACGGTCCTCCCATGAGCGATTCCGATCCCTCGTTCGTCGACCCGGAGTACGTCGAACCCGAGGTCGCCTCGGGCCCCGAAGAGCGTGAGCGCGAGAGCGCCCACACCGAGAAGACGCGCTACGAGCGCGAGCTCGAGGCCGAGGAGTCGGCGCGCCACGCCGCGGCAGAGCGCCTGAAGGCCGAAGGCCCGCTCGAGCCCGACCCCGACGCCGCTTAGGCCGACGCCTCCAGGGCCACGCGCACCATGCGGCCGGCCAAGCGGCAGGCGAGGCGGCGAAGCCGCCTCCTTCAGGGGTCTTCGCGCGATCGGAATCTGCTCTCCGCAGATTCCGATCTGCGCCAACCAACATGGCCCCGGGAGGAATTGAACCTCCGCGCGCAGGTTCGAAGCCTGCCGCTCTATCCACTGAGCTACGGGGCCGGGCGACAGGGGCCAGTATGCCCCACACTTTCGCCCGGCCTTGGCCGGCCCGCGCAGCGCTGAGATCCGCTGAAGGGGCCGCTCCGCGGCCCACCGGCCCTCGAGTGTCGGCTCTAGTGCTTGCGCACCTGCACCACGTCGTAGCGTGTCGTCGGCGTCGGCGGGGTGCCGAAGCGCGCGTTCACGGCGTACAGCCGACTGCCCGTGGTCGTCGATCGTCGTCGGCACGTCGAAGTCCGGATCCGTCACGAACCCGAGGATCCGCCCCGACGTGAGCCGGCGGTCGACCGCGATCCGCGCGATCTTGTTGAGGCGGTTCTGGACGACGTACAGCCGCTTGCCGTCGAGCAGGAGCCCGTCGCCGTTCGGAACGCTCTCGCCGCCCAGCTCGATCTCGTCGGCCACACCGGTCCCGGTGACCCGGAAGAGCTTGCCCAGGTTGCTCTGCACGACCACGAGCGTCCTGCCGTCCTTGGTCGCGTCGATCCCGTTCACGTTGAAGCCGCGTGGTGTAGACGAAGGTCGCCCGTGATCGGAATCGTCTGCACGGCGGACTGTCCGCCGAGGCGTCCGCCCCGCCCGAGCGCGACACGGTAGAGCACCTGGTTGAGCGAGTCCGTGAACCAGGCCGCGGACCGGGTCACGACGACGTCGTTGATGAACGTCGCGGCGGTCGTGAGCTGGTAGGTGGCCAGCTCGCGGCCCGACCTGGCCGAGTAGACGAAGGCCTTGCCCGTCGGGCCTCCGGCGACGAACAGCCGCCCGTGGTCGAACTCCACCCCGATCGCCGCCTTGCCGGTGCCGCCGGGCACGAGGATCGCGCCCTCGCCGCTGCGCAGGTTGCCGCGGTAGACGGCGCCGGTCGGGATCGAGCCGACGTAGAACGTCTTGCCCGAGATCGCGATTCCCTCGGGCTGGAAGCCGTCGGGCAGCCGGATCGTCTCCGGGTACCCCTTCTCCGTCGCCGCCTGCGAGCCGCCGACACCGGCAACCGCGAGCGCAACGAGGACGATCAGGATGCGTCTCATCAGAGCCCCCTTCTCCGTTGTTCAAGAAGGGCCTTACCGATTCGCGGCCGCTCCAATCACCCGGAGCTCGCGAGGGTGGCGGACGGGACTCGAACCCGCGACCACCGGGACCACAACCCGGAGCTCTACCAACTGAGCTACCGCCACCGCGCCCGCCGAGTGTAGCCGCGCGCCGGCGTTCGCTAGTGGAGGCGGTCGCCGGTGACGCGGTTGATCTCCTCCAGGGAGGCGATCCCCTCGAGACACAGGCGTATGCCGTCCTGCTTCATCGTCTTCATGCCCTGCTGGATGGCGGCGGCGAAGATCTCCTCGGTCGAGGCCTCGATCAGGCTGCGCAGCTTGCCCTGGATCGGCATCACCTCGTACATCGCGACGCGGCCCTTGTAGCCGGTGTTGCTGCAGCGAGCGCAGCCCGGCGCGCGGTGGAGCACGACGGGGCCGGTCGTCTCCACGGCCTGAGCGAGGAGCTCCAGCTCCTCGGCGGAGGGGGAGTAGGGCTCCCGACAGCTCTCGCAGAGCCGGCGGGCGAGGCGCTGGGCCACGATGCAGTTGACGGAGGCGGCGAGCAGGCTCGGCTCGACGCCCATGTCCTTCAGCCGCGCGATCGAGCTGGCCGCATTGTGGGTGTGCAGCGAGGTGAGCACGAGGTGCCCGGTCATGCTGGCCTGGATCGCGATGCGGGCCGTCTCCTCGTCGCGGATCTCGCCGACGAGCAGCACGTCGGGATCGCTGCGCAGGATCGTGCGCAGGCCGCGGGCGAAGGTGAGCCCGCTGCGCGCGCGCACCTCGATCTGCCCCACGCCGGGAATCTGATACTCGACCGGATCCTCGATCGTCATCAGCGCTCGCCCCGGGTCGTTCAGCAGCTGGAGCGCGGTGTAGAGCGTGGTCGTCTTGCCGCTGCCCGTCGGCCCGCAGACGATCACGGCGCCGTAGGGCTGGCGGGCGGCGCGCGTGAAATCCGCCTCGGCCTCCGGGCTCATGCCCAGGGCGCTCACCGACTGGACGGCGGCGGCGCGGTGGAGAACGCGGATGACGACCTGCTCGCCGTGGGTCGTCGGCAGCACCGCGATCCGCAGGTCGATCGGCGTGCCGCCGAAGCGGACGAGGATGCGACCGTCCTGCGGAGCGCGTCGCTCCGCGATGTCGAGTGAGCCCATGATCTTCAGGCGGCTGATCACGCCGGCCTGGAGCGCCTTCGGGATCGTGGTGATCTCGCGGAGCACGCCGTCGACACGGGCGCGCACGACGAGGCGGTCCTCCTCGGGCTCGAAGTGGATGTCCGACGCGCCGTCCTCGATCGCCGCGCTCAGCGCGGAGTTCGCATAGCGGACTGCCGGGACGCCGGTCGCAGCCTCCCAGATCTCCTCGCGCTCAACGGCCTCCTCGATCGGATCCGGCGTCAGCTCGTCGTCGATCTCGACCTCGGTGCGGTACGACCGGCGGATCAGGAAGGCGAGATCGTCGGCCTCGACGATCGCAAACCGCACCTGCCCACCGATCGCGATCCGGATGTCGTCGGCCGCCTGGACGTCGGTCGGATCCGCGATCGCGACGACGATCGCGCCGTCGTCGTCGTAGCGGATGGGGGCGGCGAGGTAGCGCTTGGCCAGATGCTCGGGCATGCGCTCGAGCAGCGACGTCTCGACCTCGACGTCGGCCAGATCGACGAACTCGAGACCAGCCTGCAGTGCGAGCGCCATGGCGACGTCGGCGCGCGTGACCCAGCCGCGCTCGACGACGATGGCGCCGAAGCGCTCGCCGGTGCGTGCCTGCTCCTCGAAGGCCTCGCGCAGCTGGTCCGGCGCGAGCAGGCCCTCACTGACGAGCAGCGCGCCGAGACGACGCCAAGGAAGCTGGACGGTCGTCACGGACGCCTCTGCCTACAGGACGACCGCGTCGACGTCGACCGAGAGCACCGCATCGGGCCGCACGAAGCGCCCACCGACGAAGGGCCAGTCGCCGCCGCCCTGCGAGAGCTGGGCCACGAGCGCCTGCGCGGCCGACTTCGCCTCGACCGCATCCGCGTGCGAGGCGATCTCGACGCACTCGTTGCCGAGGAATCGGATCGAGACACGGAACTCGACCGCCGCGTTCTGAGCGGCAGCAGGCGGCACGTCGGCCGGCTGCTCCAGCTCGATCGGCTCGGGCGCGACGCGGCTGCTCCAGCACGACCGGCTCCAGCACGACCGGCTCGAGCACGGCGGGTGCCGGGTCGGCCTGCGCCGGCTCGACCGACAGCTCAAAGACGGGCGCCGCTATGGGAGCGGCCGCGAGCGGCTGGTGCAGCTCGGGCGCAGGCGACTCGGGCTGGAACGCGGGCTCGGGCGCCAGCTCGAACGTCGCAGCAGCCGCGAACGGCTCGGCCACGATCGGCTCGACCGCGGGCTCTGCGACCGGAATCGCGAAGGGGTCTGGATGAGGCTCGAGCTCGGGCGCGGGCACGGGCGGAGCTGCCGCCTGCTGGGTGAGCGCCGCCGCGACCGTGGCCGCGTCGAGCCAACCGCGCTCGATCACGATCTCCTCGACCGAGCGTCCGCTGCCAACACGTTCCTGCACGAGCTCGCCGAGCTGGTCGGGGCTGAGCAGGCCGGCCCGGAAGAGCAGCGGTCTCGGGCGAGGCCTCCACAGGCGCCTCCTCGAGGACGGGCGCGGACGGAGCGACGAGCTCCGCGACGGTGGCCGGCCCGTTGCCGTTGCCGTTCGAGTACGCGTTGCCGTTGTCGATCACATCTGCCTCCTGGCGTTCCCTCCCGCCGAGTGGCGCGGTCCGGCGCAGGGCCGGATCGACGAGCGCAAGCTCGGGCGAGATGGGTGGGTTGGACAAGGTGGGTTCACTGGCCGCAGTTCGGCGGTTCGGGTTGGGCTCGGACGCCGAAGGATCGAGGGGACGATCCGACCTCCCATCTATCGGCATTCCCGGCCCGCACACATCACCCCTTCGGGGCACGAATCCCGGCCTGTCATGTCAACCGGCGCAGTCAACCCAGGTCGAGGGACTGGTCAAGTGCCGCGCGGCGACGATGAGGTCAACGAGTCATGCGTCGCCTTCTCTGCACCCTCCTCGGACACCGGTTCGGGCCGACCGAGCCCGTGATGAGCGTCCAGATCCGCCGCTGCGAGCGTTGCGGACACGTCTCTAGCGCGGACGGCGATTTCGGACCATGATGAGAGGACGAGGACGCGGCGTCCTCCTTGCGGCGGCATGCGAATAGAGATCAACGACCCGGAGCTCGTTCCGAGCCTGCTCGCCTTCCTGCGCGAGCGGGTGCACCTGAACGCGGACCGGCTCGGGCCGGTCGAGGTCGAGGTCTCCCAGCTCGGCTCGATGAACCGCGACGCGCGGCGCGTGGAGCTCGACCTGCTGCTGCAGGTGTGGCGCGCCTCGCACGAGAACGCGCGCACCTCGATCCTCGACTGAGGACCGCTCCACGCGGGCGTAGGATCGCCCCGTGAGGCACACGCGGCACGGCTGGTGGCTCGAGGAGGCCGGGCGCGTCGAGCCGCTCGCACCGCTCGCGGGCGACCTGCACGCCGACGTGGTGGTCGTCGGCGGCGGCTATCTCGGCCTCTGGAGCGCGTGGCACCTGGCCGAGGCCGGCGCGAACGTGGTCGTGCTCGAGGCTGCCCTCTGCGGACACGGCCCGAGCGGGCGGAACGGGGGCTTCGTCAGCTCGCTCTGGGATCAGCTGCCCGGTCTCATCGAGCGGTTCGGCCGCGATCGGGCGGTCGAGGTCGGACGCGCCTCGGCGGACGCCGTCGCCGCGATCGGCGCCTGGTGCGGGGCCGAGGACGTGGAGGCGTGGTATCGCCCTGCGCCCCAGCTCGAGCTGGCGACGACCCCGGCGCAGGACGGCGCCTGGGAGCCGGTGGCGAGCGCCTGCGCGACGGCGGGGCTCGGCGACGAATGCCGCGAGCTCTCGGCTGCCGAGGTGCAGGAGATCTGTGCCTCGCCCGTCTTTCGCGGCGGGTTGGCGATGCGGACGAGCGCGACGGTGCAACCCGCGCGACTCGCCCTCGGCCTGCGGCGACGGCTGCTCGAGCGTGGCGTCCGCATCTACGAGCACTCCCCCGTCCTCCGCCTGGGCGAGCGCGCGGAGACGGCCGGCGGCCGCGTCTCGGCCGGCGCGACCGTCCTCGCGGTGAACAGCGCCACCGCCGGCTTTCCCGGGTTCGGCCGCGCGCTCGCGGTGGCCTCGAGCCACCTCGTGCTGACCGAGCCCGTGCCGGAGGTGCTCGAGGAGCTCGGCTGGACCGGCGGCGAGGCGCTCGCGGACGCGCGCACGCTGCTGCACTACTTCCGCACGACGCCGGACGGCCGCATCGCGTTCGGCTGGGGCGGCGGCCGGATGGGCTACGGCGCTCGGCGGCGGGACGTGCTCGAGCTCGACGCCGGCGCGGTCGAGCACGCGCGACAGGCGCTCGTGCGCTTCTTCCCGCAGCTCGCAGGCAGGCGGATCACACACGCCTGGGGCGGGCCGATCGACGTCTCGCCGACCCATCTGCCGACCTTCGGCTCGCACGGCAGCGTCCATCACGGCTACGGCTTCACCGGGAACGGCGTCGGCCCGAGCTATCTGGGCGGCCGGATCCTCGCCTCGCTCGCCCTCGACCGTCGCGACGACGTCTCGCGGCTCGCTCTCGTCGAGCCGGCGCCGGGCCGGTTCCCACCCGAGCCCCTGCGCTTCCTGGGCGGCTCGGCGATCCGGCGCGCCCTCGTCGCCGCGGACGCGGCGGCCGATGCCGGCCGCCGGCCCGGGCCGGTCACGAGCCTCGTCGCGAGCCTTCCACGGCGCCTCGGCCTGCACCTGCCGAGGTGAGGGCCGCGAGCAGCTCCTCGAGCCCGAGGTCGGCGCCGATCGACTCCGGGCTCCGCCGCGCGAAGGGCGTCTCGGCCAGCGCCGCGTAGACGGCGGCGAACCCGTCGAACAGCTCCGCGCGGCAACCCCACCTCAGACTGGGCCGCGGCGATCTCGCGCATCTCCCCCACGTAGCGCCCCGCCTTCGTCGTCGCCCGGCCGATCGAGCGAGGAGCGTCCTCGACGAGCTCCGGAAAGGACGCCTGTAGATCGTCGAGGACGTGCGCCAGGACGCCGTTCGCGTGCGCGGCGAGCAGCGCGTGGGCGAGCAGGCCGACGGTGCCCTTGTAGACGGAGCCCGTGCTCATCTTCACGGCCGACGCGAGGCCGACGGTATCGCCGACGAGACGGGCGTCGAGGCCGGGAGCGCCGAGCGTCGCGAGCTCGGCGGCGCGGCCCCCGGAGAGGTAGAGGCGCGTGGAGCCCCCGGGACGGGGCGGCCCACCCGAGATCGAGCCGTCCACGAGGTCGAGACCGCTGCCGGCATAGAGCGCCGACATCGCGTGCACGGTGGCCGGCGCGACCGCGTTCAGATCTGCGACGAGCGGATCCGCGTCGGCGTGACGTGCGGCCGCGGCGATGTCGCCCGCGACCGCCCGCGCCTGCTCGGGCGGGACGATCGAGAGCACGATGTCCGAGAGACGCACGACCTCGTCGAGCCCCGCCAGCAGCTCGAGCCCCGCCGCCGCCGCGAGCGCGCGCGTCCGTTCGCTGCGTCCCTGGACCGACGTGACCGCTCTCGCGCCGCCGGCGGCGTAGGCGGCGCCGACCGCGCTCCCCATCGCGCCGGCGCTGACGATCCCGATCGTGGGCGCGGCCATCCCGGGACGATAGAGGCCGGCTGGGCACGGCGTTACGCTGTCGCCTCGCGCCCGTAGCTCAGTGGACAGAGCGACGGACTTCTAATCCGTTGGTCGGAGGTTCGAATCCTCCCGGGCGCATCGTGCGCGGTGAGCCGCTCAGGTCTCGGCGCTGGGGGCGGCGGCAGCGTTGCCCGGCCGACCGCGGCGGTGTTCCAGCCAGTCGATGAAGAGGACCTGGATCGTCCCCGCGACCGGGATCGCCGCGAGCGCGCCCACCACTCCGGCGAGCTCGGCTCCGATCAGCACGGCGATCAGCACGACGAGCGGCGAGAGCTGCACCGTCCGCCCGTACACGACCGGCTGCAAGACGTGGTTCTCGAGCTGCTGGTAGACGATGAAGAAGATCAGGAGCACGATGCCGGACGTCGTCGAGTCGAGGAAACCCACCGTCGTCACGATCACGGCCGCGATCGTCGCGCCCGCGAGCGGGATCAGATCGAGCAGTGCGACGAGCAGCCCGAGCGCGATCGCGTACGGCACCCCGAGCCCGAGCAGCACCAGCGTCGAGACGATGCCCGCGATCAGGCTGATCGCCAGGTTCCCGGTCACGTAGCCGCCGATCGTGCGATAGATGTCGTGGCCGACGGCGCGCCAGCGCGGCTGCTGCTCGGGCGGCAGGAGCGAGTAGAGGCGTTCCATCCAGGCGGGGCCCTCGAGCAGCATGAACAGCGTCAGGAACGCGATCGTGAGTACGGCGACGATCGCCGTGAGGACGCTCTTCGTGACGGCGAGCGCCGTTCCCGACAGGCCGAGCACGCGTGCTGCTCCGCCCTCGCCGATCGCCTCGCGCACGCGGTCGGTGATCTGATACTCCCGCTCCAGGAAGCCCAGCCGCCCACGTCCGCGCGTCAGGTCCTCGACATAGACGGGCACCTCGTCGATGAAGTTGTTCACCTGGTCGACGAGGATCGGCACGAACAGGGCGGCGAGGGCCGCGATGCCGAGAAGTGCCCCGACGTAGGCGATCGCCACGGCGGCTCCCCGGCGCTGCACGCCGCGCTCCTGGAGCCAATCGACCGCCGGGTTCAGCGCCACCGCCAGGAAGATCGCGACGAAGATCCAGACGAGCACGCCGCGCGCGACCTGGATGATCTCGATCATCACGATCGCGGCGAGGATGATCCCGAGCACGACGAGTACGGCCCGGGGTCGGAAGCGAACGAGGCGCTCTTCCACGCGCCGAGGATATGGAGGGCCTCGGATGGTCGGCCCCGCCGTTCCCGGGGCTCAGCGTGCGGGAAGACGCTGGTCGCGCACCCGCGGGTCGAGCCAGGCGAGCACGAGATCGACGACGAGGTTCGCCACGATCACCGCCATCGTGAACACGACCGTCATTCCCATCAGGAGCGGGTAGTCGCGCGCGGTCGCCGCGCTGACGTAGTGGCGGGCGAGGCCCGGCACGGCGAAGACGTACTCCACGACGAAGAGCGTCGTGATCATCCCTCCGAGCAGGGGCCCTGCGGCACTCAGCACCGGCACGAGCGAGTTGCGCAGGGCGTGCTGAACGACGATCCTGCGGCGCGTCAGACCCTTGGCCCGCGCCGCGCGGACGTAGTCCTCGGCGAGCGTCTCGGCCATCGCGCCGCGCGTCAGCCGGGCGCAGTACGCCATCGGCACGAGCCCGAGGGTCAGCGCGGGCAGGATCTTCGCGCGCCAGCCGTCCCACCCGCTCGTCGGCAGCAGACCGCCGCGCACCGCGACGAGGTAGATCAGGATCGTGGCGACGAAGAACGCGGGCAGCGCAAGCGCAAGCGAGGAGACGAGCCGCTCCAGGTGGGCCAGGCGCGAGTTGCGCGCGAGCGCGCTGCCGACTCCGAGCGCGATCCCGGCGGGGACCCCCCACACGAGCGCGAGCAGGGACAGCTGGAGCGTGGCCGGCCCCTGCCTCGCGACGATCTCCTCCACGGTGCGATACCGGAACGAGAGCGACGGCCCGAGATTGAAGGTGGCGACGCCGACGACGTAGTTGCCGTACTGCTCGTACCACGGCAGGTCGAGCCCGTAGCGGCGCCGCATGTTCTCCCGGATCGACTCCGGCTGCGGGTCGCCGTACTTCTGCCAGCCGCCCGTCGCGGTCAGGCCCACGAGCGGGCCGTGTCGGAAGGGGTCGCCGCCCGTCGAGCGGACGAGGAAGAACGTCAGCGTGATCGCGAGCAGGACGACCGGGATCGTCCAGACGATGCGATGGATCGCGTAGCGCAGCAGCTCAGCCCCCGGTCCCCTTCGCCGCGTGGCGGCGAGCCTTCGCGCGGTTGCCGCAGGTGGCCATCGAGCACCAGCGACGACGGCCGCGGAGATCCGCGAAGAGCCACCCGCACCGGTGGCCGGGACAGCGGCCGATGCGGATCGGGTCGAGCACGAACGAGCCGATGCGCTGCGCCGCCGCCAGCAGCGGCAGCTCGAGCGTCGCCGGCAGGATCCAGGCGGCTCCGTGTAACGCCCACTCGAGCCGCGCGCTCGAGGCCGCGAGCTCGACCTCGCGCGCGACTGCTGCGCAATCCTCGTCGGTCGCCACGCCCCCGGCGACGGCGTAGAACGCTGCGCGCAGGCGCTTCGCCCGCTCGAGCACCAGCGCGGCCTCATGTGAACGCGCCCGGGCGTCGCGCGCGAGCTCGGTCGCCTCGCGTGCTCCCACGAAGCCGCGCTCGCGGGCCCACACGACGAGGTGCTCGTACGAGAGCAGGTACTCCCGACCGTCGTCTTCACCCCAGCCCGCGAAGGTGTTGCAGAGCTCGAGCGCCGCATCGCCGGCGAGCGGCACCGGCACGAGAAGGCCCGAAGCCACGTAGTTGACGTTGGCCGTCGCCCTAACCACTAGATCGAAGTTTACCGGTTAGCAGAGCACGCAAACGAACGGGAGCGCGAGCACCCGACAACCGGGAACGAGCCCGGGCGGCGAAGCCGCCCCTTCAGGGGTCTTCGCGCGATCGGAATCTGCTTCCGCAGATTCCGATCTTGCGCCAGCTAGGCAAGCGCCCGACCGGGTTCGAACCGGTGATCAGAGCTTGGAAGGCTCTTGTGTTACCACTACACCACGGGCGCGCTGCTGCAGGCTAGGTTAGCGCCTCGTGACACCTGGCCCGTATTCGTGGTCCTGGAACCCGGAGGCGCTCCTCGTCGTTCCGGCCCTGACCGTCGGATACGTCCTCCTGCTGCGCCGGTACCCGGCAGGGCCCCTGCGCATCGCCTCCTTCCTCGGCGGGATGGCGCTCGTGCTCGTGGTGACGGTGACGCCGGTGGAGACGATCGCGCTCCACTACCTCCTCTCGGTGCACCTGCTCCAGAACGTCGTCCTCGCCGAGTGGGCGCCTGCGCTCGTCGTCCTCGGGATCCCGCCGGCGCTCGCGCTGACGCTGCCACGCGTGCCGCCGATCCCCGCGCTCCTGCTCTGGGTCGTCAACTACATGGCCTGGCACCTCCCGTGGGTCTACGACTCGGCGCTGCGCAACCCGCACACGCTGCTCCACCTCGAGCACGCGAGCTACTTCGTCACCGGCGTCCTGCTGTGGTGGCCGGTCGTGCACGGCCGCCACTCGGCCGGGTTCAAGGCGATGTATCTGTTCGCCGCGTTTGCGCTGGCGAGCCCGATCGGGCTGCTGCTCGCGCTGATCCCCGAGCCGGTCTACGAGTTCTATCTCGACGCGCCGCAGGAGCTGTGGGGGCTCGACCCGCTCCTCGACCAGCAGATCGCGGGCGTGACGATGTCGGTCGAGGAGGCGCTCGTCTTCTTCGCCGCGTTCGCCCTCTACTTCGCGCGCTTCTTCCGCGAGCAGGACGCGGTCGAGGCCTAGAGGTCGGCGGCAGGCGGCCGGCGGCGTTACGCTGGCCGGATGTCCAGCGGCAAGACGGCACAGCTGACCCAGGCTCAGAAGGAGCAGCTCCAGGCGGAGCTGGCAGAGCTCGAGGGTCCGAAGCGAGCGGAGATGGTCGAGGCGATCGCGACCGCGCGCAGCTTCGGCGACCTCTCCGAGAACTTCGAGTACCACGCTGCGAAGAACGAGCAGGGACTGCTGGAGCGTCGCATCGCGATCCTGCGCGACCGGATCGAGAGCGCGGTCGTCATCGACGAGGACGCCGCGGCGGCGAGCGGCACGGTTGCGGTCGGCTCGAAGGTGGAGATCGAGGACGAGCGCGGCGAGCGGATGCAGGTGGAGATCTCGAGCGTCGGCGGCGTCTCGCCCGAATCGCCGCTCGGTCGCGCGCTTCTCGGCGCCAAGACCGGTGACGAGGTCGAGATCGAAGCGCCGCGCGGCTCCTGGCGCGCCCGGATCGTCCAGATCAGCCGGTAGCTCGGCTTCAAGTACCGCAGCGCGTCGGCCGATAACGGAAGCGGATGACCGAGCCCGAGCGGACGGACCGGCGTCGATGGGCTGCCCGACCCTGGCGGGCGCGTGGCGTGCGGCTGCTCGTGTACGCGCTTCCGATCGCCGGCTCACTCGGCTTCGTGCAGCTCGTCACCGCGATCACGGGCGTGCCGACGAGCTCGCTCTGGGTCTTCCTGCTCTGGTGGCTCGCGGTCAGCCTCGCGGCGACGGTGGTGGTGGCGGTCATGTACGCGTTCGTCCGGCGGCTGTTGCCGCTCGGGGCGCTCCTCGAGCTCTCGCTCGTCTTCCCGGACGAGGCGCCCTCCAGGTTCAAGCTCGCACTGCGCTCTGGGACGGTCGACAGCCTGGAGGAGCGGCTGCGCCTGATGAAAGAGGCGAACGAGGCGACGAGCGCGCAGGAGGCGGCCGAGATCCTGCTTCAGCTCGCTGGCGCTCTCGACGTCCATGACCGGCTCACGCGCGGTCACGCGGAGCGCGTCCGTGCCTACTCCTACAGCCTCGGCAGGGAGCTCGGCCTGGCGGGCGACGACCTCGACCGGCTCAACTGGGCAGCGCTCCTCCACGACATCGGGAAGCTCGAGGTCAGCACGGAGATCCTGAACAAGCCCGGGAGGCCGACGGAGGAGGAGTGGGCAGAGCTGCGCCAGCACCCGCTGCACGGCGAGACGCTCGTCGCCCCCCTGCGCGACTGGCTCGGATCCTGGACCGAAGCGGTCGGCTACCACCACGAGCGCTGGGACGGGAAGGGCTATCCGCGGGAGATCGCGGGCGAGGAGATCCCGTTCGCCGGACGCATCGTCGCGATCGCGGACGTGTTCGACGTGATCACCTCGGCACGCTCGTACAAGGCGGCCGGCGGCGCCGCCGCGGCCCGGGAGGAGATCGCACGCTGCTCCGGGACGCAGTTCGACCCGCGCCTCGTGCGCGCATTCGTGAACATCTCCCTCGGCAAGATGCGGCTCGTGATGGGCCCGCTCTCGTGGCTCTCGCACGCCCCCGTCCTCGCCCGCCTGCCGCTGACGCCCTCGATCGGCGCCTCTCTCGGCGGTGTCGCGGCGATCGCGAGCGCAGCGGCGACCGGCCTCGCCGGCCCGTACGAGCCGGCGCAGGCGGCGGCGCTGCCGGCCACGGCCGCTCCGCCGGCCGCCGTCTCCGACCGCACGCCCGCGGCACCAGCAGCGGACGGGGGTGGGCGATCCGCCTCCCTCGCGCCGGCACCCGTCCGGCACCCCGCCCGGCCGCAGACGACCAAGCCGACCGCGGCGCCGACACCTGGCCCGACCCCGGCGGTCCTGCCGCCGCCGCCGGCCCCTGCAGCGCAGACGCCTGCGGAGACGGCTCCCGCTCCGGCCGCACCTGAGCCCGCGCCCGCAGCGCCGGCCCCGCGGCCTGCACCGGCGCCGCCCGCACCACCTGCGCCCGGCCGACCGGCCCCGGCGCCCTCGGCCCCGCCCGAGCCGCCTCCGTCCACTCCGGCTCCGCCGATTTCCCCGGCTCCGACTCCTCTCTCGCCTCCGCCGGTCAACCAGGCGCCGAGCTTCACGGCCGGGTCGAACCAGGCTGTGCTCGAGGATGCGGGCGCGCAGTCGCTCGCAGGCTGGGCGACCGGCATCACTCCGGGTCCGGCCGGCGAGGCCGCGCAGAGCGTCAGCTTCACCGTCAGCGCCGACACCCCGGCGCTCTTCGCCGTCCAGCCCGCCCTGGGCGCCGACGGGAAGCTCACGTACACGCCGGCCGCGGACGCGAACGGCGTCGCAACGGTCACCGTCACCGCCCGCGACGACGGCGGCACGGCCGGCGGCGGCGCCGACACGGGCAGCCCGGTCGCGTTCACGATCACGATCGCTCCTGTCAACGACGCCCCCGGCTTCACCGCCGGGACCGACCAGGGTGCGCTCGAGGACGCCGGCGGGCAGTCAGTCGCAGGCTGGGCGACCGGCATCACGCCCGGTCCCGCCGGCGAGGCGACGCAGAACGTCGGCTTCGACGTCAGCGTCGACGACCCCACCCTCTTCGCCGTCCAGCCGGCCGTCGCCCCCGACGGGACGCTCACCTACACCCCGGCCGCCCACGCCAGCGGTGTCGCGACGGTGACGACCACCGCCCGCGACGACGGCGGCGGCAGCGACACCAGCCCCCCGGCGGT
The DNA here is from genome assembly GCA_963842285.1 of uncultured Gaiellaceae bacterium. Classification (GTDB taxonomy): domain Bacteria; phylum Actinomycetota; class Thermoleophilia; order Gaiellales; family Gaiellaceae; genus Gaiellasilicea. Next base: position 32,358 of record CAWJFZ010000015.1, read on the forward strand.
CTTCACGATCACGATCGCTCCCGTCAACGACGCCCCCGGCTTCACCGCCGGAACCGACCAGGGTGCGCTCGAGGACGCCGGCGGACAGTCGGTCGCAGGCTGGGCGACCGGCATCACGCCCGGTCCCGCCGGCGAGGCGACGCAGAACGTCGGCTTCGACGTCAGCGTCGACGACCCCACCCTCTTCGCCGTCCAGCCGGCCGTAGCCCCCGACGGGACGCTGACCTACACGCCGGCCGCGAACGCCAACGGTGCGGCGACGGTCACCGTCCGAGCCTTCGACGACGGCGGCAGTACCGACGGGGGCAGCGACACGAGCGGCCCGGCCTCGTTCACGATCACGATCGCCCCCGTCAACGACGCGCCCACCTTCACCGCCGGAGGGGATCAGGTCTCGCTGCTCGGCGCGGGGGCGACCATCCCGGGCTGGGCCACCGGCATCAGCCGCGGCCCGGCGAACGAGGCCTCGCAGAGCGTCAGCTTCACGGTCAGTAACGACAACCCGGGGCTCTTCGACGTCCAGCCGGCCATCGCTCCCAACGGCACGCTCACCTATAACGCCGCCCTGCTCGCGCTCGGATCCGCGACGGTCACCGTCCGAATCGTCGACAACGGCGGCACCGCCAACGGCGGCAGCGACACGAGCGCGCCACAGACCTTCACGATCACCGTCATCCTCTAGCCCCGCCTAGGGCTCTCCAGGCTCGCCAGTCGGCAAGTCGAGGCCGCGAAGCGGCCTCCTTCAGGGTCTTCGCGCGATCGGGCATCCGCTCCCGCGGATGCCCGATCTGCGCCAGCCAGCATCGGGACGGCCGGATTCGAACCGGCGACTTCTCGCTCCCAAAGCGAGCGCGCTACCAGGCTGCGCCACGTCCCGTCGACAGTGAGTGTAGAGCCGAACCCGGTGACCTAGTAGCGTCGCGGCCTCGTGGCCGACGTCGCCTACATCCCCGGCGAGCCCGGCCGGGACCGGCGGCCGCTCGTCGGCTACGTCATGGTCACGGCGGCGGCACTCCTGTTCGCCCTCAACGGCACGGTCTCGAAGGTCGTCCTCTCCTCGGGGGTCAGCTCGATCGAGCTGACCCAGGTGCGCGCGGTCGGCGCCTTCGCCGGTTTCGCGCTCGCCCTCGCCCTGCTGAACCGGCCGAGCCTGCGCGTGCGCCCGCGAGAGCTCGTGTACCTCGCGGTCTTCGGGGTGGCCGGCGTCGCAATGGTGCAGTGGCTCTACTTCGTGTCGATCCACCGGCTGCCGATCGGGATCGCGCTCCTGATCGAGTACCTCGCACCGATCCTGATCGCGCTCTGGGCGTGGACGGTGCTGCGCCAGCCGGTGCGGCGGCGGATCTGGGTCGCGCTCGCGCTCGCCCTCGTCGGCCTCTCCCTCGTCGTGGAGGTGTGGAGTGGCATCTCACTCGACGGTGTCGGCGTCGCCGCTGCGCTCTGTGCGGCAGTTGCGTACTGCGTCTACGTGCTGATGGCGGAGCACGCGGTGGGCGAGCGCGATCCGGCCTCGCTCCTCTGCTACGGCTTCGGCTTCGCCGCCCTCTTCTGGGTGATCGTCCAACCCTTCTGGCACTTCCCGGCCGGACGACTCGACGACGACGTCTCGCTGCTCGGTCGGCTCGCCGACTGGTCGGTGCCGGTCTGGCTGCTGATGCTGTTCGTGGTCGTTGTCGGCACGATGGTCACCTTCCTGCTCGTCACGGCGGCCCTGCGGCACATCTCTGCGACTCGCGTCGCGATCATCGCCATGCTCGAGCCCGTCGCGGCGGGGCTCGTCGCGTACGCGTGGCTCGGCGAGTCCTTCGGAGCCCTGCAGCTGGCCGGCGGCGGCATCGTGCTGGTCGGGATCGTGCTCGCGCAGACCGCCCGTTGACAAGCTCCGGATCTCCGGTACCCTGCCGCACTTGCTTGCAAGACGGATTCAGCTGGGCCTGCTGGTGGCGGCCTGTGCGCTGCTCCTGACGGCCCCCGCGACGGCAGCACAGCCGTCGCCACGCGAGGCTTCGATCCTCGCCGCCGTCAACGGCGTGCGGAACGCACACGATCTGCGGCCCCTCAAGGTGGACACGAAGCTGATGCGCGTCGCGCGCGGCTACTCGGCGACCCTGCTCCGCAACGGCGTCCTGACCCACGGGAACTTCGGGGAGCGCATGGCGAACTCCGGCGCCCGCGGGCCGCGCTTCGGCGAGAACCTCGCCTGGGGCACCGGCGGCTACGCGGCCGCCAAGTCGATCGTGCGAGCCTGGATGTCGAGCCCCGGACACCGAGCGAACCTGCTCCGGCCGGGCTTCCGCCGGATCGGGATCGGCGCGCTGGTCGGCCGCTTCTCCGGCTACTCGGGCGCGACTGTCGTCACCGCAGACTTCGCCGGCTCCTAGCGCGCCCCTGGCCGGCCGGCTCCCGGCGGACGGAGTCCGCCTCCGCCGGCCTCGCGCGTCTGAGCGCACGCGGCTCTCCGGGTCTGGCCTCACGGCCTATCCCCTCCGGCCGGGCACGCTCAGCCACGCACCAGGAACGCGCTAGGCCTAGATACTCAGCTGTCGACCATGAGCGAGCGGAGCTCGGTCAGCTTCTCGTGGCGGAGCTCGTCGCGCTCGCCCCGCTCCAGCCGCTCGAGCAGCCCGCGCACGAGCGGCGCCAGCTCGACGGGGTTGAACGGCTTCGTGATGTAGTCGACGCCGCCGATGTCGAGGCCGCGCGCCCGGTCTCGGAACTCCGCCCGCGCCGTCAGGAAGATGATCGGGATCCGCTGGGTCTGCTCGCCCTCGAGCATGTGCTCGGCCACTCCCCAGCCGTCGAGCCCGGGCATCATCACGTCGAGCAGGACGATGTCGGGCAGCTCCTCCCGAGCCTTTGCGAGCCCGCTGGGACCGTCGCTGGCCTCGAGCACCGTCATTCCCTCCGCCTCGAGATTGACCCGGCAGAGCAGGCGAATCGGCGCCTCGTCGTCGATGACCAACACCCTCGTCACGCGCACGTCCATCTCTGAAAGTTGACCCTAGTGGCCGCGTATACCCCGTTGCCGCGGGTCTCAGTCCCCCACGGCGGGCAGCTCGACGACGAATGTCGCGCCGCGACCCTCGTCGGAGTCGACCCGGATCCTCCCGCCCATGGCCGTCACCAGCCCCTGGGCGAGGAAGAGGCCGAGCCCGGCGGCACCCGCGCCGATGGTTCGCGCGGAGGCCTCGCCGCGGTAGAACTTGCGGAAGATCCGCTCGTGCTCGGCCCGCGGGATGCCGATTCCCTCGTCCTCGACGCGCACCTCCACCGCTCCCTCGGCGCGTCGCGCCCCCACGGTGACCGTGCCGCCTGCGGGCGAGTAGCGCACGGCGTTGTCGAGCAGGTGCGCGAGGACCTGACCGAGCTTGTCGCGGTCGGCCTCGGCCGCCAGGCGCTCCTCGGGGAGTGAGAGGACGAAGCGGTGTCCGTTGTCGCCGAGCGAGAGCTGGAGCTCGTGCACGACCTCGGAGACGACGGCGCTCACGTCCGTCTCCGCGATCTGCACGCTCATCGCACCGGTGTCGAGCTGCGCCACCGACAGGAGCCGGTCGACGATCGCCGTCAGGCGCTCCGACTCGGACGCGATGTAGCGCAGGAACGTGTCGCGCTCCTCCTCTCCGAAGAGCACATCCTGACGCAGGAGCGTCTCGGCGAAGCCGTAGATCGAGGTCAGCGGCGTCCTCAGCTCATGCGAGACCGTCGAGACGAAGTCGGACTTCATCTGCTCCACGGCGCGTTCGCCCGAGATGTCGCGGAACGCGTAGATGCGCCCTGCGACGGCGCCGGCCGGATCGGTCATCACCGCCTCGCTGAGCGAGAGCCAGGCCTCGTCGGCGCCACGCCGGATCGCGACCAGGCGGCCGACCCCTTCGAGTGCGCCCTCGTCCGCCTCGAACGAGCGGCCCAGTACCTGCAGCGGTGTCCTCCCGAGCGCTTCGCTCCCGGGAACGCCGGTGATGTGCTCGGCGGCAGGGTTCCAGAGCACGACCCGCCCGTCGCGGTCGACGGCGACGATGCCGTCGGCCACGTTCTCGAGGATCGCCTCGCTGCGCTGCTGCTCGTGCCAGACGCTCTGGTACTGCTCGGCGTTGTCGCGCGCTGCGGCGGCGGCCGAGGCCAGGGCGTGCAGCGCGTCGGCCTCCTCCTCACGCCACTCGCGCGGCCTGCGGTCGTAGACGCTGAGCACGCCGCGAACGCTGCCGTCCGGGCCGATCAGCGGCACGCCGATCGAGGCGACGTGACCAGCGGCGATCATCGGGTCGGTCTCGGAGGCACGCGGTTCCGTCTCGGCGTTTGCGATCGTCCTCGCCGAGCGCGACTGGACGATGTCGCCGAGCAACCAGGCGGTCGACGGGACCCGCAGCTCGAGCGCGCCGCTCGCGCCGGTCCCGCAGGCGGCGTGGACGACGAGCTCGTCGCCCTCCAGCATCCAGACGCACGCGCCCGCGCCCGCGAGCAACGACGAGGCCAACCCGGCGACGCGGTCGAGCACGTTCTCGGGATCGAGCTCGCCTGCGAGCTCGCGGCCCGAGCTCGCCAGGTGCTGTGCGAGGGCGCGGGAACGCCGCTCGAGCTCGTACAGGTCACTGCGCTCGAGCGCGACGCGCGCCGCGCCTGCGACGTGGCCGGCGAGCTCGAGCTGCTCGTCGGTGAACGCGTGCTCCTCGTCGAAGAAGACGAGCACCAGCCCGCCCGCATCGGTCCGGGGCTGCTTCAGCGGGACGGCGAGCAGCGAGCTGCACCCGGCTCTCGTCGCAGCCTCCAGCAGTCCCGCGCCGAAGCGCGTATCTCCGCCGAGGTCGCGGGACGCGAGCAGCTTCCCTGCGCGCGCGGCCGCGGCGAGCTCGTCGGCACCGGCCGATTCGAGAAACGCACGCAATGCGTCGGGGAGCTCGAAGGCCGCCGCCAGCTCCAGGGTCCCGCCCGCGTCGCGCAGCACCGCCGCCGAATCGCTACCGAGGGACTCGCTGGCCGCCTGCGCCACTGCATCGAGCGTCGCCTCCGCCGACAGCGGCTCGCTGAGCACGGACGCGATGCGATAGAAGCCGCGCTCCAGCCGCCCACGGCCGGCGCTGTCGTCGGCGGCGCGGGTGAGCGCGACGCCTGCCCCGTCCGCGAGCAGCTGCATCTGCGCGAGCTCCTCATTGGTGAAGGCCCGCGGCGTGCGCGCCGCAGCGACGAGGACGCCGATCGTCTTCGAGCCGGCGTTCACCGGGACGAAGGCGCAGCTCTGCGCACCGGCACGCTGGGCCAGGCGCTTCGAGATCGACGACGACGCCGGGGCGTCGAAGACGGTGAACGGAACGGGGTTTCGCAGCACGGCTGCGACCCCTGTCGGCTCAGCTTCGAGGTCGAGCCGCATCGACCGCAACCACTCGACGTCACGCCCGCGCTCGCGCGCGGCGGCGACGCGGGCGGAGCGATGGTCCTCGGCCGCGAGCACGAGCACGACGAGGTCGACACCGAGGTGCGCGCTGACGTCGTCGGCGAGCTGCGCTCCGAGCTCGTCAGGACCTGCCGTCGAGTGCGACGGCCGGGCACGCTGCTTCACGCCCGCGGACGTCGGCTGGCTCGCGCGACCGGCCAGCACGAGCACCGCGGGGACTGCCGCCACGAGGATCGCGAGGAGGGACACCCACAGCCGCCCCGCGACGGGCTCCCGGTCGATGAGCGTGGCGACGCCCAGGATCGCGGCCGCGAGGCCGACGCAGGGAAAGACGAGCGCGGTCGCGTTGCCCGGCTCGAGTGCGCGTCGCAGCGTGAGCCGGCGCCCTGCGGTTCCGAGGAGGGCAGGCGCAAGCGCGGCCCCGGCCGCTAGGTGCAGCGCCGCCAGCACCAGCAAGGGCACCGCGTTGAACAGCACCGCCTGCGTTTCTGCGTCCACCAGCCACATCCGATCATAGAGAGGCGGATGCCGCTTTGAAAGATGGGCCGTCCGGCCCATTGGCACGCTGCGCGCGACGCACTAGCGTGGCTCGCACTGGGCGATGCGAACTGCGGCTGGCCCGGTACGGGCAGTGGCGCCGCGGTGAGCACTGAGAGGGCTTCGTCGCAACGACCCCCCCGATGCGACGGGGCCCTCTCTCGTTTCCGCCTGGCTACGATGACCGCGATGGTGCAACGCGTCCTGCTCGCCTCGCCCCGCGGCTACTGCGCCGGTGTCGAGCGCGCCGTCGAGACGGTGGAGCTCGCGCTCGAGCACTACGGCCCGCCGGTCTACGTCCGCAAGCAGATCGTCCACAACCTGCACGTCGTGCGGGACCTCGAGGAGCGGGGCGCGATCTTCGTCGACTCCGAGGACGAGGCACCCGAAGGGGCGACGATCGTCTTCTCGGCGCACGGCGTCGCGCCGTCGGTGCACGACGTCTCCGCGCAGCGGGCGCACAACGTGATCGACGCGACGTGCCCACTCGTGACGAAGGTGCACGTGCAAGCCCGGCGCTACGCCGCCGCGGGCTACACCGTGGTCCTGATCGGGCACGCGGGGCACGAGGAGGTCGTGGGCACGATGGGTGAGGCACCTGAGGCGACGGTGCTCGTGCAGGACGTGGCCGAGGCGGAGGCGCTCGCCCTGGACCCCGAGACGAAGCTCGCCTACATCACGCAGACCACCCTGTCGGTGGACGAGACGTCGGAGATCATCTCCGTCCTGAGGCGCCGCTTCCCCGAGATCTACGCGCCGAAGAAGGAGGACATCTGCTACGCGACCTCCAACCGGCAGTGGGCGGTCAAGGAGCTGCTGACCGAGGTCGACCTCCTGCTCGTGATCGGGTCACGCAACTCGTCCAACTCGAACCGGCTCGTGGACGTGGCGCGCGCCGGCGGCGTGGCGGCGTACCTGATCGACGACGCGACGGAGATCGACGAGGCCTGGGTCGAAGGGGTCGAGACGGTCGGCGTGACGTCGGGTGCCTCCGCCCCGGAGAAGCTCGTCACCGGCGTCTGCGACTGGTTCCAGGCCCGCGGGGTGGAGCGGATCGAGCCGTTCCGGATGATGGACGAAGACGTGACCTTCCGGCTCCCCGTCGAGCTGCGCCGCGAGCTCGCGCTCGCCGAGTCGCAGTCCTAGCTGCGCAGTCCTAGCTGCGCAGGGAGCGGAATCCGCTGGAGCGGATCCCGCTCCGCGCGAAGACCCCTGAAGGGGGCCGCTTTCGCGGCCCGGCGGCCCGATCTAGTGTCGCGCAAGCCCGGCGTGGTCAGACCTTCACGATCTGCGGCGTCGCGACGCCGTCGGTCTCGAGCGAGACGGCCAGCACCTCCGCCTTGATCCACTCGGCGTGCGCGAGCAGGTCGGAGTCCGCGTCGGGCAGCGTGACCGCGATCCGGTCGGTCAGCGCGAGGCCCTGCTCCTTGCGGAGCGAGTTCAGCCGGTGGATGAGGTCGTACACGCGCCCCTCGAGCTCGAGCTCGGCGTCGATCGTCGTCTCGAGGGCCACGGTGACGCCGTCCTCGGAGGCGACCGCCCAGCCCTCCTTCCCCGAGCGCTCGACGAGCACCTCGTCCGGGCCGAGCTCGTGCCCGGCCACCCTGAAGCCGCCGCCGGGCAGCTCCTCGAACGCACCGGCTGCGAGCGCGGCGCGCACGGCGCCGAGCTCCTTGCCGAGCTTCGGCCCGAGCGCAGGCAGATGCGGCTTCACGCGCAGCTCGGTCGCCTCCACCGGCCCGAACTCGATCGAGCGCACCCGGAGCTCGTCGCGGATCTCGTCGGCGTGGGCCTCGGCGAGCGGGGAGCCGTCGACGACGAGCCGGCGCAGCGGCTGGCGCAGCTTCAGCTGCGAGGTGGCGCGTGCCTGATGGCCGAGCCGGACGACGCCGCGCACCTCGGCCACCTCGGCAAGCAGCGCCTCGTCCGCGCCGACGGGCTCCGGCCACCCGGCCAGATGGACCGAGTCCGGTGCTCCTTCGGACCCTCGGACGAGGGTCTGCCAGAGATGGTCGGTGAGGAACGGCAGCACGGGGGCGACGACGCGGAGCGACTGCACGATCGAGAACCAGAGCGTCGAGAGCGCCGCCGCATCGCCGTCCCAGAAGCGGCGGCGCGACCGGCGGATGTACCAGTTCGAGAGGTCCTCGAGGAACTCGTCGAACGCCCGAGTCACGTCGACGCTGAGATACGCCTCGTAGCCCGCCGTCGCCTCCTCCACGAGCCGCGCCGTGCGGGCGACGAGCCAGCGGTCGAGCGGGGCCAGCTCGCCGCCGGGGCCGGCCGCGAGCTCTGCGTAGCGGGGCTCGAACCCCTCGATGTTGGCGTAGGGGACGAAGAAGCCCCCGACCGAGTTCCAGAGGGTCAGCAGCCTCCGCTGGATCTCCCGCGCGGGCCCGAAGCCGAACAGCAGGTTCCGGTCGGGCGGCTGCGCGCAGAACTGCCAGCGCATCACGTCGGCGCCCATGCGCGCGAACGCCTCGGGAGCGTCGATCGTGTTGCCCCACGAGCTGTGCATCTCGCGGCCGGTCTCGTCGAGCATCTTCTCGTAGCCGAGCACCCGCCTGTACGGCGCTCGCCCGGTCAGCACGACCGACATGAAGTGCTGCGAGTAGAACCAGAGCCGGATCTGCTCGCGCATCTCCGAGACCCAGTCGGCCGGGAACCACTCCTCCCAGTAGGCGTGGTCGGGGAGGTCGGCGGTCGTCAGTCCCTTGGCAGCGCCCGTCGCGTAGCCCTCGGGGACGTACTCCTCGTTCTGCCAGCCGAGGGTCGAGAAGGGGACGATTCCCGCGTCCAGCCAGACGTCGCCCACCTCGGGGATCCGACGCACCTCCTCGCCGCAGCTCTCACACGTGATCGGCACCTCGTCGATCCAGGGCCGGCGCAGCTCCTCGAGCTGGTCGAGGCCCGCGAGTGCTCGCTCCTGCAGCTCGGCCTTCGAGCCGATCACGTTCAGATGGCCGCAGGAGCACGGGTAGAACGGCAGCGGGAGCCCGTAGTAGCGGCGCCGCGAGATGTTCCAGTCGCCCATGTTGACGAGCCAGTCGTCCATCCGCTTGCCCATGTACGCGGGCGTCCACTCGACCTCGGCGTTCGCGTCCAGCAGCCGCTGCCGCAGCTCGTCGACGGCGATGAACCAGTCGTCGGAGATGCGGAAGATGAGCGGCGTGTGGCAGCGCCAGCACTCGGGATAGCGGTGCTCGTGCAGGCCGGCCTCGACGAGGCGGCTGCGCTCCTCGAGGTAGCCGATGATCTGCCCCGCCGCCTCGACGGTCGAGAGGCCGTGCAGCCAGCCGTACTCGTCGTAGAAGCGGCCGGCCTCGTCGACCGGCGTCAGCACCGGCAGATCGTGGACGCGGGAGAGCTCGAAGTCCTCGGAGCCGCAGCCCGGGGCGATGTGGACGATCCCCGTCCCGTCGTCGAGCGTGACGTCCTCCCATGGGATCACGCGGTGGTCGACTCCCGCAGCCGGCTCGAGCTCGTCGAACGGCCCCTCGTAGCGCCAGCCGACGAGCTCCTCGCCGAGTCTGCGCTCCGTGAGCGTCTCGTCGGGGTAGCGCCCGACCGCGACCCACTCCCCGTTCTCGCGCCGGCCGTACTCCGCGTCCGGCTTGACGGCGGCGGCGACGTTCGCCGGCAACGTCCACGGGGTCGTCGTCCAGATCACGAGCGCCTCGCCCGGGCGGTCGAGCAGCGGGAGGCGGACGAAGAGCGACGGATCGGCGCGGTCGACGTAGCTGCCGACCAGCTCGTGCGCGGAGATCGAGGTGCCGCAGCGTGGGCACCACTCGGTCGAGCGGTGACCGAGGTAGAGCCAGCCGCGCTCGTGCACGAGCCGCAGGAAGCGCCAGATGTACTCGATGTTCGTGTCGCTGAAGGTGAAGTAGTCCTTGCCCCAGTCCATCCACTGCCCGAGGCGGACCGAGCCCTCGGTCAACGCCTGTGAGGACTGGACGACGACCTCCCGGCAGCGCCGGGCGAACTCGGCCAGGCCGAACTCCTCGATCTCACGCTTGGAGTTGAGCCCGAGCTGCCGTTCGACGCCGACCTCGATCCAGAGCCCCTGGCAGTCGAACCCGTTCTGGTACCGGAGCTCGTGGCCCTGCAGCGCCTTGTAGCGCTGGAAGACGTCCTTCAACGTCCGTCCCCAGGCGGTGTGGACTCCGAGCACCATCCGGTTCGCCGTCACCGGCCCGTCGACGAAGCTGAACTTCGGGCCGCCGCGGTTCTGCCCGCGCAGGCGTTCGAACGTGCGCTCGCGCTCCCACAGCTCGAGGATCTCGAGCTCGAGCGCGGGGTGATCCGGCTTCCCTGGCAGCGGCACGAACATCGTCATTCGATTCTAGGGGCCGCCCGCCGGGGAACAGTCCGTCCGCCCCGGTCGTTTTCAATAGGTGAGCGCGGGTATCCCCGCCCTACTTCAGCGAAAGGATTTTTCAGAATGGCAACTGCAGTAACCGAGGCGACCTTCGAGCAGGAGGTCACCAAGAGCGACAAGGCCGTGATCGTCGACTTCTGGGCGGAGTGGTGTGGCCCGTGTCACGCGGTCGCCCCGGTGCTCGACCGGATCATCGAGGAGCGCGGCGACGAGCTGAAGCTCGTGAAGGTCAACATCGACGAGGAGCGCGGCCTGGCCGAGCGCTACGGGATCGCCTCGATCCCGACCATGATCCTCTTCCGCGACGGCGAGCCCGCGGCGGCCGCCCTGGGCGCCCAGCCCAAGAGCGCGCTCGAGCGCTCGCTGGGTCTCTCCGAGTAGCAGCTACTCGCGCTCTGCCTCTTCCTTCTCTGGGTGAGGGACCGGTGACACCGCCCGGTGCGCCGGTTCCTCGACCAGGTTGAGCACCCGCATCCCGTGCACGAACACGATCGTGCCGCCGAGCCAGCCGCCTGCCGCCATCAGGCCGTAAGCGAGCAGCGTCAGGATCAGCGCGCCCGAGCCGACGACGCCGTCCATGCCGTCTGAGTAGCCGACGAGAGCCGCGATCAGGAAGCACACCGTCGCCGCGACCATCGCGATCAGATGTGACGTCGCCGTCCGCTTCAGCGGCGTCCCGCCCGGGAGCTCGAGCCACTCCAGGAGCCCGGTCACGGCGGTCGGGGCCGACACGACGAGCCCGATCACGAGTCCCAGCGCCCAGCCATTCGCCGCCGCGTCCTCAGCGATCCCGAGCGCAGACAGCAGGGCCGCGATCGTCGCGAAGGTGTAGATCCCGATCGTGGCGTCGGTCAGCGGCGGATGCACCGGATGGCCGGGCAGGCCTCGCAGCAGATAGTCGAGCTTCATCTCGCCTCCCGTGTGTCTGGAGGCTGGATTCCGCCCGGTGAGGAGCCGCAAACGCGGCGGGAGCTACTCCGCTTCGATCGACTCGAGATAGCCGAGGAACGCCGCGTGCTTCGCGAGCAGCGCCTCCAGCTCCCGAACGCCGACGCCGGCCCAGTCCTCGACCCAGCTCTCCGCCAGGTCGTCCTCGATGTAGTGGAAGCCGCGATCGTTCATGTCGCGAATGATCGGGATCTGGTGCCCTGGGTACATGGGCCGAACGGCCCATCTTGAGGGCCGCTCCGCCCCATCATGACCGGCTTCCTGATCGTCAATCCCCGCTCCGGCCCGGCCTCGCCGACGGCCGACGAGCTCCGCGACGCGGCGCACGCTCGCGGCATCCAGGTGCACTTCCTCGGCGAGGGCGACGACCTGGAGCAGCTCGCGCGGTCGGCGGACGCCGACGTCCTGGGCATGGCCGGCGGGGACGGGTCGCTCGCCGCGGTCGCGACGGTGGCCCTCGAGCGCGACCTCCCGTTCGTCTGCATCCCCTTCGGGACGCGCAACCATTTCGCGCGGGACCTCGGCCTCGACCGCGACGACCCGATCGGGGCGCTGGCCGCCTTCGACGGGGTCGAACGGCGCATCGACGTGGGCTGGGTCGACGAGCGGCTCTTCCTGAACAACGTCTCCCTCGGCCTCTACGCACTGCTCGTGCACCGCCGCGAGCGCCACCGCCGGCGCCGCAACGTGCTCGCCCGGCTCCGGGCGCTGCTGCTCGTGGCGCGCGAGCATCGCGGCACGGAGCAGTTCGTGCTCGACGGCGAGCCCGTGGCCGCCCGCGTCGTCCTCGTCGCGTGCAACGCGTACAAGCTCGACCTCTTCTCGATCGGCGAGCGAGAGCGGATGGACGAAGGCCTGCTGCACGTCTACGTCCCGCAGGGCTTCCGCCGGGTCGAGTGGGCCGACCGGAGCTGCACGAGCCTGACGATCGAGACATCGCGCCCGTCGCTGCGGGCGGCGATCGACGGCGAGCCGGCGCGGCTCGGCTCGCCGGCCGAGTTCCGGATCGACCCCGGAGCGCTCCGGGTCCTCGTGCCGAACCCGCCGGCGTGACCTGCGAGGCGTACGCGATACTGCGCGCCGTGCCCGACAACCCACGAGCAACCGAGGACGAGCAGGAACAGGGGCCTGAGCGCATCGAGCAGGAAGAGGAGATGCGCGGCCCCAACAGCGCCGACCCCGAGCTCCCGACGGACGCGGACGGCGACGAGGAGGAGCCGTGAGGCATGTCCCGGCGACCGTGCACGAGCTCTCCCGGATCGGGCTTCTGGCCGGGCTCCCCGGCGAGCAGCTGAACAAGCTGGCCGGTCGCATGGCGCGGGAGGAGATCCCATCCGGCGCGGGCGTCGTCGCGCAGGGCGAGCCCGGCGATCGCTTCTACGTCCTGCTCTCCGGCATGCTCGCCGTATCGCAGGAGGGCTTCGGCCGTCGGCGCGTGCTGCGGCCGGGCGACTACTTCGGCGAGGTGGCGCTCGCGATGGACATCCCGCGGACCGCCTCCGTGCGGGCGGTCACGCCCGCGCTCGTCGCGAGCTGCGACAAGGCGACCTTCGACGAGCTCGTGCGACCGCTCTTCGCCGAGGACGACTAGTGGACGCCCTGCTCCTGCACGCGGGCATCGCCGACAGCCGGATGTGGGCGCCGCAGGTCGAGGCTCTCGAGGCGGCCGGCCATCGGGTCATCGCGCCCGACCTGCCCGGCTACGGCGACGCAGCGCTCGAGCCGGGCGAGGTCTCGTACGTGGACGTCGCGACGGCGCACCTGAGCGGGCCTGCAGCCGTCGTCGGCTGCTCGTTCGGCGGCAGGGTCGCGCTCGAGGTCGCGTTCCACCGGCCGGAGCTCGTCGACCGCCTGGTGCTGATCGGCCCCGGTCTGGGCAGCTGGGACTGGTCGGAGGCGACCCAGGCCGACTTCGCCGAGGAGGAAGCGCTGATCGAGCGAGGTGACCTCGCGGGAGCGGCCGCGCAACAGGCACAGATGTGGCTCGGGCCTGACGCCGAGCCGTCGGTGCGTGAGCTGACGGAGGCGATGACGCTCCGCTCGTACGAGCAGCAGCTGCCGATGGAGGAGCTGGCGCGCGCGACGTGGCCCCAGCCGTCCGCAGCCGAGCGACTCGCGGAGATCGCCGCGCCGACGCTTGTCGTCGTCGGGGCCGAGGACGTCAGCGACATCCTCGCGATGGGCGCGCACCTTGCTCTGGAGATCCCGGGCGCCCGGCTCGAGCGAATCGACGGCGCGGGTCACCTGCCGAGCCTCGAGCGCCCGGACGAGCTCAACCGCCTCCTGGTCGACTTCCTGCGCTGAGCACTGCGTCGGAGAGCGCCGGCCAGGCGTCCTTCGCCCACGGGCCGAAAGTCGACGTCGGCGAGCCCGGCGCACGCGAGCCCTGCGGCGCGGTCGACCCAGATGAAGGTCGCGCTGCCCGGCTTGGAGCCGAAATGGCCGAACGTGCCGGGATCGTTGCGCGTGCCGGTCCAGTGCGGGCTCTTCCCGTCGCGCAACTCGAAGCCGAGTCCCCAGTCGTTCGGCTCCATCCTCCCGAAGCCTGGCAGGACGCCCTTCAGCCCGGGGAACTGCACCGACGTCGCCTCGTCGAGCGTTTCGCGGGAGATCAGCCGCGGTTCGAGCAGCTCGCGGCCGAAGGCAAGCAGGTCGTCCAACGTCCCGACCATGCCCTCGGCCGGCGCGCCACGCAGCGCGGCGCCGAGCTCGAGCGGGCGTAGCACGGCTTCGGCGAGGTAGTCGGCGAACGCGATCGCGGTGCGTTCCTCGATCTCCTGCGCCAGCAGGTTGATCCCCGCGTTGGAGTAGATCCGCGTCCGCTCCGGCGCGGAGAGGACGTCGCCGTCGGGGCCGAGGCCGGAGGCGTGCGCGAGCAGGTGCCGCAGCGTCGAGCCGTCCGGCCCGGCCGGGTCGTCCAGCTCGATGGAGCCCTCCTCGGCCGCGACGAGCGCCGCGTAGGCGACGAGGAGCTTCGTCACCGACGCCCAGGCGAACTCCCGTGACGTGTCGCCTGCGACGGCGAGGACGCCGTCAAGGCCTGCGACCCCGGCCGCAGCGTGCTCCGAGGGCCACGACTCGATTTGGCGAACTGCGTCCACGGGCCGCGATACTAGGCAACTCGTGAAGCAGATCTATCCCACGTCGATCACCGGCAAGGGCGCCGACTACGGCGGCAGCGTGCTCGACCACGCCTTCGGCGCGCTCGGATCCGTACACGCTCGGAGTCGAGGAGGAATACATGCTCCTCGACGGCGAGACTTTCGACCTCGTGCAGCACATCGACACCGTGCTGCAGGCGATCTCGGGGCACGAGCTCGAGCCGCGGATCAACGCCGAGCTGATGCAGTCGGTGCTCGAGATCGCGACGCCGGTCTGCCGCACGCCGGCCGACGTCCAGACGGAGCTCTTGAAGCTGCGCGCGTACGTGACCCAGGTGGGGCGCGAGAAAGGGCTGCGCGTCGGCTCGGCCGGCACGCACCCGTTCAGCCTCTTCGAGCGGCAGCGGATCACGGCGCGCGACCGCTACCGCAACCTCGTCGACCAGCTCCAGTACATCGCCCGGCGCGAGCTGATCTTCGGCATGCACATCCACGTCGCGATCGACGATCCGGAGAAGGCGATCCAGGTCGTGAACGGGTTGCTCCCCCAGCTCGGGCCGCTGCTCGCGCTCTCGGCCAGCTCGCCCTTCTGGCGCGGCGAGCCGACGGGGCTCTCCTCCAGCCGGCAGATGGTGTTCGCGGCCTTCCCGCGCTCCGGGCCGCCGCCGCGCTTCCGCGACTACTCCGACTACGCGGAGGTCGTCGGCCAGCTCGAGCGCACGGGCTGCATCGCCGACTACACGCACATCTGGTGGGACATCCGCCTGCACCCGAGGCTCGGCACCGTCGAGATCCGGATCTGCGACGCGGTCACCCGCGTGGAGGATGCGACGTCGCTCGCGGCCTACTGCCAGGCGCTCGTGAAGATGCTCTGCGAGCAGCACGAGCGCGGCGAGGAGATTCCCTCCTACCACCGCATCCTGACCACCGAGAACAAGTGGCTGGCCGCGCGCTACGGGCTGGAGGCGCCCGTCATGGACCTCGAGTCGGGCGCGCGCAACCGCGTTCCAGTCGCACAGCTGATCCGCAAGACGCTGAAGCGGATCGAGCCGCACGCACGCGAGCTCGGCTCCGAGCGGGAGCTGGAGGGCATCGGCGAGATCCTCTCCCGCGGCAACGGCGCCGACCGCCAGCTGCGCGTCTTCAACGCGAACCGCGACATCGTCGAGGTCGTCGAGGAGATCGCGAAGGCGACCGAGACCGTGCCGGCCGAGACGACCTAGCGCCGCATTCCAGGCCTACGGCCGACCGGGGCCAGCTCCGGCATGTCCTCGTGGGACGAGTCCGGGGCCAGCCCCCGGCCGTGTCCGGCCGCGACAAGACGGCCTGATCGAGCCCTGTCCGGGGGCTGGCCCCGGACATGCACGGATCGGCCACGTCTGTGCGGCGTCGGCTTGGACCTCTCGTTCCCCGCCGTGCGTATTCCTGGCATGGATCGCAGGCGCTTCCTCGTCGCTGCGGCGGCGCCGCTCGTCGTCGGGCCGCTGCTCGAGGGCGCCGTGCCGGAGGCGCTTGCCCGTGGGCTCGGCGGAACGCCGCTCGCACTCGTCACCGCCGACCTCGAGTCGAGCGTCGTCGCGGTCGACCTCTCCAACGGTCGCGTCCACCGCCGCCTGCAGACGCCCTCGGAGCCGCGCAGCATCGAGTCGATCGGCGTGACCGGCGCGCTCGTCGCCCACACGCGCTCGGCCGGCTGACGCTGTCGACTCGCAGTTCGCGTGCACGAGATCGAAGGAGAGCTCGGGGCGCCACGCTACGCGGCCGTCGCCGGCCGCGCACGCGTACGTCAGCGACTCCGCCCGCGCCGAGATCGCCGTGGTCGACCTACGCGCGCGGCGCGTCGTCGGCCGGACGAAGGTCGGCGGCCCCGTGCGGCACCTCTCGCTCGACCGTTCCGGCCGTCGGCTCTGGGCTGCGCTCGGCAACGTCTCCCCGACCGTCGGGTTCTGGACACCTCCCGCGCGGCGCACCCGCGGCCTGCTCGGGAGGTTTCGACCCCCCTTCAACGCCCACGACGTCGGCTTCACGCCGGGCGGCAGGCGCGTGTGGCTGACCTCCGGCGACCGCGAGCAGCTGGGGATCTTCGACGCGCGCAGCGGCCGGCTGCTGAAGACGCTCGACGGCGACGCGCCGCCGCAGCACGTGACCTTCCTCAGCGACCGCGCCTACGTGACGAGCGGTGACGACGGCTCCTGCGCGTCCACCGGCTCGACGGCCGGCTGCTGCGAACGACCCGCGTCCCGGCCGGCTCCTACAACGTCCAGCAGGGCTGGGGCGTGATCCTCACGCCGTCGCTCTCCACGTGGGACGATCTGCATGCTGAGCGAGCGCGGACAGGTGCGGCTGCACCGCGACGTCGCCCGCTCCTCGCACGACGCGTGCTTCGTCATCGGGACGTGAGGGACCTCTCCGGACGCGGCCGCTCGTAGAGTCGGTGCATGGGCGCGGCCGCGACGAGCGCGCTGGGTGCGCGGCGCGCAGCGGGGATCGGTCTCCGACCTCGAGGCGCTCTTCCGCGCGCACTGGCCGCGCGCTTCCGGCCGCCTACCTCGTCGTGCACGACGCGGCAGCGGCCGAGGACATCGCCCAGGAGAGCTTCCTCGCGGCGGTGCGCGCGCTCGACCGTTTCGACCGCCGACGGCCGTTCGGGCCTTGGCTGCACCGGATCGTCGTCAATCGCGCGATCGACTGGGCGCGGGCGCGGCCGCTGCGCGCGCGAGGCGGAGCTCGGCGAGGCCCATGCCGCTCCGCCCGAGGCGGAGCCGCTCGACGGCACGCTGCTCGCCGCACTGGCGGCACTGCCACCCGACCAGCGCGCGGTGATCGTGCTCCGCCACTGCTCGGCTACACGCCCGGCGAGATCGCAAGAGAGCTCGGCCTGCCGCGCGGCACGGTCAACTCGCGCCTGCGCCGCGGGCTCGACGCGCTGAAGGAGCAGGTGTGAAGCGCGGCTCGAGCGGGTGGAGATCCCGGACGAGCACGAGGCGCGCGCACGCTCCTGGGAGGTCGTCCGGACGCGCGTTCGAGGAGCGCGAGCCCGCGCAGCCGGCGCGCCGTGGCCGGCCCGCGCTCGTCGTGCTCGTCGCGGCCGCGGCGATCGTCGCCGCCGTCGTCAGCCCGCCGGGCCGCTCCGTCGTGGACTCGCTCCGCGAGGCGATCGGCGTCGAAGGTGCACAGCCGGCGCTCTTCTCGCTGCCGGCCGAGGGCCAACTGCTGGTCTCGACCGACGCCGGCCCTGGGTCGTTCAACCGGACGGCTCGCGACGCCTGCTCGGGCCGTACAGGAGGCGTCCTGGTCACCGTTCGCGAACTTCGTCGTCGCCGCGCGGGCGGACGAGCTGGCCGCGCTGGAGCCCGACGGCGACGTCCGGTGGAAGCTCTCGCGGCCTGACGTGCGGCTGCCGCGCTGGGGCGGAACGCGAACGGACACCCGCATTGCGTACCTCAGTGGCCGCTCGCTGCGCGTCGTCGCGGGCGACGGGACCGGCGATGCCGAGATCGCACGAGACGTGGCTCCCGTCGCGCCGGCCTGGCGCCCGGGCGCCGGCCATGTGGTCGCCTATGTCACCGCAAACGGACGCGTCCGCCTCGTCGACGTCGACCGGCGCCGCCCGGTCTTCCAGTCGCAGAACCGAACCCGGAACCCCGTCGCCCTCGCCTGGTCGCACGACGGGACCTCGCTCGCCTCCCTGGGGCAGGGCGTGCTCGAGGTCGTGCTCGGCGACACCGGCGTGACCCGGCTCGAAGGCACCGGAGTCGCCGTCGCCGCGAAGCCTCGGAGCGCTTCCTTCGCGGTCGTCGAGCGGCTGCGCACCGGCCTGAGCCGCGTGTCCATGGTCGACACCGGGCGCGAGCTCTTCTCCGGAGCGGGCACGTTCGACGGCCTCGCGTGGTCGCCGAACGGCCGCTGGCTGCTCGTCGCCTGGCACGATGCGGACCAGTGGGTGTTCGTGCGAGACGGGAGGACGCCGCGCATCGCCGCGGTCTCGAACGTCTCCGCCCAGTTCGACGGCTCGTTCCCGCACATCGAAGGCTGGTGCTGCGCGCGCTGAGCCTGCTGCTCGCTGCCACCGCCGCCGGCTCGTCCGCGGCTGCCGCGCCACCCGACACTCGGCGACTGGGCCGCTCCTGGGAGGGCAGGCCGATCGAGGTCGTGCGCGCGGGCGACCCGGACAGCCCGCACCGCGTCCTCGTGGTGGGGTGCATCCACGGGAACGAATGCGCGGGAATGGCCGTCACGGGGCTCCTGGCCCGCGTCGGGCGCGAGGCGGCGGCCGACCTCTGGGTGCTCGGGAACCTGAACCCCGACGGGCTCGCGCGCCGAACGCGCGGCAACGCCCGTGGCGTCGACCTGAACCGCGACTTCGACACGTTCTCGCAGCGCGAGTCCCGGATCGCCCGGACGCTGATCGGGCGGCTCAGGCCGGACGTGACGCTCTGGTTCCACCAGCCGCAGGCGGTGGTCCGCGCCTGGGGTCGCAGCCGCGCCGCCGCCCGCCGTTACGCGCGGCTCGCGCGCGAGCCGTACCGCTCGCTCGAGTGGCCGCGCGGCGCTGCGACACGCTGGCAGAACGGCTTCGGCCAGACGGCGTTCGTCGTCGAGCTGCCACCCGGGCCGCTCTCACCGGCCGCTGCCCGTCGCCACGCCGAGGCCGTCCTGGGCCTCTCGGAGTAGGCTCGCGCCATGCTCTGGCGGGAGAACGGCGAGCCGGTCGAGCTCGAGGAGCTGCTCATCGACGGCCCGATCCTGCTCCTCTTCTACCTCTTCGACTGGTCGCCCACCTGAACGCAGGAACTGCAGCTCCTGCGTGACAGAGAGCGCGAGCTGACCGCGGCCGGAGTCCGGGCCTTCGCCGTGTCGCGCGACTCGCACTGGTCGCACCGCGCGTGGAAGGAGGCGCTCGGCGTCGAGGTCCCACTCCTCTCGGACTGGAACGGCTCGCTCGCGAAGCGGTTCGCAGCGGCCCGCACCTACCGCTGGATGAACGGCGTGCCCGAGCGCTCGGCCTTCCTGCTCGGCGAGGACGGTACGGTCCGCGGATCGTGGCGCTACGGGGATTCGGAGCTGCCGGACTTCGACGAGCTGGTCGCAGCCGCGCAGGCGTTGCGCTCCTCGTCGTAGCGCTCTATCTCGGCGCAGGCGCCGTGTCGACCTGGCCCGCGCTGCGCGAGGCGGACGACAGCTTCCTCGCGGAGGGGAGGCCCGGTCACGGCCAGGCGGCTCCGGGCGACCACCTCCAGTCGGCCTACGTCCTGTGGCTGCCGGGTCACCAGCTGGAGCACGGCGAGCCACCCTGGGTCGATCCGTACAGCTTCGCTCCGGAGGCCGAGGAGCGCGTCAGCTTCGCCGGCTGGCCGTTCGCGGTCGTGTTCTGGCCCTTGCAGGCGCTGCTCGGGACGGTCGGCGCCTGGAACGTGTTCCTGCTCCTGACCTATGCGGGCGCGGGCGTTGCGACCTTCCTCTGGCTACGTGAGCTCGACGTACCGACGCCTGCCGCCCTCGCCGGCGGCCTCGTCTTCGCACTCGCCCCCTACCGCGTGGCGCAGCTCTCGGCGGGGCATCTGCTGGCGCCGGTCTCGCTGCTGCTGCCGCTCGCGCTGTGGGGGCTCGAGCGGCGGCTGCCTCTCCTCGCCGTGGCCACACTCGCTTCGATCCCGCTCTCAGGGCAGGTGCACCTCGCGCTCGGCGCGATCCCGTTCTTCGTGCTCTACGCGCTGCTGCGCGGCCAGCGCGGCGCCGCCGTTGCCGGCGCGGTCGCCGGTTGCGCCGCCGGGCTGCTCGTCTACCTCGTCTCGATCCGCGGCTCGCTCGGCGCGGGCGGCCGCTCGTTCGCCCAGGTCGAGGGCTACTCGGCGGAGCTCGCGGACTTCGTCGCACGGGAAGCGCGCCACGGGCTGGAGAGCTTCACCTTCCTCGGCTGGCTGACACCCCTGCTCGCCGTCGCCGGGCTGGTGGTGCTCGGCCGCGACCGGCCCCGGCTCGCCGTCGCACTCGGGCTCGGCGCGCTCGTGCCGGCGCTGCTCGCGCTCGGTGCGAACCTGCCGCTCTACGAGCAGCTCTGGCGAAACCTCCCCGGCCTGCGCGACACACGCGTCCCGGAGCGCTTCCTCCCGATCGCATCGCTGTGCGTGGCCGGGCTCGTCGCCTTCGCACTCGCCCGGCTGCCGCGTGCCGCCGCGCTAGCCGTGCTCGCCCTCGTGGCGGTCGACCTCCGTGCCGGGGTCGAGCTCTTCCACCCGACCGCGGCGGATCCGGACAACCGCGCCTACGCGGCTCGGCCGAACGACGCGCCCGTGCTCGAGCTGCCGATCTTCCTGCCCGACCGACAGGAAGGGAGCGTGTACCAGTACTACGCGATCGACGCCCCGGGGCCCCGCTACGGCGGCTATTCGACCGTGGCCCCTCGTCGCGTCGACGGCGCGCTGCGCGAGCTGAAGCCGTTCGACTGCGGCCGCCCGGTCGCGGTCGACGCCGAGGCGGTCATCGTCCACCGCGGCCTCTACCACCACAGGCCGGGGTGCCTCGGCCGCGCGCTCGACGGGCTGCAGCGGCGCGGCTACCGCGAGGCCGCTCGCGACGGCGAGATCACGCTCTACCGGCGCGTCGAGTAGCTACTCCGCCCGCTACATGCCCATGGAGTGGTACCCGGCGTCGACGTAGAGCGTCGTCCCGGTGACGTTCTGCGCGTCGTCCGAGAGCAGGTACGCAGAGGCGGCGGCGACGTCGTCGGCGTCGATGTGGCGGTGCAGCGGCGCGCGCTCCTCGAACATCCGCTCCATCTCCGTGAAGCCGGCGATCGAGCGCGCCGCGAGCGTGCGCACCGGGCCGGCCGAGACGGCGTTGACCCGGATCGAGTGCTCGCCCAGGTCCCAGGCGAGGTACTTGACGGAGGCGTCGAGCGTGGCCTTGGCGACGCCCATCACGTTGTAGTGCGGCACCGCGCGCTCGCCGCCGAGGTAGGTCATCGTCAGGATCGAGCCGCCGCCGCGCTTCGCCATCAGCGGCTCGGCGGCGCGGGCGCGTCGCGACGAGCGAGTAGGCGCTGACGTCGACGGCCAGCCAGAAGCGGTCGCGCGGCGTGTCGGTGAACCGGCCCTCGAGGTCCTCGGCGGCCGCGAAGGCGACCGAGTGGACGAGCACGTCGAGCCCGCCGGCCGAACGCCTCGCCCACCTCGGCGAAGACGCGCTCGACGTCCTCGTCGGAGCGCACGTCACAGGAGGTGACGAGCGGCGAGCCGACCGACGCGGCGAGCTCGCGCACGTTGCTCTCGATCCGCTCGCCCTGGAACGTGAACGCGAGCTGGGCGCCCTCGTCGGCGAGCCGCTTCGCGATCGCCCACGCGATCGAGCGCTTGTTCGCGACCCCCAGGAACAGCCCGCGCTTGCCCTCGAACCGCATTCACGCGGGCGAGTCTACGGTCTATCGAACCGAGGGATAGCGACGCCGGGGTCGTTGGCTACTCTCCGGGCGTGCGCCGCCTCCTGGCACTCGTTGCACTCTGCGCGGCGCTCCTGACCGCGACGTCCGCTGCTGCCGCGCTCGAAGCCGATCGAGCGCCGCGGCGGCGAGTTCGAGGTGCCGCGCGTCCGCGCCGGCACGATCACCGTGCCGCCGGCGCACCGCAAGGGCCGCGTGCGGTGATCGTCACGCTGGCGCAGCCCCCGCTCGCCGCCGCACTCGCGCAGCTTCACGTGCGCGCAGCGCCTCGCGCCGGCTCGACACCTCCAGCAGCAGCTCGCGCGCCTACGTCGCGCAGCTTCGCGCCGCGCAGGCCAGGGCGCGAGGCCGCACGCTGAAGCGGGCGATCCCGTCGGCCGAGGTGACGCGGAACTTCACGCTGCTCCTGAACGGGATCGCGGTGGAGCTGCCGGCGAAGAAGCTGGCGACCGCCGTCAAGCTCCCGTTCGCGCGCAAGGTCTACCCGAGCCTGCGCTACACGCTCGCCATGAACCGCAGCCCCGGCGCTGATCGGCGCCGGCGAGTTCGCCGCGGCCGGCGGCGGCGGCGGCGAGGGGACGAAGATCGCGATCGTCGACGACGGCATCGATCCGGCGAACCCGTTCTTCACGCCCGCCGGCTTCGAGTACCCCCAGGGCTTCCCGAAGGGCGGCGCCAAGTGGACGACGCCGAAGGTGATCGTCGCGCGGTCCTTCGCCGGTGCCCGGCGCGGACGAGCGCGGCCGGCTGGCGCTCGACCCGCGGGCGTCGTTCCACGGCACGCACGTCGCCGGGATCGCGGCCGGGCAACGCGGGCACGACCGCACCGGCGGGCGCCGATCATCCGGTCACGACCGGGCTGGCGCGGCGTCGCGCCGCGCGCGCAGATCGGCAACTACCGCGTCTTCAACGTGCCCACGCCGAGTCGGCCACGTCGGCAACACACCCGAGATCGTCGCCGCGTTCGAGGCGGCGGTCGCCGACGGCATGGACGTGATCAACTTCTCGGGCGGCGGCCCGCAGACCGACCCGCAGAGCGACGCGCTCGTGGAGGCGGTGCGCGAACGTCTCGGCGGCCGGCGTCGTGCCGGTCATCTCCGCCGGGAACGACCGCGACGAGTACGGGCTCGGCTCCGCCGGCTCGCCCGGGACGGCGCCGGACGCGATCTCGGTGGCGGCCGCTGTCCAACACGCACGTGTTCGCGCCGGCGCTGCGCCTCGTGGCGCAGACGCCCCGGCCGCACTGACCCGCGTGCCCTTCGTCGGCGCGGGCGGTACGCGTGCACCCGTCGCGTGGGGCAACAGCGACCAGGCGCTCGTCGACGTCGGCACGGTCGTCGGCGTCGACGGCACCCCGTCACGCGCAAGCTCTGCGGCCCGCCCGGGAACACCGAGCGGCGGACGCTCGCCGCTTCCGGCCGGCTCGCTGCCGGCGCGATCGCGCTCGTCTCGCGCGGCGACTGCACGTTCGCGCTCGAAGGCGACGCGCGTCAAGGCCGCCGGCGGGATCGGGATCGTGTACGTCGACAACCGCTCGGGCGAGGCGAACGGGATCCCCGTCGAGCTCGAGGTGCCGGGCGGGATGGTCTCCGACCTCGACGGCGCAGCAGCTCCGCGCGTACCTGGACGGCGAGCGGCGGGCCGACGCCCCGATCCGCGTCGGCCGCCAGCCCGAGGAGCTCGTCACGGGCCGGAGCGGCGTCGTCACGAGCTTCTCCTCGGGCGGGCTGACGGCCTTCGGGCACCAGCTCAAGCCCGACGTCGCAGCGCCCGGCGGCGCAGATCCTCTCCTCGACGCTCGCGATCGCCGGCGGGCCGTTCGCCGTCTTCGACGGCACGAGCATGGCGGCGCCGCACGTCGCGGGCGCGGCGGCGCTCCTGCTCCAGCGCCACCCGGGCTGGTCGCCGCGGCAGGTCAAGTCGGCACTCATCTCGACCGCCGGCGCGGCCTGGGCCGACACCTCGAGCACGCAGTCGAGGCGCCCGTGCTGCTCGCGGGCAGCGGCCTCATCGGACGTGTCGGCCGCGAACGACCCGCAGCTCTTCACCGATCCGGTCTCGCTCTCCTTCGGCGACCTGAACGTCAGCCGCGGCGACGCCCGGCCTCGCTGCTGCTCGGCTCGTTCGGACGCGGGCGGCGGCGCGGGCACCTGGAGCGTCGAGGTGCGCGCGCAGTGGTCAGCCCGCAGGCGTCCGCATCGAAGTGCCCGGCACGGTCGCGATCCCGCCCGGCGGAGACGTCCGCGTGCCGGTGACGGCGCGCGCGTCGGCCACGGCGCACGACGGGCGAGGCCTACGGCTTCCTCCTGCTCCGCCGCGGCGACGTCGTGCGCAAGATCCCGTACGCGCTCCTCGTCACGCGGCCCGGCGCTCGCCTCGGTCGCCGCGTCAGCCAGCTGCAGTTCCTCCAGACCGGCGACACGCGACGCGGCGCGTCGCGCGCGACGTCTACCGCTATCCGGCCGCGGCCGTTCGGCCCGGCCGCGAGCTACACCGGCACCGCCGGTGAACGAGGACGGCGTGGAGCAGCACTACCTGATCCACATCGACGAGCCGGTCGTGAACTTCGGCGCCGCGGTCATCGTCTCGCTCGCCGGGCTCGCTCGTGGATCCGTGGCTGCTCGGCTCGCCGCGACGAGAACGACGTCCAGGGCTACGCGGGGACGCCGGTGAACGTCAACAACCTTCACGATCGACTACCGCTCGACATCGGCGCGGCCGGCGCCGTCTTCCCGCGCACGAAGACGTACTACGTCTCGGTCGACTCGGGCCGCGATCCGTTCACCGGCGGCGCTCGCTGGGCGGCCAGTACGTCCTGCGCGCGTGGGTGAACGACGTGTATGCCGCCGCTGCTCGGCCTGATCACGCGCGCGCGTCGCGGCCGGACGGCCGACGATCGCGCTGCGCGTGCTCGACCGAGCCGGCGCCGGGCGTCGATCCGCTACTCGCTCGTGATCGCCTACCGGCAGCTGCTGATCGGCGCGTCGGCCTACGATCCCGCCGCGGGAATCGCCATCTTCGCGCTCCCGCCGCAGGCGCCGGCGCTGCCGGCGGGCAACGCGCCCGCTCGTCGCCTCGCGCCGCCGACTACCAGGAGGCGAAGAACGTCGACTCCGTCGGCGACGAGCTGCTGCCGAACACCGACTTCCGCCGCCGGCAGCGCTCAGGCGGTCGCAAGGGCCGGCCGTGACCTGGCTCGTCCCGGAGCTGCGCGCAGTGCGTGCGCACGACGGCGCCGCTGGCCGTGCCTGGCCGAGCTCGACGGCCGCGGTCCGCTCGGTGCGGTTCCTCGACGGCAAGCGGCGGATCGCCACGGTCACGCGGGCGCGCGGCGGCCTCTACACGGCCGCGTGGCGGAACTGGACGGCACGGCAAGGGGCAGGCACACGCTGCGCGCGATCGTCACCGACGCGCAAGGGCCGGAAGGTCGACAGCGCCGGCGCGCCGTCCGCGTCTGCCGCTAGACGGGCGACGCCGGTGCCGCGTAGCGGTCGTCACGGGTGCGTCGAGCGGGATCGGCGAGGCGATGGCGCGCGCGCTCGCGCGCGAGCGGCTGGCACTGCGTCCTCGTCGCGCGCCGGCGAGGAGCGCCTGCGAGCCGCTGGCGGAGGAGCTCGGCGGCGAGTTCGAGCTCTGCGACGTCGGCGACCGCGAGGCGGTGGAGCGCATCGCCGCTCGCGTGCTCGAGCGGCACCCGCGGATCGACCTGCTCGTCTACAACGCCGGCATGCCCGGGCGCGGCGACTTCCTCACGCTCGAGCCGGAGCGGATCGAGGCCGTCATGCGGACGAACTACCTCGGCGCGCGTCTGGTGCGCCGCGCGCGTTCCTGCCGGGTCTCGAGGCGGCCGGCCCTCGCACGTCGTCAACATCGTCTCGGTCGCGGGCACCGTCGCGTTGGCGCCCGCCGGCCCGTACGCGGCCTCGAAGCACGCGCAGCTCGCCTTCTCGCGCTCGCTCGCGGCGCTGCTCGGCACGCGGCATCTCCGTGCACACGATCTGCCCCGGCTTCGTCGAGACCGAGGGCTTTCCGCAGCGCGCCGTGCTCTCGAGCGCCGTTCTTCCGCCGCGCCGTCGTCGGGCCGGAGCGGTCGCGAGCCACATCCTGCGGGTGCTCGAGAGGGACCGGCGCGAGTCTTCGTCCCGCGCTGGTACCGCGTCTTCGCGATCGCGCAGGTGCTCGTCCCGAGCCTCGTCGCGCGCCTCGCCGCCCGCTCCGGCTACCGCCGCTCCTGAGCCGACGACTCCTCCGTAGGACGGGCCCGGACACGACACGTCCGGGGCCAGCCCCGGACGTGTCCGCAGCGGCTGACGCGTGTTCTCCGTGGCCGTGTCCGGGGGCTGGCCCCGGACGTGGGCGAAACGGCCGTGTCGAGTGCAAGAAAAGCGTCGCAACTCGTCCACATGAGCGGATTCGGTCGGCGGCGGCACCTACGGTGGAGTCGTGCCACGACCTCGCCGCTCGACCTTTCCCTGAAGTCCGATATTGTTGTTGAAGCAGGTGATCTCTTTCGCCGATTGCCGGCCGGGAGCCTTACCGGATAGCACATCTTTCAATTCCGGAGCCTCGAGCCAGAAGGGCTGTTTCGGAGTGACGTTCGATCCCTTTGAGCCTTCCGTCAATAGATCAATCGGGTCATGACATTCGATTTTCTCGTCTCCATAGCCGGCGATGTAATTCTCCGGGGCGAATTTCCGCGCATGAATGACCAGACGATCGGCTTTCCTGAGTGTCTCTTCTCCTAGTTCCGTAATCTTCACGCAGGTAACATGCATGCCTGGCTTTAGCCACTCGGGTGGCACCACGCGAGACACCGAGTTGGTCGCTGCCACCAGAATGTCCGCGCGATCGGCAACTAATTCCCCGGAGACAACCGCCTCCACGGGAGTACCGAGTGTTTGTTCTACCTCGGCGGCGAAATTCTCTCGATTGGTCTTCGTGGGGCTGTGCACCAGTATTCTCTTGATGGCGCGGACCGCACACATCGCCTTCGCATGAGCCCGCGCCTGCCAACCGGAACCAAGTATCCCGAGAACGGCCGCATCCTCTCGCGCCAGGAATCGGGCCGCGAGCGCGCTGCTCGCTGCGACTCGAAGTCCTTGAATAAAGCCATCAGGAAAGATTGCCAGAGGTTCGCCGCTTTCGGCGGAGAATAACAGAATGAGACCGACCCACTTATTGCCTGGCGCCGCCGGTATTTTATCTTTGATGATCCGCCCACCCTTTTCTTCCCACCGGATGACGTCGGAGTTAAGGCGCAAAGCCACAACCTTCTCCTGAGTAAGGGCACCCTCCATGGATTTGAAACAATAGACCCCGCCACTGGTCGTGGCAGGTAGATACATATCGCTGCGAGGACGATTGACGGCGGTTCCCTCGGCCTGTTCCAGGTAAGCCCTTTCGAGAAATCGCAGGCAATTATCCATCGACAGCACAGTGCTGATTTCTTCGTTATTCAAAATGATCATCGGTTAACTTCATTCGTTCCTTTCAAACTAAGTTTGTAAGGTAGTCTTATAGAACACGTCCTCAATCCGAGCCTGTTTTTTCGTTAGCCTCTCTTCGTAGGAACTCCGAAACAGAACCTCCAGCATTTTTTGATTCTGCTTAATTCCCAACGGGTAGGGATCCTCGCCAAAACATTCAGCCTGTCGCTTGTAATCATCGGCCTCGAAAAGCAAGTACGTACCCAGCATCGCTTTCGCCCGCGCGTAGGCGATTTCTTTTGACCGCTGGAAGGCTTTGTACAACTCCAGCGCCACCCAGGGATGCTCCTCCAATATTCTTTGCTGCACCACGATGATGTGATTGGACGGCAAAAAACCGGACTTTCGATAATACTCAGTCGTGATGTTGCGCCCGCCGTCTGGAAAGAATTTACGCAGCCTGGGGTTCCCCTCTATCCGCGTTCCACCGTAGCGGTCGACCTTTTCAAATGGCGATGGTTCGTGACCCGAGCGGGGCACGATACCGAAGGCGGCATCCAATTCACCCTTATCGAGCATGACATCCATCGTTTGATCTTCGGTGAGCCATTGGAGCGAAATTCCTGGCAGCGGTTCGCGGTAGAGTCCCACGATGCCGCCATGGCTCTTGCTTTTCCCCCGCCCCACGTACCAGTGAATGTCTTGCGGCCGCACGCCAAAGAGCTCCTTGAACATAATCCTCATCCACAGGGCCGCGGTCATAGGAAAATCCGGTATCGCCACCCGTTTGCCCTTGAAATCCTCGCCTCGCTGGATCCCTGAGCCAGTATTCACCATCAAGTTGAACCACAGAAAAGCCTTGGATAGAAATACCGGCAACCCGCTCCATTTCCATTTCCCGGTCTCGTTTCTTTCCCTGACGATCAGACACTCCGACATCGACATCTCCGACACGTCAAAATCATCGTGGAGAAGATTGTGATAAAAAAGCTCGCCGGGTGGGCTGAGAACGATGTCGAGCTCTATGTTTTCCGGTTTGACGGTCCCGTCCAGCAACGGAGCGAGACGCGGATTCCTAGCGCTAACGAATTTTAGTTTCAGCATAGTCCATCCCGTTTTCTTTCGTGCTCTGGAGCGTTATCTCATTTCGCTGATACCCTGCGCCGCTCTTCTTCCTTCAACCGCTCCGGCATCTCTTTTGAACGAGATCGAACAGAGCGGCTTTCTGAAGCGTTGTGTGGGAACTAGTCTGTCCAATTCTCTTTTTAGAGCCGCCCTGCTTTTTCTAGCTTACTCAGTGCGCCATCGTCAACCAATCTCGCTTGTCGTGATCACTTGAACAAAAGGTTCTGGAGCGTCAGGCAGAGCTAGCGAAGGCGTCAAATACCGGTTGATACGCTTGCGTTCTAACATCGACTGACAGGCACCGCCTGTTGAATCACTTGGGAGCGAACTCACCCTGAATTCGGAAACGACCTACCTTGGGGAAAATAGCGGCGACGGTGGCAAGCATGGTCAAGCACGCCAGCCCTCCGGTCAGCGCGGCCATTTCGCTGCCGAGCCAGGCGGCGATGATGCCGATTTCGAATTGGCCTAGCTGCGGGCCGCTCATGGTAAAAATGCCGTTGATGGAGGACATCCGGCCGCGCAATGCGTCCGGAGTCTGCAACTGGTTGATGGTGCCGCGAAGAATCGAGCTGAGCGTATCTCCGACGCCGGTCAAAGTGAGCATCAACACGGAAAACCAGAACATGCCGGAATAGGCGAATAACGCCGTCGCAAGCCCGTAAATACCGACACCGATAAATACCCACAGGCCGCTGCGCTTCATCGGGCCGCGAAGACTCATGACTGCCGCCGCGGAAACCGAGCCCACGGCTCTGGCGGAATAGAGCATCCCGAGCCCTGTGGGACCGACCAATAAAATATCGCGCGCGTATATTGGCAATAGCCCGCGCACGTTGCCGAAGAAAGTCGCCCCGAAATCCAACAGCATCAGTGGCAGGATGATCCCATGTCCCCACACAAAACCGATCCCTTCTTTAAGGGACCGGAGAGAAACCGTCCGCATGCCGCCGCCCTCGGATATCTTGGTTCTTAAGAGAAGCAACGCCAGCAGCATCGCGATCCATGACAGGGCGTCGATCGTGTAACAAGCGGCCGGACCGAAAAAGGCCAATACAATGCCGGCTAGAGACGGCCCGACGATCATCGGCACATAGCGCTGGGTGCCCTGGAGCACTAGCGCTTGCGCCAGATCCTGCCGCGGCACCAGGTTGGGAATAAGGGATTGGCGCGAAGGTTGCTCCAATGAGCTGAACAGCGCGAGCAACATCGTCGCGATGTAAAGCAATTGCGCCGATGCTATGCCTGAGTAGGTGAGCAGAGCCAGCGTCGCCGAGATCCAGAATAGTCCCGTCTGCGTGCATATCATGAGTTTGCGGCGGTTCACGGCGTCGGCCAGGAGTCCGGCGAATAGCAATAGAACAATCTGCGGCAGCGCGCGGGCCAATCCAAGCAGACCGATTTGAAAGGGTGAATTGGTCAATTCGTAAATTTGCCACGCCATCGCGACCGTGGTGAATTGGGTGCCGATGCTGGAAAAAAACGAGACCGTCCAGAAAATGCGAAAGTCTCGATGACGGAAGGGAGAACGACTCGACTTGTTGTTCTGCGGCATGTCGCGTGCGGTAAAAGTTGCGGCATCATGCCACGCAGGTCACGATCCTGCAATCGCGCTAACTGATGCAGGTCATAGAACATTCAACTCAAGCCGATTTGCTCCTTATGGAAAGATTGTTTGACTATTTCTTCTTAAATCCACCCACGAGCGCTCTTCTACCGCCGTCCCAAAAGGATTTCACATTCTCAAACCCGGCTTCCCTCAACCATTTTATCTGATCCTTCAGCGACGGAGTCATGCGATCGAAATTCAGGAAACAACCGCCGGGTTTTACCAATGAAAAAGTCTCGCCGTAGATCGCCCGAATGATGTCCGAAGAGCGGACATTATGGATCGCGATCGAAGATACCACCGCCTCAAAAGGCCCTTTGATCTTCCGACTCCAACCCGGCTTACTAAAATCACAGAGGACATACTTGACGCGCCCCTTTAGGTCTTTCATGCGCTTACGGCCCAGTTTGGCCATCTCATCCGATCCATCTTGACATATGGCAGTGGCGTTAGAAAAATACTTGAGGAGAAACTGGGCCAACGCCCCATATCCCGCCCCTACATCTAAGATAGTAATGGAGTCCTCTTGGTCATAGGGCAATGTTTTCGCCATCAAACGGAATATTTTCTGGCGATCGACCTCTCTTTGATCTTGGCCTTCTGCCCATTGGGAAACGTAGTCTCGTGAGCTCCAATCGTGGTGGTTCCAAGGATCTGATAATTTCGGCATCGCTGTTCTCCCCGAATTAACTTCGCTTCTATCGCTTCGTTTCTATTTCCTATAAAGCGCGTCGATAAAACCACTCTGGTCGATGCGTTTGACGAAGGTCGGATCGATGATCAAATTCGGATCCGTTTGCTTGGCTTGGGGATATTGGAGCGCAAGGATGTCCAAACCACTTTGGATAACCTGCAGCGAGGGGATCGGCACCCGCTCCAATTCGGCCAGAGTCGATTGATAGGCTTCCTCCAAAATATCGTCGCTCGCGCCACGCAGATATTTGCGCCAAACCGCTATGCTCTTCTCCTTGTTAGTCTTGAAAATAGCAATTCCTTCGATCATGGTTTTCAAAACCTTCTCCAGCACCTCGGGCTTTTTGCTCACTGTCGGCCTTAGAGTCGTAACTGTGTTGTAGGGGTATATGATCCCGAGCTTTTCGTAGTTGATTAACTCACGGAAACCCTTTTGCTTCGCCATCAAAACCTGCGGCCCCGAAAACGACGCCGCATCGACCACCCCCCGTTCCAGCGCCTGCAATGCGATGGCGGGTTCACCTAACGGTAGCAGCTTCACGTCACGGTCCGGCATGAGATTCAGCTTACTTTGCAGAACGTAGCGCACCATTGTATCGGCCAGCGCGCCAGGCCTGCCCGTGCCGATCACTTTGCCTTTTAAATCTTCGCCGCTTTTGATCTCGGGCTTGGCAACGATGACCCCTGGCACCCTATTGGCAAACGTTAAGACAATGACCTGATCCTTTACCCCAAGAACGTGCGAAGTAAGGGCACCGGTCCCGGTGGCAACGACGAAAGGCATCTCGCCGCTCATCAACAACTGCTGTGGCCGCGCGCGCCCGGCGTACACGGCTTTGAGATCCAGTCCGTATTTCTTGCCGAGCTGGTCTTCGACGGCGATCCAAAGCGGCACGTAATGGCCGGAGAAAGACGAATAGCCGATGCTCAAACTTTCGGGTTGAGAGGCGGCGTGGCCGAGGCACGGTGCCCGGCCTCCTAAAAGCGTTGTTACAAAAACAAGTAAATTCAGGAATGCAAACCGCATGTTCGAAATTATCCTCAGTTTTCCCGTCAGGCCGAATTCTTTAAACTGTCTTCTTCCCGCCTTCTCTTTTTTCCTACGAGCCATAAAACGTCAGTGCCGGTCCAACCAATCACGGATAATTTTGTTTACCGCTTCCGGCTTTTGCCAGAAAAAACCGTGACCGCAACCCGGCACCACCGCGAATTCGGCCCGGCACGGCGTCTGGCCAAAATCACCACGCGTCGCCCGGCAACCAGGAGCCGGGTAACAACATGCCTGCCGATGAAACCCGTAGCTCCGGTTACAAGGACCGCTGGATCTGATTTTTGGGACATGTGAGATTTCTCCGATTGAGGCTCCGCCTTCCCCACGCATCCCAGTGCCCGGCATACCGCTGCGTGTTGAGTCTGAGCGAATGAAGGAAAAGAACCCATAGGACAAAAGAAAAAGCACGCCACGGCCCCCACGTGAGGAAACGGCGCCCTGGCGTAATCAGCGGGAGAGGAATGACTTTCGTCCGACCAAGCCTTTTCAACCTTTGGCTAAAATCCAAATCTTCCATGAACAAATCGCGATAGCCGCCCATATGGCGAAAAATCCTGGCCCGCACGAAGATCCCCTGATCTCCATAATAGTTGCGGGTCAGAAAGTAGCGCCAGCGGTTGAGCCAGCTGATGAGCCTCAGACTCCACACTTTTTCTGCAAAGCGATGTTCAAAAGCTCCGCCCAAAATCGTGTTATCTCGCAAGATGCGCTGGATCTTCCCTAGGGCGTTCAGCGGCGGAAACGAGTCTGCGTGCAGAAAGAAAAAGATATCCCCGACAGCTGCGGTGGCACCGGCGTTCATAAGAGCCGCGCGCGTGGAACGGCTAGGCCACAAAATAGCTGCGCGCCCAGCCACAGCATCTTCAGTCGCTTTTGTGTCACCCGCCGCGGCGACAATAATTTCCGTCGCTTCGATACCGCGCAAACGCTCCAGGTAATCGAGCGTCTGGCGCAGCGCTTGAGCGTCATTTCGCGCAGGTATGATAATCGAGACCAGCGGATCCATATCCACCTGTAGTCTATACAGCCGTCTCGTTCACGCAGGTTTACTCCTCTGTCCACGAATCGTCGTAATATTCGTACGGGTTAAAATCAAAAACCAATCCCTTGCGCTGCTCAGAAAGTTTGTCGTAGATCAACCCGCCGATGGCGGCGGCACCGATTCCCCAAAACGCACAATTTTTGAAGTAAGTTATTTGGGAGACCGCGGTTCGCCCGCTTTTCTCACCGCGAATGACCTGGCCGGCGTCGACGATCTTTCGCGCCATCATCGGACGATCGAGCGAGGCTTCCCAAAAAACGGCTGTCTTATCGAGTTCTTCCTGTCCCCAAACATTGGTCATCAAGATATCAGCCCTTTCCAAGGTCCGGTCGTCGATCTCGCGCCGCATTTCGTTGACAAAACCTCTCTTCAATAATCCGACATTGCTTGAAACGATGGAGGTCACATGCTGGCCCGGAACCAGCCAATCTCCGTCAAAAACCGGAACATTCGAATTGGTTGCACAGATAATCACATCGGCGCCGTTAACAACCTCTGCCGGTGAATTGACGGCGACAACTTCAATGCCGAGAATCGCGGTCATTTCCACTGCGAACTTTTCTCGATTCTCTAGGGTTGGACTAAAGACACGGGCCTTCTTCAGCGATTTTCGAATGCACATTAGCGCCAGGAGATGATGCTTGGCCTGATCTCCGGCGCCAAAAACACCCGCGACCTCACAGTCTTTTCTAGCGAGGAGGTCAGTGCCGACCATTGAGGCGCAGGCCGTCGGCATCGCGACGACACTGTTCGCGTTCGGCAGCTCCTTGGGATGCATTTCGCCTATTAGAATCAGCTTCAGAGCTGCCGTGTCACTGTCATACAGAACCAGAACGGGACGGCCGCGGCGAGGATATCTTTGGCGGTCTCCAAAAATTCGCACCAGCTCGGCGTGCGCCATAATCCCCGTCGTGCCGTAAGCCGGTGCTCCCCCTTGGTGCAGCGTAGTTCTCACGTTCTTCGGCGTGTGCGTGCGACGCCGAAGCTCTCCAACGAGCGGGTCCTTCGCCCAATTGCGAAAGGCTTCGAGCATGGCATCGACTGCCTCCGACATCGCGAGAACGCCGCGGTGATCATCCGGTTGCGCTAAGATCGCCATGGGTGCCACCATTGATCCTCCTCGCTAGACCTCTTTAGTCGGGCAGCTCGATCGCAACATCGCCCAAAATCCGAGCGACGCACCCCAACCGGTCGTCCGGACCGGCGTTCATCATCTCGAGAGTCAGCTCCTCGTTCTCGGTTTTTTCACTGAGGTGTTCTTTACCGGCAAGAATCTTTACCCGATCCGTGCCGCAAATCGCTTCGGTGCAGTCATGGCGAAGCTGCAAACCATTTTGGATTGCCGAGACGA
Organism: uncultured Gaiellaceae bacterium; assembly: GCA_963842285.1. Classification (GTDB taxonomy): domain Bacteria; phylum Actinomycetota; class Thermoleophilia; order Gaiellales; family Gaiellaceae; genus Gaiellasilicea. The sequence continues at coordinate 66,449 of CAWJFZ010000015.1, forward strand.
GGATGGTGGTTCCCGCGGTGACTTCGAAAGACTGGCCGGCAGGCATAAAAGTTACTTTAGGCATCACTCACGCCGCCATGCTCTTGATGCGCTCGATCGCTTCATTGATCATCCAGTCCGGGGTCTCATTGGCGCCGATGATTCCCACTTTTTCCTTGCCCCGCAGCCACTCGAGTTTGAGATCATCTACTTTTTCGATTTTGTGCACCTGCGGATTGAAGGCACGGGCGACCTCTAACATCCGAGTCGTCATTCCTTCGGTCCAGCCGAAGATAATGATCGCGTCCACTTGTTTGGCGAGCTTCTCGACTTCCGGCAGGCGCTGTAGGGAGTCGATGCAGGCCGTGTTTCTAATCTGAACGTTGGCGAAACGCTCGAGAATGCGAGCTATAATCTTTTTGTAGGTTTCCAGCCAGAAGGTTGTCTGCACGATCACGCCGATGGGCTCGAAACGAGTGAGACGAATGGCATCGACGTCCTCTTCGCGCTCGACTATAAAGACCTCTTTCCTTTTTTCGCGCGCAACCCCCTGAAGCCTGGGAATACCGTGATGGGTGCGACTGCTCAGGACGACGAGATGACACCCGGAGTCCAGCAGCTCGATCTCCGCCTCTTCTTGCTGCGTGACAAAGGGACAAGTAGCATCCGCCAGCAAGGTAAGTCCCTTCTGGCGAGCCTTTTCCCTTACCTCGGGCGGGGCTCCGCGCACGCCGTAAATGAGCTTTTCGTCCGAGGCGTTTATAGATTCCATATCGTTGGTGGAACGAATCCCCTGTTCTCCCAAACCCTCTTTTTTGAAAGCAATGAAATCAAGATCCGGTCTGAGCGACCAAACCGCCAGATGGTCGCCGTACTTTGCGACCATTTTCTGATGGACGGCACCGGCGCGATGGACGCCGACACACAAGCCGCTCGGCGGAATTCCCTTAATATTGCTCAAATCGCCCTTGAGAATCTGCATAGGAACTCCTCCTTCTATGGCTGGCAAGCAAGTGAAAAATGCTCACGTGGAAAATCGTTTTTGCACTACGCTTTCTTCTGAAGAAGGAATAGCAGCCTGGGTTTTCAGCGTCAAACCAAACTCCGGCGAAAATTTCTCTCTTCAATCTCCTTTTGCAGAGGCTGTAAGAATTAATTCGTCATGACCGCACGTCGCAGAGGTTATTACGGGAAAAGAACCTGGGTGGAAGACGACACGAATCGCTGAGATTGTTCCCAGCAGAAGGAGGAAGAATGGCAAAACAATTAATATGGGCGACTTATTTCCCGAATACGTGGTCCAAACCGTGGATGGCCGGACGCTTCACCTTCCGCAAGACTTGTCCAGTGAATACTGCACGCGAATTTTTTACCGCGGCAGCTGGTGACCTTACTACAATCGGCAGTTGGCCGATTTTCAGTCACAAATCGAGGAGTTCACCGTTGATCGCTCACCGCTTCCCGTAGAGCTTGTCGATGAACCCGCTGGTCTTCAGCTCGTCCACGAAGCGCAGATCGACGAATCCTCCGCCTTCGCTTTTGCGGCCTTAGCATCGAGAGTGGCCTGAATCTCCAGGGTATTCTTTAGCCCCGCTAGGGTGGGATAAGTGTCATCGACCAGCAGCTCCTTATTGGAGTCGTAGACCTCCTCGAAGAAGGTGCGACTGGGCCCGCGCGAATATTTCTGCATGATCTTCACGACCGGCTCTTTGTTGTTTTTGTAGTAGTGGACCGCTTCGACCATAGCCCTGACCAGGTGCTGAACCAGATCGGGATTTTCCCGAATCATCTGCCGGGTGGCTACCGTACAGTTAAACTGAAACGGAATATTAAGCTTGGCCATGTCGATAACCACCTTGAGGCCGAGCTTTTCTCCTCGAATCCTTTCTGCGTCGGTCCCCACCGTGAAGTCGAGCTGTCCGCTCGCTACGGCTGCCACGCGGGCCGGGCCGCCGCCAACGGTGACTCCCTTGATATCTTTGAGTGATAGACCGATTCCTTTGAGGGCCAACCGCAAAGCAAAGTCCGCCGCGGTTCCCGGTATATGCATGGCTGCGGATCTCCCCTTGAGATCTTCCGGAGACTTAATCTCGGGCTTGCCAAATATGTAATAAGGCAGCGTGTTGGTCAGGCTGTTGATGATGGCGATGTCCCCGCCCGCCAGTTTGCCGTTGATGACTGAGGTCCCGACAGCGCTAGTAAAAGGAACTCCACCCGATATGAGTGCCTGGATGCCACGGGTGCTGCCGTCGATGAAAATCAAATCGAAATCCAGACCATGCTTTTTAAAAAATCCTGCATTCTTGGTCACCCAGTACACGGAAGAGGCGGCGGGTGAATCCGAAATATAGGCGACGTAACTCATCGCTTCGGCCATTCCCGTGAGTCCTCCAACCAAAGCGAAGAAGTAAAATACGATTGCGACGCGACAGTAACACCGTGTCATAAACCCTCCTTACTTTTCGCTTTAGAAAACGGAGCGAATCTAGTCCTATTGCCAGGGATTTACAATCCACCTGCGGGGCCCACCGGCCGATCCTATTTAAGATTGCACTGCATACACTGGTCCCAGTTTGCTTAAACAGTAAAGTTCGAGATACCCGGACCCTACAATAGACGAAGTAGTGCGGTTTTAGAGGATAGACTTTCGCAAGTCGCTTCTTTACTAAGAATGATTGCTAACCTATTGACTTTGCAAAATAAGCGGCGCCCTGGAGCGCGGCATGGTCGTTCAAGATAACTCGCACCGGCATGCCCGAGAGAAGCTCCAGGTAACGACCCTTGTGGAGGAAGGCGCGCATGAAAGTTCCATCTTCGAGCTTGGCAAGTATTTTCGCGCGATGCCACCGCCGATATAAACACCGCCGGTGGCCTTACCTCGGAGAGCCAAATTTCCCGCTTCGGCCCCGTACACTGAAACAAAAAGATCCAGTGCCTTGACGCAGACCGCGGAGCTTCCGGCCAATGCCTCCTGGGCAATCGCAGCGCTGATGTCCTCCGCGGCGGCTATCTTTTCTTTCAGCCATGCGGGCTCTTCCATCCGGCCGCCGTCACGAAGAAACTCGTAAATGTTCGCCAGTCCCGGTCCGGAAACCACCCGCTCATAACTTACACGGCCGAATTTCTTGATCAGATAACGCAGCAGATCAATTTCCGTTTCATTTCTGGGCGCAAAGTCAGCGTGCCCGCCCTCCGACGCGGAGGGATGATAGTCGCGGCCGTCGTCGTAGAGAGTGGCCTCGCCCAAACCCGTGCCGGCCGCAATCAACACTTTGTTGCCCCGTTGCCCGCTCATCCCTTCGTTGAGAGTGAAAAGCTCCTGGGACTCTAGAGTGAAAATACCGTAGGCCGCCGCCTCCAAATCATTGAGCAAAGCTACGGAATCAAGTTTGAATCGCTGCGCAATATCGGTCGAGTCTACCACCCAGGGCAGGTTGGGGGTTTTGACTTGGCCGCCCACCACCGGACCCGCAATACCGAAACAAGCGCGGCTGATTGAAACTTGCTGATCGGCAATAAATTCTTCTATGACAGGTTCGAGCCCGGGATATTGCTTGCTGGGAAATGTTTTTTTGATTTCAGCTTGAAGCTTCTCTCCCTGCAGTGAGAAGAGCGCCAAGTGGGTCTTGGTGCCGCCGATGTCTCCGGCCAGGATGAGATTATTGCGTGCCATGGCTTCTAGATCTGTGCGCTACCGTCTTGCGGGCGTGCGGCTCACGGGCGACGCCAGCGTCGTCCGTCGCGCTGCAGGAACTCATCCGCCTCTCTCGGCCCCCAGGAGCCGGCCGGGTAGTGAGGAAAATCCCTCGGCTTGCTAATTTGCCAAGTTTGGATGATGGGATCCACCAATGACCACGCCAGCTCCACCCAGTCGTGCGCGTAAACAGCGTCGAATCCCCTTCAATGCAATCTTCCAGCGGAGTCTCGTATGCCTCAGGTGGACTGTTCCCAAAAGCTAGTTCATACTTAAAATCGAGACTGAGAGGGCTGACACAGAGATCTGGCCCCGGCGGTTTGACTTCGAACGTCAATGATACGCCTTCGTCGGGTTGAATCCTGATCACCAACACGTTGGGGCTCAGGTCATCTACCGCGCAGGAGCGGAACAACAGCAGCGGAGGCCGCTTGAATTGGATCGCAATCTCGCTTACCCGTTTGGCCGAGCGCTTGCCCGAGCGCAGATAAAAAGGCACCCCCTCCCAACGCCAATTGTCGACGAAAAATTTGATCGCGGCATACGTCGGTGTCGGTGAGTCTTTCGCAACGTCCGGCTCTTCCCGATAGCCGGCGACCTCTTTGCCATCGATCCTGCCGGGGCCGTACTGTCCCCGCACCGCCGCCGAGGCCACCTCCTCTGGAGCAATCGGCCGAACGGATTTGAGCAGCTTGCCTTTTTCGTCACGCACGGAGTCGGCAGAGAAACCCACCGGCGGTTCCATCGCCGTAAGGCACAAAAGCTGGAGTAAGTGGTTCTGAAACATGTCCCGCACGACACCCGCTTTTTCGTAATAGCCACCCCGGTTCTCCACGCCCACCGTCTCCGCCGCAGTGATCTGAACATGATCCACATAGCGCCGGTTCCAGATAGGCTCGAAAACGGCATTGGCAAACCGGAAAACCATGATGTTCTGCACCGTCTCTTTGCCGAGGTAATGGTCGATTCGATAGACTTGATTCTCGTCCAACACCTCGTGAACCTTTCGGTTGAGCTCTTGAGCGGTCTGTAAATCGGTGCCGAAGGGCTTTTCGATGACGACCCGGGTCCGAGTTTGCTCGTCGGATTCCTTAGAGACTAGACCCACCGCCGCGATGTTTTGAATCACCATCCCATAGAGATCCGGCGGCGTCGCCAGATAGAAAACCCGAACCGGCAGGACGCGGCTGCCATGATCGAATCCGGTGACGAACTCTTTGAGCCGCTCATAACCTTCCGAGCGATCGTAGTCGCCCTGGACATAGTAGAGCGTGGAGGCGAACTGATCCCAAACAGCTGGATCCTTCAGGCCTGTCCGGGAGAATTCGCTCACCGTTTCCCGCATCTTTTCACGAAAGGCCTCATGGCTCATTTCACTGCGGGCGTAGCCGACGACGGCAAAGCGCTCCGGCAAACGTTTCTCCAAGGCGAGATTGTAAAGCGCGGGAATCAGCTTTCGTTTAGTGAGGTCCCCGGAAGCGCCGAAGATAGTAACGACGCAGGCGTGGGGCCGTTTACCCAGACTTAGATCGGTCGTCGTATAAGGATGTGGATCGCTATACATAGGTAGCTATTCCTTGTTCAGCGCGTGGCCGTAATGCCTTCGCGAATAGTTTCGGGCCCTTTGTAGCGTTGTTTCCTCACATTCAAACTTTCCGACCCGGTTCGACGCTCACCATCGCCTTTCGCTTCTTTTCCAGCGCGGCTATCAGTTGATCGAAAGATGTCGCAAAAGCAGTAACACCGTCTTGCTGAAGCTTCTGGGTAATTGTCTCGAGATTGATGCCCAAAGCTTTCAGTCGTCCCAGAACCGCCGCTGCGTCATCGAGACTATCCTTACAGTCTCTCCCGGCACCTGGCCATGATCTTTGAAGGCATTGAGCGTCTCCGGCGGCAGTGTATTGACTGTCTCAGCGCCAATGAGGTTTTCAACATAGAGAACGTCCGAATAGGCAGGATTCTTGGTGCCTGTACTGGCCCACAGTGGTCGTTGAACGCGAGTGCCTCGCTGGCGTAGCGCACCAAACCCCTCGCCATGAAAAATCTGGAGGAAACGGTAATAAACCATCTTGGAATTCGCGACAGCGATTTTGCCGAGCAGCGTCTTCGCCTGGGCCTGCGCCGTTGCGAGAGTCTCGAGGGCACGATCCACCATGGTGTCCACCCGACTGACGAAGAAAGAGGCTACGGAAGCGACCTTCGACGGATCAGCGCAGCGCCCGAGGCCGCGAATGTAGG
>CAWJFZ010000016.1:0-97640 GCA_963842285.1 uncultured Gaiellaceae bacterium
ACGACGCGGCGCACCGCGCGGCGATCACCAGCGCACTCTCGAATCCGACCGGCGATCTCATGGCGATCGAAAAGGAAAAGATCAAGGGTGCCGTGCGCACCGACTTCATCCTGTCGGCCGAGATCATCGTGATCGCGCTCGGCACCGTCGCCGGCGCGGCCTTCGGCGTGCGGTCGCCGTGCTGGTCGGCATCGCGCTGGCGATGACAGTCGGCGTCTACGGCATCGTCGCCGGCATCGTCAAGCTCACGACGCGGGGCTCTACCTCGCGCGCGCCGAGGGCAGGACTGCCTGGGCTGCGTTCAAGCGCAGACTCGGTATGCGCATCGTCGACTTCGCGCCCGTGCTGATGAAGGGCCTCGCGATCGTGGGAACAGCGGCGATGTTTCTCGTGGGCGGCGGCATCCTCGTCCACGGCATACCGGCGCTGCACGAAACCTTCGTCGCCTGGGGCGAGGGCAGCGCCCGCGTGCCGGCGGTTGGCCCTGTGCTCGGCGCGTTGTTGCCGATGCTGGGCAACGCGCTCGCTGGGGTCGCGGCGGGAGGGATCGCCTGGGGCGTAGTTGCACTGTTTGGTCGCGTACGCCGCGCGCGCGCCGCGTCCGCGGGCTGAAGACGGCACGGTCGCTCCGCGCACAACAGGCGGTCGGCGCCGGCGCCCGGCTGCCTCATCCCACTGCGCCCGCCGCGCGCGCGCGGCGCTGCCGTGAGAGCCACAGCGCGGCCGCCGCGATCAGCGCGATGATCGGCAATGCCGCCGCGTTCATCGTTTCCCAGCCGGTCGTCGACACCAGCGCGCCCGACGACAGCGACGACAGCGCCATCGTCGTGAAGACGATCAGGTCGTTGAGCCCCTGCGTCCGCGCTTTCTCGACGGGCGTGTAGGCCTCGGTCAACAGCGTGGTGCCCCCCGTGTAGAGGAAGTTCCAGCCGAATCCGACGAGTACCAGCGCCGCGACGAAATGCGCGATCGTGTCGCCGTTGAGCGCAACGAGCGCTCCGGCAGCCATGATCACCGCACCGGTGACGATGATCGCCAGCACGCCAAAGCGCTTGATCAGCGAGCCGGTGAAGAAGCCGGGGGCGTACATGCCGACGACGTGCCATTCGATCACCAGCGCCGCGGCAGCGAACGGGTGGCGGCAGAGGTCCATCGCGATCGGCGTCGCGGTCATCAGCAGGTTCATCGTGCCGTAGCCCAACGCGCCCGCGAGCGCCGCAACGACGAAGACCGGCTGCCGCGCGATGACGGCGAGCGGGCGCCCGGCATCCGAATCGGCCGCGAGGACCAGTCTCGGCACATGGACTCGAGACTGCACCGCGAGCGCGACGAGCGCGTACCCGGCGAGCGCCAGGAACGAACCCGCGAACGGCGTCGGGAAGAGATCGCGCGACAGGATGACCGATTCGGGGCCGAGAAAGCCGCCGGCGATGCCGCCTGCCAGCACCCACGAGATCGCCTTCGCCTTGTCCGCCGCCGTCGCGACCTCGGCCGCCGCGAATCGATACTGCAGTCCCGCAGCGTTGTAGACGCCGATCACGGCCGTCGCAATGCAAAAGAGCACGAAGCTGTGCTGCCAGACCGCGACGACGCCCAACAGGCAGCCGGCGATGTTGATCAGCGCCGCCGCCATGAAACCCCTGCGGCGGCCGACGCGCGCCATCCACAGCGACAGCGGCATCGTCGACAACGCCGAGCCGAGCACGTACGTCGTCACCCCGAGCGTCGCGAGCGCCTTGTGCTCCGTGAGCGAGAAGCCGACGAGCCCGCTCATCGTGATCAGGCCCGCCGCGTTGGTAAGCAGCAGCGCCTGGCAGCAGGCCAGCAGGAAGATGTCGCGGTAAGACGTGCGGGCGCGCATGAGAGAAGGTCGCGCTGGGCCTTGGGATCGGCCGGGCCCGCAGGCGAAGGCCGTATGATAGGCGCATGGAGATCGACCCGGTCGCGGCTGCGATTCACGCCTTCTGGTTCGGTACGCCGCCATTCGCGCGACGCGACGTCTGGTTCCGCAAGGACGACGCGTTCGACGCAACGATCCGCGAGCGCTTCGGCGCCGCGATCGCTGCCGCGCGCGCCGGCGCGTATGGCGAATGGTGCGCGACACCGCGCGGCGCGCTGGCGCGCATCCTGCTGCTCGATCAGTTCACGCGCAACGCGTATCGCGGCACACCCGACGCGTTCGCCGGCGACGCCCGCGCGCTCGCCACCGCCGAGGACGCGGTCACCGCCGGCCACGATCGCGCGCTCGAGCCCGTCGAACGCCAGTTCATGTACCTGCCCTTCGAGCACGCCGAGGATCCCGCCTGCAGGCACGCTCGCTCGAGCTCTTCGGTGCGCTTGCGGCCGAGCCCGGCTGCGCCGACCTGATCGACTGGGCGCGCCGTCACGCCGAGGTGATCGGCCGCTTCGGCCGCTATCCGCATCGCAACGCGATTCTCGGCCGCGTTTCAACGCCCGAGGAAATCGACTACCTGAAGACGCCCGGCACGGGATTCTAGATGGTAGACGCACCCCGCCTGGCGAGAGGCCCGGCGCGTCCGCGATCGCCTTGGTCGGCGGCACGTTCGACCCCGTCCACTACGGGCACCTGCGTCTCGCCGACGAGCTGCAGCGAAAGCTCGGCGGGGCCGACATGCGTCTCGTCCCCGCGGGCGATCCGCCGCATCGCGACGCGCCGCACGCGAACGCCGCGCATCGCGTTGCGATGCTGGAGCTCGCGCGCGCCGAATTTCCGCGCCTCTCGATCGACACGCGCGAAATCGACCGCCGTGGCAAGAGTTACACGGTGCTCACGCTGGAGTCGCTGCGCGCCGAGGGCGCTGCGGGGCCGCTGCTGTGGGTCGTGGGTGCGGACGCGTTTCTCGGATTGCCGACGTGGCACCGCTGGCGGGAGATCTTCGGCCTCGCGCATCTTGTCGTCGTCGGGCGCCCGGGCGTCGAGCTCGACGGCGCGCTGCCGCCGCCGCTCGTCCCGGAGTGGAACGCGCGCATCACGCGCGATCGCGAAGCCTTGTCCCGGGCGCCGGCCGGCGCCATCTATCGAGAGGACGTGACGCCGCAGCCGATTTCCGCCACCGCGATACGCGCTGCACTCGCGCGCGGCCCGGACGGCACCGCCGAGGTGCGTGGTTTGCTCCCCGCCGGCGTTTTGTCCTATATTGCCCGCAACGGGCTTTACGGAGCCTCTCCCCCCCTCAGGATGCGACCTAACCGCCTGCAGCAAACCGCAGTAAACGCCCTCGAAGACATCAAGGCACGCGACATCACCGTGCTCGACGTGCGCAAGCTCACCAGCCTGTGCGACACGCTGGTCGTCGCCACCGGCGAATCCGCGCGTCAGGTGAAGGCACTCGCCCACAACGTCCGCGACAAGCTCAAGGAAGCCGGCGCCGTCATCATCGGCGTCGAAGGCGAGGACGCCGGCGAATGGGTGCTGGTCGACGCCGGCGACATCGTCGTCCATGTCATGCAGCCTGCAGTGCGCAGCTACTACAACCTCGAGGAGCTCGGCAACCCCCGCCACGCGTCGCGCCAAGCCCGCGCGCGCCGCTGCGTAGGCTTGCGTTGCTCGGTTCCGTCCTGGCCGGGAGCGATCGGCGCCAAGAGCAGTGCGCTGCAGGCGCATGCCGCCGCGAGACCGATGAGGAGACGGGGCATCCCGAAGGTAGTTTCGTCAGAGGATCGGCCGTCCCTCTCCGGAAGCGGCCGTCGAGCAGTCTAGCCAGCTTTTCAGCAGGTTTGCAGGGGAGACGTGTCCGAGCCGACGGGCCGAGGGCCCGGAACAGGCCCCACTCCGGGCCGTCGAGCCGCCGCTACAGCGGCCCGGGCTCGGGGATCTCCGGCGGCTCGGGCGGGTCCAGCTCGCCCGGCGGCGGATACGGCTCCGGGATCTCCGGCGGCTGGGGTGGATCGAGCTCGCCCGGCGGCGGATACGGCTCCGGGATCTCCGGCGGCTGGGGACCGAGTGGCTCCACCGTCCGTCTCTACCCGCCGGGAGGGTCGCTACACGTCGGTGGGGACGGGCGTCGCCGCACCCGCCCGCAACTCGAGCGCCCGCAGGGCCTCGGCCGCCTCCCGGCGGAGGGGCCCGACGAGCGCGCGATAGTCCTCGTCCGAGACCTTGCCGGTGCGGTGGTCGAGCTCCAGCTCCTTGAGGGCGGCGAGCGCCCGGTCGCGCACCTCGCGCGAGCTCGAGCTGCCGGCGCTCCAGCTCACCCGGCTCGTCGAGCACGTCGTCCGCCGTGGACGGCTCCCGCAGGATACGGCAGCGCGACGAGCACGACACAGCCCGCAGCGAGCAGGGCGCCGAGCAGGAGCGCGACCGTCATGGCCCCACGGCGGCGCCGGCGCGCGCGTAGCGCTGCGCGAGCCGGCGCTGCTCCCGCGCGTCCGGCCAGAGGGCGATCAGCGAGCCGAGCAGGAAGACGAGCCCGGCGAGCCAGATCAGGTTCACGAGCGGCTTCACGAACACGCGGAGGTAGACCGTGCCGTCGGCGTTCACCTGCTCGGCGATCACGAACAGGTCCTCGCCCGTGAGCAGGTCGCTGCGGATCCCGACCTCGTTCGAGACCTGCTGCTCCGCCGTGTACGCGTTCTTGCCCGCCTCGACGGTCCCGAGGTCGCTCCCGCCGCGCTCGACGCCGACGACGGCCCGCACCTCGGTGGCGTTCGCCGCAGGACGCTCGTCCAGGCGCAGGTACGTGAGCCGGTAGTCGCCGACCTCGAGGGACTGCCCCGGCGCGAGCTGCCGCTCGCGCCACCTTGTCGTACGCGCTCGAGCCCGCGACCCCGATCGCGAGCAGCACGATCGCGGCGTGGACGATGTAGCCGCCGTAGCGCCGTCGGTTCCGGCCGACGAGGTCGGAGAAGGCGCGCGGCCACGAGCCGCCCGCGAGCGCGCGACGGGCACGCGTCCCGCGAGCGAACTCGAACACGATCGACGCGAGCACGAACGCCGAGAACGTGTACGCGATCAGGCCCGGGATCGACGAGCCCGCGCCGAGCGCGAGCAGCACGAGCCCCGTCGCGAGCGCGAAGCCGAACGGCCAGAGGAAGGTGACCGCCGAGGCTCCGCAGAGACGCCCGCCGCCAGGCGACGAGCGGGCCGAGCCCCATCAGGAGCAGGAGCGGCAGCCCGAAGACGCGCAGGAAGAAGTTGTAGTAGCCCTGGCCGACGAGCCGCTGCTCGCCGTAGACCGCCTCGTGCAGGATCGGGTAGGCGACGCCCCAGAGGATGGTCAGGCAGTCAGCGCGACGAGCAGCAGGTTGTTGTAGAGGAACGTCGCCTCCCGCGAGACGAGCGACTCCAGCCTGGAGCGCGCGCGCAGGATCGGCAGCCGCGAGAAGATCAGGGCCAGCGATCCCGCCACGACCACGCAGATGAAGGCCAGGAACCACGGTCCGATCGAGCTCTGGGTGAAGGAGTGGATCGAGCTGACGATCCCCGAGCGGGTCAGGAACGTGCCGAAGAGCGAGAGCGCGAACGCGAGCAGCACGAGCAGCACGTTCCAGACCTTCAGCATGCCGCGCTTCTCCTGGATCATCACCGAGTGCAGGAACGCCGTCGCGGCGAGCCACGGCATCAGCGCGGCGTTCTCGACCGGATCCCAGGCGTAGTAGCCGCCCCAGCCGACCTCCTCGTAGGCCCAGTGTGCGCCGAGCAGCTGGCCGACGCCGAGCGACGTCCACGCGACGAGCGTCCAGCGGCGCGTCGAGACGATCCAGCGCTCGTCCGTGCGCCGGGCGAGCAGCGCGCCCATCGCGAAGGCGAACGGGACGGCGAGGCCGACGTAGCCGAGGTAGAGCAACGGCGGGTGGGCCATCATGTACGGGTTCTGCAGGCTTGGGTTGAGCCCGCGTCCGTCGAGCGGTGCGACCTGGGTCGCGAACGGGCTCGCGACGGCGACGACCAGGAAGGCGAAGAAGAGCGCGATCGCCCCCGAGCACCGGCACGACCCAGGCGACGAGGTCGCGGGCGCTGCGCCGGTTCAGGAGCACGGCCGCGGCCGCGTAGCCGGTCAGGATCAGCAGCCACAGCAGCAGCGAGCCCTCCTGACCGCCCCAGAAGGCCGAGATCGTGTAGCCGGTCGGCAGCTCGCGGCTCGTGTGCGCCGCGGCGTAGACGAAGGAGAAGTCGTTGCGGACGAGCGCGGCGAGGAGCACGCCCGAGGCGACGAGCGTGGAGGCGAAGGCCGCGATCAGCGCGTTCTGGGCGGAGACCGCGAGCCGGCGGCGGCGCGTGTGCGCGGCGTAGGCACCCGCGACGACGGCGTAGAGGGCCAGCCCGAGCGTGACGACGAGCGCGGCGCGGCCGAGCTCAGGCATGGGCGCTACGTCTCGGGCGCGTACTTCGACGGGCACTTCGTGATCAGCGAGTCGCGCTCGGCCACGAAGACGCCGTTCTGGAGCCGCCCGTCCACGACGATGTCCCGCCCGGGGCGGAACTGGTTCGGGGACGGAGCCCGTGTAGAGCACCGTCATCCGCTCCGTCTTGCCGCCCTTGATGTCGCGCACCTGGAAGCGCATCCCCGTGCCGTACGAGTCCCCCGTGGGAACGCCGACGACGTGGCCTGCGAGCGACACCCGGCTCGTGCGGCCGTCGAGCTCGCTCGGCTGCACCATCGCCGTGCCGCCGCCCGCGATCGACGCGTAGAGCAGGAACACCGCGAGCGCCGCGGCGACGGAGAGCGCGATCACGAGACGCGCACGGGCTGCGCTTCCTGGCCACTGCGCGGTGATGGTACCGAGGCTAGACGGTTAGCTCGGGCGCCACTTCGCGGCGCCCGGGAACGCGGTAGCCGTGATCCTGGCAGAGCGACCCGGGTGCGTCCTCGGTGAGGGCGTCGCAGTAGCCCTTGCCGTAGGCGGCGCGCATGAACGCGGCCATCACCTCGAGGTTCCATTCGGCCATCTCGGACGCCTCGCGCCAGAGGTCGGCGAGCCGAAGGTCGATGTCGAGCTCGAGCAGGTCGATTCGCGAAGGACGCTGTGCCATGTCGAAAAGGGTAGGACGCCGTCGGACGACACCGGTCGGTAGCGTCCGCTCCCATGGGACGCCTGCGCTTCGGCCCCGCCGGGCGTCGCCACCGACGTCGAGCCGGAAGCGGCCGTCGCCGCGGTCGTCGCGGCGCGGCTACGACGCGTGCGAGGTCGACTTCGGCGGCGGCTTCTGGATGGACTATCCGTGCGCCGAGCGCTTCGGAGCCGCTGCGCGCGAGCACGACGTCCTGCTCTCGGTCCACGCTCCGCTCGCCGGCTTCATGGGCCATCTCGACTGGGCAAGAAGTACCGCATGGCGGTCGGGATGCTCGACCACACCGCCGGGTCGCCGCGGCCTGCGGTGCAGAGGTGGTCGTCTTCCATCCGGGCTTCCTGCTCGGACGGGAGCGGCAGGACGCGCTCGACGCGGTCGTCGAGCAGCTCGGCCTGCTGCGCGAGCGACTGGACGGCAAGGGCCGGCTCGTCCCCTTCGGCGTCGAGGTGATGGGCCGCGTCCGCGACCTCGGCTCGCTCGACGACGTGATCGAGCTCGCCGCACGCGTGCCCTTCGTCCGGCCGGTGCTCGACTTCGCGCACATGCATGCGACCTCGGACGGCGCCTACACCGAGACGGAGGCGTTCGCCGACGCGCTCGAGGCGGCCGACGGGGTGCTGGAGCCGGGCGCCCCTTTCCACATCCACTTCTCGGACATCGCCTACGCGAACCGCAACGAGACGAAGCACCTGCCCTACGGCGAGGGGACGCTGCGCGTCGAGCCCCTGGGCGCCGCGCTCGCGCGCTTCGAGCGGCCGGCGACGGTCATCTCGGAGTCGCCCGACGTGGGCTCGACTCAGGCGATCGGCGCGGCGCTCCGCGCGAGCGCGGCCAGCTCTTCCTCGTAGGCGGCGGCCTCTGCGTCGCGGCCCTGGTCGCGCAGGAAGCCGATCGAGCGCTTCGAGGATCTCGCGATGGTGGATGACGAAGTCGGTCTCGTTGACGATGTCGACGGCCTCACGGAGCAGCAGCTCGGCCTCCTCGATCTCGCCCTGCGCCGCGCGGACGAGCCCGAGCGCCATCCGCGTCGTCGCGCGCGAGCTCTGGTCGTGCGGGCCGACCGTCTCGCCGCGCCTCGAGCGCCATCTGCTCCGCCTCGTCGAGGCGCCCCTGCTCGAGCAGCACCTGGGCGAGCCCGCGCTGGCTCTCGCACAGCGTGCCGCGGTCCTCGAGCGACTTCAGGATCCGGATCGCGTCGCGGAAGAGCCGCTCGGCCGCGGCCAGGTCGCCACGGCTACGCGCGACCTTGGCGAGCTTGCTCAGGATTCGCGCCTGGCGGCCAGGCCGCACCGGCCTCCTCGAAGAGGCGCGGCGGCCTCGTCGAACGCAGCCTCCGCCTCGTCGATCCGGCCCCGCTGAGCGGCGAGGTCGCCGCGTGAGCCGAGCGCCTGCGCGCGGGCGGCGATGCTCCCGCTGCCCTGCGCGAGCTCGCCAGGCACGGTCGATCAACTGCTCCGCCTCGCTCGAGCTCCCCGCGCTGGATGTGCGCGCTCGCGAGCCGCTGCACGGCGTCCGCCTCGAGATCCTCGCGCTCGAGCTGGCGCGCGAGCTCGAGCGACTGCGCGCGTGTGCCGCTCGTCCTCGTCGAGGTCTCCGCGCCACCAGGCGATCTGCGAGAGCAGCGCCAGCGCATCGAAGCGGCCGACCGAGTCGGCGTCCTCGAACGTCGTCAGCGCCTTCTCCGCCAGTGCCCGCGGCGCGCGGCAGGTCGGCGTCGCGCAGCAGGGTCACCTGAGCGAGCGCGGTGAGCGAGCGGCCCAGGATGGTCTCGTCGCCGGACTCCTCCGCGAGCTCGTGCACCGTCTCCATCTCGACGGCGACCGCCGGCAGGTCGTCGAGCCGCCACGCCGCACGCGCCGCCTGGAAGCGCCGGTCGAGCGTCGGCTCGAGCTCCACCGCGCGCAGCAGGAGCCGGCGCGCGGAGCGGTTGGCCTCGCGGGCGAGCGCCCGGCGCCCGGCCGCCTCGAGCGTCGAGGCGGCCTCCGTCACGAGCTCCGCCGGGACGACGCCGTCGAGCTCCTCCAGCAGCGTCGCCGCCTGCTCGAGGTGGTAGGCGCGGATCTCGACGAGCTCGTCGGCGGCGCGCTCCCCGAGCCAGCGGGCGAACCACCTGGTGCAGGTCGGCCCGGGCGCCCTTCGTCAGCCCGGAATAGGCGACGTCCCGGATCAGCACGTGCTTGAAGCGGTAGGCGCTCTCGCCCGAGATCGTCGACCGGCTCTCCCGGGTGATGAAGTCGCGCCCGAGCAGGTCGTCGAGTGCAGGTTCGAGCTCGAGCTCGGGGGCGAGCTCCTCCAGCACGCCCTCCCAGAAGATGCGGCCGACGACCGAAGCGCGCTGGAGCGCGATCTTCTCGCCCCGCGGCAGCCGATCGATGCGGGCCGCGATGATCGCCTGGAGCGTGTCGGGGATCCGCTGCCTGGCGCTACCGCCCTCGAGCAGCATCCGCGCCGTCTCCTCCACGAAGAGCGGGTTGCCCTCGGTCTTCTCCAGCAGCGCACGGCGGTCGTCGAACGTCAGCTCCCGGCCGGCGAGCAGCGCATCGACGAGCTCCTCGCTGTCGGCGTGGCCGAGCGGCTCCAGCTCGATCGCGGTGGCGCGCAGGCGGCCGCCGCCCCAGCCGGGCCGGAGGTCGAGCAGCTCGGGGCGCGCGAGGCAGATGATCAGGAGGGGCGCATCCTTGACCCGCTCGGCCAGATGCTGGACGAGATCGAGCAGCGGCTCCTCGGCCCAGTGGACGTCCTCGAACACGAGCACGAGCGGCTGCGCGGAGGCGAGCTCGGCCGCCCACTCGCGCGCTGCCCAGGCGATCTCCTGCTGGCTGCGCTCGGTCTCGATTCGCCTCCAGCACGCCCGCCGCGAGCGCCGAGCAGGTCGGCGACGGCGTCGTCGCCGCAGCACGCGCGGAGCTTCGACACGGCCTGCTGGACCGGGTCGTCGTCGGTGATCCCGGCCGCGACCTTCACCATCTCGGCCAGCGGCCAGTAGGTGATCCCCTCGCCGTACGGCAGGGAGCGTCCGGCGAGCACCGTCGCGCCCTCGACCCCGGCGACGAACTCGCGCACGAGCCGACTCTTGCCCACGCCGGGCTCGCCGTAGATCGTGAAGATGTGCGCGCGCGCGTCCTTGGCCGTCCGCGCGAAGGTCATCTGCAGCAGCTCGAGCTCGACGTCGCGGCCGATGAAAGGCGCGGAGACGGTCGGGACGCGGCTCGTCGACTCGCGCACGGACTCGAGCAGGTACACCGCGAGCGGCGCACCGAAGCCTCTGAGGTCGAGCGTGCCCTGCTGCGTCGCCTCGATCGCCGAGGCGGTGAGGCGATAGGCGAAGGGGCCGAGGAGGACCTGGCCCGGCGCGGCGGCCTGCTGAAGCCTCGCCGCCAGGTTGACCGCCTCTCCGGTCGCGAAGGTCGACTCGGCGTCGTCGGCGACGACCTCGCCGGACTCGATCCCGATCCGGGCCTCCAGCCCGAGGCCGTGCACGGAATCCATGATCGCGACGGCCGCGCGCACGGCCCGCTCGGCGTCGTCCTCGTGCGCCTGCGGGATGCCGAATGCGGCCATGACCGCATCGCCGGCGAACTTCTCGACGATGCCGCCGTGGGTCGTGATGCAGTGCGAGACGTGCTCGAAGAAGGACGTCACACGGCGGCGGACGACCTCCGGATCGCGTGTGGAGACGAGCTCGGTCGAGCCGACCAGATCGACGAAGACGACAGTTGCGAGCTTCCGTTCCACCATCTAATTGTAGAGACGAGGGTGGATCAGGCGGGGGCTCGCGAGGTCCCGTAGCATCGCCTCGTGCTCGATCCCAAGGTCTTCAAGGCATACGACGTCCGCGGCCTCCATCCGACGGAGCTCGACGAGGAGGGCGCGTACGCGATCGGCCGGGCCTATGTGGAGCAGTTCGAGCCGCGCCGGATCGCTGTCGGCCGCGACATGCGCGTCTCGTCACCCGCGATGGCGGCCGCGCTGATCGAGGGCGCGGCGGACGCCGGCGCGGACGTACTCGACCTCGGTCTCGTCGGCACGGAGATGGTCTACTACGCGGTCGGCGAGCTCGGCCTGGACGGCGGCGTGTGCGTCACCGCCTCGCACAACCCCAAGGAGTACACGGGGATGAAGATCGTCCGCCGCGGTGCGCTCCCCGTCGGCGGCGAGTCGGGTCTCCTCGACGTGCGCGACCGGGCGCTGAAGGGCTTCGGGGAGGACGCTCTGCGAGGCACGGTGGACGCGTACGACGTCTGGCCTGGGTTCGTGGAGAAGGTGCTCTCCTTCGTCGACGTCGAGGTGATGAAGCCGCTGAAGGTCGTGATCGACGCCGCCAACGGGATGGCCGGGGCGATGCTGCCGCCCGTGCTGGAGCGGCTGCCGGTCGCAGGCGGTCACGTGTTACTTCGAGCCCGACGGCACCTTCCCGAACCACGAGCCGAATCCGCTCCTGCCCGAGAACCGGGAGTTCATCATCCGCAAGACGACCGAGGAGGGCGCCGACCTCGGCGTCGCCTACGACGGCGACGCCGACCGCTGCTTCTTCGTCGACGACACGGGCGACTTCGTCCCCGGCGACTTCATCACTGCACTGCTCGCGGAGTCGATCCTCGAGAAGGAGGGCGGCGGCAAGGTGATCTACGACGTGCGCGCGAGCCGCGCCGTGCCGGAGACGATCGAGCGCGCCGGCGGCGAGCCGCTGATGAACCGCGTCGGCCACGCCTACATCAAGCACCGCATGCGCAAGGAGGGCGCCGTCTTCGGCGGCGAGGTCTCGGCGCACTACTACTTTCGCGACTTCTCGCAGGCCGACTCGGGCGTGGTCCCCTTCCTGCTGATGGTCGAGCTGATCTCGAAGCGCGGCCGCAAGCTGTCGGAGCTGCTCGCGCCTTACCGGGAGCGCTTCTTCATCACGGGTGAGATCAACACGCCGGTCGCGGACGTGGCGCTGAAGCTGCAGGAGCTGAAGGAGCGCTACGCCGACGGACGGGTCACGCACCTGGACGGGATCTCGGTCGACTACGACGACTGGCACTTCAACGTCCGTCCGTCGAACACGGAGCCGCTGCTGCGGCTGAACCTCGAGGCGAACTCGCAGGAGCTGATGGAGGCGAAGCGCGACGAGGTGATCGGCCTGATCCGCGCATGAACCCCGAGCTCGGGCAGGTGACGGACCGCAAGCCGCCGTTCCACTACTCCGCGATCGCGCGCGTCTGGTTCTCGGACACCGACGCGCAGGGGATCGTCTACTACGGCCGCTATCTCCCCTACTTCGACCACGCGCGCACCGAGTACCACCGGCACCTCGGCATGGCCGGCCCCTGGCTCGGCGACCGCGACTTCGTGATGCGGGCGTCCAAGGTCGAGTACCACGCGCCGGCCCGGTTCGACGACCTGCTGGAGATCTTCGTCCGGCTCGCGCGGATCGGGCGCACCAGCGCGACCTACGAGTGCGCGGCGTACCGGATGGAGGACGACGCGCTGATGGTGACCGCCTCACAGACGCTCGTGCTGGTCGACCTCACCCAGCGGCAGGCGTGCGAGATCCCGGACGACTACCGGGAGCGGATCCGAGCCTTCGAAGGCGAGGCGCTGGAGGCGTGAACGCCGAACCGGGCGCGCTGGAGGAGGTCGAGCGCGTCGTCGGCCGTGGTGGCGACGCCGACGACATCCTGCGCGACGTGGTCGCCACCCTGCACGAGCAGCTCGGCCGCTTCGTCCGGATCAGCTTCGTCGAGAACGACCGGCTCTCGCCCGGTCCGGCCGCCGGCGAGGAGAGCGAGACGACGTCCGTTCCGATCGAGTTCGAGGGGCGTCGGGTCGCGGAGCTCGAGCTGGGCGGTGCCGCGTCGGACGACGACCACGCGCTGCTCGAGCGCGTCGCGACGCTGCTCTCGCCCTATGCGCTCGTCGGCTGGGACACCGGCGGGGAGGAATGGGCGCCGTAGCCCGCCATTCCCGCTTCCGCGCGGCGCGGATCTCGATCGGGGGAGCGCCGTGCGCGGGGTGCGCGCCCGTTCGACTGTGCCGCATCGAACGGGCGCCGCAGCTAGCCCGCAGCCCCTCTCCCCTCTCTAGGTGTATTCGGATCGGCGGCTGCGTCCATCCCTTGATCGGGGTACCGGCCCCCTTCGAAGCACGATCCCTCGTCGGCGGCGTCTTCTTAGTCGGCTCTTAGCCGATTCCGGGCGCTTCGCGGCCACAATGGTGCGCATGAGGATCCTGGTCGTGGACGACGACGATGCGGTGCGCGAGGCGCTGCGCCGCGCGCTGCAGCTGGAGGGGTACGAGGTCGAGCTCGCGAGCGACGGCGCCGAGGCCCTCGACCGGCTCAAGCTCGACAGCGTGGAGCCGGATGCGCTCGTGCTCGACGTCTCGATGCCCCGGCTCGACGGGCTCGAGGTCTGCCGGCGGCTGCGCCGCGGCGGCAGCAAGCTGCCCGTGCTGATGCTGACCGCGCGCGACGAGGTGGCCGACCGGGTGGCGGGGCTCGACGCAGGCGCGGACGACTACGTCGTGAAGCCGTTCGCGCTCGAGGAGCTGCTCGCACGGCTCCGCGCCCTCCTGCGGCGCGCGTCCGGCACGTCCGAGGAGGTACTGCGCTTCGCCGACATCGAGCTCGACCCGTCGACGCGAATCGTCACCCGCGACGGCGACCCGATCGAGCTGACTCGGACGGAGTTCTCGCTGCTCGAGCTCTTCATGCTCAATCCGCGCCAGGTGCTGACGCGCTCGGTCATCTTCGAGCGTGTGTGGGGCTACGACTTCGGCTTCGGCTCGAACTCGCTCGACGTGTACGTCGGCTACCTCCGGCGCAAGACCGAGCAGGGCGGCAAGCCCCGCCTGATCCAGACCGTGCGCGGCGTCGGCTATGCGCTGCGCGAGGCGGCGTAGGCTTGACGGAGCCGCCAGGAGCGGAGGTGCCGGCTTTGCCGGCATCGGAGCGGGAACAGTGACGTTTCGCGCGCGCC
Source organism: uncultured Gaiellaceae bacterium (assembly GCA_963842285.1). Lineage (GTDB taxonomy): Bacteria > Actinomycetota > Thermoleophilia > Gaiellales > Gaiellaceae > Gaiellasilicea. The sequence continues at coordinate 13,993 of CAWJFZ010000016.1, forward strand.
TCACGCTCGCGGTCGCGGTGTCGGTTGCCGTCTCGGTCGCCGGCGCGTCCGCACTCACATACGTGCTCGTTCGCAACGAGCTGCGCGGCGAGGTGGACGAGGCACTGCAGAAGAGCGCTGCGGTTGCGCGTGTCGGCATCAACGAGGACGCGTTCACGGGTGAGGAGTTTCTGGGGCTCCCACGCGATCCGCTGGGGGGCGCACCGGGCACGATCCAGCTCGTCCGGGCGTCGGGCCAGCCGATCCGGCCCCGCGGGTCCCGCGTCACGCTGCCCGTGTCGGAGCGCACCCGCGACACCGCCACCGGCAGTGAAGGTCCGTTCTTCGAGGACGCGCACGTCGCCGACACCCATGTTCGGATCTACACCGTGCCGACCAACCAGCCCGGCTTCGCGCTCCAGATCGCGCGGCCGCTGAACGAGGTCGACCGCGCGCTCAGCAGGATCAGCAGGTTGCTCCTCCTGATCGCTCTCGGCGGGATCGGCCTCGCCGCCCTGCTCGGCCTCGGCGTCGCCCGCGCCGTTCTCGCTCCCGTGCGCCGGCTCACCGAGGCCGCCGAGGACGTCAGCGAGACGCGCGATCTCTCCCGCCGCATCGACGTGGGCGGCAGCGACGAGCTCTCCCGGCTGGCGGCGACCTTCAACACCATGCTCGCGGCGCTCGAGGACTCCGCGCGCGCGCAGCGGCAGCTCGTCGCTGACGCGTCGCACGAGCTGCGCACGCCGCTCACGAGCCTGCGCACCAACATCGAAGTGCTGGCGCGCACCGATGCTCTCCCCCCGGGCGAGCGCGGGAAGCTGCTCCACGACGTCACCGAGCAGCTCGGCGAGATGACCGCGCTGATCGCCGAGCTCGTCGAGCTCGCGCGTGGCGACGAGGCACCCAGCGAGCCCGAGGACGTCCGGCTCGACCTCGTCACGACCGAGGCGATCGAGCGCACGCGACGGAACCGCCCCGGCATCCAGTTCCAGGCGGACCTCGAGGAGACGATGGTGCGGGGCGTGCCGGCGAAGATCGAGCGCGCGATCTCGAACCTGCTCGACAACGCGGCGAAGTGGAGCCCGCCCGGCGGCCGGGTCGACGTGGCCGTCCGGGACGGCGAGGTGTCCGTGCGCGACCACGGGCCTGGAATCGGCGCCGACGATCTGCCCTTCGTCTTCGACCGCTTCTACCGCGCCACCTCGGCGCGCGGGATGCCGGGGTCGGGCCTCGGGCTGGCGATCGTACGCCAGGTGGCGGAGTCGCACGGCGGCTCCGTGACCGCCGAGGCGGCCGAGGGCGGCGGGACGTGCCTGCGGCTCCGGCTGGCCTCCCAGACCGACTCTTAGGCGATTTTTAGAGCGATCTCAGGCTTGCCTTAGGGAGCGCTGGTCTCCTGGGTGGACGACCACCACCACCCTCGAGAAAGGCAGCTCCCGATGATCGACTTCCGCAAGCGACCGAAGACCACCCTGGCAGCAGCGCTGAGCGCCACGGCGCTCCTGGGCGCGGGCGGCGGCGCGGCCACGTATGCCGCGCTCGGCGCGGGCGACACGACGATCGTGCGCACGACGGCTGTCGACTCCAGCGCGCAGCCCGCGGCTGCGACGACCGACTCCACCGTCGCCGAGATCTACAAGCGCGTGTCCGGCGCCGTCGTCGAGATCACGGTCTCGTCCGCGAACGGGCAGGCGCAGGGCTCGGGCTTCGTCTACGACGACGAGGGCCACGTGATCACGAACCACCACGTCGTCGAAGGCGCAGACAACGTCTCCGTCAAGTTCTCGGACGGCTCCACGCACGACGGCACCGTCCTCGGCAGCGACCCGTCCACCGACCTCGCCGTGATCGAGGTCGACGCTCCCGCCTCGCTGCTCCAGCCGCTCGACCTCGCCGATTCCGACGAGCTCGAGGTCGGCGACGGCGCGATCGCGATCGGCAGCCCCTTCGGGCTCGAGCAGACCGTCACGGCGGGCATCGTCAGCGCACTCCATCGCCAGATCACCGCGCCGGACGACTTCGCGATCGACGACGTGATCCAGACGGACGCCGCGATCAACCATGGCAACTCCGGTGGCCCCCTGCTCGACTTCGAGGGTCGCGTGATCGGCGTCAACTCGCAGATCGAGAGCGACTCCGGCGGCAACGTCGGCATCGGCTTCGCCGTTCCGTCGAACACCGTCGAGGAGATCGCGACGCAGCTGATCTCCGGCGGCAAGGTCGAGCACGCCTACCTCGGCGTCGGGATCGAGTCGATCCCCGCCAGCGCGGCCGACGAGCTCGAGCTGGAGGAAGGCGCCGCAGTCGTGAGGGTCAGCCCGGGCACCCCGGCCGCCGACGCGGGCCTCCGCGCAGCGAGCGGGTCGGAGACCCTGGACGGCCAGGCCTATCCGACCGGCGGCGACGTGATCACTGAGGTCGACGGCGAGCGCGTGCGCGACGCCGATGAGCTCCGGCGGGCGATCGACGCCCACCGTCCCGGCGACACCGTTGAGCTGACCGTCCTCCGGGACGGCGAGACCGAGAGCGTCGAGGTGACGCTCGAGGCCCGGCCGGCGGCGTAGCACTCACCCCCGACAGGAAGGAGCAACGAGATGGCAGGCAAAGGCAGGATCAGGCTCGTCGTGGGCGCAGGTGCGGCTCTCGCAGCGGTCGGCGGAGGAGCGGCGTACGCCGCGGGCGAGCTCTCGCCCCGCCAGGAGAGCTCGGCCATCATCGACGACGCCGCCGAGCAGCTCGGCGTCGAGTCGACCGAGCTCGCCGACGCACTCGAGCAGGCGCTCGAGAACCGCGTCGACGAGGCCGTCGCCGACGGGCGCCTGACGAAGGAGCAGGGCGAGGAGCTGAAGGCGCGGATCGCCTCCGGCGACGTCCCGCTGCTCGGCCTGCGCGGCGGAGGGCCCGGCTTCGGGCACCACGGTCCCGGCGCCCGGCTGGACGCTGCAGCCTCCTTCCTCGGCCTCACCCAGGCGGAGCTGCGCGGGCAGCTCCGCGACGGGAAGACGCTCGCCGAGATCGCGAAAGCCGAAGGCAAGACGGTGGGGGCGCTCGTCGACGCCCTCGTCGCAGCCGCGAAGGCGGACCTCGCCCAGGCCGTCGAGAGCGGCCGGCTCACCGACGCCCAGCGCGACCGGATCGTCGAGGAGCTCGAGGACCGGATCACGGAGGGCGTCAACGCGACGCCCGGCGAGCACTTCCGCGGCGGCCCGCGCTTCCGCGGCCCGGGCTTCCGCGGAGGTCCAGACGCAGCACCCCCGGCCGGCGAGTCCGGCTACCGGTTCGGTGGTGGCACCGAACCGCCCGCAGCCGCGTAGGCCGCCGCAACCGTCTCCGTGGGTCGTGTCCGGGGCCAGGCCCTGGACACGGCCCGCGTGGACGGCTCAGCCGCTCCGCAGGAAGACGAGCAGCTCGCCGTCCTCATCGGTCCGCGTCCGCCCGGCGGGCGCGAAGCCGGCCTTCTCGGCGACACGCAGGGACGGCGCGTTCTCCGGCTTGATCGTCGCCCGCACCAGCTTCACGCCCGGCTGCGCGAGCGCCCACTCCGTGAGCAGGTTCAGCAGCTCGGTCGCATACCCCTCGCCGCGGTACGCCTCGTCGACGTGATAGCCGACCGTGAGCCGCTCGGTGCGGCCCGGCCTGCCGCCGAACCCGCCTGCGGCCACCTCCGTCCCGTCGGGGAGCGTCGCGAGCCACACCCAGTAGCCGATCGCCCCCGGGTCCTCGCGCAGTCGCGCGACGAAGAACTCGTGCACGCCGTCCAGGAGCGGCGACGCACCCATCGCCTCCACCGCGTCCGCGTCCAACGCCGTCAGCGTCAGACGCGGCCCTGTGAGGATCACGTCGGCGTGACGCGGTAGGCGTCGAACACGGCGTCGAGGTTGCGCAGGGCGGAGAGAAGCGCGCGCAACTCCTTCACGTCGGCCACCTCGGCCGTGTACCAGTTGCGGGCCATCCCGTCCTCCACGACGCCGCCGTAGGAGACGATGTTCGCGCCGTGCTCGGCGAAGGTTCGCGCGACGTCCTCGAGCAGCCTCGGCCGGTCGAAGGAGTCGACGGCCACCTGGACACGGAAGCTCGTCGTCGTCCCACCGTCCCACTCGACCGGCGTGAACCGCTCGGGATTCCGCTTCAGCGCCCGCACGTTCGGGCAGTCCTCGCGGTGGATCGTGATCCCGCGTGCCGAGCGAGATGTAGCCGAGGATCGGGTCGCCGGGCACCGGCGTGCAGCACTTCGCCATCCGCACCAGCACGTCCTCGATCCCCTGCACCTTGATCCCGAGCGAGTCGCCGGCCACCGTCGAGCGCGCCTTGGGCGCCTTCAGCGGGACCATCGGCTCCTCGGCCACCTCGTCCGTCTTCAGGCGCTGCAGCACCTTGTTCACGATCTGGCCGGACTGGAGCTTCCCGGAGCCGAGCGCGACGTAGAAGTCCTCGGCCTTCTTGAAGCCGGTCTCGCGGATCACCTGGGCGAGCACGGCGGACCCCTGCAGCTTCCGGTAGGGCAGGTTCTGCGCCTTCAGGGCCGCGTCGAGGATCTCGCGCCCCTTGGCCTCCGTCTCGCCACGGGTCTCGCGCTGGAACCACTGGCGGATCTTGTTGCGCGCGCGGGACGAGGCGGCGAGCGACATCCAGTCGCGCGAGGGCCCGCGGCCCGACTTCGACGTCAGGATCTCGACGAAGTCGCCGTTCTTCAGCCGGTAGTGCAGCGGCACGATGCGGCCGTTGATCTTCGCCCCGACCGTCTTGTGCCCGACGTCGGTGTGGACCGCGTAGGCGAAGTCGATCGGCGTCGACCCGGTCGGAAGCGTCTTCACCTCGCCCTTCGGAGTGAAGACGTACACCTCGTCGTCGAACAGGTCGGTGCGGAAGGTCTTCATGAACTCGCGCGGGTCGGCCTCGTCCTGCTGCCAGTCCAGCAGCGACTTCACCCACGAGAGCCACTCCTCGTCGGCCTTGCCCTTGCCGCGCTTGTAGAGCCAGTGCGCCGCGATCCCGTACTCGGCCTCCTCGTGCATCTCGCGCGTGCGTACCTGGATCTCGAGCGGGGTGCCCTCGGGCCCGATCACCGTCGTGTGCAGCGACCGGTAGCGGTTGAACTTCGGCATCGCGATGAAGTCCTTGAAGCGCCCGGGCATCGGCTTCCAGAGCGAGTGGATCAGCCCCAGCGCGCCGTAGCAGTCGCGCGTGCCCTCGTCGCCGCCACGCTCGACCGTGACCCGCATGGCCGTGAGGTCGTAGATCTCGTTGAACTCGCGGCCCTTCTTGGCCATCTTGTCGTAGATCGAGTAGAAGTGCTTCGCGCGCCCGGAGATGTCGGCCGGGATGTCGACCTTGCGCAGCTCGGCGCCGAGCACCTCGGCGGCCTTCTCGACCTGCGACTCGCGGTCGGCGCGACGGTCGGCCACCATCGCCTTGATCTCGGCGTACTTGCGCGGGTGCAGGATCGCGAACGAGAGGTCCTCCAGCTCCCACTTCAGCGCGTGGATGCCGAGGCGGTGGGCGAGCGGCGCATAGACCTCGAGGGTCTCCTTCGCCTTGCGCACCTGCGCCTGCTTCCCCTGGTACTCGATCGTGCGCATGTTGTGCAGCCGGTCGGCGAGCTTGATCAGGATGACGCGGACGTCCTGCGCCATCGCGACGATCATCTTGCGGTAGTTCTCCGCCTCCGCCTGCTCCCGGCTCTGGAAGCTCGTCCGGGTCAGCTTCGTGACGCCCTCGACGAGCTGGGCGATCTCGGCGCCGAACTCGGCCCGGAGCTCCTCGAGGTCGACCTCGGTGTCCTCGACGACGTCGTGCAGGAGCGCCGCCGCGATCGACTGCTCGTCGAGGCGCAGCTCCGCGCAGATCTTCGCGGTCGCCCAGGGGTGGTGCAGGAACGGCTCGCCCGAGCTGCGCAGCTGCCCTTCGTGCGCGGCCGCGGCGTAGTGGAACGCGCGCGCGAGCAGGTCCTTGTCGACGGCCGGGAAGTAGGCCTCGACGGCACCGATCAGCTCGTCGACGAGGTCCTGATGATGCTTCTGAGCGTCGAGAACAGCCATGAATTCAGTGTACTCCGCCCTCCCGAGGGCGAATCCCCCGCGGAGGAGTACGCGTTACAACAGAGAATGATGACGCCCGTGTTGCGCCGCAGACGACAGTTGAGAAAGGCCGAACGGCTCGCCCGGGCCCTCGTCGCGCTCGACGACTGCGCCTGCGAGCGCCGTCGGGGACAGCCTCGGCGGTCGCTGCGCGCCGCGCTCGCAGGCCGCTAGGTCAGGCGGCGCGCGGAAGCGCGTCGGCCGCGCCGGCGAGCAGGGCTCGGAACGCCTCCGACTCGTAGAGCTGCCGCCGTGCGCCCTCGGTCAGCTCGAGCTCCGTGAAGACCGCGCGGGCGTCGCTCGTCCACGCGCTCTCCCCCGCCCGCCACAGCTCTGCGAGGTGCGCGCGTAGCTCCTCGTAGCCGTCCGGGGCGTCGAAGACGCGGCGGATGACGAGTTGGGGCGCGACCGTGCCGTTCCAGCGGTTCTCCTTCAGGCGGCAGACCAGGTCGTAGCGCAGGGGACGTGCCCGTTCGTGCGGCAGAGCCGGTCGAGCTGGCCGCCGAGGCCGAAGGCGATCGCCGAGCCGACGTCGCGGTCCGCCGGCGCGGACCCGGAAGCGGAGGTGCTTGCCCTCGCCGACGACGCCTGGCTGGACGGCCTCGCAGCTCGGCACGAGCAACGTCACGTCCGGGTTGCCGAGCCCGAACGGCGCCAGCCGGTCGAGCTCGTTCGCGAGCGCGAGCGTCAGCGCCGAGCCGGGCACGATCGCGTCGATCGTCGTCACGGGCGTGAGATCGGCGTCCCCGAGCGCCGCGTCGGCGTGCGCGGCGAATGCCTCGGCGAACGCCTCGAGTCGCGCGTCCTCGGCCGACGGGCCTCGATCGAGAGGCCGGCGGCGGCCCGGTGACCGCCGAAGCGGCGGAGGTGCTCGGCGCAGGCCCCGAGCGCGCCGTGCAGGTCGAAGGCCGGGATCGAGCGGCCGGAGCCCTTCCACTCGTCGCCCGTCCCCGCGATCAGGACGACCGGCCGGCCGAACCGCTCGACGAGCCGCGACGCGACGATCCCGATCACGCCCTCGTGCCAGTCCTCGCCCCAGACGACGTAGCCGCGGCGGCGGCGCCGGGCCTCGGGCCACGACTCGACCTGCGGCGATCGCGGCGCGGAGGATCCGGTCCTCGACCGCCTGGCGGTCGCGGTTCAGCGTCTCCAGCTGGCCGGCGAGCGCCTTCGCCTCGTCGTCGCTCTCGGTGAGCAGGAGCTGGAGCGCCGCGTCGGGGCGGCCGAGCCGGCCGGCGGCGTTGATGCGCGGTGCGAGCCGGAAGCCGACCGACGGCGGCGTCGATCGCCGCGGGATCGACCGAGGCGCGAGCGCATCAGCGCGCGGAGGCCGGGCTTCTGCGTCCGCGCGAGCGCGCGCAGGCCGGCGATCGCGAGCGAGCGGTTCTCGTCGAGGAGCGGGACGACGTCGGCGATCGTCGCGAGCGCGACGAGGTCGAGGTGCCGCGCGATCGCGGGATGGTCGACGCCGAGCAGCGCCTGCGCGAGCTTGTGCGACGACGCCGGTGCCGCAGAGCTCCGGAAACGGGTAGTCGGACGGCCGCGTCGCGACGATCGGGCAGTCCGGGAGCAGGTCCGTCTCGCCGGGCGCGATGGTGGTCGGTGACGATCACGTCGAGCCCGAGCGCCTTCGCCGCTGCGACCTCCTCGACGGCGGTGATCCCGCAGTCGACCGTGAGCAGCGAGCCCGCAGCCCTCGTCGGCGAGCCGCGCGATCGTCTCGCCCGAGACGCCGTAGCCCTCCTCGAAGCGGCTCGGCAGGTGCCAGTCGACCTCGGCGCCGAGCTCGCGCAGCGTCAGCACGGCGAGCGCGGTCGCGCAGATGCCGTCGACGTCGTAGTCGCCGTGCACGCAGATCCGCGTCCCCGCGGCGATCGCCGCGCGGATCCGCTCGACCGCGGCGGCCATGTCGCCGAGCAGGAACGGATCGTGCGGCGTGCGCTCGCCGGCCAGGAAGGCACGCGCTTCATCCGGGTCGCGCAGGCCGCGGCGGACGAGGACGAGGCCGTGATCTCGCCGATCTCGAGCGCCGCTGCGAGCGCCGCTGACGTCAGCGGTGATCACAGTGCTCGATCGTCCAGCGATCCGTCCTGCATGGACGGATCGACGGTACGGACGAGGTCGGACGGCCGGCGCTACGCGGAGTCGCCGCCGGCGAATCTCCGGCGGCGGTGCGAGCGACTCGCGAATGACCTTGGCCCAGAGCAGCACGATTCCGGCGAACGCGCCCAGCGCGACGACCGCGATCGGGGTGAGGATCGCCATCTCCCCGAGCGAGTACTTGGTCACCCACGCCCCGACGAGCCAGCACCACGCAGGACGACGGCCGTCATCGGAATCGTGCACCGCTGCCAGTTCACGCCCGCGAGGGTACCCTTCGTGGCTCCATGGGAGAGACGAACTACGCTCCGGCGAGGACTACGTCGTCGAGTTCCTCGGCTACCGCTTCGGCTTCAACGCGACCGATTTCGAGGAGCGGATCACGGCGCTGCCGTGCGGCTCGGCCTGATCGAGGCGAACGACCTCGACGAGGACGAGACGGCCGATCTGGTCGAGCTCGCCGCCGACGGCCGCATCGCGGACGCGCGCAGCCCGCTCGGCCGCTACCTCGTGCGCCACTGGGAGCGGGTCGGGCTGCTCGAGGGCGAGTCGCTGGTCTACTGGCTGCGCAAGCTCGTCTTCCGCGGCGCGTGGCTCGACCACCGCGTCAAGGAGGGGCTGCTCGAGATCGCCTGGGACGAGGAGTCGGGCGACTTCGGCTACGCCGAGCCCGGGGCGGCCGCGCACTGCTCGAGCTCGCACCGGTGCCCTCGTGGCACGAGCTCCAGTTCCGGCGTTGACGCGCGCGCTCGCGATCCTGGGGTTCCTCGCAGCTGCTCCTCGCGTTGGACACGCAGGTGGACGCCCGGCAGCAGCTCGTGCTCGGCGCGCTGCACGTGGATCGCACTCTGGCTCGCCTGCCGCGGCGTGCCGCCCGTGCTGCGCGCGCAGGCGCTCGTCGTCGTCGTCGTCGCCACGTGCGCCGAGGTCGTCGGCTCGATCGTGTGGGGCGTCTACACCTACCGGCTGGAGAACCTGCCCAGCTTCGTCCCGCCCGCCCACGGGCTCGTCTATCTGGCGGGCGCGGCGCTCGCGAGCGCCGCCGCACGCCCAGCCGCACAGGCGTGGCTCGTCCGGGTCGCGCTCGTCGCTCGTGCTCGCGTGGGGGCTCGCGGGCGTGACGGTGCTGTCGCGCACCGACGTCGCCGGCGCGCTCGGCGCCGGGCTGCTCGCGCTCTACCTCGTGCGCGGCCGCGCGCCGGCCGTCTACGCCGGCGTCTTCCTCGTCGTCGCCTGGCTCGAGCTGTACGGCACTGCCATCGGCACCTGGGAATGGGCGCCGATCATCCCCGGCACGGGCGTCCCGCAGGGCAACCCGCCGAGCGGGGTCGCCTCCGGCTACGTCTGGTTCGACATCGTCGCGCTGGCGCTGGCTCCACGCGTCCTCGCCGGCTGGCAGCGCCTCCGCGGCCGCGCACCGGCGGACGTCGTCGCCCCAGAGCAGCTAGCCCAGAGCAGCTAGCTGGGCTCTTCAGCAGGCAGCGAGAAGCCGATGCGGCGCTCGGGCTCGGCTTCGGTGATCGTCAGCTGCCGGATCGAGCCGAGAGGCACGATCAGCACCTGGGGGTCGGGGTCGGTGTCGGTGTGCGGGCAGAGCGTGACGAAGCCGAAGCCGGGCTCTGCCGAGATCGACTTCAACCGGAGCAGCGAGCCGTCGGCGAGCTCGGCCTCGACCATCGCCTCCACCCCGTGCTCGGTCGCGAACTCCTGGATGCGGCGGTGGATGCGCGCAACGAGCTCGTCGAGCGGCCCTGCCATCCCTGGTGTCCAGAGCTCGGGCATGGCGTGGACTCTAGAGCGGCGGCGGTAGGGGCCGCGCGTGGACGACGACGAGCGTCTTCGTCGGGCGCGTCAGCGCGACGTAGAGGTGCCGCAGACCCTGCTCGCGCGCCGCGACGAGCGCCGGCTCGACGACGATCACGTGGTCGAACTCGAGGCCCTTGGCGTCGCGAGCGGTCAGGAGCGGGACGCCCTCGAACGCGTTCTCCTCCTGCAGCGCAGGCTCGACGAGCTCGTCGGCGACGATCAGCGCGACGAGCCCCTCCTCGCGTGCGAGCCGCGACGCCTCGTGGTAGGCCTCGCGCAGGAGCGCGTCCTCGGCGACCCGCCGCACGAGCGGCCGCTGGCGCGCCGGTGCGGTAGGCGACGGGACGCTCGATGCCGGGCGCGATCACGTCGAGGAGCGGCAGCGAGAAGTCCATGATCTCGCGCGGCACGCGGTAGGCATGGCGCAGCTCCTCGACGTCGGCGTCGCCACCACCCGGGAGAAACGGCAGTACCTCGTCCCAGCTCGAGTACGTGACCGCGCCGGTCGCCTGGGCGACGTCACCGAGGATCGTCAGCGCACCTTCGCGCGCGCGGCGGCCGACCATGCGGAGCTGCATCGGCGTCAGGTCCTGGGCCTCGTCGACGACGACGTGGCCGAACGTGGGCGGCGGCTGCCCGATGAGCGCGTGGGCCTCGTCGAGGAGCCCGACGTCGCCGTCGCTCCAGCCCTGCCCGCGCCGGCGCAGGAGGCGCTGCTCCTCCGGCTCCAGGATCCCGTCCCCGGCCTCCGCCAGGAACGCGGGGGTCGAGAAGAGGGCGCGCACGAGCTTCTCGGGCGTGACAGCCGGCCAGGCGCGGTCGAGCATCCGCGTCAGGTACCCGCCCGCGCGCAGCGCCTTCTCGACCTGCTCTCCGTCCCGGATCGCGGCCCCACCCAGCACCTGGCCATAGTCGGCGTAGAACGCGCGGACGAGGCTCATCCGGAAGCGCTCGCGCGCAACCGCCGTCGTTCCGTGCTCCTCCCGGGTCTCGCGCACGAGCTCGCGCACCTCTCGCTCGCGGACGCGGATGTACTCGCCCTCGAGCCGCAGCAGCAACTCCTCCGGCGAGCCCTCCAGCTTCAGCTCGGCGGCGCGGGCCAGCACCTCGGCGAGCCGCTCGTCGGCCTTCAGCCGCGCGACCTCGGGCGGGTCGACGAGCGTCGGAGTAGATCCCGTCCACGAGGTCGGCCACGGCACGCTGCTCGACCGCGTTCTCGCCGAGCGCCGGCAGCACGTGGGAGACGTACTCCATGAAGGTGCGGTTCGGCCCCACGACGAGGACGCGCGCTCGGGACAGCTGCTCGCGAAAGGTGTAGAGGAGCCAGGACGCGCGGTGCAGGCCGACCGCCGTCTTGCCCGTCCCCGGGCCGCCCTGGATCACGAGCGGCCGGCTCGGGATCGCGCGTGATCAGGCGGTACTGGTCGCCCTGGATCGTGGCGACGATGTCGCGCATGTGCGCGTCGCGGCTGCGCTCGAGCTCCTCGAGCAGGAAGTCGCCCACCGCGGCGCCGTCGAGCGTCGTGCCGTCGAGGCTCTCGTCGGCGATGTCGAGCAGCCGCCGCCCGTGCGTGCGGAAGCGGCGCCGCAGCGTCACGCGCTGGGGATCTGCCGGCGTCGCCGTGTAGAAGGGCCGCGCCGCCGGCGCCTGCCAGTTGACGACGACCTGCTCCTGCTGGTCGCCGTGGACCCAGCGCCGCCCGACGTACAGCGGCCGCTCGACCCGCTCGAAGTCGAGCCGGCCGAAGAGCAGGCCGCGCTCGGCGTCTTCGAAGGTCGCGAGGCGCCGGGAGCTCCAGGCATCGAGAGCGGCTTGGGCGACCTCGCCGTCGGCCGCGTCGCCGGCGCGCGCGACGACGTCGCGCATGCGCTCCAGGTACTCGTAGGCGCGGTCGACGTACGCCTGCTCGGCCTTCAGCTCGGGGTGGCTCACGCCGTCGAATCTAGCTGCGCTACGGAGCCTCGTGAACGGGCGTCGCTGGTGCGTCGCCGGAGCGAAGCGACACTTCAGGGTCTTGCGCGAACGGGATCTGCTCCTGCAGATCCCGTTCCTGCGCGGAAGAAACAGCACCCACATGGGCCCGGCCGAGCTTCGTGATGACGCGGCCGCGCGGGGTGCGCTGGAGGAAGCCGAGCTGGAGCAGGAACGGCTCGTAGACGTCCTCGATCGTGTCGGTCTCCTCGCCGAGCGTGACCGCGAGCGTGGACAGGCCGACAGGCCCCCCGTCGAACTTGTACGCGATCGCGTGCAGGAGCTCGCGGTCGGTGCGCTCGAGCCCTTCGTCGTCGACCTCGAGCAGCTCCAGCGCCTCGCGCGCGATCGCATTCGTGACCGCTCCCTGGTGGCGCACCTCGGCGACGTCGCGCACGCGGCGCAGGATCCGGTTCGCGATGCGCGGCGTGCCGCGCGCGCGGCGCGCGATCTCCTCGCAGGCATCGGCTTCGATCGAGACGCCGAGGATCCCGGCCGAGCGGCGCACGATCGTCGCGAGCTGGCCCGCGTCGTAGTAGCCGAGCCGGAAGGTCATGCCGAAGCGGTCGCGCAGCGGCGTCGTCAGCAGGCCGGTGCGCGTCGTCGCCCCGACGAGGGTGAACGGCGGCAGGTCGAGCGTCAGCGTCCGCGCGGCCGGCCCCTGGCCGACGATGATGTCGAGCCGGAAGTCCTCGAGCGCCGGGTAGAGGATCTCCTCGATCGCGCGGTTGACGCGGTGGATCTCGTCCACGAAGAGCACGTCGCGGTCCTCGAGCCCCGTGAGGATCGCGGCCATGTCTCCCTTGCGCTCGAGCGCGGGGCCGGCGACCGTGCGGATCCCGACACCGAGCTCCTCGCGGACGATCTGCGCCAGCGTCGTCTTGCCCAGCCCCGGCGGGCCGACGAGCAGGACGTGGTCGAGCGCCTCCCCACGCGCCTTCGCCGCCGTCAGCGCGATCGCGAGCTGCTCCTTGACGCTCTCCTGGCCGACGAAGTCGTCGAGCGTTCGCGGGCGCAGCGAGCGCTCGAGCTCCTCCTCCTCGGGCAAGACCGCCGCAGCGGTGACCGCATTCACGCAGCGTGCCTCAGGGCGAGCCGGACGCGCTCCTCGGCCGGCAGCTCGGGATCGACCGACGCGAGCGCCTGCTCGGCCTCGAGCACGGAGTAGCCGAGCTCGACGAGCGCGTCGCGGGCCGTCAGGTGAGCCGGTGTGCCGGCCGCGACCGAGATCGGCGTCACGTCCTCGGTGCCGAGCTTGCCCTTCAGCTCGAGCACGATCCGCTCGGCGGTCTTCTTGCCGATCCCCGGAATGGCCTGGAAGCGCGCGACGTCCTCGAGGGCGATCGCGCGGCGCAGCTCGCCGGACGACGAGCCCGAGACGATCGCGAGCGCGACCTTCGGGCCGACGCCGTTGACGGTGAGCAGCTGCGTGAAGAGCTCGCGCTCGGACGGGTCGGCGAACCCGTACAGCTGGAGCGCGTCCTCGCGCACGTGCAGGTAGGTCTCGACGACGACCTCGCCGGCTCCGTCCGCCTTCCGGAGGGCAGCCGCGGAAGCGGCGACGAGGTAGCCCACCCCGCCCACGTCGAGCACGAGGCCGTCGGCGCTCCGGCCGACCGGCGTGCCACGGAGCCTGCTGATCATCCTGCGATCCGGAGCAGCGGCGGCGCGAGCGCGTGGCAGATCGCGACCGCGAGCGCGTCCGCTGCATGGTTCGGGGTGGGGATCGCGTCCAGCGCGAGGATCGCGCGCACCATCCGCTGCACTTGGGCCTTCTCGGCACGGCCGTAGCCGCACACCGCCTGCTTCACGCGCGCAGGTGAGTACTCAGTGCACTCGACGCCGGCGCACGCGGCTGCGACCAGCACGGCGCCGCGCGCCTGCCCGACGGAGAGTGCGGTGCGGGCGTCTGCCCCCACGAAGGACTCTTCCACTGCGACGGCGGCCGGCCCGTGCTCCGCAATGAGCTGCTGCACTCCCTCGAAGATCGTCTTGAGGCGGAGCTCCGGGCGCTCCCGGGCGGGCGTTTGCCACCACCCGTGGTCGATGGCCCTGATCCGGCCTCCGCTTTCGTGGACGATCCCGTACCCGCACGCAGCAGTCCCTGGGTCGATACCGAGAACCTTCACGAGGAAAGGTTAGGCGGGCGGTCGGACGTTCCTCTAGCCGGCGACGGCCTCCAGCACCTGCTCCGGGATGTCGAAGTTCGCCCACACGTCCTGCACGTCGTCGTTCTCCTCGAGCGCCTCGATCAGCCGCACGAGCTTCTTCGCCGACGACTCCTCGGCGATCTCGACGGTCGTCTTCGGGATCATCGAGACCTCCGCCGACTCGATCGCGAAGCCGGCGCTCTCGATCGCGGCGCGCACCGCGGCGAGGCTCTCCGGCGGGGCGGAGACCTGGAAGACCGAGCCGTCGCGCTCGAGATCGTCCGCCCCGCCCTCGGCCGCAGCCAGCATCAACTCGTCCTCGTCCGCGCTCTCGGCGTCGACCAGCACGACGCCGCGGCGCTCGAACAGCCACGCCACGGAGCCCGTCGTGCCGAGGTTGCCGCCGTTCTTCGCAAACGTGTGGCGAACGTCGGAGGCGGTGCGGTTGCGGTTGTCGGTCAGCGCCTCGACGAGCACGGCCACCCCGTCGGTGCCGTAGCCCTCGTAGACGACGGTCTCGAACACTGCGGCATCGGCCTCGGTGCCGGCCCCCTTCGCGATCGCGCGCTCGATGTTGTCCTTCGGCATCGAGTAGCTCTTCGCCTTGTCGATCGCGTTCTGGAGCGACGCGTTGCCCGACGGGTCGGGGCCGCCCTCCTTGGCCGCGACGATGATCGCGCGCGAGAGCTTCGTGAAGAGCTTGCCCCGCTTCGCGTCCGCGGCGCCCTTCTTGTGCTTGATCGACGACCACTTGCTATGCCCCGACACTCTGCTCCTCCCGTACGAGATCCAAGAACCGTTCGTGCACGCGGGGATCGTCCGTCAGCTCCGGATGGAACGACGCGACCAGGAAGCGCCCCTGGCGCAGCAGCACCGGGTCGCCCGCGTGCGTGGCGAGCACCTCGACCCCGGCGCCGTGCTCCACCACCCGAGGCGCGCGGATGAAGACGCCGCGCAGCGGCTCGTCGTCGCCGGCCAGCTCGAGGTCGGCCTCGAAGCTCGCCACCTGGCGGCCGTAACCGTTGCGGTCGACCTCGACGTCCACCAGCCCGAGGTGGGCGCGGTCGAGGAGGATCATCCCCGCGCAGGTGCCGAAGACGGGTGCGGCGAAGGCGCGAATGGCGTCCTCGAGCCCGTAGAGGCGCATCAGCCGCGTGATCGCCGTCGATTCCCCGCCCGGGATCACGAGCCCGTCGAGCCCCTCGAGCTGCTCGGGCAGGCGCACCTCGACGACGTCCGCGCCGAGGCGCCGGAGCGCGGCCGCGTGCTCGCGGAAGTTGCCCTGCACGGCGAGGACACCGATCTTCATGTGGAGAATTCTAGGCCGCGCCGTGCTACCAGCCGCGCGTCTCGAGCAGCTCCGACGGGTCGAGCTCGGAGGCGGAGATGCCCACCATCGGCTCGCCGAGACCGGCGGAGACGCGCGCGAGGATGTCCGCGTCGCGGAAATGCGTGGTCGCCTCGACGATCGCCTTCGCGCGGAGCGCGGGGTCGCCGGACTTGAAGATCCCGGAGCCGACGAACACGCCGTCCGCGCCGAGCTGCATGCAGAGCGCCGCGTCGGCCGGCGTCGCGATCCCGCCCGCGGTGAAGGTCACGACCGGAAGGCGCCCGTTCTCGGCCACCCAGCTGACGAGCTCGTAGGGCGCGCGCAGCTCCTTCGCCTCGGCGTAGAGCTCCTCGCCGGGCAGCGAACCGAGCCGCCGGATGCCGCCGTAGACGGCGCGCATGTGCGTGACCGCGTTGACGACGTCGCCGGTACCGGCCTCGCCCTTGGTGCGGATCATCGCCGCACCCTCCGCGATCCGCCGGAGCGCCTCGCCGAGGTTCGTCGCGCCGCAGACGAACGGAATCGTGAACGCCCACTTGTCGACGTGGTGTGCGATATCGGCGGGCGTGAGCACCTCGGACTCGTCGATGTAGTCGATCTCGAGCGCCTGCAGGATCTGCGCCTCGACGAAGTGGCCGATGCGACACTTCGCCATCACCGGGATGGTCACGGCCTCCTGGATCGAGGTGATCATCTCCGGGTCGGACATGCGCGAGACGCCGCCGTCGCGCCTGATATCAGCGGGGACGCGCTCGAGCGCCATCACCGCTACCGCCCCGGCGTCCTCCGCGATCTTCGCCTGCTCGGCATTGACGACGTCCATGATCACGCCGCCCTTGAGCATCTCGGCGAGGCCGCTTTTCACCCGCATCGTGCCGGTTTCGGTCATGGCGTGAGTGTAGCCGTCTGGCATTCGTCCGCGCGATCTGCGAGGAATACGCGTACCGAACGCGACTCCTCTCCCCCTCCAGACGAGCCGTCCGTCTCGGCGGAAGGATCGTCTGGCCCAGAAAGGAGCGTTCGGTAGAGAGGCCGGCGCTCTGCGCCGGCCTCTCGCTTGCTGCTACTGCCCGCCGTGAGCACGGGCACAGCCCGTGCTCACGCGAAGATCCCTGAGGGGGGGCCGCTGCGCGGCCCCCAGCCTGCCCCGCTCAGCCGGTCGCCGCTAGAGGATCCCTCGCCCCTCGAAGGCGGCGCGGACCTGGCCGGCCGTCGCCGTGCCGTAGAGCCGCTGCGCGGTGGCGACGGTCTGCTCGGCCGCGTACGCCATCGTCGTGACGAGGCCCATCGAGAAGTGCGCCTCGAGGATGACCGTGTCGGCCTGGACCCGGCCCACGGCGTTCCGGATGTCCCAGAGCGCGCCCGACCAGATCAGGCCGTTGCTGTGCACGCTCGTCGCCGACAGGTTCTCGGGGTAGTGCGCCGAGGTGTCGGTGCGGCGGAGGCAGTGCGGTGCCGTCGGGTCGTACGAGGTCGCATCCCAGTCGGCCACGCACGGCGCGTCGGGAGTCGGTGCGACGTGGGCGGTGACGGTGACGGCGAAGTAGTCGCCGAAGCCCTCGCCGATCCCTCCGGCCTCCACGCCCTGCAGGTCGACGCCCTGCGCGTCGTGGATCGCATGCCCGTACTCGTGCAGGATCACCTCGGCGTCCTCGGCGTCGTCGACGCCGCCCTTGCCGAAGCGCAGCACGTCGTGCTTGTCCCACGAGTACGAGTTGTCCACGCCCCACTGGTTGATGCGGACGTCCTGCGACTCGTTGTTCACGCCGCGGTAGGTGCTGCCGAAGCCGAGCCCGCGCAGGTAGAGCTGGGCCTGCGTGACCCAGTAGTACGCCATCACCTGCTCGAACTGGTCCTGCGATCGGTTGAAGTGGAACGTGTTCGTCGGCGAGTACGCGGGCTTGCCGGTCTCGCTGAGCACGTTCGCCCAGTCGCCGACCAGCCGGCCGCTGCCGTCGAGGTTCGTGAGCGTGACGATCCGGTACGCCGGCTGGAGCGCTGCGTAGTCGGCGTCCTTCTGGTCGGTCAGCGTCTGGTCCTGCTGGGACGCGACCGGATTCGGCAGGAAGACCCTGCCGCTGCCCGTGGTCGTACCCGGGCCGGGCTTCGCCGCGGTTGCGACGGCGACGGCGCTCAACGACGCCAGGACCACGCAGAGCACGGCGATTCGAATGCGGTTCATGCCACCTCCCCCTCGAGGTTCGAAGAAGAGGCAGTCTAGTCGCGCGAGCCGACCGGGTTGCCGAGCTGTTTCTCCCACCAGTCGGTTTCGCGCCGGTCCATCTCGTTCTGGAGCTGGCCGACGTACTGGGCGAGGTCGCTCTCCTTCTTGCCGAGCCGAATCTCGAGGTCGCCGATCGTCCGCTCGCGCTGCTCGAGCTTGACGTCCCGGAGCTCGAAGTCGGCCTCCATCCGCGCCCAACGGGCCTCGATCTCGGCCTCGCGCTCGTCGAGCTCGCGCATCCGGTCGGAGATCGACTCCTCGGTCGAGCCGAGGCGCTTCTCGCGGCGCTCCACGCGAGCGCGGTGCGAATCGAGCAGGGTCTCGCTGGAGGTGACCTCGGCCTCGCGCGCGGCAAGGGCGCGGCGGAGGTCGTCGAGCCGTCTCGCCTCGTCCTCGAGCATGGCCTCTGTCTTGGTGTCGGCCTCCTCGCGGCGGACCTGGGACTCGCGCAGGTTCAGCTCCGCCTCGCGCGCAGCCAGCTCGCTCTCCTTGGCCGCGACCTCGGCAGTGCGAGCGACGACCTCGCCCTCGACTGCACCCGCGCCCGCGCGCACCTCGTCGAGCCGCTCACGGTCGGCCAGGAGCCGATCGGCCTGGGCGCGCAGCTCGGCCTCTCGGGCCTCGAAGGTCTCCTCGCGTGCCGTCACGGTCGCACGTGCCTTCACGAGCTCCCGCTCGCGCTCTGCGACGCCGCGGTCCCGCTCGGCCAGCTCGGACTCCTGCTCCCGAAGCTGCGTCTCGCGTGACTCGAGCACGGACGCCCGGGCCTCCACGCGCGCCGTCAACTCGGCCTCGAGGGCGTCGAGCTCGGCGTGTCCGCGCTCGAGCGACCGCTCACGCTGGGCGATCGCGGCCTCCTGCTTCGCCAGCCCAGCCGTCGCTTCCGTACGGCTGCGATCGTTGCTCTGGAGCTCGCGGAACTTGGCGGAGATCTGCTTCTCGCGCTCCGCAGTGCGCGCCTCGGCCGCGACGAGCTCCGCCCTCAGGTCGGCCAGGCGCTGTTGCTCGGAGGCCGCCGCTTCGGCCCGCTCCGCCAGCTCGCGCTCACGCTCCTCGAGCTCTGCCTGGAGCGCGGCCACCTTCGCGGCGCGCCCATCGATCTCGGCCGAGCGCGTGTCCGCGCTGCGGCCGCCCTCGCGCTCGGCGTCCAGCTGCGACTGCAGCTCGGCGAGCTCGCCACGCAACTCGTGCTCGCGCGCGGTTGCAGCCCGGAGCTGCTCGTTCAGGGCATCGGCGTTCCCGGTCTCGTAGACGACGAACGCAGGCTCCGTCGAGACGGGCGGCGCAGGCGCCACCACAGTGGGCGCCGCGGCTCCTCCTCCTCCTCGCCCCCGTTGCGGCGCTGTGCGAGCTGCGCACGGAGCCCGGTGCCGAAGCCCTTCTCGGTGTCCATTGGGTGGTCGGAGTCGGCCAACGTTCGCTCCTAGAAGATCTTCGAGATGCTCAGCATCGCCGGGCCCAGGATGACGAGGAACATCGCCGGGAAGATGAACAGCACCGTCGGGAAGAGCATCTTGATCGGTGCCTTCATCGCGCTCTCCTCGGCGGCGGCCTGGCGCTTGTCGCGCGAGTCGGCCGCCTGCACGCGGAGGATGCGCCCCAGCGAGATCCCGAGCTGGTCGGCCTGGATGATCGCGCGGGCGAAGGCGCCGATCTCGGGCGTGGCCGCCCGCTCGGCCAGCTTCTTCAGCGCGTCGTGACGCGACTCGCCGATCCGCATGCCGCCGAGAGTCAGCGAGAACTCCTCCGCGAGCGCCCCCTCCATGTGCTCGGTCAGCTTCGCCACCGCACCGTCGAAGCCGAGCCCGGCCTCGACGCTGACGGCCAGCAGATCGAGGGCATCCGGCAGCTCCGCCTTGATCCGCTCGCGACGCCGGCTCGCCCGCGCCGAGACCATGATCCCGGGCAGCTTGAAGCCTCCGACGCCCAGCGTCAACGCACCCGCCAGGGCTCCCATCGCACCCCAGGAGCCGAGGCCCAGCATGAAGCCGGAGAGCGCGCCGGCCGAGCCGACGGCCGCCTGGGCGGCGAGGAACGAGGTCGGCGAGATGCTTCTGCCCATCCCGGCGGCGTGCAGCCTCAGGCCGACCGCCTCGATCGACACGCGTGGGTTCAGCTTGAGCGCGAGGGCCGCGAACGACCCCACCGCGGGCACGATCACGCGCTCGCGGAACTTGAGCAGGTCGCGGCCCGAGCCGTGCAGCTTGATCCGCCCGTAGCTGGCGGCCCGGTTGAGCGAGCGCTGACGCTCGCGGGCAGACGCGGTCGCGGCCTCCCCGACGAGGTAGGCGGCGGTGGCGAACAGGATGACGGCGAAGGCGAGAAGCATGTGATTCAACCTTTGAAGGAGACGATTTTCTTGAGCACGAGCGAGCCGAGCGACATCATCACGACGCCGCCGACGATGAGGATGTGGCCGGCCGAGGTGTGGTAGAGCGGGTCCATGTACTGGGGGTTCATCAGCGTCAGGATCGTCGCGAGGCCGATGGGCAGCGCCACGAGCACGTAGGCGGACAGGCGGCCCTGGGCGGTGAGCGAGCGGATCTTCCGCGCGAACTGCTGCCGCTGGCGGACGGCGTCCGCGACCATGTCGAAGATGCCGGCGAGGCTGCCGCCGACCTGGCGCTGGATCGTGACGGCCGTGACGACGAAGGAGAGGTTCTTCGAGCCGACGCGCTCGGCCATCTCGGCCAGCGCGTCGTCCATCGGGCGCCCGAGGCTGGTCTCCGTCAGCACCCGCTTGAACTCCTTGCTCGCCGGGGGCTGGCCCTCGTCCACGACGGCCTGGATGGCCTGACGGAAGCTGTGGCCCGCCTTCAGCGAGGCGGCCAAGGTGATCAGGAGGTCGGGCAACTGCGCGTCGATCGCCGCCAGCCGGCGGCGTGCCTTGTGGTTGACGAAGGCGATCGGCAGTGCGGCGCCGACTGCCAGCCCGACGAGCGCGGCGAAGGCCGGGAGGCCGAAGAGGCTCGCCAGCACCGCGAGCACGAGCGCGGATCCGGTCGAGATGTAGACGAGCTCGACGGTGCGCAAGGGCAGGTCGGCCCGCTCGAGCAGGCGATGCAGCGAGTGCCACACCTTCAGATGGCCGAACGCCCGCTCCGTCGCCCGCATCACGGTCGACGCGGTCGCCCAGCGCTCCTGCACCGTCTCGCGCGTGCGCTTCTTGTCGGCCAGGCCGAGGTGCGGCACGATCCGCCGGCGCAGGCCGGTCCCGTGCGGCGCCTTCAGGGCGAAGACTGCCGCACCGAAGATGCACAGGGCGACGAGCAGCGCGATCAGCTTGGGGCCGCCCCGGAGGAGCGACTCCGGCACGCTCGACTTCTCGGGCTTCACGGCGACCGAGTGGCCGGGCAGGAGCAGCTCTGCCGGTGGTCCCGCCGGTGGCGAGCTCGATCTTGTCCCCGGGCCGCGCGGCCGTCACGTACGTGAGCAGCCAGGTGCGGCGGAGCTCCTGCGCGATCGAGGCGTAGATGCCCGACAGGGCGGCCGAGCTGCTCACCCCGGAGTAGCGTCCGCCCGTCTCGCGGGCGAGGCGCTGCAACGGCACAGGCGAGAACTGCGGCCCCTCGATTGCGACGGGGTAGACGGCTGCACCGGCGTCCTTGGCGGCGGCGATCGCGTCCGCCATCGACGCGGCGCTCGAGACGTCGCGGCCGTCGGTCAGCACGATGATCACGCGGGCGGCGAGCGACTCGGTCGTCAGCGCTTCGGCGGAGGCGACGATCGCGTCGTGCAGCGCCGTGCCCTGACGGCGGTCGACCTCGAGAGCGCGCAGGGCGCCGTCGGCGTCGATGCGGGAAGTCGAGAAACCGGTCAGCTGGGCCGAGCGCGAACCGAAGGTGACCACCGCGATGCGGTCTGCACCGAACTTCGACGTCACGAACGACCGCGCCGCAGCAGCGGCGTCGAGGATGGCCTCGCCGCGCATGGAGCGCGAGCGGTCGACCGCGAGCACGATGCTCTTCGCGCGCCCCAGGTTGACGGCCTCCAGGCCGACGACCGGAACGCCGTTCTCCGTCAGCGTCGGCGGCGTCGCAGTCGGCGCCGCGGTCACGAACGTCGCCCGGACGGACGGATACGAGGTCGTGTCGACCCCTGCGAACTCGCCGGTCGCGGCGGCCGCGCCTGCGGGCAGCGTCGCTGCCAGCAGGGTCAAGGCGAGGGCGATCCGCTTCACTCCGACTCTCCCGCGTACCCGCCGGCCACGAAGGCGCGCGTCCCTGCGCCGAGTCCATGCGGAAGAACGTGGGCGGCAGGACGACGCCGTTGGCCGACAGCTTCTCGAGGAAGTGCGGCTTCAGGCCGCTGCAGGACAGCGGCAGCAGCAGGCGCGAGCCGCGGTTGGCTGCGGCTTCGTGCTCGTCGGGCGACTTGGAGACGAACAGGTCCTGCATCGTGATCACGTCCGATTCCATCCGGAGCACCTCGGTCACGTGCGTGACGCGGCGGGAGCCGTCGACCAGGCGCGAGATCTGCACGAGGAGGTCGAAGGCGCTGGCGATCTGCTCGCGGATGGCCCGCAGCGGCAGGTCGACGCCCGCGGTCAGCACGAGCGTCTCGAGCCGCGACAGCGCGTCGCGCGGCGTGTTGGCGTGGATCGTCGTCAGCGAGCCCTCGTGGCCCGTGTTCATCGCCTGGAGCATGTCGAGCGTCTCGGCGCCGCGAACCTCGCCGACGATGATCCGGTCGGGGCGCATGCGCAGGGCGTTTCGGACGAGCTCACGGATGCGCACCTCGCCCTGCCCCTCGATGTTCGGCGGCCGAGACTCCAGGGTGATGACGTGCTCCTGCTGCAGCTGGAGCTCGGCCGCGTCCTCGATCGTCACGATCCGCTCGTCGCCCGGCACGAAGGACGACAGCGCGTTCAGCATCGTCGTCTTACCGGTGCCGGTACCGCCCGAGATCAGGACGTTCAGCTTGCCCTTGACGCAGGCCGCGAGGAGCTGCGCCGCCTGCGGGGTCAGCGACCCGAAGTTGATCAGGTCGTCCATCGTGTACGGGTCGCGGGCGAACTTCCGGATCGTCAGGGTCGGGCCCCTGAGCGCGAGCGGCGGGATGATCGCGTTCACACGGCTGCCGTCCGGCAGGCGCGCGTCGACCATCGGCGATGCCTCGTCGATCCGGCGTCCGACCTGCGGAGACGATCTTGTCGATGATGCGCAGCACGTGCGCGTCGTCGGCGAAGGTCGCTTCCGCCCGCTCGAGCCGTGCCTCCCCGCTCCACGAAGATCTTGTCGTGGCTGTTGACCATCACCTCGGTGACGGTGTCGTCACGCAGGAGCGGCTCGAGTGGCCCGTAGCCGAGCACGTCGTCGGCGATCTCACGCTGGATCCTGCGGCGCTCCTCGCGGCGTCAGCGGCGTGCGGTCGAGCGCAAGCTGCTCGGTCACCGCATGGAGCACGCGGTCGGACAGATCCTCGGCGCTCTGTTGCTTGAAGAGCTCCGGTCCGAGCTTCGCGATCACCTCGTGGTGGATACGCGTCTTCAGCTCGGCGTACGGATCGCCCGGAGAGGGCTCCGCGGTCGCGGGCCGCTCCGCGGAGGCGTATGTAACGGGGCCGGCCAATGTGGCCGGACGCTCGGCGGTCACACCACCGGCCCCGTTCCCGTTCTGCTTCGAGAGCCTGTCGTGGAGGCCCATGCCTACGACCTCGCCAGCGCGGCGAGCATGCGCTTCTTCTTCGGCTGCTCCGGTGCGAGGAGCGACTTCGAGACCTCGCGTATGGCACGCGCGAAGTCCGAGCCGGTATCCCCGATCACGGGCGGCTGCCCGCGGTTGACACCGAGTGGGACCGCCCGGTCGGACGGCACCTCGAAGCGGATTTTGACGTCGAGCGCCCCTTCGACCTCCTTCTTGCTCATCCCGACCTTCGAGTTCGCCCGATTCAGCAGGAAGCGAATGCGATGGGCCGGGAACGAGAGCAGCTCGAGGGTCTGCATCGAGAGGCGCACGTTCTTCAGCGTCGGAACATCGAGCCCGCAGACCATCAGCAGCTCGTCGGTGCGGTCGAGCGTGGCGAGCATGGGCCCGTGGAAGAAGGGCGAGGTGTCGACGACGATCACGTCGTACGACTCCCGCGCAACCTCCAGCAGCCGCGCCAGCTTGGTCTCGGTGACCAGCTCGGCGTCCTCCGGGCGCAGAGGCGCCGGCAGGATGTCGAGGCCCGATGGGTGCTTCGTGATGTATCCCGCCAGCTTCTCCGAGTCGAGCTCGCCGGGTGCGACCACGAGGTCGTAGATCGTCTTCTCCGGCTCGATCCCGAGCATGATCGCGGCGTCGCCGAACTGGAGGTCCAGGTCGAGCAACAGCGTTCGCTTCTTCTCGTTCTTCGCGAACGACGCGGCGAGGTTCGTCGCGGTGACCGTCTTGCCGGTGCCGCCCTTGGGCGAGAAGACCGTGACGATCCGGCCGTCCCGTCCCTGCCCGCCGTCGGCGACGAGGCGCCGGCCGGCGTGGCCCGCCTTCCGCAGCGCAAAGACGACGTTCTCGGTCAGCTGCGGCAGCAGGATCACGTCCGCCACGCCGTCCGTCTCGAGCGCGGCCTCGAGCAGCGTCGACGACTCGCCCGAGGCGAGCACGACGATCGGGGCGCGGGTCTGCTCGCCGATCGCGGCGATCTCCCCGGCCGGCAGGGACGTTTCACGAGTGGCGTGGACCACCACCTGGAGGTGCCCGCCGGCCAGAGCCGCCGTCGCCTCCCCCACGTTCTCGCTCCAGCCGACGAAGTCGAGCTCTGGATGAGACGCGAGTGCCTCGCGGAGACGGTCGAGCCCGTCGCACGAGCCCGTCACGTAGATGCGGAGGCGCTCCTTGGTCGTTGTCGTGGTGGTCATCGTGCACCTCCTGTCGCAAGCTGCTGGAGCTGGGCGCCGCGGAGGCCGTCGGCCAGGATCGAGCCGGCCCAGACCACTGCCTCGGGGCTGTCGTTGGCCTTGATTGCGGGGCGAAGCTGGAACGACCACTCGCCGTGCTTCAGCACGTAGAAGAGCTTCTGAACCTGCGTGTCGGTGACGGCCAGCAGGGCCGACAGGTTCGTCGCGGACGAGGAGACCTTGACGTCTCCGTTCCCGGGCGAGGGTGCCGGCTTCAGCACCTCGAGGTCGCGCAGGACGATCCTCGTCGCGAACACGTCCTTGTCCGGGTCGATCTTCACCGAGGCGACGATGTCGATCCGGTCGCCACGCTTGAGCGTCCCGGCGAGCAGTTGATGCTGGTCGCCCGGCACCTGTACGCCACGCATCGTCCCGGACAGCTGCGCGACGATGCCACGCTCGGCTGCGGTGGCGAAGCGACGGGTCGAAACCTGCTCGCCCGCGAGGATCGGCTCCGTCGCAACGAGCTCTTCGACCTGGTCGGCGCTCGAGATTGCGCCCGGCACGACGCTGCGCTGGGCGATCTCGGCCGTCTTGAGCATGCCTTTCTGTGCGACATCGGCGCCCGACGTTCCGGCCGGGATGTCCTTCGTCGCGACGAACACCTTCACGTTTGCCTCTTCACGCTGGACGTTGCGCTGGTAGCTCGTCACGTAGAAGAGCGTCAGCATGGCCGCGACCAGCGCGAGCGCGACTGCAACCGAGATATTTCTAACTCTGTACGTCATGAGCGTCTCTTTCTTCCTTCGTTATTCGGGTTGGTTATTCAACGAGCTCAACTGCACGAGAGCCGAAGTCGGTTTCGCTACCGGACTCCGACTGGATTCCCTCCCAGATCACCCGCGTGAAATGTCCATCGACAATGCCGCCGTTCCCGTGGGCGTCGAACGACGACACGACGAAACCGATCCAACCGACGACGAAGTACTCGAAGTTCGCGCCACTTCCGCGCGTCTCCCGATAGACCGGGAAGAGCATCTCGTCGCCGATGCGAGCATTCATCGCGGACTTGATCTGCGACGCGTTGAACTTCGCGCCGGGATCGCTGAAATACCAGTTCAGAGGCATGTAGCCGTCGTAGCCGTTCAGGATCCAGTCGGCAACGATCGTCGGCCCTGTGCCGCCATGCGAGTCGTCGAGATTCAGCAGGCGGAAAGCGCCAGGGCCAACCTTCTCGAGGTCGAGCGTCGTCGCCTGACCGAAGCAGGGGCAGCTCGTGCCGCTGATCAGGGGATGTCTCTCGTCGACCGCGATCGGCGCCGCGTACCGGGCGTGGGTCATGACGCCGGAGCGCGCGCTCGCCTTTGCGTCCACGGCAACAGATTCGACACCGAAGATTCTCGAGAAGAAGCCGGGCGCGTCGCGCTCTACCTCGACGGTGACAGTGTCGTTCGAGAGCGACCTCGTCGTGAACGAGATGGACGTCGCGCCGCCGCCGTTCTTCGTCACGTAGCTCGCGGCGAGCGCGCTGGCCTCACCGGAGTCGTCGGGCAGCGCCTGCGCGCCGGCGAGCGCCGCAGCGTCGGCCGCGGCCTGCGTCTCGCGCTGAGCCTGGTACCACGAGCCGATGTCGAGCACCAGGGCGGAAAGGGTGAGCAGGACCGTCAGGCAGATGACCGTCAGGGCCATCGCCTGACCACGCTCTTCGCGGAAGCTCATTCGATTCTCTCCGTGGTCGAGCTCGACAGTCGTCCGGCCGCCACTACGAGTCCGAGCAGATTGACTTCATAGGGATAGTTGGCCTCGACGGTGACGTCGGCGCCGTGCTCCCAGGCAGAGGCGCTCACGTTGACGTCCAGGTCTGCAAGATCGAGCCCGTTCGCCGCGCTCTCCACCCGTGCGACGGCTTTTCCGCCGGGATCGCCTTCGTGACGACTGACGACCGCGGTACGCGCGCCTGCGCGGACCGCGTCGGTGAGCGTCACGTAGTTGTTGAAGATGATCCCGAACTGGATGATGCCGAAGAGCACCAGACAGAAGAGCGGCAGGACCAGCGCGAACTCAGTGGCCGTCTGACCATCCTGGTCGGCGTAGATCCTGTGGCGGCGGGTGTTTTTCATAGCGTCTATTTCGGTGGCGGTGGGCTCCGTTGCGGGAGCCCACCGCCCGGTGGATCGTGGACGACTTTAGAAGGCGTCGATGACCTCCTGGATGGCGCCCTGGATGGCGCCGGAGAGCGTGCCGAAGATGCCGACGAGCACGACGGTGATCACGGCAAGGACGACGCCGTACTCAGCCATCGTCTGGCCCTCCTCGTTGCGAAGCTCGGCCAGCTTGTTCTGAGCGGCGACGAAGAACTTGAGCATGTAATTCACCTCCTTCTCCAAGAGAGACGTGGCGACTACCGGAGCAAAGCTCGTCCGGAGGCGGTGGCGGTCATTCGAGGTGCAGGCGATGCAATCGGTCACGCGAGAGACTCCTGTCTCGTGTTGCTCGGCGTGCCGCGGCGCCTGACTGGGTACTTCGTTCGCCAACAATCGGGGATTACACGCAGGTCGCGAAGCCCTCAAAAGGGTGACTTATGCAACGTGCATTCCAACTTCACCCGAACGAGTGACCGGCGCTAAAGGTGCTGCCGATATAGGAGAACTCGACGACCGTTGCGGCGCGGTGGGGAATCCTGCGCCGACACCAGATTCGGCGCTCACACGAAAGTGAGGAGCTGGGTCTCGTGCCAAACCGGAATCGAAGTTCACACCGCCTCTTCCTGACGATCGCCGCGCTCGTCCTCGGCGGCATCGCCCTCTTGAGAACGAAGCCCGAGCCGATCGCCGTGCTCCGGCCACCCATGCTCGAGCCGGTCCCCGAGAGCTCCCCGCCGCCGACGCCGCGCCCGCGACCAGCCCTCACGCGCATCGCGCTCGCCGCCGCCTTCACCGCTCTCTTCTTCGGTGGGGCAGCCTTCACGGCCGGAGCAGGCGACCAGGTCGCTCTGCTGATCGACGATCCCGGAGTCACTCCCGAGCAGGTCGAGACGACCGAGTTCGCCGGCTCGCCCGGCGCACCGGCAGACGAGGCCCCGGCTACGGACGCTCTCCCGGCCGAGCCCACCGACGTAGCACCCGCCAACGCGCTGGAGCCCCAGCCGGCTGAGGCAGCACCGGCAGCGGAGGCCGCCCCGGCGCCCGAGCCCGCTCCGGCCATCGAGCCTGCACCGGCGCCGGCCGACGACGCCGAGGTGCTCCCGACGCAGCACGACGCGGCGGCCGCCGCACCCGCTCCGGCGACCTCAGCCCCGGCCGCCACGCCGTTGCGCACGAAGCCTGCCGCGACGAAGCCGGCGAAGACGGCGGCCGCGAGTCGGCCAGCCGCAACTCGCAAGTGGGCCACGGCCCGCGCACAGCTGCCGCCCGCACGCCCTGCGGAGATCGAGACGCAGCACGGCGGGGCACCGACCATCTGGCTGAACCGTGCGCTGCCGGATCCGACCCCCGCGTCGGCTCGGCTGGCGAGGCCGTTCGCACGCTCGCTCGCCCGCGCGGCACGCGCCCACGGCGCCGACTGGGCGACCGTGCTGGGCGCCCTCCGTGCGCAAGGGAACCGCGGCGCCGCTCCCGCCACCCGGCCCGAGCTCGACCGGCTCGCCGGCCGGCTCCAGGGCGACGCGTGGCGCAGCACCCTGGCGCTCTCGGGACGGACGAGCTACGCCGACCGCGCGACCGCGCTCGCGGACTACTACCGCGCCGTCGGGATCGAGTCGCTCATCACGGGTCTCCAGCAGGCCAAGCCCCGTCTCGTGAAGCGGCTGCTCGCCGACGAGCGAGTCACGCTCTATGCAGGCGGGCGTGAGGATCTCCAGGCAGGCCGGATCGACGTGCGCATCGTCGTGCTCCTGTCGTATCTCGCGGAGCGCCACGGGTCGCTGACCGTGTCGAGCCTCTTCTCCGGGCACAGGCGCTTCGCCCGGCCCGGCGTCGTCTCGGCGCACATGTACGGGCATGCGGTCGACATCGCAGTCGTCGGCGGCACGTCGATCGTCAGCGACCAGCGGGCCGGTGGCATGACCGAGGCGGCCGTCCGCTCGATCCTGCTGCTCCCGGCCGAGCTCCAGCCACAGCAGGTGATCTCGCTGCTCGGGCTCGGCGGCCCCTCGTTCCCGCTCGCCGACCACGAGGATCACATCCACGTTGGCTTCTGAGCACGTCAGCCTGACCCGCCCGGACGGGCGCGTCGTCGTCGAGCACTGTCTCGTCGCGGCGCGTCCGCTCCGGCGCATGCGGGGCCTTCTGGGCCGTCGCGAGCTCCCGGCCGGCGAGGGGATTCTGTTGACGCCCGCCGCGTCGATCCACACGTTCTTCATGCGCTTCCCGATCGACGCGGTCTTCCTCGATCGGAAGCACGTCGTCGTCGACATCGCCCCGCACGTGCGTCCGTGGCGGACGCTCGCGCGGCGGCGTGCTCATGCCGTGCTGGAGCTTCCGGCCGGCGAGTGCGCGCGGCGCGGGCTTCGCGCCGGCGAGGAGCTCCTGCTCGCATGATCCCGCTGACGGTCTGGGTCGCGCTGCTGCTCCAGCCGTGCACGATCGTGGGCACCTCCGGGCCCGACTACCTCGTCGGCAGGGCCGCCAACGACGTGATCTGCGGACTGGGCGGCGCCGACGTGATCACCGGTGGAGGGGGTCGCAACGTGATTCGAGCCGGCGCCGGGGACGACCGGATCGTCGCCAAGGAGGGTGCCGACACGGTCTTCGCAGGCCCTGGAGCCGACATCATCTGGTCCTGGGACGCGAACGCGGACCGGATCGACGGCGGCCCCGGCCGCGACCGTGCCTACACGAACTCGTTCGACACGGTCAAGAACGTCGAGAGCCGCAGCTAAGAGCGCACGGTCGCGCCCTGCCACATCCGGATCGACCAGATGGCGACGCTGAAGGCGTAGACGAGCGCGGGGAGCAGCGCCCCGAAGAGCACGAGCCAGGTGGACAGTGTCGACCCCGCCGCCCCCGGGACGATGTGCAGGAGCAGGATGGCCAGGACGGCGTGCCCGACGATGCTCCCGAGCTCGACCGTCGCCAGCTTCGGGATGCGTGCGTCGAGCCAGAGTGCGATGAGAGCAGCCGCGACGACCAGGGCTACTCCGAAGACGGCGATCGACATTCCTTCCCCTCTCAGTCCAAGAACTTTGACGGGGCCACCGCAGGGGCCCCGCCTCGTTATCCGAGAGGCGCCGGAGCCACCGCAGGAGCTCCGTCCGCCTCGAATGCCGCTACTGACACCTTGCACGAGCCGGGTCACTTGACCCATCACCCAGGAGGTGGTTCACCTGGGTGCTTGATCCAACTAGGCGACTGCGAAGGCCCGACTGTCCACCAGCGTGACAGCGGCCGTGCCGCTGGCCGCCTGCCAGCTGCGGAGGTATGCGCCGAGCTCACGCCGCTCGGAGAGGGGGCTGGCCACCTCGGGCACGAGCGCCTCGACGGTCGACTCGTTCAGCCTGAGGGCGATGCAGCCGCCCCGCCGCAGAAAGCCGACGAAGTCTTCGAGGCGCTCGGGGTTCTCGATGCTGATCTGCATGACGGTCTCCTTGGTGGAAATTGGCCGCAGGATGTGAAAGAGAGGCCGGGACAGCGCCGCAACTCCGTCCCGGCTCGGACCACTGTGGTCGACGAGCGCCGCTTTTCTCCTCACCCGACAGGTGGTTCACGCACGCACTTCACTCGCCACCGGCTCGCTCGTCGAAGGGCCGCCCCACCGGCCGCCCCCATCCCGCGGAACCACTGCAATACGCCCCTCGAGCGGTGCGCTAGACGTCGCGGTTGAAGAGCACCAGCTCGAGGTGCTCGCGTGCGGCGTTGCCGCGAATGTCGGCCGCTTCGACATCGAGCCGGTACCGGCCGTCGCGGTGGCCGCGCGTGTCCCAGGCGTGAGCAAGCCGGAAGCGATACCGACCCCGCGCGTTCGGATGGTTCTGGCGCGTCCCACCGGCGTAGATCTCGTGGAAGCGAAACTCGGTCCGGAGCGCCGAGCGAAAGTCGGCTGCGACGCGCCACGGGATCACCGCGCGTCCACCGCGCACGAGCCGCCAGCGCACCAGCGCCGGGGTCACCGGCAGGCCTCGCCAAGGCGGCGGCGCCGAGATCGGCGGCTTGTCATGCGCGACCGCGATCAGGTTGACGACGCCCGACAGGGCTCCCGGATCGACTGTTCTGCCGCCGCGTTCTGCGACGATGCGGTCCACGACGGGCGCGCCGAAGTCGTGAAAGGGCGTCAGCGCTCCCGCGCGGAGCGGGTTCCAGTACTTGCCGCCGCTGCGGTCCGCGAAGTGGACATGGCCCCAGCCCTTCGCGACATGTCCAAGCAGAGCGTGCTTCCGCACCTTCTGCCCATGGCTGACGCGCGGAATGATGTGCCAATAGCCGTGGGAGCGGCCGCCGCCCGTCACGACCCCGACGTTCTGGGCGCCTTCGGAGTGGACGGTACCGCCGGCAACGGCGTAGACGGCGGTCCCGTCCGGTGCCGAGATGTCGATGCCGAAGTGAAATGCCTTGCTGCCCTTGGCGCCGATGCGTGGATCGCAGAAGAACCCGCGCACCGGGTGCTGCTCGTCGAACGGCTTCACCGGCCAGCCGTAGCTCATCGTCAGACGGGTGGGTTCCTGATGCCGATCTCGATGTCCGAGCGAGCCCGGTTCCCGGCGGCGTCCCAGGCCCTGACGACGAGCAGGTAGCGGCCGTTCTTCACCCGCGTCGTATTCCAGTACGGCTTCTGGAAGAGCCGGAACCAGTACTCTCCCGCGCCGGGAATCTTCCGGTTGAGGGCGGGCTGGGCCGGATGGTTCTGCTTCGTCCCGGGCGCGTAGTGCTGCCCGGTCGCGATCGGGATCTGGTGAGCGGCGATATAGACCGTGCGCCGCAGCACGACCCGCCCGCTGGGACGCTCGATGAGCAGGAGCCCGAGCCGGTACGGGTGGTGCGGTGCGGCGAGCAGGGGAACGCTCTTGAACCACCCGATAAACGACTGCGGGTCGCTGACGCGAGCCCGGACGTCGACGACGCCGGTCAACCGAGACTTGTCGAGCCGCTTTCCCGCCGGCGACAGCTGCGCCACGCCGGTGACCCGCCTGCTCCAAAGCGGCGTCGCCGGCGTGTAGAAGCGGATGTCGTGGATGACCGGCGGCGCGGTGTCGGTGTAGGGCTTGAGCTTGCCGCCGGGCCGAAGCGGGTTCAGCAGCACCTGGCTGCCGTCGCCGGGGAAATGGAACTCGGTCAGGTGGACGTGCCAGGAGCCCTTCGTCGTCCAGCCGATGAACTGACCGGCGCGCACGCGGTCGCCGCGCTTGACGCGCGCATCGACGTGTCCGTAGCCGAAGTGGCCGATGCGGATGCTGCCACGGGTTCCGGGCGAAGACGCCACGTCGACGATGCCGCCCTCGATCGCGAAGACGCGGTGCGTCCGGCCGCTGGGAGCGCCCTGCTCCGGCCGGTCGTCCCGGACCGCGACGTCGACGCCGGTGTGGTAGATCGCGCCGAACGTCGGATCGGGTCGCGGGTCGAGGAACGTCCCGCGCACCGGATGCTGCCGATGCTGAGGCGAGACCGGCCAGCCACGGAAGTCGTCGTTGTAGTGCTGTGGGAACGGAGGCATGTCGGTGCCAGAAGTCTTACAAGCCGGACGGCAGCAGACCGAAGCGCCGCAGGGCGCCGGGAAGGTTCACCGCCATGCCGGCTGAGTGAGACCAGCTTCCTGCAACGCCAATCACGGGTGCCGCAGGGTTCAGCTCCTTGATCCGACGAAAGAGCGCGGCGGAGTTGTGCACCTGGTCGAGCACGACTTCGTCCGCGGTACTCCAGAACATCTGCAGCGGCACGCGGGAGGAAGCGATCGCGCGCGCGAAGTTGATCGGACTGCGGCGCGCGTACGCGCCGGGGACGCTCTCCGGTACGCCACCGACCTCGCGGCGAGCCAGCTCCTGGAGCGAACGACCGTTGGAGAGGCGGGCGAAGTCGCGGTAACGCCGCGCGAGGTCCGTCGGGGAGTCGAGCGCCACGGCGCCGGCCAGAAGGGTGTTGAAGCGGGCAACGAGCAGGAGCGTCTCCTGACCGCCCATGCTGCCGCCCATCGCGTAGACGCTGTGCGGTCGGATCCGGAGCCAGGGGAGCGTCGCCTTCGCGACGTACTGCATGTTCGCGAGATCGTCGATCTGCCGCGTCCAGCCCCACGAGTGGAGGGGCAGCACCCGCCCGTGGCCCTCGGGGCTGATCACCGCGAACCGGCCGCGTGCAGGCAGGTCGCCCCAGAAGTTGAGGTTCGCGCGCCCGGTGATTCCTCGCCCGTGCGGCGAGATGATCAGCGGCACGGGCGGGTTGTTCGCCGGGCCGAGGTCGCGGGGCAGCGCGATGTGAGCCTCGCGGGCCAAGCCGTTGTGGGCGAGGTAGCGCACCGTCCAGACGCGAACGGCCCCTGCTGGCGTGGCCATTGGATCCCGATCATAGGCGGGGCGCGATGTCCGCCGCGCCGCCCCCGCACGACAGCTCCACCGAGTTTGCGGCGGGATCCCACCGCGCAGGATCTACGAGAATGGATGACCCCAGCAGGGAGATTGCGGATCTCCGCCTGGACATCGAAACGCTGCGCGTCGTGATCGACGTCACCTCCAACGGCGTTGCCGCGCCCGACGCCCTGCTCCGAGCCTGCGCAAACATCCTCTACGAACGACACGCCCGAATCGCCCGGCTCGAAGCAACGAGCGACGGACCAGTCGTCCTACAGCGTGACGAGGTGCCGGAGGAACTCAAATCCCTCCTGGTGCGGATTGTTCGGTCCCGCCGTTGAAGTAGAGAAGACTCGCGAACACCGGCCATACGAAGCTTCCTCGCTCGGCCCGGCTGAAACGGCGGTCACACCACCCAGTGCCAGGTTGCTTGCAGGACGCGAAGTGTCGGCCGATGTCGAGGCACTTCAGCCCCTCTCGCGACGCGTTCCGCGAGAGGGGCTCGATTGCTCGTATCTCTACGCCTTCGCGGTCGCTCTCGACTTGCGGGTGGTGCGCCGCGACTTCGCGGCCGGGCGCTTGCCGTTCGCGACCTCGCCCGTGGGCTCCTTCGGCAGGCCGGCGCGCTTGCGCAGCTTCGAGGCGATCGCAGCGATCTCCTCAGGGGCGTAGTCAGGCGCGAACACGGCAGGCTGCGAAGGCAGGTCGTGCGCCGGCACGCCTTCCGGAGCCTCGTCGACAACTTCCAGCTCCTCGCCGGTCTCGGGGTGCGGGCCGTTGAAGACCGCGGCCAGCTCCAGGTAGTCGCTGGGTGAGAAGCGGTAGAGCTTCAGGTGCTCGCCGCGCTTGATATGCGGCTTGCACTCCGGGATCTTCTCGGTCGGGATGCGCGGCGCGGGGAACATCTTCATCAGGTTCGCACCGGTCAGGTTCTCGATCGCTCGCGCGTAGGCGACCTGGTGGACGCCGCCGCGGACGAGAAGGAAGCCGGTGAGCGCACGCGCGGCGGGATGCTCGACCATCTCGTACACCTTCAGCTTCCCGTTCCGGGCGCCGGTCTCGAGGAAGAAGTTGTGCGTGAGGTCCTCGACCAGG
Source organism: uncultured Gaiellaceae bacterium (assembly GCA_963842285.1). GTDB lineage: Bacteria > Actinomycetota > Thermoleophilia > Gaiellales > Gaiellaceae > Gaiellasilicea. The sequence goes on from CAWJFZ010000016.1 coordinate 48,034, forward strand.
TCGCCGGACGAGAACACGTAGTCGCCGTTCCAGGGGCGGCCCTGTGAGTTCTGCGGGAGTGCGCCCTGGCCACCGACGAGGAAGTGGTGCGGGTTGCCGACGTCCTTGAGCGCCTTCAGGGGGCTGCCCGGACCGCGGCCGTTCGGCGTCGTCGTCGGCGTGGCGCCGGTCAGCATCGTGTTGATCGTCTTCGCTACCAGCTCAACGTGGCCGAACTCCTCGGCCGCAATGTTCGCGACGAGGTCGTAGAACGGCCGCGCGCCCTGCTTGCTGCGGAAATTGAACGACTGGAACGTGTAGTTCAGGAACGTCGACATCTCGCCGAACTTCCCGCCCAGCAGTTCCTGAACGGCGGCGGCGCCGGCCGGATCTGGGTCGGACGGAGGCGGTAGCTCGGTCTGAATTCGATCAATGCGGCGGATCATGGAAAGGACCCCTTTCATGGACTTTGGACGTTGTTTCCCGAAATCGACATGTATGGCTCGCTGGCGGCCGCGAGACCGCCGCCAGCGAGCCACTCGTGCGTCTTTAGACCGTGTCGTTACCTTCGCGGTGACGGCTACCCGACTTCGCCAACCCGCGGCTCAGCATGTAACCGATCCCCAACGCCGCAACGAGGATCCAGGCGAGCCGGCCGTCGATCCCGTCATCGATCGCCGAGGCGATCAACACGGCGGCGACGGTTGCCAGATACGCCATGAACTCCGTCGTCTTGAAGGCGGCTTTCGTCTCGTCGACGCCGTGAGAGCGTGCCGAGACGCCGCGGACGCCGTCGCCTCGCGTCCGATCTTCAACTCGTGTTGCCATTTGACCCCCCTCGTGGAGTTTTCGGCTGGGTTGGCGACAAACCGCCAATCCTCGCCCGTTTCGAAACTCATAAACGCACGTCATCCTCGATTGGTTACGGCGTGCGTGAGATCACGTTTCGCGGGTCGAAACAGGCCACGTCAGCCAGTCGAGATCACCCGCTCGCCACACGGGTCGCCATGACAACTCGTCGCGATCCGGCGCTACGGGCCGGACGACTAGCACGGCCGCTTCACGGGTATCGGGTCGAGATGGCGCCGTCGGGCGGTTCCCGTGATTCGTTCGTCCACCGGGCGGTGCCGATCTATCTTGGGTTGCTCTTCGCCATCGTGACCGTCGTCGCGGTTGTCGTCCTGTTCATGGTCCGCCACGTCCTGCTCGTCCTGTTCGTGAGCGTGCTCTTTGCCGCGGCGCTGACGGGCCCGAGCGAGTGGCTTCACCGGCGCGTTCGCCTGCCGCTCGGGCTGGCCGCGGTGGTGATCTACAGCGCGTGTTTCGCGGTCATCGTCGGCATCGGCTGGATCGTCGTGCCCCCGCTTCTCGGCCAGGTCGTCGAGTTCGCCGACCGCGCGCCGGAGTACGCCGACCGCTACGAGGGTATCCGTGAGGCGTACGGCGAGCTTCGGGCCGACTTTCCTGCGCTGCCGCCGTTCGAGGAGCAGCTGTCACGGCTCGGAGACGCGATCCTCGACCGTGCAGGCGAGCGGGCCGCCGCGCTTCCGGGCGACGTCTTCTCGATCTTCATCGACCTGCTTGCGGTGTTTTTCGTCTCGCTGCTCCTCCTCACGAATCGGCTGCGGATGCGTGACTTCCTCCTCTCGTTGACGCATCCCGATCATCGACGTCGCACCGGCCTCGTCCTCGACCGGACCTGGCTGCGGATCGGCGGCTACCTCCGCGCGAAGGTGTTCGTGATGGCAATCGTCGGAGCGCTCACGTACGTCTCGCTGATCGCGATCGGAGTGCCCTTCGCGATCCCGCTCTCCGTGATCGTGGCCTTCGGAGAGTTGATCCCGCTCGTCGGCAGCTGGCTCGCGCGCATCCCACTCCTTGCCATCGCGGCACTCGACAGCCCGCGGACCTTCGTGCTGACGTTCGTGGCGTCGATCGTGATCCAGAACCTGCAGGGGTACGTGATCTCACCGGTCGTCGAGGGCGATCAGCTCGACATCCACCCGCTGCTCGTGTTCGTCGCGGTCCTCGTGGGCGCCTCCCTCGGCGGTGCCGTCGGAGCGTTCGTCGCCGTCCCAGCCGCGGCGATCGTCGACCTTCTCGTGCAGGAGGTCGTCGTCCCGTGGCGCCGTGCGCAGCTCAGGGGCTCCGCTGCCGCCGCGCCGCGCCGCCCTACGGCACACGCACCGTGACGTTGGCGCCTTCGTGCACTCGTCGAGCTGGCGGCCGGCGCGGCGCTTCTGGGCCACCGTTTCGGAATGTCACGTGAGCAGCTGCTGGTTCAGCCCCGCGGGGAAGAGTGGCGGCTCGGTCCTGATGGTCAGAGTCGCGCGCACTGATCCTCTTTGTTGCCCTCGACGATGTTGCGGCGACCTGTCGGCTTGGGCCTGTTGGACTTGCACTGGAGGTTGCCCTCGACCCGGTTCGCGGTCACCTTGAACGCGGCGCGGTTCGAGAAGAGCTGGATGTCGGAATCGACCCGGTTGCGAAGCAGTGCGCCGCCCTTGCCCTGTTTGAGCTGAATGCTCCCGCCGACTACGGAATCCACGACTCGGACGAGCGCCGCCCCCTCAGCCTGCACGCTGCCGTCGACGCGAACCCACTCCGCCCGGAGCGTCGCGCGACGATTGACGATCACGTTGCCCTCGACGCGAGTCCGGTTCAGCTTGCAGGTGGCGCCCGCGGGAACCTTCAGGTTGTCGACGGTGATCGCCCCGAGTGTGCCCCGGCAGATGCGATCGTCAGCAAGCGCCGACGACGGGAATGCCAAAAAACCAGCGCCGAGCGCTGTGATCAAGAAGAGCGTGCCTCGCATTGGCTTTCTCGACTCTTGGCCCACTACGCCGTCACCAGCGCTGTTCGACCTGGACTACACGAGTCTATCCGTGTGCGCTCGTCCAGGCGTGCGCCGTCCCCGTAACGCGTGCCGACGTTCGGTCGTTATCCCCGCACGGAGACGACTGACGTTCTGTGACCAATAGGAGGTCGTAACGATGAAAGGGATCCACAAGTTCTCGTCCCGGGTGATCGACTACGCGGAGCGCCTCTCCGACGTGGCAGACGCCGCACAGGGGAAGAATCACCAGCGGGCCGGATCGTCCACGCGTTGGTTGCTCCTCCCGGCGTCGGGTGCGGCGCTCTACGCACTCGTCAGGAGCGACTCGTTCTCGCGCCAGGCGAAGGGCGTGATTGGTGACGCGAAGACGCGCGCCGCCGATTTGCCCGAGGAGCTGATCGGGCTCGTCCGTCAAACGACGGAGCGCTCCTCCAGTCAGACCGAGCGCACGCAGTCTCGTCCGGCGGCTCGGAAGAAGACCGCGACGCGGCGGCGGAGCCCAGCTCGCAAGCCTGCTGCGGCCAAGAGGTAACTGCCCAGGTCCATCTCGCGGGCGATGAGAAGGGAGGGGCCGGGATCCTGCTCGGCCCCTCGCGCCGACGCGATCCGCCCGAATCAGCGTTCAGCCGGCGCTATGAGTCGGTGGCTCGAGCGATGTCGGCGGGCAGGCCCGGACGCTTCTGAACGATCCAGAACTCGAGGTGCTTCGCGACGATCCGTTCCGTGTCGGCGGCCTCGTGCCCGGGTCGCAGGACGAACAGCGTCGGCTCTTCCCGTATCCGGGCGTACTCGTTGCGGGCGATGACGAGGTTGTCCCGATAATCCCGCCTCGGTACGCGCCGCGAGCATCACCTGGTTCCTCTGGCTCGGAGCCCTAGCGTGGCGGCTGATGCGCCTCGTGGATGGGAGAACAGCCGAACCGGTGGCCGCGGGGACTAGCGGGTCCTCGAGCCGGCCACTCGAGGCCGCTGGTGGCGTCGCACGATTTCCGGTATCGCCGGGTATGCCCGTGACGCGGTTTCGCGGCATTTCCGTCATGGGCGACCGCGTAGGCATGCGGTTCCGCATAACCATGCGGTTGAATGGGCCCGCCTGGATTCGAACCAGGGACCAAGCGATTATGAGTCGCCTGCTCTGTACCGCTGAGCTACGGGCCCGCGCGATGAGCGTAGCGCCCGCACCGGTTCCCGGAACGCCGTTCGTACGGCGGCTGTCACAATGGCTGCGCCGCTGCCCCGCCCACGAGGAGACGACCGAGACCGTGAAGGCCTATCAGCAGGAGACGCAGCTTCGAACGGCGGGCGGCTTGTCCGTCACGGACATCACCGACGAGGTACGCGAGGCGGTCGGGCGAGCGGGATCCGGGACGGGATCTGCTGCGTCTACTCACCGCACACGACCTGCTCCGTGCGCGTGAACGAGTGGGAGATGGGCTTCCTCGAGGACTTCGCCCTGTTGCTGAAGCGGCTCGTCCCGACCGACCACTACTACGCCCACGACGACTGGGACCGCCGCACCGAGAACATCTGCCCCGAGGACATGGACTTCGGGAACGGGCACTCGCACTGCATGTCGATGCTGCTCGGCCCGGCCGGCGAGTCGATGCCGGTGCGCGAGGGCGAGCTCTGCCTCGGCACGTGGCAGCGCGTGCTCTTCCTCGAGCTCGACCGCGAGCGCGACCGCCGCTGGCTCGTCCAAGTCGTCGGCGTCTGATCTAGCCCGCAGCAGCCGGAATCTGCGGAAGCAGATTCCGGCTGCGCGAAGACCCCTAAAGTGTCGCTTCGCTCCGGCCGCTCGCCGGCGGACCGGATGCTTACTCCGGGGTGACGTAGGCGGCGGTGAGACCGCCGTCGACGAGGAACGTGGAGCCGTTGACGTAGGAGGACTCGTCGCTCGCGAGGAAGAGCGCGGCGTTCACGATCTCGCGCGGCTTGGCCAGCCGGCCCATCGGGAGATGGATGCGCCGCCGCTCGAGCGCCGCCGGGTCGTCGCCGAAGATGCTGAGCAGGAGCGGCGTCTCGACCGGGCCGGGACAGAGCGCGTTCACCCGCACGCCCTCGCGCGCGAACTGCACCGCCAGCTCGCGGCTCAGCGAGAGCACGGCGCCCTTCGAGGCGGTGTAGGAGATCTGGGAGGTCGCCGCGCCGAGGATGGCGACGAACGAGGCGACGTTGATCACCGAGCCCGCCGCCACGCTCGAGCAGGTGCGGGATGCCGTGCTTGCAGCACAGGAAGACGCCCCGCGTGTTCACGTCCTGCACGCGCTGCCAGGCGTCCACCTCCGTCTCCAGGATCGACGCGTCGTCGTCGGGCGAGATGCCCGCGTTGTTGTAGAGGACGTCGATGCCGCCGAAGCGCTCCGCAGTCGCGCGCCATGAGCCCGCGCACGCCGTCCTCGTCGGCGACGTCCACCTGCACCGCGAACGCCGTTCCGTCCGCACAGAGGGCCGCGGTCTCCTCCGCGGCGTCGAGCGAGACGTCGGCCACGCGACGTGTGCGCCCTGCTCGGTGAAGAGATCGGGCCGCCTCGCGCCCCATGCCGCCGCCCGCACCGGTGATCACGCAGACCTTGCCCTCGAGCCTTCCGCCCAGTCACTCCTCCGTCGAGAGGAACACGTTCTTCACCTCCGAGTAGCCCTCCAGCGCGTGCATGCCGAGCTCCCGGCCGAAGCCGGACTGCTTGACGCCGCCGAAGGGCGTCGAGACGCGCACGGAGCTGTTCGAGTTGACCGACAGCACGCCGGTCTCGAGCGCGCGCGCCACGCGCAGCGCCCGGCGCGCCGTCGCGCGTCCAGATCGAGCCCGAGAGCCCGTACGGCGTGTCGTTCGCGAGGCGGACCGCCTCCTCTTCGTCCTCGAACGGGATCACGGCCGCCACCGGGCCGAACACCTCCTCGCGGGCGATCCGGTCGTCGTTCGACGCCTCGACGAGCGTGCACGGGTACCAGTAGCCCGGCCCGTCCGGCGTCTCGCCGCGGAAGCAGCGGCTCGCCGTCGACGAAGGACGCGACCGTCTCGCGGTGCGCGGCCGAGATCAGCGGCCCCATCTCGGTCGCGTCGTCGCACGGGATCGCCCACGCCGGACGCCGCGGGTGGCCTCGACGAGCAAGTCGAGGAATCGGTCGTAGACCGAGCTCTGGACCAGGATGCGCGAGCGCGCGCAGCAGTCCTGGCCGGCGTTGTCGAACACGGCGTACGGCGCCGCCGCGGCCGCCCGCTCGAGATCGGCGTCGGCGAAGATCACGTTCGCGGACTTGCCGCCGAGCTCGAGCGTGACGCGCTTGATCGTCGCCGGCCGCGCCCTGCATCACGCTCCGGCCGACCTCGGTCGAGCCCGTGAAGCCGATCTTGGCCACGTCCGGGTGCTCGACGAGCCGCGCGCCGACGACGGAGCCCTTGCCGACGAGCACGTTCACGACGCCCTCGGGGATCCCCGCCTCGAGCACGAGCTCGGCAAGCCGGAGTGCTGAGAGCGGCGTCAGCTCCGCCGGCTTCAGCACAACCGTGTTGCCGCAGCGCGAGCGCCGGGCCGAGCTTCCACGAGGCGATGTTGAGCGGGAAGTTCCACGGCACGATCAGGCCGACGACGCCGAGCGGCTCGCGGAAGGTCACGTCGACGCCGCCCGCCACCGGGATCGTCTCGCCGTAGTGCTTGTCGACCGCGCCGGCGTAGAAGTGGAAGACCTGCGCGACCATCCCCACCTCGCCGCGCGCGCCTGCGATCGGCTTGCCGACGTTGCGCGACTCGATCCCGGCCAGCTCCTCCGCGTGCTCCTCGACGAGCGTCGCGAGGCGCCGCAGCAGGCGGCCCGGTCGGCCGGTGCGACGGCCCGCCAGGCCGGGAACGCCGCCTTCGCGCGCGCGACCGCGGCGTCCGTCTCCTCCACCCCGGCCTGCTCGAGCTCGGCGAGCGGCTCCTCGGTGGCGGGGTTCAGCACGGTCAGCATGGCGCTATTTGAACAGAGTGACAAGCCGCGCGCACGCGGCGCCGATGACGGAATCGTGGCGACAGCGGTCGACCAGCGGGCAATCGCCGAGCTCGTGGAGTACTACGGCACCAAGGGCCGCGCGGTCGGGCGGACGAGCATTGCCGCGGGTGCCGTCGTCGGAGTCCTCGTGGGCGCCGTTCCGCTCAGCCCGCTCAGCTTCGCCTGGCCGATCCCGGGCAGCTACGGCCTCGCCACCGTGCTCGTCGGGCTCGGATGCGGCCTCCTGATCGGCTTCGTGGTCGGAGACTCGCGTGGCCGGATGTACTACCGCATGGCGGAGCAGGCCCGAGCACAGCTCGTCCTCGAGGACCGGATCGCCCGCAGCGATGCCCGGATCGAGCAGCTCGTCGCCGCCCTGACGGCGCGTGCGCGCGCCGTTGCCGAGCAGCCGCCGGCCGAGCCGCCGGCGACCTTGGCACTCGCGCCGCCTCCGCCCAGCCTCCTGCGCGGTCCGGGCGAGCCGATCCCCGCCGCCGCTCCGCCGCTCTCACCGCCCGTCTCGAACTGACGCGGCCGCCCCAGTACGATCGCGCGGGTGGACCCCGAGGCGATCGCAAGCGTCTCTGGCCGGGGTCGCAGTCCGCGCGGTCGAGGTGCTCGGCGGAGGAATCACGAACCGCAACTTCAAGATCTCGGTCGACGAGCGAGACGTTCGTGCTGCGGATCGGCGGCAAGGACACGACGCTGCTCGGCATCGACCGGCAACGCACGAGCACGAGGCGTCGAAGCGTCGCGGCGAGCCTCGGCGTCGGTCCCGAGGTCGTGCGCTTCGTCGAGCCCGAGGGCTATCTCGTCACGCGGTTCGTGTCCGGCAACGCCGGTGCCGCCCGAGGAGCTGCGGCAGCCCGCGCGGCTGCGCGACTTCGCGCAGACGCTGCGCCGCGTCCACGACGGGCCCGCCGATCGTGGCACGCGCTTCGACTCGTTCCGCGTCGTCGAGAACTACTGCGCGACGGCGATCGCCCACGGGGTCGCCGTGCCCGCCGGCGTACGAGGAGGCGAAGGCGCGTCGCGAACGAGATCGAGCGCGCCCGCGGCCGCGCCGCCGCTCTGCCACGTGCCACAACGACCTCCTGAACGCGAACCTGATCGCGACCGAGGAGGCCTCGTGATCGTCGACTGGGAGTATGCGGGCATGGGCGACCGCTTCTTCGACCTCGCGAACTTCGCCGCCAACCACGAGCTCGACCGACGACGAGAGCAGTGAGCTGCTCCGCGCCTACTTCGGCGAGCTGCGACCGGACGACGAGCGCGCGCTGCGGTTGATGCGCTTCATGTCCGACTTCCGCGAGGCGATGTGGGGCGTCGTGCAGCAGGGGATCTCGGAGCTCGACGTCGACTTCGCCGCGTACTCGAACGAGCACTTCGAGCGGCTCGCCCGCACGGCGACGGCACCGGCGTTCCACGGCGAGCTTTGAGCGGCGCGTGAGGGACCGTGCGCAGGTCGTCGTCGTCGGCGGCGGCGTCGGCGGCTGCTCGATCCTCTACTGGCTCGCGCGCCTCGGATGCGCCGACGCCGTCCTCGTCGAGCGCGCCGACCTGACGAGCGGCTCGACCTTCCACTCTGCCGGCCTCGTCGGGCAACTCCGAGGCTCGATCAGCCTGACGAAGATGATGATGAGCTCCGTCGAGCTGTATCGCACGCTCGGCGCGGAGGTGGAGCTGGAGACGGGCTGGCACGAGGTCGGCTCGCTGCGGCTGGCGTCGTCGGAGGAGCGGATGGAGGAGATCGCCCGGCAGGCGGGCTGGGCGAAGACGTTCGGGCTCGGGCTCGAGCTCGTCTCCGCCGCGGAGGCCCGCGAGCTCTTTCCGCCGATGTCGACCGATGGCGTGCTCGGCGCCGCGTACATCCCCACCGACGGCTACATCGACCCGAGCCAGCTGACGTTCGCGCTCGCCGAGGGCGCCCGCCGGCACGGCGCCGAGATCCAGACGGGGACGAGGGTGACGGGGGTCGGCGTCGAGCGCGGCCGGGTCACGCGCGTCGAGACCGACCGCGGCACGATCGAGACCGAGATCGTCGTGAACGCGGGCGGCATGTTCGCGGGCGAGATCGGCGCGCTCGCAGGCGTCAACGTCCCGGTCGTGCCGATGGCGCACGAGTACCTGATCACGCGGCCGAGCGGCCTGCCGACCGACATGCCGACCATGCGCGACCCGTCGCTCCTCGTCTACTTCCGGCCCGAGTCGGGCGGCCTGATCATGGGCGGCTACGAGCGCGATCCGGCGCCGTGGTCGCTCGACGGCATTCCCGCCGACTTCAACGGCCAGCTGCTCGAGGAGGACTGGCCGCGCTTCGAGCCGCTGCTCGAGAACGCGATCCGGCGCGTGCCGACGCTCGAGGACATGGAGTCCGTCCGCCTGATCAACGGGCCCGAGGCGTTCACGCCCGACGGCGAGTTCATCCTCGGGCCCTCGGACGTGCGGGGGTTCTGGGTGGCGGCCGGCTTCTGCGCCCACGGCCTCGCGGGCGCCGGGGGCATGGGGAAGCTCGTCGCCGAGTGGATCCTCGAGGGCACCCCGAGCCTGGACGTCTGGCACATGGACTCGCGCCGGTTCGGCGCCGCCTACCGCAGCCGGGAGCACACGCTCGCGCGCACCGTCGAGGTCTACGCGACCTACTACGACGTCAAGTACCCCGGCCACGAGCGGCAGGCCGGGCGCCCGCTGCGCGTCTCCCCGACGTACGAGCGGCTCAGCGGGCTCGGGGCGGCGTTCGGCGAGAAGTCGGGCTGGGAGCGGGCGAACTGGTTCGAGGCGAACGCCGCGCGGGGCGACGAGTCGCTCCGGCCGCGCGGCTGGGCCGGCAAGCTCTGGTCGCCGGCGATCGGCGCGGAGCACATCGCCTGCCGCGAGGCGGCGGCGGTATTCGACGAGACGTCGTTCGCCAAGATCGAGGTCGCCGGCGAGGGTGCCGCCGACCTGCTCGAGCATCTCTGCGACAACCGGGTCGCGCGCGACGTCGGCGCCATCACCTACACCCAGATGCTGAACGCCCGCGGCGGCATCGAATGCGACTTCACCGTCACCCGGCTCGCCGAGGATCGCTTCCGCATCGTCACGGGCACCGCGTTCGGCCGGCACGATCTCGCCTGGATCCGCTCGCACGCGCCCGACGACGGCTCGGTGCGCGTCGACGACGTCACCTCGCAGTACGCGTGCCTCGGTCTCTGGGGGCCGCGCGCGCGAGAGATCCTGCAGCCGCTCTGCGTCGAGGCGCTCGACTTCCCCTACATGCGCGCGCGGGAGCTCGCGGTCGGGCCGGTGCCGTGCCTGGCGCTGCGCGTCACCTACGTCGGCGAGCTCGGCTGGGAGCTCTACTGCCCCGTCGAGTACGGGCTGCGCCTCTGGGACGTCCTCTGGGAGGCGGGGCGGGAGCACGGTCTCGTCGCGGGCGGCTACAAGGCGATCGACTCGCTCCGCCTGGAGAAGGGGTATCGCGTCTGGGGCGCGGACATCTCGCCCGACGACACGCCGTACGAAGCGGGGCTCGACTTCGCGGTCAAGCTCGACAAGGAGTTCCTCGGGCGCGACGCGCTCGCGGGCGCGCGCGAGCCGGAGCGCAGGCTCGCATGCCTCGTCCTCGACGATCCCCGCTCCGTCGCGCTCGGCGCCGAGCCGGTGCGGGTCGACGGCGAGATCGTCGGTCGGGTGACGAGCGGCGGGTATGGCTACACGGTCGAGCGGTCGATCGCGTACGCCTACGTGCCGGCCGGGAAGGACGCCGCCGATCAGCCGGTCGAGGTCGAGATCTTCGGCGAGTGGGTGGCCGGGACGGTCGCGGACGAGCCGCTCTTCGACGCGGCCGGCGAGCGGATCAGGGCTTAGCCGCGCGGTAGCGCCGGGCCTCGTCGACGAGCGCCTCGAAGAGCGCCGCGTCCTCTCCCTCCTCGGGGTGCCAGAGCACGCCCAGGGCGAAGCGCTTCTCCGGGCTCTCCAAGCGCCTCCGGCGTGCCGTCCTCGGCCCAGGCAACGGTGCGCAGGCCGTCGCCGACGCGCCCGTAGCCCTGGTGGTGGTGCGACTTCACGGGCGCGCGGTCGCCGAGCAGCGCACCGAGGCGGCTGTCGCGCTCGACGGTCACATCGTGGTCGGCAAAAACGCCTGGCGTGTGCTTGTGCTTCTCGTCCCCGACCACGTCGGGCAAGTGCTGGACGATGTCGCCGCCGAGCGCGACGTTCAGCACCTGCGAGCCGCGGCAGACGGCGAGGACGGGCATGTCGCGCTCGAGCGCCGCGGTGAGGAGTGCGAGCTCGCCCGCGTCGCGCTCCGCGCGCACGCCGGTCGTCTCCGGATGCGGGTCGTGCCCGTAGACGGCCGGGTCGATGTCCGACCCCCCGGAGAAGAGCACGCCGTCGAGGGCGTCGAGCGTCTCGTCGACCCCGGCCTCGCTCGGGGGCACGAGCAGCGCACGGCCCGCCGGCCCGCTCGATCGCGTGGACATACGCGAGCGGGATGACGGCGGCGGGGACGTTCCAGGCGCCCCACCTCACCTCGGGCTCGGCGTACGCCGTGATGCCGATGACGGGCCGCACGACGGCAGCCTAAACGCCGCGGCGGGACGATCCGTCTCAGAGACGGCGCGCCGGCGGACTACCAGCTCCGCCCCGCCCGCGTGTGCCAACTCTGCTCCGAATCTGCACCAAGTTCGCGCCGTCGGCCCGATCGGTCTCAGAGACGATCGGCGCTCGGACTACCACACGAACTGGCGCGGAACTGTCACGGCTTCGTTCCGAAAGTCCTGAGCGCCGCGACGCCTACCCGCGCTCGAAGAAGCGCTCCCGCTCGTAGCACGTGACGACGCGGTCGAAGAGCTCCTGCTCCGTCCGGCCGTAGTTGAGGTAGTGGTCGACGACCTCATCGCCGAAGGCGCCGCGCGCCACCGACCCCGACTCGAGCGCCGCGACCGCGTCGCGCAGCGAATGCGGGAAGCGCGCGGCGTCCGACTCGTACGCGTTCCCCTCCAGCGGCGGCGGCAGCTCGAGCTGCGCCGAGATCCCGTGCAACCCGGCCGCGATCACCGCCGCGAACGCGAGATACGGGTTCGCGTCGGCGCCGGGGATCCGCGTCTCCGTCCGCAGCGACGCGCCGTGACCGACGATGCGGAACCCGCACGTCCGGTTGTCGCGCCCCCAGGCGAGCGTCGTCGGCGCCCACGACCCCGCCGCGTAGCGCTTGTAGGAATTGATGTTCGGCGCAAGGAAGAGCGCCAGCTCGCCCAGGCAGGCGATCTGCCCTGCGAGCCAGCCCTCGAACTCCGCGCGTCTCGCCCGCGAACGCGCTCTCGGTGCCGCGCCAGAGCGACGAGTGGATGTGACACGAGTTGCCGATCCAGGTGTGGTCGGGCTTCGCCATGAAGGTGATCGCGCAACCGTTCTGGTGCGCGATCTCCTTCGCCCCGTTCTTGTAGATCGAGTGGTTGTCCGCCATCGTCACCGCGTCGGCGAAGCGGAAGTTGATCTCGTGCTGGCCGGGCCAGGCCTCGCCCTTGGACGTCTCGACCTTGATGCCCGCCGCGTGCATGCCGTTCCGGATCTGGCGGATGAACGGCTCGTCGTAGGTCGTCGCGAGGATGTGGTAGTCGAGGATGTAGGGCACCGACGGCGTCAGGTCGCGGTAGTGCCGCGCGTGCGCCTCGGCGTACGTCTCCCGCAGCAGGAAGAACTCGAGCTCGGAGCCGACCATCGGCGTGAGCCCGAGCGCCTCCGCGCGCTCCACCTGCGCCTTGAGCACCTGCCGCGGCGACGGCGCGACCGGAGAGCCGTCGTGCCAGACCGACGTCGCAGAGGACGAGCGCGGTCGCCTCGAGCCACGGGATCCGGCGGAGCGTGGCGAGGTCGGGCTGCATGCCGAAGTCGCCGTAGCCCCGCTCCCAGCTCGCAATCGCGTAGCCCGGCACCGGATCCATCTCCATCTCGAGCGCGAGCAGGTAGTTGCAGCCCTCGACGCTGTGGCCGGCGTCGAGCTCGTCGAGGAAGAACTCGCCGTGCAGGCGCTTCCCCATCAGCCGGCCCTGCATGTCGGTGAAGGCGACGACGACGGTGTCGACGGCGCCGCTCTCGACGTCCGCCCGCAGCTCGTCGACGCTCAGCACGAGAGCGATCCTATGCAGTCGCGCCCTGCACGTTGACAACGATCCGCCGAGGCGCGCGTAATACCGCCTCTGACATGCCACGACGTTGGGAGGCTGGATGAGTACGGCACCAGGCGGGGGCGCGTCACCATCTCTCCGAGGACGAGAGAACACTCCACAAGCTCGGCTACGCGCAGCAGCTCTTTCGCGGAATGGGTGGGTTCCAGAACTTCGCGATCTCGTTCACGATCATCTCGATCCTCGCGGGCTGCCTGACGTCGTACTTCGTCGCGTTCGAGCGTGGCGGGCCTGTCGCCGTCACGTACGGCTGGCTGCTCGTCGGCCTGTTCTCGACGATCATCGCGCTCGCGATGGCGGAGATCGCCTCGGCCTACCCGACCGCGGGCGGCCTCTACTACTGGGCGTCGAAGCTCGGCGGCCCCGGCTGGGGCTGGACGACAGGGTGGTTCAACCTGATCGGCCAGATCGCAGTGACCGCCGCGATCGGCTACGGGCTGGCGACGTTCGCGACCGTGCTGGCCGACTTCTGGTTCGACTACTCGGCGCACATGAACGACTGGTTCGGGTTCTCCGCGAACACGTCGATCTTCGTCATGTACGCGATCTGCCTGGCGGCTGCGGGGATCATCAACATGTTCCAGGTCAGCATCACGGCCCTGCTGAACACGATCTCCGCGTACTGGCACATGGCGGGCGTCGCGTTCATCGTGCTCGTGCTGATCATCGTCCCCGACGACCACCAGAGCTTCGGCTACGTCTTCGGCGAGACGGTGAACGTCTCGGGCTACGGCAGCGCCACCGACAACTTCTCGAGCCCGGCGTTCTGGTTCGTGTTCGGGCTCGGCCTGCTGCTGTCCCAGTACACGATCACCGGCTTCGACGCGTCGGCGCACATGGCGGAGGAGACGCACAAGGCGTCGCGCATGGCGGCGGTCGGGATGTACATGGCCGTCGTCGTCGTCGGTCGTCTTCGGCTGGATCCTGCTCCTCGCCGTCACGTTCGCGATTCCGAGCACGCGAGGGTGCGCTCGAGAACATCGGCGTCGTCGTCCCGTGGATCTGGGCCGAGTCGATGAGCCAGAGCTGGGCCGAGGCACTCCTCTTCATCTGCGTCGTCGCGCAGTTCTTCTGCGTCACGGCGTCGGTGACGTCGGCGTCGCGGATGATGTTCGCGTTCTCGCGCGATCGCGCCGTCCCGGGACATCCGCTCTGGAGCAAGGTCGCGGCGAATCGCGTCCCGCGCAACGCCGTCTGGGCGATCGTCGCCCTCGCCGGGCATCCTGATGGTGCCGGCGATCTGGAACTACCTCGTCGGGCTACGGCGTCGGCACCGCGATCGCGGTGATCGGCCTCTACATCGCCTTCGTGATCCCCGTCTACCTCCGCTTCCGCATGCACGACCGGTTCGAGCCCGGGCGCGTGGAGCCTCGGCAAGTCACTACAAGTGGATCGACCTGCTCTCGCTCGGCTGGGTCGCGCTGATCACGATCCTGTTCATCTTCCCGCTCTACAAGGCGGGGCTCCCGTGGGAGACGGACTTCACCTGGGAGCTGACGAACTACACGGTGCTGTGGTTCGCGGCGCATCGGCCTCGTCTTCGGCGGCTGGTGGTTCCTCTCGGCGAAGAACTGGTTCAAGGGACCCGTGCGCCAGGGCACCGAGGAGGAGCTCGAGCGGATCGAGGCGGAGCTCGCAGGCGCACGGAGCTGCCGCCGCAGCCGGCCTCCTCGCCTGAGCAGACCGGAACGGGAGAGGAGCGCCTCGCGCGCTCCTCTCCGATCCGGAGCGCCCGTTCCCGGACTTCCGCTCACCCGATCCAGGCGCCGCCGTTCTGGTCGATCGTCTGGCCGGTGACGCCGCGAGCGTCGGGCGAGAGCAGCCAGGCGACCGTGCCGGCGATGTCCTCTGGCTGGCCCATCCGTCCGAGCGGCACCTCGCGCATCGCCTCGGCGTACGCGCCGTCCCGCGTGTCATGCCGATCGCCTCCACGATCCCGTCGATCCCCTGCCACGCCATGTCGGTGTCGACCCAGCCCGGGAAGATCGCGTTCACCTGCACGTCGTCGGGCGCGAGCTCGGCGGAGAGCGAGCGCACGAGACCGAGCAGGCCGGCCTTCGAGGCGCTGTAGCCCGTGTACCCGGGCACGGCGATGCGCGCCAGGATCGACGCGATCACGACGACGTGCCGGCGCTCAGGGCCGTCCGCGAGGTGGCGGAGCGGCGGCGCGGTGCACTAGTAGGTGCCGGACAGGTTCGTCTGCACGATGTCGTCGAAGCGGTCGTCCGGGCCCGTCCGTCGTTGGCGCCGCCGATGCCGCTGTCGGCGACGAGCCCGTGGATCGGCCCCAGCGCGGCGGCCGCCGCGGCGACGGCGGCGTCGACGCTCGGCGCGGTCGCGGATGTCGCAAAGTGCGCGTCGCCGCCGACCTGGTCCGCGACCTCCTCGAGCCGTCCAGGTCGGCGCGAGCAGCGAAGCGACGCGCCCTCGGCTCGCCAGCCGCTCGGCGATCGCCTTGCCGATCCCGACTCCGCCGCCGGTGACGACGACGTGCCGTCCTGCGAAATCGCTCCAGTCGCTCCTCCTTCGAACAAAGTCGCTCTTTGCGTGAAGTTCCTGTCGCGTCCGGCTTGGACACGCGCCGGCGCGCAGCATAGATTTCCGACTCCGCCCGGGCCGCCCGTCCTCCAGCACCGCGCGGCCGCGATCCAGCATCTAGAGCGTATGAATCAAACGGCAAATTGGTCTGCGCGAAAAGAAAAAATCGCAAATTGCGACAACAGACCGTCCACGAGCCCTTGACCACCCGCGCCGAGCCCCTAGGTTCCCTCTTGCAGCGAGCACGGAGCGGGATTAGGTCGAGGCTCCACCGGAAGGCGAGTACGCGGAAGCGGAAACGTCAGTCGGAGGAGCGGACGAAACCGCCACCGGCTCGCTGAATTTATTGCGCAAGTAAGGGGATCCGCAGAGAGCGGATCCCCATACGCGCTAAGACCCCTGAAGCTGCTGCCGTGCTCACCCGCGGCTGGGTCGTCTCGTGGGTGGAGCACATGGCGGATATGGCAATTTGGACGCGGTGAAAGGAAAAAGATCGCAAATTGCGAGATAGTTCGCGTTTTAAGGGCCTTGATCCTTGCCGCCGGCCGCCTAGATTCCCCCTGCAGCGAGCACGGGACGCGAGTAGGTCGAGTCCACTCCGGTAGGCCGTAGGGGGAAGCGAAGGCGAAGCCGAAAGTTCGTCGGGGCGGAGGACGAAAGCGCACCCGGCTCGCTGAATTTATTTGCAAGCGGAATCGGGATCCGCGAGAGCGGATCCCGATTTCGCGCGAAGATCCCTGAAGCGCGCGCTTCGCTCCCGGGCTCGTCGAAGATCCCGTCGCCGCTCGGCGTCAGCTCGCAACCTGCGGTAGCGTCGGCCGCCATCGGTAACGTCGCTGGATGCGCCGCCTGCTGGTCCTCGTCAGCTCGATCGTGCTCGTCGACGCGATGCTGTTCGGCGCGCTCGCGCCGCTCGTGCCCGGCTACGCCGACGAGTTCGGGCTCTCGAAGACGGGCGCCGGGCTGCTCGTGGGCGCCTTCGGCGCCGGCGCGCTCGTCGGCGCCATCCCGGGCGGGCTCGCCGCCGCCCGCTTCGGCCCGAAGCGCGCCGTGGTGCTCGGCCTCGTGCCTGCTCGCGCTGGCGAGCTTCGCCTTCGCGCTCGCCGAGGGGCCGTGGGCGCTCGGAGTCGCCCGCTTCGTCCAGGGCTGCTCGAGCACGATCACCTGGGCCGGCGCGCTCGCCTGGCTCACGGTCGCGTCGCCCGCGCTCTCGGCGCGGCGAGCTGATCGGCTTCGCGTTCGGGGCCGCAGTCTTCGGCGCCATCATCGGCCCGACGTTCGGCGCCGCCGCCGAGGCGATCGGCATCCGTACGACGTTCGCGGGCGTCGGGCGTCCTCGCGCTCGCGCTGGCCGCCTGGGCGTCACGCGTCCGCCCGCGCAGCCCGAGGAGCAGCGCGAGGCGCCCTCGGACGCGCCTGCGGGATCCCCGCTTCGTCGGCGGGCTGTGGCTGAACACCCTGCCGGCGCTGCTCTTCGGCCTCCTACTTCGTGCTCGTCCCGCTGCGCCTCGACGAGGGCGACTACGGCACGCTCGCGATCGCCGGCGTCTTTCTGGCGGCCGGGCTCTTCGAGACGGTCGTCAATCCTCTCGTCGGACGCTTCTCCGACCGCCACGGACGGCTCCTGCCGGTGCGCGCGGCGCTCCTGGCCTCCGTCGTCGTCGCCGTCGGCTTCGCGTTCGCGCACGACCCCGTCGTCGTGAGCGCGCTCGTCGTTCTCGCGGCGGTCGCGTTCGGCGGCTTCTACACGCCCGGAATGGCGCTCGTCTCCGACCGCGCCGAGGTGGTCGGGCTCTCGCAGGGGCTCGGCTTCGGGATCATGAACACGGCCTGGGCGGCCGGGAACATGGCGGGACCGTCGGCCGGAGGCGCGCTGGCCGACGCGGCGGGCGACGCCGCGCCCTACCTCCTCGCTGCCGCGCTCTGCCTGCTGACGCTGCTGGCCAGCTTCAGGTGGGCGGGAAGCGGCTCAGCACCCACTCGGCGTCCAGCGGACGCTTCGAGTAGCGCTCTCCGTTGACGAGCGCGTAGTCGCCCGTCCGCGGATCCATCGGAAGCCGGGCCTCCACCGGATACCAGCGGTTGTGCTGCTCGATCAGCGCGTTCACCTCGCCGAAGTCGTAGCTCTCGGCCCGGGCGCGCCAGGCCGCCGCGTCTGCTCCCAGCTCCTCGTGGAGCTCGGCGAGCTCGCGCTCGTGGCGCTCCATCCGCGCCGTGATCTCTCGCAGGCGCGCCATGTAGGGCAGCGGGCCACCCAGCGACGCGAGGTACGAGCCGGCGTCAGCGGTGAAGTTCCGATAGCGCAGCCGAAGCGCCCGGCCCGTCAGCGGGTGCTCGACCAGGTCCTGCTCGAGCGCGGCCAGATCGCGGCGCTCGCGCGGCGTCTCCGGCAGCACGACGCCCTGGCGCATGATCCGCTCGCGCTCGCGACGATCCATCGCTACGACACCGCCCGCGCCGGCTCGAGGCCCTCGCTCGCGCGCCGGCTGCTCACGCCCCGGCAGGCGATCGCCCCGAGCACTGCGGCTGCCACGGAGAAGCCCGCGAACATCCCCCACATCGCGCCGTCGCCGAAGCTGTCCCGTACCTGGAGGCCGAAGAACGGTGCCAGCGCGAACCCGGCTGCGGCGGTGCTGCCGAAGGCGCCCATGTACGCGCCGCGCACGTCCTCGGGCGCGAGCCCGGCGATCACCGACTGCGAGGTCGGCACCCACAGCATCTCCCCCAGCACGAACACGATGATCACGAGTGCCACGACGGGGATGGCGGCGCTCACCGACAGGAGCAGGAACGGCAGGCCCATCAGCAGCATCGCCACGACGAGCTTCGGAGCCGTCGGAATGTGGCTCACCCGCCGCGTCAGCCGCAGCTGGAAGAGCGTCACCAGGAGGGGATTGATGATCACGAGGAAGCCCCACGTCGAGGGCGAGATCCCGTGCGTGTCCGTCAGCGAGATCGGCAGCGCCACCTCGAACGCGACGTAGACGAGATACGCGAGCATCCCGGAGAGCAGGAAGAGCCCGAAGACGCGATCGCGCACGATCACGCCGAAGGAGCCCCGCTCCGGCGGCTGGTCCGGCGAGTACGCCCCGCGCGCCGGGATGAAGCGATAGGCGAGCCCGGCGGCCAGGGCCGCCAGCAGCGTCACACCGACGAAGAGGCCGCTCCAGCTCCCGAGGAAGAGCATCAACCCGCCGAGCGGCGGGCCCATCGTGACGCCCAGGTTGGACGCGACGCGCACGGACGCGTAGGCAGCCTCGTGGCGCTCGGGCGGCACGAGGTCGGCGACCATCGCCTGGTCGGCGGCACCGCCCATCGAGCCGAACACGGCCATCCCGGTCATCAGTCCCAGCCCGAGCAGGAGGTTCTGGCCGACGAGCAGGAAGAGCGGGATGTAGAGCACCTCCCCACCCCAGCCGATCAGGATCAGCCGCCGGCGGCCGTAGTGGTCGGAGAGGTGGCCGCCGAGGTACCCCGCCGCCGCCGCGAGGATCGCGCCGATGAGAAAGGTCGTGCCGAGCTGGCGGCCGCTCGCGTCGAGCTCCCGGATCGCCCAGATGCCCATGAAGCGTGAAGAGCGACGAGCCCGCGATCGAGCCCGCGAGCGCGACGGCGAGCACGGGGCGCAGGGCACGGTCGACCTCGCCGCCCCAGACGAGGCGGAAGAACCGGGCGAAGAACGTCATCCCCGCCAGCGTATCGGCGGGCTCAGCGTCGCTTGAAGAAGCCGCGGAGCCCGCGACTGGGCGTGTCCTCGACGGGCGGCGGCGGCTCCGGCGCCTCCTCGGCGGGCTGAGGCTCCGTCAGAACCCTGACGTTCTCGTACGACCGTTGACGCGCCTGCTCGGCCCGCTCGCGGTCGCCGCGGACCGCGGCCCGCATGTCCTCGATCTGACTCTCCTCTCTCACCCGTCGGGGGTTCGCGCCTCGGCGGACGGTTCCTCCCTCTCGAGAAAGGCGCAGCGCCGCCGGTCGCCCGGCAGCGGCGACGGGCCGAGGCGGAGCACCCGGTAGGTGCCGTCGACGAGCTCCACGCGGTCTCCGCGTTCCCGCGCAGCCCCCGAGGGCTCGACCAGGCGGTAGCCGGACGGCGACGCCACGAACAGGAGCGGCGGCGGCTCCTCGACGCGCTGTGCGGGCTCACGGACCGGCTCTGGGACGGGCTCCGGATCCGGCTCGGAGGGCGGCTCCAGCGTCTGCACCCGGACGACGGTCTGAATGGGCTCCGGGGGAGGCTGCGACGACCGCTTGCCCGGCTGGTCCGGCAGCAGCGCGACGATCCGCTCGACCAGGTCCGCGAGCCCATCGAGTGCGGACAGGTCGAGTTGCGCCTGGCGGCGACGGCGGCGAAACCACATGCCGCGCGCATTCGCCTTGCCTTCGCTCCCTGCCGGAGGGGGATTCTGCCGCTTAGCCATCTCCACGACAGCCTCGCAGGTTGCCGACTTGAAGCTGATAAAGTCGCCGCGGCACGATCAGGATCAATCACAGGAGGATTTCGTTGAGCAAGCTTCGCAAGGGGTCTGTCGTCGCCGTCGGCGCTCTCGCGGCGCTCAGCGTTGCCGTCACCGGAGCGTTCGGTGGGCACGCGACGCAGTCCGCGGCCACCGTCGCCGTGACGGCGGGCAAACCGTCCGAGTTCAAGTTCACGCTGGTACCGAAGACCGTGAAGAAGGGCGTCGTCACCTTCAAGGTCTCCAACAAGGGCGCGCTCGCACACGACTTCAAGATCGCCGGCAAGAAGACGAAGCAGATCGCGAAGGGCAAGACCGCGACGCTGAAGATCACCTTCAAGAAGGCCGGCAAGTTCGCCTACCTGTGCACGCTGCCGAGCCATGCGGCCGCCGGCATGAAGGGCACGCTCGTCGTCAAGTAGCGCCCGCCGGACGCTCTGCCTTGCGAAGGCGCCCGTGGGGCGCCTTCGCCCGTTCTGGCGCCGAACGCGCCGATGCCCTAGTCGTCGGGCTGCGCCAGGCCGACGGCCTTCGACGTTCCGAGCACGGCGCCGCGATCGTTCAGCGCGCGCACGGCGACGACGGCGTCGTCGGATTCGAACGGCACTGCAGTCTCGAACCCCTGCCGGCCTGCTCCGCGACCGGCTGGAGGGTCTGCGCGTTCCTCCCGCTCAGCACCTGCCAGCGCGCGACCTCCGTCGCCCCGTTCCAGCTCGCGCGTGCGATCGGTCGTCCGTCACCGCGGCCTCGACGGCGATCGCGGGCGCTCGACCGGGCGTCCCGTCCAGGCGAGGCGGTAGGCGCGGTACGAGTCGGTGCCGTCGACGCCGAAGCGCCCGTCGAGCAGGACCGCGCCGTCCCGGTCGAACTCGGTGAAGTAGGGCTGCGAGCCCCAGCCCACGAAGACGTGGCCGTCCGGGAGGAACTGGGCGTTGCCCTGCGTCGTCGCCAAGAGGCCGGTCGGGTGCTCGTGGCTGCGGACGACCGTCGCTCGCATCCGCTCGTCGTCGAGGTCGAGCACGAGCACACGTGAGGCGCCCGCCGGCATCCTCCTCGTCGGCGACGTTGTCGTAGAGCGTGAGCGTGCCGTCCGGCTGGCGACGGGCGTCGTGCTGCCAGGCGAAGCGTGCGCCCGACGCCGAGCGCGTAGTCGCTCCGCTTGCCGCCGAGACGCCACAGCACCTCTCCGTCGGAGCGTGCGAGCTTGTAGACGGCATGCGTGTTGCGTGCGGAGACGATGAAGTTGCCGTCGTCGTCGAGCTCGACCGAGTTGGGGTGGAAGTAGTCGTACGCGTCGGCCTCCGCCCACGCTCCGCCCGCGGCACCTCGGCATACGACTCCTCGAGCTCGACGTGCTCGGCGCTGTGCCACTCGAAGAGGACGCGCCCGCTGCGCGATCTCGAGCTCCTGCACGATGCCGTCCGAGATCGCGCCGTCCGGCAGGGCCGCCGACCGCGCTCAGGTCGCGCGGAACGCGGTCGTAGACGAGGATGAGGGCGGTGTCGCGCTCGGTGATCAGGAACTCGTGGATGTCGCCGGTGAGCCCGTTCCCGCGCCGACACCGTCGCGATCTCGCGGTATGCGTCGTCGACGATCACGAAGTGCCCGTCGCCGATTCCCTGCTCCGACTGCCCACGCCACCAGGTGAGCACCGGCCGGCCGTCGTAGCGCTGCGCGCGGAAGTCGGTCACGCCCTCGGTGTCGAGCGGTTGGAACCAGACGAGCTGGCCCGCCTCGTCCAGGATCATCGGGCCGGCCTGCGCGACGGTGCGCTTCGGCGCGAGGAAGACGTAGCCGGGCGACGTGTCGCGGGCGGGCTGGGATCTCGACGAGCGGCGGCCGCAGGTCGGGGCGCGAGGCGAAGCTCTGGGCCGGCGGAGGCGCCTCCTCGACCTCCGCCTCGGCCGCGTCGTCCTCGTGGCAGCCGGCGGCCGCGAGCGCGAGTGCGGCCAGAAGCGCAGGAGCGGCGAGGTGACGGGTGAGGCGCGCGCAGACGATGGCAGAGCGTAATCCGTGCACACGAGCGTGGGAAGGGACGCCCGCGGCGGGCGTCCCTTCCCGGTCGTACACGCTTACGCGTCCGCGAGCGCGCGTAGAGCCGCGCGAAGCGCGTCGTACTGCTCGCCCTTGAGCTGGTTCGCGAGGGCGTTCAGCTGTGCCTTCGCCGCGGCGTCCTGGCCGTTGGCGAAGAATTGCTCGGCCCGGTCGACGAACTTGTCGACCTGGTCGAGCGTCTTGGCGTCGATCTCCTCGGCCCGGACCAGCTGATCGCGGTACGAGCGGACGACGGCGAAGCTCGGCTCGTTGACGAGCCGAGGCTGGTGCTGCGGAGTCAGCCGCTCGAGCTGCACCTCGCCCGCCGCCTTGATCTCGTTCTCCGACAGCTGCGTGTTCGGTGTCAGGGCCCACGAGTCGAAGCCGCGGGCGATCTCCGAGCCGTAGATGGCGCCGTTGTAGTAGTAGGTCGACCAGAGCCCGCCGAGCACGAGCGAGGTGGCGCTGATCGGCCCGCGGTCGTAGTACGCGATCTCCTGCGGGTTGGCGGAGTCGGTGAAGTCGATCACCGACACGCCGCCCTGGTACCAGGCCTGGGTCATGATGTCGCGCCCAGGAACCGGGATCAGGGAGGGCAGGTGGGAGACGCAGTTCTCCTGGTTCACCTGCGCGACGGGCAGCTTGTAGTAGCTCCGGAACACGAGCTGGCCGCCGACGATGTCGTAGATCGCGTTCGCACCCCAGCTGAGCTGGTCGGTGGCGCGGCATCGAGCCGCCGTGCCCCCGCCCCACTCGTCCGTGAAGACGACCTTCGTGCCGTCGTTCGAGAACGTCGCCCCGTGCCAGTAGGAGAAGTTCGGGTCGGACACCTCGTCGATCCGCACCGGATTCGCCGGGTCGCTGATGTCGAGCAGCAGCCCGTTGCCCTCGCACGCGCCTGCTGCAAGATCGATATCGGGATAGGTCGTGATGTCGTGGCAGGAGTCCGTGCTCGGCGACGGCGAGTACGGCGTCCCCGACGGATGAAGCGGCATCGGCGGCCCATTCTGGAGGCTGTTGAGCTGGCCCGTCGCGTCGTTCTTGAACAGCCGCGGCCCGTTCACGACCGCCGCGTTCTGCGGCGCGGCGAGCGGCACCCTGATCACCTCGATCCGGAACTGCGAGAGGCCCTCGTCGAAGTGCGGCGTGGTCAGATTCGTCCCCGCCGGCAGCGCCTTGCAGCTCGCCATCTCCGTCGCCGAGCGGACGCCGCCGGTGCCGTTCACGTAGACGTAGAGGTTCGCGTCGTCGTGCGGGCTCTTCAGCAGTGTGTGCGTATGGGAGCCACGGCACGTCTGCACCGTCGCGACCTGCACCGGCGCGTTGAGGTTCGAGATGTCGAAGATCCTGACGCCCCGGAATCGGAGTGGATCACCTGTGGGAACACCGGGCGAGCCGCAGTCCGTGCGGGCCCGCGTCTCCTCGGCCGACATGAAGAGCAGGTTCCCGTAGACCGAGACCTCGCCCTGGCCGCCCGGGCAGACGACCGCCGTGCAGGAGCGTCGGGTTCGCCGGGTCGGAGATGTCGTAGATCTGAAAGCCGTTGAAGTTCCCGACGAAGGCGTGGTCGCCCTCGAACGCGAGGTCGGAGTTGACGAAGCCGAAGTCACCGGGGTTAGCCGGGTTGAAGAAGCCGGCGGGCTTGTCCCGATGAGCGAGCAGCTCCACTCCGTTGGCGGCGACGCCGGCGTTGGACAGACCTGGGCTGAGCGTCGCCCGTGGGTCGGTCGTGGACGGCAGATCGGCCAGTGCGGCCGAAGTCGCCGCTGCGGCGAGCAGTAACGTGCCGAGTACTACGAGTAGCCGTCCGCGCGGTCTGCGTCGCGCGGTTCGAGGCGAATGCTTCCCCATCTTCACACCCCCAGAGAAAGATGACACTGCAGGCTAGTTATGCGACCCTATACCTCCGTGCAGCAGGCAAGCAACACACGTTACACGGCGGCTGCGCTCGGCGTCGCGGTCCTTCTCGCCGGCTGCAGCACGGGCTCGTCGGACGCTGAGGAAGGACAGCGCACGGGCGAAACGGCTCCGAACATCGTGCAGCCCGGCGCCCCGGGCGAGCCGTCGCGCACGCTCTCGATCGAGGAGCTGGCGGCGCTCGAGGGCACCGAGCACGGCGATGTGGACGTCGCCTTCATGCAGGGCATGATCCACCACCACGCCCAGGCCCTCCGCATGACGGCGCTCGTGCCCGAGCGCAGCATGAGCACGAAGGTGGAGCTGCTCGCGAAGCGCATCGACGTCTCGCAGGAGGGCGAGATCGAGCAGATGAGCGACTGGCTGAAGGAGCGGGGCGAATCGGCGCCGGAGCTCCACCGCCTCCACGGGCACGCACACGGGGGCGGACAGGTGGTGATGCCGGGGATGCTCAGCGAGCCGGAGCTCCAGCAGCTCGAGGCGGCGAGCGGCGAAGAGTTCGACCGGCTGTTCCTCGAGTTCATGATCCGCCACCACCAGGGCGCACTGACGATGGTCGAGCAGCTCTACGCGGCCGGCGGCGGGCTCGAGTCGAGCGCGGATGCGTTCGCGCGCCACGTCGACTCGGATCAGCAGATCGAGATCGGGCGGATGCAGGACATGCTCGCCGAGCGCTCGACCCCCTGAGTCAGCTCGGCTTCGCCCCCATCGCCCAGACGGCGACGACGTAGAGCGCGACGAGCAGCGTCGCGATCACGGAGCTCGCCTGCAGCAGGCCGCTGCCGCCCCCCGTGCGACTGCGGCGCAGCCCGATCCCGCCCAGGACGAGCGCCACGAGCAGGAGGAGGCCGCCGAGGTCGGACGTGATGAAGCCGATCCCGATCCAGCCCGGGTCCTCCGGCAGCTCGTCGAGCTGCTCCTTGCTGTAGACCCACTGCGCGCCGACCCGCATGACGACGAAGGCGGGGAGCGCCACGAAGAGCAGCGTCTTGTAGGAGAGCCTGCGCAGCGCCGCCGTCTCGTCGCGCCAGCCGATGATTCCCGCGGCGGCGGCCGTCACCAGGCCGCCGACGAGGACCATCGCACCGAGCACGTGCACGAGCAGGGCGACGTTGATGTCGTCGGGCCGGATCGCGGCGAGCACGGTCACGCCCACGGCTTGAAGATCATGTCGAGGAGCAGGAGCAGGAAGACCGCCACGGTGGCGTAGTGCAGGCGCACCCCCGTGGGTCCGCGGAGCCGCGCGAGCACCTCGCCCTCGACGCCTGCGCCGCCGCTCTGGGCGAGCTTCTGCGTCTCGGTGTAGTACTCGCCGCTGCGCCGTCCGACCTCGCCGAGGATGGCCCAGAGCACGATCGCGGCGATCACCCAGACGTCCCAGACCTGGAAGTCGTCCGAATCGATCGCGAGCACGATCCCGAGCACGAGCACGAGCACCATGCCCGCGCCGATCAGTGGCCCGCCGACCGGTGCGATCCGGAAGAGCAGCGCGGGTCTGGTCCAGCGAGTCCATCCGCCGGCCCGCGACCACGAGCACGCTGTAGAGCACGAGCGCCGCCGCGAGCGAGAACGCCGCCAGCAGGTGCAGGGCGAGCATCCAGTCGTAGAAGCTCACCGCGGCGACCCTAACCGGTACGCCTGCGCGGCGCGGCATCGCCCCGTCCCAGCGCGAACCAGCGGTAGCCGAGCGCGTCGAGCGAGAGCCGGTGCGTCCCGTCGCGGCTCTCGGAGCGCTCGTCGCCGATCAGGTCGACGAGCCGCTCGGCGCCCTCGCCCTCGAGGCGCAGCGTCACCTCGCGCGGGTGCTCGTCGAAGTTGTGGACGCAGAGAACGGCCGACCCGCGCCAGCGATAGAGCAGCGCGAGCACGTGTGGCGAGCGGGTCGCGACGGGCTGCGCACTCGCCCCAGCCGATCTCCGGGCACTGGGTGCGGAGCCGGATCATCCTGGTCATCCAGCGCAGGAGCGAGTCGGGGTCGCGCTGCTGGCTGTCGACGTTGACCGTCTCGAAGCCGTACGGCCCGCCGGAGACGAGCGGCGTGACGGGCTTCTCGCCGGCGGTGAACCCCGCGTTCCGGTCAGCCGACCACTGCATCGGCGTCCGCACGGCGCCACGCTCGCGGAGCGCCAGGTTGTCGCCCATCCCGATCTCGTCGCCGTAGTAGACGACGGGCGTCCCCGGCAGCGAGAACATGAGGCTGTAGGCGAGCTCGAGCCGTCGCCGGTCGCCGAGCATCGGCGCCAGCCGGCGGCGGATCCCCCGGTCGTAGAGCTGCATGCGTGGCTCCGGGCCGAAGCGCTCGAAGACCGCCTGCCGCTGCTCCTCCGTCAGGCGGCCGAGGTCGAGCTCGTCGTGATTGCGGAGGAACTGGGCCCACTGCGCGGTCGGCGGCAGCTTTCGGGTGGCGCGCAGGGCCTGCGTGAGCGGCTTCGCGTCTCCCGAGGCGAGCGCGTAGAAGGCGTGCTGGTTGACCCAGAAGTTGAACATCAGGTGCAGCCCGCCGCGCTCGCTGAAGTACGGGCGCGCCTCCTCGGGAAGCACGTTCGCCTCGCCGAGCAGCACCGCGTCGCCGACCCGCCACTGGATGAAGCGCCGCATCTCCTCCAGGTACTCGAAGCGCAGCGGCTGCGCGCCGCCGTCCGCGGACGGCTTCTCGAGGATGAACGGGACGGCGTCGAGCCGGAAGCCGGCGACGCCGAGCGCGAGCCAGAAGCCCATGATCCGCCGGACCTCCTCCCGCACCTCGGGGTTCTCCATGTTCAGATCCGGCTGGAAGTCGTAGAAGCGGTGGAAGTAGTACTTCCGGACCTCCGGTCGCGCGCGTCCACGTCCGCTCCTGGACACCCGGGAAGACCATCCCCGACTTCCAGTTCGGCGGTCGCTTCTTCGACCAGACGTACCAGTCGTGGTACGGGGAGGAGGTCGACCGGCGGGCATCACGGAACCACGGGTGCCGGTCGGACGTGTGGTTGACGACGAGGTCCATGACCACGCGAATGCCCCGGCTCTTCGCCTCATGGAGGAACTCGACGAAGTCGCCCAGCGTGCCGTGGCGCGGATCGACGCCGTAGTAGTCGGCGATGTCGTACCCGTTGTCCCGGTTGGGAGTGGGCTGGAACGGGCCCAGCCAGACCGTGTTCACGCCCAGGCTCTCGAGGTAGTCCAGCCTCCGGCTCAGCCCCTCGAAGTCGCCGCAGCCGTCGCCGTCGCTGTCCTGGAACGTCTCGAGATCCAGGCTGTAGACGACGGCGTTCCGGTACCACAGGTCGGGGAGCACGTCAGCGTCCGATCCGCGTGCGTCGGCGGATGCCGAGCCGCTTCTGCACGGCCCGATCGTGCTCGCCGTCCTTGCGTGCCGCCCAGACGAGCACCCAAAGCACGCCGACGACGCTGACGAGGGCGACGAGACTGGCGAGGACGAAGGCTGCGATCTCCACGACCCCACCTTGCCCGGTGGGCGGCGCTTCAATCGGGCAGCATCGGCATGGTGAATCCCTGGTCACGCCCGAGCAGGACGGCGCGCGTGACGGCGTTCGACCCGAAGCGGTCGCGCACCTGGTCGAGCGCCGCGTCCAGCTCGGCGTCGCTACGCCGGTCGAACGGCAGGGCGAGCTGGACTGCGCGATCGTCCTCGAGATTGGCGACCGCCAGGCCGACGAGCGTCAGGCCCCGACGCTCGATCGTCGGGACCGCGGCAGCGAGCAGGCCCCGCGCGGTGGCGAGCGATCGTCCGGGTCTCCGCGGTCGCGAACGGGAGCGTGTGCGAGCGGGTCGCACGCGAGAAGTCGCCGAAGCGCAGCCGGAGCACGACGGTGCGCCCGACCCGCCCAGCCGCTCGCATCCGGCGCGTGACCCGGTCGACCAGTCCGAGCAGGACGGCGTCGACCGCCTCGAGCGACCTCGGGGAGCGGCCGAGCGCGCGCTGCGAGCCGATCGAGCCCCGCCGGCGGCCCACCCGGACCGGCCTCGGGTCGCGGTTGTGGGCCAGCGCGTACAGGTGCCGCCCCGATGCGCGGCCGAGCATGGACACGAGCGCCGACTCGGGGAGCCCTGCGACCTGGCCGACCGTGGTGATCCCACGCGTGTTGAGCTTCTGGGCGGTCGCCGGGCCGACACCCCACAGCCGCCTCACCGGGAGCGGATGGAGAAAGGCCAGCTCCTGCCCGGGCGGCACGACGAGCAGCCCATCCGGCTTGGCCACGGCGCTCGCCACCTTGGCGAGGAACTTCGTCCGCGCCACCCCGACGGTGATCGGCAAGCCGACCCGCTCGAGCACGGTGCGCCTCAGCTTTGCCGCGATCTCCCTCGGTGTGCCGGCGATCCGCTCCATCCCGCGAACGTCCAGGAACGCCTCGTCGATCGAGATCCCCTCGACGAGCGGCGAGGTGTCGTCGAAGACCGCGAACACCGCCTTGCTCGCCTCCGAGTAGGCCGACATGCGCGGGTGCACGACGACCAGGTGCGGGCACAGCCGGCGTGCCCGCCCGCCGCTCATCGCCGTGCGGACGCCGAACGCCTTCGCCTCGTAGCTCGCCGCCAGCACGACGCCGCCGCCGACGATCACCGGGCGTCCCCGCAGGCGAGGGTCGTCCCGCTGCTCGACCGACGCGAAGAACGCGTCGAGGTCGGCGTGCAGGATCGTCGCCTCGCTCCACACGAACATATGTTCGCACGATCAGGCGGAGCTCGCCACCCCGGCGGCTGCTCACCTCGGCTAGATTCGGAGGGTGGACCGGATCCAGACCAAGCCGACCTACCGAATCGACGGCACCGAGTGGGAGGACGTGGAGCACCTCGTCGGCGACGAGAACCCCGATCGCGCGCTCTGCGGCGTCGACCAGACGGACGTGCCCTGGAACCAGGGCTTCCCGCCGTGCCAGGCCTGCATCGCGGTCGCCTCGGGCCGGATGAACTAGCGAGCGCCGGAGTCACATGCCACTCGAACGACCGCAGATCGACAAGCCCGAGGGCGACATCCCCTTCGAGCTCGGGATCGAGGAGATCACCGTCGGGGACGGCGCCGAGGCCACGGCGGGCACGAAGGTGGCGGTGCACTACGTCGGGGTCTCCTTCTCCTCGGGCGAGGAGTTCGACGCATCGTGGAACCGCGGGCAGCCGTTCGAGTTCAAGCTCGGCAAGGGACAGGTCATCCCCGGCTGGGACACGGGCGTTCAGGGCATGAAGGTCGGAGGGCGGCGCAAGCTGACGATCCCCTCCGCGATGGCGTACGGCGCGCGCGGGGCGGGCGGCGTGATCGCACCGCACGAGCCGCTCGTGTTCGTGGTCGACCTCCTGTCCGTCGACTGAGCGTCAGACGGCCGCGGCCTGGCAGTCGCCGCTCGACGACGCCGAGTGGTGGCGCCCGCGCGGCACGACCATCGGCGTGCCGCTGACCGGATCGGGCACGACCTCGCAGGCGAGCCCGAACAGCTCGGTCGACGAGCGTCGCGTCGACGACGTCGCCCGGCGCGACCCTCGGCGAGGATCGCGCCGTCCTTCATCGCGATGAGGTGGTCGGCGTAGCGGCAGGCGAGGTTGAGGTCGTGCAGCACGATCACGATCGTCTTGCCGGCCGTCCGGTTGAGGTCGGTGAGCAGGTCGAGCAGCTCGACCTGGTGGTTGATGTCGAGGAAGCGTCGTCGGCTCGTCGAGCAGCAGCAGGTCGGTGTCCTGGGCGAGCGCCATCGCGACCCAGACGCGCTGGCGCTGCCCGCCCGAGAGCTCGGCGACGCTGCCGATCGACCAGGTCGGCGGTGCCGGTCGCCTCGAGCGGCGGCCGCGACGGCCTCGTCGTCGGCGGCGCTCCAGCGGCGGAACCAGCCCTGGTGCGGGTAGCGGCCGCGGCCGACGAGGTCGCCGACCGTGATGCCGTCGGGCGCGACGGGCGTCTGCGGCAGCAGGCCCGAGCACCCTGGCGACGTCGACGCGTCTGCATGTCGTGCACCGACGTGCCGTCGAGGATGCACCGCGCCGCCGCGCGGTCGCAGCAGCCGCGCGAGGCCGCGCAGCAGCGTCGACTTGCCGCAGGCGTTCGGCCCCGACGATGATCGTGATGCGGCCGTCGGGCAGCGTCGAGGTCGAGGTCGCGCGACGACGTCGCTCGCCGGCGTAGCCGAGCGTCAGGCCTCGCGCGCGCAGCTCGTGGGCGCCGCTCGCTCATCCGCCGCTGCCCTCCCGGTTGGTGGTCGCGAGCAGCCAGATCAGGTACGGCGCGCCGATCGGCGCCGGTGACGACGCCGGTCGGCAGCGCGACCGGCAGCACGTGCACGGCGACGAGGTCGGCCGCGAGCACGATGATCGCCCCGACGAGCGCCGGCCGCGAGGATGCCGCCCGACGGCCGGGCCGAGCAGGCGGCGCGCGATCGGCCCGGCGATCAGCGCGACGAACATGATCGGCCCGGCCGCGGCCGTGGCGAAGGCGACCAGCACGATGGCGACGGCGATGAGCGCCAGCCGGTACGGCTCGACGCGCGCGCCGAGCGCCGCGGCCGCGTCGTCGCCCAGCTCGAGCGTGCGCAGCGGGCGGTCCAGCAGCAGCGCGACGGGCAGCAGGACCGCGACGGCGACGAGCAGAGCGCGCGCAGCTCGCCCGTCCCGGCCTGGCCGACCGAGCCGACGAGCCAGGTCATCGCCTCGCGGGCGTCGTAGATCTCGGCCTTGCGCGACGATGTAGCCGACGAGCGAGAGCATGAACTCCGAGACGCCGATCCCGATCAGGATGAAGCGGTAGCCCGAGATGCCGTCGCGCCAGGCCAGCACGTAGACGAGCGACCGAGCTGACGCAGCGCCCCGCCGAGCGCGGCCACGCGAGATCGCCGGCGCTGCCGACGTCGAACAGGATGATCGCGCCGACCGCGAAGAGGCTCGCGCCCGACGAGACGCCGACGAAGTCCGGCGAGGCGAGCGGGTTGGCGAGCAGCTGTCTGGAAGACGAGCCCGGCGACGCCGAGCGCGAGCCCGACCGCCGAGCGCCGGTCAGCGCGGTCGGCAGCCGCAGCTCGCGCACGATGAAGTCGACCGACGGGTCGTCGCGTGAGGTGGAGCGCCGAGGCGAAGACCTCCCACGGCGCCAACCGCGTAGCTCCCGACCATCATGCGTCACGCACGAACAGGCGCGCCGGCGACGCAGCGCGAGCGACGCCGGTGACGACGCACCGCGCGCCGGCGCCGGGCCGACGCGGTGGGCCGACACCGCGCGGCGCGGACCGCCGCGGGAGTGCGCCTGGTCGAGGGCGTGCGCGCTCACAGCTCCGCTCAGGTTGCGGTAGCGGACGAGGAGCGATGAAGACCGGCGCGCCGAGCACGCCGAGCACGACGCCGACCTGGAGCTCGCCGGGCGACGAGCACGACGCCGGCCGACGATGTCGGCGAGCAGCAGGACGATCGGCGTGAGCACCATCGAGTAGGGCAGGATCCAGCGGTAGTCGGGCCCGCAGATCAAGCCGCGCCAGGTGCGGCACGACGAGGCCGACGAAGACGATCGGCCCGCAGGCCGCGGTCGCCGCGCCGCAGAGCACGGCGACGGTCACGAACAGCACGACCCGCGTCAGGCGGACGCGCTGGCCGAGCGCGCAGGGCGACGTCCTCGCCCAGCGCCAGGCCGTTGAGCGCCCGCCCGGCTGCCGAGCGCGGCGACCGATGCCGACGAGCGATGAACGGCGCCGTCTGCCAGAAGACGGCGCATGTAGCGGCCCGGCCAGCGAGCCGACCTGCCAGAAGCGCAGCTCGTCGAGCGCGTCGACGTCGGTCATGCACGATGGCCGACGTCACCGACGTCAAGCCGGCCGTGATCGCGGCGCCGGCGAGCGCGAGCTTGACGGCGTCGCGCCCTCGCGGCCGAGCGAGGCGACGCCGTAGACGACCACGGTCGCGCAGCCCGGCGCCGAGGAAGCGCGAGCCAGATGTAGGTGCCGAGCTGCTGGGTGCCGAAGAGCGTGATCCCGACGACGATGGAGGCCGCCGCGCCGGCGTTGATGCCCATGATGCCGGGGTCGGCCAGCGGGTTGCGGGTGACGCCCTGCAGGATCGCGCCGCTGAGCCCGAGCGCGGCGCCCGCCGTGAGGCCGAGCAGCGTGCGCGGCACGCGCATCTCGCGGATGACGGTCTCGGACGGCCGAGCCGGGTCGAAGTCGACGAACGCGTTCCAGATCGTCTCGAGCGTGATCGCGCGCGAGCCCATGGTGATGCTGAAGAAGCAGACGACGAGCAGCACGCCGGCGCAGCAGCCCGGCCGAGGCGCGCACGGCGCCCGTCGCCGGCGCGTCTGCGCGGCGCGAGCGCCCGGTCAGCCGAGCGCTGCGACGGGACCGCAGGTCGCGTCGCGTCTGCACGGCGTCGCTCAGTCTGCCGATCTTCGGGATCGGCGGCTTCTCGATCGCCTTGGTCAGCTGCCGGAGCTGCTGCGCGTAGTCGGTGTAGGTGTGGAGCCAGTAGGCCGGCCACGTCGTGTACGCGCCGGCCGCGAAGGCCTTGATGCTCTTGGCGATCGGCTGGTGCCTCGAGCGTCTCGAGGTTGCCCGGGGTAGTTGCGGTCGTCGAAGAGCAGCAGGTCGGGCTGGTAGTGGTCGGCGTTCTCGAAGCTCAGCGACTGCCAGTACGGGAACGTCGGGATCGGGCTTCGCCGGGTCGATCACGTCGAGGCCCCAGCGCTGGAAGTCGAGCAGCTCCGGCGCGTACTTCGGGACGGCGACGGCGTAGCTGTCGTCGTACGGGCTGATGGCGAGCGCGGTCAGGCCGGGCTTGGCCTCCGCCGCCTCGGTGAACGCGTCGCGGGCCGCCTCGAAGTCGGCCTTGGCCTCCGCGGCGGCGCCCGCTGTCGACGTCGGCGCCGAGCGCCGCGGCGAGCTTCTCGTAGCCCTCGATCAGGTCGACGATCGAGTCGCCCTGCGCGGGCCCGACGACGGGCGCGAGCTCGGCGATCTTCTTGCTCTTCTCCTCGACGCCGTCCTCCATGCCGCTGTAGCCCTCCTCGACCGGCCAGCAGTCGGCCGACGATCAGGTCGGGCTCGAGCGTCGCGGCCTTCTCGACGTCGATCTTGCCCCACTCCTCGCCGAGGACCTCGATGCCCGCTGAAGTCGACGTTCTTGAGGCCGACGTCGTCCTTGATCGGCACGTCGGCGTAGACGGCGATGGGCTTGATGCCGAACTCCATCAGCGCCGCCGCGGCATAGGCGTGGGCGATGATCCGCGTCGGGCCGCTCGTCGAGCTCGACGGTCTTGCCGGAGCCGTCCGTGAACGACCATGGCCCGGTGTCCGCCTCGGATGCGTCTGGAGCTCTCCGAGCCGCAACCGGTCAAGACCAGCAGCGCCAGCGCGGCTGCGAGCAGGCAAATCCGTGCGTTCATCAGTCCGGGTCTCCTTGGTTCAGTCGTCTAACAATGGCTGTAAGGGTAACCTTACTTGCCGTGAGCGGGAACCCTAACACGACAGTCGCGCCGCTCGCGATCGACCTGCTGCTCGAGCGCGCCGCCACTTTCGGCTCGTACTTCAGCGCGCTTGCTGCTCTCCCCGACGAGCCGGGCTGGGTCCCGTCGGCTTCACTTGCAGAGCCGGAGTCGCCGGCGCTCTCGGTCCTGCTGGATCGGATCGAGGCAGAGACCGGCTCGGCCAACGGGCGGATGCTGAGCGCGTTTCTCGTACACCGCTATGCGTGGCGGCTCGCTGCTCCCGCCGCCGCCGTCTACCTGACCGCCGACACGCTCCCCGACCTCGCGGCGGACGCGGTCTGGCTCAAACCGGCGTCCGAGCCAATCGACGTCGCCTACGCAAGCCGCTGGGGCGCGATCGGTGACGGCTCCTTCGAGTCCCGAGCCGAGCTGGAGACCTGGTTTCGGCACGGCTTCACTGCACATCTCGCGCCGCTCGTCGCGCAACTCCGGGCGAGGCTCCCTCTCGGCGAGCGTGCGATGTGGGTGATCGCCGCCGACGCGTGCGCGGCGGCGTTCCTGGCGGCCGGTGAGCTGATCGGCGACGAACGGCGTGCCGTCGTCCGCTTCCGCAGCGCGATCCTCGACCCGCCGGACTCGCGCTTCCGCAGCCGCATGAGCTTCTTCACCGTCCAGGTCGAGGGCACGCCGCGGACGATGCTCCGGCGGGGCTCGTGCTGCCAGTCCTTCCGCATCGACGACGAGTTCTGCTCCACCTGTCCGCGCGTCCCCGTGCGCGAGCAACGGCGACGTGTCCTCGCCGAGCTCCACGCCTGAGGTATGAAGAGCGGGCTGTGGAGGAGCAGGATCGATCACACCCGACAGGGCTCGGCCTCGCGTGCAGTCGTGCTCGTCGAGGGCGTCAGCGACCAGGTCGCCGTCGAGGCGCTCGCCCGGCGCCGGGGCCGGGACCTCGACGCCGAGGGCGTCGCCGTCGTGCCGATCGGCGGGGCGCACGACGATCGGGCGGTTCCTCGAGCGGTTCGGCCCGGCAGGGGCTCGACGTCCGGCTGGCCGGCCTCTGCGACGCCGGCAGAGGAGGGCGAGGTTCCGGCGCGGTCTCGAACGGGCCGGGCTCGGCTCCGAGCTCACGCGAGCCGAGATGGAGCGGCTCGGCTTCTACGTCTGCGAGGCCGACCTGGAGGACGAGCTGATCCGCGCGCTCGGCGCCGAGACCGTCGAGCGGGTCGTCGAGGCGCGAGGGCGAGCTGCGGCCCTTCCGCACCTTCCAGAAGCAGCCCGCGCAGCGGGGCCGAGCCGACCGAGGACGCAGCTGCGCCGCTTCATGGGCACCAGCAGCGGCCGGAAGATCCGCTACGCGCGCGCTGCTCGTCGAGGCGCTCGACCTGACCGCAGGTGCCGCGGCCGCTCGACCTCGTGCTCGCCCACGTCTGAGGCGGCGCGAGCGGGCTCGGGTCAGCGCGTCCGGACGACGACGAGCTTGTCGACGCCGGACTCCGCGCCCCAGATCTCGCCCCGGCGGCCGAGGATCTGCCGGACGTTCGCGGGCGAGCTCGGAAGCCGGACGCTCGTGAACCTCTCCGTCTCGGGGTCGAAGCGCACCAGGGCGTTCGCGCCGAAGTCGCTCAGCCAGACGTCGTCCGCCTCGTCGACGTAGACCGCGTAGGGCATCGGCGTCGCTCCCGGGAGGCGCCACTCACGCCAGCGCCGCGTGGCAGGGACGTACACGGCGACCTTGCCGGCGTTCCACTCGCTCACCCAGATCCGCCCCTTCGAGTCCGACCACACGCGCCGCGCGCCCTGACCACGCGTCGGCGGCTGCAGCACGCGGACGGTGGAGCGCGCGACGTCGACCCGGCCGACGTAGCTGCCCGCGAGTGACGCGTAGTAGACGGCGCCTGACGGCGTCACCGTGATCCCGTACGGGCCCTCTCCTCTCGGAGCGCGGAACACCCGCACCTTCCCGACCCGCGGATCGAGCCGCCCGTAGATGCCGCTCTGCCCGGTGAACCAGAGGACGCCACGCCGGTCGAAGACGGCCGTGTTCAGGTTGGCGTAGCCCGACGAGGCCGGCAGCGGGAAGCGCCGGACGCGCCGCGTCTTCGGGTCGACCCGGACGATCGCGTTGAGCCCGCCGTCGGTGATCCACGGAGCTCCGTCGGGGCCGACGATCACGCCGTGGGGTGCCGAGCGGCTGCCCAGGGCGATGTGCCGTGTCCTGCCCGTCTTCGGGTCGAGCCAGCCGAGCTCCCCGGTACCCTGCGCCGTGTACCAGACGCCTCCGTCGCGCGCGGGGGCGACGTCGTGGGGCCGGCTCCCCGCCGGAACGGGATACTCGCGAACGCTGAGCGCGGGCGTCGCGGCCGTCGAGCTGATCGAGCCCGTGGCGGCACTCACGATGCCCGCCACGAGTGCGAGACAGACCGGGATGGCTGCCCATCCGCGCATGGAGAACAGTATGCCCGCGCCGGCTGGGTAGCCTGCATGGCCTGACTCGTCCAGTCTGGCTGTCGGCGTCGGAGCTCCGAATCGGTCTCGGCTGCATGCGCCTGTCGACCGACGAGCCTCACGACGAGAAGCGCGCTCTCGACACGATCGTGGCCGCCGCCGAGGCGGGCATAACCGTCTTCGACACCGCGCGGGCATACGGCGACAACGAGTCGCTGCTGGCTCGCGCCCTCCGCAGCGTCGGAGCGGAGACGAACGCGCGGATCGTGACGAAAGGCGGGATGACGCGGCCCGGCGGCCGCTGGGTCGCGGACGGCCGCGCGAAGACGATCCGCGCCGACTGCGAGACGAGCCTTGCCGCTCTCGACGGCCTTCCGATCGACCTCTATCTGCTCCACGCACCCGATCCGCGGACGCCGTGGCGCACCTCCGTGCGTGCGCTGGCCCGGCTCGTCGAGGACGGCCTCGTCACGAGCGTTGGGCTCGCCAACGTCAACCGTCGCCAGCTCGACGAGGCGCTCGAGCTCGCACCCGTCACAGCCGTCCAGGTCGCGCTCAGCCCCTACGACGACCTCGCCCTCCGCGGAGGCGTCGTCGACCGCTGCGCCGAAAGGGGGATCGCGGTGCTCGCCCATTCTCCGCTCGGCGGTGTGCGCCGGGCGGGCCGCCTCGCTCGTCACCAGGCGCTGACCGAGATCGCCGTCGCGCGCGGCTCGACTTCGGCCGAGGTCGCGCTCGCCTGGCTGCTCGAGCTCTCCCCCACCGTCGTCGCGATCCCCGGCGCCCGACGCCCGGAGACCGCCCGCTCCGCCGCCCGTGCGGCAACGCTCGACCTCGACGCCGACGAACGTGCGGCTGTCGGCGCCGCGTTCGGTCGGCCTCACGCGGCGCGCGTCGAGCCACCGAGTCCGCGCGACGACGGGGACGTGGTCATGGTGATGGGCATCGCGGGAGCCGGGAAGAGCCGCGTCGCAGAGGAATACGTCGCGCGCGGTTACGTGCGTCTGAATCGCGACGAGCGAGGCGGCACGCTGCGCGCGCTCGCCGATGCGTTCGACGAGTCGCTCTCGTCAGGCGTTCGGCGCGTCGTCCTCGACAACACGTACCTGACGCGTGCTGCCCGGAGCTACGTGATCGAGACGGCGACCCGGCATCGCGTCCCGACGCGGTGCATCTGGCTCGACACGCCGCTCGCCCAGGCACAGGTCAACCTCGTCGCGAGGCTGCTCGAGCGTCACGGCTCGCTCCCCGCTCCCGAGGAGCTGCGGGAGCTCTCGCAACGCGAGCCGGGCCTGCTCGCGCCGACGTCTCAGATGCGAATGCTCCGTGAGCTCGAGCCGCCGTCACCGGACGAGGGGCTCGCCGCGGTGGAGCAGGTGGTCTTCACGCGCACTCCGTCCGCCGGGCCGGCTCTGGCTGGGGTCTTCGTCGCGGCCGGCGCGCTCGCGCTGCCGGGCTGGGAGCAGGCACTCGGGGAGGGCGATCGACGTGGGCCGCATCTGGTCTTCGACTGGAAGCCCGGCGGCACCGCTGCCGCGCTTGCGGCCGCCGCCGCCCGCGTCTCAGCCAAGGTCACTGGCCCGGTAGAAGCGGCGCTGTGCCCGCACACCGGCGGCCCGCCGAGCTGCTGGTGCCGACCCCCGCTGCCGGGGCTACCACTTGCGTTCGCGCGAGCCCACGGCGTCGACCCCTCGCGCTCGGTGCTCGTCGGCACGAGTTCGGCACACCGGACGCTCGCGACGACGCTCGGCGCCCGCTACGTCGCGGTCTGAGAAAAAGCACCTGTCGACGGCTCTCCTCTAGGGTCGCGCGAATGTCGACGAGCGCACCGATCGTCCTCGTCCCGGCCTTCTGGCTCGGGGCATGGGCGTGGGATGAGGTCGCCGCAGCCTTGCGGGAAGAGGGCCACGACGTGACGGCGCTGACGCTGCCGGGCCTCGAGTCGGCCGACGCCGACCGCTCCGCGATCACGATGGACGTCGCGACGGCGCACACCTCAGACGCCTAGCGCGGCGCCTGAACGAGTCGACCAGTCGGCACTAGGCGCACCCTTCGTCGAGACGCACGGACGCACGCGCACCGAACGCGATCTGCGTCACGCGCCTCGCCGGGCTCACATCGATTCGCAGCTCCCAGTGTGGGGCGCGCGTGCGACGCAGAAAGTAGTTGCGGCCGCCGTGGATGTATCGGTCCGGCCGGGAGCTGAGCTTCGGATAGGCGCGGCGCAGCTGTACGAGCGTCGACCCGATCCGGATCCCTCTACCCGTGACGGCGCCGTTCCGGAAGAAGACGGCGCCGAACCGCCCGCGTGGCATGAAGATCGCCTGCCCGACGATCCCCGGCCGCTCGATGCGTGTGGTACCGCACGTCGGCCGCACCTCGTAGTTGGGCCGCAGGGCCACGCCCCACTCGGCCGACACTGCCGCGACGCTCATTCCGGGGCGCGCTCCGCCGACACCGTCCAGGGTCACACGCGCGGGCGTGCTGAGGCCAGCGGCTGCCGCGCCGGCCGTCGCCAACGTGGACGCGAGAACGAGCACCATCCTCATCCAGGAGATCGTAGGCGGCCTTCAGCTGAAGGTCACGAGTGCCTGCTCTATCGACGCTGCCCCGGCCCGGCACTCGTCCCGGGCGCTGCCGGTGAGCCGCGGGCACCCCGTGCGAGCGACGTCACCGTCCGTGAGCACGGCGATCGTCTTCCCCAGCCAGCGGTAGCAGGCGGCGCGCGCCGACCCGGCGAACGCCTGGCAGCCGCCGAGGAGACGCACGTAGGCCTCCGTCGACGCGCCGAGGAGGTTCTGCACCTTCGTGCCGCGAAGGCACGCGACGGCGTCGCGCCCGTCCTCGAACTCGGCGCAGAGCTCGAGCTGGAGCTCCGGGTCCGGAGGCCCGATCACGGCCGCCCCGGTGATGCACGCCTCGCGCTGGAGCCCGTCCAAGCCGTCGCAGAGGACGTCGAGATGGAGCGCGGAGTCGACGACGATTCCCTCCGGGCGGTCGTCGACGAACGCGCGGTACCAGCAGGGACGCACGAACGCCGCCCGCTGCGCGCTGCAGAGGAGACGCGCGTCTGTGACCGCGCCGGGCGGCAGCGAGGCGTCGTCCGCGCCGGCGACGGCGAACCAGTAGTCGTGGTAGGCGCCCTGGGCGCAGTCGGGAGCGGGCGGCCCGAGCGCGCGGCAGAGTGAGAGCGCCGGCTCGAGGCGGTCGCCGTGGATCCGCATGAACGCGTGGCCGAGCCCGTGGACGCAGCTGTAGCGGCGGTAGCGCGTGCCTGCGTCCGAGCAGACGTCCGCGGCCGCGCGGGGCCGCCTGACGTCGATCGACGGGGCCACGCCGGTGACGAGCCCGTGGGCGAAACCGGCACTGCAGCCCGGGTCGTTGCTGCGCGGGAGCACGTCCTGGAGGTCGCCCAGGGAGAGGCTCTCGTCCACCGCGTACGTGCGGCCGACCGTGTGCATCACCCCGTGGCAGTTCGAGAGCACGAAGCCACCCTCGCGCCGGACAGCCCGCTCGATCGCGGCGACCGTCGGCCGTGGATCGTCCGCCTCTGCCACGAGCCGCTGGAACTCTTGCGTGACGCAGTCGCGCGCCGCCACGGCGAGCAGCCCGCGGCACCCGTCGAGCTCGACCGCGGCCGGCGGCTCGTCGCCGCCCTCTCGCGCGACCAGGACGACCGCGATGAGCAGGGCCGCTGCGCCGAGTGCTCCGGCGAGAAGGAGGAGGGCGGCCCGGAGCCCCGGGCCGCCCTTCCGTTCCTGGTTCTGCCCTACTTGATCTGGAACGTCGCCCTGCCGGTCGTGTGATTCCCGGCCATGTCGGTCGCCAGCCAGCGGAACTCCGTCGTCGTCGTGACGACAAACGACTGGCCCGGCTCACGCGGCCCCGTCGCGTCCCACAGCGTCGACGTGTTGCTGGGCTTCGACCCGTCCGTCGTGTAGCGGATCACGGCCGGCTCGCTCACGTACTGGAACGTCGTCGTGATCGGCGTGCTCGACGAGCGGGCACCCGTCATGATCACCTCCGGCCCTTTCTTGTCGTTCGAGAAGTCGTAGGCCGACTCGAGCAGGCCGTAGTTGCCCGCGGCGAACTCGAGCGCCTCGAACTTGCCCTCGGTCTCGTAGTTGGGCTGGAACCCGACCGGCAGTTGCGACAGGTCCTGGCCCCGGACGACGGCCCCGGCGGCGTGCGCGAACTGAAGCGGCTCCGTGAAGAACACGTTCGCACCGGGGCTCGGCGGGTTCTGCGCCGGCACCGAGAGCACCGTCCGCGTCTCCTGCGACGGCAGGCCCGGGTCGATCGTCACCTTCTCGAGCGGCGTGAACAGGTTGCGGTTGCCCACCCGGACCTCCGTCGCCCCGGCGGCGGCCGGCAGCGAGAGGGTCGTCGCCTCGAGCGCCCCGAACCGGTCGGCGCCGGTCTCGAAGCTGTACGCGATCACGCCCCGGTTGTACCAGTGTTCGTCGGCGCTGTTGCCCGCCGCCGAGTAGAGGACGTCTGCGATCGGCCCCGTGCGCTCCGGCAGGATCGCCGTGTTCCGGACGTCCTTGATCCGGTTCAGGATCCGGTCACCTGCCTGGAAGAAGTACTTCTCGACGCCGATGTTCGCGTGCACCGCAGCACCCTCGCCACGGTCCGGCAGGTAGGTGCCCGGCGCCCACATGAAGTAGCCGCCGAAGCTGTGGATGTTGTTCGAGAACCTGATGTTCTTGAACGTGTCCGCGATCCAGAGCTCGTTCTTGATCTCCGGCTCGGAGGCCTCGGACGGCCCGGCGAACACCTCGCTGGTGCAGTTGACCGACGCACCGATGTAGCCGTCGATGAGCGTCCCGAACGTGTTGTTGCGGTTCATGTCGGTCCCCCAGGCGTTCCGGGCCGCCGAGTCGTTGAACGGCTGGGCGACCCCTCCTGGGAGCAGGTTCGGCCGCGGCGTCCAGAAGTTCGCCGCGTTCGGATCGTCGTTCTCGAGCCCGCCGATCATGCACCAGTTGGTCATCGTCTTGCGCTGGCTGTTGAAGTTGTGCATCGAGTAGTGCGCCCCGTCCGGGTTCGAGGACGGGAGGATGAAGATGTCGAGCTCGTCGACGAGCTTCCGCGTCGTCTTGTCGATCCCGTAGTTCCGGAGCAGCTGCTCCGCGGTCTCGAGGCACGTCAGCGGCGTCGCCCACTCGCGGGCGTGCTGCTGGCAGTAGAGGAAGACGCCGACCCTCCTGCCGTGGATCCCCTGGTCGCCGCTGTTGCCCGGCCGGTTCTTCCCGATCCGCAGCACGAAGTACTCGAACGGCCCCCGCGGGACGTGCCCGTTCGTACTCGTCGTGAGGAAGTCGGACAGGTTGCTCTTCGGCCGAGCCTGGACGGCGCCAGCGCCCGTGTTCCCTCGGTACGTCTGCGCCACGAGCTTGGCGGCCGCGCCCGGATGCGCGTTGATCGCCGCCGCCACCTCGGCGGCTGTGCTCGTGAGCGCGCCGGTCGCGCTCGTCGCCAAGCTGACGACGAGGTCGTCGTCGACGAAGCTCACGGCGAGCGGTGAGCTCGGCACGAGTGGGTCGACGAACTCGGCCGTGAGGTCGTTGCCGCCCTCGTGCCCCCAGGCCCTCGACGTGAGGATGACGGCCTGCGCTCCGACGGCGCCGCTGAGATTTCCGGTAAAGGCCGGATTCGTCAGGCCCGCCATCAACGCCTGCGCCCGCCGCTGGTACCCATTCGTCTTGTTCGGGAGCGGGATGATCGTCGTCAGGTCCGGGAACTCCGCAGCGAGCTCGCGGAAGCGTCCGTAGAGCTCGGTCGGGTCGAGGTAGCGGGTCGTGAAGTTGCTGAGGAAGCCCGAGCTCATGGGCGGCAAGCCCCCGCCGAGCCAGGTGTTCACGTCCGCTTCCACGAACGCACCCAGGCTCGACCCGATCCGGATCCGCGTCGGCGCCGCCGGCGTCGTGCTGCCGGGCTCGCCGACCTTCACCAGGATCCGGTGCTCGATGTACGTGTCGGGCGTCGTGTCCGGGTCGATGTTGACGTTCATCGTCCGCGGGCCCTGGTCGGTCGCCGTGCCCGCGCCCGTGTTCCACGAGACCGCGAGCGAGGCGCCGGTGGTCGACGTGCCCCGCGTGCCGTCCTTCGCCTCGACCGAGAGGAACCGGCCGGCGTAGTTCTCGAAGTAGTCGACGCGGAGGACGATGATGTCCCCGCGCGGCGCCACCTCGGCAGAGCCCTCCGCGAGCGACGCGGCCTCCGCGGTCTTCTCGGCTCTCACGTCCGCTTGCCAGTCCGCGGCGCGGTCGCGCCAGGTGGCCGGGCCCTCGATCGTGCGGCCGACGCTGTAGCCGGCGGCCTCGAGCGCGTCGAGTTCCTCGGCGCCGCCGAAGACGGTCACCGTGACGCCGCCGTTCCCGTCGTGGCGGAGGTAGTGCTCGTTGAAGTCGATGCCGTACGAGTCGGCCGCGAGCTGCAGCTCGATCGCGTCGGCCTTGCTGTCCAGATGCACCTCGACGAGACTTCGGCCCTGGTTCGGGTCGATGCCCCGCTCCGTCTCCTGCGCGTACGCGCTGCCGGCGGTCGCGAGTGCGACGACCGTCGCGGCGAGCAGCGCTGTGCGTGCTCCCCTGCTTCCCATGACGGCGATCCCCCTCTCCAAAAAAGGTCTGAAACGTCGGATCGAACGCTCCAGCGAACTGGTCAACGTCCGTGGTAGCTCCGAGTCGGGGAGCATAGGAAACATGGCGCGCTCGCGCCGGAAGGACGAGGAGCGCGCAGGCATACTGCGGCGATGCTAAGGCGTCGCGGCGTCGCCGCTTTGGTTATTGCGACCGCGATTGTGAGCAGCTCAGGTTGCAGTGACGACACCCCGGAGCCGACGGCCCGGGCGCGCGAGGCCCCTCGAGCGGGGGTGGTGATCGGCCCGCTGTGCGATCTGCTCCCTTCGGGCGACGATCCCGGCGCGCCGGCGTTGCTCAGGGACGAGCCCGCCGACGTGGCGCTCACCTGGATCCCGGTCGTGACGACGTTCGAGGCCGCGGTTCGCGCTTCGGGGTTGGCCGGTTACCTGCACACGGCCGGCGGCGTGACGATCCTGGCGCCTACCGATGCCGCCTTCGCGGCCGCGTTCGACCGGCAGACGCTCGACGATCTCCTACTGTCGCGCCAGGGCGAGCTCCGGGCCTTCCTCGAAGCCCACATCGTCGACGGAAGCCTCTCGCTCGCCGACCTGCGCGAAGCCGGGAGCGTGACAACGCTCGCCGGCGACGAGCTCACCGTCGCGCCGGCCGGCGCCATGGCGCAGTTCGGAGACCGCGCCGCGACGGTGTGCGCCGACTACGACGTCGCCAACGCCAGGATCCATGTCATAGACGGCGTGCTCCGCTAGCAGGCGACCCGTTCCGCGGCGACCATCGGCTCTTCAGCCTGCCCGTCCAGGAGCAGCGGGATCAGCCCGCGCTGTGGCTGGTCCATCGGCACCCAGTAGTCGTTGCGCCCCTTGCGGTGGGCCACCGTGAGGCCGTGCGCGACCAGACGCTCGCCCACCGGTCTGCCGTCGGGCTGTGGGCCCGAGTACTGCGGCTCGCTGAGCACATAGCCGCACGGCGGGGGATCGAGGATCTGCTCCGGCGTGGGATCCTCGTTCGGCGGCGGGCTCTCGCCCGGATGCGGTGCCGGGAAGGCGGGAATGGGATACGAACCCCTGAACACGATCCGCCCGGTGTTCGACGTCTGGAAGACGATCGACTCCTCGATCGCCTGCGCGATCGCCGGCTGGTTCGCGAGCTGGTAGTCGAGGAACTGCTGGTAGGTGTAGAGGGCCGAGTAGGTCTTGCGCCGGCGATTGTTCGGCGCATTGAGCTCGTTCGGCCGCGTCGCCCCGCCCGCGCTGCGGGCCTCCAGCAGCGAGCCGATCACGCTCTTCAGCCCCATCAGGTTGCGCAGGATCGTCTCCTGGCTGAGTCCGACCGCGCCGCCGCCCTGGCAGCCGTACGGGCAGTACCACCAGCCGTCGTCCGAGCCGCGCTCGTAGAAGAAGTCCTCGATCATGCTCTTCGACTGGTCGAAGATCGACTGCGCAACGTTCAGGTGCCGCGGCGGGAGCACGGGCAGGTCGCCGGCCTGGTTGTTCCCGAACTCGTGGCCGTCGAAGGCCGCCTCCGGCTTGTAGTCGCGCATCATCTGGACGAACGCGAACGTCTCGGGCTCGCGGATCAGCGAATAGTCCCGATTGAGGTCCTGGCCGGTCAGGTTGCCGCGCGTGTTGGCCGCGCGACCGTCGCCGTTGATCGTCGGGACGATCAGCACCGTCGTGCTCCCCAGAAGGGCCAGAGTGCGCGGGTCGTCGGCGAATGCGAGCTCACGGGCCAGGATCAGGCACGCCTCGCGGGACGACGGCTCGTTGCCGTGCACGTTGCAGTTGACCAGCGCCGCTGTCGAGCCGGCGACCGCCCTGACGTTCCTCGGCGGGGTCGGGTACCCGATGATGAACATGTTGATCGGCCGGTTCTGGATCGTGCGGCCGATCTCCACGACGCGAACGCGGTCGCTGGCGATGTCGAGCGCTGCGGTGTAGGCGTACTCGTTCACGTCGTTCGTGAACTGCGCTGCCTGGGTCTGCTCCCATTGGGTGCGCAGGCTCTCCCCGGAGACAGCCGGGTCGCCCCACTGCGGCAGCGTCGTGCCGAACACCGGGGCCGAGAACGGGTGCACCGTCGTGCCGCTGCGCGCGCGGACGCGCCACTGGAAGCGATCACCGGGGTTGAATCCGGCCTCCGCGAAGGTCGGGGAGTCGGGCGTGACGGTTCGGTTCGGCCGCCAGACACCCACGATCGCCGCCGGCCCGGTCGGCACGTTGTCCGCCCCGACAGGGGTGCGCTCGATCTGGTAGTCGGTCGCGCCGACCACCGGGTCCCAGCTGAGCGACGCGAAGCCGTCCGCCTGCTCAACGGCCACCCCGCTGACCTGATTGACCTCCTGCGCGAGCGCCGTTCCGGTGGTTAGCAGCGAGACGGTGAGCCCTGAGGCCAGCACGGCCACGAACCGCCATTTTCCAGTCACGGTTCCTCCCCCTTGCGTTGCAGGCGACGTGCAT
Organism: uncultured Gaiellaceae bacterium; assembly: GCA_963842285.1. GTDB lineage: Bacteria > Actinomycetota > Thermoleophilia > Gaiellales > Gaiellaceae > Gaiellasilicea. Next base: position 92,830 of record CAWJFZ010000016.1, read on the forward strand.
CTTGAACCGTCTCACCGGCCAGGTCAAGGCGGTGAGGCGTCTCGTCACGCGTGAGCCACAGGAGAGCGCCCGGATGATCAGCTCTGGAAAAGGTGCCATAGGATTGCGCCGTGCCGTTCACGCTCAGGAACATCAGGGAGGATCTGGAGGACCTCGGCTCCAAGTTCGACGGCGCGCCGGACCTGGAGTTCCGCGCGGCGACCAAGGCGCTCGAGCTCGAGAAATCCGGCCTGAGCTACCAGCGCGTCCCGCCCGGCTATCGCTTTCCGTACGGCCACACACACGAGAAGCAAGAAGAGGTGTACGTAGTCGTGCGCGGGAGCGGGCGGATGAAGGTCGACGACGAGATCGTCGAGCTCAAGCAATGGGACGCGGTGCGCGTCCCGCCCGGTACGTGGCGAGGCTACGAGGCCGGGCCGGAGGGCCTCGAGATCCTCGTCATCGGCGCGCCGAATCTCGGCGAGTCTCCGCGCGACGACGTCGATGGCCAGCGCGACTGGTGGGCTGACTAGACCGAGAAGCGGCGGCCCGGGGCCGCCGCTTCGGCCTTCGCTACCTCTCCAGATCTGAATTTCTGAAGTGACTTCTGGAGGAGGCCTGATGGAGGCGGCGGGAATCGAACCCGCGAAACGTTCCTCCCGCCAACAGGTCGCACGATCGGCAAACGCGGCTGCGGTGGAGGACCGTCTAGCCGGCCAGGGCGCCGGCGAACACCTGCCAGGCGAGCGCGCTCTTCGCGACCAGGCTGAGCACGAGATACACGCGCTCTCCGAAGAGATAACTGCGCCACGGCCCGACGCGCAGGTACTGCAGCGCCATGTTGACCGCGAAGCTGAAGAAGAGGACGAAGAGGGTGACGAAGATGGCGATCACGAAGCCCGGCACGTCCGCCTCCGACTCGGCGTGCCCGAGCTGGACGGCGATCGCGAGCCAGGGGGCGGCACCAACGATCGAGCCGTAGACGAACGGCCGCCAGTCGACCGGCTCGCCGGGACGGTTGACGCGCTCCATCACCAGCCCGAACAGGATCATCGCCGCGTTGACGCCGAAGAGCGCGATCAGCGCGGTCACGTCGCGGATGCCCGTCAGCATCGCGATCAGCACGATCATCAGCGAGGCGCTGAGCGAGTACTCCCACCAGCGGGCCGGATTCATCTCTGCCTCGAGGTTGCGCTCGTACCAGCGGTGCACGCGCGGCCCCGCCATCAGCCCGTGGTCGATCGCGGCGAGGAAGAGGAACGCCGCCACCGCCGGGCCGAACGGAAGGTCGTAGAGCGTCTCGGTGCTCACGTCGCCGGTCGCCGGCGGCCCGTCGATGAAGCTCCACGTGATCGGGATCGTCGTGTCGTTCGCGAGCGCGAGGATCGCGATGCCCTGGAGCGCGTGCGCGAATGCGAGGACAGTGTTCCAAACGCGCAGCTGCTTCACGCCGCGAGCGTAGCGCCGCCCGGCCGGTCGCCCGAGACCCCCCGGTTGCTCAGAGCACCAAGCGATCGGAACCACGTCCTCGCGGTCGGAGCGCCGACGCGCACGCCCGCTCGACGAGACGGCTCGCGTGCTGCGGCCCGAACCGCTCCCTCAGCGCGACGCCGAGCGCGGCCGCCCGCCGTCCCTCGAGGCCCGCGAGCACCCGGAGCGCGCGGTCGGCGATCTCCTCGGGTGCGGCCGCATTGGGGTCGAACACGTCGCCGAGACCCGCGCGCCTGACGTCTTCAGCGCCTGCGAACTGGTCGGTCGAGAACGGGCAGACGAGCAGCGGGACGCCGGCCCACAGGGCCTCGGTGACCGTGTTGTTCCCGCCGTGGCAGATAGCGAGATCGCACGAGCGCAGCACCTCGGGCTGCGGGAGGTACGAGGCGACGTGCCAATCGGGCGGGATCGCACCGAGAGCGGAGCGGGGAGTCACGCCCGAGGCGACGACCACTCGAACGGGCAGCGTGCGAAACGCCGAGACGACGCGCCGAAGAACGTCCGCGCGCGCGGAGAGGAAGCTGCCGAGCGAGACGTAGATGCGCGGTCGCGAATCCTCCGCCTCGAGGAGCGTGTCGAGCTCGCCGCTCAGTTCGCCTCCCCGCCGAACCGAGGCGCCGACGAACCGGGCCGACCGCGGGAGCAGCGCGCGCCGCTGCCCGGCGAGCTGCACCGGGTAGTTGAGGAGCGTGAGCAGCGGGGAAGTGGCGGAGAGCGCTGTCGCGACCGGCTCGGCACGGGGATTCAGCTGACGGAGCGTGTCGTTGAACGTCCGCGTGAAGCGCTCGGAGACCGCGGCGCAGAGGCGGCGCAGCTCGGCCAGCTCCCTCGCGTCGGCGCGGAACTGCTCCGGACGGTTGGAGGGGAAGCCGTAGAGCTCGCCCGGCCCGGGAATCGCGGCCGGATGGCCGGGATGGAACGAGACGTGGGGCTGCTCGAGCGCGCGCAACGCGAGCGTGGCGCCGAAGGCGAGCTGATCCGAGACGACGACCGTCGGGTTCAGATCGTCGACGATCTCGCCGAGGCGCTCCGTCACCGCTGCGGGCTGCCACAGCAGGTCTCGCTGCCGCGCTTCCGCCTGCAGGCGGAGCGTCGCGACCATCCCGCGACGGGTCGCGGCCAGGAAGGCGCGGAGGTGGGGCGCCTCGTCCGCCTGCGCCGACTCCCGGGCGAGACCAGGGTTGCTCGCCGGCCCGAGCACGAGCTCGCGGTGCTCGAAGCCGTCGCCGCTCACCCGGCCGGCGAGAGCCGATCCGGTCGCTACGACCACGTCGTGACCGCGCCGCGCGAGCGCTTGCCCGAGCGCCGAGAGCGGCAGGTAGTGCGAGGCGTAGTCGGGACTGACGAGGAGGACTCTCACGCCGCCTCCACCAGGCGCTCCGCCTCGGCCAGCTCGACGTATAGGCGCGTCAGCTGCGCCGCCATCGCGTCGATCGAGAACCGACTGCGGACGAGCGCGGACGCAGTCGCCGCGCGCGCCTCATCCTCGCGCAGGCCCGCCGCCTCGTTCAGGCCGCGACGGAGGTCGTCGAGAGACGACGTGTCCACCAGCACGCCGGTCGCCCCGTCGTCGACGTACGTCGCCGGGCCGCCCAGCCTCGGCGCCACGACCGGAAGCCCCACTGCGAGCGCCTCCAGCAGCGCGAGCCCAAACTCCTCCTTGGCGCTCGCGCAGGCGTACACACCGTGCGGCGCGACCGCGCCGGGCACGCCGGAGCGCGCTGCGTGCAACAGTTCCGCCACCGCGTCGTGGGGCCGGTGCCCGAGCAGCAGCAGGCCGCTTCGCAGCCACGGGAGGCGCCGCTCGACGTCGCGCAGCGTGTCCAGTACGCCCTGCTCCTCTTCTGTCGGATGCTCGAGGTTGCCGCCCACGATGACGAGGTTGAAGGCGGTGAAGAGCCCCTGGTCGCCCGCCCACGCCTCGACGAGCTGGGGGAAGCCCTTGACCCGGTGGAAGCGTCCGACCGATATCACGAGCGGAAGGCCGGCGCGCCCGGGCGGCAGCTCGCCCACCGCTGCCCGAAGTTGCCGGCGTGCGCTCTGTTCGCCTGTTGCGGTGCCGGCCGCCCGGTCGAGCGTGTGCAGCGAGACGCCTTCCGAGACGGTGCGGATCCCACGCGCGGCGCGGTGGGTGCGGTCGATGCCCAGCAGCTCCTGGAGGTCCGCCTCACCCTCCTGCCGCGGAAAGGCGACGAGTCCGTCCGCCTGCTCGAGCATCGTCTCGACGAGGTGCGCCCGAAAGAGAAGGTGGTCGCGCCGATCAGCTTCGGCGAAGGTCTCCCGGCTCAACGCCCCCGCGCGCTCGGCACCGCGGATGACCACATGCGGATCGGCGGCGAGCGTGAAGCACACCGGCAGGCCGAGCCGTCGGCAGACGCGCGCGGCGGCGAACGTGCCGACGTCGGCGAAGCGAAGGTGCACGACGTCCAGGGGCAGCAGCCGTCGCAGCGTGTCCTCGAGCGCACGCTCCGCTTCCCGTCGATGCGGCCACATCTCGGCCGTGGCCAGGTACCGGTCGGGACCGAACGCGACTCGGTGGATCGACGAGCGCTCGTCGATCGGCTCGTGCGGGAGCTCATGAGACGCCACGGCGTGCTCGTCCGCGAACGCGCGCGTCACGGTCACGACGTGGTCGATCTCGGGACGGCGGCCGAGCGCCCGCGAGAGGTGGACGACGAGCGTGGCGAGACCGCCTCCGTCCCCCGCCCCCGGCTCGCGCAGCCCGGCGTCGAGCCGCCCCTGCAGGACGACCTGCGCGACCCGCAGGCCCGTCTCGAAGCGCGGGCCCCGTAGCCCGCGGACGGGCGCCTCGCGGGAGGTGCCACGCGACCACTCCTCGAGCGCGAGCTCTGCGAGCATGCCGCCGAAGCCGCCCCCCGCGGCCTCTCGACGCAGAGTCGAGAGCGCAGGCGACCACGGCCGCCGATGGGCAAGCGTGAGTGCGGCGACCTCGCGCAGGGTGGGCTCGTCGTCCTGCAGCAGCGAGAGCAGCGCCCGGTCGACCGCAGCCTCCGGTCGACGTCCCAGCGCATAGGCCGACGCCGCACGAGCGAGCACGTCACCGCTCCCGGCGGCGGCATGCAGGAGCGGCCGAGGGTCGACCCGCGCCGCGGACAGGCGGCGGAGCTCGGCGGCCGCCCGCAAGGCGTCCAGAACGCCTCCGGAGCGGATCGCTCCCGCCAGCTCCCGGCTGCGACTCTGCGACACAGCGTGCCTACGCCGCCGGATCGATCGCCCGCACGGCCTCGGGCTCGGCGAGGCTGAGCGCCTCGCGCCGCTCCTCGTCGTAGCGGCCGTCCAGGATCGCCCCCCAGACGAGCAGCGTGAGTGCGCCGCCTACG
>CAWJFZ010000017.1:0-341805 GCA_963842285.1 uncultured Gaiellaceae bacterium
CCGACCAGGCGGTTCGACCCCTCCATGGTAAGGAGGGGGTCGACGGTTCGAGTCCGTCAGAGGGCTTGCACAACAGCCCTGCAAATGGGCCTTTTGTGTTGCCTGTAGTGGCGCGACTGCGAGTCTTCGCGGGTACGAGACGGGTACATTTTGGGGCTAGCGGGCACTCGCGGTCACGCGCGACGTCTCGCGGCACAAGAGGGCGTCCTCGCGATACTCGATCGCGAGCATGCCTAGAAAAGTCCCTGCAAACAGGCGATCGGTGTTGCGCGCGCGCGGGAGTTGAGCTCCATCCCGTCGGCAGCGCCGTTGACGCCGAGTCAGCGGAGCAGCGTTCGCGCCAACTCGGCAAGCGTCTCGCGTGTCTGGCGCAGCGACAGGCCATAGCTCTGGCGCAGCCATAGGAAGGACTCGAGACTCGTGAGCATGTGCAGCGTCGCGGTCGCTCGCGCCTGGCTTAGCCCGGGCCGCAGCCTGCCCGACTTGGCCAGGCGCCGCGTCAGGCCCTCGAGGTCGGCACGCTGTTCGTCCCGCTGCTGGTCGACGAGCGCGGCCGCCTCCGGCTCCAGCACCCCGACCGCCTGCAGCTGCAAGTGGACGAACCCGTAGGCCTCCCAGATCGCGCACGCAGCCTCGACCGCGGCGTCGAGCGCTTCGACCGGGTCCTCGAGCGCGAGGGCCTCCTGAATCGCAGCCATCTCGGGTCCCTCCATGCCGCGGGTGAAGAGCGCCTCGAGCACGCCGAGCTTCGAGCCGAAGCGGTTGAAGACCGTCGCCCGCGAGACGCCGGCGGCCCCGGCCAGCTCGTCCATCGTCGCGGCGTGGAAGGTCCCCTCCTTGATCAGGCGCTCGGCCGCCTCGAGAACGCGATCGACAGTCTCCGCGCTCTCGCGACGGCGCGCTGCGGTGTAGCGCCTCGTTGCCATGACCCGAGCTTAGCTGCTGGCATTGCTTCGGATCAACTCGGCGTCTAGACGATTCGTCTAATTCACTCTCTGGACGAGACCTGACGCGACTTGAACGTCTAGACTAACTTAGCGTCTAGATTCATAGTCAACACAGGAGTTCGGTAGATGAAAGCGACAACGCACACCCTCTGGACATTCGTCGTCACCACGATCGCTCTCTTCATGGTCGTGCTCGACAACCTTGTCGTCTCAACCGCGATCCCGGCGATTCGCGTCGACCTCGGTGCCTCGCTCGAGCAGCTCGAGTGGACGGTGAACGCGTTCACCCTTGCGTTCGCGGTCTTCCTGCTCACCGGGGCCGCGCTCGGCGACCGCTTCGGGCGCAAGCGGATGTTCATGCTCGGGGTCGGCATCTTCACCGCCGCGTCCGCGGCCGCTGCGCTGGCGCCGTCCGCCGACTGGCTGATCGCCGCTCGTGCGGTGCAGGGCCTCGGCGCGGCAGTCGTCACGCCGCTCACGCTGACGATTCTCAGCGACGCCGTCTCGCGCGAGCGTCGCGGAGCCGCGCTCGGCGCCTGGTCGGGCATTGCGGGCCTCGCCGTCGCCATGGGCCCGCTCGTCGGCGGTGCGGTCGTCGACGGCATCGCCTGGCAGTGGATCTTCTGGCTGAACGTCCCGGTCGGCCTCGTGCTGCTGCCGCTCGCGACCAAGCTGCGCGAGTCGCACGGGCCGGACAAGGCCCTCGACCTGCCCGGCCTCGTGCTCGCGAGCGCGGGGATGCTGGGGCTCGTCTGGGGCGTCATCCACGGCAACGGTGACGGCTGGTCGAGCCCGGGTATCGTCGGTGCCCTCGCCGGCGGGGCCGCGCTGCTCGGGGCGTTCGTCGCCTGGGAGGTTCGCGCACGGGAGCCGATGCTGCCGATGCGCTTCTTCCGCAACCGCGCGTTCGCAGCCGCGAACGGCGCATCCCTCCTCATGTACTTCGGGATGTTCGGCTCGATCTTCCTGCTCGTGCAGTTTTTCCAGACCGCGCAGGGCTACTCGCCGCTCAAGGCCGGCCTGCTGCTCCTCCCGTGGACCGCGATGGAGCTCATCGTGGCTCCGATTGCGGGAGCGCTGTCCGACCGGATCGGCGGCAGGCCGCTGCTCGCCGCGGGGCTCGCGTTGCAGGCGGTCGGGCTCGCATGGATGGCCGCGGTCTCGACGCCAACCGTCGGTTACGAGTCGCTCGTCGGGCCGTTCATCCTCTCCGGGGTCGGGATGGCGATGTTCTTCGCGCCGGTCGCAAACGTCGTCCTCTCGGCGGTGCGGCCGGAGGAGGAGGGGAAGTCCTCCGGTGCGAACAACGCGATCCGCGAGGTCGGCGGCGTGCTCGGCGTCGCGGTGCTGGCCTCGGTCTTCGCCCGCACGGGCGGTTACGAGACGCCCGAGGCGTTCACCGACGGGCTCGTCCCGGCGCTCTGGGCCGGAGCAGCCGTGGTCGCAGTCGGCGCCGCGCTCGCGCTCCTCATCCCGGGCAGGCTGCGCCTCGAGGCGGCGACCGCCGCGGAGCCGGAGGAGCTCGTGCCCCAGGCCGAGGCCGCCTGAAAGACCCAGATGACAACGCTCGCCTCCGCCGACTCGGCGGAGGCGAGCAATCGACCGAAGGAGCCACCATGGCATACGCAGGACAGACATTGGAGAACCCCGCCAGCGGCGAACGGATCACGTTCCGCCGGACCGCGGCGGAGACGGACGGCGAGCTCATCACGATCGACCTCGAGCTTCCGCCGGGCGCCCGCGTCCCGGGCGGGCTGCACATTCACCCGAAGCAGCAGGAGCGCTTCGAGGTCGTCGCAGGGACGATGCGGTTCAGGATGCGGCGCAAGCGGGTCGTCGCCGGCCCCGGCGAGGTGGTCGTCGTCCCCCCGGGCGTTCCGCACGACTTCGCGAACGTCGGGGACGAGCCAGCACTCGTCCGCGTCGACATCCGGCCTGCGCTCAAGATGGAGCAGCTCTTCGAGACGGCGGTCGCGCTCGCCGAGCAGGGACGCACGATGATGAACGGCATCCCGAAGCCGCTCGATCTCGCGCTGTTCACGCGCGAGTTCGAGGACGAGGTGCAGGCGGCGTTCCCGCCGTTTTGGGTGCAGCGTCTCGCCCTTGCACCACTGGCCCTGCTCGCCAATCGCCGCGGCCACAGCGCCCGGTACGCGCCGGAGCCGGCCGCCGTGCCCTGCCGGTAGCGGTCGAGCCGTCTCCGCCGAGAGAAGCCCCGTCGAGGCGGGACTCCTTCGTCGTCCCTCCTGCACGTGTTGGTCGTTTTACGAACAGACAACAGGTCGCGGGTACGAGACGGGTACATTCTCGTACGATCCGCCAGCCAGCCCTCAGGGCGCATGCGATCTCAGGAGATAATCGAGCTGTGAGCCAGTCCGGATCAGTCCGCGCGGGGCGACTGCACGCGGCGCTTTCGGCGACGTTCGAGGGACTGCATTCGACGGTGGGCGGAGCCAGTTTCGAGCGCCGAACAGGTCACGTCCGACTGTTGCTTCCGTCTGTGCCGATTGCGCTCTTCAACGGCGTTCTCGTCGAGTCCGAGCCGTGCTCGGGGGTCGGCGACTCGATCAGCGAGGTCGAGGAGCGCGAACTTCCCTGTGGTGTGCAGCTGCGGGAGGACCGGCACCCGGAGGTCGAGGCGGAGGCGCGAGCGATGGGCTTGACCGAACGGACGCCGATGCCGGGGATGACGCTTGCGTTCGCGGAGCTGGTCGAGGCGCCCTGCGACAGGCTGGAGATCCTTACGGTGGAAGACGAAGCGGGTCTTCTCGATGCCGCCAACGTCGCGGCGGGCAGTTTCGGTGCTCCGCCTGCGGTTTTCCGCGCCCTGTACACACCGGAGCTCCTCGAGCTGGACGGGATGAACGTCTACCTTGGCCGTGTCGAAGCTGAGGCGGTCACGACCGCGATCGGTTACCGAACCGGCCACGAGGGTGCGATCTTCAGCGTTGCCACCCCCGCCGAACATCGCCGCCACGGCTATGGCGCCGCGATCACCTCGTTTGCGACCCGCTCGCTCTTCGAGAGCGGGGCAGACCTCGCGTGGTTGCAGACGAGCCCGATGGGCGAGCAGGTCTACTACCGACTCGGATTCCGCCAGGTCGCAAACCACATTCTGCTCAGCCGGCCCAACCCCCCGGGCTCTTGACATCTGGTCGACCTCGCTCAACTCGACCTAGATGAGATGTCCACGCTTGCCCACAGCAACCGCACCCTGTTTGACGCCTAAAGGTGTCAGACACCTTCAAGGAGCACTCAGGGGACATTCCTGAACGCTGGCCCAAGCGAGATCGTCCCGCGGACTACGAAGCGACGGTCTTACGGGCCGAGAACGCCAGCCCCAGGAATACCGCGGCGAACACCAGGAATACCACTCCGATCCCGGACGAGTCACGGGTGAAATCCACGATCGCGATGATGAAGAACAACACGCCCGCAAGAGCGTTACCCAATGCTTGTCTTGACATGAGTCCACCGTACACGCGACCTCGTTCCCAGCGGCGACGGTTCAGGGGACATTCCCGAACGCTGGCCCAAGCCATTCACTGTCCATCGCCTGGCATCGGCGGCGAGTGCTCGCGCATCCGGTTATCGGCGATGCTTGCCCTCGCCCTGCGAGCGTTCCTTCAACCACTCGTCGTTCTGGGCGATCCATGTGAGAGCGATCTTGGCCGCCTCGTGGTTCGGTGACCCGTGCCTGGCCTCGGGGCGTAAGCGTTGGAGCGTCGGCTTGCGTGGCAGCGCGATGACGAGAGGCCAGAACAGGAGGCCGAAGCCCGGGTTGTCGAAGTAGAAGTCGAGTGCCCATCCCACGTCACCATTGCCCACACAGCGACTGAGAGCCTTTATGGCTTCGCGCTCGTTCGATCTCTCCTCGCCGAGCCAGCGAAGCAGCGCCGAAACAGACTCTGAGCCGCCCCAGGCGGCCAGCACGTGGGCAGCCGAAACCTGGACTCCTTCCCATTTGTGCTGAAGGTCCGATCCGAGCAATGGCCGTCGTCGCCGCCGTCTGTGCCGGAGATTGCCCGACTAGTCAGGAGCGCCGAGAGCATCCTTCACGAGTCGGTCTGCCTCGGCGTTCATGTTGCCCCGGAGGTCGGGGAACGGCTCGGTTAGGCCAGAGAGTGGAGGCGGCGGAGATCGAACCCCAGGCGTCATTCCCGAACGCTGGCCCATGCGTCGCGCCTTGTGCGGGTGGAAGAAAGTTGCGACGATGTCCGTCATGTGATGGATGCAACAAATAAGCGGACGGAAGGAGAATGCGAAGTGGATGCAATCGGTACGGCGCATCTGACGAGCGAGATCCTGGCGCAACGCGCGGTCGGCGCGAGTGTGTCGCGCCGCCAAATCACGGACGTTCTGCACGAGCCGGACGGCGCCCCGGAGCTCGTGCTCGACCTCGTCGCCGCAGAAGGCGGTGAACACGCGACGATCGGCATGACCTGGAGCCGCGACGATCTAGAGCGGTTGCTCGAGGCTGCCTCCGGCGACGACGTGGTGTTGGTGTTCGACCGAGATGAGCTCGCGAGAGCATTCGGCGAAGTCGAGGCCCACGGACTGCGCGCAGGCGCCGCGGTATTCGCCGTCGCTGTTGCGGGTGCGCTCGGCAGCGGTGCAGCGATCGCGAACGCGACGGTCGCAGGCGGCGCCGGCGGCGGTACTGCCGCGACGCCGATCACGGCGACATCGACCGCTGGCGCATCGGCCGCGCTCGAGGCCCGCTCGGAAGCACTGAACCAGGAGTACGGCCTCGGCACCACAGGCGACGCCGCCGCCGCATCGGCCGCGCTCGAGGCCCGCTCCGAAGCACTGAACCAGGAGTACGGCCTCGGCACCACAGGCGACGCCGCCGCCGCATCGGCCGCGCTCGAGGCCCGCTCCGAAGCACTGAACCAGGAGTACGGCCTCGGCACCACAGGCGACGCCGCCGCCGCATCGGCCGCGCTCGAGGCCCGCTCCGAAGCACTGAACCAGGAGTACGGCCTCGGCACCACAGGCGACGCCGCCGCCGCATCGGCCGCGCTCGAGGCCCGCTCCGAAGCACTGAACCAGGAGTACGGCCTCGGCACCACAGGCGACGCCGCCGCCGCATCGGCCGCGCTCGAGGCCCGCTCCGAAGCACTGAACCAGGAGTACGGCCTCGGCACCACAGGCGACGCCGCCGCCGCATCGGCCGCGCTCGAGGCCCGCTCCGAAGCACTGAACCAGGAGTACGGCCTCGGCGGCTCGGCAACCGAGCCCTCAGGCGGTTTGACGCTCCAAGCGCCGACGGCTGGTGACGCTCTGCTCATCGGCGGGTTGCTCCTGACGATCGCAGGAGCCACCTTCGTGGTTCGACGTCCCCCGGGAGGACGGCCGGCCTAGGCGAAAGTCCCAGAGCAAAATGGTGGAAGCGGGGCGGCGCGCTCCGCTTCCACCTCCTCTGCGGACGTGACGGGCATTCCGCGCTCAGGGTCATTGCGGAACGCTGGCCCAACCGACCGCTGCCATCCCGCTGCCCGTTCCCGGCGCGTCCGAGAGTCGACTGCGATAGTCCGCTGGTCGAGAGAAGGGCCTTGAAATTCCCGTCGTTCTCGTGAATGGCTTAGTCGGCGCGGTGCTGATCGGCGTCTCAATCAGCGACCGTCTGACACGCCGGTGCTCGCGCTGGTGGGCCGTACTCGCCCTGCTGCCGCTCCTGGCGGCGGCTCTGCTGGCGGCGTACGTGTTCGGTGAAGACAGTTACCGTGGCAATGGCATCAGTCGCTGGGACGCCTATCGCTCCCCCGGCGGAGCGCTAGGTCCCATGTTCGTGCTGTCCCTCGGGGCTCATGACCCTGTCGGCGGCGCTGCTCGCGTTCGCTGGCCTTCGCGGCCACGCAGCTTTACTGCGGTTGACCTCGTTCGGCGCTGGAGCAACCGCGCTGTTCCTGCTCAATGCGACCGCGCTTGGCTTCAGCCTGAACTGAGAGCGCGCTGCTCGGGGACATTCGTGAACACTGGCGCAAGCGAGGGTCGTCGCGCGGATCTGCCGCCAAGATCTAGGCCGACGCGCCCTTCAGTCTGATCGGTTGACACGATTGGGTCATACCTCGACGACCGGAAGCGGCGACCATCTTCTGTGCGATGACGGCTCGCCCCCGTTTGACCCCGCTTGGCGGGCCGTCGTCTGACTCAGTGGGGTCGGTTTCTGCTGGGACCGCCGTGCCAAGAGTCCGCACTCGTTTCGTCTCTCTCTCCGGGAAGCCGTCGGACCCGACCAGCCGATGGGCGACCACGGCCTCCACGATTGGTGGTACACCTGCCTCGAGCGGGCCGGGGTTGTCGCTCCGCAGACCACCAGCGGCGAGCGGATGCACAAGGCGAGGCATACCGCAGGCCAGCGCGTCCTCGACGCGACCGGCAACCTGAAGGCGACCCAGAAGCTGCTCGGCCACGCCTCGATCATGACGACCGGCGACGTGTACGCGGACTGGGATCTCGACCAGTTGGCCGACACGATGCGCCTTGTTCTGGAGGGCGGGTGAATCGTTCCCGCCGCCCTAACGGGAAATTCCTGCAAATCGCAATTTAGTGGAGGCGGCGGGAATCGAACCCGCGTCCGCGGACGCACCGGACAAAGCATCTACAAGCGTAGTCTGCGGTTTGATTCGCCCGGCGGCCGGTTCGCAGACGACCTACCGACGGGCTAGCCATCCTTAAGTGTCGCGCCTTGGGCGATTGGCTCTCCCTCGGCGCCGAGCCCGAACGTTGGCGCCGCATCCCTGACCTCGGGCCGAGCCAGGGGCGACGTCGCCTAGTCCTAGGGTTACCTAGGCCGCGATTGCGAGATCATCTCTTCGCATTTGTTCTGTTCCCGGTGGATTTACGAGGCCGACCGGGGACCTCGGCTTGCAGCTCTGCCGGAGAACCGACCACGTCGAAACCAGGTCGCCCCCGTATGTGTGTTGGCCGCATTGTAGCCTCCGTGCGTGGAGATCAGGGAGATCGACGAGGACGAGCTCGACGCGTTCCTCGGATCGCGCGGGCCGCACAGCCACGTGAGGAGGCGACGGTCGGCGGCTTCGTCGACTGGCGCCGCCAGGCCGCCAAGCATGGTCTGGCTCCTCTGCGAGCGCGACGGCGAGGCGGTCGGGGCGGCTTCGCCCTGACGGGCTGGCACACGCCGCCGCACCGGGCGATCGGCGCAGCCCTCGTCGAGCCGGCGGCGCGCGGAGCCGGAACCGGCAGCGCCGTCCTGCAGGCGCTCGAGGCCTGGGCACGCGACCGCGGCGCGACCGAGCTCGAGGGGCCGGTGCAGGAGGACGACGCGGGGAGCCTCGCGTGGACCGAGCGGCAGAGGCTACGTCGAGGTGGGACGCGAGTCGCACCTCGTCCTCGACCTGACGGCGATCGAGCCGCCGGAGCCGCGACCCGCCGCCCGGGATCGAGATCGTGACCTGGGCCGAGCGGCCCGAGCTCGCGCGCGGCATCTACGAGGTCGCGGCGAGGCGACGCCCGACATTCCCGGCGCCGAGGAGGACGACATCGGCTCGCTCGAGGAGTGGCTGGAGCGCGACATGCGGCGGCGCGGGCGACGACCCGCGTGCGGTCTTCGTCGCGCTCGCGGGCGACGAGGTGGCCGGCTTCGCGAAGTTCTCGCTCTCGACCGGAGAACCGCGAGCGCGCCTTCCACGACCTCACCGGCGTCCGCCGCCGGCGCGCGGGCGCGGGATCGCCGGCGCGCTCAAGCGCACGCAGATCGCCTGGGCGAAGGCGCAGGGTTTCGCGTCGCTGCAGACGTCGAACGAGGCTCGCAACGAGCCGATCCGCCGCCTGAACGAGCGCCATGGCTACGTCGTCGAGCCGGGAAACGTGACCGTGCGCCGCGACTATCGGCGCGACCTGAGCGCGCGCTCGATCTGCCGCTTCGCGTCGCGGTCGGCGATCGTGCGGCGCTTGTCGCCGCGGTCCTTGCCCCGCCCGACCGCGATCTCGACCTTCACCTTGCCGTCCTTGAAGTACAGCCGCGTCGGCACGAGCGTCAGACCCTTCTCCCGCACCTGGCCGGCGAGCGAGTCGATCTCGCGCCGGCGGAGCAGGAGCTTGCGGTCGCGGGTCGGCTCGTGGTTCGCGATGTTCCCCTGGGCGTACTCGGCGATCTCGGCGCCGACGAGCCAGAACTCCTGCCCGCGCAGGTCGGCATACGCCTGGGCGAGCGTGACCCGCCCCTCGCGCAGCGACTTCACCTCGGTCCCGGTCAGCACGATGCCGGCCTCGAGCCGCTCGAGCAGCTCGTAGTCGTACCGCGAGCGCCGGTTCTCGACGATCAGCTTGGTTCCGGTCGGTCTGGCCACGACCGCGATTGTAGGGAGCGTGCCGCGCCGAGACCCGTGGTACGTCGGCGCTGGCCACCACATTGCCTCGTCGCCTCCGGCTGGGCGATCGCGATGGCGCTCGGTCCCGCGTGCTGCAGATCCGGAAGATGATCGAGCACCGAACTCCCACATCATCTCGCTCGGCTACTCCTCGTCCTCTTCGTCGGCTTCCTGCTCTGGTTCGCCTACGGGATCGCGGCCGAGAACTTCGCGCTGATCATTCCGAACACGGTCGCTGCCGTCGTGATCGTGGCGACGATCCTCGTCGCCCTGCGCTTTCGCGCGCACGACGCCCGACTAGCGGCGACCCTTCGAAAAGCAGCGGTCGCAGAGCGGGAACCACGGCGCACAGGCTGCCCGCACGACCTGCAGCGCCCGACCGACGGCGAGCGCACCTCCGCCGCGAGGCGCGCGGTGACCCGGTCCGACGGCCGCCTGCTCCAGCGCCGCCGCCCGTTCGATCGTGACACCGCCGACGCCCGGGTACTGCAGCGCGAACCAGCGGAGGATGCTGGCCGTGCGGGCAGCGTGCTCCGCGTCCTCGAGCGAGGCGTCGCGCAGCCGGTTCGTGTCCAGCAGCCAGCCCAGCAGGGGCTGTTGCCGGCGGTCGCCCGCGACCGCGAGAGCGAGCGTTCCCGAGCAGCTCCGCGTTGTCCTCGTCGACCGGAGCGTTCACGAGCTTCCAGGTCTGCTCGAGCGAGAGCTTCCGGCCGCTGCTCGCGCAGCCGGCGCTGAACGGTGTCGAGCCTGCCCGAGCAGCGGGCCGATCGACTCGACGGAGAGCCAGCCCTCGGTCGCCCACTGGCGCAGGGCCGCGTTGTGCCAGGCGCGCAGAGCGGCGGCGAGCTGCACCGGCGACTCGATCGGCAGGTCCTCGAGCCGCGGCCGCGATCCGGGCGGTGTCGACGACGCGGTAGCCGAAATGACCGTCGCGGAGCGGGACGTGCGGGACGAGCGCCGACTCGACGAGATCGGGATCGGCCTGCGCCCAGCCGATCCCCGTCAGCACGCCGACATGGCCGCGCTCGACGAGGCCGAAGCGGCCGGCTCGGCCTGCGATCTGGGCGATCTCCCAGGAGTGGAGCTCGCGTCGCTCCTGGCCGTCGAACTTCGTCGTCTCGGCGAAAAGCAGCGTCTCGCAGGGGAGGTTGACGCCGTGGCCGAGCACGTCGGTGGCGGCGCAGACGTCGGCGGCGCCGTTGAGGAAGCGGTCGATCTCGACACGCCGAGAGCCGAGCGGCATGGCGCCGTAGAGGACGGACGACGCGGCCTGGGTGGCGGCGCGCCAGCTCACCGGCCAGCGCGAGTACGGCGCGGCGGCTGAAGGCGACGACGACCGTGCCCGGCTTCAGGCTGCCGAAGGCGACCGAGCCCGTCCAGTCGAGCGGCGCCTTCCGCTCGAAGAAGCGCACGTCCACGTCCGGGAAGGCGTTCCGGACGAGCGGCAGCGCCTCGACCGCCCCGAGCAGCAGGATGTGGCGGTACTCGGCCGCGAGCAGCAGGCGCGTCCAGGCGGCGCCGCGCTCGGGGTCGTCGGCCCACTGCACCTCGTCGACGACGAGCACCTCGCCGCGCATCGGCGCCATCTCGGCCGTGCAGCAGACGATCGGCGCGTCCTCGTTGACCCGTTCCTCGCCGGTGACGAGTCCGACCCGCTCCGGCCCGAGCTGCGCGGACAGGCGGCGGTGCGCCTCCTGCGCGAGCATCCGTAGCGGTGCTGCGAAGACGCCTCGGCCGGATTCCGCCAGGAACTCGAGCGCGGCGTGCGTCTTCCCGGAGTTCGTCGGGCCCGAGGTGCGCGACCACCGACTCGGGCTGGACGCTCCTGGTCGGGAGCGTGATCTCCAGGTCTGGGATCCGCACGGCCTCGCGCCGGCGGCATGCCGCTTGGCGCGGCCCGGCCGCTTCTGGCGGCCCCGGTGCTCCTTCTTCGCAGCCATCGGAGTCACGCTACCGCCGCTCGCGTTCCTGGCGCGTGGCTGAGTGTGCGCGGCCGGAGGGGATAGGCCGGTAGGCCAGACCCGGAGAGCCGCGTGCGCTCAGGCGCGCGAGGCCGGCGGAGGCGGACTCCGTCCGCCGGGAGCCGGCCGGCCAGGAACGCGAGCTAGACCTTCAGGAAGCGGCGCATCGTGAGACCGGAGCCGATCGCGCCGATGGTGAGGCCGACCAGGATCAGGACGAGTCGCGTTCAACGAGAACGCCAGGGCCTCGACGTCGGACGACGACTCGATCCGGCCGAGGATCGCCGGCAGCGCGAGCTCCTTGCCGAGCAGGAGCAGGAAGACGGCGACGAGCGAGCCGACGAGCCCGCAGAGGAGCCCTTCGAGCATGAACGGGCCGCGCACGAACCAGTTCGTGGCGCCGACGAGCTTCATCACCTCGATCTCTCGTCGCCGCGAGAAGATCGAGAGCCGGATCGTGTTCGCGATCAGCAAGGTCGACGCGATCAGCAGGACGAGCACGGCCGCGAGGAAGACGATCTCGATCACGCGCGCGACGCGCAGGATCCGATCCGACGGTCTGCCTCCCGTAGGTGACCTTCTCGACGCCGGCCGGCAGCGGCCGCAGGCGTCTCGCGATCGCCTTGACGTCCTCGGCCTTCGTTCGGGACGTACCTCGAACGACGCGGGCAGCGGGTTCGAGGGCAGGTTCGCGGTCAGCTCCGGGTAACTTCTCGCGCATCCGCTCGAGCGCGTCGGCCTTCGAGACGAACGTAGTCCTTGACGTCGCGGATCGGCGCTCGAGCTGCGTGCGGATCGTGTTGAACTGCTTCTCGTCCGCGTTGTCGACGGAAGAAGACCTTGACCATCAGCTCGCGCTTCACGTGGTCCGACCAGGAGACGACCCACGAGCCGAGCGCGATGAAGAGGCCGAGCAGGAACATCCCGATCAGCACGGTCATCGTGGCGGCGATCGTGGTCGACAGGTTCGCGCCGAGCGAGCGGATCGACTCGGAGAAGAGCAGGCGCAGCCTCATTCGGACGCGTAGCCTCCGCGGCGCTCGTCGCGGGCGAGCCGGCCGTCCTCGAGCGCGATCACGCGCTTGCGCATCTTGTCGACCATCTCGCGGTCGTGGGTGACCATCAGGATCGTCGTGCCGGCGCGGTTGATCCGGTAGAGGAGCTGCATGATCCCGACGGAGGTGTCCGGGTCGAGGTTGCCCGGTCGGCTCGTCGCAGATCAGGAGCGGCGGGTGGTTGACGACGGCGCGCGCGATCGAGACGCGCTGCTGCTCGCCGCCGGAGAGCTCGTCGGGAAGCGAGGACACCTTGTCGGAGAGCCCGACGAGCGAGAGCACCTCGGGCACCTTGCGCCGGATGTTGGCCCGGCTCTCGCCCTGCACCTTCAGCGCATAGGCGACGTTCTCGGCCGCGGTGCGGTTCGGGAGCAGCTTGAAGTCCTGGAAGACGCAGCCGACGTTGCGCCGCAGCAGCGGCACCTTCGAGCGCTTCAGGCGCGTCAGGTCGCGGCCGCCGACGAGAATGCGCCCGCTCGACGGCTCGAGCTCCTTCAGCAGGAGGCGGATGATCGTCGACTTGCCCGAGCCGGAGGCGCCGACGACGAAGACGAACTCGCCCTTGTCGATCCGGAACGAGACCTCGTTCGAGGGCGACGACGTTCGGCTCGTAGATCTTCGTCACCGTCTCGAACACGATCATCGAGCCCGGGCCGGCCTCGGGCGCCGGCGGCGCCGCCTGCTTCAGCTCGTCGGCGAGGTCCTCCGCCGGAAGCGCAGGCACATCGCCGTTCGCGGGCGTGGTCAGCTGTGTGAAGTCGAGATCCTGCACCGGATGAGGGGGTGAAGTCGGCTCGGCGCCCACGACGGGGCGTGCCGCTCCGGTTTCTGGAGGCTGCATCAGTTTAGCCGACCCTGCGGCTACACGACCTGGCCGGCAGCCTTGGCCAGCAGGTAGGCGTGAACGAAGCCGTCGAGGTTGCCGTCGAGGACGCCCTGGGCGTTCCCGACCTCGAAGCCGGTGCGGAGATCCTTGACCTGCTGATACGGGTGGAGCACGTAGCTGCGAATTTGACTCCCGAAGCCGATGTCCTGCGCGGCGCCCCGCTCCTTGGCCAGCTCGGCCTCGCGCTCCTCCTCCTGGAGCTCGACGAGCCGTGACTTGAGGATGCGCAGCGCGGTCTGCTTGTTCGACGTCTGCGAGCGCTCGTTCTGGCACTGGACGACGATCCCGGTGGGCAGATGCGTGATGCGGACGGCGGAGTCGGTCTTGTTCACGTGCTGCCCGCCCGCGCCCGAGGCCCGATAGGTGTCGATGCGCAGCTCGCTCTCGTCGATCTCGACGTCGCTCTCCTCGGGCAGCAGCGGGGCGACGACCGACCTGCGCGAAGGCCGTGTGGCGCCGGTGGGCGCTGTCGAACGGGGACTGGCGCACGAGCCGGTGCACGCCGCGCTCGGCCTTGAGGACGCCGTAGGCGTTCTCGCCCTTGACCGTGAACGTCGCGGACTTGACGCCCGCCTCCTCCCCCGGGCTCGAATCGACGAGCTCGGCCACGAACCCGCGGTCCTCCGCCCAGCGCAGGTACATCCGCAGCATCATCTCGGCCCAGTCCTGCGCGTCGGTGCCGCCCGCGCCGGCGTGGATCGAGACGACGGCGTCCCCGCTGTCGTACTCGCCGTCGAAGAGCGCGTCCTCCTGGAGCCGCTCGAGCTCCTGGCTGCAGGGGCCGCAGCTGCGCCTCGATCTCACCCGCCAGCTCAGGATCCATGCGCGAGCAGCTCGGCCGCGTCGTCGTGCTCGCGCTGGAGCCGCTCGTAGCGCTCGAGGCGCTTGGTCAGGCGTGAGTGCTCGGTCGAGACCCGGGCGGCGTTGCGCTGGTCGTCCCAGAAGCCGGGCCGCCCCAGCTCCTGCTCGAGCTCGGCGATGCGGGCAGTGACGGAATCCGGGTCAAAGGTAATCACGAACCCAGGCAAGCTGGGCTCTGATCTCCTCGAGCTGCTGATCGAGTGGGACGCTGGTCTCGGTCACGGCTACGCGCCGTGGCACTTCTTGAACTTCTTGCCGCTCCCACACCAGCAGGGGTCGTTGCGGCCGACGTTCTCGTGCGCGTCGTTCACGACGGTCCCCTGGGTCGCCACCATCGCGGTCGGTCCGGGCGCAAGCGCAGTCGCCGTGGCGGTTCCCGCACCCGCACCGGCGGCGGCGATCGCGTCCGCGCCCGCTGCGGTGTCGTGCTGGTACTGCAGGTTGCCGTCGCCCTGCGGAGCGCGCTCCAGCTGCGGGCTGCTGCACCTCGATCTGCGCGTGGAAGAGCGTCAGCACGACCTCCTCGCGGATCGTGCGGCTCAACTCCTCGAACATCAGGTGGCCCTCGGCGCGGTACTCGACGAGCGGATCCTTCTGGGCCAGCCCGCGCAGGTGGATGCCGTCGCGCAGGTAGTCCATCGCGTCCAGGTGCGCGCGCCAGCGGGAATCGACGACCTGGAGGATCACGTAGCGCTCGACGTCGCGCATGAGCTCGGGGCCGAGGTCGCGCTCCTTCTCGTCGTAGGTCTCGAGCGCGTCCTCGATGAACTCCTCCAGCAGCCCTTCGCGGGTGAGCTCGACCTCCTCCTTCAGCTCCTCGACCGTCATGTCGGTGCCGTACAGCGCCTGCATCTGCTGGACGAGCGGCGACAGGTCCCACTCCTCTGTGAACTCGCCCTCCGTCGAGTTGGCGACGTTGACGGAGATGACCTCCTCGATCCAGCCGCGCACGTCCTCCGAGAGATCGTCGCCCTCGAGCACCCGGCGGCGCTGCTCGTAGATCACCTGGCGCTGGGTGTTCATCACGTCGTCGTACTTGAGGACGTTCTTGCGCGAGACGAAGTTCTGCTCCTCGACCTTCTTCTGCGCGTTCTCGATCTGGCGCGAGAGGATCCCGGCCTCCATCGGCTGGTCGTCCGGCAGCTTGAAGCGCTCCATGATCCCGTGGATGCGGTCGCCGGCGAACAGGCGCACGAGATCGTCCTGCGCGGAGAGGTAGAAGCGCGTCTCGCCCGGGTCGCCCTGACGGCCCGAGCGGCCGCGGAGCTGGTTGTCGATGCGGCGCGCCTCGTGGCGCTCGGTCGCGAGCACGTAGAGGCCGCCGCTCTCGACGACGCCTTCGCCGAGCTTGATGTCGACGCCGCGGCCGGCCATGTTCGTCGCGATCGTGACCGCGCCGGGCTGGCCCGCGTCCTTGATGATCTCGGACTCGCGCTCGTGCTCCTTCGCGTTCAGCACGTTGTGCGGGATCCCGCGCCGCGTCATCAGCTCCGAGAGGTACTCGGAGGCCTCGACCGCGATCGTGCCGACGAGGATCGGCTGCCCGGTCGCGTGGCGCTCCTCGATGTCGTCGATCACCGCCGCGAACTTCGCTTCCTTCGTCTTGAAGATGTAGTCGTTCTCGTCGCGGCGCGCGACCGCGACGTTGGTCGGGATCTCGACCACGTGGAGGTCGTAGATCTCGACGAACTCCTTCTCCTCGGTCTTCGCGGTGCCCGTCATGCCGCCGAGCTTCTCGTAGAGGCGGAAGTAGTTCTGGAGCGTGATCGTCGCC
The DNA here is from genome assembly GCA_963842285.1 of uncultured Gaiellaceae bacterium. Lineage (GTDB taxonomy): Bacteria > Actinomycetota > Thermoleophilia > Gaiellales > Gaiellaceae > Gaiellasilicea. The sequence continues at coordinate 15,821 of CAWJFZ010000017.1, forward strand.
AGGGTGACGTTCTCCTCCTGGATCGGCACGCGCTCCTTCGCCTCGACGGCCTGGTGGAGCCCCTCGCTCCAGCGGCGGCCTTCCATGATCCGCCCCGTGAACTCGTCGACGATCTTGACCTCGCCGTCCTGGATCACGTAGTCGACGTCGCGCTGGTAGAGCGACTGCGCCTTCAGCGCCTGGATCAGGTGGTTGACGAGCTGGACGTTCGTCGGGTCGTAGAGGTTCTCGATCCCGAGCGCGCGCTCGACCTTCTCGATCGCCGTCTGCGCGGGCGAGACCGTCTTGTGCTTCTCGTCGTAGAGGTAGTCGGCTCCGGAGAGCTCCGTCTCGTCCTCGCCCTTCTGCCCCTTGCGGGTGGATCGCGCCGCCGTCGAGCTCCTTCACGATCCGTGCGAAGTCGTAGTAGGTCGTGGCCGCCGTCTCGGGCTCGCCCGAGATGATCAGCGGCGTCCGCGCCTCGTCGATCAGGATCGAGTCGACCTCGTCCACGATCGCGAAGGCGTGGCTGCGCTGGACGAGGCCCTCCCGCGAGACCGCCATGTTGTCGCGCAGGTAGTCGAAGCCGAACTCGGAGTTCGTGCCGTAGGTGATGTCGGCCTCGTACTCCTTCTTGCGCTCGGAGAACGGCATCATGTTCTGGATCGCGCCGACGGTCATTCCGAGCCGCTCGTAGACGGGCCGGTTCCACTCCGCGTCGCGCTTGGCGAGGTAGTCGTTGACGGTGACGAGGTGGACGCCGGTGCCGTCCAGCCCGTTCAGGAAGAGGGCGAGCGCGGCGACGAAGGTCTTGCCCTCACCGGTCTTCATCTCGGCGATGTCGCCCTCGTGCAGGACGATCCCACCCATCATCTGGACGTCGAACATGCGCTGCTCGGATTCGCGCCAGCGCGCCTCGCGCACGGCCGCGTAGGCCTCGAAGAGGAGCTCGTCGAGCGACTCGCCGTTCTCCAGCCGCTGGCGGAACTCGGCCGTCTTGCCGCGCAGCTCGTCGTCGGAGAGCGCCTGGAACTCCGGCTCGAGGGTGGCGATGTAGGCCGCCTGCTGCTGTAGGCGCTTCATGCGGCGGCCTTCGCCGAGGCGAAGGACCTTGTCGAAGCGGCCGAAATCGGGGCTGGGCATTCGGCACAGGGTACCCGCTCGGTCGCGGGTTCACGGAGCCCTTACATGGACGGCCACGTCCCTTTACCCGCTGTCGTTACCGTGCGCGTTGATGCGTTCCGCAACAATCGCGATCCTCGCCGTGCTCCTCGTCCCGGCCGCCGCCGGCGCCCCGACCCGGACCGTGACCGCCCCCGCTCCCGTGACCGCGCTCGCGTTCGACGCCGGCCGTGTGGCCTACGCCTCCGGTCGCTCGGCGAGCGACTGCAACCGGGTGCAGGTGTGGGACCTCGCGACGCGGGGCGTGACGACCTTCCCCCGCCCGACGACCTGTGTGCAGACGAGCACGGGCAGCGGCATCTCCGGACCTCTCGATCGCAGGCAACCGGGTGCTCTGGGCGCACTACATCGGCGGCAACCAGCGCGAGTGGACGCTCTGGACGGCGACGACGACCAAGACGAAGCCGCTGCGCCTGCGGTTCCTCACCCGCGATGCGGACGACGCGTCTCCGCTCGTCGTCGGCGAAGGCGAGAGCAGCACTCCCGGCGGAATCCTGCCCTACGCGGTCGATAGCGAGGTGATCGCGCTGCGGACGAACGGCGCCCGGCGCTTCGCGTGGACCGCACCCGCGCGCGTGACCGCGCTCTCGGCCCTCGGGGGCGAGCTGGCCGTCGCGAGCGCCGGCGGAGTCGTCACGGTCCTCGACGCCGGCGGCAACGTCCTGCGCACGGAGAGCTACGCGTCGGAGATCCAGGCGGTCGCGCTCGTGAACGGCGGGCTCGTGGTGCAGCACGGCCGGACGCTCGAGCTCCGTGGGTCGGGCGGGCCGCGAACCTGGCTGGTGCCCGCACGATCGCGGCTCGAGGATGCCGACGCCAGCTTCGCCTACTACGTCTTCTCCGGTCAGATCCGCCAGCTGCGGATGAGCGCGGACAACCTCCAGCGGCAGGTCGGCATCGGCTCGCACGTCCAGGTCGAGGGCTCGCGGCTCGCGACGTCGACCGGACGTCGCGTGGTTCTTCGTCAACCGGTTCCGTAGCGCGCTCGGCTAGAGCGGGGTGACCTCGACCTCCCAGAGCGTCTCGTCGAGCCGGTGCGCCGTCACGACGGCGTCGTCTCCGACCAGTTGCTCGAGCGTCGGCAGGCCCCCGAACGTCCGCTCCCCGTCGACCTCGACGGTCCGCTCGCCCCGGCGCATGGTCACCGTCACGTGGTCCCCGGCGATCTCCTCGCGGACGTCGACGACGACGATGCGGCTGCCGGCGACCGCCCAGAGGCCGTCGCCCCGTCGAACCGCCTCGGCGCGGTACGGCGGCTCGAGCTGACCATCCAGCGCGTCGGCGAGCGGCCCCACTTCGAGGTCGTCCGTCTCGGCGATCAGCGTGCCGTCGGCGAGCGCGACGAAGTGCGCCTCGGCACCACCGAGCTCCGGAGCCTCCACGGTCGCGATCGCATCCCAGACCCGCTGCCGATGCACCCCGTGGATCCCCACCTCGCCCCAGCGCGGCGACGTGTCGAGCGGCACGCGCTCGGCCGCGTCCAGCGCTCCCTCGCGCCGAAGCCGCTCGTGCAACGGCTCCTCCCGCCGCCAGAGCGGCATTAGGCCTGCGGCTCGATGTGCCCGTAGCCGCCGCCGCGGCGGCGGTAGACGACGTTCGTCGTTCCCGACATCTCGTTGATGAAGACGAAGAAGTCGTGCCCGACGAGCTCGAGCTGCAGCGTCGCCTCTTCCGGCCGACATCGGGCGCAGCTCGAACTGCTTCGTCTTCACGATCATCTGCTCCAGCTGCTCGGCCGAGAACTGCGGCTCCTCCGGCACCGATCCGTTCGCTCGCCGCGCCGTCTCGCGCCGGCTGCGCTTCGCGCGGTACCGCTCCACCTGCCGCTCGAGCTTGTTCACGAGCTGGTCGATCGACGCCTCGAACGCCGCCGAGCTCTCGCGCGCGCGCAGTGTCGGACCCTTCGTCCAGATCGTCGCCTCGGCGATGTGGTCCGCGGCGATGGACGGGTTGTGCTCGAGGGCGAGCTCGAGCTCCACCTGTGTCGGATCGGCGAGCTGCCGCTCGAGCTTGCCGAGCTTCTCCTCGGCATACCTCCGGATCGAATCGCTGACCTCGACATTCCGGCCTTTGACCTGAAGTCGCATGCGTCTCCTCTCGTCCGGTGGTGCCCAGAGAGTATCGGGTCGCCGCGCTTCCGGTCAGCGAACTGCCCGCGCGAGCGTGACCACTTCGACCCGGCGCGCACCTCCCTTCCGGAGCGCGGTCGCCGCCGCCGCCGCTGTGGCGCCGCTGGTGTAGATGTCGTCGACGAGACAGACGGTGGCCGGCGACGCACGCGCCGGCGCGAAGGCGCCGGCGACGTTCTGCCGCCGCTCCTTCAGACCGAGGCCGCGCTGGCGCTCGATCGGCCGCGTACGCCCCACGAGCGCCTCCACCGGGAGGCCCCAGCGACGCCCGAGCCCTCGGGCCAGGGCCTCGGCCGGACGGTGACCGCGCTTGAGCGTTCGCTCCCTCTGCGCGGGCACGAACGTGAGCGCGGCCACGTCCGGCCGGACGAGCACCTCGGCGACGATCGTCGCCGCCTCCTCGGCCAGCCGCCGCTGGCCACGCTCCTTCCAGTCGGAGATCAGCCTGCGCGCACGCTCGTCGTAGAGGATCGCCGCCCGCGCGGAGGCGAAGGCGATCCGCCGCCCCGCGCACTCCGCGCAGCGCTCGACCGGCCAGGCACCCGGCGCACCGCAGCGGGCGCAGAGCGGCGGCGCCAGGCGAACGAGCAACGCCTTGCACGCGGCGCAGATCGCAGCACCCACGGACCGGCAGACAGCGCAGTGGAGTGGGAGCAGCAGATCGAGCACACAGACGACGCTACCGCCGCAATGAGCACGTGTCTGTGCCGATTCCGTGCCGAGTGTGTGCCGCTCTCCCGCGGTCAGTCGAGCGGTGAGGCGGCGAGCAGCTCGCGCAGCGGCCCGCGGGCGGCTGCCAGGTCGCTCGGGCGTCTTCACGGGGAAGAAGCGGCCGCGCGGCCCCGTTCTCGGCACCTCGAGATACGTCGTCGGCAGGAAGGCACTCACCTCGTGGAAGAGATGCTCGAGCTGCACGGCCCGACGCCCTTCGACCTCCTTCTCCACGTACAGCCAGGTCAGCTCCCACGTGCGGTCGAGCGCGCCGAGGTCGAAGGTGACGGTGTTCACGTTGAAGACGGGGATCGCGTCCTGGTCGAAGTCGGGGGGAAAGCGCGGCCCCTCGAGCAGCATCGGCCGGCCGTCGACGCGGGCGGGCGCGCCGCCCGTGTCCCCCTCCTTGCGCACGACCTCGCTCGTCATCGGCCGGCCCTCGAGGATGTGCATGCCGAGCACCGCGGGATCGATGCGGGCACCGAGGTTGTCGACGTTGGAGACGGTCACGTAGCGGGCACCGTCCGACCGCAGGCGCTCGAGCGTCCCCGAGCTGCGGATCGCCTCGAGGAAGTCTCCGTGGCCGGGGCTGTAGAGCGAGGGCCTGCCGTCGGAGCCGCGGAAGAGCGTGCCGTCGGGCTCGAGCCGGAGCGAGACGGACTGGGAGAAGTAGAGCGGCTCGGGCAGGCCGCGCGCCGCCACGAATTCGCGTGTGGCTGCGTCGGTCGCGAAGCTCGTCATCACCGCGGCCGGGATCACGGCGCCAAGCCGTTCTGCGACCTCCGCGGCGGCTGCGAGCTTGAGCTCCAGGAAGCTCCGTCCGTCCAGCACCTCGACCGTGCCCTTGACGACGCCGCCGAAGCGTGTGGCCATGCCCCCGTTCAAGACGACGATCGCCACCTCTCCGGCCCGGATCGCCTCGAGCCCCGCGGCGCGCGCGTCGGCGTCGTCCTCGCGGCCCGGCAGCGGCACGATGTCCTCCGGCGCCGGCGGCTCGACACGACCGCGCACGACGTTGCTCGCCGCCGAGAGCGAGCCGTCGGCCACGCGTCCGCGTAGCCGCTCGAATCGCTCGGCGTCGAAGCCGTAGCGGTCGAGCACCTCCCGCGTGTCTTCGTCGACGTCGATCACGCAGCGTGGAGCGGTCGCGGCAGCGAGGTCTCGAACGGGGCGCGGTGCACTCCCACCTCGGTGACGATCGCGGCGATCAGCGCCGCCGGCGTGACGTCGAAGGCGGGGTTGCGCGCGTCGAAGCGCGCGGTCACCTCGGCGCCGTCGCGCTCCTCGATCGGGATCAGCTCACCGGTCGGCGTCGAGAGGTCGACCGTCGACGTCGGCGCGACGACGTACAGCGGGATCCCGTGGTGCGCGGCGGCGACGGCGAGCCCGTACGTCCCGATCTTGTTCGCCGTGTCCCCGTTCGCCGCGATCCGGTCCGCGCCGGTGACGACGCAGTCCACCTCGCCGCGGGCCATCAGATGAGCCGCCGCAGCGTCGGCGATCACGGCGTGCGGGATCCCGAGCGCCTCGAGCTCCCACGCCGTCAGCCGGGCTCCCTGGAGCAGCGGCCGTGTCTCGTCGACGAGGACGTGCGCGAGCAGGCCCGCTTCCCAGGCGGTCCGGAGCGCGCCGACGGCGGACCCGTACCCGCCGGTCGCGAGACCGCCGGCGTTGCAATGGGTGAGCGCGCGCGTACCGGGGCCGAAGAGCGATGCCGCGTGGGCGGCCATCGCCCTGCAGCGCGCAACCTCCTCCTCGTGCAGCTGACGTGCCCGCTCCGGCGTCGGGTCGACGCGCAGCTGCTCGAGCGCCCAGATCAGGTTGACGGCGGTCGGCCGGGAGCGCGCGAGGACGGCGTACGCCTCGTCGAGGTCCTCCCCACGTTCGGCCGCGAGCGCATACGCATACCCGGCCGCGATCCCGATCGCCGGCGCACCGCGGACCGCCAGCACGCGGATCGCCTCGGCGACCTCCGCCGCGCTCTCGCAGCGGAGCTCGACCTCCTCGTCCGGAAGCCGGCGCTGGTCCAGCAGGACCACCGCGCCGGCTTCCAGGCGGAGGATTCGCTCCGGGCTCAGGTCACGCTGCTTGCTTACGTGCCCTCGTCCCACGAGGCGAGGTACTTGGCCTGCTCCTCGGTGAGCTGGTCGATGTCGATGCCCATCGTGGCCAGCTTCAGCCGGGCGATCTCGTCGTCGATGTCCTTCGGCACGACGTAGACCTTCTTCTCCAGCGAGGCCGCGTTCTGGACGACGTACTCGGCCGAGAGCGCCTGGTTCGCGAAGGACATGTCCATCACGATCGCCGGGTGACCCTCGGCGGCCGCGAGGTTGACGAGCCGTCCGTCCGCGATCAGGTAGAGCCGGCGCCCGTCCGCGAGCTTGAACTCCTCCACGAACTCGCGCGCCACCCTCGACTCGCTCGCGAGCGAGCGGAGTGCGGCGATCTCGATCTCGACGTTGAAGTGGCCGGTGTTGCAGAGGATCGCACCGTCCTTCATCTGCTCCATGTGCGCGTGGGCGATCACGTGCTTGTCGCCGGTCGCGGTGCAGAAGATGTCCCCGACCTTGGCGGCCTCCGCCATCGGCATGATCTCGAAGCCGTCCATCGCCGCCTCGAGGGCCGGCATCGGGTCGACCTCGGTGACGATCACGTGTGCGCCGAGGCCCTTGGCCCGCATCGCGACGCCGCGTCCGACCCAGCCGTAGCCGGCCACGACGAAGCGCTTGCCCGCGAGGAGGACGTTCGTCGCCCGGATGATCCCGTCGATCGTCGACTGGCCCGTGCCGTAGCGGTTGTCGAAGAGGTGCTTGGTGCGCGCCTCGTTGACCGCGATCACCGGGAAGCCGAGCTTGCCGTCCCGCTCGAGCGCCTTCAGCCGGATCACGCCCGTGGTCGTCTCCTCGGTGCCCGCGATCACCTCGCCGAGCTGCTCGCGGCGTGCGCTGTGGAGCACGCCGATCACGTCCGCGCCGTCGTCCATCGTGATGTGCGGCTTGTGATCGACCGCGGCCTCGATGTGCTGGTAGTAGGTGTCGTTGTCCTCGCCCTTGATCGCGAACGTGGAGATGTCGTACTCGTCCACGAGCGCGGCCGCGGTCTCGTCCTGCGTCGAGAGCGGGTTCGACGCACACAGGACGACGTCGGCGCCGCCGGCCTTCAGCGTGCGCATCAGGTTCGCCGTCTCGGTGGTCACGTGCAGGCACGCGGCGATGCGGTAGCCGTCGAGCGGCCGCTCCGCCTCGAACCGCTCGCGGATCGCGGCGAGGACCGGCATCTGCCGGTCGGCCCATTCGATCCGGCGCACGCCGTCGGCGGCGAGCGCGAGGTCCTTCACGTCGTAGCGTTTCGTGGTTGCCATGTGGTCCTTTCGCTGTGCTGGTTGAGAATCAGGCCACGAGCAGGAGTCGCTCGTGCTTTCGTTGCTCCCAGTCGACCCAGTCGGCCGCCGGGCCGCTTGCTGCGAGCCAGGCGTCGACCGCGCTCCGGAGGGCGGGCTCGCGCCGGAGCCGGTCGGCGAACGCGAGCTCGCCGAGCTCGACGCCGAACCGTTCCCGCAGGCTGCGGAGTGTCCGCAGCTGCTCCAGCTCGCGCTCACCGTAGAGGCGGTAGCCGGCCGCGGTGCGGCGCGGCACGACGAGGCCGTTCGTCTCGAGGTAGCGCAACATGCGCGCAGACCACCCGGTCTGCGCCGCCGCACCACCTACGGTCAAGCCTTCCATGGCCGGAACCTTACCAGAGTCGTGGCAAGGTCTAGGTTACGCGGCGGACGTCCCCTCGCGGCCGTACAGATCCTCGAGCCGGACGACGTCGTCGAGGTGCGGCGTCGAGACCTCGAGGATGGTCGTGTCCTCGATCGCCGTCACCCGATGGACCGTGCCCGGGCGGTAGTGGAACGCGTCGCCGGGGCCGATCACCTCCTCGCTCAGGACCGCCTGGCCCACCTCACCGAGCTCGAGCTTCGCCTTCCCCGACTGCACGAGCCAGGACTCCTCCTTCTCGCGGTGGAACTGGAGGCTGAGCGCGGCGCCGGCCTTCACGAAGAGCACCTTGCCGCAGTAGGGCTCCGAGAGCGCCCAGATCAGCTCGTGCCCCCACGGCTTCTCGACCTTGCGCACCTCGAACCTCCACCGGTCGAGTGAGGAGAGATTCGGGGAGTCGATGTCGGGGGTCACGTCGGCGCTCATGAGAAGCGGAGGGCATTCGGGGCGATCGTCTCGCCGGCTGCGATCCGGATTCCGTGGTCGAGCATATTCCCGTCGCCCACCGTGGCGCCAGGGCCGACGACCGACAGGCCCGCGACGACGCAGCCGGCGCCGAGCTCGGCACGCTCGCCGACGATCGAGCCCGAGACGTCGGCGTCGCGGCCGACGGTGGCGCCGGCCCCGATCACGGCGGACTCCACGGTCGCGCCCTCCCCCACGTGCGCGCCGGCGCCGATCACGGCCAGGCTGCCGATGCGCGCGCCCGCACCGACGACCGCATCCGCGCCCACGTAGACGGGTGGGACGAGCCGCGCCTGCGGGCTGACCTGCGCACTCTCCGCGACGAGCGTGTAGTCGGCGCCCAGCTGGTCGCCCAGCTCGGTGACGAAGTTCCGCTCCAGCACGTCGCGGTGGGCCTGCAGATAGGCGTCGGGCGTGCCGACGTCGAGCCAGTAGCCGGCCAGCGCCACGCCGTAGACGGCCCCCTCCTCCACGAGCCGGGGGAAGACCTCGCGCTCGATCGAGACCGCCCGCCCGGAAGGGATCAGGTCGAGGACGTCCGGCTCGAGCACGTACATGCCGGCGTTGATCAGGTTGGTGTCGATCTCCTCGGGTCGCGGCTTCTCGAGGAAGCTGAGCACGCGTCCGTCCCCGTTCACGCGCACGAGCCCGTAGCGCGTCGGGTCTTCGACGGGCGTGAGCAGGATCGTCGCGCGGCACCCGCGCTCGCGGTGGAAGGCGATCAGCGCGCCGAGATCGGTCTCGCGCAGAGAGTCGCCGTTCAGCGCGAAGAACGGCTCGTCGATCCCCTCGGCCGCGAAGCGGATCGCCCCGCCCGTGCCGAGCGGCTCCTCCTCCACCCTGTACTCGAGCCGGAGGTCGCCGTAGCGATCGCCGAAGCGCTCCTGGATCTGCGTCGGCAGGTAGCCGCAGGAGACGATCGCGCGCGTGACGCCGTGACGACGCAGGTGCTCGAAGGTGTAGGCGAGCTGGGGGCGGTCGACGAGCGGCAGCATGTCCTTCCGCGTCTCGTCGGTCAGGGGCCGGAGGCGGGTGCCGAGGCCGCCGACGAGGATGACTGCGGGCAGGCTCACCGGCGCCGGCTCACTGGCCGTTGCGGCCGATGCCCTCGTACACGAAGCCCGCGGCGCGCAGCTCTGCCGGGTCGAGCATGTTGCGCCCGTCCACGATCAGCGCGTTGCGCATGGTGCGCGCGGCCTCCGCCCAGTCGAGCTCGGAGAGCTCCGACCACTCGGTCACGAGCACCGCGGCGTCGACGCCGGCGAGCGCCTCGAGCGGCGTGGCGTGGATCGTCGCCTGCGGCAGGATCGCGCGACCGTCCACGACCGGGTCCCAGGCGCGCACGCTCGCGCCTTCCGCGGCGAGCCGTCCGGCCAGCACGAGGCTGGGCGCCTCGCGCGTGTCGTCCGTGTTCGGCTTGAAGGCGAGCCCGAGCAGCGCCACCGAGGTGCCGCGCAGGCTGCCGAGGTGCCGCTTCAGCTTGCCGATCACCCGCCGCTTCTGGAGCTCGTTCACCTCGATCACCGCGTTCAGGAGCTGGAAGTGGTAGCCGGAGCTCGCCGCGAGCTGCTTCAGCGCCAGCGAGTCCTTCGGGAAGCAGCTGCCGCCGTAGCCGATCCCGGCGCGCAGGAAGCTCGGGCCGATGCGGCGGTCGAGCCCGATCCCCTCGGCGACCTGCACGACGTCGGCGCCCGTCGCCTCGCAGACGTTCGCGATCTCGTTGATGAAGCTGATCCGTGTCATCAGCGCGGCGTTCGCGGCGAGCTTGATCATCTCGGCCGAGGGGACGTCGCAGCGGACGATCGGGCCGTCGATCCCCTGGTGCAGCTCGGCGACGGCGTCGCCGTGCGCGTCGTCGAAGGAGCCGATCACGATCCGGTCCGGGTGCTGGAAGTCGCGGATCGCATTGCCCTCGGCCGTGAACTCGGGGTTCGAGACGTAGCCGACGTGGCCGAGCCCGGCGTCGTCCAGGCGGTGGCGCACCGTCGCGCCGGTCCCCACGGGAACGGTGCTCTTCATCACGACGACCGCAGCTCGCTCGAGGCCGCGCAGCTCGTCGACGACGGTCCACACGGCGGACAGGTCGGCGTCGCCGGAGTAGGTCGGCGGCGTTCCGACCGCCACGTAGAGGAAGTCGGCCTCGGCGACGGCCTCGACGACGTCGAGCGTGTAGGTGAGCCGCTCCGCGTTGCGCGCGAGCAGCTCCTCGAGACCCGGCTCGTAGATGGGCACCTCGCCGCGGCGCAGGGCCTCGATCCGCTCCGGCAGGACGTCGCGGATCGTCACGTCGTGACCGAGCTCGGCGAAGCACGCACCGGTGACGAGGCCGACGTAGCCGGCCCCGAAGACTGCGACTCGAGACATCGGGCGGAACCTACCTACTTGATGCTGGCGAGCGGCTTCAGACCCTTGGCGATCGCGAGCATCGTCTCGTTCGAGAGCGAGTTGAGCAGCGTGTTGACGACCCAGTAGGTGGCCTCGCCCTCGCGCAGCACGACCATGTGCAGCTTCGGGCCGGTGTAGTGCAGCTCGTAGCGCCTGCCCTTGATCATCCGGGTGACGTTGCTCTCCGCGAGCACCGGCGCGTCCTCCCAGTCGGTCATCTGGACGCCCCAGTACTCCCCCGTGCCGGTGCGGTAGGTGAGCCGGATCGTCTTGTGCTCGTTGTCGGGCTCGTCGATCCAGTACATCCGCACCGGCCGCTCGCGGTCGATCCACGAGCTGCGCTCGATCACCGTCGGCACCATCAGCGGGAAGCGCACCTTGGCCTTGCGCTCGCGCAGGTACTCGATCGAGGCGTCCTTGCCCGGCGTGACGTACGCCTGCTGGCGCTGCGGGGTCCTGTCGATGGGTGCCGCCGCGAGCGTGCCGTGGAAGGTCTGGCCCACGACGACCGTCAGCATCGCACCGTTCGCGAGCTGGCGGATCTTCGGCTTCAGCGCCAGGATGTCGTCGGTGCCGAACAGCGTCGCGACCTTCTTCGCGGCGGCCTCCGACCCCGCCTGGGCCGGGTCGTACGAGATCTGCGTCTTGAAGTACTCCCAGTTCGGCGCGTTCGCGGGCTGACCGTCCGCCGGGTAGACCATGGAGTAGGCGCGCTGGGAGAGCAGGTAGCTCGCGTTCGTCGCCGACCCGGTGATGCCGTTGCCGTTCAGGACGGTGATCGTGGTGTCGCGCGGCGGCGGCGCCTTCGTGGCCTTCGGCTTCTCGCCCAGGGCGACCGCGGTCGCCTTCTCCGGCGACTCGACGTCGGGGTTCGAGAACTCCTGCACTGCCTTGCGGATGTTCTCCTCGGGCGCGGTCAGCTCCGCATACCCCTCGAGCCCGTCGATCCGCGACTGGAAGAAGCCGCCGGGACGCAGTCCGTACGCGAAGAGGGCGTAGCCGAGCACGGTGTCGCCGTCGAGCTCCGCGCCGCCTCCCACGCCGACCTCGACGTTCTTCGTGATCGTGGAGATCACCTTCGGCAGCGTGGTGATCGAGAACTCGGACTTGACCTGCGACTTGAAGCTCTGCACGAAGAGCTGCTGGCGCGCGACGCGGGTGAGATCGGAGTCCGTATGGCGGTAGCGGACGAAGTCGAGCGCCTGGTAGCCGGTCAGCTTCTGGTAGCCCGGAACCAGGTTGATCGTCGCGAAGCCCGTGGGGCCGCCGCGATCGTTGAAGTAGCGGCGGTCGATGTCCAGCCAGATCCCGTCGAACGCGTCCACGAGCTGGCGGAAGCCGCGGAAGTTGACCGTGATCAGATAGTTGATCTTCAGCCCCGTCAGCTTGCGCACCGTCTCGAGGGTGCCCTTCGTGCCGCACTCCGAGTACGCCTCGTTGATGCGCCCGCGATAGGTGAGCGCGCCGGGGCAGGAGACGTCCACGATCAGGTCGCGGGGGAAGGAGAGCAGCGAGATCGAGTCCGTGTCCGGATCGGCGCGGACGAGCATGATCGTGTCGGAGCGCGACTGCATGCCGGGCTCCTCGCCCTTCCGCTTGTCGTAGCCGATCACGAGCGCGGTTGCAGGCTGGCCGGGGAGCGCGATGTCGAGCCGCTTCGCCGCCACCTTCACGTCCTGCGTCTTCGGGACGACGGCCGCGACGCTCTCGTGGAACCAGAGATAGGCGCCGCCGCCCAGTGCGCCCGCACACATGAGCAGGAAGACGAAGAGCCAGAGGAAGGCGGTGCGCACGAGCGCCCACCGGCTGCGCCGGACGGGCTCCGGCTGGCGGTAGACCGTGATCGGGGAGAGCGCTCCCGGCGGCAGGACCGGCCTGTCGTTCCCGTTCACAGCCGCGGCGCGGCCAATACCTCTCTTCGTCGTTGTCCGCATAAGGCCGTCGCCGGCTGCGGGCGCCGGCGAAGGGGCCAGGATAGCCGACGGATGTGACGGCTACGTCAGGCGCGCGGCGCTGACCGAAGCAAGCGCGTCGGCGAAGAACGCGTTCTCCTCCGGGGTGCCGACGGTGATCCGCAGGGCTCCGGGCGCACCGAACGCGCCCATCGGGCGCACGATTGCGCCCTGCCGCAGGAGCGCTTCGAAGAGCGGACGTGCGTCCTCGGCCACATCGGCGAAGAGGAAGTTCGCGACGGCAGGGCCGGCAGGCTCGAGCCCGTTGGCCCGCAGGGACCGTGCGAGCTCGTCGCGGCCCGCTGCGGTGAGCGTCCGCCGCCGCAGCAGCTCTGCCGGGTCGTCCAGGCTGGCGAGCGCGGCGACCTGTGCCTGCGGTGCTCACGTCGAAGGCGCGACGGACCTTGCCGATCGCGGTGATCGTCTCGGCCGCGCCGACGCCGTAGCCCACGCGCAACCCGGCGAGCCCGTAGATCTTCGAGAAGGTGCGCAGGACGAGCACGCGCCGGCCTCGCTTGACGTACTCCTCGATCCCGTCCGGGTAGTCCGGGTGGTCGATGTACTCGAGGTAGGCCTGGTCGAGCACCGTCAGCACGTGCTCGGGCACCTGCTCGAAGTACGCGTCGAGCGCAGCGCGGCCGGTCATCGTGCCGGTGGGGTTGTTGGGCGTCGCGATGTAGACGAGCTTCGTCCGCGGCCCGATCGCCGCGAGCATCGCCTCCAGGTCGAGGTGGTGGTCGCGCAACGGCACGCGCACCGGCGTCGCGCCGAGCTTCAACGTGTCGAGGACGTAGCTGATGAACGACGGCCAGCCCGTGACGACCTCGTCGCCCGGGTCGAGGGCGGCGACCGAGAGATGGCCGATGATCGCGTCGGCGCCCGCGCCCGTGACGATCTGCTCCGGGCCTACCCCGTGCCGCTCGGCGAGCGCGTTGCGCAGGTGGAACGTGCCGCCGTCGGGGTAGCGGTTGAGCTGCGGCGCACTCCGCTCGAGCGCCTCGAGCGCGGCCGGGAACGGGCCCCACGGCCCCTCGTTGGAGGCCAGCTTGACGACGCGGTCGAGCCCGAGCTCGCGCTGGACCTCCTCCTCCGGCTTGCCCGGCTCGTACGGAACCAGGCCGTCGAGGGCCGCACGCCAGAGGCTCACGACGGACTCAGTCCTCGGTGGACGGCGTCGGCGTCTCGTCGGAGCTCTTGCGGCGCCAGAACCAGAGCACGCCGCCGAGCGCCGCGAGGCCGGAGATGATCGCGCCCTTGTTCGGCCGCCTCGATCCCTCGACGGTGCCCGGCACTGCGTCCTGCGCCTTCTTCCGGAGGAGGCGCTTCGCCGTCACCCACGTGAGCCAGCCGAGCATGGCGTTGCGCCTGTTCAGGATGCTCATGCGCGGAGGCTAACCGAACCGGCGCAAGGTTTCCGGCAGGACGGCATCTGAATGTCCAAGGACGTGCCCTCGTCCCCACCAAGGGCTGCGCCGCACGCAGCCCGGTTCTCCCCGAGGCGCCCCCTTGCCGCAAAGGGGGCGCCTCGCTGTTTCGTCGCCGTTTCGGCGTCGGGCGGGCCGTGCCACACTCGACGCGTGCGGGCGTGGCCCAAGAGTCTGGACGCGCTGCGCGAGCGGGAGTTCCGGCTGCTCTGGCTCGCCCGGTCGCTCACCTCGATCGGCGACTCGCTCGTTCCCGTCGCGACGGCGTTCGCCGTGCTCGAGATCGGCACAGCGTCCGACCTCGGGATCGTCCTGGGGGCGTCGATGGGCGGCCGGCTCGTGTTCACGCTGGTCGGCGGTGTGTGGGCGGACCGCCTGCCGCGGCGGCTGATCATGATCACGTCGGATGCCGTCCGAGCGGCCGTCCAGGCGGTGCTAGCGCTGGCCTTCTTCACGGACTCGATCGAGGTGTGGCACCTGGCGGTCGGGTCGACGATCTTCGGCATCTCGGGCGCGTTCTTCAATCCCGCCTCGACCGGCCTGATCCCGCAGCTCGTCAGCGCCGGGCGGCTGCAGGAGGCGAATGCGCTGCTCGGGCTGTCGCGGAACGTGATCGAGCTGTTCGGCCCCGCGGTGGCGGGCGTGCTCGTCGCGACGGCCGGCTACGCCGTCGTCTACGTCGTCGACGCAGCCAGCTTCGTCGCCAGCCTCGCCTGCCTGGCGGTGATGCGGCCGCTCGGCGCGGTTCAGGCGAGAGCACAGAGCTTCCTCGCCGACGTCCGCGAGGGCGTCCGCGAGGTCGTCGCCCGCCCGTGGATGCGCGCAACGCTGACGGCGGACCTGTTCGCGAACTTCGCGATCGCGCCGTACTTCGTCCTCGGCCCGCTCGTCGTCAAGGAGCACCTCGGTGGCGCGACGGACTGGGGGCTGATGATGGCGGCCGGCGCCGCCGGAGGGATCGCGGGCGGCGCGCTCGTCCTGCGCTGGAAGCCGCGGCGGCTCCTCGTCGCGGCCTACTGCGTGCTGGTCGCGATTCCGCTGGCCCTGCTGTCGCTCGTCCCGCCCCTCCCGCTGCCGCTGCTCATGCTCGGCGCGGCGCTCTTCACCTTCTCGATCGTCGTCGGCAACACGTTCTGGAGCACCGCCGAGCAGCAGCACATCCCGAACGAGGTACTCGGGCGCGTGGACTCCGTGTCGTGGATGGTCTCGATCGCGATCATGCCGCTCGCGTACGTCGTCGCCGGGCCGGTCGCCGACGCGATCGGCGTCCGCAACGCGCTCCTGGCTGCAGCAGCGATCGGCGTCGCGTCCTCGGCCGGCGCGCTCCTCTCGCCCAGCGTGCGCAATCTCCGCCGGCTCGAGGACACACCGGCACCCGCCGAGGAGACCTTCGACGGCGACGGGGAGCTCCCAGGGCCGATCCCCACGGCACAGGCGCCCTAGGAGGGTTCGGCGAAATACAGCCTGTGCCTTCGGGCCACGAGCTCGCCCCGACTGCGTCCTCAGTCGCGCCGATAGCTTCGACTATCGGCGCTCCCTGCGTCCTTGCCTCGGAACGAGCATCGCACCCCGACAACGAGCGGCATTCCGCCAAACCCTCCTAGACCGTCTCGCCTTTTGTTGGCCCCGGCCGCCGCACGTGAGACACTTCGCTCGTGAGGGGGTTGCTGGCGAGTTTCGAGGCGCTCAAGGAGCGGCAGTTCAGGCTGCTCTGGCTCGGGCAGGCGATCTCGGCGCTCGGCGACGCGCTCGTGCCGCTCGCACTCACGTTCGCGGTGCTCGACCTGACCGGATCGCCTGCCGACCTCGGGCTCGTCTTCGCCGCGTTCATGGGCGCGCGCGTGATCTTCATCCTGATCGGCGGAGTCTGGTCGGACCGCCTTCCACGCCAGCTCGTGATGATCGCGGCCGACCTCGTCCGCGCAGGCACTCAGGCGCTCGTCGCACTCGCGTTCTTCACCGACTCGGTCGCGATCTGGCACCTGATCGTGGCCTCGTTCCTCGTCGGCGGCGCGAGCGCCTTCTTCGGGCCGGCCTCGACCGGCCTCGTGAAGACCATCGTCAGCCCGGAGCGCCTCCAGGAGGCGAACGCGCTGATCAACCTGTCGCAGAACGCGATCCAGATCTTCGGGCCCGTGAGCGCCGGAGCGCTCGTCGTCTTCGTCGGCTTCGGGCCGATCTTCGCCATCGACGCGCTCACCTTCGTCGCCAGCGCGATCTGCCTCGTCGGCATGCGCCTCCCGTCCGCGATCGAGCGCTTGGAGCGGCGAAGCTTCCTGGCGGACGCACGACAGGGCTTGCGCGAGGTCGCCCAGCGCACGTGGCTCTGGTCGGCGTTCATCACGTTCTCGATCTCGAACGTCACGATCGCGATGTACTTCGTGCTCGGCCCGCTCATCGTCGAGCAGGAGCTGGGCGGCGCCTCGGACTGGGGCCTGCTGCTGACCGGAGGTGCGATCGGCGGACTCGTCGGCAGCACCGTCGCGCTGCGCTACAAGCCGGTCGCGCCCGTTGATCCCCGCCTTCCTGCTCATGTTCTTCGTCTCCGCGCAGCTCGCGGCGCTGATCCCACCGCTGCCGATCGTGGCCCTGATGGCCGTCGCCGCGCTCGCGTTCGCGAGCATCTCGATCGGCAACGCGCTCTGGGACACGATGCTCCAGCAGCACATCCCCGAGCGGTCGATCTCACGCGTCAGCGCGCTCGACTGGATGATCTCGCTCGTCTTCATGCCGCTCGGCTACGTCCTCGCCGGCCCGCTGGCGGAGGCGATCGGGCTCGACCTGACGCTCGCGCTCGCGGCGGGAGTCAGCGTCGTGGCGAACATCGGACTGCTCCTCGTTCCGAGCGTCCGCAACCTGCGGCGGGTCGAGCAGCCGCTCGTCGAAGAGGAGGAACCGGAGCCGATCGTGGCCCCGGTTCCGGCAGTTCCCGTCTAGGCCTGAGCCGCCGCCCGCTTCTTGTTCGGGCAGGTGGATGGCGCGGCCGAGCGCCACGAGGCCCGCTTCCTTGATCGCCTCGGAGAGCGTCGGGTGCGCGGCCATGCCGTCGGCGACGGTCTCGACGGTCGCCTCCGCGTCGATCGCGACGGTGCCGGCCTCGATCAGGTCGGTCACGTGGGGGCCGACCATGACGATCCCGAGCAGCTCGCCGTACTTGCGTCTCGTGGATCGACTTCACCCAGCCGACGGTCTCGTTCTGCATCACCGCGCGCGCGTTCGCGACCCACGGGAACACCCCGACGGCGACGTTGTCGCCGTGCAGCTCGCGCGCCTCGGCCTCGGTGAGGCCGACGCCGGCGATCTCCGGGTCGGTGTAGATCGGGCGCGGCACGGCCGGGCTGCCGACCGTCGCCTCGTGGCCGGTCGCGTTCTCCGCCGCGACCTCGCCCTCGCGGAACGCGGTGTGCGCGAGCTGCCAGTAGCCGGCGCAGTCGCCGACGGCGTAGATGTGCGGGACGGTCGTGCGGCGGTGCTCGTCCGCAGCGATGCCCTTGCGGCGGTCGAGCTCGACGCCGAGCTCCTCGAGGCCGAGGTTCTCGACCACGGGGCCGCGCCCGACCGAGACGAGCATCACGTCGGCCTGCACGGTCTCGCCTTCGCCGAAGTGGACGGTGAGCTGCGAGCCGTCGTCGTCGACCCTCGTGCACTGCTTGCCGAGCTGGAGCGTGATCCCCCGCTTGCCGAACTGCCTTCGCGAGCTCCTTGGCCGCGTCCGCGTCCTCCTGCGGGATCAGCGTGTCGAGCATCTCGACGATCGTCACCTCGGAGCCGAACCGCCGGAAGATGGACGCGAACTCGCAGCCGATGATGCCGCCGCCGAGGATCACGAGCCGGCGCGGCACCTCGGTCGCGGCGAGCAGGCCGGTCGAGTCGATGCAGCGGGGCGAGTCGAGCCCTTCGATCGGGGGGCGCAGCGGGTAGGAGCCCGTCGCGACGATCGCCGACTTGAAGGTGACGTCCTCCCCGCCCTCGACGGCGATCGTGTTCGGGCCGGTGAAGCGGCCCGCGGCCCTTGACCCACTCGACGCCGTTCGCCTTGAGCAGGCCGGCGACGCCGCCGGTCATCTGCTTGACGACCGCGTTCTTCCACTCTGCCGCCTGTCCGAAGTCGAGCTCGGGCGCGCCGACATTGACGCCGAGCTTCCCGAACGTGTCCTCGGCCTGGTGAATCGCGATGCGCGGTCTGCACCCAGGCCTTCGTCGGGATGCAGCCCACGCGCAGGCACGTGCCGCCGAGCTCGGGCTCCTGCTCGATGCAGACGGTCCTCGCGCCCAGCTGGGCGGCGCGGATCGCTGCCGTGTACCCGCCGGGGCCTCCGCCCAGGACGGCGACGTCACATTCCATGTCTGCTCACTCCTCAGTCAGTAGTCGCAGGCGATGCTATCGACGCCCGCATCGTCCACGCCTCGTCTCCCTGGTGGACGACCTCGAAGCCGTTGCGCTCGTAGAGCTTGCGGGCGGGGTTGCCCGGCTCGACGCTGAGGCTGAGCGCCTCGTAGCCCGCCGGCGCGCGCCTTCTCGATCAGCGCCGCGAGCAGCTGCTCGCCGATCCCGTGACCGCGCTTCGAGCGGGACGACGGCGATCGCGAGCTCGGGCGTGCGCTCGTCGACGAAGCCGTAGCCGGGCGCGTCCGCGTCGAAGAGGCGGTACCACGCGGCGCCGACGGCGAAGCCCTCCTCGAGCGCGACAGCGCGGTGTCGCCGGGCCTGCCCCAGCCGCGCACGTAGCGGGACGTGCGCGAGCCGGGGACGCCCTCGCGCCAGTAGAGGCGTGGTGGAGCATGTCGCGCAGGAAGCGCCCGTCCTGCGTGCCTGCTCTGCGGATCACGAGGCCCATGTCAGAGCGACTGGGCGAGCTGGATGCGGTTGCCGTCGGGATCGAAGACGTCCAGGAGCCGGATCTCCCCGTTCAGCTCGAAGACGACACCGACCTCGACGCCGGCTGCGCGCAGCCGGCTCCGCCTCGGCCTTGACGTCCTCGACGTCGACGTGCGCGACGCCGCCCTCGACCTCCGGCTCGCCCTCGGCGAGCGCCATCTCCGTCCCGCCGCGCACGAGCTTCGACCAGCGGTCCTCCGAGTCCACGAACGTCTCCTCGAAGCCGAGCACGTCCCGGTAGAAGGCGCGCGCCGGATCGAGGTCACGGACGCGATACCAGACGGTGGCCATCGCGTTACAAGCGCGAGGGCGGGCTCTTCGAGCAGCTCCTTGACCGTGCGGAGGAAGTCCGCACCGTCGGCGCCGTCGATCGCGCGGTGGTCGCACGTGAGCGTCGAGCGTCAGCATCGGCCGCACGTCGACCTCGCCGTCCGCGGACGACCGGCCGGTCCTCGGTCGCGCCGACGGCGAGGATCGCCGCCTGCGGCGGGTTGAGCACGGCGATGAACTGCTCGACCCCGAACATGCCGAGGTTCGAGATCGTGAACGTGCCGTCCTCGAGGTCCGCCCGCTGCAGCTTGCCGTCGCGCGCGCGGGCGACGATGTCGGCCCGGGCGGCCGCGATCTCGGCGATCGTGAGCCGGTCGGCGCCGCGGATCACCGGGACGATCAGGCCGCGTTCGGCGCCGCCACGGCGAGGCCGACGTGGGCGGCCGGGAAGCGCCGGATCGCGTCGCCGGCGAAGTGCGCGTTCACGGCGGGGTGGCGCACGAGCGCGGCGGCGGAGACCTTCGTCAGCAGGTCGGTGACCGTCGGCTTCGTCTCGCCCTCGGCGCACGCGCTCGACGAGCCGCTCGCGCAGCTGCGAGCGCGCGCGTCATGTCGGCGGAGATCGTGAGCTGGAAGACGGGCGCCTGCCAGGCCTCGGTGAGCCTGCGCGCGATCGTCTTGCGCGTCGACGTGAGCGGGATCTCCTCGACCTCGCCTGCGGCGGGGGCCGCTGCCGCGGCGCGGTCTGCGGCGTCGCGGCTGGCGCGCTCGACGTCCTCGGCGACGATGCGGCCCTCGGGGCCGCGTGCCGCGAAGCGCGGCGAGCTCGATGCCCCGCTCGCGCGCGATGCCGGCGCGCGAGCGGCGAGGCCTTGATGCGGCCGTCGGCGTCGCCCGCGGCAGCGGCGCCGGCTCGGCCTCGGCGGTCGCTGCGGCGGCCGCTCGGCCGCGCTCGCGCTCGCGTCCTCGCGGCGGCGCGGACGAGCCCTCCTCCTGCGCGCCGTCGCCGGCCTCGCGCGTCGCGGCCTCGGCCGTCTCGCCTTCGCTTCGCACGGGCGCGGCGCCGTTGCCGGAGGGCACCTCCTCGCCCTCCTCGCCGATCACGGCGACGTCCGTGCCGACCTCGACCTCGCCCTCGAGCGACGGCGATCTTCAGCAGGACGCCGGCGGCCTCGGCCTCGACCTCCTGGGTCACCTTCTCCGTGTCGAGCTCGTAGAGCGGCTCGCCCTTCTCGACCGGTCGCCCTCGGACTTCAGCCACTTGACGATCGTGCCCGACTCCATCCCCTGGCCCAGCCGCGGCAGCTTGACCTCGGTCGCCATTGCTCCCGGGCGACCGTGCGCTTGATCGCCGCGAGCACGTCGGCCGCGTGCGGGATCACGAACTCCTCCATCACCGGCGCGAACGGCAGCGGCGCGAACTTCGCGCCCACGCGCTCGATCGGCGCGTCGAGCCAGTCGAAGGCGCCGTGCTGGACGACGGCCGCGATCTCGGCGCCGAAGCCCATGCGCGTGACCGCCTCGTGCGCGACGACGCAGCGGTTCGTCTTCTTCACCGAGCTCGATGATCGCCTCCTCGTCGAGCGGCTGCAGCGTCCGCGGGTCGAGGACCTCGACCGAGATGCCCTCCTCCTCGGCCTGCTCCGCCGCCTGCGAGCGCCTCGTGGCACGAGCCGGCCGGTCGCGACCACCGTCACGTCGTCGCCCTCGCGCATGATGCGCGCCTTGCCGAGCGGGATCGGCTCGAGCTTCTCCGGCACCTCCTCCTTGAGCCGGTAGAGCGTCGGTGCTCGAAGAAGACGACCGGGTTGTCGTCGTAGATCGACGACCAGAGCAGGCCGCGCACGTCGCTCGGGCGTCGACGCGAAGACGACCTTGAGGCCCGGGACGTGGACGAGCCAGGCCTCGAGCTGCTGCGCGTGCTGCGCGCCCGGGCGACCAGCCGGCGCCGCCCTGCGTGCGGATCGTCAGCGGCACCTTCAGCTGGCCGCCCGACATGTAGCGGTGCTTCGCCGCCTGGTTGACGATCTGCTCCAGCGAGAGCGTCAGGAAGTCCTCGTACATGATCTCGACGACCGGGCGCATGCCCTGCATCGCGGCGCCGATGCCCGGCGCCGACGATCGCCATCTCCGAGATCGGCGTGTTGCGGACGCGCTCGGGGCCGAACTCGGCCAGCATCCCCTGCGTGACGCCCATCGAGCCGCCCATCTCGGCGATGTCCTCGCCCATGATGAAGACGTCCTCGTCCTCGCGCATCGCGCGCGGAGAGCGCGTCGCGGACCGCCTCGCGGTAGGTCAGCTCAGGCATAGACGTTCTTCAGCGCGTCCTCGGGCTTCGGGTCGGTGCCCGCCTTCGCGAACTCGACGGAGGCCTCGACGATCTCGTGGACTCGCGGTCGAGCGCCTCGAACTCCTCGTCCGAGAGCTCGAGCCGCGCGCGCAGGAGCTCGATCGGATCGTGCGCTCGCGCAGCTCCGTCGAGCTCGTCCTTCTCGCGGTAGACCTGCGGGTCGCCGATGTAGTGGCCGACGAGCCGGTACGTGCGCGACGTTCAGGAAGACCGGGCCCTCGCCGGAGCGGCGTGCCGAGCGCCTCGCGCGTCTTCGCGTAGACCTCCTCGACGTCCTGGCCGTCGACGTCGATCGAGTGCATCCCGAAGGCGACGGCGCGCTCGGCCATGTCGTCGATCGGCGAGTGCTGGCTCTTCGGCGTCGACTCGGCCCAGCCGTTGTCCTCGCAGCACGAAGAGCGCCGGCACCTTCCAGAGCTGCGCGAGGTTGAGCGACTCGTGGAACGTGCCCGTGTTCGTGGCGCCGTCGCCGAAGAAGGCGACCGCGACGCGCGGCTCGTTGCGGAACTTGAAGGCGAGCGCGGCGCCGACGATCGCGGCAGGCCGCCGCCGACGACCGCGTTCGCGCCGAGGTTCCCGCGCTCGACGTCGTAGAGGTGCATCGAGCCGCCGTAGCCGTGCGAGCAGCCCTCCACCTTGCCGTAGAGCTCGGCCATGACCGCGTTCGGATGCGTGCCCTTCGCCAGCGTGTGCCCGTGCGCGCGATGGGTCGAGGCGAAGACGTCGCCCTCCTCGAGCGCGCGGCAGACGCCGACGGCGACCGCCTCCTGGCCGATCGCGACGTGCAGGAAGCCGGGCAGCTCGCCGGCGCGGAAGCGCTCCTCGACCTTCTCCTCGAAGCGCCGGATCAGCAGCATCTCGCGGAAGAAGCTCGCGCAGGAGCTCCTCGGACAGAGCCGTCCGCTCTCGGCTTCCTCTCGACCTTGGCCATGTCGGGTTGCATTTATGCTGACGCCCCATGCGGCTCGTCGAGCAGTGGCGCGGGATCGAGTCGCGGGCTGCCCGGCCGGCTGGGAGCGAGGCGCGGCTCGCTGCTCGACGGTCCGAGAACGGCGAGCGGCACGGCTCGCGCCGCCGCCCTGCTCGGCCCGGCCAACCCGGGCCGGCAGGAGCGACGCGCTCGTCTTCACCGCCAGCCGGAGGCGGTGCAGGCCCGCGTCGCCGGAGGCGGTCCGCCGGCTGCTCGCGCGGCTCGACGGCGAAGGCATCGCCGGCACGCTGAGCTCGTGCTCGTCGACGACCGAGCAGCGCCGCGTCGAGCCGCGGTCGGCCGGCCAGCGCTCGCCGCCGCGTGGGACGACGCGCGCTCGCGAAGCTGCCGGCCGACTGGAGCGACCTCCTCGGCGAGCTCGAGCTCGGCTCCAGCGACTACCTCGAGCGCGCCGCGCTGCTGCTCTCGCCGCTCAACCCGACCCGCGACCCGGCCAAGCGACGGCGTTCCGCTTCCGCGTCGCCCGCCGCTTCGGCTACGGCGCGTCGCCCGCAGATGGTGCGCCGCTGCCTCGAGCGCGTCGACGAGGAGGGCATCCGCGGCACGCGTCGCGATCCTGCGCGCGCTCTCCGACACGCAGCCCGTCGCGACGCAGGGCCGGTCTGGTACGTCGGCGGGCGAAGCCGGTATGAGCGGCGACCCGGTCTCCTGGTTCCTGATCGAGCCGGGCTGGACGGTCGTCGGCCGCGACGGCGAGCGAGCTCGGCAGCGTCGCACGAGGTGCTCGGCGACGCGGACGCCGACATCTTCAACGGGCTCGCCGTCTCGCCCGGGCTTCCTGCGCACGGCGCGCTACGTCCCCGCCGAGCGCGTCGGCGCGATCGTCGAGGGCCGCGTCGAGCTCGACCTCGACCGCGACGAGTTCGACCGGCTCGACGAGCACGGCGAGATGCCGCCGAGCGCCGAGATCCGGCCAGACACGACCGACTTCGGCTGAGCCGTCGGGCCGCGAAGCGGCCCCTTTAGGGGTCTTCGCGCGATGAGCATCCGCTTCCGCGGATGCTCGTCTTGCGCCGCTAGGACAGCTCGCGGGCGAGCTCCGCAGCGCCCGCCGCGTCCGCGGCGATCACGAGGCAGGTGTCGTCGCCGGCCAGCGTGCCGACGACGAGCGGGTGCGCGGCACGGTCGAGTGCCCGCGCGATCGCGCCCGCCGTGCCGACCTCCGTGCGGATGACGACGATGTTCTGGGCAGCGCTGACGGCGCGGCCGTGCCGGCCGAGGATGGACGAGAGCGCATCGCTCGGGTCGCTGGGACGGGCACGGCCGGGAAGGAGGTAGCGCGGGAGCCCCAGCCCGTCGCGCACCTTCTCCACGCCCAGCTCGCGCAGGTCGCGCGAGAGCGTCGCCTGCGCCACGGAGCAGCCCGCCGCGGCGAGCACCTTGCCCAGCTCCTGCTGGGTGCCGACGCGCCGCCTCCCGATGACGCTCTCGATCAGCCGCTGCCGGTCCGCCTTGCCCAGGCCGCGTCCCTCGGTCTGCATACGCCGCAGGATACGTCTGCAGCGGGCCGCAGAGCGGCGCGGCGAGGTTTGCCGAAGCCTGGCCACGGCAACCTCTTGCCCATGCTTCGCAAGGCACTCTGGACGGGTCTCTACGGCGCGATCGGCGCTGCCGCGACGTTCCTCGCACGGCGCACGGCGGCCGGGATCTGGCGCGTGGCGACGGGCGAGAAGCCGCCCACCAAGCGATGAGCAGCAAGGGCGACAAGATCGTCGACGGCGGCGCCGACAAGCTCGACACGCTGGCCGACAAGGCCGCGGCCAAGGGCGGCGTCGGCGGCAAGGTGGCCGACGAGCTCGCCGACGACGCGAGCTTCCTGCGCAAGCTGAAGCCGTCGCTGATCGTCGCGCGCGCGAAGGGCGAGGCTCCGAAGGACGGCGAGCCCGGCACGGCGCGCCGGAGCCCCGGCACCGCCCAGCTGCCCGAGGGAGCCGAAGGGCGGCCGAGGCCCGAATCCGTTCGTCGTCGCCGGGGCGGCGTTCGCCGTCGGCACCGTGCTCGCGAAGCTGATCGACTGGAGAGGCCATGCCCACCCCAAGCGCTAGCGAGGCCGAGAAGCAGGGCGTCGGGGGCGCCGCCAAGCAGGTCGCCGAGCACGCGAGCTCGCTGGCGCGGCTCGAGCTCGAGCTCGCGGGCCTCGAGCTGAAGAGCAAGGCCGGCGCGCTCGGCGCCGGCGCCGGCGCTCGGCCTCGGCGCCGGCCTGATCGGTGTTCTTCGCGCTCGGCGTTCGGGCTCGCGACGATCGCCGCCGCGCTCGCGCTCGTGGTCGACGACCTGGCTCGCGCTCCTCATCGTGACCGTCGGGCGTCCTCGTGCTCGCCGGGATCCTCGGCCTGCTCGCGCGCTCGCAGATCAGGCGCGGGACACCGCCCGTGCCGGAGCAGGCGCTTCGCGAGGCGAAGCTGACGTCGGAGGCGCTGAAGCCGAATGGCCACCGCTAGCGTCAACGGGCGCACGCCCGAGACGGTCCGGCGCGAGATCGAGTCGGAGCGCGAGCAGCTCGCCCAGGCGGTGGAGGAGCTGCGCCACGGGCTCGGCGAGGCGACGGACGTCGGCGGCGAAGCTGCGCGGCGAAGATCCCGCCGTCGCGGTCGGCGCGCTCGGCGCGGGTTTCTTCCTGGCCGGCGGCATCGGCGCGACGATGCGCCTGCTCGCCGCGCACGCAGGGCCGACGAGCGCTAGTGACGGGATCCCGCGCCGAGCGGGCCCGCATCGGAACCGTTCCCTCCGGCCCGCACCGCCTCTCGCGCGAGCGAGTGGGTCGCGGCCTTCAAGCGCTCCTTCGCTCGTTCCTCCCGACGACTGCCCGGGCCTGGCCCAGCAGATCGCCTTCAGCTCGCTGCTGGCGTTCTTCCCGGCCGTCGTGTTCCTCGTCGGCCTCCTGGACTCGTGAACGCCTACGACGCGCTGCGGGACTTCCTCGCGCCGATCGCGCCCGGGCGGTGCTCGAGACGATGGACACGCTCCAGCAGGACACCTCGACGAGCACGTCCGTCGGTCGCGTTCGTCGTGGGCGCCGCCGCCGCGACCTGGGCGGCCAGTGGGGCGATGGGCGCGGTGCTTGAAGGCCGTCAACCGGGCGTACGACCGCGTCGAGACGCGGCCGTTCTGGAAGACGCGGGTGATCGCGATCGTGCTCGTCGTGCCTGACCGGCCTCGACCACGGCGGGGGTCTTCCTCCTGATCGTCCTCGGCGGGCCGCTCGGACGGGCGATCGCCGACACAGGCCGGCCTCGGCGGCGCCTTCGACGTCGTCTGGACGGTCGTCCGCTGGCCGGTGGCGTTCGTCGCGATCCTGCTCTTCTTCGCGATCGTCTACTACCTCGCCCCGAACGTCGATGCCGCGCAACTGGAAGTGGATCTCTCCGGGCTCGCTCGTGGGCGCGCTCGCGTGGCTCGCGCTCTCCGGGCCTGTTCGCCCTCTACACGAGCTTCTCCGACTCCTACTCGAGGACGTACGGAGCGCTGGCGAGCGGCATCGTCCTGCTGCTCTGGCTGAACTACTCCGCGTTCGCGCTGCTCTTCGGCGCCGAGCTGAACTCCGAGCTCGACCGCCAGGCGGAGATCAAGGCGGCCGGCGGCGAGGATGCGGGGCTCGTCAAGCCGAGCCGGCGGAGCTAGCCGGCGGCTCAGCCGATGCGGACGCTGCCCTTGAGCTTCGTCGGGCTCGCGTCGGAGTAGAAGCGGAGCGTTCCCTTCCGGAGCCGCACCCTCCAGGTGACCGTGCCCGTGCCGGCCCGCGCCGTCTTGCGGTTGATCCCGGCGCCGGCGAGATGGACGTTGTGCACCTTCGAGCGATCGCGGACGACGATCGAGTACAGGCCCGCCTTCAGGCCGTGCAGGTGCCGCCCTTCGCGTTCCGGAGCGTGATCGTGGCCCGCGGCCCGACCGTGGCGACGATCTTCGTGACGCGCGGCGGCAACGGCGGCGGGGGCGGAGGCGGCGGGTCGCCGACCACGAAGCGGCCCTGCATCTGCCCGCTGTGCGGATCGCAGACGAAGGTGTAGCGGCCCTCGACGAACGTCACCGTCCAGGTGACCGTGCCGACGAACTCGAGGCTCGTCGTCTCGTTCACACCGGGCCCCTGCAGGTGGAAGTTGTGCTCTTCCGACAGATCGCTCACCTCGATCTCGTACGTGCCGGGATCGATCTGGGTGAGCGCCTGGCCGTTCGGCCCGAGCATCCGGATCGTGAACCCGGGGCCGACGGTCGCAGTCAGCTTCGGCGTCTGGGCCAGAGCCTCGCCGGGCGCGAAGAGCGCTGCTCCGAAGCGCGAGCACGAGAAGGGTGCGGAGGCGCATCGTTCGGGAACTACGCGGCGGCGCGCGATCCGGATTGGAATGCGGCCCGCGATGGCCTAGACTCGCCTCGCGATGGCGCTTGGGCGAAACGCGAAGATCGATCACATCCGCGCCGTGCCGCTGTTCGCGCGGTGCACGCGTGCCGAGGTGGCCGAGGTGGCCAAGATCGCGGACGAGATCGACGTCCGGGAGGGCAAGGAGCTGACGCGCGAGGGCGATCGCGGACGCGAGTTCTTCGTCCTGCTCGAGGGCTCGGCGATCGTGAAACGGGGCGGCCGCAAGGTGAACGTGCTCGGCCCCGGCGACTTCTTCGGCGAGATCGCCCTCGTCTCACGCTCGCCGCGCACCGCCACGGTGACGACGACCTCCCCCTCGCAGCTGCTCGTGATCACCGACGGCCGCTTCCGCTCGCTGCTCGACCACTCGCCGCGCATCCAGCTCCGCGTGCTCGAGGCGCTCGCCGACCGCCTCGCGCCGAGCTCTAGCTAGGCCGACTAGGCCCGCGAGCTCGGCGTCGAAGCGCTCGGCGAGCGCGGACACGATCCGCTCGCGGAGCGCGGTCACGTCCTCGTCCGAGAGCGTCCGCTCGGGCGAGCGGAACTCGACCCGGAAGGCGAGCGACTTCTTCCCGGCGGGGATCGGCGGCTCGCGGAAGTCGCTGAGGAAGCGCACCTCGCGCAGCTCCGGGCCGGCGGCCTCGCGGGCGGCGGCGAAGAGGTCGGCGGCGGGCACGCCGGCGTCGACGACGAACGCCAGGTCCTGCTTCACGGCCGGGTACGTGATCACGTCCTCGTACTGCACCGGCTCGCGCGCGGCCGCGAACAGCTGCTCGAGGTCGAGCTCGAAGGCGCCCCACGTGCCGTCGGCCCTGGCGGGATGGAGCTCGCCGAACCACCCCGCGCTGCAGCGCGCCGCGCGGCCCGGGTGCAGGAAGGACTGGTCGAACGGCTCGACGACGAGCTCGGCCTTGAGCACGGCGTAGATCGCCTCGACGGCTCCCTTCGCCCGGCGCGAAACCGCCCTCGACGATCCCGCAGACGCGCAGGTGCTCCTCGGGCAGCTCGTCGCCCTGCGGGACGTAGACCCGCGCGATCTCGAAGAGCGCGATCCGCTCGTTGCCGGCGTGCAGGTTCCGCTCTGCCGCCTCGACGAGCTCGTGCAGCAGGGTCGTGCGCAGCGTCGCCTGGTCGCCGATCGGCTCCGGGAGCGCGAGCCCGTCCGGCTCGGTCGCGGCGGGCACGAGCGAGGGCGTGTAGGCCTCGGCGAAGCCGAGCGCGACCAGCGTGTCCTCGACCCGGCGACGCAGCCGCTGCTCCCGGGTGAGCGCCCCGAACATCTCGCGGCGCGCCGGCAGCGTGAAGGGCACCTCGTCGAGGCGGACACGCGCGACCTCCTCGATCACGTCCACCTCGCGCGTCACGTCGCGGGCGCGCCACGTCGGCACCGTGACCGTGAAATCGTCGTCGACCTCGAAGCCGAACCCCTCGAGCACGCGCGCGCTGGTCGGCCGGCGGCGTGGCCAGCCCGATCAGGACGTCGGCGCGCTCGGGCCGCAGGTGCACGACGGGACGCTCGGGCAGGTCACCGTGCACGTCCGCGGCGCCCGTCCAGCGCCCTCCCGAGAGCTCGACGAGGAGCTGCGAAGCGAAGGCCGCGGCCTGCGGCGCCAGATGCGGGTCGACGCCCTTCTCCCACCGGTTCGACCCCTCGGTGCGCAGCTTCAGGCGCTCGGAGGTCTGCAGCAGGGCGACCGGCTCGAAGTTCGCCGCCTCGAGCAGCACCTCCGTGGTCGTCTCCCGCAGCTCCGTCTCCTCCCCGCCCATGATCCCCGCGAGAGCGACGGCCCGCTCGGCGTCGGCGATCACGAGGTCCTGCTCCTGGAGCTCGCGCAGCGTGCCGTCGAGCGTGCGCAGCGTCTCGCCGCGCCTCGCCCGGCGCACGACGATTCGCCCCTCGGCGAGCGTCGTGCGGTCGAACGCGTGCAGCGGGTTGCCGAGCGCGTGCATGACGTAGTTCGTCACGTCGACGACGTTCGAGATCGGACGCATCCCCGCCGCGGTCAGCCGCGCGCGCAGCCAGACCGGCGACGGACCGACCTCCACGCCCGCGAAGGTGCGACCGATGTAGCGAGGGCACCCGACGACGTCCTCGATCCGCACGTCGACCGGCTCGTCGCCGCTCTGCTCCGGCTCGCGGCCGGGCATCGGCGCGAGCTCGAGGTCGTAGAGCGCCGCGACCTCGCGCGCGATCCCGTAGATCGAGAGCAGGTCGACGCGGTTGCCGGTGGGCTCGACGTCGAGGATCGTGTCCGTGAGCGCCAGGACGTCCCCGAGCGGCGTGCCGGGCTCCGTCTCGGGCAGCACCATGATCCCGGTGTGGTCGGTCACCAAGCTCGAGCTCGCGCTCGGAGAGGATCATCCCGCGCGAGACCTCGCCGCGGAGCTTCGCCTCGCCCAGCGGCTCGTCGGCCCCCGGGAGCCGGGCGCCGGGGAGGGCGACGGCGACCGTGTCGCCGGCGCCGAAGTTCCAGGCGCCGCAGACGATCTGGCGCGGCTCGCCCTCCCCCGCGTCGACCTGGCACAGCTGGAGCCGGTCGGCATTCGGGTGCTTGCCCGCCTCGAGCACGCGCGCGACGCGGAAGAGGCCGAGGTTGCCGTCCTCGTCGACGGGGCCGCGCTGCTCGATCGTCGCCACCTCGGCCGACGCGACGCTGAGCCGGTCGGCGAGCTCGCGCGGCGACATGGGGAGCGCGACGTAGTCGCGCAGCCAGCTCAGAGGGACGCGCATCAGAATTGCCTGAGGACCCGGAGGTCGTTCTCCCAGAGCGGGCGCAGCCCGGGAATCGCATGCCGTAGCTGCGCGGTGCGCTCGAGGCCCATGCCGAAGGCGAAGCCGCTCCACTGCTCCGGGTCGTAGCCGACGTTCTCGAACACCGCCGGGTCGACCATGCCCGCTCCGCCCATCTCCAGCCAGCCGGAGTGCTTGCAGACGCGGCAGCCCTCGCCGTCGCAGAGCGGGCACGAGACGTCCGGCTCGATCGACGGCTCCGTGAACGGGAAGTAGTGGGTCCGGAAGCGCACGGCGCGCTCCGGCCCGTAGAGGGCGCGCATCACGTGCAGGAGCGTCCCCTTCAGGTCGGCGAGGGTCAGGCCCTTGTCGACGGCCAGCCCTTCGAACTGGTGGAAGATCGTGAAGTGCGTCGCGTCGATCGTGTCGCGCCGGTAGACGCGCCCGATCGAGACCATGTAGATGGGTGGCTCGCGCTCCTCCATGATGTGGATCTGCGAGGCCGAGGTCTCGGTGCGCAGGACGCGGTTCTCGTCGAAGAAGAACGTCTGGCGCGGCGAGCGCGCGTGGTGCCAGGCGGGGAAGGCGAGCTTGTCGAAGTTGAACTCGACGGTCTCCACCTCCCGGTCGTCGCGCACCTCGTAGCCGAGCCCGAGGAACGCGTCCTCCACGGCGCGGCGGATCTGCGTGACGGGATGCAGGCTCCCCTGCGGCGGCGCCTCACCGGGGAGCGTCACGTCGAAATCGGTGTCGGGGACGACTGCTGCGGCGGCGAGCTCCTGCTCCTTCGCCTCCAGCGCCTCCTCGATCGCCACCCGCGCGTCGTTCAGCGCCATCCCGGTCTCGCGGTCGCGCACCTCGCGCAGCGCGAGCTTCAGATCGCTCTTCCGGCCCAGATAGCGAACGCGTGCTGCCTCGAGCTCGTCGAGGCTCCCGGCGGCCGCAATCGCGCTCTGCGCCTCGGTTTGCAGAGCAGGAGCGTCCACGGCGGCGACTGTATCATCGCCCTCTTGGCCCCTTCGGAATACGACGTCTTCGCGCCGGTCTACGACCGCTGGGCGGCCGACATGACCGAGGACGTCGCCTGGTACACGAAGCTGGTGGCGCGAGGCAGACGGCCTGGTCGTCGAGCTCGCCGTCGGGACGGGGCGCGTGGCGATTCCGGCGGCGCAAGCCACCGGCCGGCAGGATCGTCGGCATCGACCGCTCGGAGGCGATGCTCGCCGAGGCACGCGCGCGGGCCGACGCTGCGGGCGTCGAGCTCGAGCTGCGGCACGGCGACATGCGCGAGCTCGAGCTGGGCGAGCCGGCGGCGCTGATCTACTGCCCCTTCCGCTCCCTCCTCCACCTGCCCACCTGGGCCGACCGCAGGCGCACTTTCGAGCGGGTGGCCGCGTCGCTGCGGCCGGGCGGTCGCTTCGCCTGGAACGCGTTCGTGTTCAGCCCGCACGTCGCGGCGGGCAACGACGGCGTCCACGAGGTGCACAACGGGATCGGGCACGTCGTCCACCACCACCCGCACGACAACCGGCTCGACATCGCCCTGGACGACGGCGGCGGCACGTCGCTCTGGTGGGTGACGCGGTCCGAGTGGGAAGGTTTGATCGAGGTCGCCGGGCTCGAGGTCGAGTCGCTCCACGGCTGGTTCGACGGCACGCCCTTCGGCGAGGGAGCGCGGGAGTTCGTCTGGGTAGCCCGGAAGCCGTGACTGCACTCCCCGTACGACGCGATCGCCCGGATCTACGACCCCTGGAGCCTGAGCGTCGTCGAGGACATCGAGTTCTACGTCGAGGAGGCACGCGCCTCGGGCGGCCCGGTGGTCGAGCTCGCCTGCGGGACCGGCCGGATCGCGGTGCCCGTCGCGAAGGCGGGCATCCGCGTGATCGGCGTCGACGGCTCGCGCGGGATGCTCGAGGTCGCGCGTGAGCGCGCCGAGGCCGCCGGGGTCGAGAGGCTCGTCGACCTGCGGCTCGGCGACATGCGGGAGCCGCCGGTCACGGAGCGGGTCTCGCTCGCGCTCATCCCGTTCCGCTCGCTGCTGCACATGACGACCGAGGCGGACCGTGAGCGGGCGCTGCGTGCCGTGCACGGGCTGCTGCTCCCCGGCGGCAGGCTGATCTTCGACGTCTTCGCCCCAGCGCCGGACGACGTCGAGGCGACGCACGGTCGCTGGCTCGAGCGCGAGCCGGAGATCTTCGAGCGCGCCGACTGGGACCAGGGCGAGCGCACGCTGACGCTCTCCGTGCGCCGCGGCGACGCGGCCTCGACCATGCTGCTCGCCTGGCTCGCCCCGATCGAGTGGCGCCGCCTGCTCGAGCGGCCGGATTCGAGATCGAGGCGCAGTACGGCTGGTTCGACCGGCGGCCCTACGTGGACGAGGAGGACGTCGTCTTCGTCGCTAGGCGGCCGGGCTGACCGGGTCGCCCACGCGCACAAGGCCCGGTTCGACGACGTCGGCGTAGGCGCCGAAGCAGACCTCTCCCCCGAGCTTGCCCCGGTAGTCGCGGATCGCGCGGAGCGTGTCGTGGTCCCGAACGCCGGTCTCCGGGTCGTACGTGGTGTTCGCGCAGCGCCCCACCGGGCCGCCGACGCGGACGACCGCTTCCCCTAGGCGCACCAGGCCCCCTTTCCATTCGTCCTCGGCATGCGGCTCGACGCCGGTCAGCTCGACGAGCATGCGGAAGCGACGTGGGTCGAGGTCCCTGTCCCCGAGCCGGGCTCCCAGCTCCGAGACCGAGCCGTCTCCCACGAGCGTGACCGGATGGAGCGAGTCGGTGCCGATCCCGTCCTCTGCCGCGCGCAGGATCCGCAGCGACCTGCCGGCGTAGTCGGAGAGCGCCGCGCAGATCGCCGGCTCGAGGACGCGTCCGGGCACCGGCCGTCCCCAGAAGTCGCCCGTTGCCGGCTCGTTTCCCACGGCGTCCGCGCTCACCGCCGCGCCGTCCGGAAACCGGAGCGTCAGCCGCTCGGTGTCGGCGTCGTACTCAGGACGCACGCGCACGAGCGGACCGAAGGCGGCGCCCCGGAAGAGGCGTCCGTCCTGTTGGATCAGGAAGAAACGTCGGTTTCCGCGGACGCCGACTGGCTCCAGCAGGATCTCAGCCGGGTGCTCGAGGCCGAGGCTCTTGACCGGCGCGACGTTGAAGCCCGCTACAAGAGCGATAGCTCGTCTCCGACCGCGACGTCGCCGCCCTCGACGACCCGCGCGAGCATGCCGCGCTTGCCCTCGAGCCGCTCGCGAAGCCCCGGTCGAAGCGCTTCCATGCGCTCGCACGGATCGCAGACCATCGTGATCTCGAACACCGCTTCGCCCGCGCGGACGCGCTGGCCGATCGGCCACTGCTCGACGTCGTCGCCGGCGACGGTGATGTTCTCTCGGATCGTGCCCGGCTGGAGCTCCAGCCCGTCGAGGTGCTCCTGCGAGACGAACAGCACCTCACGCTTGGGCGGGTTCGCGTGGGCGCACCCCTCGAAGCCGTGGCCGGCGACGGCGCGCACGCGATCGTGCGCCGTCGAGACGCCGCTCTTGCGGCCCGGAGAGGTGAAGAGACCGGAGACGGTTGCCATGCG
Source organism: uncultured Gaiellaceae bacterium (assembly GCA_963842285.1). GTDB lineage: Bacteria > Actinomycetota > Thermoleophilia > Gaiellales > Gaiellaceae > Gaiellasilicea. The sequence goes on from CAWJFZ010000017.1 coordinate 48,958, forward strand.
ACCAAGCGTAACGATACGGTCCGCCGGTGCTGTGGATCATCATCGGGGTCGTCGCGCTGCTCGTCGTTGCGCTCGTCCTCCTCTACAACAACCTCGTTCGGCTCCGCAACCGCGTCGACAACGCGTGGGCGCAGGTCGACGTCCAGCTGCGCCGGCGCTACGACCTGATCCCCAATCTCGTCGAGACGGTGAAGGGCTACGCGGCGCACGAGCGCGGCACCTTCGAAGCGGTGACCGAGGCGCGCACGCGTGCGCAGGCGGCCGGGACCGTGCAGGAGCAGGCAGGTGCCGAGAACATGCTCAGTCAGGCGCTGGGCCGGCTGTTCGCGGTCGCCGAGGCCTACCCCGAGCTGCAGGCCGACGAGAACTTCCGCCAGCTCCAGGAGGAGCTCGCCCAGACCGAGAACCGGATCGCCGTGTCGCGGCAGGTCTACAACGACACCGTGCTCACGTACAACAACGCGATCCAGACGGTGCCGGGAGTCGTCGTTGCCGGCCCGTTCGGATTCGACAAGCGTGAGTTCTTCGAGGCCGACGACGCCGTGCGGGAGGCACCTCGCGTCGCCTTCTAGCGCTCGCAGCGGCCGCTGTCGCAGCACTCGCGCTCGCCGGTAACGCCTCCGCCCGGTCCTTCTCCCTCCCTGCCGCCGACGTCGTCGCGCGCGTGCAGACCGACGGCTCGATCGTCGTGGACGAGAACATCACCTTCGCCTTCGACGGCACCTACACGGGAGCCTTCCGCGAGATCCCGCTCCGCGACGGGGAGGCGGTCGACGAGGTCGGCGTGTTCGAGTCCGGGACCTCGTACCGCGCAGGCGCCTCGGCGGAGCTCGGCTCGAGCGGCGAGCCCGGGACCTTCGGCACGACGGAAACGGACGACGGCATCCGGATCGTGTGGCATTACGCCGCGAGCTCGGAGCAGCGGACGTTCCGCATCCATTACCGGCTGCGGGGCGTCGCGACCGGCTACGACGACGTGGTCGACGTCAACCTGAAGGTGTGGGGCGACGAGTGGGAGGAGCGGCTCGACCGGCTCACCGCCACGCTGATCGCGCCCGGCCGAATCGAGCGCGCCTGGGGTCACCCGGTGAGCGTGCGCGGCGACATCACGATCGACGGCGAGCAGGTGACGCTGCGCGCGCTCGACATTCCACCCGGCCAGTTCGTGGAGCTTCGCGCGCTCGTCCCCCGGAATGCGTTCAACTCGTCGCTCGGGATGAAGACGGAGTCCGGCGCCGCCCTCGACCGGATCGTCGCGGAGGAGCAGGAGGACGCCGCCTCCTACGAGCGCGACCGCGAGCGCATCGACGACTGGCTGTCGAGCCCGCTGCGGACGCTCCTCGTCCTGCTGCTCTTCGGGCTCGGTCCCGCGCTTGCCCTGATCGCCTTCGTGGGCTGGCGCTTCGGGCGGGAGCGCGCCACCGGCTACGACCGCGAGTACGAACAGGAGCCGCCGACGGAGACGCAACCGGCGCTCGTGCCGACGTTGCTCGCGCAAGGCGGCACACCCGGGTCGCTCGAGTTCACCGCCACGTTGTTCGACCTGATTCGGCGAGGGCGGTACAAGGCGGAGCCCGCGACCACGGAGCGCAAGGTCTGGGGCGGCCTGCGCACCGAGCAGGTCGCCGACCTCGAGCTCTCCCTCGACGACGTCGAGGCCCCTGTCGAGGCGTTCGAGGCGCCTGTAGCCAGAGTCGTCGACGCCATCCTCGTCGACGGGGCCGAGCGCCTGTCCGAGTTCCGGGAGCGCATCGAGGCCGACCGCGAGTCCAACTCCGAGCGCTTCACCGACTTCAAGTCCGCAGTCGGCGGCGCCGTCTCCACCCGGGGCTGGTTCCGGAGCGACGGCCTCGTGACGCTGGTCGGCGGGCTGCTGCTGTTCGGGCTCGTCGGCGCGCTGCTGCTCTTTCTCGGGCTGCGGAGGCTCGAGACGTTCGCGCCGCGCTGGAGCGACGTGGTGCTGATCGCGCTCGGAGCGTGCTCGATCCTCAACGCCGTCGTCCTCGGCGGAGCGCTCATCAACCGCAGGCTCTGGCGGCGGCGCTCACCCGAGGCCCAGGCCGAGGCGGAGCGCTGGGAGGCGTTTCGCCGCTACCTGACGGACTTCCCCAGGCTGGCCGAGGCGCCGCCCGCGACGCTGGAGCTCTGGGAGCGCTTCCTCGTCTACGGAATCGCGTTCGGCATCGCGGAGCGGGTGCTCCAGGGCGCCCAGCTGCACATGCCCGAGGCGCTCGCGACGGCGAGCTCGCTCTACTGGATCAGCCCGCACGGCGGGCTCGGCTCGGGCCCGACCTCGCTCGGGATCGGTGACCTCGCCGCCGGCTTCGGCTCCGCGCTCGCCCCGCCCTCGTCGGGGTCGGGCGGGTTCGGCGGCGGCTTCTCGGGCGGAGGCGGCGGGGGCGGCGGCGGCGGAGGCGGAGGCGCGTGGTGAGCCCACCTCGACGAAGGAGCTGCCGGCCGCGAAGCGGCCCTTCAGGGATCTTGCCGTGGGCATGGCTCGACCATGCCCACGCAGTTCTTGACTTCGCGCGAGCGCGGGCTCTGCTCGTGCTCGCTGCGGGCTAGCTCAGGGATGTTGCCGTGGGCATGTCCTGCACATGCCCACGCAGTTCTTGACTTCGCGCGAGCGCGGGCTTCGCCCGTGCTCGCTGCCGGCTAGCTCAGCTCACTCAGGAAAGGCGATGCTGATCCAGAAGCGCATCCGCGCCGCGGTTGTCTCGCAGGCCCGGTAGGTGACGTTGATCAGCTCGCCGGTCTTCGTCTGGAGCTGGGCCTGCCCGCGGCTGATGCCGTCCCGGTTCAGGTCGGCGACATGGGCGACGAAGTCCGGCTCGAGCCCGACCTCACCGGGGTCGAGTGCGAGCAGCTCGCTGCGGTCGTAGCCCAGCAGCTTGCAGGCGAACGCGTTGACGGCGACGTACTTGCGGTCCTCTCCGAGCACGAAGATCGCAGCGGGGCAGTCGTCGACCGCCTCGCCCAGGAGGGCGTGCTGGATCAGCGGATCCTCGACGGCGGAGACGGCGCCCATCTTTTAGTAGCTTACGTCAGTTAAGAGAGAAAGAACAGGTGGAATTTTCAGACCTGGCGACAATTTCGCTCGTAGAGCGCGACGGCCCCCGCCGCGGCCACGTTGAGCGACTCCGCGGCACCCGGAAGCTCGATCGTCGCGAGCTGATCGCTCCCTGCGATCAGCTCGTCCGGCAGTCCCGCCCGCTCCGCGCCGAGCAGGAAGACCACAGGACCCGCCAGGTCGACTTCGCGCAACGGAGCGCCTCCGTGGGCGACCAGCGCGATGCGTCGCCCCTGCGCCTCGTCGAAGCCGACGAGCGGAACCCGGAAGACCGCGCCGGCCGAGGCGCGCAGCGCCTTCGGCGCGAGCGGGTCGGCGCAGCCGGCCGAGAGCGCCACGGCGGCCCCGAAGGCGTCGGCGGTGCGCAGGAGGGTGCCCACGTTGCCGGGATCGCCGACCTGCCAGAGCGCGAGCGTCACGTCGCGCTGCTCGCGCGGCAGATCCCGGGTGCGGAAGACGCCGACGACGCGCGCCGGATGCGCGAGCGTCGAGAGCTCGGCGAGAAGCTCCGGCGCGACCGTCTCGCCGGCGACGAGCAGCTCGGTGGGCTCGATACCCGCGTCCCGGGCCGCGTCGACGAGGTCTTCGCCCTCGGCAACGAAGAGCCCGAGCTCCTCGCGCTTGCGCTTCTGCGCCAGCAGCTTGCGCACGAGCTTGAGCGTCGGGTTCGCGGCGGAGGTGATCATCCGAGCCACTCGAGCCAGGCGCCGTGGAAGTCGGCGTGGGCGAGGACCTCGCGGCTCGCCGCCGGGCCACGACTGCACCCAGACGCCCCAGTAGCCGTGCACGTCCTCGGCCGGTCGCGCGGTCCAGACGAGCGCGAGCCGGCCGCCGCGTCCCGCCTCGGCGAGCAGCTCGCGCACGCGCATCCAGCCGTCGTCGTCGAGGTAGCCGAGCACGGCTGTCTGGAAGACGACGGTCAGGGCGTCGGAAGCGCGCTCCGAGAGGAGCCGAGGCAGCGTCTCGACGAGATCGCCGCGCACGACCGGCGCGGGCTCGCGACGCGACGCCGCGATCGCACGGTCGAGCCGCTCCATCCGGCCCTCGCTGCTCGGGCCAGACGAACGAGCGCAGCCGCAGCGCGCCCTCGTCGGTCGTCACGTCGACCGGGTCGAGATCGACGCCGACCCGCCTCCGTACACGCGGAGCGAGTGAGAGCAGCTCCGCCGGCACCGGTGCACGCTCCTCGCCGTCGAGCTCGAGCAGAGCGTCCGCCGGCCCCCAGCTCCCCGCCTGGTACCGGTAGCGGTAGCGATCCCAGAGCAGGTTGAGGCCGGCGCTCGAGCCGAGCTCGATCAGGTCGAACGTCGTCTCGCCCGTCCGCCGCGCGACCTCGAGGAAGCAGGGCAGGAGCGACCACGAGCGGCGCACCTCGTTCGTCTGGACCGCACGCCGCGCGAGCGGCGGCAGGTCGGCGTCGGCGAGCGCAGCGTCCAGCTCGTCCCAGCTCGCGCGGCCCTCGAGGACGAGCGCGTGCAGGCCCCCGAGCAGCCGCAGCGGCGCGTCCCAGGTCAGCTCCCCGACGAGGCCGGGAACGCGCGGAGTCGTCGGCGAGGCGGCGGCAGAGGTCGGCGTAGAGCGGCGAGCGCCCTTCGCAATGCTCCGCCTGGTGGCGGAAGACCTCTGCCTGCTTGCTCAGTGCGCCGCGGCTAGGCGGCTGCGGCCTCGTGCGCCGCCTTCGCCTGCTCGGCGACGGCCGTGAACGCGGCCGGGTCGTTGACGGCGAGGTCGGCGAGGACCTTGCGGTCGAGCTCGATCCCCGCCTTGTGCAGGCCGGAGATGAACTGGTTGTACGAGAGCCCGTTCGCCCGCGCGGCGGCGTTGATCCGCACGATCCAGAGCTGGCGGAACGTCCGCTTCTTGTTCTTGCGGTCGCGGTAGGCGTAGACGAGCGAGTGCTCGACCTGCTCCTTCGCGTACTTGTAGCTCGACTTCTTGAGCCCCCAGTAGCCCTTCGCCTGGCCGAGGACCTTGCGGCGCTTCTTGCGCGCGTGGACCGATCGCTTGACCCTCGGCATTACCGCAGCCCCAGGAGGCGCTTGATCCGCGGCGCGTCCGTCGCGGAGACGGGTTGATCCTTGCCGAACTTCCGCTTCCGCTTCGGCGACTTGTGCTCCAGGTTGTGGCTCTGCATCGCCTGCCGGCGCATCAGCTTCCCGCCGGCCGTCACCTTGAAGCGCTTCTTCGCTCCGCTCCCTGTCTTCGTCTTTGGCATCAGTGGTCACTCCTGCGTTCTTCGTGGGGCCGAGCAGCATGACCATGTTGCGCCCGTCGAGCAGCGGCGGCGACTCGATCACCGCGATGTCCTTGATCTCCTCGGCGAGACGCATCAGCAGGTCGCGGCCGCGCTCGGGGTGCAGGTTCTCGCGCCCCCGGAACATGATCGTGACCTTGACCTTCGCGCGCTGGTTGAGGAAGCGCACGACGTGGCCCTTCTTCGTCTCGTAGTCGTGGATGCCGATCTTCGGCCTGAGCTTGATCTCCTTGACGTTGATCTGCTGCTGGTGCTTTCGGGCGAGCTTCGCCTTCTGCTCCTGCTCGTAGCGGTACTTGCCGTAGTCCATGACCCGCGCGACGGGCGGATCCGCCTGCGCCGCGACCTCGACCAGGTCGAGCCCCTTCGAGTACGCGTACTCCCGGGCCTCTTCGGTCGACTTGATCCCGATCTGCTCGCCGTCCTCCCCCACGAGCCGCACCTGCGGGACGCGGATGTGCTCGTTGATCCGGTCCTGTGGCTGTGGGACGGGCCGGTCTTCGGGGCGCCGCCGCGGTCTCAAAGGCTCTTCACCAAGCTATCTGGATCCTCTCTCTTGAACGACAAAAACCGCTGCAAGCAGCGGCCACATCTCTCTTCCGATCGACTCGGTTGAACCCTCGCGAGCGTGAGCCCGGAAGGTGAGGGCAGGGTCCGCTCCTGCTTTCAGGGCGGATCGTAGCAACACCGGCGCGGAAGTCGGCAAGAAGTTGCGTCGAGGCTCTTGGTGGACTGCCCGCCGCCGTGCTCGCGAACCGCGAGCGACTCGTCGGACTCGCGGTCGCCGTAGACGACCATGTACGGGATCTTCTCGCAGCTCGGCGTCGCGGATCCGCTTGCCGAGCGTCTCGTCGCGCTCGTCGACGTCGACGCGGAACCCTTCCGCCTCGACGCGCTCGCGGAGCGCGTTCACGGCATCGCGGTGGCCCTCGCCGACCGGGATCAGGCGCACCTGCACGGGCGCGAGCCAGAACGGGAAGGCGCCGCCGTAGTGCTCGATGAGGATGCCGATGAAGCGCTCGAACGAGCCGAAGAAGGCGCGGTGGATGACGAACGACCGGATGCTCCACGTTGTCCGCGCCCATGTAGGTGAGGCCGAACCGGCGCGGCATCTGCGCGTCGAGCTGGATCGTCCCGAGCTGCCACGAGCGACCGAGCGCGTCGGTGATGTGGAGGTCGATCTTCGGGCCGTAGAACGACCCCTCCCCCGCGCCGACGAAGTACGGGATCTCGTGGCGGTCGAGCGCCCGGACGAGCTCGCCCTCGGTGAAGTCCCACTCCTCGTCCGAGCCGAGCTTGTTGTCGGGCCGCGTCGAGAGCTCGGCACGCGGCTCGATGCTCGAAGAGGCCGTAGAGGTGCTTGAGGTACTCGAGCGCGCCGTCGAGCTCCGCGTCGATCTGCTCTCGGGAGCAGAAGATGTGCGCGTCGTCCTGCGTCACGTAGCGCACGCGCGTGAGGCCGTGGAGGGCGCCCGCCAGCTCGTTGCGGTGCAGCGGCGCAGCCTCGGCGTAGCGCAGCGGCAGGTCGCGGTAGCTCCGGAGCGTGCTGCCGAAGAGCAGCATGTGGCCCGGGCAGTTCATCGGCTTGATCGCCGTAGACGTGCTCCTCGTCCCCGTCGTCGGCGGGATCAGGAACATGTTCTCGCGGAACTTCTCCCAGTGGCCCGACGTGACCCAGAGCGCCTTGTCGTAGATCAGCGGCGTCTTCACCTCGAGGTAGCCGCGCCGCGCGTTCTCGCGGCGGCGCAGGTCCTCGAGCACGTTGAAGAGCACCATCCCCTTCGGGTGCCAGAACGGCGAGCCCGGCGAGTGCTCGTCGAAGTGGAAGAGGTCGAGCTCGCGGCCGAGCTTGCGGTGGTCGCGCGCCTTCGCCTCCTCGAGCCGCTCGAGGTACGCGTCGAGGTCGGCCTGGGAGTAGAACGCCGTGCCGTAGATCCGCGTCAGCTGCGTGTTCTGCTCGTCGCCGCGCCAGTACGCCCCGGCGAGCGACGTGAGCTTGATCGCCTTGATCGGCTTCGAGTCCTGCAGGTGCGGGCCGCGGCAGAGGTCGGTGAAGCCCTCCTGGCTGTAGAGGGAGATCGCGCCCTCGGCGGTCTCGACGAGCTCGACCTTGTAGGGCTCGTTCTCCTCCAGGAACCGCTGGCGGGCCTGCGGCGGCGGTGATCTCCTCGCGCTCCCAGGTGCGACCCTCGGCGAGCAGACGCCCGATCTCGGCCTCGATCCGCTCCAGATCCTCCTCGCGGATCGGCTCGGGGAACTCGAAGTCGTAGTAGAAGCCGTTCTCGATCGGCGGGCCGATCGCGATCTTCACGCCCGGGATAGAGACGCGCGTACGGCCTCCGCCAGCAGGTGCGCCGCCGAGTGCCGCAGGACGAAGAGCGCGTCGGGGTCGTCGGTGTCGCGCGTGGTCAGGAACTGGATCGGCTGCCCGTCCGCGAGCGGCAGCCGGACGTCCTGCACCGAGCCGTTCGTGCGCACGAGCACCGCCTGCTCGGCCAGCTTCGGGCCGATCGCGCGGGCGGCGTCCAGCCCCGTCGCGCCGTCGGGAAGTTCGAGTTCGGTCGAGTCGGGCAGGACCACTTTCATGACCACTCAGGATACTCAGTCACCCGAAGACCACCCCCGCGAGGACGACCGGAACGACGAGCTCGAGGGCTCGCCGGTGCCCGATCCCGAAGAGGAGCAGGGCGACGCCGAGGACGTCCCACAAGCGGACTGACCACACAGCAGAGAGGGGAACCAATGCAGAGCACCACGCACACGATCCGCGAGGCCATGACCTCGAGCCCGGCAACGGTCGAGCCCGCCACCACCGCCCAGGAGGCGGCGCGCCTCATGAAGTCGAAGGACGTCGGCTCGCTGCCGGTCGTCGAGGGCGACCGGCTGGTCGGGATGATCACCGACCGCGACCTCGCGATCCGGCTCGTCGGCGAGGGCAAGACCGTCGACACGCCGGTCGGTGAGCTCGCGTCGAAGGACGTCGTCACGATCGACCCGCAGCAGGGGGTCGAAGAGGCGGCTCGCCTGATGGCCGAGCACCAGCTCCGCCGTCTGCCGGTGTGCGAGGAGGACGGCAAGCTCGTCGGGATCCTCGCCCAGGCCGACGTGGCGCAGATCGGCCACGACGCGCTCACCGGCGAGCTCGTCCAGACGATCTCCAAGTAATGCTGCTGCGGGCCGCGTCGGTGGCGCGGCCCGCAGGCTTCACCCGTTCGGAATAAAGGAGCAACGCATTCCGGCCGATACTTGAACGGGGAATGGGCGCCGCCGCCTACACCGGACCGTTCAAGCGCGCGCAGGCCGAGCGCCTGCTGTGGCGCGCCGGCTTCGGCCCGCGCAAGGGCGAAGCCGACCGGCTCGCGGCGAAGGGCCTCGAAGCCGCCGTCCACTCGCTGACCCGCCCGGGCGCCGAGCGCCTCAAGGGCAAGGCGGCACGGGACTCCAAGGGCCGCGCGCTCGCTCCGGCCGACGCCTGGGGCCACGACCATCTCTGGTGGCTCGACCGCATGGTGCGCACGTCGCGTCCGCTCGTCGAGCGGATGACGCTCGTGTGGCACGACTGGTTCGCCACCTCGCTGGCCGGCGTCGGCTCGCAGAAGCTGATGCTGAGGCAGAACGCGACGCTACGCCGGCTCTCGCTGGGCTCCTTCGACACGCTGCTGCTCGAGCTCACGAAGGACCCGGCAATGCTCCTCTGGCTCTCGGGCACCGAGAACACCAAGTGGTCGCCGAACGAGAACTACGCCCGGGAGCTGATGGAGCTCTTCACGCTCGGCGCCGGCAACGGCTACACGGAGCGGGACGTCCGCGAGCAGGCCCGCGCGCTCACCGGCTGGGACAACGACTGGCGCAGCGGCGTCGGCTCACACAACTTCCACTACGACCGCGAGCGCCACGACGCCGGCCGGAAGCGCATCTTCGGCAAGCGCGGCGCGTTCGACTGGCAGGACGCCGTCAAGCTCTGCCTCGCCCACCGGGCCCATCCGGCCTTCTTCGTCGACAAGCTGTGGGGCTACTTCGTGCCGACGCCGCCCGACGGCGCCACGCGCCGAGCGCTCGTCCAGCTGTACGGGAAGAGCCACGCCGTCCGTCCGGTGGTGGAGGCGATCCTCATGCACCCGGCGCTCTACACCGGCCCGCGGATGGTGAAGCCACCCGCCGTCTACACCGCCGGCCTGCTGCGCGGGGTCGGACGCGGGATCGACTCGAACGACTGGGCCTGGCTCGCCGGCATGGCCGGCCAGCGGCTCTTCATGCCGCCGAACGTCGCCGGCTGGGACGACGAGCGCTGGCTCGACACGGCCACCTTCCGCGGCCGGTGGTGGGTCGCGAACTACGTCACGAGCCCCTACTCGCTGACCGACAAGCAGGCGGGCTCGGTGCCCTCGCAGCCCGAGGCGCTCGTGGAGAGCGCGCTCGCGTTCTGGGGCTCCCCCACGATCCGGCCCGAGACGCATAGGGCGCTGCTCGCCTTCGCCCGCCGCGCGATGGGCGACGCGAACCAGAGCTGGAAGAAGCGCTCCTACCCCGTCCTCGTCGCGAACGCGCTGCGACAGCTCGTCGCCATGTCCCCCGATCTGCAGACGAGCTGACCATGGCGCGCTGCTGCTCCGACTTCTCCCGCACCGACCTCGTCCGCCGCGGCCTCGCCGAGGCCGGCCGCGGCCTGCCGGCGATCGAGCCGGGCATGCCCGTTCCCGCCGGCTCGGGTCTCTCGCGCAGTCGCTTCCTCGCGCGCAGCGCCGGGCTCGCGCTCGCGATCTACGGCGGGCAGTCGATGCTGCCGCGCGCACTCGAGGAGGGGATCGCCGCCGCGGCGGCGGCAGGCCCGCAGCGAGTGCTCGTCTCCGTCTTCCTCGACGGCGGCGCCGACTCGCTCTCCATGCTCTATCCCGACGGCGACCCCCTCTACCGGCGCCTGCGCCCGAGGCTCGCCCTCCCCACCTCGGACGGCACCGCGTTCGCGGAGGACGAGCGGCTCCGCTGGCACCCGTCGCTCGCAGCGCTCGCCACCCTCCACGGCGAGGGCAAGGTGAGCGTCCTGCCCGGCGTCGGCTACACCGGGCCCGACCAGTCGCACTTCACCTCGCGCCACTTCTGGGAGGTCGGAGCGACGAGCGAGAGCCTGCGCACGGGGTGGCTCGGCCGTTGGCTCGACCGCGTCGGCTCGCCCGACAACCCGCTCCAGGGCCTGTCGCTCGAGTCCCGACTCCAGCCGGCGCTCGCCACGGCCCGTGTGCCCGTCGCGTCGATCGACGGCCCGGATCGCTACGACTTCTGGACGCGCAACGTCTGGGGCGACGTCGAGCAGCGCATGCTCGAGGCGATGGGCTCGCTCGGCGCCCTGCCGACCGGCGGCGACGCCGCGCTCCGGCAGGCGACCGCCGCCGCCCGCCAGGCGGCCCAGCTGCGCAGGCAGCTCCTGCCCTTCAAGCCGAAGGACGACAAGCCCGGCTTCACGAGCCCGGTCGCGTACCCGAGCTCGGAGGACGAGGACTTCCCGCGGCGGCTCTCCGGGCTCGCTGCGATGCTGGGCGCCGGCCTGCCCGTCCGGGCGGTCGCGCTGACGGCGCCCGGGATGTACGACACCCACGACGACCAGCCGGGCGAGCTCGCGGACGGGCTGAAGCTCACCGCGGAGAGCCTGCTCGCCTTCCAGCGCGACCTCGAGGCGCGCGGGCTCGCCGACCGGGTGCTCGTGCACGTGTGGTCGGAGTTCGGCCGGCGCGCGAAGGAGAACGGCTCCAACGGCACCGACCACGGCGCCGCCGGGATCGGGTTCCTCGTCGGCAGCCGCGTCCATGGCTCGATGATCGGTGAGTTCCCGGGCCTCGCGAAGCTCGACGACCACGGCAACCTCCGCGCGACGTCGGACTTCCGCGGGCTCTACTCGGCGCTCCTGGAGGACTGGCTCGGCGCCGACGCCGAGGCGATCATCCCGTCGGCGCGCTCGTTCAAGCGGCCGCAGATCCTGAAGTGATCGCCGCGCTCGTCGCCGCGGTGGCCGTGACGGTCGCCCCGGCTCCGGCCAGGCTGCAGGTCGGCGCGGACGAGTTCCGCTACTCGCTCTCGCGCCAGTCGATCAAGGCCGGCCCCGCAATCGTGGAGCTCGCGAACTTCGGCGAGGACGAGCACGACCTGCGCCTGCGCCGCACCGGCGGCACGCGCACGTACCGGATCGGCACGGTCCGGCCGGGCGCGGTCGGCGAGCTCGAAGCGCGCTTCCTGCCGGGTCGGTTCCGCCTCTGGTGCTCGCTCGCAGACCATCGCGCGCGCGGCATGCAGGCCACGCTCGTCGTCCGCCGCTCTTGACTACGACCGCGTTCCGCGCATAGATGCAGGCCGGGCCTCCGTTGCGGCGGGGGCCCGAGCCCGTGAGTAGGATCGTTTCTCCCTCGCTCTGGAAGGAGCACCCATGTCACTCATGGACAAGATCAAGGCGATGTTCTCCGGCGACTCCGACGCTAACGACTCCAAGGCGGACGTTGCAGTCGACGACCTCGCCATCGACGAGGTGCCGCCAGCACCGGTCGAGCCGATCAGCGCCTCGGCGCCGGCCGATCCCGACGAGCGGCCCTAGCTCCGCGGCCGTCGCGACAAGTCTTGCTCTGAACGAAGGGCCCGCACCGCGGGCCCTTCGTCACTGGACGCCGTCACCCGGCAGAGCTCAGTCGTAGATCTGATGACCGTACGGCAGCTCGTCCGGCAGATACTCGACCAGCATGATCTCGGCGATGGACGTCCGGTCGACCCATCCCTGGCCGTCACCGAAGCTCAACCAGGCGCTCTCTCCTTCCGTCCAGCCGACCTCCGCTCCCGCCCGCTCGCCGCGAATGACTGCGGCCGCTTCCTCGGAAGCGACGGTCTCGGGGACGTCCACGAGATGCGATCGGCCGTTCACGAGCGTCACTGCGACGCGCTTGTTCTCCACGCAACTGCTCCTCGTTCGGGATCGGGGGTCAGTCGGCTATCGATTTCCAGTTCTTAGCCAGATGGTCGGCAGTCCGCCATGCGGTTGCCCAGATCGTGCCGGTCGGATTGCGGCCGCCGGTCGTCGGGAAGGTCGCACCGCCGAGCACCGCGAGGTTGGGCACCTCGTGCGCGAACCCCCACTTGTCAACGACGCTCGTCGCCGGATCGTTCCCCATGCGGGCTCCGCCGAACGAGTGCGAAGCGGCAGGGCTCGGCGTGAAAGCGCCTCCCCAGACCTCGGAGGCCCCGGCGGCTTTCAACCACTCGGTCATGCGCGCGCGGTAGAAGGCAGCCGCCCGCTCCTCGTGTGCGCCGAAGCTGTACGTAATGCGAGCCACGGGCCGCCCGAGCGGATCCTTTGCCACCGGATCGAGGTCGATGTAGTTGCGCTCGTAGGAGAGCACGTCGATGTGGTTCGCCGGCGAGCCGACGGAGCCCGCGTTCCTGCGGATCCAGTCCTTCCAGACCGGCCCCCAGGTCGGGATGCTCGGTGGCGCTGCGTTCGCGGACGAGATCGGTCTCCGCTCCCCGCCGCCGCTGTGCACGGCAGAGAAGCTGATGAATTCGCCCTTGGAGTCGTAGACCCCGCCTTCGAAGTCATCGCAGTCGACCCACTGGGCCCCCGTTCCGTACCAGAGGTTGAGCTTCCGGCCCGGGAAGAGGCCGTTCATTCCGATCCCGCTGTGGGTTGCGAAGTGCTTTCCGACCTGGCCGCTGTTATTGGCGAGGCCGTTCGGGAAACCCGCCGACTTCGACAGCAGTAGGAGTCGAACATTCTCGAACGTATAGGCGCTCAGCACGACGACCTTGGCCGGCTGGAAGTACTCCACGTCGTCCTTCACGAAGAAGACGCCGGTGGCGCGGCCTTCTCCGTCGACGGCTACCTGCGTCACCCAGGCCTTCGTGACGATCTTGAGCTTCCCCGTCTTCTCCGCCTCCGGAATACCGTTGATCTCGGAGCTCGCCTTTGCGCCGGCGTGACACCCGTAGCCGGTGCAGAACCCGTGGTATTCACAGGCCGGAAGCCCCTTGTACGCGCGGGATCGAATGCCGGCCGGGCCGCGGAATGGATGCCACCCCAGGCCCTTGGCTGCAGTCGTCATCAGCTGCATCCAGCCCGTCTCGCGGAGCGGCGGGTTCGGGAACTCACGCGATCGCGCTCCTTCGAAGATGTTGCCGACCGGGTCGATCCGGCCTCGAATGTTGCCGGCCTTGCCCGACACGCCGTGGAGGTATTCGGCCTTGTCGTAGTACGGCTCGAGGTCTTCGTAGCTGATCGGCCAATCGGCGACCGTCGACCCGGCGCGGAATGGACCCGGGGCCCCAGCGACGAATCGCCTCGCTCCGGGTCTTGAAGTTCCACGGCAGGTAGCGCCAGTACCGGCCCGTCCAGTGGATGGTGGTCCCGCCGACCGCGTTCATCATCGGATGCGTGGAGCCGCGCGGCTGCGTCGCCTCGACAAGGCTCGTGCAGACGACGGGTCGGCACCTCACGGTTCGCCTTCGGGCGGCCCATCCAGTTCCGGTTGCTGCGTACCTCGTCCGGGGCGTAGTCGAGCGGTGTCAGGCGCGGTCCAGCCTCGATTCCGATGATCTCGATGCCCGCGTTGGCCAGCGGAAGACACGCGAGGCCGCCGGCGGCGCCCATTCCCACCATCACGACGTCTGTGCCCTTCAACCTAGTGGCCATGATGGGAGTGCCTCCCTTCCTTCTTCGGCTTGGACTTCGCGGTGCTCTTCACGGCGGCCGCGGCGCGCTGCTGCTGCGGGTCGCGCGACTTGAGCTTCCTGAACAGATCGAAGTCGTACGCCGTCTTCCGCGTCGACGTCGGCGCATAGTCGAGCGACTGGTCCCGGCGCGTGACCTCGCTGATCTTCACACCCGGATACCCGATCAAGTCCCAGCCGACGAGATTGGCATTGCCGCCGTGGAACGGGTCGCAGAACATCCCCTCCACCGCGTGCCCGCGGATGAGGTTGAAGAACGTCTGGGAGTTGGGCGAAAAGCCGGTCGCGGTATTTCGCTGCATGTTCGTCAAGATGGCGTCCTGCTGGGCACCGGTCAGGCGGCTGAACGCGACGCCGTGAATCGAGGTCGCGTACGCGTTGGTGCTGCGCGAGCCCACGCGTGTAGTCGTCCTTGAAGAACGCGAGACCTCCCCCGAGCGCCCAGTCGATGTAGCGCCCGACGCGCGCCTCCGTGGCGCCCGGGCCATTCGCGTCGGTCGGGATCAAGCGCGCCACGATCGCCTCGATCGTCGCGATCTCCTCCGCGGTGAGGGTGACCGCCCCCTCACGATCCACCGTCCTCATCTCGATCACCTCGGCCGGCGTCGAGCGTGTGAGTGCCCCTGCAGCGGCCGCAGTCACCCCGATCGCGCCGGCCCGCTTCAAGAGACCAAGGCGTGAAGTAGTCGGCGGCTCGTTCGCCTGCCGATCGTCATGCGTCATGACTCTCCCCGTCCTCGAGACTGGTTGTGACGAATGTAACATGTCAGACACCGCACGTCGAGCGCCGTCATTCCCCCGTAAATGCGGCCTCCAAGACCCGGCCGACCGCGGCTCGCACCCACTCTTGGCTCGCGCTTTACCTGCTCCTAAACCAGCCCGGTCTACAACGTCCAGACCGACACCGGAGGTGCAGACCGATGATCGACCGGACGAACAGGAAGACGAAGGGGGCGATCCTTGCCGCCGCCCTGGCGACGACGGTCGCCGTGGCCGCAGCGAGCGCCGTCGGCGCCGCGCCCACCGCCGGGCCGAGCGCGCAGACCGCCCCTGCGGGTACCGCGGGGGAGGCAGCGGTCGACCCCAGGTCGGGAGGGCTCGAGGTCGCTCTCGGCGAGTGGAGCATCGGTCTCGAGGCAAAGGCCATCCGGCCGGGACGGGTCACGCTGGTGATCACGAACAGGGGGCAGGCCAGGCACGGCTTCGAGATCGAAGCCGCGGGCAAGCACCGCGAGCGGGACGACGACGACCAGGAGCTCGAGACCGACCGCCTGGAGCCCGGCGAATCGGCGCGGCTGACGCTCGACCTCGAGCCGGGCGTCTACGAGATCGAGTGCTTCGTGAGCCATCACGACGACAGGGGCATGGTGGGCACGCTCACCGTGCGCGCCGACGCTCCCCTCGTGTCCCCGCCCAAGGCTCGGACCAACGCGGTCGCGATCAAGAACTTCGCCTTCAAGCCGGCCCTCTTGCGGGCCAAGGTCGGCGCGACGGTGCGCTGGCGCAACCAGGATCCCGCCCAGCACACCGCGACCGCTCCGAACGGCTCCTTCGACTCGAAGTTGCTCGGCCGCGGCGCCGGCTACAGCCGCACGTTCACCCGTCCGGGCACATACGCCTATCTCTGTGCGCTCCATCCCCAGATGACCGGCAAGGTGATCGTCCAGCGCTGAGCACGAGGAAGCGCCGATCGACGACGGTGAGGGTTAGAGTCGGTCGAACTCTCGACAAGGAGGCCTCTCATGGCGCTGGCACGAGTCGTGACCTTCGATGGCGTCAGCAGCGAACGGATGGCGGAGATGCAACGCGAGATGGAGGGCAGCGAGCGGCCGGCGGACGTTCCTGCCAAGGAGATCGTCGTTCTTCACGACCCGGATGGCGAGAAGTCGCTTGTCGTCGTCTTCTTCGAGAACGAGGACGACTACCGGCGCGGCGATGCAGCACTGAGCGCGATGCCGACCGGAGACACCCCGGGCAAACGAACATCGGTCGCGAAGTACGAGGTCGCGTTCCGCATGACCGACTAGGGCGCCGAACCCGCGGGCGAGGGCGCGGCCGGGCGCCAGCGCCTCACGGGGACACCGTCGCGCACACCGCATACGCCCAGATGCTCACGCCGCCCCCGGTCATGTTCTTGTAGGCGACGCGCCAACTGGTGGCGGACGTCGGGATCGACTGCCAGAGGTAGCCGGCGCCGGCCGCCGCTCCCGCGACGTGCCCGCCGCCGCCCAGCACGCGCTTCCCGGCAGGGCACGAGACGCTGGCGAAGCCAATGGCGTTCGCCGCCACGCTGACCGACGATCCCTGCAGGAACTGATGCTGGGCGAGCCCGGCCTCGCCCTTCTCGCCCTTCTCGCCCTTGTCGCCCTTCTCTCCCTTGTCGCCTTTGTCCCCCTTGTCGCCCTTCGGCCCGGCCGGCAGCGAGCCCGCCCTGAAGCTGGACGCGAGCAGGCTCCGAGGCCTGACGTGCAGCGCGGTGATCGCACCCCGTTGGATGTCGCTCGCTGCAACAGCACGGCTGCGGATCTTCGGACCGGTGACCGCGCTCGCCTGGAGCTGGACGGTGCCGACGCTGTTGGGCGGGAACGCCGCGTTCCGCGCAGCCTCGCCGACCGGCGTCGATCCGAGCACGGCGACCGCGATTCTTCCTCGACGGCCGTAGCGCCTTCGCGGCCGGATACGATGGCCGGCCGTGAACTGGTTCATCTGGACACCATTCATCGTGCTGGGCGCGCTGCTCCTGCTCTTCGGCCTGCTGCTGCTGCTGGGCCGGATCGCGGGCGGGCGCTACCTGCGTCCGATCGTCGTCGGCCTCGCGAAGGTGCCGTTCCTGAAGGGGCTGTTCGCACGCATGTCGAACGCCGCGCTCGAACGGGAGAACCCGGAGCTCGCGAGTGCGATGCGAAAGCTCCAGCGGTTCGGCACACCCACGACGCCGGAAGCGGCACAGCGGGCGCTGGCCCGCCTGACGCCGGGCGAGCGCCGCGCATACCTGCAGGCCGCCGGCCAGCAGGCCGACGTGCCTGAGCCCCCGAACCGCGCGGCCCGCCGCAAGCTCAACGCGGTGCAACCGCCCGCCGGGCCTGCCCGCAAGAGCACGAGCGGGCGCAAAAAGCGCAAGCGCTGACGCGCGTCCGAAGGCCCGCCCACTAGCGCAGGCGGGCCTTCGCTGCGCTAGGCGGTCGGCACCGGAGTGGGTGACACGGCTGGGTCGCTGCCCGTTGCCGCGGGGGGCTCGGTGCTTCCGGCATCGAGCCGAAACGGCGGGTAGGTGTCCGTCATGAGGCCCGCGTAGGCGACCACTCGGAAGACCCAGCGGTTCAGGCCGAGACGAAGTCGTAGAGCGGTCGGGGGTAGCGGCTCGTGAAGAGCAGAGAGAGTCCGGCGAAGAGCACGAGCAACCCGATCAGGCCACCGGCGGAGGCATAGAGCAAGCCGTCGCCGTCATCCGACCAGGCAGACCACGGATCGACGCGGCACGTCACCGCGCGGTCAGGCGTACAGTCGCGTCGTGGCACGGGAACAGGAGGCGCTTCGCCGACGGGCGCGGGCCGGGCTGGCCACCGCCGCCGAGCGCGCCCCTGCGCGGGCCCACTTCCGCGCGATGGGGATCGACCCGGCGCGCCTCGGCGGCCCGATCATCGGCGTGGCCTCCACCTGGACGGGCACGATGCCGTGCAACCTGAACCTGCGCGATCTCGCCGACCGGGTGAGCGAGGGCGTGACCGCCGCAGGCGGCGTCCCGCTCGGCTTCAACACGATCGCCGTCTCGGACAACCAGTCGCAGGCGACGCCGGGGATGCGCGCCTCGCTGATCTCGCGCGAGGTGATCGCCGACTCGATCGAGCTGATGGTGCACGCCCACGACTTCGACGGCCTCGTCTGCCTCGTGGGCTGCGACAAGACCGCCCCGGCCGCGTTGATGGCACTGGCCCGGGTCGACAAGCCGGCTGTCGTTCTCTACGGAGGGCCGACGCGCGCGGGCCGCTGGCGCGAACGCGATGTCACGATCCAGGACGTCTGGGAGGCCGTCGGCGCCGAGGAACGCGGGCTGATGCCGCGGGCCGACCTCGACGAGCTCGAGCAGCACGCGTGTCCGGGCGCCGGCACCTGCGCGGGCCACTTCACGGCCAACACGATGGCCGTCGCGCTCGACTGCCTCGGCCTGGCTCGGATCGGGGACGGACTGATCCCCGCCGACGAGCACGATGCGAAGGGTGCGGCGGCGGCACACGCGGGAAGCCTCGCCGTGCAGCTCGTCGAGCAGGGGATCACGGCGCGGCGAATCCTCGACCGCCGGGCGCTCCTGAATGCGATGGCCGGGATCGTCGGAAGCGGAGGCTCGACCAACGGGATCCTGCACCTGCTCGCGATTGCGCGCGAGGCGGGCACGCCGCTGTCGCTCGCGGACCTCGCCGGGGTCGCGGGCCGGACACCGGTGCTGGCGAGTCTCGCCCCTTCAGGCCGCTTCATGGCGGAGGACTTCCACCGCGTCGGCGGCACCGCTGCGTTGATCCGGGAGCTCGTGCGAGGCGGCCACCTCGACGGCTCGGCGCCGACGGTCGCAGGGCCGACGCTCGCGGAGTCGACTGCGGGCGCCGCTGTACCCGACGGAGAGGTGCTCCTGCCGCTCGAGCAGCCGTTCAAGCCGAGCGGAGCGCTTTACGCATTGAGCGGCAACCTCGCGCCCGAGGGGAGCCTCGTCAAGCTCGCCGGCACGGAGCGCCGCGTGCATACGGGTCCCGCGCGCGTGTTCGAGAGCGAGGAGGCGTGCACCGACGCCGTGCGATCCGGCCATGTCCAGTCGGGCGACGTGCTCGTCGTCCGCTACGAGGGCCCTGCCGGCGGGCCGGGAATGCGGGAGATGCTGAGCGTGACCGCGTCGGTGGTCGGCGCCGGGCTGGGCGAGTCGGTCGCGCTCGTCACAGACGGGCGCTTCTCCGGTGCCACGCGCGGCCTGATGGTGGGGCACGTCGCGCCCGAGGCCGCGCGTGGTGGACCGCTCGCGGTCGTGCAGGACGGCGACACGATCACGATCGACATCGATGCGGAGATGCTCGCCGTGGCGCTCGGTGACGACGAGCTCGCAGAGCGTCTCGCCGACTGGCAACCGCCACCGCTCCGGTATGCGGGCGGGGTCTTCGCGCGCTACCGCGCACTCGTCGGCTCCGCCTCCGAGGGCGCCGTCCTCCTCCCTCACGCGACGTGAACGGCTCAACCGGCGAACGGCTGCGCGGGCGGCCCCGAGACATCGACCTCGGTGACGAAGACGCTGCCCGCCAGCGGCTGCCGGCGTCGCTGGTCCGCTTCGAGATCCACCGTGGCCGTCGTGATGTAGAGCGAACGGCCGTCATCGCCGCCGAAGCAGCACGCAGTGACGTTGTCGGTCGGAACGGCGAGCACGCGCTCCAGCTCGCCGCCCGGCGAGTAGCGGCGGAGCGCGCCGCGACCCAGAGGGCCACCCAGATGCCCCCCTCGTGGTCGACCGCGAGCCCGTCCGGGATTCCCGCGCCGCGTTCGATCGCGACGAAGGGCCGACGGTCCGAGACGGCGCCGGTCGAGGGGTCGAAGTCGAACCGGTCGATCCGGTAGGTCATCGAGTCGACGTAGTACATGGTTTCGCCGTCGGGAGACCAGCCGAGCCCGTTCGAGAGCGTCACTGCGTCGAGCACGCGCTCGAGGCCAGCGGAGTGCGAGTAGCGGTAGAGGGCGCCCGCGCCGGTGGCGTAGTCGAGGGCCATGCTGCCGACCCAGAACCGCCCCGCGGGGTCGCAGGCGCCGTCGTTCAACCGCAGTCCGGCGCCGTGCGGGATCTCGACCAAGGTACGCACGGACTCGTCGTCGAGGTCGACCACGGCCAGTCGATCGGCCAGCGCGACGAGGACGCCGCCGGTCCCTGTCGGCGCAGCGGCGCCGACCCGATTGCCGAGCGGAATCGCCCGATCGTCCTCGCGCGAGGGATCGAAGAGGTGCAGGGCGCCCGCCTCGATGTCGACCCAGAGCAGCCGTCGCGTCGCCGCGTCCCAGCGTGGCCCCTCCCCCAGTCTTGCCTCTACGCGGAACGCGACCTCCACGCGGTGGAGGCTCGCATGAATGGCGCTGCACCGATGCACGAGCCGGCGGCGTCAGCCTGATGCAGGCGCTCGTCGTCCGGCCCGGCGAGGCGCACAGCACGCGCGTCGCCGACGTTCCCCCGATGCTCTCGCGGGACGGAGAGGTGGCAGTGCGGACGCTCGAGGTCGGTGTCTGCGGCACCGACCGAGAGATTCCGAGGGGCTCTTCGGCGTGGCGCCGGAGGGTGACGACGTGCTGGTGCTCGGCCACGAGTTCCTCGGCGTCGTCGAGCGCGATGGGCTCGGGTTCACGCGCGGCGAGCTCGTGACGGCGATCGTGCGCCGCTCCTGCGAGCACTGCCTCGCCTGCAGAGAGGGCGCTCCCGACTCCTGCCTCACGGGCGACTACAGCGAGCGCGGCATCACGCGCCTACACGGCTTTGCGCGGGAGCTCGTCGTGGAAGACTCGACGCAGCTGATCAGAATCCCGAACTCGCTCGGCCGGCTCGGCGTGCTGGTCGAGCCGACGTCGATCTGCGAGCGGGCGATCCGGCACGCCCGCGCGATCGGCAACCGCCAGCCGTGGGCGCTCCAGCGAGCGCTCGTGATCGGCGCGGGCGCGATCGGCATGCTCTCGACCTACCTCCTCCGCCTCGGCGGGCTGGACGTCTGGACGGCGGCGCGTGGCCCAGCTGACGATCCGCGGGCCCGACTGGTAACCGCGTCAGGAGCCCGCTACGTCTCGACGGAGACGGAACCACTGGCGGCGCTTCGCGAGGAGGTCGGCGGGTTCGACCTCGTCGTCGAGGCGACGGGAGACGCGCAGGTGATGGCGGACAGCATCGGGATGCTTCGCCGAAGCGGCGTCGCCTGCCTCCTCGGGCTCGACCCGCGTCGGCGCACGGTCGAGCTCGAAGGCCGCGTCATCGGCGTCGACACGATCCTCGAGAACCGTGTCGTCTTCGGCAGCGTCAACGCGAACCGGGTCGACTGGGTGGCCGCCGTCGGTTCTCTCGATCGAGCCCTGGAGCGCTGGCCCGACGTGTTGCCGGAGCTCGTCGGCCTGCGCGTCCCGCTCGACCGGTTTTCCGAGGCGTTCGACTACAAGGGGGTCAAAGCCACGCTCGTGCTCGAGGGCTGAGGCCCGGTGTACCCTGCGGCCATGGAGGATGCCGTCGTATTGAAAGTGGTCTCAGACGAGCCCGAGGCCGAGATCGTCTGCGGTCTGTTGCGCTCGGCCGGGATCGAGTGCGGCTACCGCGAGACCGACGTGATCGACGCGGCACTCGAGGACTTCACGGCTGCCGGCCCACGCGAGATCCTCGTGCACTCCTCCGATCTGGACGCCGCACGAGCATTGCTCGGCGACGACGCACACGCTTCGTAACCGGCGTCAGGCAGCGCGTCGACGAGCCTGCTTGGGCGGAGGCTGAGCGCCGGCGGGAAGGACATCGGTGCCGGCCGGATCGCGGACGTAGGTGCCACCGTGCGATCCGCGCACGAATCTGAACCCCGTCGGACGGGAGCGGTCCTCGCCTCCGCGCCACAGGCGCTCCTCGAGCACTTCCACGATGTAGGTGCGAACGGCGTCCGGCTCTTCCTTCAGCAGTGCTGCCAGGGCCGCTTCCACCCGCTGCGCTTCCTTGGAGATCATCAGCGCGAAGTGAAGCGGCCGAGGCGGACGGCGCTCTCGCTATCTCAGCGGCTGCGTGAGACGATCGACCCCGTGACGTGGACGGAATTCACGACACACGACGACGGACCGCGCATCGTGGGCCGTCGCGCCGGGAGCGGGCCGCCGGTTCTCCTGCTGCACGGTGGGCCTGGGCTGGGCTTCGACTACCTGCGCGATCTCGCCGACGAGCTCGCGCAGGAGAACGACGTCGCCTGGTACCAGCAGCGAGGGCTCGCGCCCTCTGCGGCGGAAGGCCCGTACACGGTGGCGGCCGACGTGGACGACGCCCGTCGCGTGCTCGACGCGCTCGGTTGGGACAAGGCGTGGGTCGTTGGCCATTCGTGGGGCGGGCATTTCGCTCTGCACGTCGCGGAGGCCTTGCCGGAGCGCCTGTTCGGCGCGCTCGCCGTCGACCCACTCGGGTCGGTGGGCGACGGACGCTGGCCGGAGTTCGACGAGGAGATCTACCGTCGGACGCCCGCGGACGTGCGCGAGCGGGCGCGCGAGCTCGACGTCCTGACGACGGAGGGCGCCGCCGACGACGAGCTGGCGCTCGAACAGATGCGCATCGTCTGGCCTGCGTACTTCGCGGACCCGGACCAGGCGCCGCCGATGCCGCAGCTGCGGATGGCGAGCGAGCGCTCGGCGCAGATGGGGCAGTCGATCCTCGCGGAGCTGCCGGTGCTCGAAGCAGGACTGCCGGGGATCCGCGTGCCGGTCGGCTTCGTCCACGGCTCGCGGAGCCCGATGCCACTCGCGGCTTCGACTGACGCTGCGGACCGGATCCCCGGCGCGTGGGTCGACGTGGTCGACGGTGCGGGCCATTTCGTGTGGGTCGAGGCCCCGGGCGCGGTTCGCGCCTCGCTGCGGCGCCTCACCGCCGTTCGACCATGAAAAGCCGCGTTTCCAGGGCCTTTTCTGTGGTGCCTTGCAGATCTATGTACCTTGTGCTTCTATGCGTAGTACTTCGAGCTGTGGAGGGAGGCGGGCATGCACATCGACAAGGACCTGGTGGCGGCTTCGGCGACGCCGCTCGTGCTCGCGCTTCTGGCGGAGGGAGAAAGCTACGGCTACGCCATCCTGAAGCGGGTCCGTGCACTCTCCGGAGGCGAGCTCGAGTGGACCGACGGGATGCTCTATCCGCTGCTCCATCGCCTCCGTCGGCTCGGGTACGTGACAACGGAGTGGCGCACGCCACCGGAAGGTCGGCGTCGCCAGTACTACATGCTCACGGATGACGGACGAGCAGCACTCGCGAACCAGCATCGGCAGTGGCTGGCGGTCACACGGGCGCTGAATGACGTCTGGCCGGGCTCCGTTGGGCTGCTGACGGCTCTCGGCGAGACGTGATGGAGAGCGTGGAGTCACAGATCGCAGAGTGGCGGGCCTATGTCGCGAGCGCGCCGGGCATCAACGGTCACGACCTCGACGAGCTGGAAGATCATCTCCGCCACGAGATCGCCGAGCTGAACGCGGCCGGCCTCACGGCCGACGAGGGCTTCCTGATCGCCGTGAAACGGCTGGGCGACGTCGACGGCCTCTCGCGGGAGTTCGCCCGCGAGCACAGCGGCCGGCTCTGGAAGCAGCTCCTCGCGGGAGGCGGCGAGCCGTCGCATCAGCCCACCGGCTGGCTCGAGACACTCGCGTTCGCCGTGGCCGCGGCCGTCGTCGTCCAGATCGCACGCCTCGCTGCCGACTTCCCCGACGAGGAACCGAGCTGGCTGTTCCGGAACGCCGGTCTGCTCGTGCTGCCGTTCCTCGCCGGGTACTTCGCGCACCGACGGCAGCTCGACATCCGCGGGTGGGTGCTGACCGCGGTGCCGTTCGTGCTCGCCGCGCTCGCGGTCAACCTCTATCCGTGGGACGCGGACTCGACGACCGAGGGGCTGGTCGCGCTCCATCTGCCCGTCGTGCTCTGGTTCGCCGTCGCCTTCCCGTACATGGGCGCCACGATCCGGTCACACCAGCGGCGGATGGACTTCGTCCGCTTCACCGGCGAATGGTTCATCTACTACGTGCTGATCGCGCTCGGGGGCGGCGTGCTCATGGGCTTGACCGCGCTCATCCTCGAGCCCACGGGTATCGACGTCGACCAGATCGGCGAGTGGGTCGTGCCGTCGGGCGCGGCGGGCGCTGTGATCGTGTCGGCGTGGCTCGTGGAGTCGAAGCAACGGGTGGTGGAGAACATGGCGCCGGTGCTGACGATGCTCTTCACGCCGCTGTTCGCGGTGATGCTCGTCGGCGCCGCCCTCGTCTACGCCGTGACCGGGCTCGGCGACGCCTTCGACCGCGACCTCGTCAGCGTCTTCGACGCACTGCTGGTCGTCGTTCTCGCGCTCGTCCTGTACGGGATGTCCGCGCGGGACCCGTCGGAGTCGCCTGGCTGGATGGACGGCATCCAGCTGGTCGCCGTCCTCAGCGCCCTC
The DNA here is from genome assembly GCA_963842285.1 of uncultured Gaiellaceae bacterium. GTDB lineage: Bacteria > Actinomycetota > Thermoleophilia > Gaiellales > Gaiellaceae > Gaiellasilicea. The sequence continues at coordinate 73,136 of CAWJFZ010000017.1, forward strand.
GTGCTCGACGTGATGGTGCTCGGCGCGATGGTCGCTCGGATCGGCGACCTCGGGTTCAGCCCGAACCGAACGGCAGCGCTCGGCCTCAACCTCGTCCTCCTCGTGAACCTGGCGGGGGCCGCCTGGCTCGCCGCCCGATTCCTCAAGGGACGCAGCCGGCTCCACACGCTCGAACGCTGGCAGACCACCTACTTGCCGGTCTTCGCCCTGTGGGCCGCCGCGGTCGTGGTCTTCCTCCCACCACTGTTCGGCTTCAGCTGAGTTGCTTCAACCCGACAACACCAGGTCGAGCCAGGCCTCCGCTTCGCCGTAGAGGGTCGGGTTGTTCTCCGGGGTGTAGTACGCGAGCGCTGCGACCGCCTGCGACAGCACCCAGCCGCTGGCCCGCTCCCACGTCGCGTCATCCGTCGGCAGCGCCTCGCGAAACGCATCGCGCGCCTCCGGCGAATGCAGCTTCCAGGCGACCATCACGTCACACGCCGGATCGCCGACGCCCATCTCGCCCCAGTCGATCACCCCGCTGATCCGCCCGTCGCGGACGAGCCAGTTGCGCACATCGAGGTCGCCGTGGTGCCACACGGGCGCGCCGCCCCAAGGCGGTGCAGCGAGCGCACGCTCCCACTCCGCCGCCACCGCGGGGTCGCCCTCGAACCTCGCCAGCCAGTACCGGATGTCCTCGTCCCGGTCGGCCAATGGGATGCCGCGTCCCGCCGGCGCGCCCGCCGGGCTCACCTGCTGTAACCCGCGATCAACGCCGCGAGGTCGCGCGCCGCCTGAATCGAATCGACCTCCTCGACGGGCACCGTCTCGCCGTCGACCCACGTCTGGATGTCCCAGAACCACGGGTAGTCGCCGGTCGGGTGCCCCTGCGCGACCGGGACGGGGATCTCGACGGGGAGCATGGGCGCCAGCCTCGGCAACCAGTCGAACTCCTTGCCGCCTGGCTCCGTCGGCCCCCCACGTCGCGCGAGCCGACCGAGAGCTCGTCCCCGAGACGGAAGATCGCGTTGACCGTGCCGGCGGGCTCGATCAGGCGGAGCGGCAGGTCGGTCCACTCCGGGAACTGCTCGTCGAGGAGCCGACGCACGAGCGTGTGATCGATCTCGAGCTCGTCGAGGTGCATCCTTGCCATCAGCTATTCGTACCTTCAGTAGCATTGCGCCGTGCGCGAGTTGCGTCGGGGTCTGTGGCACTGGGAGGCACCGCACCCGGCGTGGGAGTCGACCGAGCCGTGGGGCCAGAACGTCTCGTCCTACGCGATCGACGACGGGGAGCGGCTGCTGCTCTTCGATCCGCTCGCCGTGCCGAGCGTGCTCGAAGACCTCGCGACCGGCCGCGAGACGGCGATCGTGCTCACCGCGCCGTGGCACGAGCGCGACGCGGAGAGCCTCGTCCAGCGGCTCGGCGTGCCGGTCTACACCCCGCTCCCCGATAGCGCGCAGAACCTCATGGACACCTACGGCATCACCGCCGAGCAGGCCGGCGACGGTAGCCCCGACGTCGTCTGGCTGCTCCGCGAAGGGAAGGGCGAGGCGCGCCCGTACGCGCCCGGCGACCGGCTGCCGTTCGGCGCCGACGTGTTCCGCGGGCACAAGGCGAACGACACCGTGCTCTGGATCGAGAGCCAGCGTGCAGTGATCTCCGGCGACACGCTCGTCGACTTCGGCCAGGGCCTCGAGATCAACGAGGGGTGGCTCCGCCCCGGCGTGACGCGCGAGGAGATCGCCGAGCAGCTGCGCCCTCTGCTCGAACTGCCGGTCGAGCACGTGCTCCCGACGCACGGCGGGCCGACCGACCTTGCCGCCCTCGAACGCGCCTTGTCCCCCTCCTAGCGCTGGAACGCGTGACGCCGACCGCGCGGACTGTCGAGTTGCGCTCGATCGCGCAGGCGATCGCGGACGCGCTGCCGACGACGGTCATGGAGGTGGTGCTCACGGGGAGTGTGTCCCGCGGGGTCGCGGACGAGATCTCGGACATCGAGATGCTGGTGGTGACGGAGGAGGAGCTCGACCTTGGCGAGTGCTTCTCGCTCGCCGCGAATTGTGGGCTCACGAGCCTCGGGACGTGGGGACAGCAGGGCGGGCCGACGAAGCGTGTCTCGGGCTACCTGCGAGGGCGCGCCGGTCGAGCTGATCTGGTGGTCGCGTTCGCACGCCGAGGTCGCGATCGACGCCGCCTTCAGCGGCGAGGCTCCGGGACGGCCGACGCGATCGCACATGGCGCCGCCCTGCGAACCTCGGGCTTGCTGGCGCGGTGGCAGGACCGCTTTCGCCACTATCCCGACGAACTGGCCAACGGTCGAATCGAGGATGCCGCTCTCAAGTGGGGCGGGTTCCATGCCGCCGGTCTGCTGACGCTCCTGCGACCGGGGGAACGCCTCGCGCTGCTGGAGTGGATGGTCGACGATGCCACTCGCGTCGCCCGCATCGTGTTCGCGTTGAACCGAGTCTGGCAGCCGACGCTGAAGCGGCTGGCGGATCGCGTCGCTGCACTGAGCGCCAAGCCCGAGCGCATGGCCGAACGCATCGAGGAGGCGCTGACAGAGCCCGATCCTCGCCGGGCGCTGCTCGTCATGACGGAGCTTCAGCTCGAGACGCTCTCACTCGCACCGGCAGGGCCGAACGTCGACCGGGCCAGGAAGTGGCTCGGTGACGGTCGCGAGATCCTGTTGGAGCAGGGTCCGCTCGGCGGCTGAGCCGGCGCCTGGTGACGTCACTTCGGGGCGGGCCCGATCCCGTCGAAGTCGCCCATCCGGGTGCCCGGGTTGAAGCGCCGGATGATGATCCCGCCCGCCTTGCCGTCGTCGAACGTGATCCTGGCGTCCCCGAGCTCGGGATCGACGGGGCTTTCGACCGAGAAGAGGCCGGCCCACCAGCGGCGTCCGGAGGGCTCGTCCGAGCCCCAGCTCCAGCTCACGATGACGTCGTGCTCGACGCCCTGGTATTCGATCACGCCGCGCAACGATCGCTCACCTCCTAGCTCCTTACATCGTCTGTAAGGCGAACCTTACAACACTCTCCAAGCTCTGTCGTTGCGGCAGGAGGCACCGAACTTGTCGACGGTTAGTCTCCGTGTCATGACGGAGACGGAGGAGCTCGGCCGAGGCGGGCGGTTGCGGGGCGGTGCTGCAGGCGAGCTCGTGGCGGCCGCCTACGCCGCCGAGAGCGCACATGGCCCGCGGCTCGCCCGCGGCCTGTCGCTCGCGGATCTTGCGCATGCAGTCGCCCTGGTCGAGGGCGGCGACCTGGCCGGCGACGACGCGCGGGCACTCGTGCGAGGGCTGCTCGAGCTGCACGCGATTCCCGGCGACGAGTTCCCGTGGGACCCGTCGCTCGGCGACGCCTTCAACGCGCGCGAGGCCGAGCTCGAGCGGCGGGTGGGCAATGCGGCGGCGGGATGGCTGAGCGCGGGGCGTCCACGCCGCGAGGCCTTTCGCGTCGGGCTCCGTCTGACTGCGCGAGCAGCTGCGCGGGAGCTGCACGACGCGCTCACCGACCAGGCCGCCGCGCTCGCGCGACACGCCCGCGCGACCCGAGACGCGCTCGCGACCGACTACACCTACCTGCAGCCGGCCCAGCCCACCACCGTCGGGCACCTGCTCCTGACGTACGCCTATCCGGCGCTGCGGGACGCCGATCGCGTGCGCACGTCGTACACGGCCCTCGGGGCGAGCGTCGCCGGCGCCGGTGGCAGCGCAGGCTCGCGCTGGGCGCTCGATCGAACGCGTCTCGCCGATCTGCTCGGCTGCGACGGGATGATCGAGCATGCCAAGGACGCGGCGTGGCAGGCGGATGTCTACGTCGAGCTCCTCGCGACCCTCGCGATCGCGGCCACGCACCAGAGCCAGCTCGGCCAGGACTTCGAGATCTACGCGAGCCAGGAGTTCGGGCTCGTGGAGCTCGGCGATGCTCACAGCCGCGCGAGCGCGCTGATGCCGCAGAAGAAGAACCCGTACGCCCTCGCCGCGATCCGAACACAGGCCGGCCAGGCTGCCGGCGACCTGGCTGCCGCACTCGCGACCCTGCACACCGGGTCGGCTCGTACGGATCACTTCCACCTCCTGAACGGCACGGTCCCACGGGCGCTCGACGACGCGGTCGCGATCGCGCGGCTCACGGCGTCCGTGCTGAACGGGATCGAGTTGCGGCCGGCGCGCTTCGAGCAGGTCGCACGCGAGAGCTTCGTCACGGCGGCCGACGTCGCCGATGTCCTCGCGCTCGAGGGCGGCCTCGACTACCGCAGCGCGCACAAGGTCGTCGGACGGGCCGTCCGCGACCTCGTCGAGGCGGGAGAGCCTCCGTCGGCGCTGACGCCGGCGCGCCTGTCTGCGGCTGCCGAGGCCGCGATCGGGGCGCCGGTCGAGCTCGACGAGGCGACGCTGCGTGCCGCGCTCGATCCTGCTGCGTGCGCTGCAGCCCGCCTGCAGATCGGCTCCTCGTCGGAAGCGGCGATGGGCGCGATGCTCGCGGGGCTCGATGCGACCCTGGCGGCGAACGAGTCGTGGAGCGAGGCTGCACGGGAGCGCGAGACGTCTGCCGAGGCGGCGCTGCTGGCGCGCGCCCGTGAGCTCGTCTGAGCTCGCCGCTCGTTCCAGGCGCGAGGCGGCGCGGCTAGCCGAGCGGCGCGAACAGCGCGACGGTGTTCCCGTCCGGGTCGCGCAGATAAGCGAAGCGCTGCCCCCAGAACGCGTCCCAGGGCTTCGCCTTCCCCTCGAACCCGGCGTCGACGACGCGCGCGTACGTCGCGTCGACGTCGGGGGAATCCGCGCAGCGGAAGGCGAGCACCACCCGCTGACGAACCGGGCTCGGCAAGTCGGGCTCGATCTGTCGGATCAGTTCCTCGGTGTCCCACGTGGAGGCGCAGCCCCCCGGGGACCTGAGCCTCCACGTGATCCTCGTCGGGGTCCGGGACCGTGACCTAGCGCCCGCAACGTCCTCCGGTGGAACGCTCCTCAGCGCGTTTCTTTCGACGGGTCCGCGCTCTGGTCTGCGCCGTCAGTTCAGCTGGGGCTGGGTAGTGCGGTGTGCTTCACACCTTCGAAGCACGTTTCGTGGCACGTGTATTCGGCCTCGCGCGGCGGGTTCGAGACGAGCAAGCGGTACGCGTCCTTCGTCTCGGGCTCGATCCATTCGCCGCAGACGAGGCACGGGCCGCCCCGCGAGAGGATGCGCTGTTCTTGGCGGTCGGGGATATCCGCCTGGTTCGGATTGTGCATGACCTCGGTGACGGCCATGGCTAGGGCTGCGGCGGGCAGATGGCACGAGGGGAAACGGGGTTCCGAGTCACGCCCCTCATGGCACGAGGCCGGGCGGGGACGGCCTCCGCCCGGCCTTGAATCCAACTGCTCACTTGGAGGTTTTCACCACGTGATCGGCGGTTCGCCATGCCGTTGCCTGAATCGTCTGAGTCGGGTTCCGGCCGGCCGAACTCGGGAACGTTGAGCCACCAAGAATGCCGAGGTTCGGTACCTCGTGCGACATGCCCCAACGGTTGACGACGTTGATGTTCGGGTCGTCGCCCATCCTCGTTCCGCCGTAGGCGTGCGTGCTCAACGACCGCGCGCCCGGTGCCGCGGTCCAGACTTCGGCCGCACCGGCGGCCTTCAGCCACTCCACATTCTTCTTCTGGATGTAGTCGGAGAGGCGCCGTTCGTTCTCGTGGTAGTCGTTTGTGATTCGGATCACCGGTCGACCGAGCGGGTCACGGACGCCTGGGTCGAGGTCGAGGTAGTTGTCCTCGTAGGACAGAACCTCGAGTTGCGCCCCGACACCGGCCACCGAGTCGGCGTTCTTGGCCAACCACTCCTTCCAAGCCGAGCCCCAGCGCGGGACGCTCGGCGGGGTGGAGTTCGCGGTTCCGATCGGCTTGGCCTCCATCGTCGCACTGGCCATGCCGCCCCCGATGAAACCGAGGCCGGTGTGATCGAAGTTGTCGGCGTCGAGGTTGTCGACCGCGGTGAACTGGCCCAGCGTGCCGCTGTAGCGATTCAGACGCTTGCCCGGGAACCAGCCCGTAGCGCCGGCCGAACCGAGGCCGTGGGCGATGTAGTGCTTCCCGACCTGGCCGTGATTGTTCGAGAGTCCGTTCGGATAGGCAACGGACGTCGACAGCAGCAGGAGACGGACGTTCTCGTAGGTGTATCCCGCGAGCAGCACGACTTTCGCCGGCTGGAAGTACTCCCGATTGCCCATCAAGTAGAGCACGCCCGACGCTAGGCCTTGCGCATTCACCTCGACGCTGAGCGCATTCGCCATCGGAACGATCTTGAGGTTCTTCGTCTTTTCGGCGAGCGGGATGTAGTCGACGTTCGTCTGCGCCTTTGCATCCGTGTAGCAACCAGTCCAGCCGCAGAATCCGCAGTACGTGCAGCCGGCCTTCTCACGGTACGCCTGAGATCGGATTCCCGCGGGTCCTGGATAGGGGTGCCAGCCCAGCGATTTTGCCGCGCTCGACATCATGTCCGTGAAGCCGCTGCGACGCAGTGCCGGCAGCGGGTACTTGCGGCGGCGCGGCCCCTCGAAGATGTTCCCACGCTGGTCGAGGACACCCTTGAGATTGCCGTGCTGCCCCGAGACCCCGACGAGGTACTCGTGCTTGTCGTAGTACGGCTCGAGCTCGGCGTAGTCGAACGGCCAGTCGATCGAGGTCGAATCAGCCGGGATCGCGTTCGGCCCGTATCGCTTTCGCGACTCCGACGCCGTCTTGAAGTTCCACGGCGAGAACCGCCAACTCTGGGTCATCCAATGAATCGACGTGCCGCCGACCGCATTCATCATCGGCCCCACCGCGCCGAGTGGGCGTGTGGCCGGCACGCGCGAGTTGGGCCGGGTCGTGGGAACCTCATGGTTCGCCTTGAATCTTCCCCACGAGTCCCGGACGTCGTTCTTGATCTCGTCGAACGGGTAGTCCTTGACGGTTGCACGGGGCCCGGCCTCGATGGCGACGACCTTCATCCCGGCGTTGGCGAGCGGCCACACAGCCGTCCCACCGGCTGCACCCGTTCCCACCACGACGACGTCTACCGGCGGCAGCATCTCGGGCATGTCAGTTCCTCCTCGCGCCAGTTCGGAAGAGCGGGATCGAATACGTTGACTTGAGGTCTGCCTTCGGGACGACGTTCAGCCGCTGGTCTCGCGCGCTGATCACGAGCCGCGGTCCTGGGAAGCGCACCAGCTTCCAGCCCACGAACTTGACGTTGCCCCCATGTTCCGGGTCGCCGAACATGCCCTGCATGGCGTGCGTCCGGATCATCTCGAACACGGCCTTGGCGTTGGGAAGGAAATCCGCTGTCGACGCGCCGGCTGCACGCTCGACGCTCGGATCCTGCGTCGTCGTCCGGTTGAGGTCCATGTCGTTCATCACGGCGTCCTGCTTGTCCGGCGAGAGCGCTGCAAACGCGGCGCCGTGTCTGGACCGAGAGTAGGAGTTGATCGCGGCGATCGCTGCCACATACGCCGGCCTGAAAGCTCTCAGATCACCTGCCAGAGCCCGGTCGATGTAGCGAACGACGTTCGCCTCTCTTGCTCCAGGACCCGTCTTGTCCGATGGAATCAGGCGCTCGCAAAAGGCGGCGATCGTCGCCGCGTCGCTCGGCGAGAGCGCTTTCATCTGCTTGAGCTCAGCGAGCTCCGCCTTTGCCTGCGCCGCATCGGGGGCTAGCGCTGCCGGTACGGCTGCGGCCGCCCCTGCCACGCCCGCCCGCTTGAGGAGTTCACTACGCGAGAGAGGCGTAGAAGGGGCCTTGTCCTCCCCTGAGCAATCCATGATCCTCCGATCACTGGGTGAAAGTCGACCTTAGTACACTTGACACAGATGTTGCAATGTCTTGAAAAGCAGATAGATTCGGATCGTCAACGAACTGAGGGGTGGTCATGATGCGACGTCGGTGGTTCGTCCTCGGGGGGTTACCGCTCGTGCTCGCGGTCGCGCTCGCCGCGCTTGCTCCCGTGGCGTTTGGCACCAGCAGCGCGAAGTACACGGTCACGGCGCTCGACTTCAAATACAAGCTTCTTCCCCTGCAGTTGAAGGCCGGGAAGCAGACGCTGACCGTCATCAATCGTGGCCAGGCGACGCACGACTTCAAGATTGGCAACAAGGCCAAGTCTTGGAAGACCCGGATCCTGAACCCCGGCCAGCGCCAGACGATCACCGTGACGCTCAAGAAGGGCGTTCGCTACACGTATCTCTGCACCGTCCCGGGCCACGCTACGCTCGGGATGAAGAAGACGGTGCTGGTGCGATGAGCGAGCCCGACTCCGAGTCCCAGTCCGAGTCCAACGACGAGGCGCCGGAGACTGCGCCCCCGAACGAGACCGACACTGAGGAGCTTCCGGAAAGCATTCCGGACGACTGGCTGGAGCAGAAGCCGTTCGACCCGGCGGGCCGCTGAGGAAAGTCCGCTACGTCACAGCCGAGTTCACCTTCGACGGAGGAGATCCAATGACTCGCACTCGCCTGACCGCCCTCGTCGGCGCCGTAGCACTAAGCATCGTTGCGGCCGCGGCGGCCAAGTCCTATCCCGACGTGATTCCACTGCCGAACGGCTGGCAGCCGGAAGGCATTGAGTCCGGCCGGCACCACACTCTCTACGTCGGGTCGATCCCGACGGGAGCTGTCCGTCAGATCGACGCGCGCACCGGCGACAGCTTCACGCTCGTGCAGCCGGCGCCAGGACGATCGGCAACCGGCCTCGAGTACGACCGCCGTGGAGAGCGTTTGTTCGTCGCCGGCGGAGGAACCGGCGCAGCGTATGTCTACAACGCCGAGAGTGGCGCTCCGCTGGCCGAGTACCTGCTTGATCCCGCAGCGCCGAGGTTCATCAACGACGCCGTGCTGACGAAAGCCGCGGTCTACTTCACCGATTCCCAGCGTCCGTGGCTCTATCGGCTGCCGCTCGGACGCCATGGCGCCCTGCCGGCTGCCACCGAAATCGAGACGATTGCGCTCTCCGGCGACTACGTGCACCAGCCCGGCTTCAACCTGAACGGGATCGAGGCCACCGCCAACGGAAAGACGCTGATCGCGGTTCAGACCAACACCGCGTCGCTGTTCGCGATCGACCCGAAAACGGGCGTGGCCGACCGGATCGAACTCAGCGGCGGCGACGTGATGAACGGCGACGGCTTGCTGCTAGAGGGCAGGACGCTCTACGTCGTCCAGAATCAGCTCAACCGCGTCGCCGTGATCCGACTGGCCCACGACCTCGAGTCGGGGACCGTGGTTCGGCACTTGACCCACCCGGCGTTCTCTGTGCCGACGACCATCGACCGGTTGGGTCGCCGGCTGTACCTTCCGAACGCCCGGTTCGGCGTTCCGAACCCCTCGACAGCAGAATTCCAAGTCATCGCTCTCGATCGAGCTCGCCCACGGGGGCATGACGTGAGAAGACGCTAGTTGCACCGCAGGTACTGACCGATCTGAGCCGGTAACCCGCCCTTTTGGGCAGTACGGGAACGCCGAGCGAACGCAATCATGGAGGGGATGGCGAGCGACCCCTCCACGACCGGCGACGTGCATGTGCTCCCATGCGCTGAGTGCCCCCGCGTCAGCAGCGTGTCAGCGCGGGGCTGGCGGGCTTACCGCGCGGACGACCCCGAGACCGACGAGCCGCCGAGACTCGCTTTCTACTGCCCGGAGTGCGCCAGCCGCGAGTTCGGACCTCGGTAGCCGCAACCCGGAGCTGGGCCCCGCTGAAGTCAGGCGCTCGTCTTGTCGAGAAGCTGAAGCAACGCGTGAGCCTCGAGCTCGACCTGCTTGTGACGCCACTCCGCGGCCCGGTAGACGCAGGCGATCAGGCCACTGCGGTGGATCCGGCGGAAGTCGCCGTAGACAAATGCGTATCTGGCTTTCGTGTCGTCGGCCGCCCCAGCTGTCAGGCCAAGATGCCACTCGCCGTACTCTTCCCATGAGTGCTTCTCCAGGAAGTCGTTCTCGTCGGCGGCGGTGGGCTGAACGTCTCCCCAGTCGCTGTCGAGGACATACTGGCGAGCTTCGATGGCCCGACGAGCCCGTCGAACAGCACGCTCGTTGACGGTGTAGGAGGCCATGCCCCATTCTGACGAACAGTCAGAATGACGCGCGGCCTGGCCTCGGCGTGACCTATAGAAGCTGCGTTGCGGGCGACGGCGCGCCAGTGCGCGTCCTCGGCCGGGCCCTGCTCCGCCGCGACCGCCAGGGCCTCGCGCTCGGGGCGTGTGAGCTCGCGGACGAGGCAGAACTCGTTGCCGAACGGGTCCTGCATCACCGCCCAGTCGATCAGCGGCCGGGCGCCTTCGTACGCGTGCGGCACGGGGTACACCGTCGGCGGGTACTTCAGCCGGCCGCCGATCGTTTCGATCTCCGCGATCGCGGCGTCGACGTCGTCGACGGTGATGTCGATGTGCGCGCGGTTCGCCGCCGGATCGCGCCGCCGTGACGCATCGACCGCGCCGGAGTCCGACCTCTTCGCCGTCGGGACGCGGTGGAGGATGATCTCGTGCTTCCAGGTCTTCTCGTCCTCGTGGCCGAGATAGGCGAAGCGGTCGGGCCAGGCGGACGAGATCGGTGGAATCCCCGTCACCTCGGACCAGAACGCTGCGCCGACCTCGAGGTCTTCGACGTCAATCACGAAGCAGCGCAGCGTCCCGATCGCCAGAGCGCATGGGAGTCTGCCCGATCCGCGTCATGACGGTCGGACGGATGAGCGTCATCGTCCCATGCGGAGTTCGCTCGGGGTCGTCGGCTTGCGGGCACGCCCGAAGTGGACATGAACACACCATGTCTTTGAGCCCAACAATGAGCTTGGCCTTCAGAAGGCTCCCGGACCGCGGCGTCCTCTCGTGGGCGGCGATCGGTGCTGCGGCGATCGCCGCAGTTGTTGCCTGTGCCCGCCCGGCGTTCGAGATCGGCCTCGGCGCCTCCATCGGAGCTGGTAACGACCAGCGCACCTTCGACTACGAGCGTCAATTGACTCCTCTGACCGACCTGAGGCCGTGGTCACTGCTCATGCTCGCTGCTGCGCTGGTGCTCCTCGCGACGAGCGTGACGGCGCTGCTCTGGGGCAACAGACCAGTCCTGGTGCTCCTGGCCTGCGCAGTCGCACTTCTGTCGTTGCGAGCGGTGCTGAGCGTGAACGACGCGGTCGTCTGGGCGGAGGGCGACGGTGTGATCGGCTATGAGGAGCCGAACGGCGGCCTGTTGCTCCAGCCGGCCATCGACGAGTTGAAGGCAGACGCACGCCGGTCGCCGGAAGCCCGTGAGCCGGGCTGGGAACTCCTCGGTGGCGAGCACGGTTATCGAGCTCGCGGCCTCGATGGCTGGTGGCTGCTCCAGCGGTTGGTGGTCGTCGCGTCGCTTCTGACGGCGTACCGGGTATTCCGCTTGTTCCTCCGTCCTTGGCCGGCTGTCGCACTTACGGCCATCGCGACCTTCGTGGTGCTCGTTTGGCTCTTCCTTCAAGGCCTCAGTGGGCTCGAGTGATTCGAATCGACCCGATCATCGCGGCCAACACGGGACACCGCCTCGTCGCGCGTGGTAGTCGTCCCATGCCACGGACTCCGGTAAGCAGCACCGCGATGAGCCTCGTGCTGCTCACGGGGGATGCTCTGGCACGCGGCTCGGCCATACTTCCGTGATGACCACTGGCCTGAATGTCGGCGGCGATGTCGAGCAGGCTCTGGAGGGCGTCGGCGTCCCGAGCTACGTCCTCGACACATCGGGAATCATCCGATGGATCAATCCGGCGGCCGAGCGGCTTCTCGGCGACGTACGCGGTCGCCAGTTCACCTCCGTCGTCGCACCAGAGGACAGCCGCCGCGCCCGCGATCTGTTCACCCAGAAGGTGCTTGGCACCGCCGCGGCCACGGATGCGCCCGGCGTCTTACTTTCGACCGCCGGGGAGCGGGTGGCCGTCGAGATCAGCGCGGTGCCGCTCAAGAGCGGTGAACGCGTGGTCGGCGTCTTCGGGCTGTTGGAGGAACGGGCCGACGACAGGCTCACGGCGCCACCGCCCCCGCATCTCACCCCCCGCCAGGTCGAGGTGCTTCGTCTTCTGGAGCAGGGCCGGTCGACGAAGCAGATAGCGGCCGAGCTCCACCTGAGCACCGAAACAGTCAAGAACCACATCCGCCGTCTCTTCCGGGCTCTCGGCGTCAACTCCCGACTCGAAGCCGTCGCCGCCGCCCGGCCCTTCGCACCCCACTGATCGACGCAGGGGCCGTCTCTGGCGGCATGCTCGCGCTCCTTGAGGCCGGCAGGCCCGTAGGCGTTAGGCGGGTTCGACCATGCAGAGCATGTCGATCACGCGGGTGATGTTGCCGAGGGAGTCGAGGTCGATCAGGTTGACCACGCGCCAGATCGACCCGTCCGCGAGCGCGAGTACGTCGCCTCGCTCGACCGGTGGTGGTGCATGAGCGATCCCAAGATCGCCGCCGTCCATGCCTTGCAATCTGAGCTTGATGCCCACCTTCACGCGGCCAGCGTGCCGGTCGCGAACACGGAGGGGAATGACACGATCGAGTCCATTATCTGGGTCGAGCACAGCTCCTCTAGGCTGCGACGACGCGCGTGGCGCCGTAGTAGCTCCCGTGCGACGAGAGCCGCGACCAGCGGACGGTCGTGCCGCTCCGAGGAGCGTGGATGAACTTTCCGCTGCCGGCGTAGATGCCGACGTGGCCCAGACCGGAGAAGAAGACCAGATCGCCGGCCCGCAGCGAGCCTCGCGAGATCCGGCGACCGTGGCCGTACTGGCTGGCGGCGTAGTGGGGAAGGTGGATCCCGACCTTGCCGTACACGTACTGGACGAGCCCAGAGCAGTCGAAGCCGGCCCTCGGCGACGCGCCGCCCCAGCGGTAGGGGACGCCGGTGAGGTGGTTCGCGATCTGAGCGGCGCGCAGGCCGAGGCTCACCCGCTTCGTGACGTGCCTCTTGGAGGCGTGCTTCCGTGCCGCCTTGTGCGGGCGCTGCGGGTCGGCCGCCGCGCTTCCCGGCTCGGGGAGCACCGCGCCCGCCAGCATGAGCACGAGCGTTGCGAGGGCGACGACGATGGCGTGCATTGCGGCGCGGGGTGCGCGTCGGGACATCCTTGAGTACCTCCAAACGGCGCTGCTCGCCGGGGCGTAGAGACGGGGCCACCCGGCGGCGGCGCCTGATTTGCTTCCGCGAACATCATCGGTCACGACACGCCTTGCCGCCTGACCCGAAAGGGTCAAAAACAATCAGGAAACCGTGATCGCCTGGTCCCAGTTCTCAGGCTCATAGACGCGGCCGTCGTATCGTCCGTCCACCACCTGATCCCGCGAGCCGTAGGTCGGCCTTAACCCGGCGTTAGGTGCCCCTTAGCCGCCTCCGTGTCGGATGTGCACATCGACCGCGCAGAGCGGTCGCTCAGAAGGAGGCACCATGAACGGCAACGCTCACCACCTTCGGCGGATCGCAGCGGCACTCGTCCTCGCCGGCTCGGTTTCGATGCTCGCCGCGCAGGCTGCCGCAGCCGTCGACGGACGCTCGCCGGACACACAGCAGGCGGCGGTCACCCTTCAGACCGGCGGCGGGCTCGCGGTCGACGTTCGCTCGCCCGACACCCGGGCCGCCGCGGCGCAGCCCACCTCGGACGCGAGCTCGACCGCGTGAGCGTGACTTTCGCGTTCGCGTGCGGGCGAGCTCGGCGATTTCGGGCGGTGTGAGCTCGCGCTCGAACGCGATCGCGACGAGCGAATGCCGAAGGTCGTGCAGGCCGGCCGCGCCGGCGGCGGTGTGCACGGCTCGAAGCGCGTTGCCGCGTGACTGAGGCTTGCCGCGAGCGGTCGTGAACACGAGCGCGTCGGCACGGACGAGCGCGAGATTCCGTGCCGCTTGCCGCGACCGGTGCTCGACGAGTTCGCGCCGTAGGACCGGGAGCAGCGGCACCGTACGCTTGGCAAGGTCCGGGAAGGCGTTGCTCGCCGACCGGCGAAGAGCTAACGGCGGCGAAAGGAATGGTCAACAACTAAGGGGGCACCATGGAACGATTTCCTTGGCATCCACGGTTGCGACACGCCGGCATCGCTAGACGTCTCGTGACCGGTGTCGTCACAGCACTTACGCTGGCGGTCGTGGCTGCGGTGGGCATCGCCGCGACGGCGGCACCCGGCCCTAACGGCTGTCCGACCAACAAGAGCCTGAAGACTGCGCCGATCGCTGATCTCGCGCCGCCCGCGCGGACCCAGATCGAAGCGTTCGACGTGCTGTCCGGACCGATCAACGAGCAGACGCAGACCTTCACGATGAAGGTACGCGTCGGGAGTACCTGCAGCGTCAACATCAAAGGCGCGAGCGTCTACGTGACCGCAGTGCCGTACAACCAGTTCACCATCCCGGCGGAGGAGCTCACCGGGGACGACGGCACCGCGACCCTGGTCTTCCGCCGCGACGCGAACTTCCCCGCGAGCAGCCAGCAGCAGCAGCTGACGCTCTTCATCCGCGCGACCAAGCCGGGTGAGACGAACGGGGATCTCGCCGGCGTCTCGACACGGCGTCTCGTCGCGGTCCCGTTCGGGAGTTAACGCCGGTTCTTGTACGGCCGCGCCCGAGCAAGCTCGAGGCGCGGCCGTCGCACCGCTAACCCGTCGGCGTGCCCAGGGTTCAGACCGGCGCGTTACACCGACGCGTCGCCGAGCTACTCAGATCAAGCGGCCGACAGCGCCTTCGTTCGCGTCGGCAAGGAAACGTTCAAGCTTCGCGCGATGCGCCCCGCACGGCCCGCGCGTGAAGTTCGTCGTCATCCTTGAGATGCGCCGGCGCGGTGCCTGCGTCGGCTCGACCGAGGACGTCGTCGAGGCCGCCGACGCGGCGAGGCCGAGGAGCTCGCCATCGCCGCATGGCGGACTGCTCGGCCCGACCTCACCTTCGCGCCGCTGCTCACCACGACGACGCAGTTGGCCTAGCGTCGCCGGCGCGCGTACTTCCGTGGCTGCTGCGTATTGAGGGGCACGTCGCCCTACTTGTTGACCTCGGCGTAGTCTGTCGAGATTCCCGGCCGACTTCAACGGGAGGAAGCCATGACGAGCATCGACCCCTATCGTGTGACCCACACGCTGGACGACGCCGTACTCGACGCGATCGCGACGCGCCTCGAGGTACGCGGCCAGCACCCAGTCTTCGTGCGCATGATGGACGAGTATCTCGATGCCATGGGCATCGACGACGCCGGGGCGATCGTCGACCTTGGCTGCGGCACCGGTGTCGCGTCGCGTCGCATCGCCCGTCGGTCAGGGTTTTCCGGGCACGTCACCGGCATCGACCGCAGCCCATTTCTCGTCGGTGCGGCCAGGCAGCTCGCGGGCGATGAGAAGCTCGCAGGTCGTATCGACTTCCGTGTCGGCGATACGGAAAGCCTCGATCTTGGCGACGGCGAGTTCGATGCGGTAGTCGCGCACACGCTGATCAGCCACGTCGAGCGCCCCGCTGCCGTGCTGGCCGAGATTGCCCGCATCGCCAAGCCCGGCGGTTCAATCGGGATCTTCGACGGCGACTATGCGTCACTGACCTTCGGCCACCCCGATCCCGATCAGGGAAAACGTGACGACGAAGCTCTCATCGCCGCGATCGTCACCAATCCGCGCGTCATGCGCCACATGCCTGTCCTCGCCCGTGACGCCGAGCTGGAACTCGTTGCGTCGTTCCCTTACGTCCTCGCCGAGGTGGGCAAGGGTGACTTCTGGCTGCCTGCGATCGAGTCCTTCCGCAAGCTCATGCCCACGGCGGGCGCCATGACCGCAGCCGACGCGAGCGCATGGGCCGAGCGCTTGCTGAAGGCATCAGAGTCGGGCCTCTTCTTCGGCGCCAGCAACTACTACGCATACCTCCTGCGCAAGCCAGCGCACGCCTGATGCCGCCGGGTTTCGCGCCTCGCCGCAATCCCATGGGGGAACCGGTGGGGGAACCATCCGCGCTCCCCCGACCTCTACGGCCTGCCTGACCCACGGTTTCAAGCCGTTTCCGCGCAGCCGAGCGATGTGAAATGGGCGGTACTGGGCTCGAACCAGTGACCCCCAGCTTGTCGAGCTGGTGCTCTCCCAACTGAGCTAACCGCCCTTGGGGTTCGGATTCTAGCCGAGGAAGCGCAGAGGGTTGATCGGGACGCCGCGGCGGAGGACTTCGAAGTGCAGGTGCGTGCCCGAGCAGCTGCCCGTGCAGCCGGCGCGACCCAGGAGCTCGCCGCTGTGGACGCGCTCGCCGGCGGTCACCCCGACGTGGGAGAGATGCGCGTACAGCGCCGTGTACGGGCCGGGCAGGTCGAGCACGACGATCTGGCCGTAGCCCTCGTAGGCGCCCGCGTAGCCCGTCTGGCGGACGACACCGGACGAGACCGAGCGCAGCTGCAGCGTGCGCAGCATGCCGATGTCGATGCCGTCGTGGCGGTGGTCGCCGCGCCACTCGCCGAAGTGGGCGGTGATGGTGCCGTGGGCGGGCCAGGTCATCTGGAGACGCGCGGAGTCGTCAGGGCGTGCCGAAGCCGTCGGGGCGGCGAAGAGGGCGGCGAGAAATGAGACGACGAGCGCGCTCCGCAAGAGGAGCGTGCGTGTCATGGGAAGCCCGCAAGGTAGGCCCGCCCGCGGCCCGTTTCCTCACCCGATCGGGGGAGATCAGCCCAGGTAGGCGCTGGTCAGATACGCCGCGGGGTCGATCGGCACGCCGTTTTGGCGGAGCTCGAAATGCAGATGCGTGCCGGTGCACGAGCCCGTGCAGCCAGCGACTCCGACCGGTTCGCCCGCGTCCAGCCACTCGCCGACAGTCGCCCTCGGGGAGGCCAGGTGGGCGTAGAGCGTCGAGTACCCGTCGCCGACGTCCACGAGGACCACGTTCCCGTAGCCCTCGAATCCCGGGAGATAGCCGACCTCGGTGACGGTGCCGGCAGCGGCGGAGCGGACGTCGAGCGAGCGCAGGATCCCGATGTCCAGACCGAGGTGCTGCCTGCCCCACCGCTGCCCGAAGCCGTCCGTGACGGTGCCGTCGGCGGGCCACGCCAGCGCGAACGGCTCGAGGTGCTCGAGGTACGGGCGGAGGGGGCCGTCCGGAACCGCGTGTGCGCTCTGGACCGGGCCAAAGATGACGAACGAGGCGCAGAGCGCCCCCAGGAGAAGCCGCATCGACGGCGGAGGGTAGCGGTTTGCCGCTGTCGACGGTGGGCTAGGGATGCCCCATGCCCGACGCGGTCGTGATCGGCGCGGGGCCGAACGGGCTCGTCGCCGCCAACCTCCTCGCCGACGCCGGCTGGAGGGTCGAGGTGCTCGAGGCGCAGGCCCGAGCCCGGCGGCGCGGTCAAGAGCGCCGAGCGTCGAGCCGGGCTTCGTCGACGACGACTTCAGCTCCTTCTACCCGCTCGCCGCCGCCTCGCCGGCGATGCGCGGGCTCGAGCTCGAGCGGTACGGCCTGCGCTGGGCCACGGCCCGCTCGTGCTCGCGCATCCCGCCGCGGACGGCACGCTGCGCCGTGCTCTCGCGCGACCTCGACGAGACGCGCGCCTCGCTCGACGCCTTCGCGCCGGGCGACGGCGACGCCTGGCGCGAGCTCTTCGCCTGTGGCGAGCGCGTCGGCGAGCCGCTCCTCCACGCGCTGGTCGACGCCCGTTCCCGCCGGTGCGCGCCGGCGCTGCGGCTCGCGCTCGGCTGCGGGCGACCTGCCCGAGTTCGCGCGCTTCGCGCTCCTCCCCGTGCGGCGCATCGGCGACGAGCACTTCGCCGGCGCCGGCGGGCGCCGCCTGCTCGCCGGCAACGCGCTCCACGCCGACCTGCTCCCGAGTCGGCCGCTCGGCGGCTTCTTCGGCTGGCTGCTCTGCTGCGCTCGGCCAGAACGTCGGCTATCCCGTGCCCGAGGGCGGCGCGGGCCGGCTCACCGACGCGCTCGTGCGGCGGCTCGAGGCGCGGGGCGGCCGCGTGACCTGCGGCGCGCGCGTGGACGGATCGTCGTGCGCCGCGGCCGCGCGGTCGGCGGTGCGCACGGCGACGGCCGGGGAGGTCGGGGCCCGGCGGGCGGTGCTCGCCGACGTCGCACGCGCGTGGCGCTCTACCTCGACCTGCTCGCGCCGCGAGCACGTGCCGGCGCGCGTGCTGCGCGCGATCGCGCGGTTCGAGCTCGACCCGGCCACCTTCAAGGTCGACTGGGCGCTCGACGGGCCGATCCCGTGGGCGGCGACCGGCCCGGCGCGCGGCGGTCGTCCACGTGGCCGAGTCGGGTCGACGAGCTGACGCGTGACGCCGGCGCGAGCTCGCGCGCGGCCTCGCGCCCGCGGATCCGTTCCTCGTCTCGGCCAGTACGCGATGGCCGATCCGAGCCGTGCGCCCGAGCGGCAAGGAGGTCGCCTGGGCGTACACGCACCTGCCGCAGCGGCGCACGATCCCGGCGACGCTCGCGGAGCGGATGGAGGCAGCGCGTCGAGGCGCTCGCGCCCGGCTTCCGTGCGCTGATGCGGCAGCGGCACGTGTCCACGCCGGCCGACCTGGAGGCCGCCGACGAGAACCTGCGTCGGCGGCGGGCTCAACGGCGGCACGGCGCAGCTCCACCAGCAGCTCGTCTTCCGTCCGATCCCCGGGCTCGGCCGCCCGGAGACGCCCGTCAAGCGGCCTCTACCTCTGCTCCGCGTCGGCGCATCCCGGGCGGCGGCGTCCACGGCGGCCCGGGCGC
The DNA here is from genome assembly GCA_963842285.1 of uncultured Gaiellaceae bacterium. Taxonomy (GTDB): domain Bacteria; phylum Actinomycetota; class Thermoleophilia; order Gaiellales; family Gaiellaceae; genus Gaiellasilicea. The sequence goes on from CAWJFZ010000017.1 coordinate 91,775, forward strand.
GATCGCCGCCCGGGCGGCGCTGCGCAAGCTACGGCTGCCGCGCTAGAAGATCTCGGGGCACCACGGCTTGCGCGGCGTCGCGAAGAGCGCGTCCGCACGCGCGGCGGCCCCGTCGCGCAGCTCACGCACCGTCCCGGCGCGAACGAGCTCCGAGGCCGTGAAGCCGCCGAGGTAGAGCGACGCCGCTTCGTTCACGTCGAGCTCGAGGTCGGCGTCGTCCTCCGTGCGCTCCGCGCTGCCGTCGGCGATCCGCCAGCGGCCGGCGTTCTCCGGCATGAAGGCGTCGGCCACCTCCAGCACGAGCGGCTCCGCGGACGCGTACGAGCGCGCCGAGAGCGCCGCGCCGACGTCGACGAGCCGGATGAAGAGCGTGTCGTAGACCCGCAGCAGCGCCCGGCGCGGGTAGACCAGCTGGTGCAGGAGCGGATGGTCGATCGGCAGGTGGTTCGCACGAAACGTCGCCACCCAGTCGACCCCGAGCAGGAAGCGCCAGAGCTCGACCTCGGCGCGGTCGTCGCCCATCGCCTCGATCACGCGCACGTGGCCGACGTTCGCCGCTCCCTCCCACTTCGAGATCACCCGGTAGAGCGCATATGCGGCCGGCGTCCCGTCCAGCTCGACGATGGCGGCGTTCATCACGGCGCCGTTCTCCCGCCGGTCGGGCGGGTCGTGGAGCACCCGCGACTCCCACCAGTCGCCCGACCGCTCGTACATCCCCGGCGTGCGCAGCCGGACGCGATCGTAGATCGGCGGGCACGAGCTCCTTCGCCTCGTCGAGGCTGACGAGCCGCAGGCGGGCTGCCTGATCCTGCGGCGTGCGGAGCTCGTGGTAGCCGCGCGCGAGCTCGAGCTCGCGTGCCGAGCGCGGCCATGCCGTAGCCATAGCGCCGGTAGATCGCCTCCTCCGAGGCCCACAGGGCGGCGATCGGCTCGCCACGCTCGCGGACGTCGTCCAGCTGCGCGCGCATCATGCTGCTCAAGCACGCCGCGGCGGCGGTGCGTGGGCAAGACGCCCACCACGGTGACGCCGGCGCAGGGGATCGGGCCGCCCGGGACGGTCATGCTGAAGGGGAAGGCGCCCGCCCCGCCGATGACCTTGCCGTCGTCCACGGCGACGTGCATCCGCTCGGTCGGCAGGTTGCGCGAGAAGCGCTGGGCAGCCTCGAGGTCGGCCGGCCAGCCGCCGAAGTAGTGCCCGATCGCCCGGATGCCGTCGGCGAGCTCGTCGATCGTGGTTGCTGGGCGGATCTCGAGAGCCATCAGGCGATCTTCTCCAATGGCGCGTAGTCGAGCATCAGCTTGCGCTCGCTGCCGTCGCTCGCGAAGCGGACGGTGACGAGCGCCGCCCGCTTCGATGCGGACGATCACGCCCTCGCCGAGCGTGCCGTGGCGCACGCTGTCGCCGGTCTCGAGCGACGGGTGCTCCGCTGTTGGCTGGAATTGGGAGGCTGGATGTCGGTTGTCTGCGCCGGCGTGCCGTAGTTGCGCCACGAGGAGGCGCGCAGGCGCTCGCGCTCGACGTGCCGGTCGGGCAGCTCGTCGAGGAAGCGCGAGGGCAGGTTGGAGTTCGTCCGGCCCCAGAGCAGGCGCGAGGACGCGTGGGTGAGCGTCAGGCGCTCCTGCGCCCGCGTCAGGCCGACGTAGAAGAGCCTGCGCTCCTCCTCGATCCCCTGCTCCTCGATCGAGCGCCCGCTCGGGAAGATCTCCTCCTCGACGCCGACGACGAAGACCGCGCGGAACTCGAGCCCCTTCGCGTTGTGGATCGTCATCAGCGTCACGTTGCTCTCCCCGGTGAGCGCGTCCTGGTCGGAGTAGAGCGAGATCTCCTGCAGGTAACCCGAGAGCGTCGGCTCCTCGGCGGCCGACTCGTACTCCCGCGCGCCGTCGATGAAGGCCTCCAGGTTCTCGATCCGGCCGCGCGCCTCGATCGTCCGCTCCGCCTCGAAGGCGTCGATCATCCCCGTGCGGTCGTAGACGGCCTGGATCAGCTCCGGCACCTCGAGCTCCTGCGCGGCCGCGCGGAGCGAGTCGAGCAGGTTCGCGAGCCCGGTGACGGCCTTCACGGCGGCGGTGCCGAGGCCCGGCCTCCTCCGGGTGGGAGAGCGCCTCGTAGAGCGAGATCCCGCGCGCCCTCGGCGTAGGTGACGAGCCGCGCGAGCGTCGTGTCGCCGATCCCGCGCCGCGGCTTGTTCGCGATCCGCAGCAGCGAGACGGCGTCGGGCGGGTTGTCCAGCACCTGCAGGTAGGCGATCACGTCCTTCACCTCCGCGCGCTCGTAGAAGCGCGGGCCGCCGATCACCTGGTAGCCGATCTGCTGGAGGCGCAGCGTCTGCTCGATCACCCGCGACTGCGCGTTCATCCGGTAGAAGATCGCGATCTCGCTGCCGGAGAAGCCGTCGTCGACGAGGCCGGCGATCTGCGCCGCGACGTAGCGCGCCTCCGAGTGCTCGTCCTCGACCTCGATCACCCGCACGGGATCGCCGTCGCCGAGCTCCGACCAGAGCCGCTTCTCCTTGCGCTCGCTGTTGTTCGAGATGACCGCGTTCGCCGCCTCGAGGATCGCGTTCGTGGAGCGGTAGTTCTGCTCCAGCGCGATCGTGCGCGTCTCCGGGAAGTCGCGCTCGAACTCGAGGATGTTGCGGATGTCGGCGCCGCGGAAGGCGTAAATGGACTGGTCGGGATCGCCCACGGCGCAGACGTTCTGGTGCTTCTCGCCCAGGATCTGCAGCAGCCGGTACTGGGCGTGGTTCGTGTCCTGGTACTCGTCGACCAGCACGTAGCGGAACGCGTTCTGCCAGCGCTTGCGAGCCTCGGGGAAGCGTTCTCGAGCACCTCCACCGTGAGCATCAGCATGTCGTCGAAGTCGACCGCGTTCGAGGCGTGCAGACGCTTCTGGTAGAGCTCGTACACCTCCGCCACGGTCTGGTCGAAGAAGGACGCGACGCGCTCGCTGTACATCGCCGGCGTCACGAGCTGGTTCTTCGCGTTCGAGATCTGCGCGTGGATCCCGCGCGGGACGAAGCGCTTCGGGTCCTTCTCCAGGTCGTCGAGCACCTGCTTGACGAGCCGCACCTGGTCGTGCCGAGTCGTAGATGGTGAAGTTCGACTTGTAGCCGAGACGCTCGGCCTCGCTGCGCAGCATCCGGCCGCAGGCGGCGTGGAAGGTGAGGATCCAGATCGCGCGCGCGACCGGGCCGAGCATGGTCGTCAGGCGCTCGCGCATCTCGCCCGCGGCCTTGTTCGTGAACGTGATCGCGAGGATCTCGTTCGGCTTCACGCCCACCGCGGTGATCAGGTGCGCGACGCGGTGGGTGAGCACGCGCGTCTTCCCGGAGCCAGCCCCGGCGATCACGAGCAGCGGCCCCTCGGTGTGCAGGACGGCCTCCCGCTGGGCGGGATTCAGGCCGGCGAGGTAGCGCTCGGGCGAGGCGACGGGCACGCGTCGATGCTAGCGGCCGCAGCGGTCTATGCTCGCCGGCGTGATCAGGGAGGGACACGAGTCGGATTTCGCCGCGGCGACGGTGCTGGTGAACCGCGTCTGGCCGTACCGAGTCGGCTCCGCCGCGGGCTGGCGGCACTCCGTGCGTGCGGAGCCCGACGAGGCGCAACGGCGCTTCTGGGCGGCCGAGCACGACGGCGCGATCGTCGGCTGGGCGTCGGCCGCCCTCGACTACGAGAGCGCGGAGCGGCCCGGCACCGTCGGCATCAGCGTCGTGCCGGAGCACCGCGGCCGTGGGCTCGGCAGCAAGCTCTTCGAGCGGTGTGACGAGCACCTCCGAGCGATCGGCGCGGCGGTCATCGACGCCGGGAGCGAGGACAGCCCGGCCGCACGCGGCTTCCTCGAGGCGCGAGGCTTCCGGCACGCGCATACGAGCCGGATCTCCGGCGTCGACCCGGCCGGCGTCGAACCGGCGAGCGCGCCGCCCGGCGTCGAGCTGCGACCGCTCGCGGGCCTCGACCCGGCGCTCGTCTTCGACCTCGACGAGGCGGTGTCGCGCGACATCCCGAACCAGGACCTCGACGACCTGAAGCTCGAGCAGTGGCTCGACGACTACTGGCGCCATCCCGATGTCGACCTCGAGAGCAGCACGGCCGCCGTGGTCGACGGGACGCCCGTCTCGTTCTCACACCTCTTCACAGGCCCGGAGCTCCGCGGCATGACCGCGATGACGGGGACGCTGCGCTCGCACCGAGGCCGAGGGCTCGCCGAGCTCGTGAAGCGTGCGACGCTCGCCGGAGCAGCGGCGCGTGGGGTCCAGCTCGTCGTCACCTACAACGACGAGACGAACGCCGCCATGCTCCACGTGAACGAGAAGCTCGGCTATGTCCCGCTCGCCGCGCTGCTCGGCTGGAAGCGCGGCTAGCCCCGACGGAGCGGGAACGGCTGCCGGGCGAGCGCCGGCAGCACCTGCGACGTGACCCAGAGGGGCGTCGTCACGTAGCGGGCGTTGTAGCGGTAGCTGCCGTCCGGCCGGCGCATGCGCGCGAGATAGCGGAAGGCGGGCTGTCCGGGGGCGCGGCCGGCTGCGAGGAGGCCCTGGATCGCCCACGCCGTGGACTGCGTGTCGGAGCCGCGCCCGGCCGTCAGCTCGAAGCCGCCGTCCCGGTTCTGGTGGCGGCGCAGGAACGCGACGGCGCGGTCGATCGGCCGGCCGCGCACGCCGGCTGCGCGCAGGGCCTGGATCGCCACCGCGGTGTCGTTCGCGTCGGGGGCCGCCGCTCGGTGCCAGGACCAGCCGCCGTTCGGGCGCTGCGCCCCGCGCAGCGAGGCGACGAGCGCCGGCGGCGCGGGCTCCCCCGCCTGGCGCAGGGCGAGGATCGTCCACATCGTCGCGTTCAGGAGCTTCCCGGGCTTGTAGGCGCGCAGGCGGGCGAGGAGCGGCTCGGGCCGGTCCCCGGCGACGGTGCGCGCCATCGCGACGAGTGCGACGTCCGTGGTCACCGTGGGCTCCTGGCGCGCGAGGTACTCGGCCGCACGGGCGTTGTCGCGTCCTGCGGCGGCGAGCCCGAGCGTCGCCCAGGCCGTCAGCTGGGGATCGCCGAAGCCGCCGTCCTCTCGCTGCTGCGACTCGACGAAGCCGACCGGTGTCGCCAGGGCCACCGTCGCGGAGAGGAGCGCCAGCAGCTTCACGTCCACACCACGTCGGTCCGCGATCTCCGTTCGAAGCGCTCGAGCACGCGGCGCAGCTCCGGCCCTGCGACGAGCGCGAGGATGACGTTGCCTCCGGCGTGCGCGACGTTGAACGGCAGCGCCGGCCGCGAGGCGCGCGAGAAGCGCCGCCTCGGTGTGCGGGTAGAAGCTGTACCAGAGCCAGACGTCCATCAAGCAGCCGAACGCGAAGCCGAGGACGACGGTGAACGCCGCGAACGCGAGCCGCCCGCGCAAGGCCGGCCGCAGCAGGCCTCCCAGCAGGCCGCACCCGCCCCACGCCAGCATCTGCCAGGGCGTGTGCGGCCCCTGGCCGAGGAAGAAGTTCGAGGCGAGCGCGGCGAGCGCTCCGACCGCGAAGCCGCGGCGTGGGCCGAGCGCGACCCCCGAGGCGGCCACGATCACGGTCACCGGCTGGACACTCGGAATCGGCGCGAAGAGGACGCGCCCGGCGGCCGCCAGCCCGCCGAGCGTGGCGACGAGCGTCAGGTCGCGAGCCGAGATCGTGCCGCCCTCGAGCCAGGCGAAGCCGGTTGCGACCACGGCGAACGCCGCCAGCAGGACGGCGAGTCCCCCGCGCGCAGGATCGAGCGCGGCCCAGGCGGCGAGCGCGAGCGCCGTGGCGGCGCAGATCGCGACGACCCTAGACGGCAACGGGGAGCTCCTCGCGCCGAGCGAGACGCGGCGGTGCGACGGGAAGTCGACATCGTGTGTGGCCACGAGCACCCCGTGCCCGTCGGCCGCGTAGCCCGCGAGCCAGGCGGCGAGCTCGGCCTTCCGCGGCGGGTCGATCCCGCGGGTCGGCTCGTCCAGGATCAGAAGATCCGGCTCCGACGCCGTCACGGCGGCGAGCCCGAGCCGCTCGCGCTCCCCGCTCGAGAGGTCGCGCGGGTGCCGGCCCGCCGCCCACGCCAGGCCGACCCGTTCCAGGGCCACGCGCGCACGACCTTCGTCGCCGCCGACGCCGAGCGCGACCTCCGCCAGCGCCGTCTCCCGCACGAGGTAGCGGCCCGGGTCCTGCGAGAGGTAGGTCACGCGGCCGTCACGCTCGACCGCGCCGGCATGCGGCTCCAGGAGCCCGGCCGCGAGCCGCGAGAGCGTCGACTTCCCGGACCCGTTCGGCCCCTCCAGCACCACGACCTCACCGCGCCGCACCTCGAGGTCGACGCCGTCCAGCACGGGCAGCGCCGAGTGGTAGGCGTACGACACCCCGCTGAGCCGGACGAGCGGAGCTTCTGTCCAGGAACACAAGCGGCCCCGTTCCGGAAACACAAGCGCTCGTGTACGCCGGCCGCTCGCTCTGCGAGCCAGTCGAGCGCCTCGGCGCGCGGGGCGTCGAGCAGGATCCGGCCGCCCTCGACGTAGAGCACGCGCGTCGCCAGCTCGAGCGCCCGGCCGACGCGCTGCTCGGAGAGCACCGCGGTCGCCCCGAGCCGCTCGACGGCGTCGAGCAGGAGCGCGGCCGCCTCGGGGTCGAGCTGGGACGTCGGCTCGTCGAGGAGCAGCAGCTGCGGCTCGAGCGCCAGGGCGGAGGCGAGGCAGACGCGCTGGAGCTCGCCGCCCGAGAGCTCGATCGTCTTGCGCCCCCAGAGGTGACCCGCGTCGACCGCCGCCAGGGCGCGCTCGACGCGCGGCCAGATCTCGGCGGGCGGCGTGCCGAGGTTCTCCAGCCCGAAGGCGACCTCGTTCGCGACGATCGTCATCACGACCTGGTCCTCCGGATCCTGGAAGACGGTTGCAACGGTGCCCGCGAGGTCGGAGGGGCGGGCGCGTGCGCGTGTCGAGGCCGGCCACGACGGCGCGACCGGCGAAGCGGCCGCCGTGGAAGTGCGGCACGAGCCCCGAGAGGGCGCGGAGCAGCGTCGACTTGCCCGAACCGGATGGGCCCAGCAACGCCACGACCTCGCCCTGTTCGAGCTCGAGCGACGCGTCGACGAGCGCAGCAGGTGCGCCGGGATAGGCGTACGTCACGCCTTCGAGCCGGGCTAGAGCCACAGCCCCACTCCGAGCACGAGCGCGGCTGCGAGCGGCAGCGCAAGGCGGTCGCGGCGGCTCCAGCCGGGACGCGGCGCGCGCGTCGAGCCGGAGCGGCCGAAGCCGCGCGCCTCCATCGCCTCCGCGAGACTCGAGGCCCGCTCCAGCGACCCGGCCACGAGCGGCGAGAGCAGCGTCGCGTAGCCGCGGGCGCCCTGGAGCTGCACGCCTCGGCCGCGCACGGCCTCCGCCAGCCCGTGCGCGTCTCGTTCGAGCGAGGGCACGAGCCGCGTCGCGAGTGCGACCGCGAGCGCCGACCGGCGCGCGAAGCCGGCCGCCGCGACGAGCCGGTCGTGATCGAGGAGCAGCGCGTAGGCGGAGAAGGCGAGCGCGAGCGAGGTCAGCCGCAGCGCGTTCAGCGCCGCCTCGTACAGCTCGACGGTCGTGACGTCGAGCGGCCCGATCACCGGCAACGTCGGCCCCTCCCACAGCACCGTCCCCTCGGGGCTCGACCACAGGAACGGCGAGAGCACGAGCACGCCGAGGCCGGTGGAGAGGGCGCCGAAGAGGTAGACGCCGCGACGACCGGCGGGGGCGCGGAGGCAGATCGCGAGCAGGACGAGCGTGATCACGGCGACCGTGACGATGCGCTCCGCCAGCAGAGCGGCCACCCCGACGGCGGCGAGCAGGAGAGCGGCGGGCCCGGGGCTCACGGGACGCGGTACCTCCGCAACGCCTCCGGGTCACCGCTCCACGTGAAGCGGACCGGAGCCCCCGCCGTCTCGCCGAGCAGCTCTCCGCGCAGGGCGTCCGGCCCCGCCCGCACCTCGAGCACGTTGGCGCCGTCGGGGACCGGAGACCCCTCGGGCTCGACGGAGGCCGCGTCCACCTGCTCGCCGAGCTCGCGCGCCAGCACTTCCAGGCCGGGCGCGTAGCGCACGGCCGCCGGGCGCGTCTCGCCGTCGTAGCCGTGCAGGAAGGGCTCGGGGAACGCGCCCACGACGACGCGCGCCTCGCCCGGCTCCACCCAGTCGCGGTAGTCGAACCAGGCCACGTCGCCTGCCCGCAGGCGGTACTCGGCCGCGCTGCGGTCGCCCTCGTAGCCGTTCAGGAACCAGAACCAGTCGCGCTGCGACTCGAGGTCGCCCTCGAGGCCGTCGAGCGACTGGAGGAAGCGGCCGCCGTAGCGGGTCTCGACGTCTGCCTCGGCGGCGAGCGCGCGCATCACGGTCTGGCCCGCGTGGACCTCGGCCTCCAGCAGCAGCGTCGCACCGCGGTCGCGCGTGACCCAGAGCTGTGCGGTCCCCTCCCCCTCGCCGGTGCTGCCGCCGCAGCCGGCGAGGAGGAGCAGGACGAGGAGAGCGCCGGCGAGGCGCCGCATCTCACCGAACCGCGTTCGAGCGGATGGCGCCGGCGGCGACCGCGCGGACGAGCCCCGTGTGCGCGCCGATGCAGGCGCGGCCCTGCGGTGCCCGGACTCGCTTCTTCCCTGCGATCAGTGTCGCGTTGCGCGGCCCGCGCGCGCTTGCCGGCGTCGTCGACGGTCTCGACGACGTAGCAGTTGCCCGGGAGCCGCTTCAGGTCGAGCGTCGGCGGGCCTCCGGTCGGCCCGAAGGTGGCGTAGTACCAGAGCACCACGTCGCCGTCCTTCAGCACGACCTTGTCGGCGCCGACGGGCGGCGAGACCCCGTTGACCTTGAAGGCCCAGCCCGTGTTCTCGGCGGCTGCGTACTTGCCGATCTGGCTGACGTAGTCGCCGAACGACGACGTCGTGAGGGCGTAGTGGAACTCGCCTGCGACGCTGGCGACGTCGAGCGCCTGCAGGGCGTTGTCGGCCCTGAGCCCGGGCTGCGAGGAGCCGTAGATCGTCTGCGTCTTGCCTTCGACGCGCACCTTCACGTTGGCGGCGAGTGCGCCACCGGCGAGCACGACCGCAAGGGCCAGTGAGAGGAGCAGTACGAGTGGTCTGCGAAGCATCGAATCCTCCTTCCGCGAGGGGTTCGGTGTGGGGAGCGCGGCAGGTCTTCTGACTCGGGGCTCCCCTCTCCGCGGCCTTCCCGGCTCTCGGCCAGTGGCGTGTCGCGGAGCGGCGTCTCCCCTCACAGCGGCGGGACCGTCCCGGATTTGCACCGGGTTCCCTTTCCGGGCTCCTTGTGGAGCGCGAGCCTATCATCGGCCCGTGCCGTCGTCTCCAGCGCTGCGCCTCTGGGCGCCCGTCGTCCTCTGGGCCGCGGTCATCTTCGCCTTCTCGGCCGTCCCGAGCCTGGGCAGCGGCCTCGGCACCTGGGACCTCCTCCTGCGCAAGCTCGCCCACGTCGCGGAGTTCGCGGTGCTCGGCGCGCTGCTCCTCCGGGCACTCGGCCGGACGGGAGCCGCGTTCGCCCTCGGCGTGGCGTACGCGGTCTCGGACGAGGTGCACCAGCACTTCGTCGCGGGGCGGCGCGGCGCGCCGCTCGACGTCCTGATCGACTCGGTCGGCGTCGCGCTCGGGATCGCGGCCTGGCGACAGGTTCTCACGGTGAGGGTCGCGGTCGACCTCGACGCGCTCGGCGACACGCGGCCGCTGTGGCGCGACTGGCTCGAGGACATCGCCCGCGTCCTCGACGTCGACGAGCTCCCCGCAGACCGCGCGGCGGCCGCGGCGGCGCTCGACGACCGGGGCTCCGGGAACTGGCGCACGCTGCTCGAGCGCTTCGCGGAGGATCGCGCGCCGGTCTACCTGCGCCCTGCCGCGGAGGTGAGCGCCGCCCTCAGGAGGCTGCAGGCAGCCGGCGCCCGGGTGGGGGTCTTCACGGATGCGCCGGCCGAGCTGGCCCGCGTCGCGCTCGTCGCAGCTGGGCGCCGCGCGGCGGGTCGACGTCGTCGAGGCGGGCGACGGTGCGCTGGAGCGGCTGCTCGCAGCGCTCGGCGCGGATGCCGTCGTCGTGCGCACACGCGCGGAGCTCGTCACGCTAGATTCACGGTGATGGATGCCAAGGAGATGCCCGACCGCCAGTTCGACGCGCTGCTCGAGCGCCTCGACCGGATGACCGCCGAGCTCGAGCGGCTGAACCGCAACACCGAGGCGAGCGAGGGCTTCAACCTCGTCGCCCGCGAGCTGCGCAACCTGAACGAGTCGCTGAACGCGCTCGCCTACGCCGCGCTCGGCCAGAGCCCCACAGTCCGCCGCCGCAGAACCGGTTAGCCCGGTACGTCGGCGAGCGCGCGCACGTAGCGCTCGGCGGAGCGGCGCACGACCTCGCTCCCGCCGCTCGGGACGAGGCGGTCCCACCAGGCGCCGAGGATGCGCTCGAACGGCCACGGCTCCAGCGCGGCCGCGATCCGCTTCATCTCGCGCGCCGGCAGCGGGACGAGGTTCGGGTAGCTCCACATGAAACTGACGAAGCCGCGGTCGGGGATCACCTGGACGATGTCGCCCGAGAGGAGCGTCGAGCGCTGCGCGTCGTGGAGGACGGTGCCGCCGGCGAAGTGCCCGCCCAGCCGGAGCAGCGTCAGGCCGCCCCCGAGCTCCTTCACGTCGCCCGACCAGAGCTCGATCGCGGGGTCGGGGCGCATGATCCATTCCCGGTCGGCCTCGTGGAGGAGGATCGGGACACCACCGAGCGCACGACTCCACTCCACCATGCCGGAGTAGTAGTGGGGGTGCGAGATCGCGATCGCGCGCACCTCGCCGCGAGCCCGCACGGCCTCGAGCGCCGCCTCGTCGACGAGCGGGATCATGTCCCAGAGCACGTTGCCCTCGCCGGTCTCGACGACGACGAGCCTCTGGCCGATCGCCACCGCCGGCTCGATCCCGACGCCGAGGTAGCCCGCGTCCGGGCGCACGTCGCACGCGTGCTCGCGGGCGAGCTCCGCGAGCGTCGTCCACCGCTGGCCGCCCGCCCCGACGTACTGACGCTCGTCCTCGCAGATCGGGCAGCGCTCCGGCGGCGCCTCCGAGTCGGCGAACTGAGCCGCGCAGGTGACGCAGACCCAGTTCACGGCGGGCTCAGGGGGTCAGCCGGTAGATCGTCCCGCCGTGCGAGACGGCGTAGAGCTCGCCGGCGTTGTCCTGTCCGAACGACGTGACGCTCGAGACCTTGAAGCCCTCGCGGCGCAGGCCGGTCGCCTTGCCGTCGACCAGCTTGAAGCTCCAGATCAGGCCGCTGCAGTAGTCGCCGTAGATGTAGCGGCCGCGCAACGACGCCTTCGAGCCTCGATAGACGTAGCCGCCCGTGACCGAGCAGCCGTTGGCGTGCGTGTACTGCGCGACGGGCTGGACGAGCTTGCCGGGCCCGAGCTCCTTGTCCTCGTACTTGGAGCGGCCCTCGTAGACGTCCCAGCCGTAGTTCTCGAGGCCGGGGCTGTTCGCGGGCGAGTACGAGATCTCTTCGACCGAGCCCTGGCCGACGTCCCCGATGTAGAGGTCGCCGTTGGCGCGGTCGAAGGAGAAGCGCCAGGCGTTCCTGAGCCCGAACGCCTCGACCGCGAGCCCCTTGGTGGCGACGTTGATCGAGAGCAGCTTGCCGAAGAGCGAACGCGGGTCCTGCGAGCGGTTCTCGGGGTCGCCGCCGGCGCCGCCGTCGCCCATCGTGAAGTAGAGCCGGCCGTCCGGGGCGAAGGCGAGCATGCCGCCGTTGTGGTTCCCGTACGGGTCGCGGCTGGAGAAGAGCTGCCGCGGCGAGGACGCGCGGGTCCCGTTCGTCCGGTACTCGACGACCTTCGTCGAGCCGTCGCGGGCGGTGTACTGGACGTAGAGCCTGCGCACATTCGGGTAGCGGGGGTGGAACGCGAGCCCGAGCAGTCCCTGCTCGCCACCCGAGGTGACGAGAGCGCGGATGTCGAGGAGCGGCGTCGAGCGACGCTTGCCGTTCTGCAGCACCCGGATCGTGCCGGTCTGCTCGACGACGTACAGGCGCCCGGGCTCGCCCTTCGCTCCGGTGACGAAGACCGGCTGCGAGAACCCACCTGCGACGGCGCGCGGCTTGAAGACGGCGCGATCCGCCCGCTCCGGCGCCGCTCCCGCCGCGCATGCGGCACCGAGGGCGGCGATGACGGCGAGTGCGAGCAGCGACCTCATCCGCGCGCACGATAGCCAGAGGACTGGCGGCCGGGGCGCAGTAACCTCCCCCGGTGAAGATCTTCGTCATCGGCGCAGGCCAGGTCGGCACGACAATCGTCGAGGCTCTCCACGACGATCACCACGTGACCGTGATCGACCTCGACCCGGCACGCCTGGAGCCGCTGGCGCACCGCTACGACGTCTCCACGATCGAGGGGAACGGGGCCAGCCGCAGCGTGCTCGCCGACGCGGGCGTCGCCTCCGCCGACCTCCTGATCGCGTGCACGTCGCGCGACGAGGCGAACATCGTGTCGGCGATGATCTCGAAGGCCGTCGCGCCACGGACGACGACGATCGTGCGCACGACCAACCCGGAGTACCTCGAGGTCTGGCGGGAGGGTCAGCTCGACGTCGACTTCATCGTCTCCTCCGAGGTCGAGACGGCGCACGCCATCTCACGCTCGATCGGCGTTCCCGCGGCGCGCCAGACCGACGTCTTCGCCGACGGACAGGTGCACCTCGTCGAGTTCGACGTCGACGAGAACTCGAGCCAGCGACATCCTCGGGGTGCCGGTGCGCAGCGCGCCGATCCCCAGGGACTCGAAGATCGCGGCCATCATCCGCGACGACAAGATGATCCTGCCCGGCGGCAACGAGGTGATCGACCCGGGCGACCGGATCGTCGTGATCGGCTCCCCGACGGCGGCGCAGGAATGGGGCGAGCTGATCGCACCGGGCTCCGGCAAGGTCAGCGACGTGGTCATCTTCGGCGCGGGCCGCGCCGGCACCGCGATCGCCCGCCTCTTGCTCGAGCAGGGGATCGGCGTCCGGATGATCGAAGCGGACCGCGAGCGCGCACGCATCGTCTCCGAGACGCTGCCGCAGGCCCGCGTCTTCCACTCCACCGGGGTCGAGCCGGACTTCCTCGAGCGAGAGCGGATCGGCGACGCCCAGGTCGCGATCTTCGCCATGCGCGACGACATGAAGAACCACTACGCAGCCACGCTCGCGCGCGTCCACGGCGTCCGCTTCACGATCGCGATCGTGCACGACCCGCCCGCGATCGAGGTGTTCGAGCACGCCGGCATCGACGTGACGATCAACCCCCGCGCGGTCACCGCCGAGGAGATCGTCCGCTTCGCCCACGACCCGCGCACGCAGCAGGTCTCGATGCTCGAGAACGACCGCTTCGAGGTGCTCGACATCACCACGCGCCCCAACAGCGAGTACGTCGGCAAGTCGTTCCGCGACATGCCGATCCGCGGAGCCCTGATCGGCGCGATCGTCCGGAACGGCACCGCCATCTTCCCGCGAGGTGACGACATCCTCCGCGCCGGGGACCGGGCGATCATCTTCACCGAGTCGAAGCGCGTCCCCGAGGTCGAGCGGGCCCTGTGAGCCCGCAGCAGAGCCGGTCGCGGCGCGTCGGCCGGCCACGTTCGCTCGCGGTCGACCTGCGCGGCACGGCGCACCTCGTCGGCGTGCTCACGAAGTACCTGAGCCTCGCACTCGTCGTGCCGGCGGCGGTCGCGGTCGGCTACGGCGAGACACCCGTCCCGTTCCTCCTCACCGGCGCGATCGTGGGAGCGGGCGGCTGGCTGCTCGAACGGTTCACGCGCGGCGCCTCGACGCTCCGCGCGCGCGAGGGCTTCCTGATCGTCTCGCTCGTGTGGGTCGTCGCGGCGGCGGTCGCAGCCCTGCCCTACCTCCTCTCCGGCGAGGGCCAGCTCGACCGGCCCCTCGACGCGTACTTCGAGGGCATGGCCGGCTTCACGACCACCGGCGGAACCGTGCTCACGGACGTCGAGGCGCTCTCACACTCGCTGCTGATCTGGCGGCAGCTGACGCAGTGGCTCGGGGGCCTCGGGATCATCGTGCTCGCCCTCGCCGTCTTCCCGCGCCTGCGCGTCGGCGGGCGGCAGCTCTTCGAGTCCGAGCTGCCCGGGCCGGAGATCGAGAGCCTCAACACCCGCATCCGCGACACCGCACGCCGGCTCTGGATCCTGTACGTGGCGCTCACGGCCACCCTGATGGCGATCCTCTGGCTGCTCGGCGCGACGGGCGCCGACTCCCGCATGAGCGGGTTCGAGGCGGTCGCGCACGCGCTCACGACGATTCCGACCGGCGGGTTCTCGACGAATAGCCCGCTCGGTGGAGGAGTACGCGGCCGTGACGCAATGGACGATCGTCGTCTTCATGATCCTCGGCGGCGCCAACTTCGCCCTCCTCTACGCGGCGTTCGTGCGCCGCCACGGCCGCAAGCTGCTGCGCGACGAGGAGTTCCGGCTCTACATCGGCCTGCTCTCGCTCGGCGCCGTCATCCTCGTCGCCGAGCTCTGGGGCGAGCAGCTCGCGGCGGGCGAGCCAGCCATCCGCCACGCGGTCTTCCAATCCGTCTCGATCATGACGACGACCGGCTTCTCGAGCACCGACTTCTCCGTCTGGCCGACGCTGCCGCTGATGACCCTGATCGGGCTGATGTTCGTGGGCGGCTCCGCCGGCTCCACCGCGGGCTCGGTGAAGGTCGTACGCCACGTGCTGCTCGGCAAGATCCTGCGCCGCGAGCTCGACCAGACGGTGCACCCGGAGGTGATGAGCCCCGTCCGGCTGAACCGGCGCATCGTCGACGAGCGGACACTCCGGGCCGTCTCCAGCTTCATCCTGCTCTACATCGGGATCTTCGTCGTCGGCGCCGCGCTGCTCGCGATGGACGCGGCGCGGGTCGGGCTCGACCTGCGCGTGGTCGACGCCGTCGGCGTGTCGGCCGCGATGCTCGGCAACATCGGCCCCTCGTTCGGCCTGGCCGGCCCGCTCGGGTCACTCGAGCCGTTCAGCGACGTCTCGACGGCGATCATGATCGCGCTGATGTGGCTCGGCCGGCTCGAGGTGATCCCGATCGTGGTCCTCCTCACGCGCCACTACTGGCGGAGCACGTAGGCGCTACCGCTTGACCAGAACTCGGTAGAGCTGGTCCTCCTTGCCGGGCTCGACGACGGCGAGCACCTGGTCGCCCGGGCGGATCACCGTCGAGTCGTGCGCAAGCTCGGACTTGCCGTTTCGCATCACCGAGATCAGCCGCGAGCCGTCGGGCAGCGTGAGCCCGGCGACGCGCTTCCCGGCGGCGGGCGAGTCGCGGTCGACCTGGAGCTCGACGATCTCGAGGTTCTCCTTGCGCAGCTCCAGCAGGCGCACGATCCCGTGCTCGGGCACCTCGTGCTCGACGAGTCCGAGGATGTTCGAGGTCGCACAGACGGTCTGGCTGATCCCGAGCAGGTCGAAGTGCTCCTGGTTGCGCGGGTCGTTCACGCGCGCGACCACCTTCGGCACGCGGTAGCCCTCGCGCGCCAGCTGGCAGATGATCAGGTTGTCCTCGTCGTCGCCGGTGACGGCGAGCACGAGCTCCGGAGGGCGTGCGATCCCGGCGAGCTCGAGCACGTGCAGCTCGGTGGCGTCGCCGAGCAGGATCTGGTGCTCGAACTCCTCCTGCAGGCGCTCGAAGCGGAACTGGGTCTGCTCGATCAGGGTCACCTCGTGGCCCATGCGGAGGAGCGAGCGGGCGAGGTTCGCGCCGACCTTGCCGCCGCCTGCGACGAGCGCGTACATCAGGAAGCTGCCAGCGCGGCGGTCGTCTTGCGGACGGTCTCGGCCAGCGCCGCGATCGCGGTCTTCGTCGGGCAGATCACCTGCATCCCGCGCTCGGCGTAGAAGTCCGCACGGGCCGGGTCGAGGATGCGCACGACGACGCACTCGACGCCGTAGCGCTTCTTCACCACCTGGCCGATGACGAGATTCGTGTTGTCGCCGTTCGTCGCGACGACGACGGCGTCGGCCTCGTCCGCGCCCGACCGGCGCAGGATCTCCGAGTCCATCCCGTGGCCGACGACGAATCCGCCCGACCAGTCGGAGCCGAGCCGCGAGAGCGCTTCCTCCTTCTCGTCCACGGCGGTCACGTCCCAGCCGTCGGCTCGGAAGACGCGCGCGAGCGACGCTCCCACGCGCCCGCAACCGATCACGACCAGCTTCATTCCCGAAGCCTAGCTCGCGCCCTCGAGGACGCCTTGCGGAAAGGCCACGACCAGCACCTCGCAGGGCGCGTGGCGCAGCACGTAGTCGACGGTGGGCGAGAAGAACGCCGACTGGCGCCGCCAGCGCGGCGACGAGCCGAGCACGATCAGGTCGGAGCCGCGCTGCGCCGCCTCGGCCACGATCGCCTCCCCGATCGAGCGGGCGCGCACCGTGATCGGATTGACGGCGACGTCGTGCTCCTCGCCGAGCAGCCCGGCCTCGGTCAGAGACGCGGCTGCAGCCTCGTCCTGCTCGTGCAGCTCGGCGTCGAGCGGCTGCTCGAGCGGGACGCGGATCACGAAGAGCGCGTCGACCGCCGCCTCTCGCTCCTTGGCGAGCGCGATCGCGGTGGCGACCATCTCCTCGCCGATCACCCCCAGCTTCATCGGCACGAGCAGGCGCCGGAACTCCACGCCGGGCGGGAGGGTCTCGACCGGCGAGACCTCCTCCAGCAGGCCGTGCTGCTCGCGCCGGCGCACGACGCCGTAGACGACGAGCCCGAGCGCGAGCCACGCCGGCCCCGCGTAGCGCGCGCCCTCGTGGGTCACGAGCGCGAGGATCCAGACGGCGACCGCGACGACGAGTCCGGCCACGGCGGGCAGCGGCACGTCCGCTCCTGCCAGGCGCACGTCGAGCGGCACGCGGAACGGCCGCGGCAGGTCGGGCTCCCGAAAGCGGAGGCGGATCACGGCAAGCTGGGCCGCCGCGAACGCGAGCAGGACGCCGAACGAGTAGAGGCTCGCAAGGAAGGCGACGTCGTCGCCGAAGACGCCGACCCCGACGACGAGCGCGATCGAGACGAGCGCGACGGAGACGATCGCCTGCGGCGAGACGAGCGTCCTGCGGTTGAGGCGGCCGAACGCGCGCGGGAGCTGGCCGTGGCCGCCGAGCGAGTGCGCCAGCCGCGTGCAGCCGGAGATCGACGTCGTGGCGGCGGCAAAGAGCACGATCGCGCCGACCAGGCCGACGAAGACACGGAGCGCGTCCGCGAGCGCCACCGGCAGCGGCGCGGCCAGCGCAGCGGCGATCCCGGAGATCGGTGCGAGGAGCCACTCGTTGCCGAGCGGGCTCTCGCCGTCGACGGCGGGCAGCGCGGAGACACCGACGAGGCCGATCGTGGCCGTCACGATCACGACGAGCCCGATCGCGGAGAAGAGCGAACGGGGCAGGGTCCGACCGGGCTCACGCGCCTCCTCGGCGAGGTTCGCAACCGTCTCCAGGCCCGTATAGGCGAGCATCGCAAGCGGGAGCGCGAACGCGATCGCCTCCCAGCCGGGCCACTCGCCGAGCGAGATCGTGGCGGCGAGCGGCTCGGGCGCGAGCAGGAGCGCGAGGCCGAGCACGACGAGCAACAGCTGCGTGATCAGGTCGAGCCCGGCCACGAGCAGGCCGGCGCGATAGATCTGCGTCCTCCGCACGAGCCGGACGCCTGCGATCGCGGCGATCACGACCACCGCGACGACGATGTCCCAGGGGGAGCCGGCCAGGCGCTCGTCATCGAGCGCGGCCGCGAGGTAGTGCGGCAGGAAGAGCGTCGAAAGCGCGATCACGATCAGGTAATCCAGGAAGAGCGCCCAGCCGGTCACGAAGCCGGCCAGGTCGTTGAAGGCGCGGCGGACGAACGTCGCTGCGCCACCGGTCTCGGGGATCGCCGCCGTGCCCTCCGCGTACGAGAGCGAGACGAGCAGGAAGAACGCCCCGGCGCCGAGGAGCACGAGCGGCGTCCAGCCGAGCGCGTAGGCGACCACGATCCCGAGCGCGAAGTAGAGCGAGGACGCGATCTCCCCGTACGCGACCGAGAAGAGAGCCGGCGCGTCGAGCACCCGTTGGAAGCCGCTGAGCTTGCGCGCTATCGCGAGCCTCCCCGTAGCAGCGTCAGCCGCCCGGCTCCGAGCGCGACGAAGAGCGCTCCGAGCACGTAGCCGATCGCACCACCGCCCTGGACGGCGGTGACGACGAGCAGCGCGACCCCGATCGCGACGAACGTGAGTGCGAAGAGCGCCACGAGGTACCGATACGCGCTCACGCCGCGGCCTCGGACGCAGTCACCATCACGCGGCATGGGGCGTGCTTGAGCACGTAGTCCACCGTGTGGCCGAAGACCGCGCGCTTGCGGCGGCCGACGTCCTTGCGGGGCGCGCCCATGATGATGATCTCGGTCTCCCGCCTGGTCGCCTCCTCCACGATCGCCTGGCCCGCGCTGCGCGCGCGCAGCAGCCGCGGGATCACGTCGACGCCGTAGGAGTCGCCGATCGCGCGGGCCTCGTCGAGCTCGCGGTTGGCGAGCGACTCCTCCGCGGTGAGCTCGGCGAGCAGCCCGAGCTCGAGCGGCACCTCGAGCACGCTGAGCGCGACGATGTGGGAGCCGCGCTCGGCCGCGAGGCTCGCGGCCACGTCGAACGCGTCGTCGGAGGCCTGACCCGGGATGATCGGCACGAGCAGGCGGCGGTACTCGAGCGCGAGCGCAGGGCCGAACGCCGCCGGCGCCTTCACGGTGGCGCGAATCGGCTCGCGCAGGATCGCCCGCCGGTAGATCGCGTAGCCGACCAGCCCGGCGGCGATCCAGCCGATCCCGGTCCAGCGCGTCGCCTCGTTCTGGAGGAGGATGACGACGAAGGACGCCGCGGTCGCGAGGCCGCCCACGACGGCGAACACCGGCCAGTCGACGCCTGCCACGCGGATGTTCGGCCGCGCCCGTCCGAGTCGCTCGCTCTCGGCGGCCGGCAGCATCCGCAGCCGGATGATCGACGCGTGGGCGACGGTGAAGGAGAATGTGGCGCCGAACGAGTAGAGCGTGCCGACGAAGTTGACGTCGCCGGGAAGCAGAATCGCGATCGGCGCGATCCCCGCGAAGAGTACGAGCGCGAGCCAGGGCGTCTTGAAGCGCGGATGGAGGCGGCGGAAGACCTCGGGGAGCTGCCTGTACGTCGCCATCGAGTAGGTGATCCGAGAGGCTCCGATCACGCCGGCATTCGTGGCGATGAAGAGGATCGTCGCCGCCAGGACGCCGACGTAGATGCGGGCGGCGTCGAGCAGCGCCCCTTCGAGCCCGAGGTTCTCGACCACTCCGAGCACGGGGTCGTTCGCGTAGCCGCCCTGCTCGGGCGGCAGCGCCAGCAACGTGGTCAGCTCGCCACCGATGCGCTCCACCGGAAGCGCCGACAGCGCCACGAACGGAAGGGTGAAGAAGATCGCGAAGACGGCCACCGCGACCAGCCGATAGGCGCTGGGGACGCTTCGCACCGGGTCGCGCACCTCCTCCGCGAGGTTCGAGACCGTCTCCACGCCGGTGTAGGCGAGCATCGCAACCGGGACCGCGAGAGCGAGGTTCGACCACGTGGGCGCCTCGCCCCAGTGGACGTTCGCGGTCAGCGTCTCCGGACTGAACACGAGCGCGACGCCGAGCACGACGAGCAGCACCTGCGTTCCGAGGTCGATGACCGCCAGGGTGACGGAGAGCTTCGATGCCTCCGAGACGCCGACGATGTTGAGCCCGACGAGCACGACGATCACGGCGGCGCCGACCACGATGTCCCACGGGTTCGTGTTGAGCGGCTCCCAGAAGATCGAGAGGTAATGGGGCACGAAGAACGCGGACACCGCGACGGTGACGACGTAGACGAGCATCTGCGCCCACGCGGCGGTGAAGGACACGAGCTCGTCGAAGGCGTGCCGGGCAAAGCTCGACGAACCCCCGGCCTCGGGGAAGCGAACCGTGCCTTCGCTGTAGGTCGCCGCCGTACAGGCGAAGATGAGGCCGGCGACGATGAAGACGAGCGGCGTCAGCCCGAGCGCGAAGACGGCCGTGAGGCCGAGCGCGTAGTAGATCGAGGAGCCGACGTTGCCGTAGGCCGTGGCAAAGAGAGCCGGCGTCCCGAGGACGCGCTCGAGCTCGACCTGCCGTCTCCTGCGGCTGGGCACTGCGAGAGTCTAGAGAGACGAGGGGCCGGCGTCACCGCCGGCCCCTCGCATCACCGTTCCCTCTGCCCTACGGGGTCTTGACGCTCAAGTACGTCCGACCCACCGAGCTCGTGCCGTCGCTGTACTCGACGGCGCCGAAGTACCGCGTCGCGGCCGCGAGGCCGTTGAACGTCGCGGTGTGCGTCTGCGTCACGCCCGTCACCGCGGGGCCGACGCCGGTCACCGTCGTGTTGCCGGCATCCGTCGAGCCGAGCGTCCAGCGGAACAGCGTCACGTTGGCCGACGGCCCGTTCGTGTCGAAGCCGTCGATGAGGACGATGTACGTCGCCGCCGCACCCGTGTTGACGACGGTGACCTCCTCGTTCGAGTCGCCGTCCGCCGCCTGCGCGATCTGCGCACAGCCGGGTGCACAGCGGAACAGGTAGAGGTCGAGGTCGGTACCCGTCGGCGTGATCGCATCCTCGTAGATGCCGGCCCGGAACGTCGCCCCGGTCGGGACAGCTGACCCGGCGGACTGGAACGTCCCGTCCTGCAGGATCGTGAACGCGTTCGTCACGGCCGGGACGAGCCCGCGGACGGACGCGTTCAGCGTCCCGGTGTAGCCCGCGGTCACCTGCCAGCTGACCGGCGAGCCGTTCGAGGACACCTCGGCAGCCGTGCCGAGAGCCGCCGGACGGGCGACGAGCGGGATCCGCACGACGTGCGGCGCCTCCGCCCTCCGACCCGGAGCCTGCTCGGTCCAGGTCAGCGAGCCCGCCGTGTAGCGGTTCAGCGGGGCCGTCGTCGTCGTGAGCGTCACCTCGAAGCTCTTCGTCTCGCCCGGGGCGAGCGTGAGCGACGAGGGTGCGACGGCCACGCCGACACCCGTGATCGACCACGACGCGGTGTACGTCGCCGTCTTGTCGCCGACGTTCGTGACGCGCCGCGTCACGGTGTCGCGGCCCGCCAGGGCCGCCGACCGAGATCGACGGCACGTTCAGGTCGTTGATGTCGAACGAGTAGCCGAGGCCCTGCAGGAACGAGCACGTTCCCGCGGTCCAGAAGCCCGGCGTCGTCCCGCACATGAACGCGGCCCAGTCGAAGAGGTCGCTGTCGTACACGAGCCCCGGATCGGCTGCGCTGTTCGGCTGCACGTGACCTGCGCCCTGTGCGAACGCCTTGAGCGCGGACGCGTCGGCGCCCGCGGTGGCCACGAACGTGCTCAGCACATCCGTCGACGTCGTCATCAGCGCCGACTTGATCGCCATCGGCGACCAGTCGGGATGGAGCTGCTTGAACAGCGCCGCGATGCCGGCGATGTGCGGTGCCGACATCGACGTGCCACTGAACAGGTCGAACTCACGACCGCGCTGACCTGGCGGGGCGACGGCGGCGAGCACGTCCACGCCCGGTGCGCCGAGATCCGGCTTCAGCAGGTCGCCGTTACCGGCGAGCAGCGGGCCGCGCGAGGAGAAGTCGGCCGTGAACGGCGCCGGCTGCCCGAAGAGCACCTCGCCCGAGACGGTCGCCGTCTTTCCGGCGAGCGCCGCGGCCTCGATCGCTGCATACCGGTCACCCTGCAGGTGAACCGTCGGCACGAAGTGCAGGTCGGCGTTCAGCGAGCCGCCGGCCGGCGGGTTGACCAGGATCATCCCGATCGCACCCACGCGCTGAGCCTCGAAGCTCTTCTCGATGCGGGCGTTGACGCCGCGCTCGCAGAAGACGATCTTGCCGGCCGCGGCCGGGGTCAGCGAGTTGAGCAGGCACAGCCGCTGGTTGGAGCCGGCGGCTCCGAACGTCACCAGCTGGCCCGTCGCCGAGCCGGTGCCTGCGGAAGCGCCCGGATACGACGTGCCCTCGATCACGGCCTCGCCCACGCCGACGCGGTCGTGCGTCTCCGCTGCGACGGTCGTGATCCACGGGCTCGGGTGCGCCACAGTCGAGGCGCCCGGCCCGCTGTTCCCCGCCGATGCGGAGACGAAGATCCCCGTATCGGCAGCGTTCAGGAACGCGATCTCGACGCCGTCGAGGAAGTTCGTCGCGGTGCCGCTGACCGAGTAGTTGATCACGTCGACACCGTCGGCGACGGCTGCATCGATGGCAGCGAGCAGGTCGACGCCGTTGCCCTGCGCGGTCGACGAGTCCTGCGTCGACCAGAGAGCCTTGTACGCCGCGATCCGTGCGCGCGGCGCCATGCCGCTCACCTTGCCGAACGCGGCCGCCGCACCCGTCGCGGGCACGCCGAAGTTGCCGCCGGACGTCGAGGCGGTGTGCGTCCCGTGACCGTTGTAGTCGCGGGGCGAGGTGAACTCCCACGGACGGTTCGCCGCGATCCCGGCGTCGCCGCCGAACCCGGCGTTGAAGTGCCGCGCACCGATCAGCTTGTTATTGCAGTTGGCGGCCGTCCACTCTTCGCCCGTCTGGCAAATACCGGCCCAGCCTGCGGGCGGCGCGCCGAGCGGGACCTGCTCGTAGATGACCTTGCCCAGCTTGTCCTTCTTGATCTTCTGATCGGTGAAGCTGAGGCTCTCCGGCGTGATGCCCGAGTCGATGATGCCGATGATGATGTTCTCGCCGGCACCGTCCTTCTTGCCGTTCGCCTGCCCCTTCGGGCCGCCGAGCGCGTCCCAGAGACCCTTCTTGGCGTCGAGACCGAGGTAGGTCGGCGTCGTCGCCGTATCTGCCTCGTAGATTACGTCCGCTTCGACCGAGACCACGCCCGGCGCCTTCGCGATTGCCTTGGCCTGCGCCTCGGTCAGCTCGGCGGCGAAGCCGTTGAACGCGATCGTGTAGTCGTAGACCTTCTCGCTCCCGCCGACCACGGCGAGCGCCTGGTCGTGGGAAGCCTTGAGGTGGCCCACGTAACGAGCGACCTTCTCCGACCCTCGGTCGATCTTCTTGCCCTTGGCCGGCTTCGTCGCCGGAATCCCAGCCACGCCGCCGTCGTACGTCACGGCCGGCTGCTGGATCATCTGCACGATGTAGGTCTTCGTCGCCTCGCCGCCCGTTGCTCCGGACGCCGACACGGCGAGGACGAGAACCGACAAGACCGCGAACGCGGCCAGCGCGCTCAACGAGCGAATTCGCATATGTCCTCTCCCCTAGAGTTTTCCTGGGTCGCCCCGTTGGCGGCCCTGCCCAAGCCGTCTGATCCTAATGACATCCGGCCGGGTTACAAGAGAAGCTACCCGGGCAGGAAGTGGCACGAGGCCCCGGGCTACACTGAAATTCGTGCTAGGGCGCCCGAGCGCTTCGCGCCATACGATGAGCTGCCGCCTCGCACTCACAGCCGTCGCCCTGACCCTGGTCGCCGCCCAGTACGCGGGGGCCGCCGGGCCTCCGAGCGCCTTCCCGCTCGCCGACGGCAACCGCTGGATCCTGAGCGACGTCGAGGGCGGCGGACGAGCGACCGTCTCCGTCCGCCGCGAGTCGACGGGCCTCGTGCTGCAGGGGCTACCGGGCACCGACGGCCTCCGGGTGCGCTCGGCCGGACGCACGATCGAGGCCTGGGATCCCGCCAACCGCCGCTGGGAGCAGCTGCTGCGCCTCGGCGCACCGGCGGGGACGAGCTACGTCGTCAGCCTGGGCGGCGAGCCGCTCTGGCGCTCGCTCCGCGTGACGGTCGCGTCACGGGAGGCGGTCGTGCACGACGCCCGCGGCAAGACGCTCCGCAACTGCGTCAGGCTCACCTTCCGGACGCTGAAGCCGGTCGCCGACGCCGGGCTCGAGGAGCTCACGTTCGCCCCTGGGGTCGGGCTCGTGCGCAGCGTCGAGATGACGATCGCAGGCCCGCGCGAGCGCGTGCTCGCCTCGCTGCGACTGCGCCCGTAGACGACGTTGGGGGCGCCGGCGATGTTGCCGGCGCCCCCAGCTCAGACCGAGCCCGTTCGGGTCAGTCCTTCTTGCCCTTCTCGTCCTTCTTCGTGTTGCAAGACCTCAGCTTGAGGTCATCGACGTACCAACCGTCGATGCCGGTGCAGCCGTCCATGCCCATGTCGAACCGGAGCTGGATCGTGTCGCCTGCCTTGACGCCGATCAGCGTCAGGTCGATCTGCGACTCGCCCCAGCTCCCGCCGACCTCGCCCCCGTCGGTGCCCGTGAAGCCGGGCTGCCCCGCAAGCGGGTTGGTGTTCCCCTGGGCGGCAGTGTTGAGGTTCTGGTTGTACGGGTTGAACGTGAACGCCGAGGCGGGCACCACCGTGAACGGCCCTCCGTTGACGCTGATCTTCACGTTCCCGCCGTCCCAGCCGAGCTCGGTGGCGACGTAGTGCTGGAACGTCAACCGCGGGCTGAGGATCGCGGCCGACGGCAGCGTGATCGACGGACTCTGGAGCCGCATGACGCCCGAGACGTCACCTGCCCCGCCATCGCAGTTGCCGATCTTCAGGTCTTCACCGAAGGCGGCGGAGCCTGCACGGCCGCCCGGCAGGGACGTCGCCTGCGTCCAGTTCGTGCCCGGCCAGCCGGCGAAGACGCCCTGGTTGGTGAGCGTCCAGCCCGCGAGCCCGTCCTCGAAGTCCTCGTGATAGTGCGTCGGAGGATTCTTCTGGTTCGCGCACAGCGCCGGGGTGTTCGGATCCAGGAGCGGACGGAACTGGCACTGCTCCGTCGGATCCGCCCTGAGCTCGATCGCGGCGATCATCGCGGTGACCGCCGAGCAATCGGGTGCGGAGATCGACTGGCCCGAGGGCCCGAGATCGGCACCGGTGCTGAGTGCCTCGAGGTTCTGCCCGATCAGATCGGTGCAGGACTGCTCGAGCGCGTCGGCGTGATCCTCGAAGTCGGTCGTCGTCGTCTGGTAGACGGACTGCGCCCTGAAGTAGAGGTGAGCCGCCTTCGTCAGGCCGATCGCGTTGACGGTGACGCCGTTGTACATGCCTCCGTCGACGAGCAACGCGTAGCCGTGGTTCGGCACGCCCGAGTTCGAATGGACACCGCCTCCGTCGTCGGGTGTGCAGTGGTACATCCCGTCCGTGACCTTGCCCGGGTCACTGATGCAGTTCGGGTTCCACATGTCGCGGATCGCACCGCCGAAGGCGGTGGAGTCCTCGGCGAGGAGCCACCGGTAGGAGTCCTCGCGGGGGCGGTCCCGCGGACCGACCTGGAGTGTGACGTTGACCCCGGGCAACTCGTCCCTGATCAGGTTCCCGTGCAGCAGCGTGATGCGGACCGACGGGATCGTGATCGTCGGATCGACGCCGGCCATGCCGGCAGGCGCAACGGCCGTGTTCTCGGCCACGATCACGGCGATCGCGCCGGCGTTCTGCGCGTTCTTGACCTTGATCGTGAAGCCACAGCCACCGCGGTCGACCAGCGCGATGTTGCCCGGCGATGGCGGCGGCGTTCGTCAACGGCGAGCATGCGTCCGTCGTCGTGGGCGCCGGGCGCTGCCGTGCCGTCGAGCGCGAGCACGACGTTGCCGGTCAATCCCGTCGTCGTCAGCGCCGGGCCGAACTGGGCGGCCGCCGCGTTGCAGTCGCGCGCGATCTCCGCCGGGCTGTTGATCACGACGTTCGGACCGTGGAGCGGTGTGGGTCGAGCAGGCGCCGACCGTGCGCGTACCGGCGCCGGGCTGTCGGTGCCGACGCCGTTGAACAAGTCGACCGTCTCGCCCCAGATGTCGGAGTAGGACTCGTTCAGCGCGCCCGGCTGCCACTGGTAGATGAGGTCGTGCGTGAACTGGGTGTAGGCGTGGCCCCACTCGTGCGCGACGACGTCGTCGGACGTGACGCCGTTGCAGTAGTTCGTCGTGATCGCCGTTCCAGTTCGCGTTCGGGCAGGCGATCGCGGGTCGTTGTTGACCGACTGCATCTCCGCGCCGGCCCCGTCGTACGAGTCCCGCCCGAAGGCGTTGAAGAAGAAGCCAGTAGGACTCGCCGCTGAAGTTGACGATGTTCTGCTGGTCCTGGTTCAGCGCGCCGGGGAACGGATCGCCTTCCTGCCAGACCTGATTCGACGGTGTTCTGCTCGAACAGGCGCCGGAAGAGCGCGTCGTGGACCGTCGAGTAGCGGTTGACGATCTTGCCCGCAGTGCGCGTGCACGAAGACGACGTCGCGCACGCTCGCGCCGTCCGTCACCTTGACCTCGTAGACGAGCTGGTTCGTGCCTGCGCACGCCCCGGGCAGGCCCAGGCGGTAGACGTAGAGCGTCGCCGACGCGACGTGCAGGTCGCTCGTGCGACGAGCCTCGGGGGCCGCACCGCCTCGTCCGTGGGCGGGTCTGCGACCACCGCCGCGATCGGCCGTGCGGCCGCCTCGGCGGCGCTGAGCCGCGGCGAGACGTGTCGAGCGCGAGGTCCGGGCACAGCGACGCCGTTCACAGCGGTCAGGTTGCCGTGCCGTCGACGTGGGCCTTGATCGTCGCCGCCGCAGACCGGGAACGCCCTTGTAGTACTGCTCGTAGCGTGACGTGCGTGGCGCCGAGGGCGTCCGTCGACGACGAGACCTCCACGAGCTCGCTCGCCTTCGGCGCCGAGAACTGCGCCGTACTCGTTCAGGAAGTCCGCGGCCTTCGCCTGCGCCGACGACCCGAGTCGCCCGGCAGCAGGTCGCCGTTCTGGCCCGCGCGAACGAATCCCACGAGCTGCGTCGCCGGCTTCGTGCTGATCGCCACCGAGCCGCGGGCCTCCGCCTTGAGCTTCTTGACGAGCGCCGGATCGACGCCCTTCCCCTTCCCTCGCCTTGGCCTCGACGCTCCCGGCGCCGCCGAGAACGGTCACGAGACCGAGCACGAGCAGCGCACCGAGGCACGCCATTCGCCGTGATCCAGTCATGATCTCTCCCCTTGAGAGCCCATCACCGGCCGTCTCCGAGGACGGCCCTACCCAAGCGGGCCGATCGTACGCGCTTGGGGCAGATGTGACAAGCGGACGAGGCGGGGGAGCGCACCAGCTCCCCCCGCCTGCCGAAGCGGCTACCCGTGGATCGAGATCATCAGCGGGATGATCAGGATCGCGACGATGTTCGCGATCTTGATCATCGGGTTGATCGCCGGGCCGGCGGTGTCCTTGTACGGGTCGCCGACGGTGTCGCCGGTGACCGCCGCCGCGTGCGCCTCCGAGCCCTTGCCGCCGAACGGCGCCGTCCTCGATCAGCTTCTTCGCGTTGTCCCACGCACCGCCGCCCGAGGTCATCGCGATCGCGAGGAAGAGGCCGGTCACGATCGTGCCGATCAGCAGGCCGCCGAGCATCTCGGCGCTGATGATGCCGACGGCGATCGGGATCGCGATCGGGATCAGCGCCGGCAGCAGCATGCTTGCTTGATCGCCGAGCCGGTGACGATGTCGACCGCGCGCCCGTAGTCCGGCCGCGCGTGCCCTCCATGATCCCGGGGATCTCGCTGAACTGGCGGCGCACCTCGTCCACGACCTCGCCGCCGACGCGGCCGACGGCCGTCATCGCCAGCGAGGCGAACAGGAACGGCATCAGCGCCGCCGATGAAGAGGCCGGCGATCACCCACGGGTCGGAGAGGTTGAACGTGATGTCGAGCCCCTCGTCGACGAGGCCGCGCGTGTACTCGTCGAAGAGGACGAGCGCGGCGAGGCCGGCCGAGCCGATCGCGTAGCCCTTCGTGACGGCCTTCGTCGTGTTGCCGACCGCGTCGAGCGGGTCGGTGATCGCCGCGCACGGACTCGTCCAGGTCGGCCATCTCGGCGATGCCGCCCGCGTTGTCGGTGACCGGGCCGAACGCGTCGAGCGCGACGATCAGGCCCGGTCATCGAGAGCTGCGCCATCACGGCGACGCCGATGCCGTAGCAGGCCGGCGAACTCGTAGGCGACGAGGATGCCGGCCGCGATCACGATCACGGGAGCGGCGGTCGCCTGCATGCCGACGGCGAGCCCTTCGATGATGTTCGTCGCGTGGCCGGTCTGCGACGCCTCGCGATCGACTTGACCGGGTTCCAGCGGGTGCCGGTGTAGTACTCGGTGATCGCGACGAGCAGGAACGTGACCACGAGCCCGACGAGCGCCGAGCCGTAGAGCTCGCCAGAAGCTGAAGCTGGCCGTCGTCGAACGCCATGCGTGACCGGGATGAAGCCGAGCGCGGAGAGCACCGTCGCGACGAGGACGCTCTTGTAGAGCGCGTTGATGATCGAGTTCCGCCGCGGCCGATGCGCGCGAAGAACGTGCCGATGACCGAGGCGAGGATCGAGATGCCGCCGAGCGCGAGCGGGAAGAGCGGCAGGTTGCTCGGCCGGGAAGGCGGTGCCGAGCAGCATCACGGCGACGGCGGTGACGGCGTACGTCTCGAACAGGTCGGCCGCCATGCCGGCGCAGTCGCCGACGTTGTCGCCGACGTTGTCGGCGATCACGGCCGGGTTGCGCGGGTCGTCCTCGGGGATGCCCGCCTCGATCTTGCCGACGAGGTCGGCGCCGACGTCGGCGGCCTTCGTGAAGATGCCGCCGCCGAGACGCGCGAAGACGGAGATCAGCGAGCCGCCGAAGGCGAGCCCGACGAGGTCGTCGATCGCCGAGTCCTGGCTGTTGTCGAGCAAGTCGGTGAGCACCCCGTAGTAGCCGGCGACGCCGAGCAGGCCGAGGCCGACGACGAGCAGGCCGGTGACCGAGCCGGCGCGGAACGCGACGTTGAAGCGCGGGCCTCAGCCCCTGCTTGGCGGCCTCGGCCGTGCGCACGTTCGAGCGCACGGCGACGTTCATGCC
Organism: uncultured Gaiellaceae bacterium; assembly: GCA_963842285.1. GTDB lineage: Bacteria > Actinomycetota > Thermoleophilia > Gaiellales > Gaiellaceae > Gaiellasilicea. The sequence continues at coordinate 120,566 of CAWJFZ010000017.1, forward strand.
GATGAAGCCGGCGGCCGCGGAGAGGACCGCGCCGATCAGGAAGCCGAACGCCGTGCCCCAGCCGAGCTCGTTGTAGAAGCCGAGCAGCAGGAACGGCACGAGCGCGACGACCGCGATCGTGATGTACTGCCGCCGCAGGTAGGCCGCTGCGCCCTCCTGGATCGGCGCGCGCGATCTCCTGCATGCGCTCGTTGCCGGCGGGCTGCCGGAGCAGCCACATCGTGAGGTAGATCCCGTAAGCCCACGCCGATCGCTGCGCAGACCAGCGCAAACGCGACCGCGTGGTCATTGAAGAAATCCATCCGTCCTCCGTCCTTGCCCCGTCGCCAGTACTCGTCACAAAGTAAACGCCGAGGTGTCTCGGCGCGGGGGATTATGTATCACAAGCGGCGGCTGTGCCCCGCCTCTCGGAGTCAGGCGGCGCCGGTGCTCACCGCGTCGGCGTAGGCGAGCTGCAGGTTCGCCGTCACCTGCTCGAAGTCGCGCACGAGCTCGTCCGGCACGGAGCCTGCGCAGCACCGGCACGAGCGCGCGCAGCGCGTCGATCGCAAGCCTGGCCTGCTCGAGGTCACGATGGTCCTCGGCCAGGCGGTGGAGGCGAGCGACGAGATCGTCGAGAGCGACTGCACGAGCAGGTCCGAGACCTTCAGCTGCTCGAGCGCAGCCGCCAGCTGCTCCTCGCTCGGCTCGGGGCCGGTCTCGTCAGCCACGGACCGGCACTCCGACCTGCTCGGCGTAGATCTCTCGAGCGGTCGCGCCCTCTGCGAGCCGCGCGATCTGCCGCTCCGCGGCGTTCTGCTCGGGGACGGACGAGGTACGGCGCGGCGCCGATCTCGCTCGGCCACCGGGCGCACCCACTCGATCAGCCGCTCGAGCCTCGCCCGCGCGGGCACGGACGTCGCCGCGCTCGAGGTCGATCAGCTCGCCCGCGAGCCCGTAGCGGATCGCGCGCCAGAGGTTCTCCTCGATCAGCCGGTGCGGCCGGTCCGGCAGCGGCTCGCCCTCGTCGAGAGCCCGCGCGATGCGCGCGGTCGAGCGACGTCGCGAAGGCGGCGAGCGCCTGGGCGTCGCGCGAGGTCGGGCTGGGCGTCGCAGATCCGGATCTCGACGGTCGGGAAGGCGAGATGCGGGCGCACGCTCCACCAGAGCTGGGTGTGCTCGTCGACCGAGCCGGTCGCGTAGAGGAAGCGCACGTAGTCCTCGTAGTCCTGCCAGCAGTCGAAGGCGTCCGGCACGCCGCAGCGCGGGAAGAACCGCGTGAAGATCTGCGTGCGCGCCGAGTGCAGGCCCGGTCGACGCGTCCTCGACGAACGGCGAGCTCGCCGAGAGCGCCAGCAGCTCGGGCAGGAAGCTCGCGCAACCCGTTCGTGACGGCGATCGCCCGGTCGGCGCCGCTGATCCCGACGTGCACGTGCAGGCCGAAGGTGTTGTTGCGCCAGACCACGTACTGGAGCAGCTCGTTGTTCCGGCGGTAGTGCGGCGTGTCGATGATCCGCTGGTCCTGCCAGTCGGCCCACGGGTGGGTGCCGGTGGCGCCGAGCGACAGCCCCAGCGGCTCGACGAGCGCGGCCAGCTGCGCGCGGCGCTCGGCCATCGCGGCCGGCACGTCGGCGAAGGTCTCGCACGCGCCCCGTCTTGATCTCCACCTCGGACGCGATCAGCTCGCCGACGAGGTGCGGCTCGAGCGCGGTTCCCTGCGCGGCTGCCTGCACCTCCTCGAAGCGGTTGACGAGGTCGAGCGAGCCGGGTCGAGGAGCGCGAACTCCTCCTCGACGGCGACGGTGAAGTCCGTGGCGGCGTCGAAGCGCTCGCGGGCCTCGCGCAGGAGCTCGTCGGAAGCGCTGCTCGTCGCCCATGCGCGGAGGGTAGATGAACGGTTCCAGCAGGCGTCGCGAGACGCCGGCCCAGCTCCACCGCTCGAGCGTGGCGCGCCGCGCGGCCGCGGAAAGCTCGGCGCGATCGCGGTCGGCGGGGAGCGCGAGCAGCTCGTTCAGCTTCGCCGCCAGCTCGGCGGCATCGCCGGTCGCGAACGAGGCGAGGTGGCGCAGGTGCGCGCGGGTACTCCTCCTCCAGCCCGGCCGCCACCTCCGCCAGCCCGGAATGGCGTGCGACGAGCGGCGGCGAGCCGGCCGCGGCGGCCTCGGCGGCGACCATCCCGAACGCCTCCGGGAAGATCGACGGGCACGACGGTGGCGTCCGCCAGCGGCAGCAGGTGCACGAGATGGCGGTGCTCGAGCGGCCCCGTGAAGAGCGCCCGGGGGCCGGCGAGGCGCTCCAGCTCCGCGCGGTAGTCGCCGAAGCCGACGATCACGGCCCGCGCGTCCACGTCCCGGAGGGCCTCGAGCAGCACGTGGACGCCCTTGTTGTAGAGGAGCTTCCCGAAGTAGACGACGGTCGGCCCGTCGCCGGCCAGGAACTCGGCGAGCCGCTCGGCGTTGCCCTCGTCGGGGAGACGCTCGTTCTCGTTGCCCGGGTTCGGCGGGTCGCGGCGCGCCTCTTCGAGCAGCCCGGCCAGCGCCTCCGCGCGCGGGCGCGGCCGCCACTCGTCGACGTCGACGCCCGGCGGCACCTCGCGCACCCGCTCGACTCGACCGACCACGTCCTCGAGGACGCCGCGGATGTGGTCGGAGCCGACGAAGACGGCCTCGGCGTGCCGCCAGCGCCTCCCTCCCCCACGCGGCCGAGCTCGGCGTTGCCGCGCATCGAGTACTCGAGCTCCGAGCCGTGCGCCTTGACCGCGAAGGCACGCGCCGCTCGCCGCGCCGACCGGCCCGCCGAGCAGGACGTGGTTGCAGAGGACGGCGTCGGCGGGCAGATGCTCGCGCAGCGCCGCCGCGTTCGCCTCGACCCACGCGTCCAGCTCTGCGCGCGTGCAGTCCTGGACGCGCTTCACCTCGTAGCCCTCGTAGCGGTCGAGCACGAACACGGGCAGCAGCCCACCGACGTCGGGGCGCACCGCCGTCGCGCCGCCGAGGTCGTACAGCTCGGGCTGCGGCTCCTGCGAGAGGACGGTGACCTCGTGCCCGGCACGCGTCCACTCCCGGGCGAGCGAGCGCGTGTAGACGTTCGACCGGTGCCGCCCGAGCAGGTACCCGTGCCAGAGAAGGATCCTCATGGCACGGATGCGCCTACGTCAGGTGGAAGTACAACGCGTACAGCAGCTCGACCGCGGGGTTGGAGGCGTGCACGGCGACATCGGCGGGCACGTCGAGGAGCGCCTCGGAGTAGTTGAAGATGATCTTCACGCCCGCGTCGATCAGGTCGTCGGCGGCGGCCTGGGCGCCCCCGGCGGGAACGGCGATCACGCCGACGATGATGTTGTTGTCGCGCACGGTGTCGCGCAGCCCCGCGTACGGGGTCACCGTGAGGCTGCCGATCGCCCGCCCCACTTTCTCCGGGTCGGTGTCGAAGACCGCCGCGATGTTGATCCCGTGCTCGCCGAAGATCGGCGAGCTCGCGATCGCCTGCGCCCAGCCGGCCGGCGCCGATCAGCGCGATGTTGTGCTGGCCCTGCGTGCGCAGGATCTTGCGGATCTCGCCCAGCAGCGAGTCGATGTTGTAGCCGACTCCCCGCTTGCCGAACTTGCCGAAGCCGGAGAGGTCGCGCCGGATCTGCGTCGCGTTGATGTTGGTGTAGTCGGAGATCTCCTGCGAGGAGATGCGGTCCTTGCCCATCTTCTTCGCCTGGCTCAGCACCTGGAGGTACCGGCTCAGGCGCGCAGCGACACCAACCGTCAAGCGTTCCGCCACCCGGACGCTCCTTCCCTAGCTTTGTAACAACGGAGCACATGATGCCAGCGGGTCGTCCGCGCCCCGCGGATGCAACCGTCCGCACGCCGTCGCCTAGCCGGCCGCGAGCCGCTCCTGAGCGCGTCCGGGCTGACGAAATAGGTGAACGCGCGCTCGCCGTCGACCTCCACGACCGGGACGGACGCCCGGTACCGCGCCTCGAGCGCCGCGTCGCCGTCGATCTCGATCGCGTCGAACTCCTCGCCGCACACCTGGCGGACGACCTCGAGCGCCCGCGTCGCAGAGCCCGCACCCGCGCCCGAGTAGACGACGACCCTGGCGCCGGCCAGGGGTGGGCGAGCTAGGGGTAGAGGCCACGGGTGATCGTCGCCTCGGCGACGCGGCGCACCGCCACGCCGTAGGCCGCCATGCGCATGCTCGTGGCGTGTCGCTCGCGCGTCTCCCACATCTCCCGGAACGCCCGCGTGACGATGTCGTTCAGGCGCGCGTTCACCTGCTCCTCCTTCCAGAAGTACTCCTGGAGGCCCTGCACCCACTCGAAGTAGGAGACGACGACGCCGCCCGCGTTCGCGAGCACGTCGGGCAGGACGAGCACGCCGCGGTCCTCGAGGATCTCGTCCGCGCCGGGGGTGACCGGCCCGTTGGCGCCCTCGCAGACGATCCGCGCCTGCACCTGCGCGGCGTTGTCGGCCGTGATCACCTGCTCGAGCGCGCAGGGCGCGAGCACGTCGCAGTCGATCGTGAGCAGCTCCTCGTTCGTGATCGCGTCCGCGCCGCGGAAGCCCTCGAAGCTGCCGGTCTCCGCCTTGTAGGCGAGCGCCGCGGGGATGTCGAGCCCGCCGGGTGCGTGCAGCCCGCCCTTGGAATCGGAGATCGCGACGACGCGTGGCGCCCTCCTCCGTGAGCATCCGCGCGAGCCCGCCGCCGACGGTGCCGGAACCCTGGACGGCGACGCGCAGGCCCTCGATCTGCTTCGACTCCTCCGCGAGCACGTCGGCCAGGCAGTAGAGGGCACCGCGCGCGGTCGCCTCGCGGCGGCCGAGCGAGCCGCCGATCGCGAGCGGCTTGCCCGTGACGACGCCGAGCACGGAGTGGCCCTTGTTCATCGAGTAGGTGTCGAAGATCCAGGCCATCACGCTCTCGTCGGTGCCGACGTCGGGGGCCGGGATGTCCTTCTCCGGCCCGATCTCGTTGATGATCTCGCTCGTGTAGCGGCGCGTCATCCGCTCGAGCTCGCTGCGGGAGAGCTGCTTGGGATCGACGATCACGCCGCCCTTCGAGCCGCCGAACGGCAGGCCCATCAGCGCGCACTTCCACGTCATCGACATCGCCAGGCCCTTGATCTCGTCCTGCGTGACGCCGTGGTGGTAGCGGATGCCGCCCTTGGAGGGGCCGCGCGCGATGTTGTGGGTGACGCGGTAGCCCGTGTACACGTTCACGGTCCCGTCGTCCGAGGCGACGGGGATCGAGACCTCGACCGATTTCTTGCAGCGCTCGAGGACGTTGATCAGGTTCGCGTCGATGCCGAAGGTCTCGCCGACCTTGCGCAGCTGCTCCCGGGCGATCGCATACGGATTCTCGTGGAGGTGAGTCGCTGCCGTGCGCGGACATCGCGGCGCGGAGTCTACCGCGGCCCGACGGTGGTCGATTCAGCGGATCCGGAAGCGGACCGACGCGGCCTCCGCCGATCCCGCCGGCGGGATCGCGAGAATCCGGAGCCGGTACACCCCGCGGGCGAGCGTGCCGCCGCGCGGACCGCGCCCGGTGACGCCGAAGGCGTAGCTCCCGGGCAGCACGTTGCGTAGCCGCGCGAGCAGCCCGAGCCGCTGCGGGCCGCGCCAGAGCTCGACGTCGAGCCGCGTCAGCGGACGCAGCTGCGCGCGCCCGTCGCGGTCCTGGACGCTGCCCGCACGCACGGTCAGCACGGCGGGGGCCCGGTCGGAGGCGCGGAAGCTCGCGGTCGAGAGCCGCACGTCCGTCAGCAGCGGCTCCGGCCCGGCGGGCAGCGGTGACCGCCCACGGAATCGCGATCTCGCCGCCGCCGGCCACCTCGACGCGGGCCGCGCCCGTGATCGCGCCGAGCCCGCGCGGCAGGAAGGCCACCGTCGCCGTCAGCTCGAGCTCCCGCTCCGCGCCGGCTCGGAGCAGCAGCCGTCGCGGCCTGACGGTGACGGAGACGCCCGCGATCCCCTCGGCCTCCGCGGCGACCGAGACCCGTAGGCGCCGGTTGGTCACGTTCCGGATCCGCACGCTGCGCACGGAGCGTCGAGCCGCGCGTCAGCGCGGCGCCGAAGGCGACCGTCGCGGGGGCGGCGGCGACCTCCGCGACCGCCGCGGCGCCGGCATCGACGAGACCCGCGCCCTGGGCGGCCGAGGGCGTGCCCCGCAGCGGCACGGCCGTGCCCACGAGCACGCCCTTCAGCGCCTCGGCGTCGAGCTCCGGGCGCGCCTGCACCACGAGCGCGGCGGCGCCGCCGACGAGGGCGGCCGCCGCGCTGGAGCCGCTCATCGTGCCGTAGCGCGGCAGCCGACCGTCCGTGCGGCCGACGTCGGCGGTGAGCAGCTCGACTCCCGGTGCGGCGAGCTCGGGCTTGATCCCGCCGCCGAAGGCGAGCCCGTGCGGACGAGAACGGCGCGATCCGGCCGCGGTCGTCGTTCGTCCTCCCAGCTCGGAGCTCCGACCGAGACCTGGACGGGCACCGCCCTGGGCCAGCGCCTCGCGGGCCGCGCGGGCGACCGCCGACGGGAGCCCGATCACCGGGATGCCCAGGCGCTCGTCGACGCCGAGCGCACCGGCGGGAACGACCCCGTCGACGAGCACGGCCGCCGCGCCCGCGTCCGCCGCGCCCCGACCCGCGTCGGCGGGCGAGGACGAGCGCGCGAGCAGCGCCGCCCGGCCGGCGACGACGGCTGAAGCCGTCCTCGTCGAAGAAGCGGGCGAGCGGATCCACGTCGGGCTCGGGACGCGCCTCGGCCGCGGGGCGCACGACCTCGAGCGCCAGCGCCTGGCGGTCGTCGGCGGCGCCGCCGAGCGGAAGCTCGCGGTCGAGCAGCACCCGCAGGCCGGCGCGCACGACGACCCGGGCGAGCGACGTGCGCACGCGGCCGTCGGCGGCGCCGACGGTGAGCGCCGCGGGCGCGCCTCCCGGTCCTCCCACGCTGCCGTAGCCCGGCCCGGCCGGCCCCTCGTTCCCGGCCGGCGCGACGACGAGCGTGTCGAGCGCGCAGCGCGCCTGCCGCCGCGCGCGCGAGCGGCCCGTCCGAGAAGGCCGCGAACGGCTCGGCCACCCCGATCACGGCGATGCGGGCGGCGTCGAGCGCGCTCGCCGTCCGCATCGGGGTCGACGGCGCGCTCGAGCCCGGCGAGCATCTGATCGGTACGGCCGTAGACGGCGAAGGTGCCCGCTGCGGTCGGCTGCCACCCGGCGACCCGGATCGGCAGGAGCGAGGCCCCGGGCGCCGCTCCGTGCAGCTCGCCCGGCCCGCCGCGCCCGATCAGGAGCCCTGCCGCCTGGGTGCCGTGCTGCTCGACCTGCGCGGAGTCCTGAGGGTTGGCGCGGGCAACGCCGCGGCCCTCCGCGTCCAGCACGTCGATCCCTTCGAGCAGCCGGCCGCGCAGGTACGGATGGGTGGGATCGACCCCGGTGTCGAGCAGCGCGATCGTGATCCCGGCGCCGTCGAGGCCCGGCAGGCGCACCTGCGCGCGCCGGCCGGAGCCCGGGCCGTACTCGCGGCTCCGGAGCGCGCCCGCCGGCACGGCGGCCGGGATAGGAGATCCGCACCGGGTAGACCCCACGACGTCGGGGTCGCGCTCGAGCAGCGCGAGACCGCGGGCGTCGAGCGCGGCCGAGAAGCCGTTGACGGTCGCGCGTGTAGACGAACTCGGGCACGACCTGGACCCCCTCGCGGGAGAGGCGCGCCGCAATCTGCTTCTGCCCGGCGAGCGCCGCCGCGGTCCAGCGCCGCATCTGCGACTCGCTCGCGCCGGCCGCCCGCTCGAGCGACGCGCTGAGCCAGCGACGCGTAGCGCGAGCACGACGATCACCCGCTGCCCGACCGCCACCTCGCTCCGGCCTCCGTCGACGAAGCCGCGCCAGGCGGACGCGCCCGCGACGGCGGGCGTGGGGCTCTGGGCCCCCTGGCTGCCCGCAGCCAGCAGGAGCGCCGCGGCCGCCAGCAGAGCCGCCGGCAGGAGCCGCAGCGGCTCAACTCCGCGAGGCGTACGCATCCAGGTCAAGGTAACGAGGATAGGGAAGCGACCTGCCGTACGTCCCGGCCGACGCGATCATGGCCGCGTTGTCGGTGCAGAGCGCGAGCGGCGCGAAGCGCGCGTCCGGGAGCGCCGCACGAAGCTCCGAGTTGGCCGCGACGCCGCCGACCACGGCGATCGTCCCGTGGCCGACTGCCGCTGCCGCCGCCGTCGTGCGCTCCACGAGCGCGCGCACGAGCGCGCGCTGGTAGGAGGCGGCGAGGTCGGCGCGGCGGCTCTCCAGCTCGTCGCCGAGCTCCCGCGTCGCGTAGAGGAGCGCCGTCTTGACCCCCGAGAACGAGAAGTCGAAGCCGTCGAGGCGGGCCACCGGGAACGAGAACGCCTCCGGGTCGCCCGTCGCCGCCAGCCGGTCGAGCGCTGCCCCGCCGGGATACCCGAGGCCGAGCAGCCGCGCGCCCTTGTCGAACGCCTCGCCGGCCGCGTCGTCGACCGAGGTGCCGAGCACGCGGTAACCGCCTCGCTCGGTGACGTCCAGCAGCAACGTGTGGCCACCGCTCGCGAGCAGGCAGAGGAAGGGCGGCTCGAGCTGCTCGGGCGCGAGGTAGAGCGACGCGACGTGCCCCTGCAGGTGGTCGACGGGGACGAGCGGCAGCCGGCGCGACCAGGCGAGCGCCTTCGCGGCCGAGAGCCCGACGAGCAGCGCACCCACGAGCCCCGGCCCCTGCGTCACCGCGATCGCCTCGACGTCGTCCAGCGTCGCGCCGGCCTCGCGCGAGCGCCTCTCGCACGACCGGCGCGACGAGCTCGAGGTGGCGCCGCGACGCGACCTCGGGAACCACGCCGCCGTAGCGCGCGTGCAGCTCGGCCTGCGAGGCGACGACGTTCGAGCGGATCTCGCCCGCAGCCGTGACGAGCGCCGCCGCCGTCTCGTCGCACGAGGTCTCGATGCCCAGGATCACGAGCCGGCTGCGCGCTGCCGGCTCGACGGCTGCTCGTCCGGGTGCTGCTCGTCCGGGACCGGGTCCCGCCACATGATCAGGGCGTCTTCGCGGTTGTCCGTGTAGTAGCCGCGGCGGACGCCGCGCGCCTTGAAGCCGAGCGCTCGTACAGCTTGATCGCACCGATGTTGGAGACCCGACCTCGAGCGTGTAGCCGCGGCGCTCGTCGCGTCGCCGTCACCTCGAAGAGGCGGTCGAGCAGCGTGCGGGCGATCCCGCGCCGGCGGTGGACCGGCTCGACCGCGACGTTCATCACGTGCCAGGCATCGACGTAGCGCGACAGGATCAGGTAGCCGACGAGCTTGCCGTCCTCGAGCTCGAACGCGCCCAGCGAGAGCGAGCTCGGCTTGGCCAGCTCGGTCGCGAACATCGAGCGCGACCACGGGGTCGGGTAGGAGGCGCGCTCGATCCGCTCGATCGCGTCGAGGTCGCGCAGCTCGAGCTTGCGCAGCTCGACGTTCATCGCGCGCGCCACCTCCTGGGCGTCGGGGACGCGCACGTAGATGGGCTCGACGCAGCTCGGCGGGGCCGAAGTCGCGGCGCGAGCGACGCGTGGAAGCGGGCACGCGGGAGGTGCCGCTCGTCGTCGTCGGGCGGCACGACCGCGCCTGCCTCTTCGAGCACCTCGCGCTACTGCACGGCGCCGTCTCCGACGCAGACGGTGCCGGGCGCGGGCGCGAGCTCTGCCGGAGCGAGCACGCGCGGGCCGGGGACGAAGACCTCGCGCCGCTTCGCGTCGATCACCGGCAACGCGCCGGGCGCTCCCGCCGCGAGCGCGTCGAGCGTGGAGACACCCGCGGCCGGCAGGCCGAGCGCCGAGCGCGAGGCCGCGCGCGACCGCAAGGCCGATGCGCGTCCCGGTGAAGCTGCCCGGGCCCGTTCCGACGGCGAGCGCCTCGACGTCGCCCGCGTGGGCGCCCGCCTGGCGCAGCAGCGCGTCGACGTCCTCGAGCAGCGTGGCCGCGCGGGAGACGCGCTCCCCGAGCACCTCGCCGTCGCCGACGAGCGCGCTCGTCGCGACGGTCAGTCGCGGTGTCGAACGCGAGGATCAGCACGTGCGATCCGTTCTACCAATGCGGGTCGGACGCGTCGAGCCGGATCCGCCGGTGCGTCGGCGTCGACGTGGGCGAGGCTGACCGCGACGCGGACCTCCGGCAGGCGCCGTTCCCGCGGCCTCGGGCCACTCGACGAACGCGATCGCGTCCTCGAAGTAGGGCTCGAGGTCGCCCCACTCCGCGGGCGTGACGCCGCTGAAGCGGTACAGGTCGAGATGCGAGACGTCCGGATCGCCCTCGTAGCGGTGGCCGATCGTGTACGTCGGGCTCGTGACCGGCGCGGTCACGCCGAGCGCCCGGCACGCGCCGCGGACGAACGTCGTCTTGCCCGTGCCGAGCTCGCCCGAGACGGTGACGACGTCACCCGGCTCGAGCAGCGCCGCGAGCCGGCCCGCGAGCGCCTCGGTCTCCGCCGGCGAGGCGGTCACCAGCTCCAACGGCCCCACGCGGGCGGCCTAGAAGAGGCCGAGCTGAACGGCCGGCCCCTGCGCCGGCTCGAGCTCTACCTCGGCGACGGCCTGCGGCTCCGCGAGGCCGCGGCGCGGCACGCCGAGCAGCTGTGGGATCCGGGCGAAGTCCTGCTCGAGCACCGTCAGCATCGACGGCGTGTAGAGCGCGGCAGCCGGATGGTAGAGCGGATAGAGCGTGACGCGGTTGCCGCCGAGCGTCACCTCCTGCTCCTGCCCGTGCACGCGCGTGATCCCCGTCGGCTTCCCCGAGAGGAGCTTCGTCGCGAAGTTGCCGAGCGTCGCGACGAGGGCGCGGCCGGATCAGCTCGATCTGGTGGAAGAGGTGCGACTCGCACGCCTCGATCTCCTCGGGGTGCGGGTCGCGGTTCCCCGGCGGCCGGCACTTGAGCACGTTCGCGATGTAGACGTCGCTCGCGCGAGAGCCCGATCCCGTTCAGCAGCTTCTCCAGCAGCTTGCCGGCCTGGCCGACGAACGGGACGCCGTTCGTGTCCTCGTGGAACCCCGGCGCCTCGCCGACGAACATCAGGTCGGCGTGCGGGTCGCCCGAGCCGAAGACGACCTGCGTCCGCGTCGCCGAGAGCGGGCAGCGCGTGCAGCCGAGGGTCTCGTCCCGATAGTCGGCCAGATCCGGCAGACGGATCGTGTCGCTCATCGGAGAGGAGTCTAGGGCCGCGAGCGGACGGGCACTAACAGCCGCAGCTGCCGCCGCAGCAGCCGCCGCCTCCCCCACCGCCGCCGAAGCTCGGCTGCGCCGAGGCGCCCGAGATCGCGAAGGTGGAGAGCTGCTTCAGCACGTTTCCCTGCCCGCACTCGGGACAGACGATCGCCTGCTCGGCGCTCCGGACGAGCTCCTCGAAGTGCGCCTCGCACTCCATGCACGCGTACTCGTACATCGGCATGCTCAGGATTCTAATGACGAACGTGGACGGCAACCGACACTGGAGGGCGAGCTCGTGCGGCTCGAGCCGCTCACGCCCGCGCACGAGGACGATCTCTGGGAGGCCTCGCGGGACGAGCGCACGTGGCGCTGGCTCAGCATCGTGCAGCCCCGGACGCGGGACGAGCTGCGGGCCTGGCTCGACGCGGCACTCGCCTCCGAGGATCTCGCCTTCGCGACGGTGCTGCGCGAGACGGGGCACGCGGTCGGGAGCACGCGCTTCCTCGATCTCCGCCCCGAGTTCCGGAGCGTCGAGATCGGCTGGACGTGGCTCGCGCCGGAGGCCTGGGGCACGGGCGCGAACGTCGAGGCCAAGCTGCTGCTGCTCGAGCACGCCTTCGAGCGGCTCGGCTGCCGGCGGGTCGAGCTGAAGACGGACGCGCTGAACGAGCGCTCGCGGGGCGCCCTCGAGGCGCTGCCGGCCCAGTTCGAGGGCATCCACCGCAAGCACATGCTCGTCCGCGGCGGTGAGAACCGCGACTCGGCCTGGTACAGCGTCGTCGACGACGAGTGGCCCGCCGTGCGCGCGAACCTCCTACGCAGGCTCGGCCGGAGCTAGGAACTCGCGCGACGAGCTCGATCGCCTCCGGCCGGTCGCGGAAGACACCGTGCCCGGTGTCGGCGTAGCGCTCGAACCGCGCGAGCCCGGCCGGCAGGGCGGCGACGAGCTCCTCGGCGCCCGCGATCGTCGGTGCGCGCGGGTCGTCCTCGCCGGCGAGCACGAGCGTCGGGCAGGTCACGTGTGCCGCCTCCTCGCGCAGGTCGAGGCGCCGGCTCGTGCCCAGCTCCCAGTCCATCGATCAGCTCGAAGTTCATCTGGATGCGCGCGATCGCGTCGGGCGGACCGGCGTTGCGCGAGTACAGGGGGACACAGACGCGGAGGAAGTCCGCAAACGTCGCCTGCGAGGGCTCGGCGAAGTAGCGCGCCGCGATGTCGCCGGCCTCGGGGCCGCCGAGCCGGTCGAGCATGGCGACCGCGCGCGCCGGCACGTAGCGCGCGACCGTGCTGACGAGGACGAGGCGGCCGACGGCTGCCGGGTGCCGCGCCGCCAGCAGCAGCGCGATCGTGCCGCCGAAGGCCGTCCCGAGCACGACGGGCCGCTCGATCTCGAGCACCTCGAGGAACTCGCGGACGTCCTCGACCCAGGTGTCGAGCGTCCAGTGCTCGGGCGTGCTCCAGTCGCTGCGCCCCGACCCGCGCAGGTCGAGGTAGACGCACCTGCGCGCTCTCGGCGAGGGCCGGCCCGACGTGGTCCTTGTAGAACGAGTGGTCGATCCCGGGACCGGTGTGCAGGAGCACGACCGTGGGGCGGTCCCGCATCCACGGGCCGTCCAGCGCGAGCTTCGCCCCGTCGACGTCGAAGAAGAGCTCCGTGCCCTGGACCGAGATCTTCACGAGGCCGCGCCGCCCCCGAGCTCGTCGAGGAAGAGTCGGAGCTCCTCGCCGGCCCCCGGCGCGTCACGCACCACCGAGTGGCGGGCACCGGGGAAGCTGCGGAAGCGCGTCTCCCCGTGCAGGCACTCGGCGACCTCGCGCGCCGAGTCGAGTGGCGCCCAGGCGTCGTCCTCGCCGGCGAGGACGAGGGCCGGTGCACGAACCGCCGCGAGCTCGTCGCGCAGGTCGAGGGTCCGCGATTCCCCCCGCATCCACCCGATCAGCACCTCGGGATGCCAGTCGGCGCGCACGATCACGTCGCTCGTCTGCTCGTAGCCGGTCAGGAGCGGGAAGCAGACGCGCAGGAAGTCGCCGAAGGCCTGCTCGTCCATGTCGCGGTAGAAGCGCGTGGCCACCTCCCCGGCGTCCGCCCCGCCGAGCCGCTCGAACACCGCGATCGAGCGCTCCGGGACGATGCGCGCCACGGGAGCCGTCAGCACGAGCCCGCGGGGATGGTCGGGGTGGCGCACTGCGTACCGCATGGCGACCACCGCGCCGAAGCCGAGCCCGAGCACGACCGGCCGCTCGATTCCGAGCGCGTCGCAGAACTCCTGCACGTCGTCGGCCCAGCGATCCAGCCGGAGATCCTCGGGCGCGCCCGAGATCGCTCCGGCCCCCGCCGCGCTGGTCGAGATACACGACCTGTGTGCCCGCCGCGAGCCACGGGCCCAGCTGCACCTTGAAGACGCCGTGGTCGAAGCCCGGGCCCGGGTGCAGCAGGAGCACCGTCAGCCGCTCCCGCATCCACGGGCCGTCCGGGACGAGCTTCGCGCCGTCGGCGTCGAAGAAGAGGCGAATGTCGCCGACACCGATGCGCACCGGGCTACACTAACGCGCGCCCGGTATCCGGATTCGGAACTGGAGCCAACCATGATCCAGACAGTCCACGTCGTCGGCGCGGGACGCGTCGGCTCCGCGCTTGCCGCGCGGCTCGCCGAGCGCGGCGTCAGCCTGGACGAAGACGAGGCGGAGCTCGTCCTCCTCTGCGTGCCGGACCGAGCGATCGCCGAGGTCGCCGCCGCGGTCGCGCCCGGCCCCTGGGTCGCCCACGTGAGCGGCGCCACGCCGCTCGCGGCACTCGCTCCTCACGAGCGGCGCTTCGGCCTGCACCCGCTGCAGACGTTCAGCCGCGCGCGTGGCCCCGAGCAGCTCGACGGCGCATTCGCAGCGGTCACCGCCGAGACCGACGAGGCACGCGAGTACGGCTTCGAGCTCGCCCGTCTGCTCGGCCTGGAGCCGTTCGCGCTCGCCGAGGAGCGACGCGATGCCTACCACGCGGGCGCCGCGATCGCATCGAACTACCTGGTCACGCTGCGCCGGGCGGCGGGCACGTTGCTCGAGGCCGCAGGGGCGCCGCCCGAGGCTCTCGACCCGCTGATGCGCGGCACGATCGACAACGGCTTCGAGCTCACCGGCCCGATCGCACGGGGCGACTGGGCGACGGTCGACGCGCATCTGGCGGCGATCCGCCGGGAGCGGCCGAGCCTCGAGCCGATGTACGCCGCCCTCGCGCGAGACGACGAAGGAGCTCGCGTGAACATCGTCCGGACCCGCGCCGGCCTGCGCGACTCGCTCACGCCGGCCAGAGGTGGCGTGATCGGCCTCGTGCCGACGATGGGCGCCTACCACGACGGCCATCTCGCCCTCTTCCGCGCGGCGCGCACGGAGTGCGACACCGTCGTCGCCAGCCTCTTCGTCAATCCGGCGCAGTTCGCGCGAAGGCGCCGATCTCTCCCGCTATCCGCGCGACGAGGAACGGGACGCAGCGCTGGCCGGCCAGGCCGGCGTCGACCTCCTCTTCGCGCCCAGCGTGGAGGAGATCTACCCGCCCGGCTTCGAGACCTGGGTCGAGGTCGGCGAGCTCGGGGAACCGGCTCGAGGGCGAGCATCGGCCGGGCCACTTCCGCGGCGTCGCCACCGTCTGCCTGAAGCTGTTCAATCTCGTGCGGCCCCAGTTCGCCTACTTCGGCCAGAAGGACGCGCAGCAGGTCGCCGTGCTCCGGCGGATGATCCGCGACCTCGAGCTGGAGCTCTCGCTGCGGGTGCTGCCGACGGTGCGCGACGCCGACGGGCTGGCGCTCTCGTCGCGGAACGCGCTGCTCTCCCCGTCCGAGCGCGAGCGTGCGCTCGCGCTGCCGCGCGCGCTCGCGACACGCGATCCCGGCCGCCGCCCGCGCCGCGCTCGACGGTCTCGAGGTCGACTACGTCGAGGTCGTCGATCTCGACCCGCCCGTCCTCGCCGCCGCGGTCCGCGTCGGCTCCACCCGCCTGATCGACAACATCGTCCTCGAGGAGGAATCGCCATGACCACCCGCCCACGCCAGCCGGCGCCCGGCACGCCCGCGCCCGGGAAGCTCGCCGCTCACCGAGCTCGCCGAGCTGAAGGCGCGCCGGCAGCCGATCGCGATGATCACCGCCTACGACGCGCCGTCGGGCCGGCTCGCCGACGCGGCCGGCGCCGACGTGATCCTCGTCGGCGACTCGGCCGCGATGACCGTGCTCGGCCACGACTCCACCGTGCCCGCCACGATGGACGAGATGATCGTGCTCACGCGCGCCGTCAACCGTGGCGCGCGGCGGCCGCTCGTCGTCGCCGACATGCCGTTCGGCTCCTTCCAGGTCTCGGACGAGGCCGCGCTCGAGAACGCGATCCGCTTCCTCAAGGAAGCGGGAGCCGACGCCGTCAAGGTCGAGGGGGCCGGCGCGACGCTCTCGCGCGTCCAGGCGCTCGTCGGCGCGGGCGTGCCGACGATGGGCCACATCGGCCTGACGCCGCAGTCCGCGACCATGCTCGGCGGCTTCAAGGCGCAGGGCCGGACCGCGGAGAAGGCGCACCGGCTCTACGAGGACGCGCTCGCCCTGCAGGACGCGGGCGTGCTTCGCGCTCGTGCTCGAGGCCGTGCCCGCGCCGGTGGCGGCGCGGATCACCGAGGCGCTCGACGATCCCGACGATCGGAATCGGCGCCGGCGTCGACTGCGACGGCCAGGTGCTCGTCTGGCACGACCTGCTCGGGCTCTACCAGGGCGGCTCGCCGCGCTTCGTCAAGCAGTACGCCGACCTGGCCACGGAGATCGAGCGCGCGGTCTCGGCCTACGTCGCCGAGGTGCGCGAGCGCCGCTTCCCCGAGGAGCAGCACACCTACTCGATGCCCGAGGAGGAGCTGGCGCTCTTCGAGCAGTCGCTAGAAGGTCGACGGGAGGTACGCGAACGCGGCTAGGAAGAGCGCGACCAGCCCGAGTGCGCCGAGCGCGCGCGCCCCAGCTCCAGCCGTGCACGGCGCGCACGCCGACGAGCAGGAGCGCCGCCGACCAGCCTGCGAACGCGAGCTCGAGCACGTCGAACACGGTGCCGGCGGCCCCGCTGTCCGAGCCGCCGCGTCTGAAGAGGTCGCCGCCGAACGCGATCAGCTGGACCGGCCAGAGGACGAGGAGCGAGAGCGCGAGCGGCGCCAGCGCGAAGGCGAGGACGTGACGGCCGCGCCGGTAGTCGCCCAGCCCGCCCAGGCCGCGCGCGCCCAGGTAGAGGGCGCCGCCGATCAGCCAGTAGCCGGCGAACGCGTACAGGCCGCCGGCGACGACCGCCCACACGGCGACGAGCAGGCCGTCGTACTCCGCATCGTCGAGGAGACGCCCCGCCGTGCTCGTGCTCAGCACCGCCGCGATCCCCGCCAGGTAGACGAGGGCGAGCACCGGCTCCTGCCGCGCATCCACCTGCTCCTGCGAGCCGTCCCGAAGGGCGACGAACACCGCGCGCGGGCCGAGCAGGACCGCGGGAACGCGCAACCACCACTCGCGCTCCGGGCTCATGGCCCGAGCGTAGTGGCTAGCCGGGTACGGACCGCGGTTATGGTCGTTCCGTGGACGTGGATGCCGCCCTCACCGAGCAGGCTCGTGCGGCGATGCCGTTCACCGCGGAGCTGGGCCTCGAGCTCGTGTCCGCCGCACCGGAGGAGGTGCGTGCACGGCTCGCCTGGGAGGAACGGCTCTGCACGGCGGGCGCGATCATGCACGGGGGCGCGCTGATGAGCCTCGCGGACGCCGCGGGCGCCTACTGCGCCTTCCTCAACCTCCCGGAGGGCGCGGGCGGCACCGCCACGATCGAGTCGAAGACGAACTTCTTCCGGGCCGTGCGGGACGGGCACGTGGTCGCCGCCGCGCGCCCGCTCCACGTCGGCCGCACGACGATCGTCGTCGAGACCGACCTCCATGACGACGCAGGCAAGCACGTCGCCCGCGTCACCCAGACGCAGGCCGTGCTCTGATGCGCCGACTCGCCCTCCTGCTCGCCGTCCTCGTCGCGAGCGCCTGCGCCGGCGACGACGACTCGGCCTCGCAGACCGTCACCGTCACGACGACGAGCACGGTCACGGTCACCGAGACGACAGAGACGACAACGGCGACGACGACGACCCCGCCGCCGAGCGACTGGACCGGCCTGGAGGAGCCGCTCCCGGCCAGCGGAGAGCTGCCGGTCGACGACTTCAACGCGTATGCCGAGAGCGTCGACGAGCCCTGGGAGCGCGACGTGGCCGCGACCACGAGCGAGTACGTCGGCCGGGACCGGATCGACGTGCCTTCGGTCTCCTTCCAGGCCACGAGCGGCGGCGAGGGCGCAGGCCCGACGAACGCGTCGCTCCTGCTCAGCGGGTTGCTCGACGACTCGGTTCAGGCACGGCGATACGACCTGACACTCGACCGGCGGCAGGACGGCACGTGGCGGATCGACTCCGCGTTCTGGGCTCAGCGCTGCCGGGAGGGACGCGGCCACCAGGCGTTCACGCCCGCGCCCTGCATCTGAGCGCGGCCGCGCGCTTACAGCGCCGCGTACAGGGAGACCTGCACGCCGTCGGGATCTGCGAGCTGCGCGTAGCGCTGGCCCCAGAACGCGTCCCACGGCTCCTTCTCGCCGTCGAATCCCGCCTCGACGGCGCCGGCGTACGTCTCGTCGACCTCGGCCGGGCTGCCGCACTCGAACGCCAGCCCGACCTGGTTCCCCGCGACGCGCGCCCAGTCGGGCCGGAAGCTGCTTGACCGTGTCCTCGCTGTCCAGCATGAGGCGGACGCCGCTCGGGAGTGACTGCCTCCACGTGACCCTCGTCCGGCGTCTCCGGGACGTCGAGGCCGAGGCAGCGATAGAAGCGGATCGACTCTGCCATGTCGGAGACGACGATCCCGATCGCGTTCAGCTGCGGCATCGGCCGGATCTTAGGCGGCGACGGACTCGCGCTGCGCGAGCACGCCGCGCAGGAACTGGCCCGTGAAGGAGGCCTCGATCTCGGCCACCTCCTCGGGGGTCCCGGCCGCGATCAGCTCGCCGCCCGCCTCGCCGCCCTCGGGGCCGAGGTCGATCACCCAGTCGGCCTGCTTGATCACGTCGAGGTTGTGCTCGATCACGAGCACCGTGTTGCCCGCGTCGACGAGGCGCTGCAGCACCTCGAGCAGCTTCTCGATGTCGGCGAAGTGGAGTCCGGTGGTGGGCTCGTCGAGGATGTAGAGCGTGCTCCCGGTCGCGACCTTGCAGAGCTCGGCGGCGAGCTTCACCCGCTGCGCCTCGCCGCCCGAGAGCGTCGTCGCCGGCTGGCCGAGCTTGATGTAGTCGAGCCCGACGTCGTGCAGGGTCTGCAGGCGCCGGCGCAGCTTCGGGATCTTGGCGAAGAAGGTGAGGGCCTCCTCGACGGACATCTCGAGCACGTCCGCGATCGACTTGCCCTTGAAGCGCACCTCGAGCGTCTCCTTGTTGTACCGGTGCCCGTGGCAGGTCTCGCACGGCACGTACACGTCCGGCAGGAAGTGCATCTCGATCTTGATCGTGCCGTCGCCCTTGCAGGTCTCGCAGCGCCCGCCGCGCACGTTGAAGGAGAAGCGCCCCGGCTTGTAGCCGCGCACCTTCGCCTCGGGCGTGAGCGAGTAGAGCTCGCGGATGTGCGTGAAGAGGTCGATGTAGGTGGCCGGGTTCGAGCGCGGCGTCCGCCCGATCGGCTTCTGGTCGATGTCGATCACCTTGTCGAAGACGTCGATCCCCTCGACCTCGTCGTGCGCGCCCGGCTTCACCCGCATCCGGTTCAGCCGGTTCGCAGCCGCCTTGTAGACGATCTCGTTCACGAGGGTCGACTTCCCGGAGCCCGAGACGCCGGTGACGCAGACGAACTTCGCCACCGGGAACTCGACGTCGATCCCCTTCAGGTTGTGCATGGACGCCCCGCGCACCGTGAAGTGGCCGCTGTCGCCCTCCCGCCGCGACGGGATCGCGATCCTGCGCGTCCCGGAGAGGTACTGGCCCGTGACCGACGCCTTGTTCCGCATCACGTCCTTGGCCTTGCCCTCCGCGACGACGTAGCCGCCGTGCTCGCCGGCGCCCGGGCCCATGTCCACGACCCAGTCGGCCGTGCGCATCATCTGCTCGTCGTGCTCGACGACGAGCACGGTGTTGCCGAGCGCCTTCAGCCGCTGCAGGGTGCCGATCAGCTTGTCGTTGTCGCGCTGGTGCAGCCCGATCGACGGCTCGTCGAGGATGTAGAGGACGCCGACCAGCTGCGAGCCGATCTGGGTCGCGAGCCGCAGCCGCTGCGCCTCGCCGCCGGAGAGCGTCTTGGCGGCGCGGTCGAGCTGGAGGTAGCCGACGCCGACGTTGTCGAGGAAGGTCAGCCGCTCTCGGATCTCCTTCACGATCCGGTGGCCGATCAGCTCCTCCGTCGGGGTCAGCCCGAGCTCGTCGAGGAACGTGAGCGCCCGCGTCACCGACATCTTCGTGAACGCGTGGATCGACTCGCCGCCGATCGTCACCGCCAGGACCTCGGGCTTCAGGCGGGCGCCGTTGCAGGTCGGGCACGGCCGGAAGCTCATGTACTCCTCGATCCGCTCGCGCTGCGGAGCCGAGTCCGTCTCCTTGTAGCGCCGCTGGAGCGACTCGACGATCCCCTCGAAAGCCATCGTGTACGAGCGCCGCCGGCCCATCCGGTTGCGGTACTGGACGTAGATCCGGTCGCCCTTCGTGCCGTGCAGGAAGAGGTTCTGCTGCTCCTCGGTGAGCTCGCGCCACGGCTGCTCGAGGTCGATCTCGTAGCGCTCCGCGATCGCCTGGACGACCGACTCGTAGAAGCCGCCGTTCGCGACCGTCCAGGGGACGAGCGCCCCCTCGCCGATCGAGACGGACGGGTCCGGGACGACCAGGTCGGGGTCGATCTCGAGCTGCGCACCGAGCCCCGTGCAGCGCGGGCAGGCGCCGTGCGGGGAGTTGAAGGAGAAGATGCGCGGCTGGAGCTCGGGCAGCGAGACGCCGTGCTCGGGGCAGGCGAACTTCTCGCTGAAGAGCATGCTGTCGCCGTCGATCACGTCGACCGCGACCAAGCCGTCCGCGAGCGCCGCCGCCGTCTCGACCGACTGGGTCAGCCGCTGGCGCAGGTCGGGCTTGAGCACGAGCCGGTCGACCACGACCTCGAGCGTGTGCTTGAACTTCTTGTCGAGGACGATCTCCTCCTCGAGCAGGCGGGTCTCGCCGTCCACCTTCACGCGCGTGAAGCCGTCGGCGCGCAGCTCGTCGAGCACGTCGCGGAACTCGCCCTTGCGGTCGCGCACGACCGGCGCGTTGACCGTGAACTTCGTCCCCTCGGGCAGCGCCAGGATCTGCTCGACGATCTGGTCGAGGCTCTGCCCCGCGATCGGCCGGCCGCAGACCGGGCAGTGCGGACGCCCGACGCGCGCGTACAGCAGGCGCAGGTAGTCGTAGATCTCCGTGACGGTGCCGACGGTCGAGCGCGGGTTGCGCGAGGTCGTCTTCTGGTCGATCGAGATCGCCGGCGAGAGCCCGTCGATCGAGTCGACGTCGGGCTTCTCCATCATCTGGAGGAACTGCCGCGCGTAGGCGGAGAGGCTCTCGACGTAGCGGCGCTGCCCCTCGGCGTAGATCGTGTCGAAGGCGAGCGAGGACTTGCCCGAGCCCGAGAGCCCGGTGATGCAGACGAGTGCGTTCCGCGGCAAGCGGACGTCGATGTCCTTCAGGTTGTGCTCGCGCGCCCCGTGGACGACCAGCTCGTCGGCAGCCATAACCGGGTCATTCTACCGACCGAACGCGTGTTCGCCTAGGGGTACCGAGCGCCATGCGTTACCGGCCGCACGGGGACGGGAACCATCCCCGCGTGACCGAGTACGCGAAGCGCGCCGCCGTCACGACCCTCGTCGTCGGCGGGGTCGTCGTCGTCGCGCTCGCGCTCTGGAAGATCCGCCTCCTCGTCGCGCTCCTCTTCTTCGCCTTCATCATCGCGGCCGCGATGCGGCCCGGCGTCGAGGCGCTGCGCCGCCGGCACATCCCCCGCGGCGTCGGCATCGGCGTCCACTACCTCGCGTTCTTCGGCTTCGTCACGGCGCTGCTGTGGCTCGTCGTGCCGCGCGCGACCGATCAGGTGACGACGGCGATCCAGTCGCTGCCGAGCTCGCCGGAGGAGCTCGAGGCGGAGGCGAGCCAGTCGTCCGGCCTGCGCCGGGAGGTGCTCGAAGGCGTGCAGGAGCGGCTCGAGGAGCTGCCGTCGGCGAACGAGCTCGTCGACCCGGCGCTCGAGGTGGGGCTGATCGGCTTCGAGATCGCGATCGGGATCTTCTTCGTGTTCGCCAGCGCTGCCTACTGGATCTTCGAGCGGGACCGGGCGGTGGACCTCGTCACGTCCATCATCCCGCGCCCCCACCGCAAGAAGGTGCGCGACACCTGGGACCTGATCGACCTCAAGCTCGGGGCGTACGTCCGTGGGCAGGCGGTGCTGATCGTGGCCGTCGGCACCGTGCTCTCGTTCGCCTTCTGGGCGATCGGCCTGCCCTACTGGCTGCTGATCGGCGTCTTCGCCGGGGTCGTCGAGATCGTCCCGGTGATCGGACCGCTGCTCGCCGGCGCGGTGGCCGTCGGCGTCGGTCTCACCGTCTCCTGGCAGCTCGGGCTCGCGGCCGGGGCGATCGTGCTGGGCGTGCGCCTGCTCGAGGACTACATCGTGATCCCGCGGGTTCTCGGCGACGCGGTCGGCCTCTCGCCGCTGCTCGTGCTCTTCTCGATCACGTGCACGGCGCTCCTGTTCGGTGAGTTCGCCGTGCTGCTGGCGATCCCGCTCGCAGCGGTGCTGGCGACGCTCGTCGACGTGATCGTCCGCGGCAAGGACCCAGCCGCGGAGGACACCCCGGCGGTGATCTTCTCCGCGCGCGACTCGGAGACTGCATAGCCATTGACCAGGTGCGCGGCATGAGACGCATCCTGGCCGCTCTCGTCGTGACCGCGGCGGTCGCGGCGGTGAGCGGATCAGCCGCTCCTCCGGCCGCCCGGATCGTCTTCGCCGCAGTCGCCTCGAACCTCCAGTACCCGACGGAGCCGCCGACCGCGCGGTACACGGCGGAGCTCGTCAGCATCCGTCCGGACGGGAATCTCCGTCGGCGGCTGACGCGGACGGTGGCGTGGGAGGACGATCCGACGTGGTCGCCCGATCGCCGCCGGCTCGCGTTCATCCGCGGCACGCCTGTGTGCCACGCCGCGACGTGCGACGGCTCGAACGACACGTCCGTGTGGACAGCCTTCGCGAGCGGCGCGCCGCCACGGCGTCTCACCCGCCCGCCCGACGGCTATGCCGACTCGGCGCCGGCGTGGTCGCCGGACGGTCGCTCCGTCGCCTTCATCCGGCACTTCCCGACCGACAACGGCTCCGAGGACGGCGTCTACGTCGTCGAATCCGCCGCCGGCCGTGACCTGCGGAGGCTCACTGAGACACGGGCTCAGACGGCGCAGATCGCCTGGTCGCCGGACGGCGCCACGATCGCGGTCGGTCTCGTCCTCGTCGACGTCCGCACGGGCGCGTCCTCCCCGGTGAGCGTCGCGGGCGGTCGGCCGTTCGTCGACGCGGTGGCCTGGTCGCCCGACGGGCGGCTCCTCGCCTTCACCGCCCAGACCGGCGTCCACGTCGTCCGCGCCTCCGGCGGCCGCTCGCGGCGGCTCGCAACGGCGCGCTTCCCCCGCGGCGTCGCGTGGTCGCCCGACGGGCATTGGCTCGTGTTCGCGGGGAGGCGCCCGCCGCTGCGCGAGCGTCCCGGCGAGCGGATCGCCCCGTCGACGGATCTCTACGTCGTCGGCGTCGACGGCCGCGGCCTCCGCCGCCTGGCGGCGACGCCCGGCCCGGAGTTCTCGCCGAGCTGGCGCTAAGTGCTAGGCCGCCTCGGCGACCCAGCGCATCGGGTCGCCGGCGCCGAGGTCGCTGACGCCCGCGTCGATCAGGGCGCCGCAGACCAGCGTGCGACGGTGCGCGGCGAAGGTCAGCACGTGGGCGATCATCCCGCCGTACGTGAAGATCTCCGGCGGATCGCAGATCGCGTCGACGAACGTCTCGTCGAGGCGACCCTCGTCGACGATCGCCCGCACCTGGTCGAGGAAGGCCGGTCCCACCTGGGCCAGCCTGGCCCGCATGTGCGCGACGCTCTCGTCGCGCTCGACGCCGAAGTCGTACGGCCGGTCGTGCGTGGCCGCGTCCCACATCGCGAGCTGTCCGACGAGCCGCGAGAGCAGCGAGCGCAACGTCGGCTCGTCGTCGATGCCCTCGACGGAGATCTCGACGGGCGCGTCGAGGACGTCGTCGGCCAGTCCGTCCGCCCGGTCGACCATCTCGCCGACGAGCCAGACGTGGTGCTCGACCATCTTGATGAGCAGGTCCATGGCGGTCACCTTTCTGTGCGCGGGAGCACGCAGTCCTCCCGGTGGGTTGAAATGCACGTCGACTCGGCGCCTCGATCCGGAAGCTCGTCGGCTGCCGGCGCCACGTCGACGGCGCCTGGCCGTAGGCCCGCCCGAACGCCCGCGTGAACGCCTCGTGCGAGGAGTAGCCCGCGTCGAGGGCGACCCGCAGCAGGTCGTCGTCGGTCGTGATCAGCCGGTAGGCCGCCCGCTCGAGCAGCACGCGACGCCGCAGCGTCGCCGGCGGCTCACCGGCGGTGGCCGAGACGAGCCGGTCGAAGTGGAACCGAGAGAGGTGCAGGCGCGACGCCAGCTCCTGGCCGGAGGCGTCGTGGTCGTCGAGCGCGTCGGCCAGGACGTCCACGAAGCGGGCGAAGGTGTCGGTCGCCGTGCTCATGCACCGATCCTGTCAACGCGGAGGGCGACCCGCTTGATCGCCGTTGCTCACCTGCCGGAACAACCTGCCTGACGTTTCCTGGCGCGTGACTGAGCGTGCGCGGCCGGAGGGGATAGGCCGCATGGCCAGACCCGGAGAGCCGCGTGCGCTCAGGCGCGCGAGGGCGGCGGAGCCGGGCTCTGCCCGGCGGGAGCCGCCCGGCCAGGGGACGTCAGGCCTTGCGCCAGCGGCCGAAGATGAGACCGCCGAGGGTGAAGCCGAGCCCGAAGGTGCCGACGGAGAACGCGCCGAGGGCCAGCGCCTTGCGGGCCACCGAGAGGCGCTGCCAGCGCCCGAGCGCCTCCTGCTCCTCTCTCGTCAGCGATTCGCCGCGGCGCTGCTTGCGCAGCGCGCCGCCGGCGCGCAGGCCGAGATACAGGTCGTCGAAGATCTCCGGCGCGTCTGTGGGCGATTCGTCCGCCATGGTTCGAGTGTAGTACCCAGACCGGCGGTTCTGATGCCCCAGGAGAGGGGGACCGCGCTTAGGCTCCTGAAATCGTGCAGACCCGCATCCTCCACGTCTCCGACCTGCACTTTGGCCGGAACGACAAGCCCGAGTCGGTCGAGGCGCTCGCGCGGCTGATCGCGGAGGTGCGTCCCGAGCTCGTGCTTGCGAGCGGCGACCTCACGCATCGGGGCCTGCCCGACCAGCACGACCGCGTCGCAGCCTTCCTGCGCGGCCTCGGGCTACCCGTGCTGTCGATCCCGGGGAACCACGACATCCCGTATACGTTCCCGAAGCGGTTCACCAGCCCGTGGGCGGAGTTCGAGCGGCTCTGGGAGACGACCGAGCCGGTGTACCGGTCGGAGCGGATCGTCGCCGTCGGGCTCAACTCGGTGCGCCCGTGGCGCCACCAGTCGGGTCGGCTGCGGCCGCACCAGGTCGAGCAGGCGGCGGCTGCGTTTCGCGAGGCACCCGACGGAGCGCTGCGGGTGGTCGCGCTCCACCACCACCTGCTCGGCGCGCCGTGGCGCTCGCGCAAGAAGCCGGTCGCGAAGCGGAACCGGGTGCTCGCCGGCCTGGTGGAGGCACGGGCGGAGCTGATCCTCGCCGGGCACATCCACCAGAGCACGATCGCCGAGCGGCGCGAGTTCGAGATCTCGACGGCAGGAGGCGAACGGGCGGTCGTCGTCTCGATCGCCCCCGGCTTCGGGCAGCCGCGGCCGAACCGGCGCGGGGAGGCACGAGGGCTGCACGTCTACGAGGTCGGGGACGAAGCCCTGCGGGCGCTGACCTACATCTGGCGGGACGACGGCTGGGGGCTCACGGCTGTGCGCACCTTCCCGCGCGGCCGTGAGCCCCTCGCCTTCGAATCCCGCTAGCCGCAGCCGGACGAGCTAGATCGTCGCGCTGCGATCGCGGCCCGCCACCATCCGGTAGATCCAGAGCAGGACGATCGCGCCGATGATCGCGGTCAGCCACGTGCTGATGTCGAAGAACTCGTCGAGTGGATCGGCGTCGAAGATCGCCCCCGCGATGAAGCCGCCGAGCAGGGCGCCGACGATACCGATGATCGTGGTGATGATGATGCCGCCCGGGTCGTCGCCGGGCATGAGCGCCTTCGCGATCATGCCCGCCAGCGCCCCCAGAATGATGAACGCGATGATTCCCATTTAGACCCTCCGGTTCTCGATTGTTGAAGAGGTGCCGAGGAAGGGTCTCCACGCGCGGACAGCGGCAAACCGCCGCTGTCCGCGCGGGTGCAGACCGAGCTAGGTCGTAACGCGCCGGTCGCTGCCGGGCAGGACCTTCTGCACGACGGTGACGAGCACTGCGGCCACGATCACGGCCAGGATGAAGCCGAGGACGCCGCCGATCAGCAAGCCGACGAGCAGCATCGCGCCGATTCCGATTGCGATTGTCACGAGCCAGCCCATCGGATCGGGCCCGGGATTGATCAGGCGTCCCAGGGCGCCGACGATGATGCCGCCGATGATGAGTCCGATGATTTCTCCCATGCGAGGCGTTCTCTCCAGTACCCCGCCAACGCAAACGGCCACGCTAGAGTCAGGGCAACCACTGCGAGCACGAGGAGAGTCATGGAGCAGCGCTACGCCGAGCTGAAGTCACGTCTGGCCGAGATCCACGACCTGCGCCGCGCGCAAGAGGTGCTCTTCTGGGACCAGACCGTGATGATGCCGCCCGGCGGCGGCCCGGTCCGGAGCGCCCAGCTGACGACGCTCGACCGGGTCGCGCACGAGAAGTTCATCTCGGACGAGATGGGACGCCTGCTCGACGGGCTCCGGGGCTACGAGGACGGCCTGGACTACGACTCGGACGAGGCGTCGCTGATCCGGACTGCCCGGCGCGACTGGGAGAAGGCACGCCGCGTGCCTGCCGAGCTCGCAGCCGAGATGGTCGGCGCCGCCGCGGAGGCGCACGACGTGTGGGCCAAGGCCCGCGAGGAGGCGGACTTTCCGCTCTTCCTCCCCCACCTCGAGCGCGCGGTCGAGCTGAAGCGCCGCTACGTCGACTGCTTCGAGGGCTACGACGAGCCCTACGACGTCCTGCTCGACGACTACGAGCCGGGGATGAAGACCGCCGAGGTCCGCGCCGTCTTCGACGAGCTGAAGACGGAGCTCGTGCCGCTGATCGCCGAGGTCGGCTCGACGGAGCCCGACGAGCCGTTCATGTCCGGCCCGTTCGACATCGACGCGCAGCACCAGCTCTCGCTGCGGATCATCGAGCGCTTCGGGTACGACCCCCAGTTCTTCCGCCTCGACCTCACCGTGCATCCGTTCGCCGCCAGCTCCGGGACGCAGGACATCCGCCTGACGACGCGCTACAAGGAGGACGACATCACGTCGCTCTTCACTGCGATGCACGAGTGCGGGCACGGTGTCTACGAGCACGGTGTCTCGCAGGCGCTCGAGCGCACACCGCTCTGCCACGGCGTCTCCTCGGCGCTGCACGAGTCGCAGAGCCGGATGTGGGAGAACATCGTCGGGCGCAGCCGTCCCTTCTGGAACCACTTCTACCCCCAGCTGCAGGCTGCGTTCCCCGGCACGCTCGGCGACGTCGAGCAGGAGAGCTTCTATCGCGCGATCAACCGCGTGAAGCCCTCGTACATCCGGGTCGACGCAGACGAGGCGACCTACAACCTGCACATCATCCTGCGCTTCGAGCTGGAGCAGGAGATCTTCGCCGGGACGCTCGCGCTGAAGGATCTCCCGGAGGTGTGGAACACCCGCTTCGAGGAGTACCTCGGCATCCCGGTCCCGTCCGACACCCTCGGCGTCCTCCAGGACGTGCACTGGTCGGGCGGCGGCTTCGGCTACTTCCCCACGTACTCGCTCGGGAACATCATCTCGGTGCAGATCTGGGACAAGGTCGCGGCCGAGATCCCCGACCTGCACGAGCAGTTCGAGGCCGGCGAGTTCGGGCCGCTGCACGAATGGCTGCGGACGAACCTCTACGCGCTCGGACGGAAGTTCACGCCGCAGGAGACGCTCGAGCGCGTGGTCGGCAGCGGGATCGACGCGAAGCCGTACGTGCGCTACCTGAAGGAGAAGCTGGGCACGCTGACCGCGGCGTAGCGCCTAGGCGGCGGTGCCGAAGCGCTTCTGCGCCCGCTCGCGGGCGCGCTCGGCCTCGACCTCGCGGTTCCGCGGCGGCGCCTTCGTCACGAGCGAGTCGAGCAGCCTCGTCGAGGCGGCGGCGACCTCGTCGACGGCGCGCGTGAACGCCTCCATCGTTCGCGAGCGAAGGCGTGTTCGTCCCGCTCAGCTTGCGCACGTACTGCAGCGCCGAGGCGCGGATCTCCTCCTCGGTCGCCGGCGGATCGAAGTTGTGGAGCACTTTGATGTTGCGGCACATGGGCGTTCCTCCTGTTCCGGTCAGGCGGCGCTCGTGCTCGCGAGAGCCATCAGCTCGCGCCGCAGGTTCTTGATCTCGTCGCGCAGCTTCGCCGCGTACTCGAAGCGCAGCTCCTCGGCGGCGGCGAACATCTCCTCCTCGAGCGTGATCACGAGCTTGTCCAGCTCCTCGCGCGACATGCCCTCGACCTCGGGGCCGCCGCCGCGCCGCCGCCTGCCGGGGACGGTCGGGCTCTCGAGCGAGAGGAACTCGGCGATGTCGGAGACGCCCTTGATGATGTTCTCCGGCGTGATCCCGTGCTCCTCGTTGTACGCGAGCTGCTTCGTCCGCCGGCGGTCGGTCTCGTCGAGCGCGCCCTTGATCGCCTCGGTCATCTTGTCGGCGTAGAGGAGGACGCGGCCGTTCACGTTGCGCGCCGCGCGCCCGATCGTCTGGATCAACGCGGTCTTGCCGCGCAGGAAGCCCTCCTTGTCGGCGTCGAGCACCGCCACGAGCGAGACCTCGGGCAGGTCGAGGCCCTCGCGCAGGAGGTTGACGCCGACCAGCACGTCGTAGTCCCCGAGCCGCAGCTCGCGGATGATCTGGATCCGCTCGAGCGTGTCCACCTCCGAGTGCAGGTAGCGCGTCTTCACGCCCGCCTCGAGCAGGTAGTCGGTCAGGTCCTCCGACATCTTCTTCGTCAGCGTCGTCACGAGCACGCGCTCGCCCACGTCGGCGCGCTTGCGGATCTCGTTCAGCAGGTCGTCGATCTGGTTCTTCGTCGCGCGCAGCTCCACCTCGGGGTCGACGATCCCGGTCGGCCGGATCAGCTGCTCGGCGACGACGCCCGAGTTGCGCAGCTCGTACGGGCCCGGCGTCGCCGAGACGAACACGAGCTGCGGCACCTTGGCCAGGAACTCGTCGAACCGGAGCGGCCGGTTGTCGAGCGCCGACGGGAGCCGGAAGCCGTGGTCGACGAGCGTCTGCTTGCGCGAGCGGTCGCCCTCGTACATGCCCCCGATCTGCGGGATCGTCTGGTGCGACTCGTCCACGAAGACGACGTAGTCGGAGGGGAAGTAGTCGAGCAGCGTGTGAGGCGCCGAGCCGGCGGGCCGGCCGTCGAGGATGCGCGAGTAGTTCTCGATCCCGTTGCAGAAGCCGAGCTCCCGCATCATCTCCAGGTCGTACTCGGTGCGCTGGCGGATCCGGTGCGCCTCGAGCATCCGGCCCTGGCTCTCGAAGAGCCCCACCTGCTGCTCGAGCTCGTGCTTGATCTCGTCGTACGCACGCTCGATCGTCGGCTTCGACGTCACGTACTGCGTGGCGGGGAAGACGGTGATCGTGTCGAGCTTCGCGTAGACCTCGCCCGTGAGCGGGTCGAAGTGCGTGATCTGCTCCACCTCGTCGCCGAACATGGAGATGCGGTAGGCCGTCTCGGAGTACGCGGGCTGGATCTCGATCACGTCGCCCTTGACGCGGAAGCGACCGCGTCCGAGCAGCGTGTCGTTGCGCACGTACTGGATGTCGATCAGCTTGCGCAGCATCACGTCGCGGTCGGTCTCCTCGCCGACGGTGAGGAAGACGACCCGCTTCTCGTACTCCTCCGGCGAGCCGAGCCCGTAGATGCACGAGACGGAGGCGACGATCACGGTGTCCCGGCGCGTGAGCAGGTTCGAGGTGGCCGCGTGGCGCAGGCGGTCGATGTCGTCGTTCCGCGAGCTGTCCTTCTCGATGTAGAGGTCGGCCTGCGGGACGTACGCCTCGGGCTGGTAGTAGTCGTAGTAGGAGACGAAGTACTCGACGGCGTTGGCCGGGAAGAACTCGCGGAACTCGTTGCAGAGCTGCGCTGCGAGCGTCTTGTTGTGCGCGATCACGAGTGCAGGACGCTGGGTCTGCTCGATGATCCACGCCATCGTCGCGGTCTTGCCGGTCCCCGTCGCACCGAGCAGGGTCTGGTAGCGCGACCCGTCCTGCAGCGACCGCGTGAGGTCCGAGATCGCCGTCGGCTGGTCGCCTGTGGGCTCGTACGCAGCGGATGTCTTGAGTTCGACCATGCGGGTACAGGGTACCCCTCGTGCCCACCGAGACCGCCCACCCCCCGTACGCCACCTACGCCACTCTCGTCGGCGTTTTCGGCGCCGGGATAACCGGCGTCGCGGGCCTGACGACCCTGCTCGGCCGCCGCCCCGAGCGACTCGGGCCGCTCGATCTGGCCGTCCTCTGCGCCGCGACGTTCAAGGCCTCCCGCACGATCACGAGCGACGAGGTGATGAGCTTCGTCCGGGAGCCCTTCGTCCAGGGCGAGGCGCACGAGGGCGAGGAGGAGCCCGTCGAGGACGGCGGCCCGCGTCAGGCGCTCGGCGAGCTCCTGACTTGCTCGCGCTGCGTCGGGGCGTGGACGGCCGCGGGGCTGGTGTCCGCGCAGACGCTCGCCCCGCGCACGGCGCGGCTGCTGACCTGGTCGCTCGCCGCGTCGGCCGCGAACGACTTCCTCCAGGCCGGGTTCGCCGCCCTGATGGCGAAGTCGAACGAGCTCGAGCAGCGCACCGGCGACAAGTAGGGATCGCGCACGGGTTTCGCGAAGTACTCCTCGCGATTCCTAACGCAGCACAAACAATCCCCCACTACAGTTCCGGCGGATGGACGACTCGCGCCTGCCCGAGTCACTGACCCGCCGGGCAGTGCTCCGTCTCACAGCGCTCGGCGTGCTCGCGAGCGGGCTCGTGCCCGAGTTCGCGCTGGCGGCGAAGCGCCGCTCGGTCGGCCTGCGAGGGCTGTCGGTCCGGACGAGACGGCCGTTCAAGGGCGACCGCCGGTTGCTCGCGACCGTCTGTCCGGGCTCGAAGGGACGCAAGCGCGCCGAGATCCACTTCACGCTCGACCGGCCCGCCCTCGTCCAGGTCGAGGCAGTGCGCACGCGCCAGCCGAAGCACCCGCCGGTCTGGAGCGCGAGGCGCCGCCTGCCGCGCGGCCCGCACCGGTTCACCTGGGGGCCTCATCCCCGCACCGCACCGGGCACCTATCTGATGCGGGTCACGGTCGAAGGCTCGGGCCGGCGCAAGGTCTACGGCGGGCGCCGCCCGGCCGCGGTCGACTTCGCACGCGCACCCGTCGTCCGCGTGCTCGGCGTCGAGGCCGCGTTCCGCGCGCGCAGCTACGCGCCCGGGCAGCTGGCCCGGCTCCGCGTCTCCGCCGACGCCCACGTGCTCGCCCTCCAGATCTTCCGCGTCGGGGCCCGAGGAGGCGAACACGAACCGGCCGGACGAGATGAAGGGCGTCGCGATGGCCCCGCCCCGGCGGATCAAGTGGGACAAGCTCCGCAACCGCACCGGCACGATCACCGTCCGACTCGGCGACTGGCCGAGCGGCCTCTATTTCGCCCGCGCTGATCACCTCAGACGGCCGGCGCGGCTTCGCCCCCTTCATCATCCGGCCCGCCACGTTCGGCGCCACGAGCAGGGTGGCGGTCGTGCTCCCGACGAACACGTGGCAGGCCTACAACTTCCGCGACGCCGACGGCGACGGCTGGGGCGACACCTGGTACGCGGGCGGCAACCCGCCCGTCGAGCTCGACCGGCCCTTCCTGAACCGCGGCGTGCCCCCGTTCTTCCGCCGCTACGACCTCGGCTTCCTGCGCTGGCTCCATGCCACCGGGAAGTCGCCGGACTTCCTGAGCGAGGAGGACTCGGCCGCTTCGACAGCGAGGCGCTGCGGCGCATCTACGACCTGGTCATCTTCCCCGGTCACACGGAGTACGTCACCGACCACGACTACACGTCATCGAGAAGTTCCGCGACCTGGGCGGGAACCTGATCTTCCTCTCGGCGAACAATTTCTTCTGGAAGGTCTCGCGGCGCGGCAACCAGATCCGGCGCGTGGCGCTGTGGCGTGACCTCGGCCGGCCCGAGGTGCGCGTGCTCGGCTCGCAGTACCGCGCAAACGACGACGGCAAGCGCCAGGGCCTGTTCGTCGTCACCGGCGCGGAGGTGGCGCCGTGGTTCTTCAGCGGGACCGGCCTCGGCAACGGCTCCACGATCGGCGACGAGATCGGCGGTTACGGGATCGAGATCGACGCCACGACGCTCGAGTCGCCGCCCGCACGCACGTGCTCGCCATGATCCCCGACCTGTTCGGAGTCGGCGTGACCGCGCAGATGACCTACTACGAGAGCCCGACGGGCGCGCGCGTGTTCAACGCCGGCGCGCTCGACTTCGGCGGCTCCGTCTGGTTCTGCCCCCCGATCCGCAAGCTGCTCGAGAACCTCTGGCGGCACATGAGCCGGGCTAGCCGCGCAAGACCCCTAAAGGCCCGCTTCGCGGGCCGGCGACTCGCAAACCGAACTGCCTAGGTCACCGCCGTCGGGACGCTTTCCAGCGCGCCATCGGGGGCGGCGCGCGGTGCGCGGAAGGCGGCGAGCGCGAAGAAGAGCGCGGCGAGGGACTCGCCCACCGCGATGACCAGGAACACCTTGTAGACACCGACGCCCGCGAGCAGGGGGCCGACCACGAGCAGGCCGACCGGGCCGGCGAGCATCGCGAAGGTGAGCACCGCCGTCATCACCTTCGGCCGCAGCGCCTCGGGCGTCCGCATGGTGATCACGCCGATCAGCGGCGCGTTCACGAGCGGCCCGAAGACCGACGAGACGAAGAGCGCCGCCATCACGCCCGGCGCCGGCAGCCCGAGCGGCAGGATCCAGATCGGGAGCGTCAGCGCGACGAGGGAGACGGCGCCCAGCCGGACCGGGTCGAAGCGCTGGACCAGCTTCACCGCGATCACGCTGCCGAGCACGGCACCGGCGCCGAAGGCCGCGAAGAACGCGCCGGCGACCCGCGAGCTCCCGTCGAACTGCTCGTACGCGAGCACGGGCAGCGCGGCGATCAGCATCTGGCCGAAGCGTTCAGGAAGAGCGACGTCACGGCGAGCGACGCGAGCAGGCGGTCGCGGAGCGAGGAAGCGGACGCCGGCGAGCACGCCGCGGCTCTCCTCGCTCGCCGGCCGCCGGCCGGCGGTGGGGCACGAGGAAGCGGAGGACGAGGAACGAGAACGCGAAGGTGGCCGCGTCGAGGTAGAGCACGTTCGTCGCGCCGAGCAGCGAGATCAGCACGCCCGCGGTGGCCGGGCCGAGCAGCGACGGTCATCCGCTGGACGCCCTCGATGACCGCGTTCGCCCGGGCGACGGTCCGCTCGTCGTCGCCGACCAGCTCGGGCAGGATCAGCCGCTGCGCCGAGAAGGACGGCGCGAGGAAGACCCCGATCGCGCGACACAGACGAGCAGGAGCGGGAAGCTGAGCAGGCCGGCGGAGTGCAGGAGCGGGATCGCGAGCATCACGGGCGCTCGCCCCGCGTCGCAGAGGAGCAGCGTCCGCCGCGCGCCGAGCTTCGCCACGAGGGTGCCGCTCGGGATCCCGAGGAGCGCCACCGGGAGCAGCTCGACGGCGAGGACGACGCCCATCCGGGTGGCGGAGCCCGTCGTCACGAGCACGAACCACGGCAGCGCGAGGAACGTCATCTGCGAGCCGAGCGACGAGACGGCCTGCGCGACGAGCAGCGGGCGCAGGCCCGGCGCGCGCAGCATCATGCGGCTTCCGCGGGACGCACGTCGGCCGGCGCTGCCGAGCGGGCGGAGAGAGCGGACGCGGCGATCGCCGGCCATCGCCACCGTCTGCGCGACCGCGAAGGCGACGAGCACCGGCTGCGCGCCGAACGCGTCGAGCACCGGCCCGACGCCGAAGACGGCGAGCGGCTGGACGAGCGCGAAGAGCATCATCATCGTCGTCATCACGGTCGGCCGCAGCGCCGGCGGGATGCGCAGCGTCATCAGCGCGTGGATGCTCGGGTTGCACGAGCCCGTTCGCGAGCCCGGAGGCCACGAGCGCCGCCGAGTAGGCGCGCCGGGGGCAGGTCGATCGTGAGCAGCCAGAGCGGCAGCGCCTGGCCCAGCACGCCGGCGGCGATCAGCGCTCAGGCCCCGCACGCGGTCGAGCAGGAAGCGGTAGGCGACCGACGTTGCCGAGCACCGCGCCGACGCCGAACGACGCGAGCAGCCAGCCGGCGACGCGCGGGTCGGCGTCGAAGCGGTCGACGACGAGCACCGGCACGCTGACGAAGAACGCCGTCCAGGCGGCGTCGCCGAACGCGAAGACCGGCATCCAGACGCGCAGCAGCGGCTCGCGGGCGAGGAAGCGGATGCCGCGGCGGACGCCCGTGTCCTCGTCCCCGGCCGGAAGCGGCCGCGGGCGGGGCACGAAGAGCGTCGAGGAGCACGGCCGAGACGACGTACGTCGCCGCGTCGACGACGAGCACGGCCGGCGCGGAGACGGACGCGATCAGCACGCCGCCGGCCACCGGGCCGAGCAGCATCGTGACGCGCGTCGCGCCCTGGAAGAGCGCGTTCGCGCGGCTGACGAGCGCCTCGTCCTCGCCGAGCAGCTCCGGGACGATCACCTTCTGGGCCGCGAAGTACGGCGCCGCGAGCGCGCCGAGCGCGAAGCCGCGATCGCGAGCAGCGCGCCGAACGAGAGCCCGCCGGCCCAGTGCAGCAGCGGGACGACGAGCATCAGCGGCGCGCGCGTCGAGTCGCAGAGCACCATCGTCCGCCAGGCGCCGAAGCGGCCGCAGCAGCTTCGCCGCCCGGCAGCCCGAGCGCCGCGAGCCCGAGCAGCTCCGCGGCGACGACGAGGCTCATCCGCGTCGCCGAGCCCGGTCGTGACGAGCACGAACCACGGCAGCGCGAGCCACGTCATCTGCGACGCCGGTCGTCGAGATCACCTCGGCGGCGAGCAGCGCGACCGCAGGCCGCGCGTGCGCAGGAGCGAGCGCTCACGTCAGATCAGCCACGCGCCGTTCTCCTGCACGAGCTCGCCGTCGAGCTCGATGCCGGCCGCCCGCGCGCAGGTCCTTGACGATGTCCCAGTGGATCGTC
Organism: uncultured Gaiellaceae bacterium; assembly: GCA_963842285.1. GTDB lineage: Bacteria > Actinomycetota > Thermoleophilia > Gaiellales > Gaiellaceae > Gaiellasilicea. Next base: position 155,269 of record CAWJFZ010000017.1, read on the forward strand.
GACACGTTCGTGCCGCCGAGATCGGGGATGCCGTTGCCGAGCGCGAGGTGGACGGTGCCGTCGATCTTCTCGTCGAAGAGCGTGTTCCGCATGTGCGGGTGATCCCGGGGTTGCAGCCGATCCCGAGCTCGCCGAGGCGCGCGCGCCCTCGTCCGTGTCGAGCATCTCGAGCAGGAAGTCCTCGTTCGTCTCGGCGCCGAGGCGTCGACGACGCGGCCGGCCTCGAAGCGGAGCCGGATGCCGCTGACAGCTCGCGCCCGCCGTAGACGGCCGGGAACTCGGCGAACGTGATCGTCGCCCTCGGCGCGAGTCCTCGACCGGGCAGCAGAAGAACTCGCCGCCGGGGATGTTCGCGCCGCCGGCGTCGACCTTCATCGGGCGGCCGGCGATGCCGAGCGTCAGATCGGTGCCCGTCGCCGACGATGCGCACCTCGCTCGGCGGCGTCGAAGCGGTCGGCGTAGCGCTGCATCCGCTCGCGCTCGGCGTCCCAGTCGAGCAGGCACGGCGCCGTAGAGGAAGTCGGCGAACTCGTCGGTCGAGAGCCCCGCGTCCTGCGCGAGCGCGGGCGTCGGGTACTGGCAGCCGACCCACGGCAGCTCGTGCGTGAAGAGGCGCTCCATGCGCGGGCCGGTACGCCGCCTGCAGCGCCTGCGTGCCGCTCGGTCGGCGATCGCCGACGGCGTCGCGCGTGTTCTCGGGCGCCTCGATCGACGATCAGCGCGTCGGCCTCCGCGAGCACGCGACGCTCGAGCGGCGCCGGCGCGCCGAGCAGCTCGAGCGGCGCGTGCTGGAGCCAGATCCGGTCGCGCCGGCGAGGCTGCCGTCCAGGTCAGCGAGGAGCGCGTAGGCGCCGCGCTGCGGCGATCTGCTGCGTGACCTCCTCGAGCAGCGGCCGCGCCGAGCGGCGACCCGTGGACGACGAGCCACCTGCCAGCCCGGCTGCACGTCGACGCACGTGCTCGACGAGCAGCCTGGCGTACTGCTCGATCCGGGAATCAGTCATGGCGGCGATATAAAACGTCCGTACGGTTTTGTAAAGTGAGAACGTGCCGAAGATCAGCGCAGAGGCGAAGGAGCCGCGGCGCGAGGCGATCCTCGGGCGCCGCGCGCGGCTGCTTCGCGAGTACGGCTACGAGGGCGCGACCGTCGCCCGGCTCGAGGAGGCGACCGGGCTCTCGCGCGGCGCGATCTTCAACTACTTCGCCAGCAAGGACGAGCTCTTCCTCGCGCTCGCCGAGCGGGACGCGCAGCCGGCTCGGCGCAGCTGCTGGCTGGACGAGGGCCTCGAGGACGGTGCTCCGGGCTCGCTCGTCGAGAGGACCCGGCCTGGCTCGGCGTCTACTTCGAGATCGGGCGCCGCCTGCGCACCGACGAGCAGTTCCGCGAGCGCTGGGCGAAGCGGGCGCCCGAGTTCGAGCAGCGGCTCGAGCACTGCGCTCGCAGGCGGCGCGCAGAGCGCCGGCGAGCTGCGCGACGACGTCGCCGCTCGAAGACGCATCGGCCGCTTCATCGGCATCGTCGCTGGACGGCCTCGCGATGCGCCACGCCGCCGGCTTCCCGACCGCCGGACGCGCGCCGAGCGCGATCGTGCACGCTCGTCGGTTCGCGGCTATCGGAGGCCCGAGCTCGGACGCGTACGCCGTCGCGTAGACCCGCTTGAGCTCCTGCACGCGCTCGACGTAGTGGCGCGTCTCCGGGAACTGGATCCCGCTGCCGCTCGCGCGCCAGCCGTCGACGTTCGTCTGCCCCGCGTTGTAGGCGGCGAGCGCGAGCCGCTCGTCGTCGTACTTGTCGAGCAGGTGGCGCAGGTACCAGGCGCCGTAGCGGATGTTGAGCTCCGGGGTCGAGCAGGTCGTCCGGCCGCCAGCTCGTCGCCGCCCGTCCGGTCCGCGATCCCCTGGCCGGTCTCCGGCAGCAGCTGCATCAGCCCGATCGCGCCCGAGCTCGAGCGGGCGTCGGCGTCGAACTTGCTCTCCTGGTAGATCATGGCCGCGAGCAGCTGCGGCTCGAGCCGGTAGTTCTCGCGCGTGGCCCGACGACGATCTCCTCGTAGCGGAGCGGGTAGCGCAGCCGCTCGTACCAGCGCGGCTCGGTCTCGAAGACGTACGCAGGCCGAAGCCCGGCCAGCCGGCGACGACCAGCGACGAGCGACGCCGAGCCGGCTCATGCCGGCGCCTTCAGCTCCGTCATGACGCCGCCGACCCAGGCGTCGAGCTCCTCGAGCGTGCCCGTGTTCACGTAGGCGTAGTCGGCCCGCTTCGCCTTCTCCGCGTCGGGCAGCAGGCGCTGCGTCGCGCTCGTCGCGCGCGAACCCGGCGGCGCTGCTCGCGCAGCTTGGCGCGGCGCGGTGATCACGACGACCTTGTCGAACCGCGTCTCGCCGCCGGCCTCGTAGAGGAGCGGCACCTCGGTGACGCAGACCGCGGGCGGATTCGGCAGCGCGGCGAGCTGCTCGCGCCAGCGCAGGTACTCGGCCGGCGACGAGCGGGTGCAGCAGGCGCCTCGAGGAAGGCGAGCTTCGTCGCGGTCGCGCGAAGACGACCTCGGCGACGCGGGCGCGGTCGATCGGCCGTCCTCGCCGAGGATCCCCTCCCCCAGCCTCGGCCAGCAGCGGCTCACGCACGTCGTCGTCCGTCGCGAGCAGGTGGTGGACGATCTCGTCGCTCGAGACCGTCGCGGCGCCGTGCGCGGAAGGCGTAGAGCGCCTCGCTCTTGCCCGCGCCGATCCCGCCGGTGATGGCGACCGCGAGCGGCGCACGGCGCTAGGCGGTCTAGTCGGCCGTCGGGCTCGCCGTCGCCGGTCTCGTCGGCCGCGCTGCGCTCGTCTCGCGCGGCGTCGCCTCGGCGGCTGCTCGGCCTCGGGCTCCGAGCTCGCCCGGTCGCTCGCGACGGCGCCTCGGCCGCGACTTGTCGGCCTCGGCGGCTCCGTCGAGCTCACCGGCCTCGGCCTCGGCGTCTCGGCCTCGGGAGCTTCCGCGGCCTCGACGCTCCGATCGAGCTCTCGACCTCGTCGACGGCCTCCGCTGACCTCGAGCATCCGCTTCGGCGCCGACGCGCCGGCCGGGAAGACATCCTCGGAGAGCTCGAGGTTCGGCGTCAGGTGCACGGACTCGGCGCCGTCGGCGCGCGGCAGCGGCTGCGGCGCCCTCCTCGACCCGCTTCAGCGAGAGCGAGAGGCGGCGGCGCTCGGCGTCGACCTCGAGGATCAGCACGTTGACCGCGTCGCCCTGCGAGACGACCTCGCGCGGGTTCTCGACGTGGTGCTGCGCGAGCTCGGAGATGTGCACGAGGCCTTCGACGCCGGGGAGGATCTCGACGAAGGCGCCGAACGTGACGACCTTCGTCACGCGGCCCTCGACGACGTCCTCCTCGTTGTAGTTCTCGAGCACCTGCTGCCACGGGTCGGACTGCGTCTGCTTGAGGCCGAGCGAGATGCGCTGGCGGTCGCGGTCGATGTCGAGCACCTTGACCTTGACGTCCTGGCCGATCTCGAGCACCTCGGACGGATGGTTGACGTGGCTCCACGAGAGCTCGGAGATGTGGATCAGGCCGTCCATGCCGTCGAGGTCGACGAAGGCGCCGAAGTCGACGATGTTCGAGATCTGGCCGTCGACCACGTCGCCCGGGTTGAGCCGGTCGAGGATCGCCTGGCGCATCTCCTTGCGCTCGTCCTCGAGGACGGCGCGGCGCGAGAGCACGACGTTGTTGCGCGAGCGGTTGAGCTCGATCACCTTGCAGCGCAGCTCCTTGCCCATGAACTCGTCGAGGTCCTGGACGCGGCGGATGTCGACGAGCGACGCGGGCAGGAAGCCGCGCACGCCGAGGTCGAGGATCAGGCCGCCCTTGACGACCTCGATCACCTTGCCGAGCACGGGCTCGCCGGACTCGGCGGCAGCCTCGATCTTCTTCCAGGCGAGCTCGAAGCGAGCGCGCTTCTTGGAGAGGATCAGGCGCCCCTCGGCGTCCTCCTTCGTCATCACGAGCGCGTCGATCTCCTCGCCCACCGAGACCTCGTCGGCCGGGTTCACCGAGCGGCGGATCGAGAGCTCGGCGACCGGGATCACGCCCTCCGACTTGTAGCCGATGTCGACGAGCACCTCGTCCTTGTCGACCCGCACGACGGTGCCGTGCACGACCTCGCCCTCGTTGATCGTGGGGAAGGTCGACTCGTAGTCCGGGATCGAGCTCCCCGTCGGGAGCCGAGCGTCCAGACGCCCTCTTCGAGGCGCGGATCGGTCATTTCGATCGGTGTCGTTGGCCATCAGCGAACGCGCAGTATAGCCAGGTCTCCTCGCACCGAACCGAAGCCGGACCCGCTCAGGACTTGGCTTCGTTCCAGTCGTCGCCGACGCCGACGTCGACCGCGAGCGGCGGGTCGAGCGGGTAGGCGCCGCACATCTCCTCCCGCACGAGCTCCCGGACGGCGCTGACCTCCGTCTCCGGCACCTCGAGCAGGAGCTCGTCGTGCACCTGGAGCACGAGCCGCGCGCGAGCGCCCCTCCGTCGCGCAGCCGGTCGTGGATCCGGATCATCGCCACCTTGATCACGTCGGCGGCGGTGCCCTGCATGACGGAGTTGACGGCGAGCCGCTCGCCGAGCGAGCGCGTCTGCCGGTTCATCGCGCGGATCTCGGGCACCGGCCTGCCGGCGGCCGAGCAGCGTCGTCACGTAGCCGTCGCGCTTCGCCTGCTCGATCGTCCGCTCGATGAAGTCCTGCACGTGCGGGAAGCGCGCCAGGTAGGTGTCGATGTAGGCCTGCGCCTGCTCGCGCGGGATCTCGAGGTTCTCGGAGAGCCCGAACGACGAGATGCCGTAGATGATCCCGAAGTTGACCATCTTCGCGACGTTGCGCTCGTCCTTCGTCAGCGTCGCCGTGATCCTTGCCGAGCACCTCGGCGGCCGTGCGCGCGTGGATGTCCTCGTTGCGCGCGAACGACTCCCGCAGCACCGGCTCGCCCGAGACGTGCGCGAGGATCCGCAGCTCGACCTGGCTGTAGTCGGCCGAGAGGAGCCGATGGCCCTCCTCGGCGACGAAGGCCGAGCGGATCTCGCGGCCGAGCTCGGTGCGGATCGGGATCGCCTGCAGGTTCGGCGCTGTCGTCGAGAGCCGACCGGTCGAGGCGACGGTCTGGTTGAAGGTCGTGTGCAGGCGGCCGTCCGTCGCCGATCAGCGAAGGCAGCGGCCCGAGGTACGTGTTGATCAGCTTCGAGAGCTCCCGCCACTCCTCGATCACCGGCACGATCGCGTGGTCGCCTCGGATCGAGCGGAGGACGCGCGTGTCGGTCGAGTAGCCGGTCTTGCCCTTGCGACCGGGCGTCAGCTCGAGCTTCTCGAAGAGGATCCGCGCGACCTGCTGCGTCGAGCCGAGCATGAACTCCTCGCCCGCGAGCTCGTACGCCTTCGCCTCGAGCTCCTCGAGCCGGTCGACGAGCCGCGCCGTGATCTCGCCCATTCGGTAGGTGTCGATCTTGACGCCCGGCGACCTCCATCGCCGCGAGCACGGCGGTCAGCGGCAGCTCGATCTCGCGGTAGAGGTGCTCGGAGCCGCGCTCGTGCACCCGCTCGAGCATCCGCTCGATCAGCCGCCGCGGCGCCTCGGCGCGGCGGACGAGCGCGGCGGTCTCCTCCTCGGCCGGCCGGCTCCGGGCAGCGACCTCGAGCCCGTACTCGGCGCTCAGGTCGTCGAGCGCGTACTCGGCGCGCCCGGGCTCGATCAGGTACGCGGCGATCATGCGTGTCGTCGACGCGCGGCGCACCTTGAGCGACTTCGCGTCGTGGACGACGAGCCGCGGCTCGCCGAGCGACAGACCGTTGCTCGGCTTCGGCGCGCACGACGACGCCGTTCGCCGTCGCCACCGCGACTCGATCGCCGTCGGCCGCATAGCCCTCCCAGTCCGCGAGCGGCGGCAGCTCCCCCTCGCGCCACGCAACCGTCGATTCCCTCGACCTTGACGGACAGCGCCGCCGGCACCGCCTCGTCCAGCTCGTCGACGCGGCCCAGCAGGTTGCGGAACTCGAAGCGCCGGAACATCTCGCGGAGCTGCGAGCGGTCGGGCGGGCTCGAGCACGAGCTCGGTCGGCTCCCAGTCGAGGTCGAGCTCGCGCCGCATCGTCGCGAGGTCCTTCGACGCGCGTGCCTGCTCGGCGTGCTCGGTGATGTTCTTGCGCCGAGCCGGCGAGAGCTCGTCCGCGTGCTCGATCACCGCCTCGAGCGAGCCGTACTGGGCGATCAGCTGTCCGGCCGTCTTGTCGCCGATCCCGGGGACGCCCGGGATGTTGTCGCAGGTGTCGCCCTTCAGCCCGATGAAGTCCGGCACCTGGTCGGGCCGGACGCCGTAGCGGAGCTCGACGCGCTCGGGCGTGTAGACGTTGCACGTCGGAGACCCCGCGCGGCGTCATCATCAGGCAGACGTTCTCGGAGCAGAGCTGGAACGCATCGCGGTCGGTGGAGACGACGCAGGTCTTGATCCCTGCCGCGTCCGCGCGCGTCGCGAGCGTCGCGATCACGTCGTCGGCCTCCCAGCCCTCGAACTCGAGGTTGCGGTAGCCGAAGCGCCTCGACGATCGGCCGGAAGTGCGGGAACTGCTCGCGCAGCAGGTCGGGCATCGGCTTGCGCCCCTCCTTGTAGACGACGTCGGCCGCCTCGGCGACCGCCGTCGCGGTGCACCGGCCGCGAGTCCCAGGCGACGGCGACGCCCCGCGGCCGGTAGTCGGCGAGCAGCTTGAAGAGCATGTTCGTGAAGCCGAGCAGCGCGTTCGTCGGGTGAAGCCGTCGCTCGTCGCGAGCTCCTCCGGCAGCGCGAAGAAGGCGCGGTACGCGAGGTTGTTGCCGTCGACGAGGAAGAGCTCGGACTCGCGCGCGGGCGCCGTCGTCGAGCTCGAGCTCCTGCCCCGTCAGCGTCTTCGGCGCCATCGCTTCGAGTCTACGGCAGCCCCTCGGAGAGGGCAGGTATCGTCGGCCGGCCGTGGAGATCGTTCCGCTCACCGACGGAGAGAAGACCGGAGCCGAGGCGCGACAGGAGGGGGCGCGGATGGCCCACCTCGTCGGCGCGCTCGGCGAGGCGCCCTCTCGCGGCAGGCACGCCTGGGTCGGGCTCGACGACCATTCACTCGCGCCGGACGCGGCGCCCGAGCTCCTCGCCGACGTGTACGCGGTCGCCGGCGGGCCATGGGTGGAGGACGGCTACCTGACGCACATCGTCGTCGTTCCGGCCGACGGCCCGCTGCCGGCGCTCTTCTTCGGGCTCGGCTTCGGGCAGGAGCAGGTCCATGCAACGCGGCGCCGACGCTCGCTGAGGCGCCGCCCGAGCCCGACGGGTTCACGATCCGCCAGGCGACGCCGGCGGACATCGAGCGCGTCCTCGACGTCGCGGGCACGATCTCCAGCCATCAGGCCGGCGCCCCGGTCTGGGCCGGATTGCCGGTCCCGGAGCGGGAGGAGATGCGCGAGGGCTGGGTGGAATTGCTCACCGAGGAGAGCGCGCTCGTCCTGCTCGCCGAGCGCCACGGCGAGACGGTCGGCTACGTCGGCCACCTACGCCGACGACGAGCCCGGCGTCGCCCACCTCCCGGTCGCAGGGACACGCTCGGACGTCCGCGGCGCCGGCATCGGCGTCGCGCTCGTCGAGCACGCGCTGCACCGCGCGCACGGCGACGGCGTCCACACGGTCGCGCTCGACTGGCGTTCGACGAACCTGCTCGCGTCGCGCTTCTGGCCGACGCGCGGCTTCGTCCCGACGCACCTCCGCTTGCGCCGGGACGTACAGCCGACCGCGTGACGCATCGGGTCCCGATTCTGTCGGGCTCGCGGGTGGCCGTGCTCTCCGTGCCCGGACGACGACGCTCGTGCTCGCGGCCGAGCCTGCCGCCCGAGGCGATCGCCGACGTCGGCGCGGCCGTGCGCGATGCGCTGCGGTTCCCGCTCTCGGGCCGCCGCTCGAGGCGCTCGTCACGCGCGGGGGCCGGGCGACGCTCGTCGTCGAGCCGCCGGCGCTGCCGCTTCCCGGTGCGCCCGTCGACCCGCGCCAGGCGGCGCTCGCCGCGACGATCGACGAGCTGACGCGGCTGGGCGTTCCCTCAAGCGGCAGACGATCCTCGTCGCGGGCGGGCTCGCCCGCCGCGCCGGCGGCCGAGAGCTCGAGGCGCTGCTCTCGCCCGACCGCGCGCCGCGCTTTCCGGGCGCGGTCGAGGCACGACGCCGAGGACCGCAGAGCTCGTCTCGCTCGGCCCCGTCGGCGGCACGCCGCTGCGGGTCAACCGGCTGCTCGTCGACACCGATCTCGTCGTCACGGTGACCGCGGCGGAGACCGTGCTGCACGGCGGGCCGGGCGCGCTGGTCGGCGCCGCCGACGCCGACACGATCCGCGCGGCCGGCGCCGCAGTCGCTGCTCGAGACCGCCGGCGTCGAGCGGCTGGCAGCTCGGCCTCGCGCTCGAGCGCGCGCTCGCGGGCCGCGTGGCGCCTGATCGGCGTCTCGCTCGTGCTCGACCCGCCGCGGCTGACCGGGCGCGTTCCGCGACTACCCGTACGAGGACAGCTCGCTCGAGCTCCTCGCGGCATCGCCGCTCCGGCGCCTCGCACTGCTCCCGGCGGTGGTTCGCCGGCAGATCCTCCAGGGGCTCGGGCGCGAGCTGACGGCGGCGGCGGCCTTCGCCGGGCCGCCGTCGGTCGCGCATGCGGAGGCGCTGCTCCGCGGCGATCGCGCGCCGCTCGGTCCGGCTCGACGAGCCGCTCGACGCGATCGTGATCGGGATGCCGTGGAAGCACCATCACCACCCGCGGGAGCGGCTCAACCCGATCACGGCCGCGGCCGTCGCCCTCGGTCTCGCGCTGCGGCTGTGGCGCGACGCGTTCCCGGTGCGGCGACGGCGGGACGGCGATCGTCCTGCACCGGCTTCGCGGCACTTCGCGCACGGGACGCAGGCCCCCTACCGGCAGCTCTTCCACGCGCTGCGGGACGGGCACGACGCCCGACGAGCTGTCGCGAGCCGAGCGGGCGGCGGCCGGGGACGCGCAGGCGCTCGCCGCATACCGCGCCGGCCGGGCCTGCCACCCGCTCCTCCCGTACGCCGACTGGGCGTCGTGCCAGTCCTGCGCTCGACCGCCTCGGAGCGGTCGTCGTCGCGGGCTGCCGCGACCACGGCGCCGCCCGAGCGCTCGGCTTCGTTCCCACCCACGGCGTCGGCGCCGGCGCTCGAGATGGCGCACGGGAGCGCCGGCGGCGCGCCCGCCTCGGCCTCCTCCTCGCCCCGCCGTACTTCCCGCTCGAGGTCGGCGGCGGGAGCTAGTCCTCGCCGAGGTAGGTCTTGCGGACCTGCTCGTTGTCGCGCAGCTCCTTCGCCGGGCCCTCGAGCGCGACGTGGCCGGTCTCGAGCACGTAGCCGCGGTTGGCGGCGTCGAGCGCCATCAGCGCGTTCTGCTCGACGAGCAGGATCGGGGTGCCCTGCGCGTTGATCTCGCGGACGATCTCGAAGATCTTCTCGACGAAGATCGGCGCGAGGCCCATCGACGGCTCGTCGAGCAGCAGCAGCTTCGGCCGCGCCATCAGCGCGCGGCCGATCGCGAGCATCTGCTGCTCGCCGCCGGAGAGCGTCCCGGCCTTCTGGGTGCGCCGCTCCGCGAGCCGCGGGAAGAGGCGTAGACGCGGTCGAGGTCGTCGCGGAACTCGGCCCGGTCGTTGCGCTGGTAGGCGCCCATCTCGAGGTTCTCGAGCACCGTCATGCGCGGGAAGAGGCGGCGGCCCTCCGGCGACTGCGCGATCCCGATCTTCACGATCTCGTGCGGCGGGCCTGTCGGTGATGTCCTCGCCCTGGAAGCTGGATCGTGCCCTCCCGCGGCGGGTTGAGGCCGTTGATCGAGCGCAGCGTCGTCGACTTGCCCGCGCCGTTCGAGCCGATCAGGGTCACGATCTCGCCCTCGTGGACCTCGAGCGAGATGCCCTTGAGCGCGTGGATCCGCCCGTAGTAGGTGTGGACGTTCGTCGAGCTCGAGGATCGGCTGCCTTCGTCGGCGCTCACGCCGTCGCGGCCCCGTCCCGAGGTAGGCCTCGATCACGCGCGGGTCGTTCTGCACCTCCTGCGGCGCGCCCTCGGCGATCTTCTCGCCGTAGTCGAGCACGGTGACGCGGTCGGAGACGCCCATCACGACGCTCATGTCGTGCTCGATCAGCAGCACGGTGATGTCGTGCTCGCGGCGCAGGGTCGCGACGAAGGCGGTGAAGTCCGCCGTCTCCTCGGGATTCATCCCCGCGGTCGGCTCGTCGAGCAGCAGCAGCCTCGGCTCGGTGGCGAGCGCGCGCGCGACCTCGAGCCGCCGCTGGTCGCCGTAGGGGAGGTTCTTCGCGTACTCGTGCGCGCTTCCCGCGGAGCCCGGAGAAGCGGAGCAGCTCGCGGCCCCTGCGCTCCGCCTCGGCCTCCTCCGCCTTCAGGCGCGGCGTGCGCACGATCGAGGCCCAGATCCCGCCCTTGATGCGGCTGTGCATGGCGACGAGCACGTTCTCGAGCGCCGTCATGCTGTGGAAGAGGCGGATGTTCTGGAAGGTGCGCGCCATCCCGAGCTGCGTGACCTTGTGCGGCGGCAGCCCCTGGATCTCCTTGCCGTCGAAGAGGACGAGCCCCGCCGTCGGCTTGTAGACGCCGGTGAGCATGTTGAAGAAGGTCGTCTTGCCCGCGCCGTTCGGGCCGATCAGGCTCACGATCGAGCCGTGCGGGATGGTGAAGTCGACGTCGTTCACGGCCACGAGGCCGCCGAACTCCTTCCGCACCTGGACGGCCTCGAGGAGCGGCGTCGCCTGCGCGCTCATTCCCGCTCCGGCGCCGTCAAAGCCGGCACCTCCGCTCCTGGGCGGCTCCGTCGAGCCTACGCCGCTCATTCGCCTCGGGCCTCGTACAGCACGGCGTCCTCGCCACCCTCCTCGAACTCGGCCTTGCGCCGCGCGCTCGGGATCAGCCCTCCGGGCGGAAGAGCATCATCACCACGAGCAGGCCGCCGAAGATGAGGAACTTGTACTTCGGCCGACCTCCACTGTCGCATCCGTCCCGGCCGCATCGATGATGTCGTTGATCCCGCCTCCGATCTTGTCGAGCCCTTCGAGGTTGAGGTACTCGAGCAGGACGGCGCCGAGCGATCACGCCCCAGATGTTGCCCATGCCGCCGACGATGACCATGCAGAGGACGATCACCGAGATGTTGAAGAAGAAGCTCGTCGGGAAGAGCCGCCGATGAACGAGCCGTAGAAGGCGCCGGCGAAGCCGCCGAAGACGGCGCCGATCCCGTAGGCCCAGAGCTTCGTCCGCATCAGCGGCACGCCCATCGCCGAGGCGGCGACCTCGTCCTCGCGCACCGCGATCCAGGCCCGGCCCATCTTCGAGTCCCGCAGCCGCATGTTCACGAAGATCGTGATCAGCACCATGACATGATCGTGTAGAACCAGGCGCTTGAGCTCCAGGGAGCCGAACCGGTCGGGCAAGATACCCCCGGTGGCGTCGTTCAGGGTCTGGCCGAACCCGGGCCGGTCGAGCGGCGTGATGCCGCGGACGCCGTTCGTGAGGTTGCACCTCGTCGAAGTCGATGAACGGCGGCGCACCCTGCACGCCCGTCGGCACCGGGAACGCGTCGCCGTTGCGGAAGACGTCCGGGATGATCTCGCCGAACCCGAGCGTGACGATCGCCAGGTAGTCGCCGCGCAGGCGCAGCGTCGGCCAGCCGATGATCACGCCGGCGATCGCCGGCGATCGCCCCCGCGAGGAGTCAGGAGCCAGAAGCTGAGTGGATCCCGGGAGAGCTCGCGCGTGCGCACGGAGCCGAAGTGGAACGTCGCGCTGGTGATGAAGAGCTCCGAGCCGAACCAGCCGAGCGTGTAGGCGCCGAGCGCGAAGAAGGCGACGTAGCCGAGGTCGAGCAGGCCCGCGTAGCCGACGACGATGTTGAGCCCGAGCGCGAGCATCACGTACACCGCCGATCACGATCAGCGGTGTCGAGGTCGATCGGCTCGACCGGCCAGATACGGGTACGTGAACGACGAGGAAGAGCGAGACGGCGGCGCAGCACGATAGCGCCTCAGCCGGTCGTTCGCGGCCACCTTCCGAATGGAGTCGAGCGCCGAGTCGCCCTGGGGCTGGGGCTGCGCGGGCTGCCCTTGATCGCTCACTGACCCTCCGGCGTGCGCTCGCCGAGCAGGCCCGACGGCCGGAAGACGAGGATCAGGATCAGGATCGAGAAGACGATCGTGGTCGTCCAGCGCGCGTCGGCGAAGCCCTCGTTGTAGGCCGCGATCAGTCCGAGCAGGATGCCGCCGAGGACGGCGCCCGATGAGGTTGCCGATCCCGCCGAGCACGGCGGCCGTGAACGCGAACAGGCCGAGCCGGAAGCCGAGCTGGAAGGTCGAGGTGCCGATGTAGAGCGCGTAGATCACGCCCGCCGCCCCGGCGAGCGCGCCGCCGAGCGCGAACGTGAACGAGATCGTGCGGTCGACGTTGATCCCCATCATCGCCGAGGCGTCGCGGTCCTGGGCGGTCGCGCGCATCGCCTTGCCCGGCTTCGTGCTTCGAACGAGGCAGTGAGCGCGAAGAGCAGCGAGCCGGTGATCAGCAGCACGATGAAGTCCTTCCACGAGTAGCTGACGCCCGCGATCTCGAACAACGTTGCCCCGTCGGCAGGACGTCACCGCGCACCGGCACGGGGCCCGGCGCCCTTCCAGGCGAGGCCGATGTCTGGCGAGGATGAACGAGAACCCGATCGCGGTGATCAGCGGCGCGAGCCGCGGCTGGTTGCGCAGCGGCTTGTAGCCGATCCGCTCGATCGTGACGTTGATCGCCATGCAGAAGAGCATCGTAGAGCACGAGCGCCGCGCCGATCGCGTAGAGCGTGCTGCGAGGTCGAGAGTCGACCGTCGACGGCGGTGCCGAGCGGGATCGCGATCACGCCGAAGAGCAGCGGGATCTGGAACGACCCGTCGATGACGATCGACTGCGTCTGGAACGTCCCGAGCATGAAGTTGTCGCCGTGCGCGAAGTTGATCAGCTCGATGATCCCGTAGACGAGCGTGTAGCCGAGCGCGACGAGCGCGTAGATCATCCCGTTCGTGAAGCCGATCAGCGTCACGCTCGACGAAGCGCGCTCGGCTCGTCGATCGCCTCGCCGATCAGCCAGTAGCCGACGCCGAGGACGAGGATCGCGCCGAAGACCCAGCGGCAGCCAGGTCGACGCCGGCGGCAGCCTGCCGGCCGGGCGACCGGGCGGGCTGCGGATTCGCGGGTGGCCATGGGTGCCGCAACGGAGGAGGGGGCCGCGTCGCCGGCCCCCTCACTCTCGGTGGCCTGCTAGTCGGCCGACCTCTGCCTCCTTGCCGAACACCCAGTCGCCGTCCTTGGCCGATGTAGATCGACTCGGCGCTCGCCGGCGACGTCGCCGTTCTCGTCGAACGAGATCGGCGCCGACGACGCCGTGTCGGGATGTCCGTCTCGAACAGCTTCGCGACGATGTCCTCACGCGTGCCGTCCGAGCGGGCGATCGCGTCGAGCAGCGACCTGCGCGGCCGCCGCCGCGTAGATCGTGTAGACCTCGATCGACTTGTCCGCCGTCTGCTCGCGTGAACTCGTCGACGAACGTCCTTGCCCGCGCCGGTCAGCTTGTCCGGCGGCGATCGTCGGGCGCGCGTGCCGTACGCGCCCTCCGACGTTCGTCGGCCCGGCCTCCTCGAAGAGCGACGAGAGCACGAAGCCGTCCGAGCACCATCAGCTTCACGGCCTCGTTGTCGCCGACGCACGGCCACCTTGTCCTTGACGAGCTGGCCGCCGTTGTTCGTCGAGACGCCGCCGAGGAAGATGCCGTCGGCGCCGGTGCGCCTTGATCTTGCGTCATCAGGGCCTTGTAGTTCTGGGCCGCCTTGTCCCAGCCCTCGTGGCCGACGACCTCGAGGCCGATCTCCTTCGCCGACGACTCGAACGCGTCGGCGACGCCCTTCCCGTACAGCTCCTTGTCGTCCAGGATGTAGACCTTCGTGACGCCGAGGTCGTCCTTCATGAACTCGGCGCCGATCTTGCCCTGGAGGTCGTCCGAGGCGACGACGCGCGCGTAGTTGCGCGTCGCCGGACGGGTAGTACTTGTCGGGCTCGCCCGCACTCGGTGCCGGGGCCGACGTGCGTCAGGCCGACGTGCCGTGTTCGCCGGGCTGATCATCGCGACACCGGCCTCGTTCAGGATCGGGATCTCGATCGCTGCGCAGCCCGAGTTGTACGTGCCGATCACGCCGACGACCGACTCGTCCTCGGCGTAGGTGCGCGCGTTCTCGGCGCACTTCGCCTCGTCCCACTTGCCCGTCGCGGCGGTCGAGTCGTCGAACGACTCGAACTCGATCGTGTAGTCGCCGGCCTTGTTGCCCGCCTGCTCGAGCACGAACTCGATCGCGCTGACCATCTGCTGCGGTCTGCACGCGGTCGGAGCCCTGCAGCGGCAGGTCGGAGACGATCTTCAGCGTCTCCCCGCCCCCGTCGCCGCCGTCCGTCGTCTCTTCCGTGGTGGCGTCGCCGCCGGCCTCGTCGTCGTCGTCACCGCCGCAGCCCGCCGCGAGCAGCGCGAACGCTGCCACGAGCAGGGCGAGAATGCCCAACAAATCGCGCTTTCTGAAATTCAACTGCTTTCCTCCTCCGTCACCGGGATCACCTAAGACCGCTGGAGTTCTGGACGCCTGAGCCCACCCCTTCAGCGGGGGACGACGCAAGTATCCGCGCATCGCACCCCGGATTTCAACTTTGGTGCTCCACTGCCGTCGCTCCGCCCGGCTCGGCCGTCCCGCTCAGGCGGCGGGCGGCGCCTTCCAGAAGCTCAGCCAGTTGCCGTCGTGGTCCTCGACCGTGAACTCCGCCTGGCCCCAGGGCCGGTCCGCGAGCGGATCGACGATTCGGGCCCCGGCGGCCTGGAGCCGGGCATGGAAGTCCTCGAGATCGGGGGCCTCGATGTAGAGCGAGATCGACGACGGCGACCCGAGTCGCTGCCTGATCGCGCCGTTGTACTCCTCGCCGTAGACATCCGCCGCCGTCTCCAGCATCAGCCGCGCATCACCCCGCGAGACGGCCGAGTTGATCTCGTCGTCGCCTCCTCGCTCCAGTGTGAACTCGAGCGGCCCGAGGTAGAAGGCGAGCGCCTCCGCCATGTCTCGCACGCGAATCGTCGGGATCACACCCCATCCGGTCATAGGTGCCGAAGGGGGGAATCGAACCCCCACTCCCCGGAGGGAACCGGATTTTGAGTCCGGCGCGTCTGCCAGTTCCGCCACTTCGGCTCGTGTGACCAGTGTAGAGCGCTCCCTTCGTAGACTTGGCTCGTGGCGAGCCGTGTTGGGATCCTCACCGGCGGGGGCGACTGCCCCGGGCTGAACGCCGTCATCCGCGCCGTGACCCGGCGGTCGCTGGAGCGCGGCTGGGAGGTCGCCGGCGTGCGCGAGGGCTGGCGCGGGCTCGTCGACGGCGTCGTCGCGCCGCTCGGGCCGCGCGAGATCGCGGGCATCCTCCCGCGCGGCGGCACGATCCTCGGCACGACGAGGACGAATCCGTACAAGGTCGAGGGCGGCGTCGAGAAGGTGCGCGAGACCTTCGCGCGCGAAGGGCTGGACGCGCTCGTCGCGATCGGCGGCGAGGACACGCTCGGCGTCGCGGCGCAGCTCCATCGCGAGCACGACTTCCCGGTCGTCGGCGTGCCGAAGACGATCGACAACGACCTGTCCGGGACCGACTACACCTTCGGCTTCGACACCGCGGTCACGATCGCGACGGAGGCGATCGACCGCCTGCACACGACGGCGGAGTCGCACAACCGCGTCATGGTCGTCGAGGTGATGGGCCGCCACGCGGGCTGGATCGCCGTGCACAGCGGCATCGCCGGCGGCGCCGACGCGATCCTGATCCCGGAGCAGCCGACGACCGTCGAGGAGGCGTGCCGGCAGCTCGAGCAGCGCCACGCGGGCGGCAAGGACTTCTCGATCGTCGTCGTCAGCGAGGGCTACGAGCTGACCTACGAGACGGGCGAGCGGAAGCTCGTCGCCGGCGAAGCCCGCGACACCGACCAGTTCGGCCACGTCGTGCTGGGCGGCGTCGGGGACGCGCTCGGCGCGGGAGATCGAGCAGCGCACGGGCTTCGAGACGCGCGTGACCGTGCTCGGGCACGTCCAGCGCGGCGGCACGCCCACCCCGCGCGACCGCGTCCTCGCGACCCGCTACGGCCTGAAGGCCGCCGACCTCGTCGCACGAAGGGCGCTTCGGCCGCATGGCCGCCCTGCAGGGCGACTCGATCGTCGACGTGTCGCTCGACGAGGCCACTGCCGAGCTGAAGACCGTGCCGCCCGAGTGGTTCGACACCGCCCGCGCCTTCTTCGGCTAGGAGGACGGAATCAGCAGCAGGTGGCTCTCGATCACGGCCTCCGCCACGTCGAACAGCTTCCGCCCGCTGCGCTGCGACTGCGCGCGGAGGAGCTCGAAGGCCTCGCGCTCGCCGACCGCCTGCCGGGCCATCACGATCCCCTTCGCCCGCTCGATCACGGCACGGCGCCGAAACGCACCTTCGAGGTTCGTGTACTCCGCGTAGCGCCTGATCGTGATCTCGATCGCGCCCTGCATCTCCTCCGGCTTGCCGTCGACGATGTAGGCGAAGATCCCGCGTTTGGCGGCCTCGTTGACCCAGGCGGGATCGTCGGACTCGAGCAGCGCGATCACCGGGCACGACGCCTCGCGAACGATCTCGGAGATCATCTCGAGGGCGTGCTCGCCGCTCATCCCGAGGCCGACGAAGGCCAGATCGGGGTGCTCACGGTCGGTCGCCGCCGCTACCTCCGAGACCTCGAGCTCCCGTGAGATCACCTCGTGGCCGAGGCCGGTCACGATCTCGGCGATGCGCTCGAGGCGGTCCCTCCGCTCGTTCGCGATCAGGATCCGAAGCGAGCGCGCAGGGGTGTCGACCGGGACCGAGGTGTCAGCCACGGCGAGCAGCGGCCGCCGGGGAATCGGGCGGGAGCGGAGTGGACGTCGGAGCCATGATCGCCTCCGGGTCACTGTACCCGGCCGCGGAAGGCTTTCCAATCGGACAACAGCGCGGTACGATTCAGGTAGGCCACAGCACCTGGCCGCCTCCAGCACGGCGCGGGCCACAGAGACCGGCCCCGCACTTCCGCCCTCAGCAACCGGGTCGGGCGCATCGCTTCGCGCTCGCCGGGCGCGAGACAAGCTGAAGGAGGACGTCGCCGTGGAAGCTGTTGAGGCCCCGCCCGACTCGAGCCATCGAAGCGGCTCGCGCCGTCCTCGAGTGCTGGTCGTCGACGACGACCCCAACGTCCGACTGCTGTGCGCCACGAATCTGAGGCTGGACGGCTTCGACGTGATCGAGGCGGGCGAACGGGCAGGAAGGCCTCGAGCGCGTCGACCAGGACGCGCCGCGACCTCGTGCTGGTCGACATCCGCATGCCCGTGCTGGACGGCTTCGAGCTGGCGACTGCCGTGCGCAAGAACCATCGCACGAGCCACGTCCCAGTCGTCTTCCTCACCGGGGAGGCAACCCGGGACGCCGAGGAGCGCGCGGCCGCGATCGGCGCTGTCGGCTACTTCACGAAGCCGTTCGACCCGGCCGCCGTCTCGCGCTTCATCTCCGACATCCTCGTGGGCTCGCGATCCACGCCGGATGCGGTCGCCTAGCCGAAGAGGAGCAGCAGCGCGTCGGTCGGCGCGTAGTCGTCCGTGAGCACGGGGACGTCGCTCGTGGGGATCGGGCGCGTCGAGCCGATCGCGGATCGCGTGCGTCAGGTCGGGGCGCCGGGGGCGCGGCTCGCGGAGGTCGTTCCAGCGCTCCGTCAGGAACTCCTTCGACGGCGCCGCTCCCTCGCCGGCGACGAAGATGACGTTGCGGACGCCGCTCAGGTTCGTGTCGCCCTCGACGCGCACCGGATGCACGGCCACCGTCGGGAAGACCGTGCGGTAGGTGCGCAGCATCGAGCGCAGCAGCCGTGACTCGCTCGCCGCGGGTCGCGCCGATGATGTTCGTGACGACCACGCCGCCCGGGGCCAGCCGCGAGCGCGCGAGCTCGAGGAACTCGTTCGTCGCGAGGTGGAACGGGATCGAGTCCGAGTAGAACGCGTCGACCACGATCGCGTCCCACGGGCGCTCGTCTGCGCGAGGAAGCGCCGGCCGTCCTCGACCTCGACGTTCAGCCGCTCGTTCCGCGGCAGCTCGAAGAAGCGGTAGGCGACGTCGACCACGTCGGGGTCGAGCTCGACTGCGTCGAACTGCACCGCGGGGAAGTCGCGCCACATGCGCTTCGGCGCCGAGCCGCCGCCGAGGCCGATGAAGAGCACGTTGCGCGCGTCGGGCTTGTAGGCCAGCCCGAGGTGGAGGTAGTCGGAGTACTCGAAGCGGGTCTTGAAGGGATCGTCCAGGTACATGCCGCTCTGGAAGGAGCTGTCGAAGCGGAGGTAGCGGCTGTCCGCGTCGTCGACGACGGCGATCCGGTGGTAGCGGCTGTCCTTGGCGTAGCCGAAGCTCGTAGCCCTCCTGTCCCTCCGCCGGGCCGCCGCTCCGGTCCTCGGCGGCGCGCTGCCGGTAGAGCGGGCGACCAGTTCTGGAGCTGCGAGGCGGCGACGATCCCGCCCTGGTCGGGCGCGAGCGAGACGACGCGCCGCGAAGCTCGCGGCGGCGACGGCAAGCGTGGCGACCGTGGCGAGGACGAGGCGCTCGACGATCGCCACCGCGGCCGCGGCCAGCAGCAGCACGACCGCGAGCGTCGCGATCAGCTGATCGGTGCCGAGCTCGGGGATGAGGAAGAACGCGGTCGCGAACGTGCCCGCGATCGAGCCGGCGGTCGAGACGGCGAAGAGCCTGCCGGCGGTCCGCCCGAGGCGCTCGAGCGAGTGGGCGCAGCAGCTTGACGGCGATCGGCGAGACGGTTCCGAGCACGACGCTCGGCAGGCCGAAGAGGGCGACCGTCGCGACGAGCGGGTTCATCCGCGGGCCTGGATTCCACGCGACGACCTGCTCGAGCATCCACTCGTCCACGAACGGGATCGCGAGCACGAGCACGGCGGCGAGCCCGAGCACGCCGACGAACAGCGAGCGTCGTCGCCCAGCCGGTCGGCGATGATGCCGCCGACCCAGTAGCCGACGGAGAGCCCGGCGAGCACGACTCCGATCAGCGCGCCCCAGACGAACAGCGAGTTGCCGAAGTACGGCGCCATCACGCGGCTGGCCGCGATCTCGAGGCTGAGCAGCGCGCCGCCGGCAAGGAAGACGGCGACCCCGATCGCGGCCGGCGCTGAGGCGCTCTCCCTTCATCGCGCTCGCCAAGCCTACAGACGGTAGAGCGCGACCCAGGGACCGCCCAGCTCGCCGCCGGGTCGAGACGAGCAGACCCGCTCGCGTCTCCGACTCGAGCTCGGCGTAGAACGCCGCCTCGCGCGGGTAGCGGTCGGCCGCGTCGAGGACGCGGTCGGCGACGGCTCCGGTGACGAGGACGTAGTCGGCGCCGCGGGCGCGCAGCCGATCGAGATCGCGATTCGGGTCGAACTCCCGGCCGGGGCCGGGCAGCTCCAGCCCGAGCGGTGCGCCGCGGGTCGACCGGGGGCGTCGAGGGCTCCACCGCGACGAGGGCGTCCGTCCGGCACGTTCTGCTCGATCCAGCCGTGCGCGACGACGCGCGTGTCGGTGCGCGTCAGCCCGCGCACCTCGCCGACCGACCAGAGCAGCGGCACGACGAGCAGCGCGAGCGCCACGGGCGCCAGCCGCGGCAAGCGCCCTGCGAGCGCGCCGAGCACGGGCACCAGCGGCAGCACGTAGCGGTCGTAGTGCGCGTTCAGCGGCAGCAGCTGCACGAACCAGACGAGGGCGAAGGACGCCGAGCGCGAGATCGGCGCGCTTGTGTCGGCAGGAACACGAGGCTTGCGAGAGCCGCGACGAGCCCGGCCAGAGCGATCAGGAGGAACGGGCCCAGCGAATCCCAGAGCCGGTCGAGGAAGGCGAGCGGCGTCGCCGGGTCGTCCTCGAAGCCCAGCCAGCCCGCCCGCCCGAGCCGCTGCACGCGCTCGACGTCGCCCCACGCGGCGCCCGCATGGATCACGACGAAGGGGCTCGTGAGCAGGAAGGCGAGCGCGCCGCCGGCCGCGGCGAGGCCGAGCGCGGCGCCACTCGCGCCAGCCGACGAGGAGGATCGGGACCGCGAGCAGGACCCCCGGGTACTTCGCCGACGCGGCGAGGCCCGCTGCGACGCCCGCCCATTCGAGCCGGCCCGTCACGAGCAGGGCGAGCGAGACCGTCACGCACGTGCGTCAGCAGCACGTCGGTCACGGCCATGTGCGAGTAGACGACGTGAACGGTCGCCACCGCGCAGGCGGCGCCGGCGAGCACGCCCGCGGACGGTGCCGTACGCGCTCCGGCCGAGCCACCACGCCGCAGCGACGCCGCCGAGGCCGAGCAGCGACCGATCAGGGCGCGGGCGGCGCCGTAGGACGGGTCGTCGAACGGCAGCTGCAGCGGCGCGAGCACGAGCAGCAACAGGCTCGGATAGTCGTACCAGCCGGGATCGAGGCCGCCGCCGTGGACGAGCTCCCACGCCCGCGGGCACGATCGAGCGCCTCGTCCGGGTTCAGGAGCGGGAACGGGAGGCCGTAGCGCGAGGCCCGGCAGCCGCAGCGCCGCCGCGAGGACGAGCAGGCCGCCGAGAGCGAGGAGGGAGCTAGCGCGGCCGGAAGCGGCTCACGGAGGAGCACCGCGTCGACGCCGGCCCGCTCGAGCTCGTCGATCTCCTCGCGTGTCGACGCGCGCGAGATCGGCGATCGCGAGCTTCCCGGCGGGGACGTCGCTGAGCAGGCGAGCACGTGCTCGAGCGGCTCGTCGCGCGTCGTCGGCGGCGAGGACGAGCAGGTGCGGGTCGAGCCGCTCGAGCACGTCGGCGAGCTGCTCCTCGTGCTCGATGCGAACGACGATCTCGACGTCGGCCGCGAGCTCGCCCACGTGATCCGCCAGACACGATGCAGGCGTCCGCGACCCGCTCGTAGGAGAGGATCGGCAACCCGCGTGGCCGCCCGGACCTCCTCGATCGCGGCCGTCGCGAGGACGGCGCCCGCTCCGCTCGCCTCTGCGTCGCGGGCGGCGCTCGGCCCGTCCACCTGAACGATCAGCGAGATCCCCTCGCCGTGCGAGATCGCGTGGCTGAGCGCGCCGCGCCGTCACTCGGTCGCAGCCTCTCACTGCGCCGATCGGGTGCCAGATCGTCTTCAGCTCGAGGAAGCTCGCGATCGTCCACGGGCTCTGCTCGTCGGCCGTGCCGCGCACGACCCGCTTGACGTTCTCGGCGGCCAGGCGCTCCAGGTCGGGCGTCAGCCCGTTCGCGCCCGTGACGTCGAGCGCGTTCACGTCCATGTGGCCGGCGAGGATCGGTGCGAGCTCCTCGCGATGGCCGGTGAGGATGTTGACGACGCCGCCCGGGACGTCCGAGGTCGCGATCGCCTCGGCCAGCTCGATCGCGGCGAGCGGGTGCGGCTCCGACGCGACGACGACGGCGGCGTTGCCCGCCGACGAGCGACGGGCGCGAGCCGCGAGACGAGGCCGAGCGAGCGCCGGCTCGTCGGGCGCGAGGATCGCGACGACGCCGGTCGGCTCCGGGACGGTGAAGTTGAAGTACGGCCCGGCGACGGGATTGGAGGAGCCGAGCACCTGCGCGAGCTTGTCGGCCCAGCCCGCGTACCAGACCACCCGGTCGATCGCGGCCTCGACCTCCTTCTTGCCCGAGCAGACCGCGGCGAGCGCGTCGGCGCGGCGTCTCCATCATCTCGGCGAGCCGGTAGAGCACCTGGCCGCGGTTGTACGCGGTCGTGCCGGCCCAGCCGGCCTGGCGCCTGCGCGCGCGCCACGACGGCGTCGCGCGCGTCCTTGCGCGAGGCGCGCGCGACGTTCTGGCCCTCCGCCTCGTACGTGCGGCCGGACTCCGAGCGCGGGAAGCTCCCGCCGATGAACAGCTTGTAGGTCTTCCGCACCGCGAGCCGCTTGCTCATGCGTGGCTCCCGAACCGGCGATCGGCGAGCACGAGCGCGACGGCGCCGAGGGCGAGGCCGAGCGCGAGGCGGAAGCGCCGCATCAGTCGGAGCCCTCGAAGCGGAGGTACGGCTCCAGCCCGTGGCGGCCGCCCTCGCGGCCGAAGCCCGACTCCTTGTAGCCGCCGAACGGGGAGGCCGGATCGAAGCGGTTGAAGGTGTTCGCCCAGACGACGCCCGCCCGCAGCCGCTCCGCCATCCAGAGGATGCGCGAGCCCTTCTCCGTCCAGACCCCCGCGGAGAGGCCGTACGGCGTGTTGTTCGCCTTCTCGACCGCCTCCTCCGGCGTGCGGAAGGTGAGCACGGAGAGCACCGGCCCGAAGATCTCCTCCTGCGCGATCCGGTAGCTCTGCGCGACGTTCGTGAACACGGTCGGCGCGAACCAGTAGCCCTTCTCGGGCAGGCGGCACGGCGGCTGGTAGATCTCGGCGCCCTCGTCCTTGCCCGCCTCGACGAGCTCCGTGATCTTCTCCAGCTGCAGCTTCGAGTTGATCGCGCCGATGTCCGTGTTCTTGTCCAGCGGATCGCCGACGCGCAGCGTCTCGAGCCGCCGCTTCAGCTTGGCGACGGTCAGCTCGTAGATCGACTCCTGGACGAGCAGGCGCGAGCCGGCGCAGCAGACGTGGCCCTGGTTGAAGTAGATCCCGTTGACGATCCCCTCGACCGCGCCGTCGAGCGCGGCGTCGTCGAAGATGATGTTCGCGGCCTTGCCGCCGAGCTCGAGCGTCAGCTTCTTGCCGGTGCCGGCCAGCTCGCGCTGGATCGCCTTGCCCACCTCGGTCGAGCCGGTGAACGCGATCTTGTCCACGCCCTCGTGCTCGACGAGCGCCGCTCCCGCGCGGCCGTCGCCGGTGACGATGTTGACGACGCCGGGCGGCAGCTCCGCCTGGCGGCAGATGTCCGCGAAGAGGAGCGCCGTGAGCGGCGTCGTCTCCGCCGGCTTCAGCACGACGGTGTTCCCGGCCGCGAGCGCGGGAGCGATCTTCCACGCGAGCATCAGCAGCGGGAAGTTCCACGGGATGATCTGCCCGGCGACCCCGAGCGGCTTCGGCCGCCGGTTCGGGAAGGCGTACTCGAGCTTGTCGGCCCAGCCGGCGTAGTAGAAGAAGTGCGCGGCCGCGAGCGGGAGGTCGACGTCGCGCGCTCTCGCGGATCGGCTTGCCGCCGTTCAGCGACTCGAGCACGGCGAGCTCGCGCGAGCGCTCCTGGAGGATCCGCGCGATCCGGAAGAGGTACTTCGCGCGCTCGGAGGGCGCGAGCGCCCGACCAGCCGTTCTCGAACGCGCCGCGCGCCGCACCGACGGCGGCGTCACGTCCTCGGGGCCCGCGGCCTGCGCGACCTCTGGCCGAGCGGCTCCTCGGTCGCCGGCGAGATGGTCGCGGAACCACTCGCCGAGCGCGGGCTCGACGGACTCGCCGCCGATGAAGAGGCCGTAGCGCGCTCCTCGAGCGAGACGATCTCCCGCGCCTCCGGGCTGCGTGGCGACACCGGCCAGGCCGTACTCCCACGTCCTCCGGACGCGGCGGGGCCGTGACGCGTGCTTCTGCGTCGCGTTCGACTCGTGCCATGCGTCAGTCCATCGGTGAAGTAGTCGGGCGGACTGGTAGAGGCCGGTCTTCTGCTTGCGGATCTGCATCAGCACGTCGTTCAGGAGCGACGACGCACCGAAGCGGTAGAGGTCGGGCGTCAGCCACTCGAGCCCGAGGGTCTCGTGCACGACGACGAGGTACTGGATCGCCTGCTTCGCGTGCGGATCCCGCCCGCCGGCTTCATGCCGACGACGCGGCCCGGTCTCCTCGTGGACGTCGCGGATCGCCTCCAGCATGCAGAGCGTCACCGGCAGCGTCGCGGCCGGGCTGATCTTGCCGGTCGAGGTCTTGATGAAGTCGGCGCCGGCGGCCATCGCGAGCAGCGACGCGCGACGGACGTTGTCGTACGTGCCGAGCTCGCCGGTCTCGAGGATCACCTTCAGGTGCGCGGCGCCGCGCGGCCTCCTTCACCTTGACGACCTCGTCGTAGACCTTCGCGTAGCGCCCGGAGAGGAACGCGCCGCGGTCGATCACCATGTCGACCTCGTCGGCGCCCAGCTCGACGACCCAGCGCACCTCGGCCAGCTTCGACGTCGAGCGGGATGTGACCGGACGGGAAGCCCGTCGCGACCGAGGCGACTGCGCACGCTCGTGCCGCGCAGCCGCGCGACCGCGGTCGGGACGAGGTTCGGATAGACGCAGACCGCCGCGACGGACGGGACGCTACGGTCGACCGGGTCGGGCCGCACGGCCTTCGAGCAGAGCGCGGCCACCTTGCCGGGCGTGTCGGCGCCCTCGAGCGTCGTCAGGTCCATCATCCGCACGGCGAGCTCGAGCGCCTGCAGCTTCGACTCCTGCTTGATCGAGCGCTTGGCGAGCGTGGCGGCGCGCTCCTCGAGCGCGACGGCGTCGACGGAGCCGATGCGCGGCAGCCGGGGCTCGAGCGGCAGCTCGAACCCGCGCGGAAGTGCGGGCGCCTGGGCCATGTCGCGAGTGTATCGACGGACTAGCGAAGAATCGTGGTCAGCCTGCCGCTGCCGAGCCGCTGGACGGCCGGCACCGGCTTCGACTGCGCCAGCAGGAGCGTGCCGTCGGCGAGGACCTCGAGATCGGTCGGCAGGATGCCCGCCCGGGTCGCGGCCTGACGGGGACGATGGGGGAGAGCCGCCCGGTGCCGGCCAGGCGCGTGACCCGCCCGCCCGCGTCGATGCGGTCGACGGTGCCTCCGGAGGGGCTCCCGTTCAGGAGGTAGACCACGCCTCCGGGCGCTGCGACGACCTTGTGCGCCGGCCCGCGGCGCAGCGTCCCGATCTCCCCGGTCTCCACGTCGATCCGCCTGATCGCATCCTGCTCGGCGATCAGGAGGTCGCCGTCCGAGTCGTAGGTGAGCCCGTGCGGGTTGTTCACCTGCGCGGCCGCGGCGGGCCCGCCGTCGCCGCTCGACGCCGTGGTCCCGTCGCCCGCGAGGCGCTCGAGCCGTCCCGTGGCGAGCTCGAGCCGGTGGATCCGGTTCTCGATCGACGCGATCGCGAGGAATCGGCCAGTCGGGTCCACGGCGACGCCGACGGCGGCGGCGACCCGTGCGACCGTCGTGATCACGCCGTTGCGCGCGATCCGGCGGACCCTGCCGTTACCGAGATCGGCGACATAGAGGTTGCCCGCACGATCGAGCGCGAGGCTCGCCGCCTCGTCGAGCCGCGCGCGCCGTGCCGGGCCGCCGTCGCCGGACGAGCCGGCCACGCCGGTCCCGGCGAGCACGCGGAGCGTCCGCGTGCGCAGGTCGTAGCGCAGGACCTGGTTCCGCGCCCCGTCCGCGATGTAGAGCAGCCGTCCCGACGACTCGAGGTCGTAGGGCAGCACGAGACGTGGCGGTGCCGCCGTGGACTCCGCACC
Source organism: uncultured Gaiellaceae bacterium (assembly GCA_963842285.1). GTDB lineage: Bacteria > Actinomycetota > Thermoleophilia > Gaiellales > Gaiellaceae > Gaiellasilicea. The sequence goes on from CAWJFZ010000017.1 coordinate 180,756, forward strand.
GGTCGTTGCCGGTCGGGCTGCCACGAGCGCGACGACCGCGAGCAGCGGGACGACCGTGGATCCGAATGCGCGCTTCATGCGAGTTCGTCCATAGTTACCGACGAACTCGCACTATGTCAAGACGGGCTTATGATCGGCCCGTGGAGCGAGACTGGGACCCCGACACCGCCCTCTTGCAGGAGCTCTACTCGGCCGCGGTGCTCGTCGAGCTGCTCGTGGGCGAGGAGTTGCGCGCGGCCGGCGTCGCGCCACAGCTGTTCTCGTTCCTCGGCTGGATCGCGTTCCTCGAGCCGGTGACGCCGGGTCGCCTCGCCGCCGAGACCGGCATGCCTCCGACGACGATCCGCGACTACATCCGGCGCCTCGTCGAGCGCGGCGACGTCCGCAAGGTGCCGAACCCCGAGACGGACGGTCGTATCACCTCGTGCTGACGCCGAAGGGCCGCCGTCTCGTCGACCGGGGGCGACCCGCCGTCGCAGCCGCCTTCGCCAGGCTGCGGCCCGAGCTCGAGCGGCCGGCAGCCGACCATCTCGCCGCGGTGGAGGAGCTCCGCCGCGGCCTGAAGCAGGCACTCGGCGCCGGCTCGCGCGCATAGCGCGGAGCTCCGCGGGATATACATCGCCCGTGAAATGGAAACGCGGAGGCAAGGGCCGGATCGAAGACCGGCGCGGCGCGGGCGGGGGGCTCGGCGGCGGCGGGATTCCGATCCCGATCGGCAAGGCGGGCGGCGGCATCGGCGGGATCATCCTCCTGCTCGCGATCGTCTTCCTCACCGGCGGGCTGCCAGGCGGTGGTGGCGGTGGCCTCGGGATCGACCCCGGAACGGGCGGGTTCGGGCCGGCGCCCGCGGGCGGCAGCGCGCTCGACAACGCACCAGAGGACGACGACGAGCAGGAGGCCTTCGTCCGCTTCGTGGTCGGCGACGTCGAGGACACCTGGCGCACGGTCTTCGCGGAGAGCGGCAAGACCTATCAGCCGACGACACTCGTGGTCTTCGAACGGGGCGTCTCCACCGGGGGCTGTGGCAATGCGACCTCGGCGGTCGGCCCCTTCTACTGTCCGGCCGACGGCCAGGTCTACATCGACTTCTCGTTCTTCAAGGAGCTCTCGGACCGCTTCGGCGCGCCGGGCGACTTCGCGCGCGCGTACGTGATCGCGCACGAGATCGGCCATCACGTCCAGAACCTGCTCGGGGTCAGCGACGACGTCAACCGCGAGCGGCAGGAGGATCCGGGCAGCGCGAACGACCTCTCCGTGCGCCTCGAGCTCCAGGCCGACTGCCTGGCCGGGATCTGGGCGCACACCGCGCTCAAGGAGAGGTGCTCGAGCAGGGCGACCTCGAGGAGGGGCTCGCTGCGGCCGCCGCAGTGGGGGACGACCGGATGCAGGAGCAGTCGGGCCGCAGCGTCGACAGCGAGTCGTGGACGCACGGCTCGTCGGAACAACGGATGAAGTGGTTCCGCAAGGGCTACGACTCCGGCGATCCGACGCAGTGCGACACCTTCGCGGGCGACCTCTAGGCTCCGCCCGATGAGCAGGATCACCGCCGTCCACTGCCTGATCTACTCGGACGAGCCCGAAGCCACGCGCGCCTTTCTGCGCGACGTCCTGGATTGGCCCTTCGTCCAGGACCCGGGCTCGGAGCCCGGCTGGCTCATCTTCAAGTCCGGCCCGAGCGAGCTCGGCGTGCACCCGACCTCCGGGACCCACGAGGGCGAGTCGTACACGCAGCCGAAGCACCACTCGCTCTCCCTGATGTGCGACGACGTCGAGGCGACCGTGGCCGAGCTGAAGGCGAGAGGAGCGCGCTTCAGTGGGGGCATCGAGGACCACGGCTTCGGGCTCGCGACGAGCCTCGAGCTGCCCGGCGCCGGGGAGATCCTGCTCTACGAGCCGCGACATCCGGTTGCGCACGGCCTCTAGCGACCTGCGGCGCGAGCCGTGCGACGCGGAGGTGATCCTCGACGTCGTCTTCGACCGCGGGCTGCTCTTCCTCGTCGTCGCGAACATCGGCGACCGGCCGGCACACCGGGTCCGCATCCGCTTCGACGAGCCCTTCTCGGGCGTCGGCGGCACGAAGCGGATCGACCGGCTCACCCTCTTCCGCAAGCTCGAGTTCCTCGCGCCGCACAAGTCGATCGAGGTCTTCCTCGACCGGAGCGCTGCGTACTTCGCCCGCGAGGAGCCGATGCGGATCACGGCGGCGATCGGTGGCTGACCCCCGAGGGTGAGCGGCGCGCCAGCACCATCCACCACGATCTCGCGATCTACCGCGATCTCGGGTTCGTCGACAGGGAGGTTCCCCACCGTGCCGGTCCAGCGTGACAACCCGTACTCGAGCTTCAACTTCCTCGTCGAGATCGACGGCATCGCTTCCGCCGGCTTCGCCGAGGCCGACCTTCCCGCGGGCCGGATCGAGACGATCGAGTATCGCGAGGGCGCCGACAAGACGTCCGGGGCGCGCAAGCTCCCGGGCCGCGTGAGCTACGAGGACGTCGTCCTGCGACGGGGGCTCGCGGGCCGGACCGACCTGTACGACTGGTGGCGAGCGGTGCGCGACGGCAACCTCGACCGGCGTAACGTCGCGATCGTCCTGCTCGACGAGGCGCGCAGCCCCGTGCAGCGCTGGCTGCTCCGCAATGCCTGGCCGACGCGGCTCGCCTACAGCGGTCTCGACGCGGCCAAGAACGAGGTCGCGATCGAGACGCTCGAGCTCACGTACGAGTCGTTCGAGACCGAGTAGCGCTACAAGCCGAAGCGGTCGAGCTGGGCGTCGTCGCGCCGCCAGCGCGGGCGCACCTTGACGACCAGCTCGAGGAAGATCTTGCGGCCGAGCAGCGCCTCGATCTCGGGCCGCGCGCGCGTGCCGATCTCCCGGACCATCGCGCCCTTCTTGCCGACGAGGATCTGCTTCTGCGACTCGGTCTCGACGAGCAGGAACGCGCGCAGCAGCTTGTCGTCGAGCTCGTCGACCTCGACGGAGATCGCGTGCGGCACCTCCTCGCGCGTGAGCTGCAGCGCCTTCTCGCGGATCAGCTCGCCGATCCGCTGCTCGAGCGGCTGGTCGGTGGCCGACTCGCGCTCGAAGTACGGCTGGCCCCTCCGGGAGCAGCTGGATCAGCTCGCTGCGCAGCTCGTCGATGCCGTCGCCCGTCTTCGCGCTCACCGGGTGCAGCGCGTGGAAGTCGCCGAGCGCCGCGGCCGTCTTCATTGCTGGTCGACGATGTGGCCCGGCTTCAGCCGGTCGACCTTGTTCAGCGCGATCATGACCGGCATCCCGAGCGCGTACACGCGGCGCGCGATGAAGCGGTCGCCGGCGCCGATCCGCTCGCGCGCCGACAGGACGAAGAGGACGACGTCGATGTCGGCGAAGGACGCGTCGACGGTGCGCTGCATCCGCTCGGTCAGCGGGTCGATCGGGCGCTGGAAGCCGGGCAGGTCGGCGAGCACGAGCTGGTAGTCGTCGCCGTTCGCGACGCCGAAGATGCGCCGCCGCGTCGTGTGCGGCTTGTCCGAGATGATCGCGACCTTCTCGCCGACGAGCGCGTTGACGAGCGTCGACTTGCCGACGTTCGGCCGGCCGGCGACGGCGACGAAGCCGGACTTCATCTCAGAGCTCGAACGTCTCGGGCAGCAGCTCGTCCGGCGTCAGCGTCACGACCTCGCCCCGGTTGCGGAAGATCACGCGGTCGAAGCCGAACTCGTGCAGCCACTGGCGGCAGCCGCCGCACGGCGACGCGTTGATCGCGATCGCCTCGAAGTCGCCGGCCGTGTACCCGCCGGTGACCGCCGTGCCGATCGCGTTCTTCTCCGCGCAGACGCCGAGCGGGTAGGCGCGCGTTCTCGACGTTGACGCCCTCGACGACGCGTGCCGTCGCGCATGAGCACGGCGCAGCCGACGTGGAACTTCGAGTACGGCGCGTACGCCTGGCCGGCGACCGCGTCCGCACGCTCGAGGAGGTCCTGATCGGTCATGGGAACAGCTGGAAGAGGACGAGCGTGACGAGCGCGCCGAGCAGGCCGCCGTAGAAGACCTCGAGCGACGAGTGGACGCCCGACTCGACCCGGGTCTGCGCGACGAGCAGCGCCATGATGAACGTCAGCGACGAGACCAGGAAGCGGTGGTCGGAGTCGTCGAGGATCAGCGTCGCCGCCATCCAGCCCGCGAACGCGACCGCCGCGTGGCCCGACGGGAGCCCGCCGCGGAGAGGCGTCCCGCGGCCCGTGAGCGCCTTCGTCGCGATCACCAGGATCGTGGTCAGGACGAGCGCGATCAGCGTCAGCTGGGCCGGCGCGTTCGCGAGGCGGTCGAGCAAGCGCGAGCTGCGGTCGGCGACCTGGCCCGAGAAGACGAGGTAGCCGATCGCGACGGCGTTGACGCTCGCGATCAGCACGGCGCCGGCGGCGATGTCCTTCGCGAGCTTCGCCATCGGGTCGAACGACGTCGTGGCGACGTCGATCGCGCCCTCGATCGCGGTGTTGATCATCTCGGCGATCAGCACGAACGCGATCGCGAGCAGGAGCGCGATCAGCTCGAGCTTGTCGACGCCGGAGGCGAGGGCGGCGACGAGCACGACGCGCCGCGACGGCGAAGTGGATCCGCATGTTCCGCTGCGTGCGGAGCACGTGGATGATCCCTTCGAACGCGTAGTTGAAGCTCTCGAGGAGCGAGGGCGGCCGTGCGCGAGCTCATGCGCGGTGCGCGCGCCTCGCGCGCCTCCATCTCGGCGCCGTGGTCGTAGCCGAGCAGGTGCAGGAGCCCGTGGACGAGCGGCGCGCGCCAGCCCGTCGCCGACGACCTGCGGGCAGAGGACGACGTCGCCGAGCGCGCGCGGCACCCCGCGCGGCAGCGCGTCGCGCCCGTCGATCGGGAACGAGAGCACGTCCGTCGCCTCGTCGATGCCCGAGGTGCTCGCGCTTCAGCGCGCGCATCTCGTCCGGCCCGACGAACGCGAGCCCGAGCTCGCCCTCCTCGATCGCCCTCGGCCGCGAGCACGCGCGCGCGCGAGCGCCGCGGCGCCGCCTCGTCGACCTCGGCCCCGCTCCGGTTCGCGACCTCGACCGCGACCATCAGCGGCTGCGCGCTGCGTGCCGGTCTCCTCGGCGTGGCGCTTGTACGCCTCGACGATCCGCTGCACGAGCTTGTGCCGCACGACGTCCTGGTGCGTGAACTCGACGAACGCGATCCCGTCGATCGTCGCCGAGGATGTCCTGCACCTGGATCAGGCCCGGAGGCCTGCTCGCGCGGCAGGTCGATCTGCGTCACGTCGCCGGTGACGACCACCTTCGAGCCGAAGCCGAGCCGCGTCAGGAACATCTGCATCTGCTCGGGGCTCGTGTTCTGCGCCTCGTCGAGGATGATGAACGAGTCGTTCAGCGTGCGGCCGCGCATGAACGCGAGCGGCGCGACCTCGATCGTCCCGCGCTCCATGTAGGCGGTCAGCCGGTCGGCGTCGAGCATGTCGTAGAGCGCGTCGAAGAGCGGGCGCAGGTACGGGTCGACCTTGGCGAGCATGTCGCCGGGCAGGAAGCCGAGCCGCTCGCCGGCCTCGACGGCGGGCCGCGTGAGGATGATGCGGCCGACCTGCTGCTCGGAGAGCGCGGCGACGGCGAGCGCCATCGCGAGGTAGGTCTTGCCGGTGCCGGCCGGGCCGATCCCGAACGTGACGGTGTAGTCGCGGATCGCGTCGACGTAGCGCTTCTGCGTGACCGTCTTCGGCGCGATCTTCTTGCCGCGGTGGCGCCAGACGACGTCCTCGAAGACGTCGCGGATGTCCTCCGCCTGGTCGAGCGCGGCGACGACGGCGTCGACGGTGTCGGGGCCGATCTCGTGGCCGCCCTCGACGAGCTCGACGAGCTCGTCGACGACGGCGCGCGCCTGCGGCGACCTGGTCGTCGTCGCCCTCGATCGTCAGCCGGTTGCCGCGCAGGCGGATCGTGCAGTCCAGCCGGTCGCGCAGCGAGTCGAGCACGCCGTCGCCGATGCCGGCGAGCTCGGCGGCGACCTCGTTCGGGACGGAGAGGACGTCCTGCACGCGGCTCAGTGTAGGTGAGCACCCGGTCTGCGAATGACACGCTTTCGGCGCCGAATCGTGACCCAGCCGTACGGACTTCCTCGCTAGCGTTCCTGGTAGGGAGCGTCGATCCCCCAAGGGGGCACCACCGGCTCGCCGACTCAGGCGAGCTTCTCGCGCACGAGCTGGCTGACCGACGAGCCGTCCGCGCGGCCGGCGACCTGCGGCATCACGTCCGCCATCACGCGGCCGAGGTCGCGCATGCTCGTCGCGCCGACCTCGGCGATCACGTCGTCGACGATCTCCTCGAGCTCCTCCTCGGAGAGCGGCTCGGGCATGAACTCCTCGAGCACGTCGAGCTCGGCCTCCTCCTCCTCCGCCTGCTCCTCGCGCCCGCCGGCGCGGAACGCCTCGGCCGCCTCGATGCGCCGCTTGCGCTCGCGCTGGAGCACCTGCAGCTCCTCGTCGTCGTGCAGCGGCCGCTGGAGCTCCTTCTCCGCGCCGCGCGCAGGCTGGCGAGGATCAGCCGCAGCGCGTCGCGGCGCGCGTCGTCGCGCGCGCGCATCGCGTCCTGTGAGCTCGTCCTCGATCCGGCGATCAGGCTCATGCTGTTCTCATTCGGGCATCCCGGCAATCTGCCCACCGAGGACGTGCCAGTGCAGGTGGAAGATGGTCTGACCGCCGCCGGCGCCGACGTTGACGACGCACGCGGTAGTCCTCGAGGCCGGCGCCGCGCGCCGTCTCGGCGACGAACTCGAGCATCCGCTTCGCCTCGTCCGGCGGGAACTCGCCGATCTCGCGGAAGGTGTCGACGTGCCGCTCGGGCAGGACGAGCAGGTGCGTCGTCGGCCTGCGGGTTGATGTCGCGGATCGCGACGAAGCCGTCCGTCCTGCGCGACGTGGTCGCCGTCGCGGACGAGCCGGCAGAAGAGGCAGTCGTCACGCGGCAGCGAGGATCCCCTCCTCGCGTGACCGCGCGCCCGCGCACGCCGCACGAGCTCGCCGACGCGGCGCGTCGACGAGCCACGGCGAGTAGTCGTCGCCGTAGCCGCGGCCCGGGCCGGTCGACGAGCACGACGTCCTCGCGTCCCGAGCTTCGTCGCGCCAGCGGCGCGCGGCACGCGCTCGTGCGAGAGCGCGCGCAGGCGCGCGCTCCGCTCCTTCTTCACCGCGGGCGGCACGGGGTCGTCGGCCGCCGTCTGCGTGCCCGGGCGCGGCGAGTACGGGAAGACGTGCACCTTCGTGAGCCCGGCGCGCTCGCACGGTGGCGAGCGTGCGCTCGAACGCGCGCTCGTCCTCGGCCGGGAAGCCGACGATCACGTCCGCCGTGAGGTTGAAGTCGGCGAGCGGCTCGAGCCGGCGGAGGTACGTGGCGACCGTGTAGCGGCGGCCCATCGCGCGCAGCACGCCGTCGTCGCCCGACTGGAGCGGCACGTGGAGGTGGCGGCCGACGCGTCGGCGTCTCGCGCAGCGCCGCGACGAGCTCGGCGTCGACGTGGTTGATCTCGATCGACGAGAGCCGCAGCCGCTCGAGCGCCGGCGACGTCGCCCGGCCTCGCGGACGAGCCGCGGCAGGCGTGTAGCCGGCCTCGCGGTCGCGGAAGCAGCCGAGGTTGATCCCGGTGAGGACGATCTCGCGGTGGCCCTGCGCGACCCGGCGCCGGATCTCGGCGAGCACGGCGTCCGGCGCGGCGGCTGCGCGTCGCGCCGCGCACGAGCGGGATCACGCAGAAGGTGCACGAGAAGCAGCAGCCGTCCTGGATCTTCACGAACGCGCGCACGCGGTCGAGCCGCGCGTCGGCCTGGACGCAGCCGATCGCGCCGACGTCGCCGGCGACGAGCTCGCGGCGTCTCCTCGCTCGGCCGCGCGACGACGATGACGTTCGCCGGCAGGCCGGCGAACGCGTCGCCGGCGAGGTTCGCGCCGCACCCGGTCACGTACACGCGGCGGTGCGTGCGCGCCGCGCGCGCGGCGGCCTGGCGCGACTTCGCGCACGGCCTCGTGCGTGACGCAGCAGGTGTTGACGACCGCGACGTCGCCGCCGCGCGTCGACCTCGCTCGTGCCCGTCGCGCGAGCAGCCGCTCGCGCACCGCCTGCGCGTCGGTGTGCGAGACCTTGCAGCCGAGGAGCGGCGAGAACGTGGCCACGGCAGAAGCGACGCCATCGACGGCCGGACGAGCGACCGGAGCTCGTGCCGACCTCACCGTTGCGATCGCCGACGCCGCACGCTCGCCAGCGCGGCCGATCGCTGCCGATCGTCGCCCGCCGTCGAGAGGCCGTTGGGCGCGCGAGCGGCGGTGGCGCCGCGCTCGGTGCCTCGCTCGGCCTCGGCGTCGAGTCGGCCGCCCAGCCGTCGACCTGCGACGCGCCGTTCGAGCCGGTAGCCGTCGAGCGCGGGTCGTCGCTGACGAGGTAGCCCGAGGTGATCGCACGCGGCGCGCGCAGCCTCGGCCCGAGCGCGACGACCGGCGTCGCCGGCGATGTTCGCGACCGCGACGTCGGCCGCGGGCAGCTCGTCGTCGCGCGCGTCGCCGAGCCGAACGTCGACGTCGACCCCGTTCGCCGCCGCGTTGCGCTCGCGTCGCCTCGACCGCCTGGCGGGTCGAGGTCGACCGCGACGACCGGCGCGAACCCGAGCTTGGCGGCCGCGATCGAGAGCACGCCCGAGCCGCAGCCGACGTCGAGCACGCTGCCGCGCTCCTGCCGCCTCGAGCAGCTCGAGGCAGAGCCGCGTCGTCGGTGGCCGCCGGTGCCGAACGCGCGGCCCGGGATCGATCACGACCGCGATCGCGTCCTCGTCGGGCGGCTCCCACGGCGGGCCGATCCAGAGGCTGCCGACCCGTCGCGGCCGGTGGAACTGCGCGCCAGCGCTCCTCCCAGTCGTCGTCGACGTCGGTGCGCTCGCGGCGCCGCCGAAGGCCTGCCAGATGCGCTCCTCGCCGGCCGCGTTCGTGTACGCGGCGAGCTCGAGCAGCCGTCTCCGTCCAGCTCCTCGAAGCCCTCGGGAAAGAGCTCGAGCATCACCGCGCGCGCCTGCTCCGCCCGCTCGGCGGGAACGGCCACCGACGACGCGCCGGAGGATCACGGCGCGCTCAGCGAAGCGCGCTTCTGAGCTGTCGAAGAACCCCTCGTCGCGGCGGTACGTCTCCTCGTCGAGTCGCTGCTCGAACTCCTCGAGCAGGCGGCGCTGCTCGTCGGTCAGCCGGCGCGGGACGAGGACGTTGACGAGCACGCGGTGGTCGCCGCGGCCGAAGCCCTGCAGCACCGGCATGCCCTTGCCCCGCAGGACTGCGGACCTCGCCGGGCTGCGTGCCCGGCTCGAACTCGAGCTCGACATCGCCGTCGAGCGTCGGCACGTGACAGCCGCGCGCCGAGCGCCGCCTGCGATGATGGTCAGGTCGACGGTCGAGAAGATGTCGTTGCCCTCGCGCACGAAGCGCTCGTGCCGGCGCGACGCGGACGAGCGACGTAGACGTCGCCCGGCGGCGCCGCCGAGCGCGCCGGCGTGCCCTCGCCGCGGATGCGGATCCGCTGGCCGTCGTGGATCCCGGCCGGGATCTCGACGTCGAGGGCCTGCGTCCTCGAGCGTCCGGCCCTGCGCCGCCGCACTCCGCGCAGGGCGTCTCGACGATCCGGCCGGCACCGCCGCAGTCCGGGCAGGCGCCGTGCGGACGAACTCGCCGAAGACGCTGCGGGAGACCTGCTGCACGCGGCCCGCCCCGGCGCACGTCGGGCAGGTCGCGGGGCTCGTTCCCGGCTCGGCGCCGTCGCCGCCGCAGCGACCGCAGGTGACCGCGGCTTCCACGTCGACGGGCCTCGTCACGCCCGTGCGGCGTCGACGAGCTCGATCTCGACGCGCGGCGACCGTCGCCGCCGCGACCGGCTGCCGCGCTGCGACCGCCGAACAGGTCGTCGCCGAAGAAGGCCGAGAAGATGTCGGAGAGGTTGCCGAGGTCGAAGTCGGTCGGGCGTGAAGCCGCCCCGCTGCAGCCCGGCGTGGCCGTACGGTCGTAGAGCCTGCGCGTCTCGGCGTTCGAGAGCACCTCGTAGGCCTCGGCGACCTCGCGGAAGCGCTCCTCGGCGTCGGGCGCCTCCGAGACGTCCGGATGCAGCTCGCGCGCGAGCGGCGGAACGCCTTCTTGATCTCGGCGTCGCTCGCGTCCGCGGGCGACGCCCGAGCAGCTCGTAGTAGTCGCGTTCGGTCGTCGCCATCGCCCAAGCGTAGCTCGCGGGCGTCAGTCGTCTTCGTAGACGCTCTCGACGAAGCGCGAGAGCTCGAGCGCCGCGGCGCGCACCGTGCGGATCGCCTTGTCGTAGTCCATGCGCAGCGGGCCGAGCAGGCTGACCGCGCCGAGCGTGCGTTCGGGAGGCCGTAGGTCGCGCCGACGAGCGCGACGTCGTGCAGCGCCGGATGCGTCGAGCTCTCGCCGACGCGGACGAACGGCCGGCGGACGTCGAGCGCGTCGCTCAGCAGCTCGAGCAGCGCGGCCCGCTGCTCGAGCAGCGCGAGCAGCCGCCGGTACGCCTCGAGCTCGTCGGCCCGAACGTCGTCGAGGAGGCCGGCGGCGCCGCCGACGTAGAGCGCCTGCTCCGCGGGCGTCGCGAGGTCGACGAACGCCGGGCGCAGCGGCGTCGAGGAACGCGCCGCTCGCGCGGCGAGAGGCTCGGGTCCGTCGAGCCGCCGGCGGAGCAGGCTGCGTGCCGAGCCGGACGCCGGCGAGGCGCTCGTTCAGGTACTCGCCGGCCCAGCCGCGAGGCCCGGGTCGACCGGCTCGTCGAAGGCGAAGAGCCGCTTCGCGACGCCGCCCGTGGACGTGATCACGACGACCATGACGACGTCGGCTGCAGCAGGAGCACCTCGACGTGGCGGACGGTGGTCGTCTCGAGCGGCGGCGCCGACACGAGCGCGAGCAGGCGCGTCACCTGCGACAGCATCTCGGTCGTCGACTGGAGCGCGGCCTCGATCTCGCTGCGCATCTGCGAGAGGTCGAGCGGGAAGCGCTCCGGGCGCGGCTCCAGCCGCTCGAGCACGCTCCGCCGCGTAGAAGCGGTAGCCGCGCTCGGTCGGCATGCGGCCGGCCGACGTGTGCGGGTGCGTGAGCAGGCCGAGCGACTCGAGCTCGGCGAGCTCGCTGCGGACCGTCGACGCCGAGACGGCCAGCGCCGGAGCGCTCGACGAGGGTCTTCGAGCCCACCGGCTGGCCCGTCGCGACGTACTCCTCGACGACGCGGCGCAGGATGTCGCGCCTGCGCTGGGTGAGTTGCGTGGTCTGCAGCTGGGCCATTTGCAGGAGATTTTACGCGAGCAGCTCGGCCGTGACGCCGCCGCCCAGGAACCGGCCGCGCTCGGTGAGCGCGAGGCGTCGCCCCGCCGTCGAGCCGCAGACGCAGCCCGAGCCGCTCCAGGCGCGACAGCGGCCGCGCGATCGAGAGCGTCCTCGAGCCCGGCAGCGCGAGCGGCTCGTCGAGCCGGAGCCCGAGCATGACGCGCTCCGCCGCACGCGTCGCCTCGTCCAGCGGCTCGAGCTCGCGCTGCGGCGGCTCGCCGCGCCGAGCGCCGCGAGGTAGCGCGGCAGGCTGGGCGCGTTCCGCCAGCGCAGCCCCGCGACCGTCGAGACCGCGCCGATGCCGAGGCCGAGGTAGTCGCGGCCGAGCCAGTAGCCGAGGTTGTGCCGGGCGCGCAGGTCGCGCCGCGCCGTCGGGCACGGCAGAAGTTCGCCGTCTCGTACCAGCGGTAGCCCGCGCCGGTCAGCGTCTCGACGACGCGCTCGAAGTAGGCCTCCATCGCCTCGGCCTGGCGGTCGAGCTCGGCGCCGTGCGCATGGGTGAAGCGCGTGCCCGGCTTGGCCTCGAGCTCGTAGCGGAGAGGTGCTCGGGCTCGAGCGCGAGCGCCTCGGCGAGGTCGCGCTCGAGGTCGGCGGCGCTCTGGCCCGGGATGCCGTAGATGAGGTCGAGGGAGATGTTGTCGAATCCGGCATCACGGAGGTAGCACGGACGCGCGCCGGACGTCGTCGGGGCCGGCGCGGCGCTCGAGCATCTCGAGCAGGTGCGGCTGGAAGCTCTGCGCGCCGAGCGAGACCCGGTTGACGCCGCGCTCGCGCAGGAGCGCGGCGAGCTCGGGCGTGACCGTCTCCGGATTCGCCTCGACGGTCACCTCCTCCGCGTGCGGGAGCGCGGCGAGCAGCCGCTCGAGCGCGGCCGGCTCGGTGAACGTCGGCGTGCCGCCGCCGAGGAAGACGGTCTCGACGCGCGGCCGCGAGCATGCGGCCGCTCGAGCTCGAGCTCGGCCAGCAGCGCGTCGACGTAGGCGCCGTGCTCAGCCGGCCGCGCCGTCACGACGGGACCGTGACGAAGTCGCAGTAGCCGCAGCGGTGCGCGCAGAACGGCAGGTGCACGTAGAGGTGGCTCGCTCCCGGACCAGCTCCCCCCATGGGGGCGACGAGGCCCCCTTCCGGAACCGTACGGGGGATTTCCGCACGCGTGGGTGCCGGTTTCGTGTCGATTGTGTGCCGTCGCGCTCACCGGTCCAGTCGAGGTTGAGCACGGCGAGGAACGCCTCCTGCGGCACCTCGACGGCGCCGACCTGCTTCATCCGCTTCTTGCCCTTCTTCTGCTTCTCGAGCAGCTTCCGCTTGCGCGTGATGTCGCCGCCGTAGCACTTCGCGAGCACGTCCTTGCGCTTCGCCTTGACGGTCTCGCGCGCGATCACGCGCGACGCCGATCGCCGCCTGGATCGGCGACGTCGAAGAACTGGCGCGGGATCTCCTTCCGCAGCCGCTCGACGAGCAGCTTGCCGCGCTCGTAGGCGAACGTCGCGGTGGATGATCAGCGAGAGCGCGTCGACCGGCTCGCCGCCGACGAGCACGTCGACGCGGACGAGGTCGCCCTCGCGGAAGCCGGCGAGGTCGTAGTCGAAGCTCGCGTAGCCGCGCGTGCGCGACTTCAGCTGGTCGTAGAAGTCGAGCACGATCTCGCCGAGCGGGAGCTCGTAGACGAGATGCACGCGCTCCTCGGAGAGGTACTCCATGTGGTCGAAGCTGCCGCGGCGCTCGTTGCAGAGCTCCATCACCGCGCCGACGTACTCCTTCGGGACGATCACCGACGCCTTGATGTACGGCTCCTCGACGCCGCTCGAACTCGCGCGGCATGTCGGCCGGGTTGTGCACCTCCACCCAGTCGCGCGTCCGGCCGCGGCAGCACGCGGTAGGCGACGTTCGGCGCGGTGACGAGCAGGTCGAGGTCGAACTCGCGCTCGAGCCGCTCGCGCACGATCTCCATGTGCAGCAGGCCGAGGAAGCCGCAGCGGAAGCCGAAGCCGAGCGCCTGCGACGTCTCCGGCTCGTAGAAGAGCGCCCCGTCGTTGAGCTTCAGCTTCTCGAGCGCGTCGCGCAGCTCCGGGTACTCGTCCGAGTCGGTCGGGAAGAGGCCCGGCGAAGACCATCGGCTTCACGTCCTTGTAGCCCGGGCAGCGGCTCGGCCGCGGCGCGCTTCTCGGCCGTGAGCGTGTCGCCGACGCGCAGCTTCGAGACGTCCTTCAGCCCGGTGATCACGTAGCCGACCTCGCCGGCCTCGAGCGCGCGGACCGGGCGGCGCGTCGGGCGAGAGGAAGCCGAGCTCCTCCGCCTCGAAGCGCGTGCCCTGCGCCATCGCGCGCAGCGCTCGCGCGTCTCGAAGCGGCCGTCGACGACGCGGACGAAGGCGATCACGCCGCGGTACTGGTCGTACGAGGAGTCGAAGATGAGCGCGCGCGCCGGCGCGTCGGGTCGCCGTCCGGCGGCGGGATGCGCTCGACGATCGCGTCGAGCACGTCCTCGACGCCCTGCCCGGTCTTGGCGGAGATGCGCAGCACGTTGTCGGGGTCGTCGCCGATCAGCTCGGCGACCTCCGCGGCGGCCCCGTCCGGATCGGCCTGCGGCAGGTCGATCTTGTTCACGAGCGGGACGATCTCGAGGTCGTTCTCGATCGCGAGGTAGGCGTTCGCGAGCGTCTGCGCCTCGATGCCCTGAGCCGCGTCGACGACGAGCAGCGCGCCCTCGCAGGCCTGGAGCGAGCGCGAGACCTCGTAGGTGAAGTCGACGTGGCCGGGCGTGTCGATCAGGTTCAGCTGGTGCCCCTTCCAGAGCACGCGCACCGCCTGCGCCTTGATCGTGATCCCGCGCTCGCGCTCGAGGTCCATCGAGTCGAGCAGCTGCTCGCGCATGTCGCGGTCGGAGACGGTGTCGGTGAGCTGGAGGATCCGGTCGGCGAGCGTCGACTTGCCGTGGTCGATGTGGGCGATGATCGAGAAGTTGCGGATATGTGCCTGGTCCATGCGTGATCAGTCCCGTCGGAAGCGGTCTCGCAGCGATAGTAGCGTCGCGATCTCGCGCACCCCGAGCGCGCGGCAGGCCACGAGGTAGACGCCGCTGCCGGCGGTGAGCGCGGCTCCGAGCGAGACGAGCTGCGCGACGAAGGAGCGGCCGAGCGCCTCGTCGAGCACCCACCAGACGCCGAACGCGACGCGCGCCAGCGCGGCGGACGCCAGGCACACGAGCAGGAACGATCGCGTCGTCTCGGACAGGTCGATCCGGCCGACCCGGCGCCGCAGGGCGACGAAGAGGAGCAGCGACGCCCGCGATGTTGGCCAGCGAGATCGCGAGCGGGATCCCCCACGCCCGACCCGGTAGAGGACGACGTAGAGCGCGGCGTTCAGGACCAGGTCACGACGAGCGCGACGAGCGTCGGCATCCAGGGCGACTGGAGGCTGAAGAAGCGCGCGGTTCAGCATCAGCATCATCCCGTTGAAGGTGAGTCCGATCGAGAACGCGGCCAAGCGCGCCGGCGACGACGGTCGTCTGGTCCGGCTCGAAGGCGCCGCGCTGGTAGAGCAGCCGCACGATCGGCTCCGCGAGCACGGTCGAGACCACGCTGCCGGGACGAGCAGGAAGGCGATCTGCCGCAACCCCGATGCGAGACGGTCGCCCGGAAGCCCGGCATGTCGCCGCGCGTGGCGAGCCGCGCGAGCGACGGGAAGAGCACCGTCGCGACGGCGACGGAGAACATCCCCTGCGGCAGCATGTAGATGCGGAAAGCCTTGTCGATCGCGCTCGGTGCGAGCTCCGGATCGATCAGCTTCGACGCGAACGAGCGTGCCGATCACCGCGTTGACGTTGATCAGCCCGAGCCCGAGCGTGACCGGGATCATCAGCTTGAACACCTGCTTCACCGCCGGGTCGCGCACAGTCGAGGGCGAGCCGCAGGCGGCCGTCCAGGCGGCGCAGCCACGGCAGCGGGAGCAGGAGCTGGATCAGCGTGCCGACGACGATCGAGCCCGCGTAGACGTAGAGCTTGCCGCTCTCGGTGTCCGCCCGCGGGACGCCGAGCACGAGCCCGAGGATGATCGCGAGGTTCCAGAAGACCGGCGTCAGCGCCGGGATCGTGAACTGCTCGTAGCTGTTCAGGATCCCCGTCACGACTCCGAACAGCCCGAGCAGGACGACGATCGGGAACAGGATCTGGGAGAGGGTGACGGTCAGGTCGTCGTACGCCCCGGTGAGCAGGAGGCATCAGCACCGGGGCGACCAGCACGAACAGGGCCGTGATCCCGCCGACGATCAGCAGGAACAGCCAGAAGATGGTCGAGGCGACGCGCCAGGCGCGGCGCCTTCTCGCCCTTCTCGAGCAGCTCGCTGAAGACGGGGACGAAGGCCGACGAGAGCGCCGCGTCGGCGACGAGCGCGCGCACCAGGTTCGGGATCTGGAAGGCGACCGTGAACGCGTTGATCGGCCCGCGGGCGCCGAAGTAGTTCGCGGCGACGATCTCGCGCAGCAGGCCGAGGAGCCGGGAGAGGCCGGTGGCTGCGGAGAAGATCGCCGTCGACCATGCGAGCCTCCGCGAGTTGGCTCGCGTCTCCACGCGCGCCGAGTATAGGAACGGCGGTCAGGCCACCGCCGGCTCGGTCGCGGCTTTGCTACAGTGGCCGACGCCCGCCGAGCGCGGGCTTTCTCTCGCCATGCCGAACATCCAGCAACAGATCAAGCGAGTCCGGATCTCCGAGCGCCAGCGCGCTCGAGAACCTCCGCTACCGCTCCACCGTCAAGACGCTGACGAAGCGCCTCGAGACCGCTGCTCGCAGACGGCGACAAGGACACGCTCGCCGCCGAGCACCTCGAGCTCGTCCGCCTGATCGACAAGGCGGCCTCGAAGGGCGCGCTGCACAAGAACACCGCCGCGCGCAAGAAGGCCCGCGCCGCGCGGCTGCTGGCCGGCGCAAGCTGAGCATCCGCAAGAGCGGACGCTCAGCGCGCAAAGACCCCTGAAGGGCCGCTTCGCGGCTTGACTCGGCGTTTACGTCGGGTCACGGCTCGCGCCCAGATCGACGAGCGCGCGCTGGAGCTCGAGATCCGGCGTCAGCCTGCTCTTGCCCTTGAGCGCGAGGTCGAGCTGCGAGAGCCGGACGAGCGCGTCGCGGAGCTCGTCCTCGGAGAAGTTCTTCGCCTGGCCGAAGACCTTCTCCGCGTAGAACGGGTGCATCTTCAGCTTGCCGGCGGCATCGCGCGGGCGGACGCCCTCGGCGGCGAGCTTCTGGCACTGGCGCACGCGCCCGACGTGGTTCCCGAGCGCGCGGCGAGCCGGGGAGCGGTGTCGCGCCGCGGCCTTGCCCTCGCGCTCGAAGATCGTCTCGCTCGCCTCGAGGGTGCGCGCGACGTCGCGTCGCGCCCACGCGTCGGTGAGCGCGAACGTCGGCGTCTCGGCGACCGCAGCCGCGAGAGCCTCCACCTCCCGCTCGCCGATCGGCTCGCCGCCGCCCAGGTGGCGAGCTTGTCGATCTCGGTGGCGAGCTGGTGCAGGTCGTCGCCGACGATCTGCGACGAGCGCGGCGCAGGCGTCCGGCTCGGCCCGCGCGCCCGGCGGCCTTGAACTGCTCGCGCGACCCAACCGGCGAGGTTGCGCTTCGGCGACGTGAACGCCAGCACCTGGCCCGCCTTCGCGCACGGCCTTCGCCGAGCGGCGAGTCCGCCTTCAGGTCCGTCGCCACGAGCGCGAGCACCGTGCCCGGCGCCGGGCTCTCGAGATAGGCGGCGACGCGCCTTCACGTCGGCGGCCTTCCACTTGTCCGACTCCGTCACGATCACGAGCCGGGCGTCGCCGCGAAGAAGCCGAGCGCGTTGCAGGCGGCGACGGCGTCGTCGCCGCTCGCCGGCGGCGCATCGAGGTGCTCGATCGACTCGCTCACCGACGCGGCCCTTGAGGCGCTGGAGGGCGCGACCGATCTTGGGCCGGTCGCTGCCCGTGAGCAGGTACGACGGGCTTAGCTCGGTCGCGGATGCCATCGCCCCAGACTAACCGTCGCGTTCGTACGCCCAGCGTGCCGGCCGTCGGACTCGATCGTCACCCGGCCGTGCAGGTCGGTGCGGTACAGGCTCAGGCCCTCGACGCGCGCTCAGCGCCGCGAGCGTCTCCGGTCGCGGGTGGCCGTAGTAGTTGCCGCGCCCGGCCGAGATCACCGCGACCGCCGGCCGGAGCTCGCGAGCTCGGCGCGCGAGCCCGGGATCCTCCGAGCCGTGATGCGCGACCTTCAGCATCTCGATCCGGCGGCGAGAGCAGTCGCGCGGTGACGTCCGTCTCGGCGTCGGCCGTGAGCAGCACGTCGATCGTGCCGTAGGTCGCGAGCAGCACGACGGCAGGCGGTTCGGGTCCTCGCTCGCGAGGCCCGGGCCGGTTCGGCCACAAGACGCGCAGCCGCAGCCGCCGAGCCGGCACGTCGTGCCGGCGCGTGTCTCCACGACGGGCACGCCGAGCCGCGGCGGCCGCGCGCGCCTCGTCCTCGTCGTTGCTCGAGCTGGCGAGCCGAGGGTCGAGGATGGCGTCGACTGCGATGCGCCTGATCACCTCGGCGGCGCCGCCGATGTGGTCGCGCTGCGGATGGGTGAGCACGAGCGCCGCGCAGCCGGCGTACGCCGAGCTCGCGGAGCTGGCGTTCGACACGCGCCTCGGGAGGGCCCTGGTCGACGAGGATCGCTCCCTCCGGCACCTGGACGAGGATCGAGTCGCCCTGGCCGACATCGAGGAACGTGATCCGCAGCCCCGTCGGTGGCGGGAGTGCCGCGGCGCGGCCAGAGCTGCCAGACGAGCAGGACCGGGAGCGACCGCGGCCGCCCACGCCGCGGCGAGCGGTCGGCGCCAGCGCGGGATGCGGCGGAGCAGCACGAGCGCGGGCGGGATTCCGAGCAGTGCGGCGATCGCGTACCCGGAGCTGACCTGGGCGTACGGGAGCTCCGCCACCACCCGCGCACACGCGGCGATGTAGGCGGCGATCCAGCCGTTCACCCACGCCAGGGCGAGGGCCGCGGACGGGCAGCACGGGCTCGACGAGCGCGCCCACGAGCGCGAGGCCGAGGAGCGGCGGCATCGCGCCGGTCGCGAGCACGTTCGGCGAGCAGCGAATAGAGCGGCACCTCGCCGAACTGGAGCCACAGGATCGGGGCAGTCGCCGCGCCGCAGGCCGTGGAGACGGCGAGCACGCGCGCGAGCGCACGCGGGATCGGGTAGCCCTCGAGCGTGCGCGACGAGCGGCGGTACGAGCAGGAAGATCGAGCCAACCGCAGCGAACGAGAGCTGGAACCCCGGCTCGAGCAGCGACGCCGGCGTCCACGCGAGCAGGACGGCCGCGCCGAGCGCGAGGAAGTGCCAGCGGTCGCGCGGCCGCGAGAGCAGCCAGGCGAGCGACGCGAGCGCGCCCGCGACGCCGGCGCGGACGACGGAGGGCTGCCAGCCGACCGCGAGGACGTAGCCGAGAATCGCCGCGAGCGCGGCCAGCTGCCCCACGAATCGGGGGATCCCGAGCAACCACGCGAGCCCCAGCGCGGCCCCCGCCACGAACGCGACGTTCTGCCCCGACACCGCGAGGAGGTGGTACAGCCCGGAGGCCTTGAAGCTGTCCTGGAGCTCCGGCGCGAGCCCTTCGTCCTCTCCGAGCGCGATCCCGACGAGGACCGCGCGGCGCTCTCCGGCGAGCCCGGTCGTGACCGCGTGCGCGAGATGCCGGCGGAGGCGGTCGGAGAGACCGCCGATCCCACCTCGCCTCCCCACGATGCGCCAGTCGCCGCCGCGGAGAACGACGTGGACGCCACGACGTGCGAGCCAGGCGCGCTCGTCGAAGCCGCCGTCGGGCTCGCGCGGCGCGACGGCCTGCGCACGGAAGGCGATGACGGCGCCCTGGGGCGGCGACCGTCCCACAGGGAGCTGGAGGAGCACGCGCTCGCGGACCTGCTCGACGCCGAAACGCGCGCGTCTCCGCCGGGACCCGCAGAGCGAACTCCGTCCGGCGGGTCGGCCCCGTCACGACCGCCTCGACGGTCGCAGAGCGCCCGATCTCGTGTTCGAGCAGGCTGCGGTCGAAGGCATCCAGCCTCGCGCTGCCCCACCACCAGCCCGCGAGCAGGAGCACCACCGACCAGGCGAGCAGTCGAAGCGCGACCGCCGGGAGCAGCAACCGTTGCCGCTGTCGCAACGACGACGACCGCCAGGACCGCCGCAGGCGCCCGCACGACGAGCGCGGACGCCATCCCGGTGCACGCCGCGAGGATCAGGAGCGTCGGCCACGTGCGCGCGATCACGGCGTGACCAGATCGCGCAGCTGCTCGATTCGCGCCGGCCCGATCCCCGGGATCGCGTCGAGATCGTCGACCGAGCTGAACCCGCCGTGCCGGCTGCGGTGATCGACGATCTTCTGCGCCGTCACGGGACCGATCCCGGGCAGGGCGTCGAGGTCGGCAACCGTGGCGCTGCTCAGGCTCACGCGCGGGGCGGCACCACCCACCCCACTCGGCCCCGATCCGGCCCCCGCCGCGCCGGCGACCCGACTCGGTATCAGCACCTGTATCCCGTCGGCGAGCGGCGCGGCGAGGTTGACGGCCGCCGTGTCGGCCTTCGCCGTGGCACCGCCGGCGCGCGCCACGGCATCGGAGACGCGGCTGCCCTCCTTCAGCTCGTAGAGGCCCGGTTGCCGGACGGCGCCGGCGACGTGGACGACGAGCGTGTCGGCCGTCCCGGCCGTCTCCGCCACGAGCGGGGCGACCGGCTGCACGGAGGGAGCGCCGGCGTTCGCCAGCATCCGGCCGGCGAGCGCCAGGACCGCGAGCAGCACGCCCGCGGCGACGAGCGCCTGCCGGCGCGGGATCGGCAGCGAGGGCATTCCTCCACCGTGCCGGGACAGCAGTCACGGCCGTGCGCCGCCTCTGTGCCGATTGTGTGCCGGTTTTGCGAAGGGCGCGGGGCGCCCGCGGCTCAGATCACGAAGTTGACGAGCTTGCCGGGCACGACGATCGTCTTGCTCGGCTGGCTTCCGTTCAGGTGCGCCCGCACCCGCTCCGACGCCAGAGCGAGCGCGACGAGCTCGTCCTCGGCCAGCGTTGGCGCCACCTGGAGGCGGTCTCGCAGCTTGCCGTTCACCTGCACCACCACCTCGACCGTCTCGCGCTCCAGCATCGCATCGTCGGCGACCGGCCAGGGCTGCTCCCACAGTCGCTCATGGCCGAGCTGCTGCCACAGCTCCTCGGCGACGTGGGGCGCAAAAGGCTGGATCAGCGAGACGGCCGTCTCGGCTGCGAAGCGGGCGTCGGGCCCGGTCCGGTCGCGCGAGAGCTCGTTGATCAGCTCCATCACCGCGGAGATCGCCGTGTTGAACGCGAAGCGGCGGCCGATGTCGTCCGTCGCCTTGGCGATCGCCTCGTGCGCCTTCCGTGCGAGCGCTCCGTTCGCAGGCTCCCCGTGCGGTGCACGGGCGGCGACCTCACCCACTACGCGCCAGAGCCTGCGGACGAACCGCGCCATTCCCTCCGCCGCTTCCTCGGTCCACTCCATGTCCTGATCGGCGGGACCGAGGAAGAGGATGCAGAGCCGCATCGCATCCGCGCCGTGACGCTCGACGGCCTCGTCCGGCCCGGCTGCATTGCTGGAGCGCTTCGAGATCTTCGTCTTCCCGCTCGTCACCCAGCCGTTCGAGAAGAAGCTCGCGAACGGCTCGCGGAAGCCGACGAGGCCGAGGTCGTTCAGGACCTTGACCCAGAACCGCGCATAGATCATGTGCACCGTCGCGTGGTCGACGCCGCCGATGTAGAGGTCGACCGGGTTCCAGTAGTCGACGAGCGCCCGGTCGAACGGAGCCTCGTCGTTGGCCGGGTCGCAGTAGCGCAGGAAGTACCAGGAGGAATCGACGAAGGTGTCCATCGTCTCGGTCTCCCGCTGCGCAGGCCCGCCGCAGGCCGGGCAGTCGACGTTCACCCAGTCCTCGGCCTGCGCCAGGGGCGGCCTCCCTCGGGGCTTGAAGTCCTCGACGTCGGGCAGGACGACGGGCAGCTCGCTCTCGGGGACGGGAACGATCCCGCAGGCGTCGCAGTAGACGATCGGAATCGGGCAGCCCCAGTAGCGCTGGCGCGAGAAGCCCCAGTCGCGAATGCGGAAGTTGACCGCGAAGCGACCGCGCCCCTCGCGTTCCAGTCGCTCGACGATCCGGCGGCCGCCCTCCGGTGCGGGGTGCCCGTCGAGCTCGCCCGAGTTGACGAGCACCTCTCCCTCTGTGTGCTCGAGGTATGGCTCGCTCTCGTCGACCTCCGCGTCGACCGGTCTGACGACGTGACGGATCGGCAGGTCGAACGCGCGCGCAAAGTCGAAGTCGCGCCGGTCGTGCGCCGGCACCGCCATGATCGCGCCCGTCCCGTAGTCCATCAGCACGTAATCGGCCACGTAGATCGGGATCCGCTCGCCGTTGACCGGGTTGACGGCGTGCAGCCCGGTGAAGACGCCGGTCTTCTCCTCCGCGGCGGCCCGCTCCGCGGTCCTCTTCGCGGCGGTCTTGCGGACGTACTCCCGCACCTCGTCCGAGTCGATGCGCCCGACGAGCTCGTGCTCCGGCGCGAGCACGAAGAACGTCGCGCCGAACAGCGTGTCCGGGCGGGTCGTGAAGACTGCGATGTCCTCGTCCCACTCGTCGATCCGGAAGCTGAGCTCGGCACCCTCGGACCGGCCGATCCAGTTTCGCTGACGAGCCTTGATCGCCTCGGGCCAGTCGACGGTCTCGAGATCGTCGAGCAGCGCTTGCGCGTAGTCGGTGATCTTGAAGAACCATTGCTCCATCACCCGCGACTCCACCTCTGCGCCGCAGCGCTCGCACGTCCCGTCCGGCAGCACCTGCTCGTTGGCCAGCACCGTCTGGTCGTTGGGGCACCACTTGACCGGGGCCCCCTTCCGGTACGCGAGGCCGCGCTCGAGGAACGCGAGGAACTGCCACTGCTGCCAGCGGTAGTAGTCGGGCCGGTGCGTCGACAGCTCGCGGGACCAGTCGATCCACCAGCCGATGCGCTTCATCGAGCGCGTGATCGTCTCGATGTTCCGCTCGGTGATCTCGCGAGGGTGGCCACCCTCGCGGAGCGCGGCGTTCTCCGCCGGGAGCCCGAACGCGTCGAACCCCATCGGGTGCAGCACGTGGTAGCCGTTGCGCCGCCTGAAGTGCGTTGCGACGTCACCGATCGTGTAGACGAGCAGGTGCCCCAGGTGGAGGCTTCCCGACGGGTACGGCAGCTGCTCGAGGACGTAGCTCTTGCGTCCCTCCGCCCGGAGTGCGTCGTCCGGGTCTGAAACCACGTAGGCCTGCTCGTCCGCCCAGACGCGCTGCCACTTCGGCTCGATCTGCCCTGGGTCGTATTTCGGTGCGTCGTACGGCTCGCTCATCGCTGTCTCCGGGTACAAAAAAGCCTCTCGCGAGAGAGGCCCGTGGGAAGCTGTCGCGGCCCGGCCGCGCTGGCTTCCTGCGTCAGGTAAGAAGCTGCTTCACTGCGCTCATGCTAGCACTGTTCCCGTCGTCGGCCAGCGTCGAGGAGGGCGAGCTCCACCTCGGCGGCGTCACGGCAACGGCGCTCGTGGAGCGGTTCGGAACGCCGCTCGTCGTCTACTGCGAGCAGACGCTGCGCGAGCGCGCGCGGCTGTTCGTCCGGGCGGCCCCGGGCGCGCTCGTCGTCTACGGGACGAAGGCCTTCGCGAACCTCGCGGTGCTGCGCCTCCTCGCCGAGGAAGGCCTCGGCGCGGACGTCTCCACGCTCGGCGAGCTCGAGTTCGCGAGACGCGCGGGCCTCGGAGGCGAGCGGATCGTCTTCCACGGCAACAACAAGTCGGACGACGAGCTGCGCGCCGCCGCCGAGCTCGACGCGCTCGTCGTGCTCGATTCGCTCGAAGAGCCGCTGCGCGCAGCGCAGGCCGGGGTGCTGCGCGTGCTCGTGCGGGTCACGCCCGGCGTCGACGCACAGACGCACGAGGCGATTCGCACGGGGCACCTCGGGTCGAAGTTCGGGCTCGACGCGGACGATGCAATCCAGGCGATCCGGCGGGCGGGCGAGGCCGGGCTCGACGTCGAGGGGCTGCACGTCCATGTCGGCTCGCAGCTCGTGGACGCGAACGCGCACCTGCTCGCGATCGAGCTGCTCGCCGGCTTCACCGCGCGCTGCCGCGACGAGCTGGGCTGGACGCCGGATGTGGTCGACGTGGGCGGCGGCTTCGGCGTGCGGCACGTGCTCGAGGAGGCCGAGCCGCCCGTCGAGGCACTGGTGGACTCGGTCCTGCATGCCGTTGCCCGCGACTGGGAGACGCGCAGCCTGCCCGCGCCTCGATTGATCCTGGAGCCCGGTCGGGCTCTCGTCGGGTCGGCCGGCGTATCGCTCTACCGCGTGGGCGCGCTCAAGCAGACCGGTGGCCGGAGCTATGTCGCGATCGACGGAGGCATGTCGGACAACCCGCGACCGCAGCTCTACCGGGCCCGCTACACCGCACTGCTCGCGAACCGGGCGAGCGAGGAGACGCAGGCGGAGTTCACGCTCGCGGGCAAGCACTGCGAGTCCGGCGATGTCCTGATCGACCGCGTGCGGCTGCCGCAGCCGCGCCGGGGCGACCTGGTGGCGGTCCCGGCAACGGGCGCGTACACGCTGGCGATGAGCTCGAACTACAACGGCCTCCCGCGCCCTGCGGCCGTGCTCGTGGGCGGCGGGCAAGCGCGGCCGATCCTGCGCCGCGAGACGCTCGACGACCTGCTCCGCCGGGACGTCTAGCCGGAGGCGACCGCGGCGGCGGCCTCGACCGGGCCGTCTCCCAGCCGGCGCGCGCCGATCTCCGCTGCGAGAGCGTCGTCGGCGCCTGCACCCGCGAGGGCGAGCGGGAAGCGCGAGCCCAGGTCCCGCAACGGCTCGGCGCACGCGCGCAGTCGTGCCGGGTCCACCGCGGCCAGCACGACGAGGTCGGGACGCAGCGCGCTCGCCGTCTCGTCGATCGTGGCGACGGGCGTGTCGGCGCCGAGGTACGTGATCCGCCAGCCGTGCTCTCGCAGCGCCAGCCCGAACGCGATCAGCGGCAGGTCGTGCTGCTCACCCGCGGGGCATGCGAGCAGGGCGCGAGGGCCGGCGCCGCGATCCCAACCGCGCGCGAGGCCGAGCAGCCGTCCGCGGAGGAGATGGCTCGCAAAGTGCTCCTGGCCCACCGTGACGTCACCGCGCTCCCAGCGCTCGCCGAGCTCGTGGAGCGCCGGGAGCACCCAGTCGCGCAGCACGGCGTCCAGCGTGAGCGTCGACAGGAGGCGGTCGAGCGCAGCGTGGGCGCCGATGTCGTCGAAGGCGACGAGCGCCTCGACGAGCGTCTCCGCCGAGGGGGCGTCCTGGCCGTCGTCGAGCGCGAGCTTCGCGGCCTCGCCGGCGGAGATGCCCCGCCCGAGCGCGGCGGTCATCGTGCGCACCCGCCGCTCGTCCTCGGAGGAGTAGAGCCGGTAGCCGCCCGCCGACCGCTCGGGCCGGAGCAGGCCGTAGCGGCGCTCCCAGGCGCGCAGGAGCTCCGGGCTGACGCCTGCACGCCGCGCGAGCTCGCCGATGCGGAGGTCTGCCGTCATGCGCATCAGTGTACATACCTTGGACGAAGATTTGACAAGCCACCCAACTGCCTCTACCATCCTTGGACAAACTCTGAACAAGGAGGTGGACAGCATGAAGAAGCTCGACGTCCTCGCAGCCGTACTCGTCATCGTCGGGGGCCTGAACTGGGGCCTCGTCGCCCTGGCCGAGTTCGACCTCGTGGCGACGCTCTTCGGACTCGAATTCGGCGAGACGAACGCCGTCACGCGGATCGTCTACGGCCTCGTCGGCCTGGGCGCCGCCTACCAGATCGCCCAGCAGGCGGCC
Source organism: uncultured Gaiellaceae bacterium (assembly GCA_963842285.1). Classification (GTDB taxonomy): domain Bacteria; phylum Actinomycetota; class Thermoleophilia; order Gaiellales; family Gaiellaceae; genus Gaiellasilicea. Next base: position 205,966 of record CAWJFZ010000017.1, read on the forward strand.
ATCCGCCGCCGCTGGTCGCCCGCAACTGCCTAAGAGATCGCCAACCGAAAGGAATGAGACCGATGAAGCGCATCGCAGCACTCCTCGTCCTCGCCGTCGCCCTCCCCGGAGCGGCCCTGGCCGCACCCGACCGGGCCGCCGCCCCGAAGGCGAACATCGTCCAGACGGCCGCCGGGGCAGGGCAGTTCACGACGCTGCTCGCCCTCGCCAAGCAGGCGGGCCTCGTCGGGGCGCTGTCGGGCCCGGGCAAGCTGACCGTCTTCGCCCCCACCGACGCCGCGTTCAAGAAGGTGCCGAAGGCGACGCTCGCCAAGCTCGGCAAGGACAAGGCGCTCCTCAAGCGCGTCCTCCTCTATCACGTCGTGAAGGGACAGGTCCCGGCGGCGAAGGTCGTGCAGCTCCGCTCGGCGAAGACCCTCGCCGGCCCCTCCGTCCGCATCCGCGTGAGCGGGAAGAGCGTCTTCGTCGACAAGGCGAAGGTGACGAAGACCGACATCCGGACGTCGAACGGGATCATCCACGTGCTCAACTCGGTGCTGATCCCGGCCTCCTAGCCGGCAGCGCGGCGCGCGAGCTCGGCCTCGACGAGCTCAGGGTCGAGCCCGCGCGCCGCCAGCAGGACGTAGGCGTGGAAGACGAGGTCCGCGACCTCCTCCACGACTCGCTCGTCCGACTCGCCGGCCCCGGCGAGCGCGGCCTCGAGCCCCTCCTCCCCCACCTTGCGCGCGGCCAGGCCCTGGTCGTCGAGGAGCGAGACGACGTACGAGCCTTCGGGCCGCTCCTGCTCGCGCTCCTTGATCCGCCGCCAGAGCCATGGCGCGAAGCACGAGCTCGCGCCCGTGTGGCACGCCGGCCCCGCCGGGTGGACGCGAACGAGGATCGCGTCACCGTCGCAGTCGTCCCGGAGCTCCTCCACCGCCAGGGTGTTCCCGGAAGTCTCGCCCTTGCGCCAGAGCCGCCTGCGCGAGCGGCTCCAGAACCAGGCCTCGCCGGTCTCGCGCGTCAGCCGCAGGGCCTCCTCGTCCATCCAGGCGAGCATCAGCACACGGTCGCTGCGGGCGTCCTGGACGATCGCGGGCGTCAGGCTCGGACGTGCCATCCGGCCTCTCGCAGCTCGGCTTTCAGCTCGGGCAGGCGCTCGGGCCGCTCGTGCACGATCGACGCGACGATCGCTCCCTCGGCGCCGGCCGCGAACGCCTCCGCCAGATGGTGCGCCGTCCCGGCACCGCCCGAGGCGATCACCGGGACGTCGCCGCCTCGGCCACGGCGCGCGTGAGCTCGAGGTCGTAGCCCGCCCGCGTCCCGTCGGCGTCGATCGAGGTGACGAGGAGCTCGCCTGCGCCGCGCTCGACCGCCTCGCGCGCCCACGCGACCGCGTCCCGGCCCCGCGCCTGCCGGCCGCCGTGCGTGACCACCTCGCCGTCACGTGCATCGATGGCGCACACGACGGCCTGTGCGCCGAACTCGCCCGCGAGCTGCCCCAGCAGGCTCGGCTCGTCCACCGCGGCGCGGTTGACCGCCACCTTGTCCGCCCCCGAGCGAAGCAGCGCTCGCGCATCCTCGCGACCCGAGACTCCGCCTCCGACCGTGAACGGCACGACGAGATGCTCCGCGGCGCGCTCGACCAGCTCGAGCAGCGGGCCGCGGCCCTCGACCGTCGCCGTGATGTCGAGAAAGACGATCTCGTCGGCGCCGAGCTCGGAATAGCGCTCGGCCAGCACGACGGGATCGCCCATGTCGCGCAGGCCGCGGAACCGCACGCCCTTGACGACGCGACCGCCGGCGACGTCCAGGCAGGGGATCACGCGCTTCGTGACCATCGCAACGCGTTCTCCAGCACGCGCGCGCCGGCCACGGCGCTGCGCTCGGGATGGAACTGGACGCCGGCCACGGCGCCGGACTCGACCGCCGCCACGAGCCGACTCTCCTCGTGGTCGACGCTCGCGACCGCCACGTCGTCGGCCGGCTCGGCCGCATAGCTGTGCGCGAAGTACACGTCCGCACCGTCCACTCCCTCGAGGAGCGACGAGGGGCCGAGCACCGTCAGGGCGTTCCAGCCCATGTGCGGCACGCGGCGCGCCCGCAGCCTGCGCACCGGGCCTCGCAGGAGCCCGAGCCCGCCCCCGCCTTCCTCGCTCGCCTCGAAGAGGAGCTGCATGCCCACGCAGATCCCGAGCGTCGGGCGGCCGCGCTCCGCGCGCTCGCGGAGGGCGTCCGCGACCTGCGCCAGCCCGCGGGCGGCGCTCCCGACGTTGCCGACGCCCGCGATCACCGCGAGCGGAGCCTCGCGCACCTCGGTCGGGTCGGTCGTGACCACCGGCTCGGCGCCGGCGCGGGCGAGCGCGGCCGAGATGCTGCGCAGGTTGCCTGCGCCGTAGTCGACGAGCACCGCCTTCACCCGAGCCCTTTCGTCGACCGGACGCCGGCGCTGCCCTGCGCGCAGGCCTGACGGAGCGCCTGGCCGAGCGCCTTGAAGGCGGCCTCGGCCACGTGGTGGTCGTCGCGTCCGGACGAGGCTCACGTGCAGGGTGATCGCGGCCTGCGCTGCGAGGCGCTCGAGCGCGTGGGGCAGCAGCGTGGTCGCGAGCGCGCCGACGCGGGGGCCGGAGAACTCGAGCTCGACCTCGGCGTGCGGCCTGCGGACGAGATCGACGGCCGCGGTGGCGAGCGCCTCGTCCATCGGCACGGTCGCCGACCCGTACCGGGCGACGCCCTCGCGGGCTCCGAGAGCCTGGGCCAATGCGTCGCCAAAGGCGGCGAGGCAGTCCTCGACAGTGTGGTGCTCGTCGACGTCGAGATCGCCGGACGCGAGCAGCTCGAGATCGAGCCCTCCGTGGAAAGCGCACAACGTCAGGAGGTGATCGAGGAAGCCGATCCCGGTGTCCACGTCGGCCCGTCCCGAGCCGTCCAGGTCGAGCGACAGGCGCAGCGCGGTCTCCGTGGTCGTCCGCACGACGAGCGCCGAGCGGCCGGCCGCCGCTCCGCCCTCGGCGCCCAGCGCCGCGAGCAGGACGTCGTTCTCGGGCGGGCGCCGGACGGTGACCCGGATCCCCTCCGCGAAGACCCGGACCACCAATCCCTCCGCCTCGAGCCGCTCGCCGAGCGGCTCGTCGGTTCGGACGAAGACGAAGTTCCCCGCGCTCTCGGGGCAGTCGAGACCTGCGGCGAGAAGTGCCGCGCGCATCCGCTCGCGCTCGGCCACGGTGGCGTCGACGTCGAGTCGCGGCTCACGCAGCGCCGCGGCGGCGATCGCCGCGGCAGGCCCGCTGACGTTCGCCGGCGCCCGGCGCAGCTCCAGCTGCGCCGCCGCCTCCGCGGACGCGATCGCGTAGCCCACCCGCAGCGAGGCGAACCCGAACGCCTTCGAGAGCGTGCGCAGCACGATCAGGTTCGGCTGCTCCTCGATCAGACTCGCGCAGGTGACACCCGCGAACTCGAAGTACGCCTCGTCGACCACGACGGCCGCACCGGGATGAGCCTGGGCGAGCGCCGCGAGGCTCGCCGGGTCGCGCAGCTCTCCGGTCGGGTTGTTGGGGTTGCAGACCCAGATCAGCGACGCGCCTGCGGGATCCGTCGTCACCTCCGCCCCCTCCAGCAGCGAGGCGATCCGGTAGAGCGCGTACGTGGGCGGGGAGATCGCCGCGCGGCGGCCGGGGCCGAGGTACGTCCGCGCACACGTCGCGATCAGGTCGTCCGCACCGGCGCCGACGACGATCCGGTCCGGGTCGACGCCGCAGTAGGCGCCCGCGGCGGCGCGCAGCTCGCCGTAGAGGCCGTCCGGGTACTCGTTCAGGCGGGCGAAGCTCGTCGCGAGCGGAATCTGAGGCACGCCCGGGACCGGCGGCGTGTTCTGATCGAAGCGCAGGATCTGCTCGCGGTGGAGGCCGTGCCGCGCAGCGACCGCGGCGGAGCTGGGCGCCCACGCGTAGGCGCGGAAGTCGTCCGGAAGCGGGCGCGCGATCATCGTCGGTCCAGTGCCGCAGCGTGCAGCGGGAGCCCCTCGGCGCGGGCGAGCGGGAGCACGATCTCGCGCGCCCGCTCGACGCCGTCGGCGCTCGCGCGGACGAACTGCACCGGCTTGAGAAAGGTCTCGAGGCCGAGGCCGCCACAGCCACGGGCGAGACCTCCCGTGGGGAGCACGTGGGTGGCGCCCGCCGCGTAGTCGCCGACGACGGCCGACGTCCGGACGAAGACCGTGCCGGCGTTGCGGACGCGGGCGGCGACTTCGTCCGCCTCCTCGATCCAGAGCTCGAGGTGCTCCGGGGCGTACGCCTCCGAGCGGGCCAGCGCCTCGTCCAACGACCCCATCTCCTCGACCGCCACGTTGGCGTGTCCGGCGACGAGGCCGGAGACGGCCTCCGAGAGAGCCGGGTCGAGGCTGAGGAGGAGCGCCTCGCTGTCGGGGCCGTGCTCGGCCTGGGCGAGCAGGTCGGCGGCACACTGCTCCGCGTCCGCCGACGAGTCGGCGATCACGATCACCTCGCTGGGGCCGGCGGGCAGGTCGATCGCGACGCGGCTCGAGACGAGCAGCTTCGCGGCCGTGACGTAGCGGTTGCCGGGCCCGACGATCTTGTCGACGGGCGCGATCGTCTCGGTGCCGTACGCGAGGGCCGCCACCGCCTGCGCCCCGCCCACCGCGTAGACCTCGTCGAGGCCGAGCTCGCGCGCGGTCGCGAGCGTCGCGTCGGAGGGCAGCGGTGACACGACCGCGATCCGCTCGACCCCCGCCACGAGCGCCGGCACCGCGGCCATCACGAGCGACGAGGGGTACGCCGCGCGGCCGCCGGGGACGTAGACGCCGACGGACGAGAGCGGGAGCCAGCGGCGCCCGGCTCGGATGCCCGGCACCACCTCGACCTCCGTGTCCGGCGGCCGTTGCGGGCGACAGAACGCGGTCACTGCACGCACCAGCTCGCGCACGGCCCTCAGCACGTCGTCGTCGAGGCGCGCTGCCTCCAGCCGCCCGGACGGGACCCGCAACTCGGGCCGCGCGCCGTCCAGCCGCTCCGTCCAGTCGAGCAGAGCCTCGTCGCCGCGACGGCGGACGTCGCCGACGATCTCGAGCACCTGCGGCAGCACCGCCTCCAGCCCAACGCCTCTCACGGCACGAGCCGCTCCACCGGCAGGACGAGGATCGACGACGCGCCGGCCGCCTTCAGCGGCGAGAGCAGGTTCCAGAGCTCGTCGACGTCGACGGCTGCGTGCACGGCGATCTGGCCCTCGGCGGCGAGCGGGATCACCGACGGCGCGCCCATGCTGGGCAGCACTGACTGGATCGCGGGCAGTGCCGTCTCGGGCGCGTTCATCATCAGGTAGCGGCGCCGGCGCCCGGCGACGACGCCTGCGAGCATGAGCTGGAGCCGCTCCACGAGCTCGCGCTTGGCCTCGACCGCGGAGCCCGTTCCCACGAGCACCGCCTGCGACTCGAGCAGCGTGCCGATCAGGCGCAGCCCGTTCGCGCTCGCCGTCGAGCCGGTCGAGACGAGGTCGACGATCGCGTCCGAGAGCCCGAGCCGCGGCGCCGCCTCGACGGAGCCGGACACCGTGACGAGCTCCGCAGCAACGCCGAGCCGCTCCAGGCACGAGCGGGTGGAGACGGGGTAGGCGGTCGCGACCCGGAGCCCGTCGAGCGCGGCCAGCTCCCGCTGCGGCGCGTCGTCCGGAACCGCAGCCTGCAGCGTGCAGCGCGCGAAGCCGAGCTGCTCCAGGGTGAGCACGTCCTTCGCCGCCTCGGCGACGAGGTTGGCACCGGTGATGCCGAGGTCGACGACGCGGTCCTGGACGTACTCGGGGATGTCGTGCGCGCGCACGAGCAGCAGGTCGACGGGCGCGTTCAGGCACGGGACGAGGAGTGCGCGATCGGTCGCCTCGAACCGCAGGCCCGCGTCGGCGCAGAGCCGGAGCGCGGGCTCCGACATGCGGCCCTTGGAGGGGACGGCGAGCGTCAGCCGGCCGTTCGCGCCGGCGCGGGCGAAGCCGTTCGGCTCCATCAGCGCTTCCGGCCGACGCGCCCGAGCGCGATGCGGTAGCCGCCGGTGCCGTGGCGGAGCCACTGCGCGACCCGCGTGACCGTTGCCGTGCTGGTCGGGACGCGCTCGGCGATCTCGAGATACGGAACGTGCTCCTCGAGCAGCTTCACCGTCTGCCAGCGATGCGTCAGCGCCTCCAGCTCCGGCAGCGTGCAGAGGTCGCGCAGGAAGCGCTGGGCCTCGTCGCGCGTGCGCAGGCTGAGCACCGCGTCGGCGAGCTCGTCGAGGCCCGGGAGCGGCTCGACGGAACGCGCAGGCTCGGTGCTCGGGGCCATCGTGTCAACATGTTAGCATGATAACGTGATAGCACGTCAACACGAGCGCGGCTCGGCGTTCACGGTGTATCCCGCCATCGACGTCCTGGAGGGCCGTGTCGTCCGGCTCGAGCAGGGCGAGCGCGGCCGCGTCACGATCGAGGGCGGCGACCCGGTGGAGGCCGCTGCCGCCTTCCGCGACGAAGGAGCCACGTGGCTCCACCTCGTCGATCTCGACGGCGCGTTCTCGTCGACGCCGTCGCTCGAGCTCCTCGCCGGCGTCGCCGCGATCGGCGTGCCGGTGCAGGCCGGCGGCGGCTACCGCGACCTCGAGTCGATCCAGGCCGCGCTCGACACCGGCGCGGCCCGCGTGCTCGTGGGAACGGCCGCCCTGGAGCCCGCGTTCCTGCGCTCGGCGGCCGCTCGGTTCGGCCCTCGGCTGGCGGTGGCGGTCGACGTGCGCGACGGACTCGTCGCGGTCGAAGGCTGGACCCGGGCGACGGGCGTCTCCGCCGTGGAGCTCGCGACCGCCTGCCGCGAGGCCGGCGTGCAGCGGCTGCTCGTGACGAGCACGCGCCGCGACGGGACGCTGGCCGGCCCGGACCTCGCGCTGCTCGAGTCCGTCCTCGACGCGGGCCTGCCCGTGATCGCGGCCGGCGGGATCTCCTCCCTCGACGACCTGCGGGCCGTACGCGCGCTCGGCTGTGAGGGCGCCGTCTCGGGCAGCGCGCTCTGGAGCGGCCGTTTCACGCTGGCCGAAGCGGTTAGCCTCGAGCGATGAGCGTCCGGTTCGTCGACGAGGCCGACGGCGTCCTCGGCTGGATCGAGCACGCGCGCATGCGGCGGACGTCGCACGCGCTCGCGGCCGCCGGACGCGTCTGGATCGTCGATCCGATCGAGGGCGAGGGCGTCGACGAGCGGATCCGGGCGCTCGGCGAGCCGGCGGGCGTGATCCAACTGCTCGACCGCCACGAGCGCGACTGCGCGGCGTTCGCAGCCCGGTTCGGGGTGCCGCTGCACGTGGTGCCGCGGTCGCTGCCCGGCACGCCCTTCGAGCTCAGGCCGGTGGTGCGCCTGCGCTTCTGGCGCGAGGTCGCGCTCTGGTGGCCGGAGCGCAGGATCCTCGTGCTGCGCCGACGTCCTCGGCACGGTTCCGTTCTTCCGCGCGGGCGAGGAGCCGATCGGGATGCACCCGCTGCTGCGCCTGTGGCCCCCGCGCGGGCTAGGCGGCCTCGACGTGCAACACGCCCTCGTCGGCCACGGTGAAGGCGTAACGGACGGAGCCGCCGTGGAGCGCGCGCTCGCCGAAGCCCGCCGGCGGATTCCGCGCTGGCTGGCGGGCCTGCCCCGGATCGTGCGCCGCGGCTACTAGCGGGCGCGGGCGAGCAGGCCGGGCCGGACGAGCCGCGGCGGCGCCTGCAGGCCGGCGTCCTGCACCGGCGGGTTCCGGGGCTCCGCGAGCGGAGCGGCGGCGAACGAGCGTGCGCGGCACTCGGCCGGCGCGTCGCCGTAGAGCGTCGTGCGCTGCCGCGGGATGCGCCCGGCGGCGCGGATCAGGTCCTCCATCCCCTGCGGCGCCAGCTCCTGCCCGTGCTCGGAGCCGGCCGCGCGCGAGATCGACTCGTTCATCAGCGTGCCGCCGAGGTCGTTCACGCCGGCCCTCAGCACCTCCCCCACCCCGCGCGGCCCGAGCTTCACCCACGAGGCCTGGATGTTCGTGATCTCCGGATGCAGCGCGAGGCGCGCGACCGCGTGCAGCAGCAGCGTCTCGCCGAACGTCGGGCCGGAGCGGGCGCGGCCGCGGAGCCACATCGGCGCCTCCATGTGCACGAACGGGAGCGGCACGAACTCGGTGAAGCCACCCGACCGTCGCTGCTGCTCGCGCGCCCGCAGCAGATGCCGTGCCCAGTGGCGCGGCGACTCGACGTGCCCGAACATGATCGTCACGTTCGAGCGCAGGCCGACGCGGTGCGCCGCGTCGTGCACGGCGAGCCATTGCGCGGTCGTGACCTTGTCCGGGCAGATCACCGCCCGGACCTCGTCGTCGAGGATCTCGGCCGCAGTCCCCGGAAGCGAGCCGAGCCCGAGGGACTGAAGCCGCTCGAGGTAGGGCTCGAGCTCCAGCGTCGAGCGTCGCGGCGCCCTGCCACACCTCGAGCGCGGAGAAGGCGTGGATGTGCAGCCCCGGCACCTCGCTCCGGATCGCCTCGACCACCGACGCGTAGTAGTCGCCGGTGAACGCCGGGTGGATCCCGCCCTGGAGGCAGACCTCGGTCGCGCCGCGCTCCCACGCCTCGCGCGAGCGCCGCACGATCTCCTCGAGCGGGACGAGGTACGGCGCCCCGCGCAGGTTCGCGGCGAGCCGGCCCTTCGAGAAGGCACAGAAGCCGCAGCGGAAGTAGCAGACGTTCGTGTACTGGATGTTCCGCGTCACGACGTAGCTGACCTCGTCGCCGCACACCTCGCGGCGCAGCCGGTCGGCGGCGGCGAAGACGCGCTGCCGCTCCTCGCCGCGGGCGGAGAAGAGCCGCACCAGCTCGTCCTCGCCCAGCTCGTCGCGCGTGTCCACGGGCAGCGCTCCGCGGGTGACCATGAACGGGACGGCGCCGCTCTCCCCCGGGTGCCACCGATCCTCGCGCGCCAGGCCGAGCGCATCGGACGAGCGCAGCGCCGTCGGGAGCACGTGCGGGTCGAGCCACTCGGCGTCGAGGAAGGCCGGATACACCGGCAGCCGCGGCGCGAGCTCGAGCCCGCGCGACCTCGTCGCCTCCGCGAGCCGCTCCCGCTCCGGCCACGGCGCCTCGGGATTGACGTGGTCGATCGTGACCGGCGAGACGCCGCCCCAGTCGTCGATCCCGGCGTCGAGCAGCCGCGGGAAGTCGTCGTAGGCGAGGTTCGGTGGCGCCTGCACGGAGATGTCGTCGGGAAGCAGGAGCCGCGCCGCCGCGATCGTCCAGAGGTGCTCGTCGAGGGTCGGCTCGGGATGCCCGGCCATCCGCGTCCCCGGCTTGGCGCGGAAGTTCTGCACGATCACCTCCTGCAGGTGGCCGTGCCGCTCGTGCAGGTCGGCGAGCGCGAGCAGCGCGTCGACACGCTCTGCGCGGGTCTCGCCGATCCCGATCAGGATCCCGCTCGTGAAGGGAATGCGCAGCTCACCGGCGATCGCGATCGTCTCGAGCCGGGCCGCCGGGAGCTTGTCCGGCGAGGCCCAGTGTGGGCCGCCGCGCGAGGCCAGCCGCTCGGCCGTCGTCTCGAGCATGATCCCCATCGAGGCCGAGACGGGGCGCAGCAGCTCGAGCTCGGCCCGGGTCATCACCCCGGGGTTCAGATGCGGTAGCAGCCCGGTCTCCTCGAGCACGAGCCCGGCGACCTGCGCCAGGTACTCGATCGTCGTCTCGCAGCCGAGCGCGCGCAGCTCCTCGCGGGCGACCTTGTAGCGCAGCTCCGGCTTGTCCCCGAGCGTGAACAGCGCCTCCGTGCAACCCGCCTCCGCGCCGGCGCGCGCGATCTCCAGCACCTCGTCGGCGCTCAGATAAGCGCGCTCGCCGCGCCGCGGCGGCCGCGCGAAGGTGCAGTAGCCGCAGACGTCGCGGCAGAGCGTCGTCAGCGGGACGAAGACCTTCGGGGAGTAGGTGACGAGACCGTCGCCGCGGCGGCGCTCACGTGCTGCCGCGAGCAGGTCCTCGGGCGGCGCGGCGAGCAGCGCAGTGGGCCTCATGACATGTCAGCTTACGTCCCAGAGGCCCCCGAAGAGCCGCCAGGACCGGCCGCTCCGTCGCTGCAACACCCCCTGCTCGACCGGGAACGGATCCGCTCGGCTCGTCCGCACCGCGATCCCCGGCAGCAGGAACGGGTTCGAGGAGTCGCGGAGACTTCGCGCGGCGGCGAGCACGCCGGCCCGGGTGGGCTCCGGCCCAGCTGCCCGAAGCACCTGCACGAGCTGTGTACGCGACCGCCATCCCGTGCGCATGCAGCAGGTCGCGCGCGTTCCGGCCCTTCGCGTACCGGGTCATGATCGAGCGGTAGAGCCGCGCGCCGGCGTCGTCGGCCCAGCGCGGGTCGGCCGCATCCTTGAGGTGGGCCAGGGAGACGGCGCCCTGCGGGACACGCGGAGTCGCGATCGAGGCGGAGCCAACGAGCGCCAGCGGCCTCCACGCCAGTCGCGCCGCGGCCGCGAAGGCCTGACCCGTCTCCCGAGCGGACGCGAAGACCGCCAGGACGTCCGCGCCGGAGGCCTGCAGGGTGGCGACCTGCGCGGCGACGTCGGACGCGACGGGCTCGACGCTCTGCACCGCGACCACCCTTGCGCGGGAGCGGCCGAGCCCGCGCCGGAGCGCGGCGAGCAGCTCCCTCCCGTCGGCATCGTCCTGGGCAAGGACGGCGATCCTGGCGCGCGGCCGCGTCCGGGCGAGATACGCGCCGTAGATCCTGCCCTCCGCGTCGTGGCTCGGCCCGAAACCGATCGTCCACGGGTAGCGCCGGTAGTCGCGGCCCAGCGCCGACGCGCCCGACGCCACGAAGAGCTGCGGCACACCGGCCCCGTTCAGGTAGCCGCGCGCCGCGAGCGCCTGCTCCGTGCCGGTCGAGCTCACGAGCGCGAAGACTCCGTCCTCCTCGACGAGCTGCCGGGCCGCCTGCGTCGCCTGCGCCGCGTCGGAGGCGTCGTCGAGGTAGCGGTAGACGATCCGGCGGCCGTGCACGCCCCCGCGGGCGTTGACCCAGCGGAAGTAGGCGTCGCTGCCGCGCGCCACCGCCGCGGACGCCGCGAGCGGGCCGCTCAGCGACGCGGTGCCGCCGAGCAGGATCCCGGTCGGCGTGATCCCGGGCTCGGCGGCCGGGCGCGCGAGTGCGCCGGGAAGGCCCACGACCAGCGCCGCGACGAGCGCCGCGCCGGCGGCCGGGAGGGCTCGGCTCACTAGCCGGCGCGCTGGTAGACGCGCCGCGAGTAGGCGCCGATCCGGCGGAAGAGCCCGGCCGCGCCGCCCGGGAACAGCAGCATGATCAGGATCAGGACGACGCCGTAGACGACTGCGGGCGCGCCGGGAGCGCGGAAGTTCGGGAACGTCGATCCAAAGGATCGAGTCCGGCAGTGGATCGTTCAGGGTCTGTGCCCAGAGGGGCAGGAACTGGATGAAGATCGCGCCGAAGACGAGCGGCCAGAGCGAGCCCAGCCCGCCGACGACCACGCCGACGAGCAGGAAGATCGAGAGCGTGATCGGGAAGGTATCCGGGTTGACGAACGTCGACGCGATCGCGAGCAACGAGCCCGAGACGCCGGCGAAGAAGGCGCTGACACCGAAGGCGAGCGTCTTGTAGCGGGCCAGGTTGACACCGGAGGAGGCCGCGGCCAGCTCGCTGTCCCGGACGGCGCGGAAGGCGCGGCCGACGCGCCCCCGCAGCAGCGCCCAGGCCACGGCGAACATGACGAGCGCGACGCCCCAGGAGAGGTAGTAGAGCCATTCGTTGAAGGTGGGGATGGTGAAGCGCCAGATCTCGACGCCGCCGGGCACCTCCTCGAACGTGATCGGATCGGTGCCTCCAACGCCCGTCAGCCCCGGCGACTCGAACAGGTTGATCCCGGCCCCGCCGCCGGTGAAGCCCTCGAACTTGCGGATTATCGCCGGCATCGCCACGGCCACGGCGAAGGTCGCGAGCGCGAGGTAGAGCCCCGTCAGCCGCAGCGCGGGGAAGCCGAAGAGGAAGCCGACGATCCCTGCGACGAGGCCGGCGAGCGGAATCGTCCAGTAGTCCGTCATGTCGCCCGAGAAGGTGTGCGAGCCCGAGCTTCAGGCCCTGGTCGGAGATCAGGATCGCGGTCGTGTAGCCGCCGATCGCCATGAACGCGCCGTGGCCGAGCGAGATCTGGCCGGTGAAGCCCGTGAGGATGTTCAGGCCGAGCAGCGCGATCAGGTAGATCCCGACGTAGGCGTACTGCTGGGCGCGGAAGTCGCTGATGAAGCGGGGCAGGAAGAGGACGCCGAGCACGGCGAGCGCGAAGAGCGCGATGCCCACGAGATCCCTGCGGGTGAAGTTGGGCCGGATCACACGCGCCTCGTGACCGGCTTGCCGAAGAGCCCGGCCGGCCGCACGAGCAGCACGACCAGGATCACGAGCAGCGCCGCCGGCAGCCGCAGGTCGGCGCCGACGAAGTCGAAGTACGTGCCGATCAGGTTCAGACCCACGCCGAGCAGCAGCCCGCCGGCGACCGCACCGAACGGCGAGTCGATCCCGCCCAACACGGCGGCGGCGAAGGCGTAGATCAGGATCGCCTGCATCATGCTCGGGTCGAGGAAGAGCGTCGGCGCGGCGAGGATCCCGGCCACTGCACCGAGCAGCGCGGCGAGGCCCCAGCCGATCGCGAGCATCCACCCCACGCGGACGCCCACGAGCCGGCTCGCGTCCGGGTTGAGCGCCGACGCGCGCATCGCCAGCCCGACCTTCGTGAACTCGAAGAAGAGCCAGAGCAGCACGACGAGGCCGAGCACGACGCCGATCGTCCCCAGATCCTGGACCGAGATCGCCACGCCCCCGATGTTCACGGTGTCGTTCGGGAACATGCTCGGGAAGGCCCTCACCTCGGCGGTCCAGATCCAGGCGGCCAGGCCGTTGAAGATCAGCACGAGGCCGATCGTCACGATCACGATCGTCAGGATCGACGCGCGCTCGACCGGCCGGATCACGATGCGCTGGATCGCGACGCCCGCCGGCGAAGGCGATCAGGAGCGTGAGCGGGAACGCGATCCACTTGACGACGCCATGGTTGAAGATCAACGACCAGGCGATGTAGGTCGTGAACATCGCCATCTCGCCCTGCGCGAAGTTGATCACCCCGGTCGCGCGGTGGATCAGCACGAGCGCCAGCGCGAGCGCGGCGTAGATCGAGCCCGAGGCGAGACCGGCGACGACCTGCTGGAAGAACTGGGACATGCGCCGGCTCAGTACCCCAGGTAGGACCTGCGGACGGATTCGTCGCGGGCGAGCTCCTCGCTCGTCCCGGACACGGCCACGGCACCGACCTCGAGCACGTACGCATGCGAGGCGACCTCGAGCGCGATCGCCGCGTTCTGCTCGACGACGAGCACGGTCAGTCCGTCCTGCTCGTTCAGCTCCTGCACGATGCGGAAGATCTCACGCGTGACGAGCGGCGCGAGCCCGAGCGACGGCTCGTCGAGCAGGAGCAGCCTCGGGCGGCTCATCAGGGCGCGGGCGAGCGCGAGCATCTGCTGCTCGCCGCCGGACAGCGTGCCCGCGTGCTGGCCGCTGCGCTCCTCCAGCCAGGGGAAGTACTCGGCCATCCGCTTCACGTCGGCGTCGATCGAGCCGCGCCGCGTGTAGGCCCCGAGCTTCAGGTTCTCCGCCACGGACAGCTCGGCGAAGGTGCCGCGGCCCTCCGGAACGTGCGCGACGCCGAGGTTGGCGACCGCCTCCGGCCCGCGCCGGCCGAGCTTCTGGCCGTCGAGGACGATCTCACCGCTGCGCCGGACCGTCCCCGAGATCGCACGCAGCGTCGTCGTCTTGCCGGCCCCGTTCGCGCCGAGCACGGCCACGATCTGGCCTTCGTCGACCGCGAGGGAGACGCCGTGCAGGGCGCGCACCTGCCCGTAGCGCGCATGGACGCCCGTCAGCTCAAGCAGCGCCATCCGGCTCCTCGTCGGTGGTCGTCTCCTCGGCGCGCGGTTGCTCGGCCGGGTGTCGTCGTCGGTGCCGAGGTACGCCTCGATCACGGCGGGGTTCGACTGCACCTCGCCGGGTGTCCCGTCGGCGATCTGCTTGCCGAAGTTGAGCACGTGCACGTGGTCGGAGATCGCCATCACGAGGTTCATGTGGTGCTCGACGAGGAGCACCGTGAGCTTGTAGTCCTCGCGGATCTGCACGATGAAGCGGCCCGAGCGACTCGACCTCCTCGTGGTTCAGGCCGCCCGCCGGCTCGTCGAGCAGCAGGAGCTGCGGGCGCGCGACGAGCGCCCGCGCGAGCTCGACGCGCTTGAGCGTGCCGAACGGCAGCCCGGCGACGGGCCGTGCGGCGAGCGCGTCGAGCCCGACGTAGTCGAGCGCCTCGTGCGCCTGCGCCTCGGTGCGCCGCCCGCGCGTATGCGCCCCGACGAGGACGTTGTCGAGCACGGTCATCGTCTTGAACAGCTCGACGTTCTGGAACGTGCGCGCGATGCCGCGCCCCACGATCCCGTGCACGGGCGTGCGCAGCAGGTTCGTCCCTGCGAACTCGACCTCGCCCTCGTTCGGCGTGTACAGCCGGGTGATCACGTTGAAGGCGGTCGTCTTGCCGGCACCGTTCGGGCCGATCAGGCCGACGATCTGACCCTCCTCCACATCGAAGGTGACGCCGTCGAGGGCGACGACGCCGCCGAAGCGGCGCGTGACGTTCCGCAACGAGAGGAGGGCCATGCGTCGCACACCCTAAGCAGGTCGCACGGCGGAGGCAAAGGGGAGCGCGCGCGCGGAAGTCCGGCGGTACGGCTACTCTCCTCCGCGTGAGCAGCGTGCCCGCACCCGTCGCCGACGTCGAAGTCGACGTCGCGCCGACGATGACCCGCGGGCAGAAGACCACCAACCTGATCGGCGTGACGCTGCCGTTCGTCGCGTTTCTCGCCTCGATCTTCTTCCTCTGGGGCGACCTCGTCACCTGGCGCGACATGATCATCTTCGCCGTCGGCTATGCGCTGACGACGCTCGGGATCTCGATCGGCTTCCACCGCCTCTTCACGCACCGCTCCTACGAGACGTACAAGTCGATCCGCTACGGCCTCGCGGTGCTCGGCTCGATGGCGGTGCAGGGGCCGGTGATCCGCTGGGTCTCGGACCACCGCAAGCACCACAACTTCGCCGACCGCGACGGAGACCCCCATTCGCCGCACGCCGGCTTCGGCCCGGGTGTGCGCGGCAAGATCGCCGGGCTCTGGCACGCGCACGTGGGCTGGCTCTTCCGCAACGTCGGCCGGGCGGAGTGGACGAAGTACGCCAAGGACCTGCTCGCCGACCGCGGGATGGTGTTCATCTCGAAGTGGTTCCCGATGTGGGTCGCCGCCTCGCTCATCCTTCCCTTCATCGCCGGCTGGATCTGGGGTGGGACGCTCGGCGCCGGCCTCCAGGCGATGTTCTGGGGCGGCCTGATCAGGATCTTCCTGCTCCACCACATCACGTGGTCGGTCAACTCGGTCTGCCACTTCGTCGGCTCGCGCCGCTTCCGGGTGAAGGACGAGTCGCGCAACGTCTGGTGGCTCTCCTGGATCTCGTTCGGCGAGTCGTGGCACCACAACCACCACGCGTTCCCGTCGTCGGCGTTCCACGGCCTCCGGCCCTGGGAGCTCGACGTCGGCGGCCTCGTGATCCGGCTGCTGCGCCGCCTCGGCCTCGTGTGGAAGGTGAACACGATCCCCGTCGAGCTCCAGCGCCGCCGCGAGCTCACCGCCGAGTAGGCCCGTGTCGAGCCCGCAGGGCCCGGAGACGCCAGCCGACTCGCCCCTGACCCTCGAGGACGTGATGTCTTCGCCCGCCTACCTGCGGCTGCGGACGCCCGACCTCGCCCCCGGCGATCCGGCCTTCCCGTTCGACCTGCCGCTGCTCGACCCGCAGACGCGCCGCCCGAGCGGGGCACGCGTCCGGCTCGGTGACTTCGCCGGCGAGCGCCCGGTCGCGCTCGTCTTCGGCTCGTACACCTGACCGCCCTTCCGCCGCCAGTTGGGCGAGCTGGAGGAGCTGTACGAGCGCCACGGCGACGCCGTCGCGTTCTTCGTCGTCTACGTGCGGGAGGCGCATCCCGAGGACGGCTGGGTGCTGGCCGACAACCGCCGCGAGGAGATCCGTCTCGCCGACCCGACGTCGCTCGACGAGCGGGCCGACGCCGCCGAGGCCTGCGCGCTGCGCCTGCGCACGCGCATCCCGATCCTGCTCGACGACGTCGACGACGCGGTCGCCTCCGCCTACGGGGGCTGGCCCGACCGGCTCTACCTGGTCGGCCGCGACGGGCGCGTGGCGTTCCAGGGCGGAGAAGGGCCGTTCGGGTTCGAGCCGCAGGAGCTGGCGGAGGCGATCGCGGCCGAGCTGGCCTAGTCGAACCGGTACGTGCCGCCGTCCGCGAACTCCTTGAGGATGCGGCGGCTCACGACCATGCGGTGCACCTCGTCCGGCCCGTCGTAGATCCGCGCCGCACGCGCCATCGCGTACATGTGCCCGAGCGGCGTCTCGTCGGTGAGCCCGCGCGCGCCGTGCACCTGGACCGCGCGGTCGATCACCTCGTTGAGCACGCGCGCGGCGTAGAACTTGATCAGCGAGACCTCGACCCGCGCCTCGTCGCCCTCGTCGAGCTTCCGCGCGGCGTCGAGCGTCAGCAGGCGGCAGGCCTGGATCTCGGCGGCGGAGTCGGCGATCCAGTTCTGGACCGTCTGCCGGTCGGCGAGCGGCGCGCCGCCGATCTCCCGCTCGAGCGCGTAGGAGCACATCAGCTCGAACGCGCGCTGCATCTGGCCGAGCCAGCGCATCACGTGGTGGATCCGTCCCGGCCCGAGCCGCTTCTGCGCGATGCGGAAGCCGTCGCCCGGCTCGCCGAGCACGTTTTCGCGCGGGACGCGCACGCCCGTGTAGCGCACCTCGCAGTGCGTCGACCAACCCCGGCCCGCGTGCCCGAGCACCGGGATCGCCCGGATCAGCTCGTAGCCCGGCGTGTCGGTGGGGACGAGGATCTGGCTCATGCGCCGGTGCGGCGCAGCGTCAGCGTCGGTGACGGCCATCACGATCCCGAACGCCGCACCCTCGGCCGACGACGAGAACCACTTGTGGCCGTCGATCACCCACTCGTCGCCTTCCAGCACCGCGGTCGTCCTGAGCGCGGTGGGGTCGGCGCCGGAGACCTCCGGCTCGGTCATGGAGAAGAACGAGCGCGCCGTGCCCTCGACGAGCGGGCGCAGGAAGCGCTCCTTCTGCTGCTCCGTCCCGAAGAGGTGCAGGATCTCGCCGTTGCCCGCGTCGGGAGCCTGGCAGTTGAAGACGAGCTGCGCCCAGGTGCTGCGGCCGATCTCCTCGTTCAGGAGCGCGTACTCGAGGAAGCCGGAGCCCGTGCCGCCCGCTTCCTCCGGCAGGTGCGGGGCCCAGATGCCGTCCGCCTTCGCCTGCGCGCGCAGCTTCTCGATCAGCGCATCCGCCGCGTCGTCCTCGCGCGCGAGCGCCGCCTCGTTCGGGTAGACGTGCTCTCTCCATGAACGCGCGCACCTGCGCGCGGCGGGCGGCCACGTCGGGCTGGAGCGCGAGATCGGTCATGGGCGAGAGTTTGCACGTGTTGCGGGAGAGACGCCAGGTCCAGAGCAGGGCGGTCGCTAGGCTCGCCGAGATGCGCGCGTTCCTGAGAGCCCTCACCGGATCGGCCGTGCTGGCCACGGCAGCGCTCGTCGGCGCTTCGGGCGGCGCCGGCGCCCCGTCGCCGACCGTGAAGGTCGCCTTGCTCCAGGGCGAGCAGCTCGTCTACGTCGAGCGCCGCGGGTCGACCCTGCGCCAGGCCGTGACCGCCCTCCTCGCCGGCCCGACGGCGGCAGAGCGAAGGCGTGAGATCGCGACCGGGGTGCCGGCCGGGACACCGCTCCGTGCGGTCTCCATCCGGAAGGGCGTTGCGACCGTCGACGTCGGGGAGCGCTTCGCCGTGGGGACGAACACGGCGAGCCTCTCGGCGCGCGTGACGCAGCTCGTGCTCACCGCGACCTCGGTCCGAGGTGTGAAGTCGGTCAAGCTCCTCGTCAAGGGAGCGACGCCGCTCGGACTCTTCCCCGGGTACGTGACCTCCCGGGCGATCACGGCGAAGGCTGCCGGCCGGCCCGACGTGCCGCCGCCGGGACCGCCTGTCCCCGAGCAGCCCACAGACCCGACCGCCGCCGTGCGCGCGCTCCAGCAGCGGCTCGCCGACATCTCCTTCCTCCCCGCGGCCGCCGTCGACGGCGAGCCGGGCGAGCAGACGCGCTTCGCCGTCCTGGCGTTCCAGAAGTGGGAAGGGCTCGGCCGCGACGGCGTCGCAGGCCCGGCGACGCAGGCTGCCCTCGCGCGCGCGACGCGCCCCACCCCGCGAGCGGCCGGGTCGGGCCGCCGCTTCGAGGTCCTGCTCGATCGCCAGCTCGTCCTCTACATCGAGGACGGCACCGTCGTGCGCACGCTGCACGTCGCCACCGGCGCCGCGGGCTTCGAGACGCCGACGGGGCGCTTCAGCCGTCTTCCGCAAGGAAGCGAACTCGTGGTCGGTCCCGTACAAGGTCTGGCTGCCGTGGGCGAGCTACTTCGTCGGCGGCGTCGCCTTCCACGAGTCGCCGGACGTCCCCGCCCAGCCCGCCTCGCACGGCTGCGTGCGGGTTCCGCGCTACGACGCGAAGTGGCTGTACGACCACGCGCCCAACGGCACCGTCGTCACGGTGCTCGGGAGGTCGCGATGAGAGCCGTCGCGACGGCAGCGCTCGCCGCCCTCGCGCTCGCCCTGCCCGCCGCTGCCGCGGCGCCGCCGGCGCAGGCCCCGGGAGAGCTCGTCGTCGGCGTCTCGATGCCGCTCGCCGGCCTGCAGGTGGGAGCCGTGCGCGGGCGCGACGTCGTGCTCGCGCGGGGGCTCGAGATCGACGTCGCGCGGGCGCTCGCGAAGCAGCTCGGCCGGTCGAGGGCGCGCTTCGTCCACGAGCCGTTGTTCTCGACGCTCCTCAACGGCCGCCCCTCCGACTGGGAGATCGCCATCGCCGCGATCACGATCACCCCGGAGCGCTCCCGCCGGGTGGACTTCTCCGCGCCCTACCTGACGGTCGACCAGGCGGTGCTGATGCGGCGAGGGTTCGCGCCGGTGCCGACCTCGATCGCGGGCCTGCGCGGCCTCCAGCTCTGCAGCGAGCGGGCGACGACCGGGGCACGCGCGATCCTCGAGCGGATCAAGCCGAGGAAGAAGCCGCGGCTCGTCAACGACCCGTCGCAGCTCACGTACGACCTCTACACCGACCGGTGCGACGCCGTCGTCTACGACTCGGCCGTCCTCGGGGCCGCGCGCGCCGCGGCGCCGGAGCGGTACGGGTCGTTCGCGGGCCGGATCGTGACGCGCGAGCGATACGGGATCGCCTTCCCGAGGGGCAGCCCGCTGCGCCCCGGGGTGAATGCCGCGCTGCGCACGCTGACACGCAACGGCACGCTCGCCCGACTGGAGAAGCGCTGGCTGAGCGCGGACCTCTCGGAGCTCCCGGTCCTGCGGTGAGGCTCTACGCCGAGGAGCACGGGGACGGGCCGCCGCTGCTCCTGCTCAGCGGTCTCGGCTACGCGATCTGGTCGTGGCAACGGCAGCTGCCCGAGTGGTCGCGCCGCTTCCGCTGCATCGCCGTCGACAACCGCGGCACCGGCCGCTCGCCCAAGCCTCCCGGTCCGTACTCGCTCGAGGAGCTGGCCGACGACGCCGCCGAGTCGCTGGACGGCCGGCGAGCGCACGTCGCGGGCTTCTCCATGGGCGGCTACATCGCGCAGTTGCTCGCGCTCAGGCACCCGCAGCTCGTCGAGCGGCTCGTGCTCGTCTGCACCGCGACCGGCGGAGACCGACACGTGCCGATCCCGGACGCCACGCGCGAGGTCTGGGAGGCGAACGCCCACCGCCCGCCGGCCGAGTTCGCGCGCGCGTCGATGCCGCTCTCCTTCGCCCCCGGCTGGGCGGACGAGCACCCGGAGGAGTTCGAGCAGCTCCTCGCCGACCGGCTCGAGCACCCCACCCCGCCGGAGTGCTGGCGCGCCCAGTACGACGCCTGCTGGCGCTTCGTCGAGCAGGTCACGCCGGTGGAGGAGATCGCGGCGCAAACGCTCGTCGTCCACGGAGACGCCGACCGGATCGTGCCCTACGAGAACGGCGTCGAGCTCGCGCGGCGGATCCCGAGTGCCCGGCTCGAGACGTTCCGGGGCGGTGGCCACCTCCTCTTCCTCGAATCGCCGCAGCGCTTCAACCCGCTGGTCGTCTCGTTCCTGGAGACGTGACGGTTTAGAGTCGCGGCATGGATCTCCGCGACACGCCCGAGGAGGCAGCGTTCCGCGCGGAGCTGCGCTCCTGGATCGAGGGGAACCTCACCGACGAGATCCGGAGCGGGCGCTTCGAGGAGGCCGGGCCGCGAGTGGAGCCGCAAGCTCTTCGACGCGGGCTACGCCGGGCTGACCTGGCCGAAGGAGTACGGCGGCGCCGGCGCGCCCTACAGCCACCAGGCGATCTTCCTCGAGGAGATGGCCCGTGCTGAGGCGCCTTCGCACCTCGGCGTGATCGGCCTCGGCATGGCCGGCCCCACGATCATGGCCCACGGCACCGAGGAGCAGAAGGCACGTCACCTGGCGAAGATCCTCTCCGCCGAGGAGATCTGGTGCCAGGGCTTCTCGGAGCCGGACGCGGGCTCCGACCTCTCGGCCGTCCGCACGAGCGCGAGCCTCGACGGCGACCACTTCGTCGTCAACGGGCAGAAGGTGTGGTCGTCGTTCGCGCACATCGCGGACTGGTGCATCCTCGTCACGCGCAGCGACCCCGACTCGCAGCGCCACGCGGGCCTCACCTACCTGCTCGTGGACATGCACTCGCCGGGCGTCGAGGTGCGGCCGCTGCGCCAGATCACCGGCGAGGCGGAGTTCAACGAGATCTTCTTCAGCGACGTGCGCGTGCCGGTCGAGAACGTGCTCGACGAGATCGGCGACGGCTGGGCGGTCGCGATGACGACGCTGCTGCACGAGCGCGGCACGCTCGGGTTCGCGCTCACCGCCGCGCTCGAGGCGCAGATCCGGAAGCTGATCGCGCTCGCGAAGGAGCGCGGCGCGACCGAGCTCGCAGCGCGACCGCGATCGCCCGCGAGTGGATCGAGCCTGCAGGCGCTCCGCTACACGAACTACCGCGCGCTGACGGCGCTGATGAAGACCGGCATCCCGGGCCCGGAGGGCTCCGTGGCGAAGCTGCGGTGGTCGGAGGCGAACCAGCGGCTGACGAAGCTCGCGCTCGAGCTGCTCGGCGCCGAGGCGCAGCTGATCGACGGCGACGGCCGACGGCTACTGGCAGCACCAGCAGCTCCGCAGCCGCGGCAACACGATCGAGGCCGGCACCTCCGAGATCCTGCGCAACATCATCGCCGAGCGGGTGCTCGGCCTCCCGCGGTGCCGCTGGTGGACTTCTCCTTCACGCCCGAGCAGGACGAGCTGCGTCGCGAGGCGCGCTACGTTCCTCGCCGCAGCGCTGGAGCTCCGGCGCGAGCGCGTCGCCGCGCTCGCTGCGACTCGGCGGACGGCTGGGAACCGCGGCCTCGCTGTCGGAGCTGCGCGGAGCTCGGCTGGCTCGGCGTCTCGGTGGCCGAGGAGCGGGGCGGCGGCGGGCTCGTGCTTCGTCGACGAGGCGGTCCTCTTCGAGGAGGCCGGCCGGGCGCTCTACGCCGGGCCGTTCCTGACGACCGCGCGCTCGTCCTCCCGCCTCCCGCCCTCCCCGAGGTGGACGGCGAGGCGCTGGTCGGTCGAGCTCGACGGCTGGCTCGTGCCCGAACCTCGACGGCGTGGACGCCGTCCTGCGCGAGGACATGACGGTCGCGCCGGCCGAGGGCGAGATGCTCGCGCACGACGGACGAGACGCGCCCGCTCGGGCAAGCTCGTGTTCGCGGGAACACGAGCCTCCGCTCGACGGCAGCTTCGAGCCGGTGCGCCTCCGGCTGCTCGCCGGGCTCGCGCTCGAGGCGGTCGGCGTCGCCCAGCGCGTGCTCGAGCTCGGGATCGAGCTACGTCGCGGAGCGGGAGCAGTTCGGCAAGCAGATCGGCATCTACCAGGCCGTCTCGCACCCGCTGGCGGACACGTACGTCGAGACCGAGCTGGCCCGCTCGCTCGCCTACTGGGCTGCGTGGTGCGTGGCCGAGGAGGACGAGCGCGCGCCGACCGCGGTCGCGTCCGCGAAGGCGTTCGCGGGCGAGAACGCCGTCGCCGCTGCGAGCGCTCGATCCAGGTGCACGGCGGCATCGGCTTCACCTGGGAGCACGACCTGCACCGCTACTACAAGCGCGCGCAGTGGATCGACGCGTTCGGCGGCCACGCGGCCGTCCACCGGCGCGCGGTCGCAGCCGCGATTCTCGACTGAGGAGGCCCATGCCCGTCCCGAAAGCAGAAGTGCTGGAACTGATGCGAATGGAGGTCGACCCGGCGGAGGTCGACGAGATCCGCGAGCTCTGGAAGGCGCACTCGAAAGCGGAGGACAACCGCTCGATCGAGGGGCTGCTCGCGACGCTCTCGGAGGACTGCGTCTACACCGTCTACCCCGACGAGGTCTCCTGGCACGGCCACGAGGGGGCGGCACGCTTCTACACGGAGCTCCTGACCGCGTTCCCCGACATCGTCTTCGAGCTGCAGAACATCGTGATCGGGCCGCAGGGGGTCGTCGAGGAGGCGATCGTCACGGGCACGCACCGGGCGAAGTGGCTCGACAACGAGCCGACGAACGAGCGGATGACGTGGCGCAACGCGATCTTCTTCCCGTGGGACCGCGAGGCGCGCCGCTTCGCGGGCGAGCGCGTCTACACCGATGCACCCAGGAGGGCGGCCTGATGGGACACGCATTCTCGTCGCTCGACGAGCTCGGAGAGGGCTACGGCTTCCGCAAGGTGCGCGCGGCGCTCGGGGTGACCGCGTTCGGCGTCAACGGCGTCGTCTACCCGCCGGGCCATCCGGGCATCCACCACTACCACGACACCCAGGACGAGCTCTACTTCGTCCACAGCGGCACCGCCAGGGTCGAGGTCGACGGCGAGGAGCGCATCCTCGGCCCCGGCGGCCTCTTCCACGTCGAGTCGACGACGCCGCGCCGGATCGCGAACGCGGGTGACGACGACCTCGTGCTGCTCGTGATCGGCGGCAAGGGCGGCTACGTCGAGCGGGACGGCCACGTCATGACCGACGAGGACCTCGCGCTCCGCCAGGGCTTGGGAAAGGAGCGGTCGTGAAGGGTCTGATCATGGACTACCAGCTGAACGTGCCCGTCGATCCTGCGCCGCGCCGAGCAGCTCTTCGGGCACAAGGAGATCGTCACCCGGCGGCCGGACAAGAGCTTCCACCGCTACACGTACGCCGACTTCGCCCAGCGGACGAAGCAGCTGACGCTGGCCCTGCGGGGCCTCGGGCTCGAGGAGGGCGACCGGGTCGGGACCTTCGCGTGGAACCACTACCAGCACCTCGAGGCGTACATCGGCCTCCCGGTCGCCGGGATGGTCACGCACACGCTCAACCTGCGCCTGCACCCCGACGACATCACCTACATCGCCTCGCACGCGGGCGACAAGGCGCTGATCGTCGACAAGGTCCTCTGGCCGCTGGCGGAGAAGTTCGTCGACCGCGTCGGCTTCGAGCACGTGATCGTGGTCTCCGACGACGGCGACGTCCCCGACGGCACGATCGACTTCGAGGAGCTGCTCGTCGCGCGCGGACGCGGACGGGTTCGAGTACGTCGGACATCGACGAGCGCGCCGCCGCGGCCATGTGCTACACGAGCGGCACCACGGGCCCGCCCAAGGGCGTCCTCTACTCCCACCGGGCGATCGCGATCCACTCGCTCGCCTCGACCCAGTCGGGCACGCTCGGCGTCAGCGAGAGCGACGACATGCTGCCGGTCGTGCCGATGTTCCACGCGAACGCGTGGGGCTTCCCGTTCACGTGCACGCTCGTCGGGGCGAAGCAGGTCTTCCCCGGGCCGCACCTCGATCCCGCGAGCCTGCTCGAGGCCTTCGTGCAGGAGGGCGTCACGATCACCGGCGGCGTGCCGACGATCTGGATGGGCATCCTCCAGCCCCTCGACGCCGAGCCGGAGAAGCTACGACCTCTCGAAGCTGCGCGCGATGATCGTCGGCGGCTCTGCGGCGCCGCAGGCGATGATCGAGGGGTTCGAGCGCCGGCACGGCCTGCACGTCACGCACGCCTGGGGCATGACCGAGATGGCGCCGCTCGGCACGGTCTCGGAGCTCTCGAGCCGCGAGCTGGCGCTCTCCGAGGCGGAGCAGTACGCCTACCGCGCCAAGCAGGGGCTCCCGGCGCCGTTCGTCGAGATCCGCGCGCGCGGGACCGAGGGGCTCGTGCCCGTGGGACGGCGAGACGATGGGCGAGCTCGAGGTGCGCGGCGCCTGGATCGCGTCGGCCTACTACGAGGACGACTCGCAGGCCGACCGCTGGACGGACGACGGCTGGTTCAAGACCGGCGACATCGTCACGATCGAGCCGAACGGCTACATCGAGATCCAGGACCGCTCGAAGGACCTCGTCAAGTCGGGCGGCGAGTGGATCTCGACGGTCGCGCTCGAGAACGCGCTCATGGGCCACCCGGCGGTCGCCGAGGCGGCCGTGATCGCGATCCCGGACGAGAAGTGGGCCGAGCGGCCGCTGGCGGTCTGCGTCTGCCGCGAGGGCCAGGTCGCCACCCCCGAGGAGCTGCGCGCGTTCCTCGAGCCGCAGTTCGCCAAGTGGTGGCTGCCCGACGCGCTACGAGTTCGTGGCCGAGATCCCGAAGACGGCCGTGGGCAAGTTCCGCAAGACGGCGCTGCGGGAGCAGTTCGCGAAAGCGCCCGAGCCGGCGTAGTGGAGATCCAGGGGAGGACGTTCCTCGTCACCGGCGGGCGCTCCGGGCTCGGCGAGGCGACCGCCGCGCTGCTCGAGCGCGAGGGCGCGACGGTGGTGATCGCCGACCTGCCCGAGACGGACGTCACCGACGAGGCCGCGGTGCGCGCCCTGATCGAGCCGCTCGAGCAGCTGCACGGCGCCGTCAACTGCGCTGGGATCGGCGGCGGCGCGCGCGTGATCGGCTTCCCGCTCGACCGCTTCCGCAAGATCGTGGAGGTGAACCTGATCGGCACGTTCAACGTGATCGCGCACGCCGCGGCGAAGATGGCGGAGAACGAGCCGGACGAGGAGGGCACGCGCGGCGTGATCGTCAACACCGCCTCGAACGCGGCCTTCGACGGCCAGATCGGCCAGGCCGCCTACGCGCGTCGAAGGCGGGCGTGGCCGGGATGACGCTGCCGGTCGCGCGCGACCTCGCCTCGAAGGGGATCCGCGTCGTCACGATCGCCCCGGGCCCCTCCGACACGCCGATGCTGGGGCCGATGCGCGAGGACATCCGCGAGAGCCTCACGTCGCAGATCCCGTTCCCCAAGCGGCTCGGCCGCGCGGAGGACTTCGCCGCGCTCGTCAAGCACATCGTCGAGAACGAGTACCTGAACGGCGAGACCATCCGCCTGGACGGCGCCCTCCGGATGGCGCCGAGATGAGCGAACGAGCGAAGGAGACAGATGGCTGAGTTCGTGAAGGTGGAGCAGGACGGCGCAGTCGCGATCGTCACCCTCGACCACCCGCCGGTCAACGCGCTCTCGGCCCGGCTGCTGGAGGAGCTCGAGGAGGCGTACGACGGGCTCGACCGCTCCGACGGGACGCGGGCGATCGTGCTCCGCGGCGCCGGCGAGAAGGCCTTCGTCGCGGGCGCGGACATCTCCGAGTTCCCGGCCCTGCGGGAGGCCGTCGAGGAGGCGGCGCGCGAGGGCGGGTCGGCGCGCGGGATCCAGAAGCTCGCCGCACGGATGGACGCGGGCCGCACACCGGTCGTCGCGGCGATCCACGGCTACTGCCTGGGCGGCGGGCTCGAGCTCGCGATGGCGTGCGACATCCGCATCGCGGCCGACGACGCGCAGCTCGGCCAGCCGGAGATCAAGCTCGGCCTGATCCCGGGCGGCGGCGGCACGCAGCGCCTGCCGCGGCTGATCGGGCACGGACGCGCGCTCCTGCTCAACCTCACCGGCGACCCGATCTCGGCCGCGCAGGCGTACCAGTGGGGCCTCGTGGAGCGCGTCGTGCCGCGAGCGGAGCTGGAGGACGTCGCCGTCGAGCTCGCGCAGACGCTTGCGCAGCGCTCGCCGCACGCGATGGGCGTGCTCAAGGAGCTGGCGGCCGAGACCCGCGACCTGCCGATCGCCGAGGGCCTGCGGCGCGAGGCGCAGGGCTTCATGCGCTGCCTGGGCAGCGAGGACGGCGCCGAGGGCGTTGCGGCCTTCCTCGAGAAGCGACAGCCGGAGTTCACGGGCAGGTGAAGGCCGCCGTCCTGCACGAGGTCGGCGGGGCGCTCGCGCTCGAGGACGTTCCCGAGCCCGAGCCCGGGCCCGGCCAGTCGCTGGTCGACGTGCGGGCCGCGGGGATCAACTACGCGGACGTCCTGATCCGCAGCGGGCACTATCCGCAGCCGCCGGAGCTGCCGGCGATCCTCGGGAACGAGGTGGCGGGCGACATCGGCGAGCAGACGCGTGCTCGCGTTCGTCCGCGGCAGCGGCGGCGGCTACGCCGAGCGCGTCGTCGCCGACGACGAGTGGATCTTCGACCTGCCCGACGGCGCGAGCTACGCCGAGGGCGCGTCGTTCCTGACCACCTTCCTGACCGCCTGGATCCCGTTCACGCGGCAGGTGCGCGTCGGGCCGGGCAAGCACGTGCTCGTGACGGCAGCGGCCGGCGGCGTCGGCACGGCGGCGATCCAGCTCGCGCGGCACCTCGGCGCACGGGTGACGGCGGCGGCCGGCTCGATGGACAAGCACGACCTCGCGCGCGAGCTCGGTGCAGAGCGAACGGTGGCCTACGAGGAGATCGCGGAGCTGCGCGACGTGGACGTTGCGTTCGATCCCGTCGGCGGGCCCGTCTTCACGTCGTGCCTCGCGTCGCTGCGCCCCCTCGGCGTCGCCGTCGGGATCGGGTTCGCCGGCGGCGCGTGGGAGCCGGTCGACCCCGCGCGGCTCGTCGGGCGCAACGTGGGCGCGATCGGCTTCTACCTCGGCCGCCTGATGGGGCTCGACCCGCGCATCGTGCGCGAGGCGGTGGCGGAGCTGCTCGCGCTGTGGCAGGAAGGCGCGATCCGCCCGGTCGTCGGCGCCGAGTACCCACTCGCCGACGCAGCTGCGGCACTCGAGCTGATCGGGTCGCGCCGCTCGACCGGCAAGGTCGTCCTGCTTGTCTGAGCCACGGTTCCCCGAGTCGGCGCTCGTGACCGGCGCCGCCGGCGGAATCGGCCGCGCGCTCGTGAGCGCGCTCGAGGCGGAAGGCACGACGGTGCGCGGCCTCGACCTCGTCGACGGCTTCGACGTCACCGATCCACAGGCCTGGATCGACGTCCGCCGCGGCCGACCTCGTCTGCCTGAACGCGGGTGTGCTCGCGAAGGGGGACGGCACGCTCGACGACTACCGCCGCATCCTCGCGGTGAACGTCGACGGCGTCGTCTTCGGCGTCCAGGGCCTCGCCCCGAGAATGCGGGCAGGGAGCGCCTTCGTCGTGACCGCGTCGCTGGCCGGCCTGATCCCGATGGCCTCCGACCCGCTCTACGTGCTGACGAAGCACGCGGTCGTCGGCTATGCGCGCTCGATGGCCGAGGTGCTCGAGCCGCGCGGGATCCGCGTCAACCTCGTCTGCCCCGGGATCGTGCGCACGCCGATGACGGCGCCGAAGCAGGCGGAGTTCGACGCCGCGGGCTTCCCGCTGATGGAGCCGGAGCAGATCGCCGAGGCGGTGCTCCTGGCGGCGCGGAGTGAGCTGACCGGCCAGGCGTGGGTGTGCCAGCCCGGACGTGAGCCGCTCCTCTTCCGCTTCCCGAACGTCCCCGGCCCGCGGGTCGAAGGCGCGGAGGGGATGGTGCCGCAGCTGTGAAGCTCGGCCTGCAGCTCGGCTACGACGACCCGAAAAGCGGGGTCGAGTTGGCGCAGGAGGCGGATCGGCTCGGCTTCCACTCCGCCTGGACGTCGGAGGCCTGGGGCGCGGACGCGGTCACTGTCGCGAGCTGGATCGCCGCGACGACGGAGCAGATCGGGATCGGCACCGCGATCATGCAGATGCCCGCCCGTACGCCCGCCGCGACGGCGATGACGGTCGCCACGCTCGACCAGCTCAGCGACGGCCGCGTCCTGCTCGGGCTCGGCACCTCCGGGCCGCAGGTCGTCGAAGGCTGGCACGGCGTCCCGTGGGGGAAGCCGCTCGGCCGGACGCGCGAGTACGTCGAGATCGTGCGCGCGGCGCTCAGGCGCGAGACGCTCGAGCACCACGGCGCGCACTACGACATCCCGTACACCGGAGCGGACGCGACCGGGCTCGGCAAGCCGCTGAAGCTGATCCTGAAGCCGCTCCGGCGCGAGGTGCCGATCTTCCTCGCCGCGCTCGGGCCGAAGAACGTCGCGCTCGCGGCCGAGATCGCCGACGGCTGGCTGCCGATCTTCTTCTCGCCGGATCGATACGCGGAGCTGCACGCGCCCGCGCTCGAGGGAGCACGTGACGGCTTCGAGGTCGCCCCACTCGTGCTCACCGTCCTGATCGACGACGTCCAGGCGGGCCGCGACTTCCTCAAGCCGGTGCTCGCGCTCTACCTCGGCGGGATGGGCGCGCGTGGCCAGAACTTCTACAACCGGCTCGCGTGCCGGTACGGCTACGAGGAGGCGGCGACGAAGATCCAGGACCTCTACCTCGACGGCCACAAGCGGGAGGCGGCCGCGATCGTGCCCGACGCGCTCGTCGACGAGATCGCGCTCGTCGGGCCGAAGGAGCGGATCGCGGAGCGACTCGACGCCTGGCGCGAGTGCGGCGCGACGACGCTGATCACCCAGGCTAGGCAGCCGGAGGCGCTGCGCACGCTCGCGGAGCTGCTGCTGTGAGAGACGCCTTCGCGGCGGCGCTCGGCGAGGAGGTCGAGCGCGCCGTGCTGCTCGCCGGCGGCGCCTCGAAGGAGGCCTGGGCAGTCGACGCCGGCGGGCGGGAGCTGTTGATCCGCCGCGCCGCAGGCGGCGTGATCCACCAGGCGACGCTGACGCTCGAGCACGAGTTCGAGGTCCTGCAGGCGGCACACGAGGCGGGCGTGAAGGTGCCGGAGCCGATCGCGTACCTCGGCGAGGTCGAGGGTCGCGAGGCCTTCGTGATGGAGCGGATCCACGGCGAGACAATCGGCCGGCGCATCGTCAAACAGCCGCCGCCCGGCCTCGACGTCCAGCTCGCCGAGGAGCTTGCGAAGATCCACGCGATCCCGCCCGAGCGGCTGCCCTTCCTCGAGCAGGGAGACGCGATCGCGCGCTTCTACGACGAGCTCGACTCGGTCGGCGAGCCGCATCCCGCGATCGAGCTCGGCCTGCACTGGGCGAAGGAGCGGCTCCCACGAGACCGCGACCTCGTCGTCGTCCACGGCGACTGGCGGATCGGCAACGTCGCCGTCGACGAGCAGGGGCTCGTGGCAGTGCTGGACTGGGAGTTCGCGCATCTCGCCGACCCGGTCGAGGATCTCGCCTGGCCGCTCGTGCGGGCCTGGCGCTTCGGCGCCGACGACCTGCACCTCGGGGGGATCGCGCAGCCCGAGCGCTACCTGGAGCGCTACGCGGAACTGACGGGGCGCGAGGTGACGGCCGAGGAGCTGCTCGTCTGGGAGGTCTTCGGCAACGTCAAGTGGGCGATCGGCTGCCTGACACAGTCGCGTCGCCACTTCTCGGGCCAGGAACGGTCGGTCGAGCTCGCCGTGCTCGGCCGCCTGGCGGCGGAGATGGAGTACGAGCTCCTCGACCTGATCGACCGGGCCGCGTGAGCGCCGGGCACGACCGGCCGACCCCGGAGGAGCTCGCCGAGGCCGTGCGCGAGTTCCTGCAGGAGGAGATCCTCCCCCTGCTGGACGACCACCGGCTGAAGTTCCGCACGCTCGTCGCGATCAACGGGCTCGGGATCGCCGAGCGGGAGCTCCGGGCGACCTCCCCGCCGCGCGAGGCGGACTGGGAGCTCGCCCGCCGGATCCGCGCCGGGGACGTGCCCGAGAATGCCGTCGCGATCCTGAAGGAGCAGGTGGCGGAGAAGCTGCGCGTCTCGAATCCGCGCTACCTGGCGAAGTACGAGCAGTGAGACGCCGGCTGATCCTGATGCGGCACGGCGAGGTGTCGTACGTGGACGCGGAAGGCGCGCCCGTGCAGCCGGAGGACGTGCCGCTCACCGCCCGGGGACGCTCGCAGGCCGAGGCGGCCCGGGACGCACTCGCCGGCGTCGAGTTCGACCTCGTCGTCTCGAGCGACCTGCCCCGCACCCTCGAGACGGCGGAGATCGTCGCGCCCGGCCGACAGGTCGAGCCGTGGCCCGAGCTGGCGGAGTGGCGCGGCGGCCGGCTGGACGCGATCCCGCCGGACGAGCTCGAGGCCGCGTTCGTCGGCGCGCTGCAGGTGAAGGACGAGGCGCAGCGCTTCCTCGGCGGCGAGTCGCTGGGCGAGGCTCTCGACCGGGTTCACCCCGCGCTCGAACGGCTGCTCGCACGCCCGTGGCACACGGCGCTCGCGGTCCTGCACGGCGGCGTCAACCGGATCGTCATCTCGTACGCCCTCTCGGGCGACCGCACCTACTTCGGCACCTTCGAGCAGGCGCCGGCCTGCATCAACGTCCTCGACCTCGGCGAGCGACGGCTGGATCGTCCGGACGGTGAACTACGTCCCCTACGACCCGCTCCACCCGGCGCGGACGACGACGATGGAGCACCTCTGGGAGCAGCTGCAGCCGTTCCTAGACGAGCGCCAGTAGCCCTTCCGCCGCCTCGGGCAGCAGGTACGAGCCGCGGATCACCATCCAGGCGCGGATGCGCTCCTCGTCGAGCCCGGCCGCAACGAAGGCGCCGATCCGCGCGTCGAGCAGCTCGGGCCGCAGCCCGATCGGCAGTGGGTTCCAGAGGAAGGGAACGACGTCGTACTCCGGCTCGCCGAGGAACGGTTGCGGGTCGATCGCGAGGTGGCCGCGCGCCGAGGCGAGGATGTTGTGGTGGTGGAAGTCGCCGTGGACGAGCACGTCGTGGCGGAGCTCCATGCCCGCGAGCAACTGCTCCGCCCTTGCCCGTAGCTCGCCCTCCCCCTCGTC
The DNA here is from genome assembly GCA_963842285.1 of uncultured Gaiellaceae bacterium. Lineage (GTDB taxonomy): Bacteria > Actinomycetota > Thermoleophilia > Gaiellales > Gaiellaceae > Gaiellasilicea. The sequence goes on from CAWJFZ010000017.1 coordinate 237,127, forward strand.
GAGCCAGCGAGGTAGCTCGTCGGCCACGCGGCGGAACGGCGCGCCCGCCGGCCGCCACAGCCGGCTGCCCACGTCGACGGCGATCGCCGTCGCCTCCGCGTCGTCCAGGCCCGAGATGTCCGTGCCGGGCTGTGCCCGCTCGATCAGGAACGCACGGCGCGCGCGGTCGTGGCGCAGCAAGCGCGCCGCGCCGTCGCCGCCCCAGTGGCCGAGCGCATCGGCCTCGTGGTCGCTCTCCCAGTGGCGCTCGGGCACGACCTTGAGGACGGCGCTCTCGCCGGCGGGCGCGGCGAAGGAGTGCAGCGCGAGCGCGAACGGCTCGCCCAGCTCGAGCTCCCACTCGGCCGCGACCTCGTGCGCAGCCGATTCGAGGGCGGCGAGGTCGACGGCGCTCACCCAGGGCTCACTGCCACGTCGCCCGCGACCATCCGAAACGAGCGCCGCGCGTGCCAGATCCCCCAGAAGACGAGCGCGAAGAGCATCGGCGCCCCCGTGAGCAGGGAGACGAGGACGAAGCCGCCGACGCCGGCGCCGAGCAGCACGCCCAGGCGCAGTCCCGCTCGGGCCAGGCAGTACACGCCCCACACGACCGATTGCAGACCGAACTCACGCCGATACGTCGTGCTGGCGCGGAACTCCGGCGGGAACGGATACCACACGTTCGCGAAGACCCCCACGAGCGGCCGCCCGACAGCGACCGAGGCGAGGTGGGCCACGCCCCAGCAGGCGCTGAGCACGACGGGTTGCGCGAGATAGACGGTGGCGCTGTGCGCGGCGAGACCGACCGTGGCCTGGATGACCAGGAAGACCGCGGTGACGACCGCGAGGCCCGCGCTGCGTCCCCGGCGGGCCTGCCACCAGACGATCGCACCGGAGGCCGCTGTCGCGACGACGATTGCCGGAGCGAGCGCTGCGACCTTCCAGACGGAGTAGAAGAGCAGCACCGGGACGAACCCCTCGAGGACGAACGTCGGCAGGCCGCGATGCATGAGGAAGCTCCAGCTCGGATCGGGTGCGTCGCTCAGGCTGCTCGGCGCATGCGGCTCTCCTGCCGGTTGCACCATTCGATTCCCCATTCGCAGTAGTCGATGCCCCAGCGATAGACGAGGTCGACGAAGGGTGGATCGACTCCCTTGCCGTCGTCGAGGCTGAGCAGGTAGGCGAGCATCTGGCGGTAGCCCTCGCGGCGGCCCCGGAGCAGCCCGAGCGCTTCCTCGTCCGGCAGCGTGTCGGCGAAGAAGAGCCGCAGCAGCGACTCGTCCCGGAGCTCGACGCGGGTCTCGAACCCGTGCAGCCACGCGTCGAGCGCCCCTCGGCCCTCGGGCGTGATCCGGTAGACGCGGCGCGAGCGACCGCCGCGCGGCGCGTCGTCTCCTTCGATCCAGGCCGCCTCCTCCAGGCGCCGGAGCTCCGGGTAGATCTGCCCGTAGCTCGCCGCCCAGAAGTGGCGCACGGACCGATCGACGATGCGCTTGACGTCGTAGCCGCTCCTGGGCTCGAGCGCCACGAGGCCGAGGACGGCCCAGGTCGACGGCGGTCGGCTTCATACCGCGTCACGATATATCCGTTAGCTATATGCTGTCAAGCCGGACGCTAGAGCCGCTCGACGATCATCGCCATCCCCTGGCCGCCGCCGACGCACATCGTCTCGAGCCCGATCGTGCCGCCGCTCGTCTCCAGGTCGTTCAGCAGCGTGCACATGATCCGCGCGCCCGTCATGCCGTACGGATGCCCGAGCGCGATCGCGCCGCCGTGCGGGTTCAGCTTCTCCGAGAACGGATCGACGCCGACCTCGCGGCAGACGGGCAGCACCTGCGCGGCGAAGGCCTCGTTCAGCTCCATCACGTCCACGTCGTCGATCGTCATCCCCGCGCGGCCGAGCGCGACGCGGATCGCGTCGATGGGGCCGACGCCCATGATCTCCGGGTCGACGCCCGTCACCGCGGAGGCGACGATCCGTGCGCGCGGCCTGCAGGCCGAGCTCTGCCGCCCGCTCGTCGGAGGTGATCACGAGCGCGGCCGCGCCGTCGTTCAGCGGGCAGGCGTTCCCGGCCGTGACCTTGCCGTCGGGCTTGAAGGCCGGCTGCAGCTCGCTGAGCTTCTCGTACGTCGAGGACGGCCGCGGGCCGTCGTCGGCGTCGACGACGGTCCCGTCGGCCTTCGTGTACGGCGTGAGCTCGCGGGCGAAGAAGCCCGACTGCTGCGCGGCCACCGCGCGCTCCTGCGACTGCTGCGCGTAGCGGTCCATGTCCTCGCGCGAGACGTCGAACCGCTCGGCCACGTTCTCGGCGGTCAGCCCCATCGGGATGTAGACGTTCGCGATCGCGCCCTCGCCGACGAGGCGCGGATGGAGCTCCTCCGCGTCCTTCGGATAGCCGTCCACCTGCGAGATCGACTCGACGCCCGCGGCGACGTAGACGTCGCCCTCGCCCGCTTTGATCGCATGGAAGGCCATGCGAGCCGTCTGCAGGGAGGAGGCACAAAAGCGGTTCACCGTCGTGCCGGGCACGCGCTTCGGAAGCCCGGCCAGCAGCGCGCCGCGGCGCGCGAGGTTCATGCCCTGCTTGTCCTGCGGGAAGCCGCAGCCGACCATCACGTCGACGATCTCGTTGGGGTCGAGACCCTCCGCCTGCTCGACCGCTTCCCGGATCGCGAACGCGAGCAGGTCGTCCGGGCGGACGTCGGTGAGCGACCCCTTGCCCGCACGTCCGATCGGAGTGCGAACGGCGCTGACGATGACGGCTTCGGGCATCTCGTTCTCCTTCGGGCCGCTTGCGGCCCCTTTAGGGTCTTGGCGCGATAGGCATCCGCTCCTGCGGATGCCTATCTTGCGCAAACTGGTCAGCTAAAGGCGGACTCGCCGGTGAGGGCGCGACCGACGATCAGCGTCTGGATCTGGCTGGTGCCCTCGTACAGAGTGGTAACGCGCGCGTCGCGCAGGTATTTCGCGACCGGATACTCGTCGACGTAGCCGTAGCCGCCGAGCACCTGCACCGCTGCGTTCGCCGCGCGCACGGCCGCCTCGCTGGCGTACCACTTGGCCACGGCGGCCTCAGTCGTGTACCCCTCGCCTGCGTCCGCGAGCGCCGCGGCCTTCCAGGTCAGGAGCCGGGCCGCCTCCGTCTCGACGTGCATCTCGGCGAGCAGCTGCTGCACGAGCTGGAAGCCGCCGACGGGCCGCCCGAACGCCTCGCGCTCCCGCGCATAGCCGACGGCGGCCTCGAGGCAACCCTGCGCGATCCCCACGCAGCCGGCCGCGAGCGAGATGCGGCCGTTGTCGAGCGCGGACATCGCGACCTTGAACCCCTGTCCCTCCTCGCCGAGCCTCGCCGAGTCGGGCACGCGCACGCTGTCGAGCGAGAGCTCGGCCGTGTCCTGGGCGCGCAGGCCGAGCTTCCCCTTGATCGGACGGGCCGCGAACCCCGGGGCATCGGTGGGGACGAGGAAGGCGCTGATCCCGCGCGGCCCGTCACCGCCCGAGCGGGCGAACACGATCGCGACGTCGGCCCAGGAGCCGAGCGTGATGAAGACCTTGGAGCCGGTCAGCAGCCAGTCGTCGCCGCCGCGCACGGCCCTCGTCGCCAGCGCGGCCGCGTCGGACCCGCAGCCGGGCTCGGTGAGCGCGTAGCAGCCGAGTGCCTCGCCGGCTCCCAGGCGCGGCAGCCAGGCCTCCCGCTGCTCGTCGCTCCCCCACTTCGCGACCGTCTTGCCGAAGAGGCCGTTGGAGACGGAGACGATCCCGCGGACGGAGGAGTCGGCGCGGCCGAGCTCCTCGCAGAGCAGGCAGTACGAGATCGAGTCGAGGCCGCCGCCTCCGAGCTCCTCGGGCAGCGACGCCGCGAGGAAGCCCGCCTCCGCGAGCTGACCGACGAGGCTCCGGGGCAGCTCTTCCGCCTCGTCCCAGGCCTGCGCGTGGGGCACGAGCTCGCGGGCGCAGAACTCGCGCGCGGTGGCGCGGATCAGCTCCTGCTCGGGTGTGAGCGTGAAGTCCATGAGAACGACGTGGGGGCCGTTTCCGGCCCCCACGATCCTCTCACGTGACGGTGTCCGCTAGCCGCGCGGCCGTCCGTCCGTCAGCGACCCGAACAGCGTCCAGTTGCCGTTGTTGTAGCGCTGCGGCTGGATGTGCGAGATGATGAAGTGGTCCGTCGCACTCGTCTTGAGCCGAACACCCGGCAGAGCGTACGGGCTCGCCTCGTTGAAGGACAGGAGCGCCCGCATCAGCGATGCCCGCGTCGGGTTGCTACCCGCCTTGTACATCGCGCGGACGAACGTGTGCGCCTTCGCGAAGCCGTAGAAGTTCAGCCCGTCGCTGACACGCCCGCGCGGGTTGTACTTCCCCATCAGCGCCGTGTACTGCTTGACGATCGGGTCGTTCGCCCATCTCGGCGACGCCGGATCCTTCAGGTACGCGATGCTGATCGAGCCGTTGACGGTGGCGGCGCTCGAAGAGGCAACCGCCGTCGCCATGAGGGCGTCGGTCGCCGGTGACCGAGTTGAGGTAGATCCGCGTCGGCTTCCAGTTGAGCGCCCGGATAACGCCGTACGTCTGGAACGTCGCCCGCGTGGTCACGAAGATCATCAACGTGTCCGCGCCGGACGCGCGTAGCTTCGCGATCTGCGAGGCCGGGCTCGGGCTCGTCACGTCGAACGGCTCCTCGCCCACGATCTGCCGCTTGGCGTTCGCGTCGCCGAGAGCGGACTTGAAGCCGATCACGTAGTCCTTGCCGTAGCTGTCGTTCTGGTACAGGATCGCGATCTTCGCGTTGCGGTGGTTGCGGCGGATGTCGGCGCCGTAGAGCCGGCCTTCAGCGACATAGTCCGGCTGCCAGCCGATCGTCCACGGGTACTGCTTGTACTCCCTGCCGAAGTGGCTCGCACCCGTCGAGACCAGCACGTGCGGCACCCGCGCGGAGTTCAGGTACGGCCGGATCGCGTCGTTCACCTCGGTGCCGAGCGAGCCCACGACCGCGAAGACCTTGTCCTCCTGCACGAGCTTCCGCGTCAGCTGGATCGAGTTGGCGGGGTTGTACCCGTCGTCGTAGTACTTCCAGACGATCTGGCGTCCATAGATCCCGCGCTTGCCGTCGGGCCCCTTACGCGCGTTGATGTAGCTGAAGTACGCCTTCATCCCAGCCGGGATGGGGGCGTAGCTCGAAACTGGGCCGGTCAGCGGGAAGGTGCCGCCGATCGTGATCGTGCTTGCTGTGATCCCGGGCGCCGACTGTGCTCCGGCGTCCGGCTTGGCGAATGCAGCCGGAATCGCGAGCACAAGCGCGCCGACCAGTGCGAGCCCAGCGAGTGAGACCCTACGCATGAACCACTCCTTTGGTGAACAGAAAGAGGCCGCTCCAGCGGCGAGAGTACTCCGTTTCAAGGGATAAGACAACGAACGCGAATCGAAGTTAGTCCGTAAACGGAGGTACAGCGAGGCGGTACTCCAGGCGCTCGTCCACCGCCCGAAATGCAGCCGATTCGTACCGCGTTGGTCACAGCTGCGCGGGATCCGTGACGGGTGCCTGGCACACGAAGCGCTCGCACGCGTACACGGCCGGCTTCCCGTCCACGAGGCCCTTCCCGGCGAGGAGCGGCACGCCCTCGGCGGGACCGACCGCGACGACGGTGTTCGGTTGCCAGGGTGCGAGCGCCGCGCGCGCGACCTCGGAGTCGACGCCGCCCACGATCGCCAGCTCGCGCGGCGGTAGCGCAAGCCAGAGCTCGAGCCCGCAGAGCGCCCAGCCGAACGCCGCCGGCGCGCGCTCGAGCGCGGGGCGAACGAGACGGAACACCGAGACGGCGCGGCGCTCGAGCTCGTCGTCTCCGTAGATCCGGCCGAGCCGCAGGAGCACGTGCGCGAGCATCGAGTTGCCCGAGGGGAGCGGGTGGTCGTCGAGCTCCTTCGTGCGCGCGACGAGGGTCTCGCCGTCGCTCGGCGAGAGGAAGAAGCCGCCGCGCTCCTCGTCCGCGAAGAGCTCGACCGCGAGCCGCGCGAGCCGGTCGGCCTCTTCGAGCCAGCGCAGCTCGCCCGTGGCGACGTGCAGCTCGAGCAGGCCGTGGGCGACGTTCGCGTAGTCGTCCAGGAAGCCGGGGCCGCTGGTGCGGCCGGCGCGCAGGCTCCGGCGCAGCCGGCCGTCCGGGCCGGACAGCGGGCCGAGCAGGAACGCTCCCAGCGTTCGTGCGGCCTCGATCCACTCCGGGCGCTCGAGCCGCCGTCCCGCCTCGGCGAGCGCGGCGAGCGTGAGCCCGTTCCAGGAGGCGATCGCCTTGTCGTCGCGCAGCGGCTTCGGCCGTTCCTCGCGCCGCTCGAAGAGACTCCGCTTCAGCTCGGGATCGAGCTCGCCGCGAATGATCGAGCGTCCGTGCTCGAAGGGCTCCAGCAACTCGGGCGGCACGCCCTCCTCCTCGGTCCACGTGAAGGTGAGGCCCTCCACCCCGTCGGTGTCGGCGTCCTGGGCCGAGGCGAAGCCGCCCTCCTCGAGCAGGAGCTCGCGCAGCAGGTACCCGACCGTCTCCTCGACGACCTCGCGGTAGCGAGCGTTGCCGGTGACGAGCCAGCCGTGCAGGTAGGCCGGGACGAGCAGCGCGTTGTCGTAGAGCATCTTCTCGAAGTGCGGCACGAGCCAGCGCTCGTCGACCGAGTAGCGGTGGAAGCCGCCGCCGAGCAGGTCGTACATCCCACCGGCGGCCATCGCGTCGAGCGTCTTCGTCGCCAGCTCGAGCGCATCCGGATCGTCGGCGTGCCGCAGCGCGAGCTCGAGCGCCGGTGCGTTCGGGAACTTCGGCGCGCGGCCCCAGCCGCCGTACACCGGCTCGAAGCTCTGCCGTAGCCCCCGCAGCGCCGCCGGGAGGAGGTCGGCGGTGAGCAGATCGGTCGAGGGGCGCAGCGGTGCTCGAGTGCCGCACTGCCTCCACCAGCTGCGCCGCCGAGCTCGTCACCTCCTCCCGCCGCTCCCGCCACGCTCCGGCGAGCGCGTCCAGCACCTGGCGGAAGCTCGGCAGACCGTGGCGCTCCTCGGGCGGGAAGTAGGTGCCGCCGTAGAACGGCTCACCGGCCGGGGTGAGGAAGACGGTCATCGGCCAGCCGCCCTGGCCCGTCATCGCGACGACCGCCTCCATGTAGACCGCGTCGAGATCGGGGCGCTCCTCCCGGTCGACCTTCACGTTCACGAAGCTCTCGTTCATCAGCGCCGCGGTCGCCTCGTCCTCGAACGACTCGTGCGCCATCACGTGGCACCAGTGGCAGGCGGCGTAGCCGATCGAGAGCAGGATCGGCCGGTCCTGCTCGCGCGCGCGGGCGAGCGCCTCCTCGCCCCAGGGCTGCCAGTCCACCGGGTTGTCGGCGTGCTGGAGGAGGTAGGGGCTGGTCTCGTCGGCGAGCCGGTTCACGTTTTAATAGTCCCATGAGCGCGTTCCCCGACGGCACCGTCACCTTCGTCTTCACCGACATCGAGGGGTCGACGCGCCTGCTGCAGGAGCTCGGCGACGGCTACGCCGAGGTCGCCCGCGACCACCGGCGGCTCCTCCGCGACGCTCTCGGGGCCGCGGGCGGCACGGAGGTCGACACGCAGGGCGATGCGTTCTTCTTCTCGTTCACGCGCGCCCGCGACGCCGCACGCGGAGCCGTCGACGCCCAGCGCGCCCTGCGCGCCCACGCCTGGCCGCAAGGCGCCGAGGTGCGGGTGCGGATGGGGCTGCACACGGGCGAGCCCTCGGTCGGCGACGAGGGCTACCTGGGCATGGACGTCGTGCGCGCAGCGAGGATCTCCGCGGCGGGGCACGGCGGCCAGATCCTCGTCTCCGAGACGACGCGGGCGCTGCTCGGCAACACCCTGCCGGAGGGCGTCACCTTGCACGACCACGGCGAGGCCCAGCTGAAGGACATCCAGCACGAGCGGATCTACGAGCTCTCGGTGGACGGAGAGGCCTCCTCGTTCCCGCCGCTCAAGACCGAAACTCCGAAGACCAGCGGCGAACTGCTGGGAGAGCGGATCCAGCGCCGGGTGGAGCGCGACATCGAGCGGGCGTTCCTCGACGACGACTCCGAGGCCAAGGCTACCCGTGGGGCTCGCCGCGTCGGGGCTCGCGATCGCCGCGATCTCCTTCGCCCTGCTGGCGGCTGTGGTGATCGTGGTGATCCTGCTCGTGAAGCTCGCCTTCTAGCCGGACGCCAGCACCTCGCGGACTCCGCGCAGCCGCGTGCCGATCAGCGCCTGCGCACGCGAGGAGTCGAGGGTGCAGTCGAGCGGGCGCCCGGGCGGCGCCGCGGCGGTACGCACGGGCCGCCCTGCGATCAGCTCTGCCAGCTCGGCCCGCGAGACGGCGTCGGCGCCGGCCACGTGCAGCGGCCCCGCCACTTCGAGCCCGGCCAGCTCGAGCAGAGCCGCCGCGAGATCGCCCACGTGCACGGGGCTGCGGATCTCGTCCGTGTAGAAGGTCAGCCCGGGATCGCGCGCGGCCAGCTCGTGCTTCGAGGCCTCCGCGCCGCCGTAGAGGAGCGAGGTGCGGACGAGGAGCGCATCCGGGTGCACGGCCGCGACGCGCGCCTCCGCCTCGGCCTTCGTGCGCCCGTACTCCGTGACCGGCGCGGGCGGGTCGCTCTCCACGTACGGCGCTCCCTTGCGGCCGTCGAAGACGACGTCCGTGGAGAGGTGGACGAGGCGCGCGCCGACCGCCGCGGCCGCGCGAGCGACGGTCTCGGAGCCGGTGACGTTGATCTCCGGCGCATCGGGCCCGTCCTGGCGGTAGGCGGTGTGGATGACGACGTCGGGACGCACGCGTTCGAACAGCTCCCGGACGGCCCCCGCATCGCGCACCTCGGCCCGCTCGGCGGACGCCTGCGGCGCCTGACGCGTGAGCTCGGAGCCGAGATAGCCGGTCGCGCCGGTGACGTGGATCCGCACGGTTGCACGCTATCCGGCCAGGAGCTTAAGCTCGCGCGCATGAGACGAACCTTCCTGTGGATCAACTTCGTGCTGGCGTCGGCAATCGTGGTGCTGATCTTCCTGCAGGCGTACTTCATCGCCTCCTATGCGATGGGTGCTGGGGAAGACGCCCTCGATGCGCACGGAATCGTCGGCGGGCTCTTCATCCACGGCTTCGAGCTGCTGGTCTTCCTGACGGCGTTCGGCGCCTGGCCGCGAGCCTGGAAATGGATCGGGGTCACCTTCGGCCTGTTCGTGCTCGGCACGGTGCAGATCTTCCTGCTGCCGCCCGACGACGACCCGGGCAGCCCGTGGGTGCACGGCCTGCACGGACTGCTGGCGCTGTTCGTGATGGTCTATGCGGCGTTCATCGCGCACCGCGGCATGCGCGACCTCGGGCTCAGGCGTGGGCCTGCCGCCGGCGTAGATGCCGGTACGCCTCCACCGCTCCCGTAACGGCGAGCGCGATCACGAACGCGAGGAGGAGTCCCTTCCAGGGCTCCTCCTCGAACGTCTTGCCGCCGAAGTAGCCGAGCGCCACGGCGTACGTGCCCCAGATCATGCAGGCGATCAGGTCGAAGACGATGAAGCGGCGCCACGGGAAGGTCTCCACGAAGCCGGCCGTGAACATCGTCACCGTGCGCCCGCCGGGGATGAAGCGCGCGACGACGATCAGGTACGGCCCGCGCTCGTCGAGCGTCTTGCGCGGCCCAGTCCACGCGTTTCTTCGCCTTCTCCCCCTGGAAGAAGCGGCGGTCGAGCCGCTCGCCGAGGAAGTGGCCGCCGAAGAAGGTGATGTTGTCGCCGAGGAGCGCGCCACCCGCGGCGGCGAGGATCACGATCTCCACCCGCAGGCCGCCCGTCCCCGCGACGACCCCCGCCGCGATCGCAGTCGCCTCGCTGGGAACGATCGGAAAGAAGGCGTCGATCGCGGCGATCGCGAAGACGATCAGGTAGCTCCAGTTGGAGCCGGAGACGGCGTCGACGATCGACTCGAACACCTGCCCATCCTGGCAGAGGCGTCGAAGGCGAAGATGAGCAGGTGACCTTCGCCCCCCTCACGGGACTGCGCGTCCTCGACGTGACGACGTCGATCGCCGGCCCGTACTGCGCCGAGATCCTCGGCTCGCTCGGCGCCGACGTCGTCAAGGTGGAGCGCCCGGACACCGGCGACGACGCCCGCGCGTGGGGCCCGCCCTTCTGGGGCGACGAGGGCGCGATGTTCCTCTCCGTGAACGCGTCGAAGCGCTCGCTCGCGTGCTCGCTCGCGCGAGCCGGCCGGCCGCGACGTCGTGCTGCGGCTCGCGAGCCGACGCCGACGTCTTCCTCCAGAGCCTGCGTCCGGGGCTCGCGGATCGGCTCGGCCTCGGAGCCGGACGAACTGCGGGAACGCAACCCGAGACTCGTCTACTGCTCGATCGGCGCCTACGGCCACGTCGGGCCGCTGCGGGAGGAGCCGGGCTACGACGCCCTGATGCAGGCCGCGGGCGGCCTGATCTCGATGACGGGCGAGCCCGGCCGCCCCGGCGTGCGCGTCGGCTCGTCGCTCATCGACCAGGGCACGGGGACGTGGGCCGCGCTCGGGATCCTCTCCGCGCTGCTCGAGCGCACGCAGACCGGCGCCGGACGGGTCGTCGACGTCTCCCTGTACGAGACCGCGCTCGCAGCGATCGGCTACCACCTCGCCGGCCACCTCGCCGACGGCACGATCCCGACGCGGCCAGGGCACCCGCTTCCCCATGGTCGCGCCCTACGAGGTCTTGCGCACGGGCGACGGCGAGCTGATGGTGGCCGCCGGGAACGACCGCCTCTTCGCGCTCCTCTGCCGGGAGCTCGGCGTGCCGGAGCTCGGCGCCGATCCCCGCTTCCGCACGAACCCCGACCGCGTCGCGAATCGCGACGCCCTGGTCGCACTGCTCGAGACCGAGCTCGCGCGGGCCGGCAACGCCGAATGGCGCGAGCGGCTGACGCGCGCCGGGGTGCCCGTGGCGCCGGTGGCCGACGTGGCCGACGTGCTCGCACTCGCCACAGACCGAGGCGCTCGAGCTGCTGCAGCCGCTCGAGCACCCGACGATCCCCGACCTGCGCCTGCCTGCCTTGCCCCTCTCGCTGGACGGCGCTCGCGTGCACCACCGCTCGGCGCCACCGCTCCTCGGCGAGCACACCGCGGAGATCCTGCGCGAGGCCGGCTACGACGCGGCCGAGATCGACGACCTCGCCCGCGCAGGCGTGATCGGGATCGCCTGAGCGTTTGACTCCCCTGCAAACGGGCCAGAAACGCTCATGGAAGCAGCGTCGTTCCCGCGCCAGCGCCGCCGGAACACGCCGAGCTGGAAGGCAGGGGTCGCGCTCGTCCTGTACGTCACGGCCCTCGTCGTCGGCTGGCAGCTCGTCGACGGGCACCGACCCGACCGGCGAGGCGGCGCCCGCAACGGTCGCGCCTCCGAGCACCGGGCCGCTCGCCCCCACCTCGTCTGACCTCGCGCTCGGCACGATCGCCGCACGCGGCGGCCGCAGCGTCGTCTCGATCGGCGACTCGGCGGGCTTCGTCGCCTGGACTGCGAACGGTCTCAGCCTGGTCGTCACCGCGCGCCCCGCCGGCGGCTGGCAGACCGGCCCGGACCGGAGGGTCAGGGTCGAGATCGGCACGCGCGCTCTCGACGGGAAGCTCGTGCGCACGAACCGGCGCTCGGGGCTCGGGCTCGTCCGCGTCGAGGGCGACGTCGCGCGGCCGCTGTGGCAGCAGCGGCGGGCCGCTCCCGTGCAGAAGGGTGACGCGCTCGTCGCCGCGACGCCCGCCGGCTCGGCCATCTTCGTGGTGACCGAGTCCCGGCAGGCCGCGATCTGGGGGCTGAAGGGCCGACCGGTCCCCGGCGCGCCCGTCTTCGACGAGTCGGGTCGCCTCGTCGGCGTCACGACCACCAGCCGCGTCGTCCCGATCGACCGCGCCTGCGGCTCGATCAGGCGCTGCTGATCTAGCGGGCGCAAGATGAGCATCCGCGGAAGCGGACGCTCATCGCGCGAAAAAGATACCCTAAAGGGGCCGCTTCGCGGCCCAGAAGCTTCCCGCGTAGACCACTACGCAGGGAACGTCGCCGGCGCGGTAGACGCGGCCCGGCAGCTCGCGCCCGAGCAACTCCTCCAACCAGACGCGCGACGGCGATCAGCGCCTCGAGGTCGACGCCCGTCTCCACCCCCTCGCGGCCGAGCAGGTAGAGGACGTCCTCGGTCGCGACGTTGCCGGTCGCGCGCGGCGCGAAGGGGCAGCCGCCGAGCCCGCCGACCGATGCGTCGAGCAGCGTCGCGCCGGCCTCGAGAGCCGCCCACGCATTCGCGACCCCCGTGTGACGCGTGTCGTGGAAATGGCCTCCGGCGGCCACCGGTCCGCCGCGCCGACGAGGGCCTTCACCGCGCCCGGGCGTCGCGACGCCGATCGTGTCCGCGAGGACGACCTCGCCGGCGCCCGCCGCCGTGAGCCGCGCCGCCAGGTCGCGACCACGCCCGGGTCGACCTCACCTTCGAACGGGCACCCGAACGAGCAGCTGATCGTCACCGTCGTCGGCAGCGCCGCCGCCCCGAGGATCCGCTCGACCCGCTCCGTCGCCTCGGCCAGCGACGCGTTTCCGTTGCGGCGGTTGAAGCTGTCCGTCGCGGCGAGGGTGACGTTGACGCGGTCGAGCGCGGTCGCCGCGAGCCGCTCGTAGCCGCGCTCGTTCAGGACGAGGCCGGCGAGCTCGGCCTCCACCTCCCCGACGCCCGCGACCACCTCCTCGGCGCCCGCCATCTGCGGCACGCGCTGCGGGTCGACGAAGCTGGCCGCCTCGATCCGCGGCAGCCCTGCGGCCGCCAGCCTGCGCACGAGCTCCGCACGAACGGCCGGCTCGAGCGTCTCCGGCTCGTTCTGGAGCCCGCCCGGGGCCCGACGTCGCACAGCGTGCCGCGCACGCCGCGAGCCTACCCAAGTGACACGACGTCGTTACTCGCCGACGGCAGCGTCGCAGGCGGGCTAGGTGGGCCGCCGGCCTATTCGTACTGGAGGGCTTCGAGCGGGTTCAGCTTGGCCGCGCGGCGGGCCGGGAAGATCGCCGCGATGATCCCGACGACGATCGTCAGGAGGGCGAAGACGATGATCTGGCGTCGTCGGGAGCGAGAACTCGATGAAGTCGACGCGGGCGACGAGCAGGCCGCCGAGGACGATCCCGAGCGCGATCCCGAGCAGGCCGCCGATCAGGGCCGTGATGATGCTCTCGTGGCGGATCATCCGGCGCGTCTGGCGCCGCGTCATCCCGACGGCGCGCAACATCCCGATCTCGCGCGTGCGCTCGAAGACCGTCAGGACGAGCGTGTTCACGATGCCGAAGAGGGACACGACCACGGAGAGGGCGAGCAGGACGTAGAGGATGTTCAGGATCGAGCTGAGCGCGCCGATCTGGTTGTCGACGAACTCGTCGCGCGTCTGCGCCTTCGCGTTCGGGAAGTCGACGAGGGCGGCCGTGAGCGCCTCCGTGTTCGCGTCGGTGACGCCGCCGTCCATCTTCACGAACGAGTAGAGGTTGCGCGGCGACTCGTACAGATCGTCGAAGAGCTCGCTCGAGAAGGTCACGGTGCCGAACGGCGAGCCTCCGGACGGTGGGTCGAAGATGCCCTTGATCTCGAGGCCGACCTCCTCGCCCGACGGCGTCAGGATCGTGATCGGAGATCCGACCGAGAGGCCGTGGTCCTCGGCGTAGTCGTCGGCGATGAACGCCCCGTCGGGGCCCAGCTCCGAGAACACCTGCTGCGAGCCGTCGATCCAGTCGAGCGTGATCGCGTCGGCGGCGGCCTCGTCGACGGCGGTCACGAACTCGTTCGAGTCGAAGATCCGCGCCTCGCCGGTGCGCACGCTCGCGACCGCCTCGACCCCCGGGGCGTCTTCGGCCGCCTCCGCTGCGCTCGTCGGGATCGGCGAGAAGTTGTTCTGCGCGGTGATCGCGTAGTCGGAGGTGAAGATGTCCTCGACCGCGCCGCGGAAGGTGGACGTGATCCCCTGTGCGAGCACCGCCACGAGCGTGACGAGCGCGAGGCCGATCATCAGCGCGGAGGCCGTCGAGGCGGTCCGCTGCGGGTTCCGCCGCGCGTTGTCGCGCGCGAGCTTCCCGGCGACGCCGCCGATGCGCGTCGCCGGCCAGCCGAGCAGCTGCGCGAACGGGCGCACGATCCGCTGGGCGAAGAGCGCGACGCCGAGGAAGATCAGCAGCGCGCCCAGCCCCATCCAGGTGAGCAGCTGCGTCGTCCCCAGACCCTCCCGAAGAGCCCGTAGGCGAGCGCGGCAAAACCGAGCGCGGTGAGGGCGATCGAGCCCACCGTGCGGAAGCGGGCGAAGCGCGACTCGGGCAGCGTCGCCCCCTCGCGCACGGCGGCGATCGGCGGAACGCGCGTGGCGCGCACCGCCGGGCGCAGGCTGGCGAGGAGGGTCACGAGCACGCCGACGAGCAGCGACACGACGATCGTCCGCGTCTCGAAGACGAGGCCGCTGTTCGGGAGCGTGAAGCCGACCGCGTCGAAGAGCTGGAAGAGCAGCCGCGCCAGGCCGAGGCCGAGGAAGAGGCCGGCGAGCGAGGCGAGGATCCCGACGACGAGCGCCTCGATCACGATCGACACGAGCACCTGCCGCCGCGAGCCGCCCAGCGTCCTGATCGTCGCGAACTCGCGCGTCCGCTGGGCGATCGTGATCGAGAGCGAGTTCGCGATCACGAAGCTGCCGACGAAGAGCGCGATGCCTGCGAACGCGAGCAGGAAGCCCTGCAGGAAGGTGATGAACTCGTTCGTGTCGGCCGCGTCCTCCTCCGACTGCTGCGCCGCCGAGATCACCTGGGTGTTGTCCGGCAGCACCGGGCGGATCTCGTCGATCAGCTGCTGGTCGGAGACGCCCGCGCGCGCCGCGACGGCGATCTCGTCGAGCTTGCCCTCCTTGTCGAAGAGCCGCTGCGCCGTCGGCAGGTCGAAGCCGGCGAGGGTCGCTCCGCCGAGCGAGGAGGCGGAGCCGAACGTGATGATCCCGGAGATGCGCAGCCGCTCGGCGGGGCCTGCTGCCTGGACGCCGATCTCCTCACCGACGGCGAAGTCCTCCTTGTCGGCCGTGGACTCGTCGACGACCACTTCGCCCGGCCCCGGCCAGGCTCCCTCGACGAGCGTGAGCGGGTTGAACTGCGAGTCGCCGTCCGCGATCGAGAAGCCGAGGTTCGGCGCGCCGCCGTAGACGATCGCCTTGCCGTCCTCGCCGATGAACTGCGCCGTCTCGCTGTCGACGCTGCCCTCGGCCGCCTGCACGCCGTCGACGCCGCGGACGTCGTCGAGCACGGACTCGTCGAACGAGGGTGCGGTCGCGCCGCTGCCGTCCGAGAGGTCGAAGGCCGACTTGCCGCTGACGACGACGTTCGAGCCTTCGCGCACTTCGGTGAAGATCGAGTCGAACGCCTTGTCGATCGAGTCGGTGAGCACGTACGTGCCGCTCACCATCGTGACGCCGAGGACGATCGCGATCGCCGTCAGCGCGGTGCGGAGCTTGCGCCCCAGCAGGCCCTTCAGCGCGAAGCGGGTCACGCCGCTGTCGTGAGCTCGTTCATCGCGGCGAGGATGTCTCCCTGGCTCGAGCGAGGGATGTCCCTGACGATCAGGCCGTCTGCGAGGAAGAGCACTCGGTCGGCGATCGCGGCTGCGCGCGGGTCGTGCGTGACCATCACCATCGTCTGGCCGTAGGCGTCCACCGAGGATCGCATCAGGTCGAGGATCTCGTGGCTCGTGGTCGAGTCGAGGTTGCCGGTCGGCTCGTCGGCGAAGAGCACCGTGGGGCGCGAGACGAGCCCGCGCGCGATCGCCACGCGCTGCTGCTGTCCGCCCGAGAGCTCGGAGGGCCGGTGGTGGAGCCGGTCGCGGAGGCCGACCTTGCCGATCAGATCGTCGAAGTACGCGGCGTCCGGCTTCGCACCTGCGATCGAGAGCGGCAGGACGATGTTCTCCTCCGCGGTCAGCATCGGGAGCAGGTTGAAGAACTGGAAGACGAAGCCGATGTGCCGGCGCCGCAGCTTGGTCAGGTCGCTGTCCTTCAGCGTCGTGATCTCGGTGTCGGCGATCGAGACGGAGCCCGAGGTCGGCTTGTCCAGCCCGGCGAGGATGTGCATCAAGGTCGACTTGCCGGAGCCCGAGGGGCCCATGACGGCGGTGAGCTTCCCTGCGTCGATCTCGAGCGAGACGCCGCGGAGCGCATCGACGGCGGTGTCGCCGGCGCCGTAGCGGCGGGTGACGTCCGTGGCGACGACGACGGGGCCGGTATTGCCGTTGTGCATCGGTCCTCCCTGGCTGGTCATCGCACGAGCCTAGCCGGTCTCGCGGAGTCGGCAAGGGTGCGGTTAACCGCACTCTTGCGGGACGCTAACCCAACCCGACCCGCCGTCCGGCCTCGGCGAGCACGTCCCCGAGCGTGCCGGCGATCTCGTCGAACTCCGCCTGCGTGGCCACGAGCGGCGGCGAGATCTGCACCACCGGGTCGCCGCGGTCGTCCGCCCTGCAGATCAGGCCGCGCGCGAAGAGCTCGCCGGAGAGGAAGCCGCGCAGGAGCGACTCGGACTCCTCGTCGGTGAACGCCGCGCGGGTCTCCTTGTGCTTGTCGGTGAACGTCGCGCGGGTCTCCTTGTCCTTGACGAGCTCGAGCGCGTAGAAGAAGCCCGTCCCCCGAAGATCCCCGACGATCGGCAGGTCGAGCAGCTGCGCGAGCGTGGCGCGGAACCGGTCCTGGGTCTCGTCGACGTGCTCGACGACGCGCTCGCGCTTCATGATCTCGATGTTCTTCAGCGCGATCGCCGCCATGACGGGATGCCCGCCGAAGGTGATCCCGTGCGTGAAGCTCGCGCGCCCCTCGAGGAACGGCTCCATCACGCGGTCATGGGCGATGACGGCGCCGATCGCGGCGTAGGCCGAGGAGAGCCCCTTCGCCGAGGTGATCAGGTCGGGCTGGATGTCGTAGGTCTCGGAGGCGAACCATCGCCCCGTGCGCCCGAAGCCGGTGATCACCTCGTCCGCGCAGAGCAGGATCCCGAAGCGGTCGCAGAGCTCGCGCACGCCGGCGAAGTAGCCGGCCGGCGGCGTGAAGCAGCCGCCCGCGTTCTGCACCGGCTCCATGATCACCATCGCGACGGTCGACGGCCCGGCCGCCACGATCGTGGACTCCAGGTCGTCGAGCAGGAAGGCCGTGAACTCCGCCTCCGTCTCCTCGGGCGGCCGGTGGTAGCGGTTCGTGTTCCGCACGTGCAGCGCGTCGGGGACGAGCGGCTCGTACTCGTTCTTGAGCGCCGCGATCCCGTTGATCGAGAGCGCGCCCATCGTCGTGCCGTGGTAGGCGGTACGGCGGGCGATCGCCTTCCAGCGGCGCTCGCCGCGCGCGGCGTGGTACTGGCGGGCGAGCTTCCAGGCCGACTCGACCGCCTCCGACCCGCCGGAGACGAAGAAGACGCGGTTCAGGTCGCCCGGCGTGAGCGACGCGATCTCCGCCGCGAGCTCGATCGCGCGCGGATGCGCGTACGACCAGTTCGTGTAGAACGGCAGCTCCTTCATCTGCTCGTGCGCGGCCCGGCCGATCTCGTCGCCGTGCGAGTAGCCGAGCTGGACGGCGAAGAGCCCGGCCAGCGCGTCGAGGTAGCGCTTGCCGTTCGCGTCCTCGAGGTAGCAGCCCTCGCCCCGGACGATGATCGGCACCTCGGCGTCGCGGTACCCGCCCATCCGCGTGAAGTGGAGCCAGAGGTGGTCCTTGGCGAGCTGCTGCAGGTCGGCTGAGGTGGTGGTCGTGCTCGTCGTCGTCATGCGTGTCCTTTCGCGCGGCGATTCTGGATGATGACGGTCGCGAGCATCAGTCCGGCGGCGACCAGGAAGATCAGCGTGCCGAGCACGTTTACCTGCGGCGGGACGCCCACGCGGGCGGCGCCGTACACGTAGAGCGGGAACGTGATCGTCGAGCCGGAGTTGAACTGGGTGATCACGAAGTCGTCGATGGAGAGCGCGAACGCGAGCAGCCCCCCGGCCATGATCCCCGGCGCGATCAACGGCAGCGTCACGCGCATGAACGTCGTCCACTCGTTCGCGCCGAGGTCCATCGCCGCCTCCTCCAGGTGCCGGTCGAAGCCGACGAGGCGCGCCCGCACGGTCACGACCACGAACGAGATGTTGAACATGATGTGCGCCAGCACGATCGTCCAGAAGCCGGTTGCGACACCGAGGTTGAGGAAGAGCGTCAGCAGCGAGGCGCCGAGCACGATCTCCGGCGTCGTCATGGGCAGGAAGATGAAGAGGTTGGTGGCGCCGCGGCCGCGGAAGGCGTAGCGCACGAGCGCGAGCGCGATCAGCGTCCCCAGCACGGTCGCGGCCAGCGAGGAGAGAATCGCGATCTCGATGCTCGCGCGCATCGCCTCCGAGAGCCCCGGCACACCGAACGGGTCGGCCCAGTGGTCGAGCGTGAAGCCCGACCAGGTGTAGTTGAAGCGGCCGACGGGGTCGTTGAAGGAGAAGAGGACGACGACCGCGATCGGCAGCAGCAGATACGCCAGCGCGCAGCAGCGCGAACGCGGTCAGCGCGTGGCGCCGCAGCATCCTCATCGCGTCAACCGGTCCGTTCCGAGCGCCCGGCTGTAGGCGAGCACGGCGATCAGGATCGCCGCCATCAGGATGAACGAGAGCGCCGCCGCCTGGCCGTAGTCCGTGATCACGAGGAACTTCGACTGGATCACGTTGCCGATCATCGACTGCTGCGGGGTTCCGAGCAGCTCGGCGTTGATGAAGTCGCCCGCGGCCGGGATGAAGGTGAGCAGCGTGCCGGCGAAGACGCCCGGCAGCGAGAGCGGCAGCGTCACGCGCAGGAAGGCCTGCACCTTGCTCGCGTACAGGTCCTCGGCCGCCTCGATGAGGCGCGCGTCGATCTGCTCCAGGCTCGCGTAGAGCGGGAGCGCCATGAAGGGCAGGAAGTTGTAGGTGATCCCCGCCACGACGGCGGTCGAGGTCGCGAGCAGCCGGCCCCCGTCCTCCACGATCCCGATCCCCGTCAGCACGTCGAGCACGAGCCCCTCGTCGGAGAGGATCGTCTGCCAGGCGAGCGTCCGGATCAGGTAGGTGACGAAGAACGGGGCGATCACGAGCAGCAGCAGGAAGCTCTTCCAGCGCCCGCCGCGGAAGGCGATCCAGTACGCGAGCGGGTAGCGAGATCAGGAACGCCAGCACCGTCGCGATCCCCGCGTACACGAGCGAGCGGACGAACTGCTCGTGGTAGGTGGAGATCGCGTCGGAGTAGTTCGACCAGGCCCACGTGAACGAGTAGCCCACGTCGACCGACCCCTCCTGGAGCGAGGTGTTCGCCAGGTAGTAGGTCGGCACGACGAAGAAGAGGGCGAGGAAGGCCAGTCCCGGAGCGAGCAGGAGGTAGGGGACGAGCCCTTTGTGGCGGTGGATGAAGCTCAGGCGCCGATCACCGCCTGGAACGCGCTCTTGTACTCGGGGTCGTCCGCCGCTTCGGCGTCGAAGATCTTCACGTTCGCGAGCGTCTCCTCGCTCGGGAAGATCAACTCGTTGTCGGCCAGCGACGCGTCGAGCGCGCGGATCTCCTCGTCGGCGCCTTCGACCGGGCAGATGTAGTTGACGTACGCCTCGATCTGCGCCGCGACCTTCGGGTCGTAGACGAAGTTCATGAAGGTCGAGGCGGTGAAGATGTCGCCGCCGGTCGGAATCAGCATGTTGTCCGTCCAGATCATCCCGCCCGCCTCAGGCACGACGAACTGCAGATTCGGGTTGTCGAGCTGGAGCTGCACCATGTCGCCCGACCAGGCGACGCAGGCCCAGACGTCGCCGCGAGCCAGCAGCGGCGCATAGTCGTTGCCCGTGAACTGGCGGATCTGTCCGCTGTCGACCGCGGCCTGGACGCGCGCGAGCGCCTTGTCGAAGGCGGCCTTGTCCACGCTCGTCGGGTCGGCGCCGCCGTCCTGCATGACGAGGCCCATCGTGTCGGGCATCTCGGTGAGCATCGACACCTTGCCCTTCAGCTTCGGATCCTCGAGCAGCTGCTGGATCGACGTGATCTCGCCGCCGTACCGCTCGGGGTCGTATCCGATCCCCGTCAGCCCGGACTGCCACGGCAGCGAGTACTCGCGATTCGGGTCCCAACTGGGGCTCGCGAGCGCGGAGACGAGGTTGGACGCGTTCGGGATCGCGTCGCTGTCGAGCTTCTCGACGTAGCCGAGCCGCACCATCCGCGCGGCCATCCAGTCGGTCAGCACGGTGAGGTCGCGACCGATCGAGTTGCCGGCCTTCAGCGCTGCCTGGTTCTTCCCGAACCACTCGTCGTTGTCGTTGCACGTCCTCGATGTAGTCGACCTCGACGCCCGTCTCCTGCGTGAACTGGTTCAGCGTCGGGCGCTCGTCCGTCTCTTCGTCGACGTCGATGTAGAGCGTCCAGTTCGAGATCGTCAGCTTGTCCGCGAGCGCTTTCGCTCCGGTCGTCCCGGCCGCAGCGCCGGTCGTCGTGGCTGTGCCCTCGATCCCGCCGCTCCCGCCGCAGGCGGCGAGCAGGCCGGGAACGGAGAGCGCCGCACCGCCGAGCGCCGCACGCTCGAGCAGTTGCCGGCGGGTCAGGAATCGATTCATGCCGCATCCTCCTCGGGGGGTTGGGTGACGAAGGTCGCCTCCGGCGACCAGCTCAGGATCAGGGCGTCGCCGGGCTGGGGCCGCGGGGTGCCCGGCCGGTCGTTCTGGAGGTAGACGGTGACGGTACCCGCCGCGGTCTTCACGACGAGCTGGGTGGAGACGCCGACGTAGGCCGAGTCGCGCACCGTCCCGGCGAGGCTGTTCTCCTCGTCGGTGGGCGCGCCGAGCCGGAGCTTCTCGGGCCGGATGCCCACCGCGACGCGGCCGGTGCGCCCGTTCAGGTGCTCGGGCGGGACCCGCACCTCGGCGCCCGCGTCGAGCTGCACGCGCCCCGGCCCGGCAACGGTGCCGGGCAGGAGGTTCGAGGCCCCCAGGAACCCGGCCACGAACGCCGTCGCGGGCCGCTCGTACAGTGCCTCCGGCGGGCCGAGCTGCTCGATCCGGCCGCGGTTCATGATCGCGATCGTGTCGGCCATCGTCATCGCCTCGTCCTGGTCGTGCGTCACGTGCACGAAGGTCATCGCGAAGTCCTGCTGGAGCGCCTTCAGCTCGAGCTGCATCTGCTTCCGGAGCTTCAGGTCGAGCGCCCCGAGCGGCTCGTCGAGCAGCAGGACACGCGGGTTGTTCACGAGGGCCCGCGCGAGCGCGACGCGCTGCTGCTGGCCGCCCGAGAGCTGGCGCGGCTTGCGCGCGTCGTAGCCCTCGAGCCCGACGCGCCGCAGGATCTCGCGGACGCGCCCCTTCAGATCTTCCCCCTTGAGACCTCGCCGGCGCAGGCCGAAGCCGACGTTCTCGAAGATGCTCAGGTGCGGGAAGAGCGCGTAGCTCTGGAAGACCGTGTTCACGTCGCGACGGTGCGGGGGCAGCCCGACCACGTCCTGGTCGCCGAGGAAGATCGCACCCTCCGTCGGCTCCTCGAAGCCGCCGATCATCCGCAGCGTCGTGGTCTTGCCGCAGCCGGAGGGGCCGAGGAGCGCGAAGAAGGAACCGGACGGGATCTCGAGCGTGATCCCGTCGACGGCGACGACGTCGTCGAAGCGCTTGACGACACCTTCCAGTCGAACGTCGGCCGCAGCAGCGTCGGTCAACTGAGCTTGACCGCCACGTGCTTGATGCGCGTGTACTCCTCCATCGAGTAGAGCGACATGTCCTTGCCGTAGCCCGACTGCTTGAAGCCGCCGTGCGGCATCTCGGACGCGAGCGGGAACAGGTGCTCGTTGACCCAGACGGTTCCGAACTCGAGCCGCTTCGCGGCCGACAGCGCCCGGCCGACGTCGCGGCTGAAGACGGACGACGCGAGGCCGTAGGGGGTGCCGTTCGCCAGCTCGATCGCATCGTCGTCGTTCGCAAAGCGCTGCACCGTGACGACGGGCCCGAACACCTCGCGCTGCACGATCTCGTCGTCCTGCGTCACGTCCGTGACGATCGTGGGCTTGACGAAGAAGCCGCGGTCGCCCAAGGATTCGCCGCCGGTGACGACGGTCGCCGTGGCCGGCAGGCGCTCGAGGAAGCCGAGCACGCGCTGGCGCTGCTCCTCCGAGATCACCGGCCCCATCTCGACGTCGTCGCCCTCGGCCGGGTCGGCCACCTTCATCGCCTCGATCACCTTGACGGTCTCGGACATGACGTCGTCGTAGATGCGCTCGCTGACGAGGATGCGGGAGGAGGCCGTGCAGTCCTGGCCGGAGTTCCAGTAGCCGCCGATCTTGACTGCCTCGGCCACCTGGGCCGGATCGGCGTCGTCGAGCACGACCATGGGCGCCTTGCCACCCAGCTCGAGATGGACGCGCTTGAGCGTGTCGGCGGCGTTGCGCGCGATCGTCTTCCCGGTCTCGACGTCGCCCGTGAGCGAGACGAGCGCGATGTCCGGGTGACGCACCAGGCCGTCTCCGACGGGGACGCCGTCACCGGTGATCACGTTCAGGACGCCCGGTGGGAGCACCTCCTGCGCCAGCTCGGCGAAGCGGAGCGTCGTCAGCGGGGTCTGCTCGGCCGGCTTCAGGATCTGGCAGTTCCCGGCCGCGAGCGCCGGGCCGAGCTTCCAGACGACCATCATCAGCGGGTAGTTCCAGGGCGTGATCCCGGCGACGATCCCGAGCGGCTCACGGCGGACGATCGACGTGTAGCCCTCCACGTACTCGCCGGCGGACTTCCCCTCCAACGTCCGCGCCGCGCCGGCAAAGAAGCGCAGGTTGTCGGCCGAGAACGGCATCTCGTCGACGGCGATCGACATCGGCTTGCCCACGTTCAGCGACTCGAGCTTCGCCAGTTCGTCCGCGTGCTCGTCGATCAGGTCGGCCAGCGCGAGCAGGAGCTCCATCCGGTCCTTCGGCGTCTTCGCGAGCCAGTCCGGCAACGCCTTCCGCGCTGCGCGACGGCGCGCTCGACGTCCTCGGCGCTGCCGCGCGGCACCTCCGCGATCGTCTCGCCCGTGGAGGGATTCAGCACGTCCATCGTCCCGCCGGAGACGGACTCGACCCACTCGCCGCCGACGAAGTTCTTGTACTGGACCTTGGCAACACTCAAGACGCCCTCCTCGCGATCGAAAGGTGCGGCGAGCCTACTCTGCGCGTGCTCACAGGGACAAGCCACTCGGGCAGGAGCGTCAGGCCGGCTGCCCTCAACCCTCGAGGCCGTACGCATGGACGCGGAGCGGCCGCACCTTCACGAGCACACGCTCCTCGCCCGGCTTCAGCCGGTACTCCGCCCGGCCGCGGTAGACGCTCGCCAGGTGCACGATGTGCTCGTACGCACCGTCAGTCGTGATCTCGGCCACCTCGCCGTCGATTCCGAGCCAGCGGTACGGATCGTCGCGGTGCAGGACCAGCACGGAAAGGCGCGGGTCGTTCCGCAGGTAGCGGAGCTTCGCCCGCTCCTGGTTCAGGTTCAGCAGCACGTGCTCGGCGTCCCAGTCCACCCAGATCACCGTCTGATGGGGCGAGCCGTCTTCGCGCAGCGCAGCCACGACGGCGTAGTTCGGGTCCTGGACGAACCGAGCCTGCAGCTCGGTCAGCGTCGCCGCCGCGTCTGCTTCGTCTGGCACGTCGGTTCCCTTCCGCATTCGCGCAGACGGAAACGGCAGGGCGCTCGCCGAGCGCGGCCCCGGTGGTGGTGGCGGTTTCGGCCTAGCTCTTGCCGACGGTCGTCGGGATGTCGGCGATCTCGCCGTCCGCGATCCGCTGCTCGATCGCCTCGACCGCGGCCACGTCCTCCTCCGGCACCTCGGGGCTGACGGTACCGAGGCCGACGCCCTCCTCGGCGAGGCCGAAGGTGGCGTTGCCACCGCCCTCCCACTCGCCGTCGAGCAACGACTGGATGGTCAGGAAGACGGCCGAGTCGACGCCCTTCTGGGCGCTCGTGAGGATGTGCGGGCCGAGGTGCGACTGGTCGGCGTCGACGCCGATCCCCCAGGCGTCGCGCTCGCCGGCGGCATTCAGCGCGCCGAGCCCGCAGCCCCCTGCGACCTGGAAGACGACCCCGGAGCCGGCGGCGATCTGGTTCAGGGCGAGCTCCTTGCACTTGGCCTGGTCATCCCAGTCCTGGGAGTAGTTCCAGGTCACCTCGATCCCGGGTGAGGCGCTCAGCGCGCCGGCACGATAGCCCGCGATGAAGCGGTCGACCGGCGGCTCCTTGAAGCCGCCGACAGCGCTGATCGAGTCGGGTCCTTCCCGCCGCTTCTCCTCGAGACCGGCGAGATAGCCGACGAGGTAGCCGACCTCCTCCTCGCGGAACAACAGGCCCTGCACGTTGGCCGGCTTGCCGGGCACGAACTCGTGGTCGACGTCGATGATCGCGAACTGCGTGTCGGGGTAGCGCTGGGCGACCTGCCCGATCGCGTCGCCCTGCGCGAAGCCGACCCCGATGATCAGGTCGTAGCCCTGCCGCGCGAGCGAGCTCATGTTCGGGATGTAGTCCGCGGCCGAAGCCGACTCGACCACACGCCCCTCGATCCCGAGCTCCTCCTCGGCCCGCGTGACGCCGCGGAAGGCGAGCTCGTTGAAGCCGTCGTCGTCGAGCTGGCCCAGATCGGTGATCAGGCCGACGCGGAGCGCCGCCTCCGGCTCGGTCGTCGTGCCGGGCGCAGCGGTCGTCGTCGTGGTCTCCTCGTCGGAGCCACCGCAGCCGGCGAGCACGAGGCCGGCCAAGAGGGCGGCGAACAGAGCCAGAGGAGTCGCACGCAGCATCGTGGTCGACCTTTCGGTAGGGTTTTAGCCTCAGAGGCGTAAACTGTCGACCGAGTCTACCACACCCCCCGAGCCACGTCGCTCCGCCCCCGAGCACTCGGCGCTCGCCGTCGTCCTCAGCGTCCGCGAAGGGCAGCTGCGGGCGCTGCTCTGGGAGCGCGCCCGCGAGCCGTTCGCGGGTGCGTGGGCGCTCCCCGGCGGCCTGCTCGCGCGCGGTGAGACGCTCGACGACTCGATCCGGCGCCACCTGGCCGCGAAGGTCGACGTCGCCGAGCTCGCGCACGCCGAGCAGCTCGGAACCTGGAGCGATCCCGGCCGCAGCCCCGGCCGCTGGGAGCTCGCGACCGCGTACCTCGGCCTGGTTCCGACGGACGTCGACCCGCGGCTCCCGAGCGACACGGCCTGGCACACGGTCGACGCCCTGCCGCGGCTCGCGTTCGACCACGCCGAGATCGTGCTGGCCGGGCGGGAGCGGCTGCGCGCGAAGCTGTCGTACACCAACATCGGCTTTGCGCTCGCGCCCTCCGTGTTCACGCTGCCCGAGCTGCGCGGCCTGTATGTGGCGGCGCTCGGCCACGACGTGTCCGCCACCAACCTGAAGCGCGTGCTGCTCCGGCGGAACGTGCTGGTGCCTGCGGGCGGGCGCCGCGATCCCGGGCGCGCAGGCGGTCGGCCGGCCGAGCTCTACCGCTTCCGGGCGCGCGAGCTCGAGATCACCGATCAGTTCGCGGTGCTGCGCCCGCCGGCTGAGCAGAGCCATCCCCGAAACGGGTGAGGGCGACGACGCCGAAGGGTTGTGCGCAGAGCGGGAGCGTGAATCCCGGCCGACGCCTGCCGAGCCGACGAAAGAGGCACGATGCCGCGGCGAGTCCGCCTCCCTCTCGTCTGCCTGCTCGGCCTCCTGCCGCCCGGCAGCGCGCTCGCCGGCGGCGGGGACTACGTCTTCGACGGCGGCACGGCCCGTCAGCAGGCGCAGGTGGGCGCCGCGCTCGACGCCAGCTCGTTCGACTGGAACGTCGTGAAGCGCCAGGTGACGGTCCACGTCGGCGCGTACGGCACGTCGCGCTCGACCCCGGGGCACGTCTGGCTCGACGGCGGGCTGCTCGACACCGGCCGGTTCGCCTGGCCGACCGTGATGGACGAGTACGCACACCAGGTGGACTTCTTCGTGCTCCATGCGGAGCACCGCAGCGTCCTCCGCGAGGAGCTCGGAGCGCAGGCGTGGTGCTACGAGCAGTCCGGCCTGGCCCACAACGCCTACGGCTGCGAGCGCTTCTCCTCGATGCTCGCGTGGGCGTACTGGCCCTCGCAGCAGAGCTCCTACCGGCCCGAGTCGCGCTCCGACGAGTCGGCGTCGATGCCGGCGGCCGAGTTCCGCGCGCTCCTGGCCAACCTGATCGGGGCGCCGCGCACGCTCGCCTCGGTCAAGCGCCTCAAGCCCAAGCGGCCCTAGGCATCGCCCTAGGCGATCAGGCTCTGGCGGAGCGCCGTCGCGACGGCCTGCGTGCGTGTGTCCGCGTCGAGCTTCGCCATCGCCTTGCGCACGTGCGTCCGGACCGTCTCGGGGGAGATGAAGAGCGCCTTGCCGATCTCCTCGTTCGACATCCCGTCCGCGAGCAGCCGGAGCACGTCGCGCTCGCGCTGGGTCAGCTTCGACATCTTCTCCGTGGCGGCCGAGCTCGAGAGCACGCCCGCGAGCACGGGATCGACGTACGTGCGCCCGGCGGCGACGAGCTCGACTGCACGGACGACCTCGGCGAGCGGCGCCTCTTTCAGCACGAAGCCGCGGGCGCCGGCGTCCATCGCCTCGGTCAGGAGCGCGCGGTCGCCGAAGGCCGTGTACAGGATCACGGCGGTGTCGGGAGAGGAGCGGCCGACCTGGCGCGCGACCTCGATCCCCGACAGCCCCGGCATGCGCAGGTCGAGCAGCGCGACGTCCGGGTGCGACGCCTCGATCTGCTCCGCCGCATCGTGGCCGTCGCGTGCGCGGCCGGCGACCGAGATCCCGTTCTCACCGAGGACGTCGGCGACCGCCTCGACGACGGCCGGATGGTCGTCGGCGACGAGGCAGGTAGTGGGCTCGCCGTGGCTCATCCTGGTGTGGTCGGCCTCCGTCGGGGGCACTCTCGAGAACGCTTGCCGGACACACCGCGCGCGCCCGGGCGCCCCGTCTGGTGGATCATAGAGGCGTGAGCGGGATGGACCTGTCGACGGGGGACGAACGCGGGCTCGTGACACTCGGCCGGCTGACGCGCGGGGCGCTGCACGAGATCGCGAACCCGCTGCTCGCCCTCGTGGGCAGCGCCGAGTTCGCGCTCGCCGACGCCGAGGCGGGCACGAAGCAGCACGGACGGCTCGAGCTCGTCCACGCGACGGGGCTCGAGATCGCCGAGATCGTCCGGGCGCTCCAGCGCTTCGCGCGTGACCAGCACCTGCCGCCGTCGCGGCTCGCGCTCGGCGACTTCGCCGACGCCGCGGTCGGGCTCGTGCGTCGGGTCAGCGCCGTGCGCGACGTCGAGCTCTCCGTGCGCCGCGAGTCCGAGCCCGAGGTCCTGGCGGCGCCGGGAGCCGTCTCCTCCACGCTCGTCGACCTGCTGCTCGACGTGCTCGCCACCGCCGAGCGCGGCGACACCGTCGAGCTCGTGGTCTCACAGGACGGCGCCGACGCCGTCGCGACCGTGGCCGGCGCGGGCGAGCTGCGACTGCCGGCGGAGGCGCGCAAGTGAGCCGGATCCTCGTGGTGGACGACGAGCAGCTCGTGCGCGACCTGACGGTGCAGGTGCTGAAGCGCGCCGGCCACGACGTCGTCAGCGTGCCCGATGCGAAGGGGGCGCTCGAGCTGCTGGAGCAGGAGCGCATCGACCTCGTCGTCACGGACGTCGTCATGCCGGGGCTGACGGGCGTCGAGCTCCTGAACGAGCTCCGCGACCTCCACCCCGATCTGCCCGTCGTGCTGATGACCGGTGGCTCGGCGGAGCCCGAGCGGACGAGCCGGGCGCTCGAGCTGGGCGCGAACGGGATCGTCTACAAGCCGTACACGCATGCCGACCTGATCGATGCCGTGCAGTCCGCGCTGGCCTAGAAGACCAGCCGAAGCAGCGCGGCCGTCGCGGCGGCGGCGACCATCACGACGAGGAGCGGCGCCCGCAGGACGATCGCCACGCCGGCGACCGCGATCCCGGCCAGGCGCTCGTCGAGGACGATCTCCTCGTCCCCGCCCACCGCCTGCGTCACGACGAGCGCAGCGAGCATCGCCGGGGCGAGCACGTCGACGAGCGCGAGCACCCGCGGCGGCAGCTCTCGCTTGCCGAGGAAGACGGGCCCTGCGGCTTTGAGGAGCACGGTGACCGCACCGACGGCGAGCACGACCAGCCAGGCGACGCTCACCGGCGCAGCCCCCACAGGCAGGCGAGGCTGGCGGCGACGATCGGCAACCCCGCCGGCGCGACGGGGATCAGCACGAGGGTGATCGCGGCCGCGGTCAGCGCGGCGGCGATCGCGCGGCGCGTCCGCAGGTAGGGCACGAGCAGCGCGAGGAACAGGGCCGGGAAGGCGGCGTCGAGCCCGATCGCCTCCGGGTCGAGGAGATCGCCGACGACGGTGCCGATCGCGGTGCCCCCGACCCAGAGCAACCAGAAGAGGACGCCGACTCCGACGAGGACGCCGTACTCGAAGCGCCCGCTGCGGCCCGCGAGCGCCCACGACTCGTCCACGATCAGCTGCGACTCGAGCAGCCGGCGGCGCGTCGAGCCGGGGAAGATCGAGGCCACGGCGATGCTGAGGGGCGCGTAGCGCGCGTTCAGGAGCAACGCGGCGACGATGGCCGCGAGCGCGCCGCCACCCGTGTCCAGGATCGAGGCGGCGGCGAACTGCGCAGAGCCGGCGAACGTCGTCGCGGACATGACGACGGCCGGCGCCCAGCCCATCCCCGCGTCGATCGCGAGCACGCCGAACGCGGCCCCGAAGAGGAGCGGCGCGAGCGCGAGCGGCAGGCCCGCGACCACGCCGTCGCGGAAGCGGGAGGTCTGCATCTCTCGAAGCTACAGAGAGCGGTGGGGGCGGCCGAAGCCGCCCCCACCGTGAAGCAGGCGCTACGGAATCCGCGTGATGCGGTTCTGCGGGCCTGGAGCGACGGGCGAGTTGGCCGCGAAGTACTCCTCCAGCGCGACGAGGTCGTCGTCGCCGAAGGTGCGGTTCGTGCCGTCGTTGAGCACGGTGAAGCCGTCGCCCCCGTGGCGAGGAAGCTGTTCACCGTCACCCGGTACGTCGTTGTCGGGCTGATCGTCGTCCCGTTCAGCTTGATCGACGCCGGGTTGACCTTGTTCCCGACGGCGGCGGACAGGCTCCACTCGTACGTGAAGCCGTCCGAGACCTGCAGGATCGTGTTCGCCGGCTGACCCTGAGCGTTGAGCCGGAACTGCTGCTCGAGGACGGCTTCGATCTGTGCGCCGGTGAGGTCCATCGTCACGACGATGTTGCTGAACGGCTGAACCGCGAACGCGGCGCCGTACGTGAGCGGCCCCGCGGTCGTGATGTCCGCCCGGATCCCGCCGGGGTTCATGAGCGCGAGCTGCGCACCGGCGGCTTCCGTGTTCGCCAGCTGTGCGTCGGCGATCACGTCGCCCAGCGCCGATTCGCCCGCGGCGTTGTTCGCACGGAGGATCGGAGCCGTCGTCGAGCCGATCACACGGGCCGCGATCGGAGCGGCGAAGACGTTGTACTCGGCGATCAGCGCCGTCAGGTCGGGCGCCTTCGCGACGTCCTGCGTGACGATGTGGTTGTTCACCGAGATCGCGGCCGACGACGTCCTTCGTCGCGCGACTGACCTTGAGGTCGATGTCGGTGATCAGCCGCCGCTGCGAAGCGGCTCCGGTCACGACCTTGCCGTCGATCACGCAGTTGACGGCCCAGTTCGTGTGGCCGGTGACGACGACGTCGATCTCGTCGTCCATCGCCGCGACGATCGGGGGCAGGGCGCCCGTCGGGTTGACGCAGCTGTTGACCGCCTCCTGCCCGGGCGCCGCACCGGCGCCGTTACCGGCCGTGAGACGTTGCCGCCCTCGTGGAGCAGGACGATGATCGTCTCGACGTTCTGCTTCTTCAGCTCGGCCACGGCCGCGTTCG
The DNA here is from genome assembly GCA_963842285.1 of uncultured Gaiellaceae bacterium. Taxonomy (GTDB): domain Bacteria; phylum Actinomycetota; class Thermoleophilia; order Gaiellales; family Gaiellaceae; genus Gaiellasilicea. Next base: position 267,014 of record CAWJFZ010000017.1, read on the forward strand.
CAGTCTCCGCCTCGGCGGAGGAAATCGACCGTGCTGATGCCCGCAGGCGTGACGATCGTCGGCGTCGTCACCGTCGTCATGCCGATGATCCCGACCTTGACGCCGTTGAAGTGATGGATGGCGTACGGCGCGAAGATCGGGTCGCCGCCGTCCTTGTAGGTCACGTTCGCCGCGAGGAAGTCGAACGTCGCCCCGCCGTAGGGGTCGCCGTCGCCGCAGCCGTCCACCGGATGGCAGCCGTCGCGCCGAGCTGACTGCCGTACTGCATCCGCAGCAGCTCGTCGACGCCCTCGTCGAACTCGTGGTTGCCGACGCCGTTGTAGTCGAGGCCCATCAGGTTGAACGCCTCGATCGACGGCTCGTCGTGGAAGAGCGCCGACAGGAGCGGCGTCGCCCCGATCAGGTCGCCCGCGGACACGAACAGCGTGTTCGGGTTCGTGGCCCGCAGGTTCTCGACATGCGTTGCGAGATACTCGACGCCACCCGCCGGATACATGCCGGCGGCGTGCAAAGACTGAGCAGGCGCAGGCCCTGGAGCGCGCCGATGCGCCCGCCCGAGCTCGCGAGCGCGGGCGCGACCTCGAGCTGCGCCGTGGAAGTCGTTCAGGCCGAGGATCTGGATCTCCGTCGTCTGCGCGCGGTCCGACGCCACGGTCGGACGGATCGCCCTTCGCGGCTGCGCCACCGACCACGCCGAGCATCAGCCCGAGCGCGAGCAGCGCCGCGATAGTGGTTCGTTTCATTCTTGCCTCCCTCTCGTATCCCCTTGAGTTACCCATTGATCAACAGCTCCGCCTCGGCGACGAGCGCGTTGGAGGCGAACGGCGTGATGAACTGCGGCGTCTTGTCTCGCACCTGGTCGATGAAGGCCCGCAGCTGCGCGTCGCCGACCTTGCGCGACTGCTCGAGATGGTGCTGCAGCTGCGTGCACGTGTTCTTGCCCGTGATCGCGCCCGTCTCGCAGTAGTAGGCGAGCAGGGCTTCCAGCCGCTCCAGCGTGACCGCCAGCTCGAACCGCGAGGACATCGGATCGTGATCCGAGAGACCTCGCGCCCCGTCACCGGCGAACTCGGCCGGGTAGTCGGCGTTCACGTGCGCGACCCGCGTCTGCTCCAGCTCGGCCTGCAGCGTCGGTGTGACGAACTGGCCGTCGAGCGTCTGCGCCTGGCCCACGAACACGTACGAGTACGCGGCCGCCGGGTTCTGGGCCACCATCGTGTCCCAGAGGTTGAGCAGCCCGGCGTTGTAGAGCGGGCCGAGCTGGTCGCTCGGCGGATCGAGCGGATCGTCTGGCCGCGGGAAGACGTTGAAGTCGCCGCCGGCGACGACGCGGTTCGACCCGGTTGCCAGCGCGATCTGTGCCAGGTACGCCGCCTGCTCGCGGCGCTGGTTCACGCGGCTGTCCGGCGTGCTCGAGAAGTGGTTGGAGATCGCGTAGACGTCCACCCAGCCGCCTGCCCCGACGCCGAAGCGCCAGACGCGGAACAGCCCGACCTGCGGATCGCGGGTGTACACCTCGTTCCCGTCCCGGGGGCCGGTCACGTCGGCGGGAAGAGGCGCGTTCAGCGACTTCGGGTTCTGGACGTCGCTGTTGTACGCGTTCGCACCCGAGCGGTAGGTGAAGTCCGGCGTGCTGCCGAGCACCGGATTGTCCGCCGTTGCGGGCAGCAGCTCGACGCGGTCGGTCCGGAACATGAGAGCCGCGACGATGCCGCGGTCGTCCGAGCCGTCGCGGTCGTACGCGGCGTCGTAGCCGATCCCGCTCTGCGCCTGGATCCGGAGCGCGAGCTCCTGGAGCGTGTCGGGCTTGCCGTCGGCGTCGTCCGCGGTGCCGCAGACGAGAGACCCGCCGGAGACCGCGCAGATGTCCTGGTCCTCCGCCTCCTGCACGAGCAGGATGTCGGGCGCGTGGAGGTCGCCCACGATCTGCTCCGCGATCAGGCCGAGCCGCTCCTGATAGACCGCGTTGCTCGCCGGGACGTAGTCGAACGGCGGGCTGACGCCGGGACAGCCGGTGTTGGCGCCGCCGACGAAGTCACAGCCGTCGTTCGGGTCGTCGCGGAAGTCGTAGAGGTTCTCGACGTTGTAGTCGCCGACGCTGTGCTCCACGAGCCGGTTGCCCGACGTGGGCGGAGCGTTCAGCGCAGGCTCGATCCCGTGCACGAGCGCCGGGGCGACCGCGGTCTCGATCCGGTACTTGTTGAACGAGAAGTTGAGCCCGCCGACGAGCGCGTTCGAGACGGTGTCGAAGGTCCGGCTGGGCGGCAGCAGGATCGTGTTGTCGCCGCCGAGCTGCTTCAGCCCGAGCGCGCCGACGAGGATCCGGAAGCCGTTGCCGTTGTCGACGAGCCCTGGCTCGTCGTCGAGCGGATGCGCGTCGCGGAAGACCCGCTGCGCGTAGCCGGAGCGACCCGCGATCTCACTGTCGCCGCGGACGACCCACATCTCCGCGTCCGCGGTGGCCGGGAAGACGTCGAGCCCGTCGGTGACGAGCGAGCCTCCGGGCACGCGCACACGCATGCCCTCGAGCCGCTCCCAGGAGCGGTTGGCATCGTCGAGCTCTGCCTCGGGGTCGACGTCGACCGGGGGCAGCAGGGCGTCGATGTCGAGCGCCGTGCCGACCGAGCGCACGAAGCGCGGGCTGGAGAGCTGCGTGAAGTTGAAGAACTCGGCCGCGTTGCCCCGGAGGACGATCTCGTCGCCCACCTGCGGGATGTAGGCCGGCTGGCCCGTCACGGCGTTCAGGACGTCCGGGAAGGCGCCCATGAAGATCCAGATCCCGTCCGACGTGAACGGGTCGCCGTCGGCCTGCGCTGCGGTGTTCTGGATGAAGAAGCCGTACTGGTTCGCGCCCGTGTTCGTGCGCGAGAGCGTCTTCTGGTAGATGACGCCCTGGATCACGACGGCCTGACCGGCGCCGTTCCCGGTCGGCGGCGCGAAGGGCGAGCGGTGGAGCAAGCCTGCGTCCGCCGGGCCAACGGAGCCCTGGATCTCGCCGATCGGCTTGATCTCGGTGACGTCGATCGTGAGCGTGCACGTGGCGGTCTGCGGCGACGCGTCGTCGTTCGCGGCCCCCAGCACCACGGCGTAGGAGCCGCCGGGGAGGTCCGCCGCGGTCAGCGTCGCTGACGCGGTGCCGCCGACTGCGCCGGCCGGCGTGACCGGGCCGAGCGTGATCGAGCCGGCCGAAGGCGTCGGCGTGATCGAGGAGATGGCGATGTTCGTGACGCGGCCGTCCGCGTCGGCAGCGGTGATCGTGCGCGTGCCGTCGTCGCCCTCGAGCAGCGTCAGCGCCGAGCCGCAGCTGATCGCCGGGTTGGCGTTGCCACCGTGGCTGCCGAGCCCGCCGAAGGTGTCGATGGCGAATCCGTCCCACTCGACCTGGACGTCGAAGGCGTTGGTGTCGTTCGTGTCGCCCTCGGTGACCGAGAGCTTGCGGCGAAGCGTGTTGTCGGCCGTGCTCGTCAGGCCGAAGCCCCACTCGGTGCCCGGGTCGATGCCCCGGACGCCGAACGCGTCCACGAGCGTCGCGCCGTGGCGGAGCAGGACGGCGTCGTCGCCGTTGAACCAGCCGGCACCGTTCGTCTGGTCGGCCTGGTCGAGGATGGCCTGGACGGCGGCGCTGTTCGCCAGGACGTACACGTCGCCCGCGGCGACGGATCCCGTCAAGGGGATGGTGAGTGAACAGGTGAGCGCGCCGTTGAAGCACATCTGCACCGAGTAGCTCTGTGCGGCGAGATCGACCGCCGCGCCGGTGCCGTTGAAGATCTCGAGCGCCTTGTTGTTGCTCGAGCCCTCGATGTACTCCGAGAAGAACAGCTCGGTGGAGGCGGCGTTCGCCCCTCCTGCGCCGGCAAGCGCGATGAGTGCTGCCGCGACGACGGCCAGCCGCAAACGTAGTCCAGACACTGAAGCCTCCCCTTGAATTTGGTCCTGCTCCCCCTTGACCAGCACGGCCTCTTCGGCCGGGTCCGCGGGAGACTCTAGCCCGCTTTGCGGTCCGCGTACAAGCGCGGGTCGACTTCTTAACCGTTCGCAGGCATACTCCGAGACGACCGACCGACGACGAAGGAGGTACGAGCAGATGACAGATCTTGCCCCCTCCGCCTTTCGAGCCCCGCGGCTCTAAGGCGCCGTCGGCGACACCCACGGCGACTCCCTGAGCCGCGCAGGCACGCAGCAGCGTGTCTCTGCCACCATTCCCTTACGCTCAAGGAGATTTCGCTTGACCTCACTGGAAGAACTCGGCTGGACTGAATCGCACACGATCGACTTCGAGCCCTACGCCGCAGAGGGGCTCGTGCCCGCGCGCGTCGCGGTGCAGCATCGCGGCTCGTTCGGCGTGCTCTCCGACCTCGGCGAGTTGCGCGCGGTCGCCGCGGGCCGGCTGTCACACGAGGCCGCCGGCGCGTGGAGATCTGCCTGCGGTCGGCGACTGGGTCGCGATCGCGCCGCGGCTCGACGAGGGCACGGCCACGATTCAGGCCGTCCTCCCGCGCCGCACGAAGTTCTCGCGCAAGGCGGCCTGGGCCGCCGCCGAGGAGCAGGTCGTCGCCGCGAACGTGGACGTCGTCTTCCTGCTCACGTCGCTGAACGAGGACTTCAACCTGCGCCGGATGGAGCGCTACCTCACGCTCGCGTGGGAGAGCGGCGCGCAACCGGTGGTCGTGCTCACGAAGACGGACCTCTCCGACACCGTCGACCTGCGCGTGCTCGAGGTGGAGGCGATCGCGTTCGGCGTGCCGGTGCACGCGATCTCGAGCATCACCGGCGACGGGCTCGACGTGATCCGCTCGTACCTCGCGCCCGGGCGCACGATCGCGCTGCTCGGATCGTCGGGCGTCGGCAAGTCGACGCTCGTGAACACGCTCGCCGGCGAGGAGCTCCTGGCCGTGAAGGAGATCCGCGAGGACGGCGAGGGACGGCACACGACCACCCATCGCCAGCTCGTCCTGCTGCCCGGAGGGCGGGCTCGTGCTCGACACGCCGGGAATGCGCGAGCTGCAGTTGTGGGAATCCTCGGACGGGCTCGGCGAGACCTTCTCGGACATCGAGGAGCTCGCCGCGCGCTGTCGCTTCAACGACTGCGCGCACGCTGAGCGAGCCGGGCTGCGCGATCCAGGCGGCGCTCGAGGACGGATCGCTCGACGCCGAGCGCTGGGCGAGCTACCAGAAGCTCCAGCGCGAGCTGGCGCACCTCGAGCGCCGGCTCGACAAGCGGGCGCAGTCCGAGGAGCGCAAGCGCTGGGCGAAGCTCGGGGCCGAGGCGCGGACCAACATGAGGTTGAAGGGCCACCGCTAGGACGGCGGGCGCCGCACCGCGGGAGAGACGGTGCGGCGCCCGGCACGACCGCGTCCTCAGCCGGTCGCGATGTTCGCCGCACCCTTCGTCACCGTCGTCGTGAACGCCCAATCGGTGGCGGCGTCGTTGGAGTCGCTGCCGTCGGGGTGCCTGATCAGCGACCCCGCAACGGTGTTCGAGTCGGCGACGTCGGCGGCGAGAACGGTGCCCTCGACGAGGCTGTGGGTGACGTCGTCGATCACCGCCGCCGTGATCGGCCCCTCGTAGGAGAGCGCGTCGAGAAGCTCGTCCGTCTCGGTGTCGATCAGCGCGACGCCGTCCGGTGCTCCGTTCTGAGCGTCGATCTCGACCACGTGATAGCCGCCGGGAGCGACCTCGCCGGTCAGGGCAGCGCGCGCGTACTCGGCGCTGTCGCCGCCGTTGACCAGTACGAGAGCGAGGCCGGCCAGGTCGACGGCCGCGGTGCCGTTGTTGCGGAGCTCGACGAAGCCGTCCCCGTCGGCGCCGACCGCGTCGTAGTCGATCTCGTTGATCACGATCTCGGCGTCTCCGGGCGGAGGCGGCGGCGTACCGCCCTCGCACGTGAGCACGATCGCGCCGTCGACCTCGGTCTCGACGGAGACGGTTCCTGCCGTGTCCTCCGCGGTCCGGCAGGCGACGCCGTTCAGGCTCTCGATCGAGGCGATCGACGCGGGCGGACCGGGCGGACCAGGGTGGACCGGGCTCTCCCTGCGGCCCGGCCGGACCGGGAGCTCCGTCGGCGCCGGCCGGACCGGCCGGGCCCACTGCCCCCGGCGGGCCCGTCACGTTCCACTGCAATGCCTGCTCGGATCGCTTGCAGGCTTTTCCGGGCGACGGGACGAGCAGGAATCCCGACTTGTGCCGGCAGGCCTTGATCACAGGATCGGCGAGTGCTGCGTCGAGACCGGCAGTGGCCGCTCCGACCGTGACGGCGAGCGCGGCGAGCCCGAGCAGGGCCGTGCGCAGCGACATCCTTCGAATCCGTGCCTTCATCGTGCCTCCTCCTGAGTTGGAGGAGTCGTGATAGCCAGGCCGGACCGCGCCGCCTAGTGTCCGAGACGGCCGCTCCCGGCCGGAACAGACGGTTCCGCGCGCGAATCGACGCACACTCGACACACTTCCGCGATGGAGCTCCGCTTCCAGCACCCCGACCCGCGGCGCAGACTCGTGGCCGTCCGCCTCGCGCACGAGCTCGCGCGAGCGCCTGCCGCACGAGCTGACCCGCCGCGGCAGGAGCTGGGAGCTCCGGGCGCCGGCACCGGACGTGGCCCGGTTCGAGTATCAGCTCGAGCTGATCGCCGCCGACGGCACGAGCGAGTGGATCCTCGACCCCGCGAACCCGAAGACGGCGAGCGGCCCGTGGGGCGAGAAGTCGGTCTGGGAGGAGCCGGGATACGAGCCGCCCGCCTGGGTGGCGGCGGACCCCGTGGGCGAAGTCGAGGCGGTGACGATCCGCGAGCCGAATCCTGAAGACCGAGCTCCCTGCCCTCATCTGGGCGCACCCGGACGCCACCGCCGAGAGCCCCATGCTCGTCGCGCACGACGGCCCCGAGTACGCCGAGCACTCCGCGCTCGTTCCCCACCTCGGTCAGCTGCCGCCGCTCCGCGCGACGCTGCTCGGACCGGTCGACCGCGACGAGACGTACTCGGCGAGCGCCCGCTACTCCCGTGCGCTCGCCGAGGAGATCCTCCCCCAGCTGCCGCCGGCGCCGTTTCGCGTCGGCCTCGGCGCCAGCCTCGGCGCGCTCGCGCTCTTCCACGCCCACCGACGCCACCCGGAGAGCTTCGACGCGCTCTTGCTCCAGTCGGGCAGCTTCTTCCGTCGAGCCGACGTGCACGAGCGGCGGTTTCCGCGCTACGAGCGGATCGCCCGCTTCGTCGGCGGAGCGCGCCGCAGCCGGCCCGAGCGGACGATTCCGCTCGTGCTCGCCTGCGGCACGGTCGAGCAGAACCTGCCCGCGAACCGGGCGCTGGCCGAGTCCCTTCACAGCCAGGGCTACGACGTGCGACTGCACGAGTTTCGCGACGGGCACAACTGGGTCGCGTGGCGCGACTCCTTCCATCCCCACCTGCTCGGGCTGCTGCAGAGGCTCTGAGGTGACCGGCCACTACACCGGGCTCTGGTCCCCGGCGATCGGCGCCGAGGGCGGCGTCCTCTCGTACGGTCATTGGGGCCGGCCGCTCCTCGCCTTCCCGTCTCAGCAGGGGTCGTGCCGCCAGTACGAGGAGAACGGGATGATCGACGCGATCGCAGACCTGCTCGCGGCCGGGCGCGTGAAGGTCTACGCGGTCGACAGCTTCGACTCGGGCAGCTGGTACCGGGAAGACCTTCCGCTCGAGGAGCGCGCGCGGTTGCACGGCCTCTACGAGGACTGGATCGTCAACCAGGTCGCGCCGTTCGTCCACGCAGAGACCGACGGGGCCGAGATCGCCGTCACCGGTGTCAGCTTCGGCGCCTACCACGCCGCCAACGTCGCACTCAGACGCGCCGACCTCTTTCCGCTCGCGATCTGCCAGAGCGGTGTCTACGACGTCGCCGTGGTGGCGGGCGGTGAGCGCGGGGACGCCGTGTACTTCAACAACCCGGTCGACTACGTCGCGCACCTGGGCGGGGAGCACCTCGACTGGCTGCGCGGCCGCGTCCACCTTCTGCTCACCTGCGGCCAGGGCGCCTGGGAGGACTCGACCGGAGCGCTCGAGAGCACCAGGCGCTTCGCCGGCCAGCTGGGGGCCAAGGGGATCCCGCACGAGCTCGACGTTTGGGGCCACGATGTCCCGCACGACTGGCCCGCGTGGCGCGCGCAGATCGCTCATCATCTACCTCGCTTCGTATGAGTAACCGCCACCTGATCGGCCTCTTGCTCGGCACGGAGGAGGACTGGCCCACGGCGTTCGAGCACGTGCTCGGGCGCGTCGGCCCGATCCGCCACGGCGGCGAGACGCACGTGCTCGCGGCCGAGCGGATCACGAACGAGCCGTTCGACCTCCGGTCCACGCCGCGCTACCGGCTCGTGATCGACCGCCTGGGCTGGTGGTACACGGTCCCGCGCGAGTGGTTGAAGAAGGTCGCGCTGATGGACGACGTCTACCTGCTGAACAACCCCTTCACCTTCCAGGCGATGGAGAAGCACGCGGCCTACTGCGCGATGATGCGGCTCGGCCTGCGGGTCCCGGAGACGTGGCTGATCCCGCACAAGAACCCGCCTGCGAACGAGCGCTTCCAGCCCACCGCGGAGCGCTACAACCTCCCCTTCGACCTGGAGCAGATCGCCGAGCGGGTGGGATACCCGCTCTACATGAAGCCCTTCGACGGCGGCCAGTGGGTCGGGGTGACGCGCGTCCGCGACGCCGCGCAGCTGCACGCCGTCTACGACGCGTCGGGCGAGCGGCTGATGCACCTGCAGGCGGCGGTCGAGGACTTCGACGTCTTCGCGCGCAGCCTCTCGATCGGAGCCGAGACGATGGTGATGCACTTCGATCCCGACCGGCCGCTGCACGACCGCTACCAGATCGAGCACGACTTCCTCACGCCCGAGCTCGGCGACGAGGTGGTGACGATCAGCCGGCTCGTCAACGCCTTCTTCCGCTGGGAGTTCAACTCCTGCGAGACGATCGTCAAGGACGGGATCGCCTACCCGATCGACTACGCGAACGCGTCGCCGGACGTCTCGCTCACGAGCCTCCACTACTACTTCCCCTGGGCGATCCTGGCTCTCGTCCGCTGGGCCGCCTTCTGCACGGTGACAGGACGGCCGATGCGGATCAACCAGACGACGCTCGACTACTTCGCCGTCGGAGACCGTGACGACCTGAGCTACGAGGAGAAGCTCGGCGCGTACCGCCGGCTCGCGGACGAGTACTTCCAGGTGGAGGCGTACGAGGAGTTCTGCGCCGAGCACCTGGCGCACCTCGACGAGGTGCTCGTCGAGTACGTCGGCGGGCCGGAGTTCGACCGCCTGCTCGTCGACACCGTGCGCGCGACCTTCCCGCCGCACGAGCACGACGGGTTCGTCGACCACTACCGCGGGATCGCCGGGGCGTGGCTCCGGGACCGGTGAGCCCCGGTCCCTGGCCACCGGGCTTCAGCCGCATCCCTCCCGACGACTGGGTCGAGCAGCCGCCCGAGACGCTCGCGCTCACCTACGACACCGTTCAGGACCACGGGTGGTACCGCAACCTCGACCGGACCGTCGACGACCTCGCGGCCGCGCTCGGGCCCGGCGACATCCTGCTCGACTACTCCGGCGGCACCGGGATCCTCGCCGAGCGCCTGCTTGCCGCGCGGCCCGGCCTCGAGTCCGGGATCCTGATCGTCGACGCCTCGCCCAAGTTCCTCCGCGTCGCCCTCGACAAGCTCGGCGGCGACGAGCGCGTGGCCTTCCGGCTGATCCGCTACCTGAAGGACGAGCGACGGCTCGAGACCGTGCAGGAGGTGGTGGGCGAGCCGCTGCTCCGCCGCGGCGTCGACGCCGTTGCCTCGACGAACGCGATCCACCTCTACTACGACCTCGACGACACCCTGCGCTCGTGGCACGACCTGCTCGTTCCGGGCGGCCAGGCGTTCGTGCAGTCCGGCAACATCGGCCTCGCCGAGGTGCCCGAGGGCTGCTGGATCATCGATCAGACCGTCGATGCGATCAACGCCGCCGCAGTCGAGCTCGTGCGGGAGGACGAGCGCTACGCGGCCTACCGCGACGGGCTCTCCGACCCGCGAGCGGGTCGCTGCCTACGAGGAGCTGCGGCAGAAGTTCTTCCTCCCGGTGCGACCGCTTCGGCACTACGTGGAGGCGCTCGAGCGCGCCGGCTTCGAGATCCGCGAGGTGACGCACCTGGCGATCGAGGCGAAGACGGCGGACTGGGCCGACTTCCTCGCCGCCTACCACGAGGGCGTGCTCGGCTGGGTCGGCGGCTCCGAGCGCGTCGAGGGCGTACCGCCGACCGACGCGGCCGTGTCCGACCGCCTTCAGCTGCTCCGCGAGAGCATCGACCGCGTCTTCGGCGGGCCTGCGTTCGAGGCGGTCTGGACGTACGTGGACGCGGTCAAGCCCTCCTAGCCGCAGACGAGCGCGAGCAGGGCCTTCGAGGTGTGCAGGCGGTTCTCGGCCTCGTCCCAGACCGCCGACTGCGGCCCGTAGAGGACGTCGGCCGCGATCTCCTCGCCGGGGTGGGCCGGCAGGCAGTGGAGCACGATCGCGTCCGGGTCGGCGAGCGCCAGCAGGCGTCCGTCGACGGCGTACGGCGCGAGGTCGAGGGCCCGCTGCTCGCGGTCCGCTTCCTGGCCCATGCTCGTCCAGACGTCGGTCACGAGCACGTGCGCTCCTCGAGCCGCCTCGCGCGGGTCGCGCAGCGCCTCCACGCCCGGAGCCTCGTACCCGGCCGGTGCGGCCTGCACGAGCTCGACGCCGAGCAGCGAGCAGGCGTCCGCGAGCGAGGCGCAGACGTTCGAGCCGTCGCCGATCCACGCGACCCGCACGCCGTCGAGGGCGCCGAGCCGCTCGCGGATCGTCTGCAGGTCGGCGAGCGCCTGCAGGGGATGCGCCTCGTCGGTGAGGGCGTTCAGCACCGGGACCGCGGCGGCCTCTGCGAGCTCGTCCACCTCGGCCTGCGCATGCGTGCGCACGGCGAGCGCGTCGAGGTAGCGGGAGAGCACGCGCGCGGTGTCGGCGAGCGACTCGCCGCGCGAGAGCTGGAGCTCCTCGGGAGCGAGCTGGACGGCGACGCCGCCGAGCTGCGCGATCGCGACCTCGAGCGAGACGCGCGTGCGCGTCGAGTGCTTGCGGAAGAGGAGGCCGAGCGCGCAGCCCTCGAGCAGGCGGTGCGGCTCACGCGCGGCCTGGAGCCGCTTCAGCTCGTCCGCGCGGTCGAGGATCGCCTCGAGCTCGGCCGGCGTCAGGTCGCCGACCCGCGTCAGCGAGCGGCCGCGCAGCTCGACGGAGAGCGCCTGGGGCAGCGCGGTCATCCGAGCCGCTCCCGCGCGGCCGCAACGGCGGCGCCGACGTCGGCCGGGCCCGGCGCGAGCCGCGGCACCGCTTCCGGCGGCACGAACGTCCCGGCCCGCACCTGCGCGGCGACGGATGCATGCGCGTCGCGGAACGGCACGCCCTCGCGGACGAGCGCCTCGGCCGCGTCGGTGGCGAGGAGGAGCGGGTCGGACGCGGCCTCCGCGAGCCGCTCCCGGTCGAGCTCGAGCCCGCCGACGAGGACGGCCAGCGCCCCGAGTGCGCCGGCGAGGTCTCGCCGCGCCGCGAAGACCGGCGCCTTGTCCTCCTGCAGGTCGCGGTCGTAGGCGAGCGGCAGCCCCTTCACGACCGCGAGCAGGCCGGTCAGCCGCCCGATCGCCGTGCCCGCCTTGCCGCGCGCGAGCTCGGCCACGTCCGGGTTCAGCTTCTGCGGCATCATCGACGACCCGGTCGCAGCCTCCTCCGGGAGCCGAGCGAAGCCGAACTCCGCGCTCGTCCAGAGGCACAGCTCCTCGCCGATCCGCGAGAGATGGCCGAAGCAGACGGCGACGGCGTAGAGGTAGTCGAGCGCGAAGTCGCGGTCGGCGACCGCGTCGAGCGAGTTGCGCACGTCGCCGGCGGCGAGCGGCAGCGTCGAGCCCGCGAGCGCGCCCGCACCGAGCGGGGACGGCGCGGCCTGGGTGCGCGCGAAGGCGAACCGGGCGAGGTCGCGCTCGAGCATCTCCACCCAGGCGAGCAGGTGATGGCCGACGGTGACCGGCTGCGCGCGCTGGAGGTGCGTGTAGCCGGGCATCGGCGTCTCGGCGTCGGCCTCGGCGCGGTCGAGCAGCACCGCGGCGAAAGCGTGGATCGCCTCCTTCGCCTCGGCGCACGCGTCGACGACGTAGAGCCGGAAGGCAGCCGCGACCTGGTCGTTGCGCGAGCGGCCGGCGTGGATCTTCCGCCCCACCTCGCCGAGCTTGCGCTCGATCAGCGTGTGCACGTCCTCGTCGCCGGGCTCCCACTCGAGCGCCTCCAGCGTCGCCACGACCTCCTCGAGCTCCTCCGCCGCGAGCAGGCCCGCACGCGTGCAGCCTCCGCGCATGGGCGACCGTCGCTGCGCAGTCGTACGGCAGCAGCTCGGCGTCGTCGCCGCGGAGGAACTCCTCCACCGCGGGGTGCAGGCCCGCGCCGACGCGTCCCGACCAGAGGGTCACGCTGCCGCCCTCAAGCGGTCGCCTTCCCCTTCGCCAGCGCGGCGAGCAGCTCCGTCTCGAGCGACTGCAGCTTGATGAAGCCCTCCGCGGCGGCGTGCGGGAACGTCTCGCCCTCGGCGTACGACGCGAGCGTCTCGGCGTAGAGCGCGTGCTCCGAGCGCCGGCCGACGACGACGGCGGCGTTGGGCCGCAGCGCCAGCCGCACCTCGCCGGAGACGCGCGCCTGCGTCGTGTCGACGAAGGCGTCGATCGCCTCACGCAGCGGGCTGAACCAGAGGCCCTCGTAGACGAGCTCCGTCCAGCGGGTCTCCAGCGCCAGCTTCGTCCGCAGCTCGTCCTTCGTCAGCACGACGGCCTCGAGGGCGCGATGCGCCTCGATCAGCGCGATCGCGGCGGGCGCCTCGTAGATCTCGCGGCTCTTGATCCCGACGACCCGGTTCTCGATCGTGTCGATGCGGCCGATCCCGTACGCGCCGGCCGTCTCGTTCAGCGTCGCCACGAGCTCGGCGAGCGGCAGCTCCGCCCCGTCGAGCGAGACCGGCAGGCCCGCCTCGAAGCCGACGACGAGCTCTACCGGGGCCGGCGCCGACTCGGGCGAGGAGGAGAGCGCGTAGACGTCCTCCGGCGGCGCCACCCACGGGTCCTCCAGGATCCCGGCCTCGATCGAGCGCCCGAACAGGTTCTCGTCGATCGAGTACGGCGACGCGGCGGTGTGCGTGACGGGGATCCCGCGCGACTCCGCGTAGGCGATCTCGGCCTCGCGCGTCCAGATCGTGTCGCGCAGCGGTGCGATCACGCGCACGCCCGGGTACGTGGCCTTGAAGGCGAGCTCGAAGCGGAGCTGGTCGTTGCCCTTGCCCGTGCAGCCGTGGACGACGGCCTCCGCGCCCACCTCCTCCGCCAGCGACGCGACCGCCTCGGCCACGACCGGGCGGGAGAGCGCCGAGACGAGCGGGTAGCGGCCCTCGTAGAGCGCGTTCGTCTTGATCGCGCGCGCGACCTGGTCGTTCGCGAACGCGTCCTTGCGGTCGACGAGCAGCACGTCGTCCGCGCCCGCGGCCTGCCCACGCGTGATCGACGCCTCGAGGTCGAACGCCTGCCCGACGTCGACGAGCACGGCGATCACCTCGTCGAAGCCGTAGTCCTCCTTCAGCCACGCGATCGCGCAACTGGTGTCGAGCCCGCCCGAGTAGGCGAGCACGGCCGTTCTGCTCATGCTGCTCCTTCCATCAGGTAAGCCCGCAGCTCGTCCCGCAGCTCCTCGCCGGAGACGCCCTCGCGGGCGGCGATCATGATCGTGTTGTCCCCGGCGATCGTCCCGAGCACGAGCGGATGCGCCGCGCGGTCGATCTCCTCCGCGAGCGCGCTCGCGAAGCCGGAGGGGGTGGTGACGACGACGAGGTTGCCGCTCGACTCGATCGCGAGCGCCAGGCGCCGGAAGCCCGGCCCGAGGTCGCGTGGCCGCGCCTCTTCCGGAGCGGCGTAGACGAGCCGCCCGTCCGCGGCGCGCACCTTCACGAGCCCGAGCTCGCGGATGTCGCGAGAGACGGTCGTCTGCACGACGTCGTGCCCGGCGGCGTGGAGGGCAGCGGCGAGCTCGGCCTGCGTGGCCAGCGACTGCTCGTGGACGAGGCGCAGGATCGCGCCCTGACGGTCGCGACGGTTCATGCGAGGACCTCCTCGAGGATGGCGAGGGCGTCGTCGACCTCGTCGGGGCCGACGACGAGCGGGGGCGCCAGGCGCAGGACGTGCTCTCCCGCCGTGAGGACGACGAGGCCGTGCTCGAGCGCGGCGGCGGCGAGCTCGGCGGCGGGCCGCTCCGTGTCGGCTCCGAGCAGGAGCCCGGCGCCGCGGACGTCGGCGAGCCCGGGAAGAGCCTTGAGCCCGGCGCGAAGGCGCTTGCCCTGGGCCCGGACGTTCGCCAGCAGGTCGTCGTCGAGGGCGTCGACGACGGCGCAGGCGGCCGCGCACGAGACCGCGTTGCCGCCGAAGGTGGAGCCGTGGTGCCCGGGCGCGAAGGCACCCGCGACCTCGTCGGCGACGAGCAGCGCTCCGATCGGCAGGCCGTTCGCCAGGCCCTTCGCGAGCACGACGAGGTCGGGCTGCACGCCGAGCTGCTCCCACGCGAAGAAGCTGCCCGTGCGCCCGACGCCGGTCTGGATCTCGTCCAGGCAGAGCAGCGCGTCGTAGGCGGCGGCGGCCGCGAGGAACTCCGGCTCCAGCGGGCGCACCCCGCCCTCTCCCTGGACCGGCTCGAGCAGGATCAGGCCCGTGTCGGGGCCGACCGCTGCCTCGAGCGAGGCGATGTCGTTCGCCTGCGCGAAGCGGACGCCCGGGAGCAGGGGCTCGAACGGCTCGCGCTTCGAGGGCTGCCCCGTCGCGGAGAGGGCGCCGGTCGTCCGGCCGTGGAAGGAGCCCTCGAGCGCGACGATCCCGCTCTTCCCGGTCGCGAGCCGCGCGTACTTGAGCGCGGCCTCGATCGCCTCGGCCCCGGAGTTGCAGAAGAACGCCTGCGCGCCGCCGAAGCGCTCCGAGAGCCGGTGCGCGAGAGCCGGCGCGGGCTCGGTGCCGAAGAGATTCGACGCGTGCCAGAGCAGGTCCAGCTGCGCGTGTGCGGCGGCGAGCGGCGCCGGATGGAGGTGACCGAGCGCGACGACGGCGATCCCGGCGCCGAAGTCGAGGTACCGCCGCCCGTCCGCATCGACGAGGTGGACGCCGTCGCCCGCGACGAACGTCAGCGGCACGGGCGGATAGACGGGGAGCAACGCGGTCGTCCGGGTCGCGCTCATGCCGTCACCGCTCCCGCCGTGATCGCGGTGGCGCCGATCTCGGCCGACACCCCGCCGCGCGCCGCGCGGGCGGCGGCGAGGAGCTTCGGGACGATCCCGCCTTCGAACGCGCCCGCACCGACGAGGCGCTCGGCCTCGTCCGCACCGATCGCTGCGGCGACGTCGCCCGCGACGAGGACTCCCGGCACGTCCGTGACGAAGACGATCCGGTCGGCGCCGAGCCCGAGCGCGAGCGCTGCGGCCGCCTCGTCCCCGTTCACGTTCAGGAGCCCCCGAAGCGGATCCTGCGCGAGCGGGGCGACCACCGGGATCAGGCCGAGCTCGAGCGCGTCCACGACGAGCGGCGGCGCGGAGGGGATTGGGTCCCCGACCAGGCCGAGGCCGGACACCGGCGTCGCGTCGAGAACGCCGCCCGGGAGGGCGAGGGCGCGGGGGCCGATCGCCGCGCAGAGCTCGGCGTTCACCGCGGCGAGGGAGGCGCGGACGACCTCGAGGCCCGCCGCGTTCGTGACGCGGCGGCCGCCGACGAAGGTGACGGGCAGGCCGCGGCGCTCCATCTCGGCGGTGATCTGCGGCCCGGCACCGTGGACGAGCACGACCTTGTGCTCCTGGAACACAAGCTCCTTCACGGCCCGCGTCGTCGCCGCGTCCGCAACGGCCCCGCCCACTTTGACCACGAACAGGCTCACGAGCGGTACTCCGCGTTGATGCGCACGTAGTCGTACGAGAGGTCGGAGGAGAGATACGAGGCGGCGCCGGCTCCGAGGCCGAGGTCGAGCTCGATCCGGCACACCGCGCCCTCCAGCGAGGGCTCGTGCGCGGTCGGCGCACCGGCCGCGAAGACGGACGTGCCGTTGAAGCTGAGCGAGAGGAGGCGCTGGTCGAGCTGCGCGAAGCCGCCGTTCGAGGGCGCCGAGCCCGCCGCGGCGAGCACGCGGCCCCAGTTCGCATCGCGTCCGAACGCGGCCGTCTTGACGAGCGGCGAGGTCGCGATCCTGCGCGCGATCGCGCTCGCGTCGGCGGCGGTGGCCGCGCCCGCGACCTCGATCTCCAGGAGCACGGTGGCGCCCTCGCCGTCGGCCACGATCTGGGCGGACAGGTCGGCGCAGACCTCGCGCAGCGCCGCCGCGAAGCTCGCGTCGTTCCGGGCGCAGCCGCTCGCGCCGTTCGCGAGCAGCACGACGGCGTCGTTCGTCGAGCACTCGCCGTCGATCGAGATGCGGTTGAAGCTCTCCTCCACCGCCGGCCGCAGGAACGCGTCCGCCTCTCCCGCGTCGAGCGGATAGTC
This sequence comes from uncultured Gaiellaceae bacterium, assembly GCA_963842285.1. Classification (GTDB taxonomy): domain Bacteria; phylum Actinomycetota; class Thermoleophilia; order Gaiellales; family Gaiellaceae; genus Gaiellasilicea. Next base: position 283,570 of record CAWJFZ010000017.1, read on the forward strand.
GGTGGTGACGACGGCGAGCATGGTCGCGAGCGCCGGGTGGATCATCCCCGCGCCCTTCGCCATCCCGCCGACGACGAAGCCGTCGCGGGCGACCGACGCCGTCTTGGGACGCGTGTCGGTGGTCATGATCGCCTCGGCGGTGTCGGCTCCGCCGTCCGCAGACAGCGCGGGAACGGCCAGCGCGAGACCTGCGGTCACCTTCTCCAGCGGCAGCAGGGCCCCGATCACGCCGGTCGAGAGGACGAGCACCTGCTCCGCGTCGAGCCCGAGCAGCCGTCCGGCCTCGGCCGCCGTGGCGACGGCGTCCAGCTCGCCGCGCACGCCGGTGGCGGCGTTGGCGACGCCGGAGTTGATCACGACCGCCTGCGGCTCGGCCTCGGCGAGATGCGCCTTCGAGACGACGACCGGCGCGGCCTGGAGCCGGTTCGTCGTGAACATGGCGGAGCCGACCGCGGGCACGGTCGAGCGGAGGACGGCGAGGTCGGCCTTCTCCTTGCGGATCCCCGCGTGCACGCCTGCGGCGACGAATCCGAGCGGCGACGTGACGCTCATACGGTCACCCCTGCGAGGCGGAGCCCTGCGGTCTCGTCGAGCCCGAGCGCCAGGTTCGCGTTCTGGACGGCCTGGCCCGCGGCGCCCTTGCCGAGGTTGTCGAGCGCGCAGATCACGATCGCGCGGCCGGTGGCACGGTCGGCGAAGAGCGCGACCTCGGCCGCGTCGGTGCCCTGCACGCGCGCGAGCTCGGGCGTCGTCGCCCTCCTGCGAGCACCGTGACGACGCTGCTCGTCGCGTAGGCGGACTCGAGCCGCTCCCGCAGGTCGCCCTGCGGTCGGCCGGGCGTAGCAGGTGGCGACGAGCCCGCGCCGCACGGGCAGCAGGTGCGGCACGAAGCAGACGTCGAAGCCGAGCGCCTGGGCGATCTCGGGCTCGTGCTGGTGCGCGCCGACGCGGTAGGGGGCGACGTTCTCGAGCACGGTGTTCGCGTGCGAGCTCTCCTTGAGCGCCCGGCCCGCCCCCGAGACGCCCGACTTCGCGTCGACGACGACGCTGTCGGGCTCGATCGCCCCGACGAGCGGCGCGAGCGCGAGCAGCGCGGCGGTCGCGTAGCAGCCGGGATTCGCGATCAGCTCGCCCTGTGGCGGTGAGAGCTCGGGCAGCGCGTAGCTCCACTCGCCGAGCGCGGCCGGCCGCGGGTGGACGAAGCCGTACCACTCGTCGTAGGCGGCCGCATCGGCCAGCCGGTGCGCGCCGGAGAGGTCGACGACGACGGCGCCGGCCGGCGGCTCGAGCGCCGCTGCGCGCTCGTGGCCCAGGCAGCAGAACACGAGCTCCGCGCCGCTCGCGAGCGCCTCGTCGTTGGCGACGAACGCCGGCAGGCCGAGCCGGGTCAGGCGCGGGTCGAGCGCGTGGGCGGGCGAGCCGGCGAGCGAGTCGGAGCCGAGCGCGTGGAGCTCGAGCTCCGGGTGGGCGAGCACGCGGTCGAGCGTCTCCTGGCCGGAATAGCCCGAGGAGCCGAGGATGGCGACGGTGACCATTTGCGTATTATGCAGATAATTGCGTAACATGCGCAAATGAAGCGGCCCGCTCACCTCGTCCTGGAGGACGGCAGCGTCTTCGCCGGCACCGCCGTGGGCGCACCCGGAACGGCCGCGGGCGAGGCGTGCTTCACGACCTCGATGGCCGGCTACGAGCAGGCGGTCACCGACCCGAGCTACGCACGGCAGGTGCTCGCGTTCACGTATCCCCTGGTCGGCAACTACGGCGTCGACGAGGAGCGGCTGGAGTCGCCCCAGGTCTGGACCGAGGGCGTCGTGATGCGGCGCGCACGCCCGGCCTGGTCGGCCTGGCTCGCCGCGCGAGGCGTCGTCGCGGTCGACGACGTCGACACGCGGGCGCTCGTCCGCCGGCTCCGCGAGGACGGCGCCATGCGCTGCGCACTCGGCGAGGCCGCGCCCGAGCAGTTGCACGCCCGCGCGCTCGCCCAGCCCCACCTCGACTGGGAGCGCGCGCTCGCCGAGCCGGAGCTCGCCTCCACGGCGCCCGCGCTCGACGCCTGCGTGAGCGAGCCCTACTCCGTCGGCGAGGGGCCGCGCGTGGTCGTGCTCGACCTCGGCTGCAAGCGCTCGATCGTGCGCCGGCTCGCCGAGACAGGCGTCGAGGCGCACGTCGTCCCCGGGACCTGGGACGCCGAGGCCGTGCTCGAGCTCGAGCCGGCCGCGGTGCTCGTCGGCAACGGGCCAGGCGATCCTGCCCAGCTCGTGGAGCAGGTGGAGACCGTCCGCGCCCTGCTCGGCTCGGTGCCGGTGTTCGGCATCTGCCTGGGCCACCAGCTCGTGGCGCTCGCGCTCGGCCTGCGCACGTTCAAGCTCCCCTTCGGCCACCGCGGCGCGAACCACCCGGTGCGCGTCCGCTCGTCGAGCCGCGTGCTCGTCACGGCGCAGAACCACGGCTACGCGGTCGCGGCCTCCGACGCCGCCGAGGTGAGCCACGTCTCGCTGAACGACGGCACCGTGGAGGGGCTCGAGGGCGACGGGTTCGCGACGCTCCAGTTCCATCCCGAGGCCGCGCCCGGACCGCACGACGCCCTGCCCTTCTTCGACCGGATCGCCACGGCGTGCCGAAGAGAACCGACCTTCGCAGCATCCTGATCGTCGGCTCCGGGCCGATCCGGATCGGGCAGGGCTGCGAGTTCGACTACTCGGGCGCGCAGGCGTGCCGGGTGCTGCGCGACGAGGGCTACCGCGTCGTGCTCGTCAACTCGAACCCGGCGACGATCATGACCGACCCCGAGTGGGCCGACGCGACCTACCTCGAGCCGCTCGACGCGGACACGGTCGCGGCAGTGATCGAGCGCGAGCGGCCCGACGCGCTCCTGCCCACGCTCGGCGGCCAGACCGCGCTCAACCTCGCCGTCGAGCTGGCGGAGTCCGGCCGGCTCGGCGGCGTCGAGCTGATCGGCGCCGACCTCGCCGCGATCCACCGCGCCGAGGACCGGCTCGCCTTCCGCGAGGCGATGACCGCGGCCGGGCTGCCGGTGCCGGAGTCGGTCGTCGTCACCTCGCTCGCGCAGCTCGAGGAGTGCCCGCTGCCGGCCGTGGTGCGGCCGGCGTTCACGCTCGGTGGCACCGGCGGCGGCCTCGCCTCGACGCTGCCGGAGCTCGCGGCCCGGATCGAGGCTGGTCTCGCCGCGAGCCCGATCGGCCAGGTGCTCGTCGAGCGCTCGGTCGCGGGCTGGCAGGAGTTCGAGCTGGAGGTGATGTGCGACGCGGCCGGCAACTGCGTCGTCGTCTGCTCGATCGAGAACCTCGATCCCGTCGGCGTGCACACGGGCGACTCGTGGACGGTGGCGCCGCAGCAGACGCTCGACGACGCCGCCTACCAGCGCCTGCGCGACGCGGCCTTCGCGTGCGCGCGCACGGTCGGCGTGGCCACCGGCGGGGCGAACGTCCAGTTCGCCGTCGACCCGGCGAGCGGCGACTTCGTGCTGATCGAGATGAACCCGCGCGTCTCGCGCTCCTCCGCCCTCGCCTCGAAGGCGACCGGCTTCCCGATCGCCAAGCTCGCCGCGCTGCTCGCCGTCGGCTACACGCTCGACGAGCTCCCGAACGACATCACCGGCCGCTCGAGCGCCGCGTTCGAGCCGGCGCTCGACTACGTGGCGGTGAAGGCGCCGCGCTTCGACTTCGAGAAGTTCCCGGGCGCCGACACGACCCTCGGGACCGAGATGCGCGCGACCGGCGAGTCGCTCGGGCTCGGGCGCACCTTCCCGGAGGCGCTGCTGAAGGCGCTCGACGGCCTCGAGGGGAGCGACGAGCTGCCCGAGCTCCCCGGCCTGCACCCTTACTTCGCCGCCGAGCTGGACTCGATCCGCGCGGCCGAGGACGAGCTCGTCGCCTCCGGCGACGTGCGCGCCGCCAAGCGCTTCGGGCTCCCCGATGCACGGATCGGGCGCCTGCTCGGCCTCGACGAGCCGGAGGTGCGTGCGCGCCGCGACCGGCCCGGCCGCCTCGCCGTCGACTCCTGCGCGGCCGAGTTCGAGGCGCGGACGCCGTACTACTACCTCTCGCACGAGCAGGGCGATCCCGTGGAGGCCCCGAGCGGCCGGGCGATCGTGATCCTCGGCTCCGGCCCGAACCGGATCGGCCAGGGGATCGAGTTCGACTACTCCTGCACCCGTGCCGCCCAGGCGTTCCGCCGGCTCGGCTACGAGTCCGTGCTCCTGAACGCGAACCCGGAGACCGTCTCGACCGACTACGACACCTCCGACCGGCTCTACCTCGAGCCGGTCACGCTCGAGCGCGTGCTCGACGTCTGCGAGCTGGAGCAGCCGCTGGGCGTCGTCGTGCAGCTGGGGGGTCAGACGCCGCTGCGGCTCGCGCACGCGCTGAGCGCGGCCGGTGTGCCGCTGCTCGGCGACCCGCTCGGCGCGATCGACGCGGCCGAGGACCGCGGCGCGTTCGGCGCCGTGCTGGAGGAGCTCGGCCTGCGCGCGCCGCGCTGGGGCGTGGCGGAGACGACGGCGGAGGCCCGAACGCTCGCCGCCGAGCTCGGCTACCCGGTGCTCGTGCGGCCGCACTACGTGCTCGGCGGGCGGCGGATGCGCGTGGCGCGCAGCGCGGAAGAGCTGGAGCTCGACGAGCCCTCGCTGGTGGACGAGTTCCTCGCTGGCGCGATCGAGCTCGACGTGGACGCGCTGGCCGACGGCGACGGCGCCTGGGTCGCCGCGATCTGCGAGCACGTCGAGCGTGCCGGCGTCCACTCGGGCGACTCCGCGTGCGTCCTCCCCGCCCCGTCGGTCTCCCCCGCGCTCGAGGCCGAGATCCGCGACCTCGTCGACCGGCTCGCGCGCCGGATCGGCGCCCGTGGGCTGCTGAACCTGCAGCTCGCGCTGTACGAGGGCGAGCTGCACGTGCTCGAGGCGAACCCGCGCGCGTCGCGCACGGTGCCGTTCGTCGCCAAAGCGCTGGACCTGCCGCTCGTCGATCACGCCTGCCGGCTGCTGCTCGGCGAGCCGCTCGCCGCGCTCGGCCTTCCTCGAGCGGGCCGTCGCGGAGCGGGCCTGGGCGAAGGAGGCGATCTTCCCGTCCGACCGGTTCGCCGGTGCCGCCGACCGCGGGGTGGAGATGCACTCCACGGGCGAGGTGATGGCCGGCGGGGAGACCGTCGTCGAGGCCTACCGCCGCGCCCTCCGAGCCGCGGGCCGCTCCCGCGCCGCAGCGGAGGTGCAGCCGCTCCAGTCCGCGCGCTGACCCACCGCGCCGGGCGGGCGTGGCCTACTCTCCGTCCCGCGTGGCCCCACCCCCAGACAGCTGGAACGGCCTCCCCGGCTGGGAGGCGATGGAACGGACGCTCGCGTCCGGCGGCTTCGAGTCACGTCAGCGCGTGCTCGTCCCGGAGCCCGCGGTCGAGGCGTCCGAGACGGGGGCGCGCTGGCTCGGCGTCACCTACTGGCGGGCCGTCGACGCGTTCACCCGCGGCGGGGTACGCGCCTCGTGGGGAGACGAGGGCGGCCGACTCCGGCTCCTGGGCGGCGCCACCCTGCTCCGATTCGGCCCGCCCGAGCTCGCGTGGGCGGACGGTCTCGTCTCATGCCGGTACGCGATCGAGGGAGGCCTGCTCGCACTCCGGCCCGGCGGCTCGGTCACCCTCGCGCAACACACCGACGAGACCGGGCACGAGCTGAGCGTCACCGTCGAGGAATACGTGCCGCGGCTGGCCGCACGCGTCGGCGCGCCGTGGTGGACCGGCGTTCTCTACGCGAAGGGGCAGAGCCCGTTCCACGCCGCGGTCAGCCGCCGCTACTTCCGGCTGCTCGAACAGGGACGCGCGACGTGAGGGTCACCGTCTTCGGTTCGACCGGCGTGATCGGCCGCGCGCTCCTGCCGCTGCTCGCCGCCGAGCACGAGGTCGTCGCCGTCTCGCGCACAGCCCGCGACGACGAGGACGGGATCCGCTGGGTCGAGGCCGACGTCGCGTCGGGCGAGGGCGTCGCCGACGCACTCGCAGGCGCGGATGCCGCCTACTACCTCGTCCACTCGCTCGGAGCGCGCGACTTCGAGCGGCAGGATCGCGAGGCGGCGGCGAACGTCTCGCGCGCCGCGGCTCAGGCAGAGCTGCAGCAGATCGTCTACCTCGGCGGCCTCGGCGGTGACGACCCCGGTGCATCCGCGCATCTGCGCAGCCGACGCGAGACAGGCGAGCAGCTCGCGTCGGACGGGGTGCCGGTGACGACGCTCCGTGCGGCGATGGTGATCGGGAAGGGGAGCGCGGCGTTCGAGACGATCCTCGGCCTCGTCAAGCGGCTGCCGGTGATGATCACGCCCAGCTGGGTCGCCACGCCCACCCAGCCGATCGCGATCGACGACATCGCGCGCTACCTCGCGGGCGTCTGCGGGAACGAGGCCGCCGTCGGCCAGTCCTTCGACGCGGGCGGCCCGGACGTGATGACCTACAGGCAGATGATCGAGCGGATCGCCGCGCTGCTCGGCAAGCGGCCGCGGATCGTCGAGGTGCCGGTGCTCACGCCCGCGCTGTCGGCGTGGTGGCTCGAGCTCGTGACGCCCGTCAACGCCTCCGTGGCGCGGCCGCTGGTCGAGGGCTTGCGCAGCCCGACCGTGGCCCGCGAGGAGCGGCTGCGGACGCTGCTTCCCTTCGAGCTGACCCCGTTCGACGTGGCGGCTCGACGCGCGCTCGAACGTTAAGCCGCGGGAAACCAAAGGGCGTTCTTAGGCGCTTCTCAGGCAGGCGTGCTTTCCTTGTGGGGTCAGCGAGACGAAGGAGCGCCCGTGAGCGAGCAGGTCGACCCCGCCGCCCCCACCCAGGCCGTGCCCACCCCCGCCGAGGCCAAGGAGCGGCTCGAGCAGGCGCTCTTCGAGATCAGACGCGTGATCGCCGGGCAGGACGCCATGCTCGAACGCGTGCTCGTCTGCCTGCTCGCCCAGGGCCACCTGTTGATCGAGGGCGTGCCCGGGCTCGCCAAGACGCTGACGATCAAGACGACGGCGGACGTGCTCGGCGGCTCCTTCGCGCGCGTCCAGTTCACGCCCGACCTCGTCCCCTCCGACCTCGTCGGGACGCGGATCTTCCGCCCAGGTGAGGGCACCTTCGACACCGAGCTCGGCCCCGTCTTCTGCAACTTCCTGCTCGCGGACGAGATCAACCGTGCACCGGCGAAGGTGCAGTCGGCGCTGCTCGAGGTGATGCAGGAGCACCAGGTCACGATCGGCCACACGACGCACGCGGTGCCCGACCCGTTCCTCGTCATGGCGACGCAGAACCCGATCGAGTCCGAGGGGACGTACCCGCTGCCCGAGGCGCAGGTCGACCGCTTCATGCTCAAGGTCGTGATCGGCTACCCGGAGCGCGACGAGGAGCTCGCGATCGTGCAGCGGCAGCTCGTGCCGCGCCCGGAGCTGCGCCAGACGCTCTCGCTCGACGAGCTGCGCGGGCTCCAGGCGTCGGTCGCCGCGGTCTACGTCGACCCGGCGCTCGTCAGCTACGCCGTCGAGCTCGCGAAGGCCACGCGCGAGCCGGCCGCGCATGGGCTCGCCGAGCTGGCCGACTACATCTCCTTCGGCGCCAGCCCCCGCGGCCCGATCAGCCTCGTCCAGGCCGGCCGCGCGCTCGCGCTCGTCCGTGGCCGCGACTACGTGCTCGCGGAGGACATCCAGGCGCTCGCGAAGGACGCGCTCCGCCACCGCTTGATCCTGACCTACCAGGCGCTCGCCGAGGAGGTCGGCGTCGAGTCGATCCTCGACCGGGTCCTCGCCGCCGTGGAGGTGCCGAGGACCGACCTCGCGCGGACGACGACCGCGGCTTGAGGTCGAGCAGGTGAAGCTTCGCGCCGCCACTGCGCCACTCGGCACCGCCCCCGACCCGGGGCCGATGCCCGAGGCGCTGCTGCGCGCGCTCGACGTCACGATCGGGCGGCGCATGGGCGGCCTGCTGGCGGGGGACTACCGCTCGAGCTTCCACGGCGAAGGGACCGAGCTCGCGCTCGTCCGGCCCTACGTCCCCGGCGACGACGTGCGCCGGATCGACTGGAACACCACCGCGCGCACGGCCGAGCCGCACGTCCGCGTCCATCTCGCCGAGCGCGTGCTGGTCAGCTGGCTCGTGCTCGACACGTCGCCGTCGATGGGCTTCGGCACCGCCGACCGGCGCAAGTCGGATGTGGCGGAGGGCGCTGCGATCGCGCTGGGCCACGTCGCCACGCGGCGCGGCAACCGGCTCGGCGTCGTCACGTTCGGCGACCACGACCCGCGGGCGCTGCCGCCGCGGCAGGGCCGGATGGGCCTGCTCGGGCTGCTGGCGGCGCTGCGGCGGGAGGAGAACGGCGGCGGGCCCGTCGGCGCGACCTCGCTCGGCGAGGCGCTGCGCCGCACCGGCGCGCTCGCCCGCCAGCGGGCGCTCGTGGTCGTCGTCTCCGACTTCCGCGGCCCGATCGACTGGCGCCGCCCGCTGCTCGCACTCGCCGGACGCCACGACGTGCTCGCGCTCGAGATCCGCGATCCCCGCGAGCAGGAGCTGCCGAACGTGGGCGAGCTCTTCCTCGTCGACCCGGAGACGGGCCGCCAGCTGCGGGTCGACACCCGCAGCGCGAAGCTGCGCGAGCGGTTCGCCGCCGCCGCCTCGGAGGATCGCGCCGGCGTCGCGCGCGCGCTCGCCTCGCTCGGGGTCCGTCACCACACGCTGACCACGTCGGGCGACTGGCTGCGCTCGCTCGCCGTCTTCCTGAAACGGACCGGCCCATGAGCTTCGCGACACCCTGGGCTTTGCTCGGACTCCTGCTGCTGCCGCTCGTCGCGGTCGCGTTCTACGCGCGCGAGCGGCGACGCGGCCGGGTGACCGAGCGCTTCGCGAGCGCCCAGCTGCTGCCGGGGATCGCGCCGCGACCGCCGCGGGCGCGCCGGCTGATCCCGCTCGCCGTCCTGCTCGCCGCCCTCGCAGCCATGCTGGTCGGCGTCGCGCGGCCGGAGGCGACGCTGACGACGAAGCGCGAGGAGGCGACGATCGTGCTGGCCGTCGACATCTCGCGCTCGATGGAGGCTGCGGACGTCGAGCCCTCGCGGATCGTGGCGGCGCGCGCGGCCGCCTCCACGTTCCTGTCGAGCATCCCCGAGCGCTTCCGGGTCGCGGTCGTCGCGATCGGGACGAGAGCCGTCGTCTCCTCGCCGCCGACCGAGGACCGCACGGTGACGGAGGACGCGCTGAGGCTCCTGCGGCCGAGCGAGGGCACGGCCCTCGGCGACGGCGTCGCGCTCGGCGACGAGGGTGAGCCAGGACGAGCGGGCCGAGGACGGCACGGTGCCGCCCACCGCGATCGTGCTCATCTCCGACGGCGCACGCGACGGCGGGCAGACGGAGCCGCGCGCCGCCGCCGAGCGGGCGAAGAAGCTCGGCATTCCGGTGCACGCGATCCTCGTCGGCACCCCCGACGGCTTCGTCGAGGTCGAGCTCGAAGGCGGCTTCACCCAACGGATCCGGGTCCCCGCCGATCCCGAGACGCTGCGCATGTTCACCCAGACGACGGGCGGCACGCTCTACACGGCGCTCGACGACGAGCGGCTGGCGCAGATCTACGAGGAGCTCGGGTCACGCCTGGGCGAGCGCAAGGAGCGCCGGGAGCTGACCGACGTCTTCGCGGGCGGAGCGGCTGCGCTGCTGCTCGCGGGCGGAGCGCTCTCGTTCCTCTGGCTGCGGAGGGTCCCGTGAAGCGGCTGCTCCTGCTGCTCGCGGCGGCCGCCGTGCCGGCACTCGCCGGCGGCGCGCCGGCCGCGTCGGCTGCAACGAACGAGTGCCGCGGCCTGCAGGTGTGCGTTCCGATCGCAGGGCCCTGGGTCGTCGTGCCGACGGCGAGCGCAGTGCCGCGGCCGGTCGTGCGCTTCCAGCTCTCCTGCCCCGAGGGGCACGTCGTCGGCGGGCTCGACGCCGAGCTCACCGACCGCTCGATCGACATCAGCTTCGCCGCACGGCTCGGCAGCCCCGTCAACCCCGGGATCAGCACCGAGCGCAGCGCGCTCTTCACGGCGCTCTACGCCGGCACGACAGCCCGCGTCGCGAGCTTCCGGCCGCACCTCGGCTGCATCCCGAGCACGGGTGGCGGGGGCCGGATCCCGACTGCGCTCCGCGCGATCGTCCCGCCGGGCGAGCCAACGGTCCGCCGGGTCACGACAGTCCGCGTGCAGGCCGGTGAAGCCCGCACCATCGTGCGCCGATGCCGGCCCGGCGAGCGGCTCGTGGACGGCTGGCACGCACTGGTGTTCCGCAGCGGCACGCCTCCGACCGCCGAGCAGGTGGAAGGCCTGAGTGCGAGCCGCGCGGTGCGCGGGAACCGGGTGGTCGCCTCGGCGAGCGGAGGCTTTGCGCTCGCGGCCATCCGCGGTCTCGTCCAGGTCGGTGCGGTCTGCGCGAGGCCGCGATGAGGGGGACGACGTGACCTTCGAGCGCCCCCTGCTCCTGCTCGCCCTGCTCGCGGTGCCGCTCGCCGTCGGCCTCTACCTGCTGGCGGAGCGGCGGCGCGCGCGCTACGCGGTCACGTTCACGAACCTCGAGGTCCTGGCTGCCGTCGCGGGCGGGCGCTCGTGGCGCCGGCTCGTGCCGCCCGCGCTGCTCCTGCTCGCGCTCGCCGCCGTCTCGGTCGGCCTGGCCCGACCGCACGTCGAGCGGCTCGTGCCGCGGGAGCGCGCGACGGTGATCCTGGTCGTCGACGTGTCGCGCTCGATGCAGGCCAAGGACGTGAAGCCGACGCGGCTCGCCGCTGCCCAGGAAGCGGTGCGGACGTTCCTCGACCGCGTCCCCGACCGGCTGCGCGTGGCGCTCGTCGCGTTCGCCGGCGACCCGCAGGTGGCGGCGCCGCCGACGCTCGACCACGAGCTCGTACGCGCCTCACTCGACCAGATCCATCTCTACCCCGGCTACAGCGGCACCGCGATCGGCGACGCACTCGCGCTCGCCGTCGAGCTGGCGGAGCAGGCGGCCGGCGGTGGCAGCGGCGGCGACGGCGACGGGACCGGCCAGACGATCGCCTTCCGCACCGCCGCCCCGGCACCGGCGCCCGACGAGGCCATCGCCGCGATCGCCTTCCTCTCGGACGGCTCGCAGACCCGCGGCTTGCTCGAGCCGCACGAAGGAGCCGCGCTCGCGCGCGAGGCCGGCGTCCCCGTCTACACGATCTCGCTCGGCACCCCCGAGGGCACCGTGACCGGGAACTTCGGCGGCTTCCAGGAGACGATCCCGGTGCCGCCCGACCCGGTCACGATGGCCGAGATCGCCGAGACCACCGGTGGCAAGTTCTTCGCCGCGCGCGACGCCGGCGCGCTCGAGGCGGTCTACGAGGAGCTCGGCTCGAGCCTCGGCCGGGAGCCTGGCCAGGCCGAGATCACAGCCTGGCTGCTCGCGGCAGCCGCGGCCGCTCTCGCCGCAGCGCTGCTCCTCTCCGCGCTCTGGTCGCCGCGCCTGCCCTAGCTCCGCGTTTGCACCCTGGAGCGGGCGTGGAGTTGTCTCCACGCCGTCAGGCGGTGAGCTCGAGCCGCTCGAGCGGCGACAGCTCCCCGCGCGCGCTGCGACGATGGGCGGCGAGCCGCTCGAGCGCGATCACCACGATCAGGACGACAAGGACGAGCGCCGCGACGACGAGGGCGGGCGCGAACGCGCCTGTGAAGCCGACGGCGACGCAGGCACACGCGCCGCCGAGACGCTTCCAGCTCACCGAGCCCGCCATCCGCAGGCGGAAGAGCGCATGGCCCAGCAGGTAGATCGCGGGACCTGCCACGACCGCGGCAAGCTCGACCGCGGAGAGGCGATCCATCGGGTGCGCGATCACGATCTCGTCGCCGACGGCGGACACGATCACGCCGGCCGCGAGCACGACGTGCAGGTACGTGTAGCCGTCACGGGCGAGCACCGTCCGGTTGGCCGCGCGCTCGAGCCGGCGCTCCGCGATCTGCGCCACGTAGTCGAAGTACAGCCACCAGAGCGCCGCGGTGACGAGGAATGCGATCGCGAACGCGGCCACCCGGGGGCGGTCGAGCTCGAGCCCCGCCGTCGTCGCGCCGGTGATCACGATCGACTCGCCGAGCGCGATGATCATGAAGAGCTGGAAGCGCTCTGCGAAATGGGACGTTTCCACCTCCCACGCGTCGTGGCCGAGCCGCCGCTGCCACGGCACCCAGTAGACGACGAGCGGCGCCACGTAGTCGATCGCGAGCGCGAGCAGCCACAGCGCCGTGCGCGCCGACCCGTCCGCGAGCCCGCCGGCGATCCAGAACACGCCCGCCGCGAGGAACCAGGTGAGGATGCGCGCGGCGCGGTCGCGCTCGATCGTCCCGTGCTCGGCCGCTGCGAAGGTGAGGAAGACGTGGCGCCCGACCTGGATGACCACGTACGACCCCGCGAAGAGCAGCGCCCGGTCACCGAATGCCTCCGGGATCGCCACCGCCATCAGCAGGCTCGCGAGCATGATCCCGATCAGCAGCAGCCGCACTGCGATCAAGTCGGGGTCGAGCTCGTTCGTCACCCAGGTGGTGTAGTTCCACGCCCACCAGACGACGAGGAGGATGAGCGTCGCCTGTCCGACGCCCTCCCACGTCAGGTGCGTGAGCAGCAGGTGCGAGACCTGCGTGATCGCGAACACGAACACGAGGTCGTAGAAGAGCTCGAGCGGGGTCGCCCGCTGCTGCCCGACATTCTCGCTCCGCCGCGAAACGCTCTTCACGGGGAGAGCCTACGGCGAGCAGCCTTGACCTCCCGTGTCGACCTGGAAAGATCGCGGGGCAGTCAGAAAATCGAGCCGGCGCAGGGTCACGTCGGAGAGGGGGGCCGGACATGCCTCATGCTTCCGAGACGCCCGCGACCGCGCCGGGCGCGCTCGCCGAGACCGTTCGCGGGCTGATGCCCCAGCTGCAGGCCGAGCTCGCCGAGCTCGTCGCGGTGCCGTCGATCTCGGCCTCGGGCTACCCGGAGCCGCACGGGCCGCTGCTGGACACGTACGAGCGCGTCGTCGGCCTCCTGCGCGACGCCGGCGTCCAGCAGCTCGGCTCGCTCGAGCTGCCCGGCACCGCTCCCGTGATCACGGGCGAGCTCGCCGGCCCGGAGGGCGCGCCGACGGTGCTGCTCTACGGGCACTACGACGTCGTGCCGGCCGGCGACGAGGAGAAGTGGGAGTCGCCGCCGTTCGAGGCGACGGAGCGCGACGGCGCCATCTACGGCCGCGGCGCAGCCGACTCGAAGTCGAACATCCTCGTGCACGTCGGCGCCCTGCGCGCGTGGAACGGCAAGCCGCCCGTCGGGGTCAAGATCCTGATCGAGGGCCAGGAGGAGGTCGGGAGCCCGCTCGAGACGCCCTCGGAGCTGGGCCGGTTCAGCGCGGACGCGATGCTGGTCGCCGACGGCGGCAACATCCGCCCCGGCGTGCCCTCGCTCACCGTCGGCCTCCGCGGCGACGCCGTCGTCACCGTGGAGGTGCGGACGCTCGCGAGCGCCAAGCACAGCGGCCAGTTCGGCGGGGCGGCGCCCGACGCGCTGATCACGCTGCTGAGCGCGCTCGCCTCCCTGCACGACGAGCACGGCGACGTCGCGGTGGAGGGCCTCCGCCGCGACGCCTGGCAGGGCGCGTCCTGGACCGACGACGAGTTCCGGCAGCTCGCCGAGATGGAGCCGGGGATGCCGTTCCTCGGCAGCGGCCCCGTCGCGGACCGGGTCTGGTCGGGCGCCGCGATCACGGTGACCGGGATCGACGTGCCGTCGGTCGACGGCGCCGTGAACGCCGTGTCGCCGTACGCGCGCGCCAAGCTGAACGTCCGCGTCGGCCCGGCGCAGGACGCGGCTGAGGCGCAGGCAGCGGTGATCCGGCACCTCGAGGCGCTGCGGCCGTTCGGGATCCCGCTCCAGGTGCACGCGGGCGAGACCGGCAACGGGTTCGCCGCCGCCACCGAGCGGGCCGGCGTATCAGGCGAGCCTTCGCGGCGTTCGCCGCCGCCTGGGGCACCGAGCCGCAGCTGATCGCGACCGGCGGCTCGATTCCCCTCGTGAAGGCGCTGAGCGAGGCCGCCCCCGAGGCGGAGATCCTGTCTTCGGCACCACCGACGGCTTCGCCAACATCCACGGGCCGAACGAGCGCGTGCTCCTCGATGAGTTCGAGCGGGCCGTGCTCGCAGAGGCCCTGTTCTTCCAGGAGTACGCCGACAGAGCGGGAGGATCCGAAATGAGCACCGACGGAGGCCGACCCACCGCCGAGAAGAAGGGCTTCCAGTTCCCGAGCACGATGACCGTGCTGATCATCGTCACGCTGCTCGTCTGGCTCGCGGCGTTCCTGATCCCCTCCGGCACGTACTCGCGCGACGAGGACGGCGTTCCGGCGCCCGGCTCGTACCAGCAGATCGACTCGCCGCAGGACTTCGGGGAGCGCGTCGGTGACTTCTTCCTCGCTCCGGTCAACGGCCTCTACGGGCTGCAGGACCCCGAGACCGGCGTCGTGCGTGCCCTTCGGCGTGGGCAGGCTGTTCGGCGCGGTCGGCGTGTTCATGTTCGTGCTCGCGATCGGCGCGTTCATGACGATGGTGCTCGCGACGGGAGCACTCGACGTCGCGATCGGCAAGCTCGCCTACGCGGTGCGGGGACGGCCGTGGCTCGTGATCGTCGCCGTGATGGCGCTGTTCTCGCTGCTCGGCACGACCATGGGCTGGGCAGACGAGACCCTGGGCTTCTACGCCCTCCTGATCCCGCTCATGCTCGCGCTGGGCTACGACCGCATGGCGGCGGCGGGGATGATCATCGGGAGCGCCACGGTGGGCGCGATGGCGTCGACCGTGAACCCGTTCTCGGTCGGCGTCGCGAGCGAGTTCGCCGGCGTCGGGCTCGGCGACGGCATCGCGCTGCGCTGGATCGGCTGGGTCGTGCTCACCACGATCACCATCCTCTACATCGTCCGCTACGCCGAGCGGGCCAAGGCCCAGCCCGAGCGCTCCCTCGTCGGCTACTCCGCGGAGGACGCCGCCGAGGTGGAGAAGGAGCAGGCTGCGGCGGAGCTGACCTTGACCGGGCGCCAGAAGCTCGTGCTCGGGATCACCGCGTTCAGCTTCGCGCTGCTCGTCTTCTCCGTCATCCCGTGGGACTCGATCATCGGCTTCGAGTCCACCGATCCGATCACGCACGAGACGGTCCAGAACGACTACTGGTGGAACCTCGGCTGGTGGTTCCCCGAGCTGACCGCGCTGTTCCTCGTCGCGGCCGTCGTCGTCGGCCTCGTCGCCGGCTTCAGCGAGAAGCAGATCACCGGGAACATCGGCCGCGGCTTCGGCGACTTCATCGGCGCCGGCGTCGCCGTCGTGCTCGCCCGCGGCGTGACCGTGATCCTGAACAACACGCAGACGATCGACACGATCCTGAGCTGGATGGAGGACGCCGTCAGCGGCACCTCCGCGGTCGGCTTCACGGCGCTCGTCGCTGTGCTCAACATGGGGATCGCGTTCATCATCCCCTCGTCGTCGGGCCATGCGACGCTGGCGATGCCGCTGCTCGCACCCCTCGGCGACTTCGCGGACGTCAGCCGCCCGCTCGTCGTCACCGCCTGGAGCTGGGGCGCGGGCGTGGCGAGGTTCATCACGCCGACGAGCGCCGTCGTGATGGCAGGCCTCGCGCTCGCGGGCGTCCGGTACGACAAGTGGATCCGGTTCATGCTCCCGCTGATGGCGCTGCTCCTCGCCGCCTCGATCGTGATGCTCGGCATCGCCGCAGCCCTGGAATGACGAGACCGCTGAGGTGCCTGCCTGCCGGCGGGCACCTCACGCCGGCCCCGGCGTGAGCCAGACGACGATCACCTTCCTGATCCTCGGCCGTGACGGTCGCGGTCTTCGTCTGGGACCGCCTCCCGGTCGGCGGTCGTGGCATTCGGCGTCGCGCTGTCGCTCTGGGCGACGGCGTCCTCGAGCTCGAGCAGGCGCTCGCCGGCTTCGGCGACCCGACGGTGATCTTCATCGCCTCGCTGTTCGTCGTCAGCGAGGCGCTCGACTCCACCGGGGTGACCGCGTGGGCCGGTCAGGAACTGATCCGCGGGCGGGAGACAGCCGCGCGCGGCTGATCGTCCTGATGATGCTGCTCGTCGCCGCTGCTGACGGCGCTGATCAGCGTCAACGGCGCGGTCGCCGCGCTGCTGCCGGTCGTGGCCGTGATGGCGGTGCGGCTGCGCATGTCGCCGTCGCAGCTCCTGATGCCGCTCGCCTTCGGCGCCCACGCGGGCTCGCTGCTCGCGCTCACCGGGTCGCCGGTCAACGTGATCGTCTCCGAGTCCGCCGACGAGGCCGGCGTCGGCCGGTTCGGCTTCTTCGAGTTCGCGCTCGTCGGCGTCCCGCTGCTCGCGGGCACGATCGCGATCGTCGTGCTCTTCGGCGAGCGGCTGCTGCCGGCACCGCAAGGCCCGCGCGATCACGCGCGACTTCGGCACGCTCGCGCGGACGCTCGTCGAGCAGTACGCGCTCGACGACGACCCCGACGCGCTCGTCAGCCGGCGCGTCGGGCGTGGCGGAGGTGGTCGTCCCGCCGCGCTCGGCCCTGATCGGCGAGACCGTGTTCCCGGGGATGGTCACCGAGAGCGGCGATCTCGTCGTGCTCGCCGTCCAGCGAAGGGCGAGGACCTGCCCGGCGAGACCGAGCTCGCCGTGGGCGACACGCTGCTCCTCCAGGGCACCTGGGGTGCGCTCGAGGACCACCTCGACGACCCGGACGTGCTCGTCGTCGACCCGCCGGCGCTCGTCCGCCGGCAGGCGGTCCCGCTCGGCCCGGGCGCGAAGCAGGCGCTCGTCGTCCTCGCCGGGATGGTGATCCTGCTCGTCACCGGGCTGGTGCCGCCCGCGGTGGCGGGGCTGCTCGCGGCCGGCGCGATCATCCTCTCCGGCGTGCTCACCGTCGAGCAGGCCTACCGCGGCATCGCCTGGACGACGGTCATCCTCGTCGGCGGGATGATCCCGCTCTCGACGGCGATGGTCGAGACCGGCGCCGCGGAGACAGCTCGCCGAGCGCCTCGTCGACGTCGTCGGCGACGCCGGGCCGCACGCGCTCCTCCTCGGGCTCGTCGTCCTCACGCTCGTCCTCGGCCAGCTGATCAGCAACATGGCGACCGCGCTGATCGTGATCCCGATCGCCGTCTCGGCCGCGGCGGAGCTCGACGTCTCCGCGAAGCCGGTGCTGATGGCCGTCTGCGTCGCGGCGGCGGCGTCGTTCCTGACGCCGGTCGCGACGCCCGCGAACCTGATGGTGATGGGCCCCGGCGGCTACCGGTTCGCGCGACTACTGGAAGCTCGGGCTGCCCCTGCTGGTCCTGTTCGGTGTGGTCGCGGTGTTCCTCGTCCCCGTGTTCTGGTCGTTCTGAAGGCTGCGCCTGGACCGGAGCTCGACCGAGGCGTGAGCGCGCCGGCTGCGGCGCTCGCGCTCGGCCTCAAGATCTTCGCGGCGCCCGCCGGCCAGCCCGGTCGCGGCGAGGCACGGATGTCGTCCTGCTCGTCCCCGCCTTGCTCGGCGTGCCTGCTCGCCACCGCCGCCTACCCACCCTCTGCGTTCGAGCAGCTCACTGGCGCGGTTCCTCACCAGCTTCCCGGCCTGGCTCGATCCCGTCTGTGGGGTTCTGCTCCGACCTGCTGTGGCTCTTCGCGCTCGCGCTCCTGGCCGCGGCGCTCGTCCGCAGACGGTTCGGCGCGTTCGGGCAGGCGCTGGCGGCGATCGGCTGCGCGGCGCTCCTGGTGACTGTGCGCGGCGCGGCTCGCGCTCGGCTCGTGGCCCGAGGCCTCGACGGCGCGCTCCGCGGCACGAGCGAGGCGCCGCCGTTCCCGACGCCGGGTCGCGGAGGCCACGGCCGTGATCGTCTCGCTCTCGCCGCTCCTCGTCCGGCCGTTGCGCCGGCTCGGTCGCTGGATCATCGCTCCTCGGCGTTCTCGGTGCTGCGATCGTGGGGGTCAGCACGCCGGCCGGACGATCGCCGCAGTGCTGATCGGCATCGTCGCCGCCGCCGGGGTCCGGCTCGCGTTCGGCACGTCGGCGGGCCGGCCGAGCCTCGAGGACGTCGCGGCCGGCGCTGGCCCAGCTCGGCGTTCGCGCCGGAGCGCTCGAGGTGGACGAGCGCCAGGTCAGCGGCGTCTTCCACGTCCGCGGCGTGGACGACGACGGGCG
This sequence comes from uncultured Gaiellaceae bacterium, assembly GCA_963842285.1. Taxonomy (GTDB): domain Bacteria; phylum Actinomycetota; class Thermoleophilia; order Gaiellales; family Gaiellaceae; genus Gaiellasilicea. Next base: position 301,729 of record CAWJFZ010000017.1, read on the forward strand.
ACCGCTGCTGGTGAAGGTCTACGGCCGCGACGCCTACGACACCCAGGTGGTCGCCACGCTCTGGCGCACGATCTGGTACCGCGGCAGCACTCTGACCTGGGGACGAGGCCGCCTCCACTCCGCCGAGCGCGAGGCGTTCGTGACGCTGCTCGCCCGCAGCGCCGGGCCTCGCGACGCGCGAAGTGGTGACGGCGGGCGCGACGATCGACGACGACGCGCTGCTCGTCCTCCGGGGCGAGGCACGGTCGTTCGCGGCGCTGGAGCCGGACCGGCTCGACGACGCGCTCCTCCGCAGCGCCTGGCAGTCGCTCGAGCTGCTCCACGAGCTCAGAATCGCCCATCAGCAGATCGATCCGTCGACCATCGTCGTGGTCGGGCGCGAAGCCGGGTTCGTCGATCTCGGTGAGGCCACCCTGGCGCCGGACGCCCGCCAGCTGACGATCGACCGAGCGCAGCTGCTGGTGAGCACCGCGAGCCTCGTCGGCAACGAGCGGGCCCTGCGGGTCGCCGTCGATGCGCGTCGGCGCAGAGGGCATCGCCGAGCTCGTTCCGTACCTGCAGGCCGCCGCATTCAGCACCTCGCTGCGCCGGCGGCTGAAGGCGGCGAGCCTCGACGTCGACGAGTTGCGAGAGCAGGCCGCGGCCGCCGTCGGAATCGAGCCGCCCGAGGCGGTCAAGCTCCGGCGGGTCACCAAGTGGGCGGTGGTGCAGATGGCGTTGCTCGTGCTGGCGGCGTACACGATCATCGACGCCGCGAGCGGGGTCGACTGGGAGAGGTCCGCATCGACCGTGGCGGACGCGTCCTGGGCGTGGATCGCCGGTGCGCTCGTCGTCGCACAGCTGCCGCGGTTGGCACAGGCGGTCGCGACGCTCGGCTCGGTGCCCGTCCGGCTCCCGTTGGGCCCGGTGTACGCGATGCAGCTGGCGATGAGCTACATGAACGTCGCCCTGCCGTCGAACCTGGCGCGGATGGCGGTCAACATCCGCTTCTTCCAGCGGCAGGGCCTTTCGGCGCCCACCGCCGTCGCCTCCGGCGCGATCGACTCGTTCGCGAGCACGGTCGTCCAGGCGCTCCTGCTCGCCCTGCTCCTGATCTTCTCCGAGTCGTCGCTCGCGCTCGACCTGCCGTTCCCCTCCGGCGGCGTGCGCACCCTGCTCTGGCTGCTGGCCGGCGCGCTCGTGGCCTCGATCCTCGATGCTCGTGCTCGTCCGGCGGCTCCGCGAGCGATCGCCGACCGGTCCGCCGCTGGTGGCCCGACGTTCGCGCCGCGCTCGGCGCTCTGCGCGCCTCGCACAAGCTGGCGCTGCTCGTGCTCGGGAGCCTCGCGACCGAGTTGCTGTTCGCGATCGCGCTCGGTCTCTTCGCCCGGAGCTTCGGCTACGACATCTCGCTCGCCGAGCTGCTCGTGATCAACATCAGCGTCTCGCTGCTCGCCAGCATCGTGCCCGTTCCGGGCGGGGTCGGCGTGGCGGAGTTCGGGCTCGCCCTCGGGCTCACGTCGGCGGGCATGACGCCGGAGCCGGCCGTCGCCGCCGTGCTGCTCTACCGCATCGCGACCTTCTATCTCCCGCCGCTCTGGGGCTTCTTCGCCCTGCGGTGGCTACAGCGCAACCGCTACCTCTGAAGCGAGCGCGCGGCGGAGTAGATTGAGCCGGTTCGATGCGGGACGGGATCGAGTACCTGCTCTGGCGCCACACGCTCGCGGACGGCGAGGTGACGACGGTGTACGCCGTGCGGCATCCCGTCGCGGTCGACGCGCGTCCGGGTCGTGCACTTCCCGCGCCCGCGAGCGCCTCGACGTGTGGTGCGCCGCGAACGGCGATCGGCGAGGCGGTCGTGGGCGGCTTCTTCCTCCGCGATCCCTACCGGCCGCTCGGCGAGCTGTGGATCGACGGGCAGCCGGCGCCGCCACGAGCCGGTGGCCGCGCCGCACGGCGCCGCGGCGCGGCAGCGTGCTCGTCGACGCGACGGCGCGGTGCGGCTCGTCGAGCGCGCGGCCGCGCCCGCCCGGCCGGCGCGGCGACCTGCTGCAGGCCGGGCCGCTGCTCGTCGCCGACGGCGCGGTCGTCTTCGACCCCGGCGCGGATCGCGAGGGCTTCTCGGCCGGCGGCGGGCAGTTCGACTCCGACATCACGGACGGACGTCACCCGCGCGCCGCACTCGGGGTCTCGGAGGACTCGCTCGTCGCGGTCGCCTGCGACGGGCGACGCTCGGGCGTCGACGGCGGGCTCTCGATGCTCGAGCTCGCCGAGGTGATGGTCGAGCTCGGCGCCGAGAGCGCGATCAACCTCGACGGCGGCGGCTCGACCACGCTCGTGCATCGCGGGCATCTGCTCAACCGGCCCGTACTCCTCCCAGGACCAGCCTGCGCCGGCGTCGCGGCCGGTCGTGACCGCGCTGACGTTCGAGCCTCGACGGTGACGGGCGGCGGTTGACAGTGGTCGAGGCGCTGCGGTAACACAGCCGGAGGCCACAAACCCCGACACGTTCGTCTCCACTGGGCGGCTGCCGCGCACCGAGCTCGTGACCGGCCTCGTGGCCGACGCCTACGAGCGCTTCGCGGGCGAGCTCGGCGGCACGCGCTCGCAGGTGTATCCCGCGCTCGCGCGAGGTCCCGGCGGACCTCTTCGGCATCTGCGTCGTCGCGACGAACGGCGACGTCTTCGCGGCAGGCGATGCGGAGGTCGAGTTCGCGATCATGAGCGTCGCCAAGCCGTTCGCGTTCGCATTGGTCTGCGAGGCCCTCGGCGCCGCGCGCGGCGCGCGAGCGACTCGGGGTGAACGCGACCGGGCTGCCGTTCAACTCGCTCGCGAGCGATCGAGCAGAGCGCCGACGGCCGGACGAACCCGATGGTGAACGCCGGCGCGATCGCCGCGACGAGCCTCGTGCCTGGCGCCAAGCCGCCGAGGAGTGGGAGCTCATCCGCGACGGCTCGTCGCGCGTCGCCGGCCGCACGCTCGCCTCGACGAAGAGATCTACGCCTCCGCGACGAGGACCAACCACCGGAACCAGGCGATCGCCCGCGTGCTCCAAAGCTATCGACGGGTCTACTGGGACCCGGCGGAGGCCACCGAGCTCTACACCCGGCAGAGCTGCTTGAGCGTCACCGCCCGAGATCTCGCGGTCATGGGCGCGACCCTCGCCGACGGCGGCGTCAACCCATGACCGGCGAGCAGGTCGTCGATGCGAGATCTGCCGCTATATGCTCGCCGTGATGACGACTGCGGGACTGTACGAGACCTCCGGCGACTGGCTGTACGACATCGGGCTGCCGGGGAAGAGCGGCATCGGCGGCGGGATCGTCACCGTCGCGCCGGGCAAGGGCGGGCTCGGGACGTTCGCGCCGCCGCTCGACGCCGCGGGCAACAGCGTCAAAGGGCAGCTCGTCGCCGCGTTCCTGTCGCGGCGGCTCGGCCTCGACGTCTTCGCCTCGGGACCGGAGTAGCTCACAGTGCGGCCGTAAGGAATGACGCGGGCCACGGTTCTCCTCCCACACGGCCGGTGACGGCCTCGGACGAAGGAGACGGCATGAGCCCCACGCAGACCACTACGACCGGCCCGCTCGCCCGCATGGCCCTCGCGTTCGCAGCCGTGCTGGTACTCGCGCTCGCGGCCGCCACGACGGCGCCCGCGGCCGGTGGCCCGATCATCGTCGCGCCCGGCGGCTGCGCGCTCCAGTGCATCCAGAAGGCGCTCGTCACCAGCATCGCGACCGCCGCCAGGGTGGAGCTCGGCACGACCGTCCCGACGAAGGTGGTCGTGACCGCGCGCCGCCTCGCCGGCAACGGCGTCCCCGTCGCCGGGCCGCCCGCGGCCTCCGCCTCGGACTACGCCTTCCGGACCGAGCGGACGCTCTTCCTCGTCGGCCTCCAGCCGGCGACGACGTACCTGATCGCCGTCTCGGCCACCGACTCGTCCGGCCGCACGTCGGTCCGCTCGGGCACGTTCGCGACGAAGCCCGTGGAGACGGCCGTCGAGCCCGGCCCCGGCGGGATCTCGGCGAATCTCGGCTGCTCCGCGAAGTGCATCACGAAGGCCGTGCCCGTCCAGATCGGCCCCACGGCGGCGGTGTTCGAGCTCCGGACGAACACGGCGGCGCGGATCCGCTGCATCGTCAGCCGCGACGCCGCGGCGCGGACATCGTCAGCAGCTCGGAGAGCCAGCCCACGACGAGCTGGACGCGGGTGGTGCGTCGCTGCTCGCCCCGGGTACGCGCTACTACCTCCTCGTCCGCGCCACCGACGCCAACGGCGGTGCGGAGGAGCGGCGGTTCAGCTTCCGGACGGTCGAGCGCAGGGTCCAGATCACGTTCTGGAAGGTGAAGATCGTGAGCGACGGCGACAAGGGAAGCGTACGGGGCGAGATGCGGTTCAGCTACTGGCTCGACCGCAAGGAAGTCGGCGGAGAGGACGACTTCCACAAGCGAAGCTCCGGCGACGTGATCCAGGTGCGCGCGAAGGGCTCGAGCCGCCCCGGCCTCACGGGCACGCTGCCTGCGAACGGCGCCGACCCGACGCTCGACATCCGCGTCTACGGCCACGAGTGCGACGGCCCGGCACGGATGAAGAACTGCGCGCTCGAGTCGAGGGGCGCCGGGTGGTATCCGAACGGCGGCGGCGAGGTCAGCGGCGACGACTACGCCACGGCCGGCGGCGCGTTCTCGCTGTCCGCGCTCCTCCAGCACGGCTCGCTCCCCGGGAAGTACGGCACGACCTTCCCGAGCGGCCACGACGCCTACTTCGTCTTCGAGACGACGCAGCACCACGTCAAGTTCCGCGTCTACGCCTACCTCGACGTGGTCTACGCCTGGTAGTTGAAGTCCCGGCGGGGCGTCTCAGAGACGCCGGGCCGCTGAAAGCGGCCCCTTCAGGGATCTTCGCGCGGTTGGAATCTGCTTCCGCAGATTCCAACCTGCGCCAGCCAGTGGAGCTAGGCGGGCTCGAACCGCCGACCTCCTGATTGCGAACCAGGCGCTCTCCCAACTGAGCTATAGCCCCGCGGCCGTAGATTGTAGCGCGCGCTCCGCGCGTCATGTGCCGCCCGCCGGATGGAGCGACTCGAGCCGGTCGATCCGGGCCATCTCCGGGAAGAGGCGCGGCCACACGAGCGCCGCGAGCGATCGTCAGCGAGCCGCCGATCACGACCGCCGGAACGGCGCCGACGAGCGCGGCGGCGGCTCCCGACTCGAACGCACCGAGCTCGTTCGAGGCGCTGATGAAGACCATCTCGACCGCGTTGACCCGGCCGCGCAGCATGTCGGGCGTCGCGAGCGCCGCGATCATCGAGCGGATGTTCATGCTGATCATGTCGACGAACCCACCGACCGCGAGGGCCGCGAACGAGAGCGCGAAGACCGGGACAGCCCGAAGACGACCATGCTCGCGCCGAAGAGGGCGACGACGACAGCAGCTTCCGCCCGGCCATGCCTCCGCAGCGGCCGCCGGGTGAGCATGATCCCGGCGAGCAGAGCTCCGACCGCGGGCGCGCTCCGCAGCACGCCGAGCCCGACGGGCCCGACCTCGAGGATGTCGCGCGCAAAGAGCGGCAGCAGCGCGACCGCACCGCCGAACAGGACGGCGACGAGATCGAGCGAGATCGCCCCGAGCAGCACCGGCGTGCGGCGGACGAACCGCAGACCGGCGAGCAGCGAGCCGAGGCGCGTGCCGACGAGCTCCGCCGGCGCCTGCTCCATCGCCCGCGGCCCGATCGGAACCGTGACCACGCGCGGCGACAAGCATGAGCGCAGCGCCGTCCCGTAGACCAGCTCGGGGCTGATCGCGAAGAGCAGCCCGCCGATCGCGGGGCCGATGACGACGCTCGCCTGGACCACGGTCGAGCGCAGCGCAAGCGCCCGTGTGAGCAACTCGAGCGGCACGAGCGTCGGCCACATCGAGCGGATGGCCGGGTTCCCGAGCGCGGCCGAGGTGCCGCTCGCGAACGAGAGCGCGAGGAACGGCCAGAGCGAGTTCGCGCCGGAGAGGCTGACGACGAGCAGGCCAGGGTGATCGCCGCGTCGATCAGCAGCGAGGCGATCAAGACGTGCTTGCGCGAGAACCGGTCGGCGATCGCGCCGGCCGGCAGCGCGAAGAGGAGCAGCGGCAGGAACTCGGCCAGGCCGACGAGGCCGAGGTGGAGCGGGTTCCGCGAGATGTCGTAGACCTGCCAGCCGACGGCGACGAACACCATCTCGCGCCCGAAGCCGTACGCGATCGACGAGCCAGAGCAGGCGCGTGTAGTCGCGCTCGCGCAGAACCGGTGGCAGCCGCCGCCTCATCGGACGGCGAGGGTATTCCTAGGATGGGCGCGTGCGCGCGGTCGTGCTCGACGCAGAGGGACAGCCGGGGCTCGCGGACGCGCCCGCTCCCCGCGACCCGATGCGCGTGCTCGCGTGCGGGCTCTGCGGCTCGGACGTCGAGAAGCTCGGTCGCGCGCCGGCCGGGACCGTGCTCGGGCACGAGGTCGTCGCGCGGCGCGCGGACGGAGTGCGGCTCGCGCTGATCCACCACCGGCCCTGCGGCGAGTGCGCGCGCTGCCTGGCCGGGCACGAGTCGACGTGCGAGCGCTTCGCGGCGCCCGACGATCGTGCCGGGCGGCTTCGCCGAGCGAGGTCGCGGCGGCGGACGGGGTCGAGCTGCCCGACGACGTCGACGACGCGACGGGCACCTACGTCGAGCCGCTCGCGTGCGTCCTGCGCGGCGCCGAGCGGCGTGCCGCGCGGCCGCGTGCTCGTCGTCGGCCACGGCTTCGTCGGCCGGCTCTTCGCCGGCGTCCTGCGCCGGCGCGGCGACGAGGTGTTCGCGACGTCGACCTCGGCCCGGAGCGTGCCGGCCGTGCGCCGGACGGGCCGGTCGACGCCGCCGTTCTCTGCGCGCCGGCCGCACCGCTCGACGCAGGTCGCGCCGGGCGGGACGATGCTCGTCTTCGCCGGCGCCGGCGCGGTCGATCTCGACGAGGTCTACCGCCGCGAGCTCACGTCGTCGGCTCGCGCTCGGCCACGCCGCGCCACATGGCCGAGGCGGCGGCGCTCCTGCCCGAGCTCGACCTGCCCGAGCCGACCGTGCTGCCGCTCGACCGCTTCGCCGAGGGGCTCGAGCTCTACCGCAGCGGTCGCGCGCTGAAGGTCGTCTTCACCCCGTGAGGGCGCTGCGCTTCCACGGGCCCGGCGACCTGCGGCTCGAGGACGTTCCGCGTCCGGAGGCCGGGCCGGGCGACGTGCTCGTGCAGGTCGAGGTCGCGCTCACCGACGGCACCGACCTGAAGACGTTCCGGCGCGGGCACCCGCTCCTGCTCGACTCGCTCCCGAGCCCGTTCGGGCACGAGTTCTGCGGCGATCGACGTCGCCACCGGCCGACGCGTCGTCGCGGCCGAACTCGGCGGCGGGCGACGACCGCGGCGAGCCGCTCGCAGCTGCTGAACGGCGCCTACGCCGAGTACCTGCTCGTCCCGAGCGCGATCGCCGAGCGTGAACCTCCTCCCCGTGCCGGCCGGCCTCGCCTCCGAGGTGGCAGCGATGGTCGAGCCGCTCGCGTGCTGCCTGCGCGGCGTCGAGCGCGCGGGGGTCGAGCCGGGCGACGGTCGCGATCCTCGGCGCCGGCCCGATCGGGCTGATGCTCGCGCCTGCGTCGCCGACGCGGGCGGCCGCGCCGGAGATCGTCGGCGGCCGGCCCGAGCGGCGCGCGCTCGCGCCGCTCTTCGGTGCCGAGGCCGGCGACGGCGAGGGCGCGGACGTCGTGATCGAGGCGGCCGGCACCGACGAGGCGTGGGCGCAGGCGCTGGAGCTCGTCCGGCCCGGCGGCACGGTCGTCTTCTTCGGCGGGCGCGAGCGCGGCGCGGAGCTGCGCGTCGACGCCTACCGGCTCCACTACGAGGAGCTGACGCTCCGCGGCGCCTTCCACCACGCCCCGCGGCACGTGCGCGCGGCGCTCGCCTTCCTGGCCAGCGGCGCGTTCCCGTGGGAGCGGCTCGTCACGCACCGCGTCGGCCTCGAGGCGTCGCGGGGCTCTTCGCCGACCCGCCGCGCGACTACCTCAAGGCCGCCGTCGTTCCCTGAGCGGAGCTCGTGTCCTCCGGTCAGCCGAACAGCGTCAGCTCGGGCTCGCGCTCGCCGCGGAGGACGGCGAGGTCGACCTCGACGCAGGCGATCCCGCGCGACTCGGCGAGCGTCACCGCCTGCGGCTTGAAGGACTGCGCCGCGAGGATGCCGCGGCAGCGCTCCTTGGCCGGATCGGCGCGGATGAAGCCGAGGTAGCGCGTCAGCTGCTCGACGGCGTCGATCGTGCCGACGCGCTTGATCTCGACCGCGACCCAGCCGTCGTCGCAGTCGCGGCACATCAGGTCGACCGGCCCGATCTCGGTCGGCCACTCGCGCCGGACGAGCCGAAGCTCCTCCTCGAGCCGGTCCGGACGCTCGGCGAGCGCCTCCTGCAGGTGCGCGCTCGACCCCGTCCTTCTCGAGCCCGGCGACCTCGTCCATCGCGTGCTCCTGGTCGCTCAGCACCTCTGCGATTCGGATCTCGAGCCGGTCCTCGGTCTTGCCGGCCCGCTTGCGCACGACGATCAGCCCGTCCGCCTCCTCGATCACGGTGGGCGGCGTCATCCAGTTCGAGCGGCGGTAGCCGCCGCGAGTCGGCGTGCACGAGCACGGAGCCGTCGGACTTCAGCATCAGCAGCCGCACGGCCTCCGGCAGGAAGGCGTCGAGCCGGCCGGTGTAGGAGACCTCGCAGCGGGCGACGAGCAGGCGCACGGCCGGCCAACCTACCGTCCGTTTCGGACGTGTCTAGCGGCGGCGGACCAGGGTGACGCCGTCGCGGACGGTCAGTTGCACGGCACGACGCGCTCGTCGGCGACGATCGCGTCGTTCAGCGCGGCGATCGCCGGGAGTGGTCGTCCTGCGGGTCGAGCACCCGGCCGCTCCAGAGCGTGTTGTCGATCGCGATCAGCCCACGCGCGGAGAGGCGGGGCAGCACCGCCTCGTAGTAGTTGGCGTAGTTCGGCTTGTCAGCGTCGATGAAGACGAGGTCGAACTCGCCCTCGAGCTTCGCGATCGTCTCGAGCGCCGGGCCGAGATGGATCGTGATCCGGTCCGCGTAGGGGCTCTGGTCGATGTAGCGCTGGGCGACCTCGGCGTGCCTCGGCTCGATGTCGCAGGTGTCGATCCGGCCGCCTTCGGGCAGCGCAGCCGCCATCGAGAGGGCCGAGTAGCCCGTGAAGGTGCCGAGCTCGAGCACGCGGCGCGCGCCGGTGCCGAAGACGAGCAGCTCGAGGAAGCGACCTTCGACGGTGCCGGTCAGCATCTGCGGGGAGCTCATCGTCGCGCGAGTCTCCTCGGCGAGCGCCGCGAGCAACTCGAGGGGCGGCGTCGTGTGCGCCTCCGCGTACGCGTCGATCGGCTCCGGGACGATGTTGTCCATTCGCGGACCCTACCCCGTGGCGGCCCGCTCGCCCTCCGCACGGCGCTTGGCGGCGGCGAGCCAGCTCCGCCGGACGAGGCCGCTGAAGGGCCGGACGACGAGCCAGTACGCGGCGAAGCGCCGGCGGGCGGCGGCGTCGGTGAGGAGCACGCGCGTCTCGGTGGCGAGCCGGGTCCCGCTCCCCTCGCGGGCGGCCGTGAAGTCGAACGCGATCTTCGCGTACCCCGGCTCGTCGAAGGCGACGAAGTCGTCGACGCGCCGCAGGCTGCCGCGAAGCGCCCACGGCCTGCCGACGAGCACGAGCGCGTCCTCCCCGACCCGGGCGAAGCCGTCCGCGACCATCGCATCGGTGAGCGGGCCGGCCCGTGTCGGGCGCAGGCCGCGCAGGCGCATCAGCAGCCGCGCCGACGGCATCTCCGCCGCCGAGACCCGGCGCGCGGCGTCGAGGGCGCGCTCCGGTGAAGCCTCGACGTGGATCGTGTACCGGGCCGCGTGATGCCAGACGGGCAGCAGTTCGTCGAGTACTCGCTTGACCCTGAGCGCCTTCCACCGCGAGCCTCCCTCCGATGCGCGTCGCCCTCCGGCTGTCGATCCTAGTGCTGCCGCTGCTCTTCGCCGCCGGTCCCGCCGGCGGCGGCGTGCGCATCGTGCCGCCGTTCGAGCTCGAGCGGTACGCGGACGAAGCAGCGCTCGGGTGGCTCGTCCCAGGCGCCGGTCCCGAGGTGACACGCGCGGGCGCGCTCGCGGCTCTCCTGCGCGGAGAGCTGGAGCACGACCTGCTCGGCGGCGTCGCCGAGGGAGAGAACCTGATCGAGCTGGACGCACCGGGCGGTCCCGTGATCCTCGTCTCGCTGCCGCCCGAGGGCCGCAGCGCCAACGACCGCCGCTACCCGATCGCCCTGCTCGGCGCCGAGGGCCTGCTCACCTCCGACTCGACCCGCATCGACGGCCTCGTCTCGATCACGGACGTGGCGACGGGCCGGCTGCGCACGACCGCGTCGAGCGACCCTGTCGCAGCCCTCGAGCGGCTGGACGAGCGGATCGACCGCAACGACTCGCTGCGCCTGCCGCTGACGCTGCTCCTGGCGGCGGCGCTCGTCGTGCTCGCCGTCGTGCGCCCCCCGCTCGCACTCCGCGCGCTGCTCGTGGCGCTGGCCGCCAACCTGCTCCTGTCTCCCTGGCTCGCCCTCGCAGCGGTTGCGGCGGCGGTGCTGCTCCCTCTCGGGCTCGCCTGCGCGGCGATCCTGGCCGCGTACCTCGTCGTCGCTCGGCCTCGACGCCGAGACCGTGGCGCTCTCGCCGCTCGGCCCCTCCCAGTCGGGCCGCTTCTACGGGATCAACAACCTGCTCGGGACGATGCTCCTCGTGCCCGCGCTGCTCGGCACGGCGCTGCTCGGCCGGGCGGCTCTGCTCGTTGCCGGCCTCGCACTCGTCGCCGTCGGGGGCAACCGCTTCGGCGCCGACGGCGGCGGTCTGCTCGTGCTCGCGGCCGGGCTCGCCGTGCTCGCGCTGCGCCTGAACGACGTCCGGCTGACGGCGCGCTCGGTGGCGGCAGTCGCGGCGGCGGTCGTCGCCGTGGCGCTCGCACTCGTCGCGCTGGACGCGTTGACGGGCGGCGAGAGCCACGTCACGGCGGCACTCTCGGGCGGGCCCGGAGAGCTCGTCGGCGACCTCGCGGACCGGGTCGAGCTCTCCGTGCGGCGGACACTGGCGAGCCCCGGCGCGCTCGTCGTCGTGCTCGGCGGCGCTGGCGGTCCTCGTCGCGGTCGCGCTCCGCGGCGAGCGCACGCCGGTGCTCGATGCCTTCCTCGTCGCCCTCGCCGTCTCGCTCGTCGTCAACGACACGCCGTCCGACGTGGTCGGGATCGGGGCGGTGCTGGCCTTCGCGCTCTCCCGCGCGGCACCCTGGCTGCCGGGAGGCGCTCCGCCGCCACGCAAGCCAGTGTTGAGCCCGTTTCTCGAGACCCACCGCCGTTAGTTCTCCTTCGCGCCGGTGCGAGGGGTCGGGTTAGACTCCGCGGCGATGCGCCGCTCCGTCCTGATCGCGCTCCTGCTCGTCCTCACCGTCGGCCTCGCGGGCTGCGGTGGTGGCGAGGAGGCGTCGCCGACGCCGGAGACCATCGAGGGCACGCTCCCCGAGGCGACGACGGAGGAGTCGCCCGGGTCGGATCTCGAGGGCGACGCCGCTGCCGGCGAGGCGATCTTCGCCGAGAACGGGTGCGGCAGCTGCCACACGCTCGACGCCGCGGGCGCGTCGGGCTCGATCGGGCCGAACCTCGACGAGTCGCAGCCCGATCTCGAGCTCGCGATCGACCGCGTCACGAACGGGGCCGGCGCGATGCCCGCCTTCGGCGACCAGCTCGAGCCGCAGCAGATCGCCGACGTGGCTGCGTACGTCGTCGAGTCGACCTCGGGCTGACGCTCCCCGACGACTTCCCGAGGGACGTCGCCGCCGTCGCGTGCGACCTCGACCGCACGCTGATCGGCGAGGACGGCGTGCTGAGGCCGCGCACGCTGGCTGCGATCGCGGCCGTGCGCGCGGCGGGCATTCCCTTTCTGATCGTGACCGGCCGCATGTTCCGCTCGGCGCTTCCCTACGCCCGGGCGGCCGGGCTCGAGGAACCGCTCGTCTGCTACCAGGGCGGCGCCGTCGTCGACCCGCGCACCGGCGCGTTCCTCCTGCACGAGCCGATCCCGCTCGAGCTGGCGCGCGAGACGATCGCCGCCGTCGAGGCCGAGGGCTTCAGGCTCAACTGCTACGTCGACGACGAGCTCTACGTAGCCGAGATCACCGAGCACGCCCGCGCCTACGCCGACTTCCAGCACATCCCGATCACGCCGGTCGGCGCCGCTGCTCGACTGGCTCGACGTCCCGCCGACGAAGCTCGTCGCGGTCGACGACGCCGGAGGCGCTCGACCGGCTGAGGCCGAAGCTGCAGGAGCGGTTCGGCGAGCGGCTCTTCATCGCCAAGTCCCTGCCGTACTTCCTCGAGTTCGCGAGCCCCCACGTCTCGAAGGGCAGCGGGCTGGCGTTCGTCGCGGCGCATCTCGGCTTCGACGCTCGCGCACACGGTCGCCTTCGGCGACGGCGAGAACGACATCCAGCTGCTGGACGCCGCCGGCTATGCGATCGCGGTCGACAACGCGGACGAGCCGCTGAAGGCGCGCGCGGACTGGGTCTGCCCCGCCGTCGACGAGGAGGGCGTCGCGCTCGTGCTCGAGGCGTACCTAGACTCACGCCCATGATCGACCTGAAAGCGGCACGGGCCGAACCCGAGGCGTATCGCGCAGCCCTGGCGCGGAAGGGCGCTGCCGAGGCCTTCGACGCGCTGCTCGCAGGCCGACGAGCGGTGGCGGGCTCTCGTCCCGCGGATCGACGAGCTCCGCTCGCGCACGAAGCTGAAGGGCAAGCCCTCGCCCGAGGAGCTCGCGGAGCTGCAGGGCGTGAAGGAGGAGCTGCGCGCAGCCGAGGAGGAGCTCGCGGCCGCGGAGGCGGCGCGCGACGAGGCGCTCGCCCAGGTGCCGAATCCGCCGCACGAGAGCGCTCCCGACGGAGACTCCGACGAGGACGCCGAGGAGCTGCGCCGCGTCGGCGAGCCGCCCGAGGCAATCGAGGCACGCGAGCACACGGAGATCGGCCGCTTCGACATGGAGCGCGCCGCCCGACTCTCCGGCTCGCGCTTCGGCTACCTGATCGGCGACACCGCGCTGCTCGCGCTCGCGCTCTACCGCGCCGCGCTCGACCACCTCTCGTCGAACGGCTTCACGCCGGTGCTGCCGCCGGTGCTCGTGCGCGAGGAGGCGATGGTCGGCACGGGGTTCTTCCCCACCGAGCGCTCCAACATCTATGCGCTCGCCGACGACGACCTCTATCTGACGGGCACGTCGGAGGTGGCGCTGGCCGGCCTCCACATGGGCGAGATCCTCGACGCGGCCGAGCTGCCGCTGCGCTACGCGGGCTTCTCGACCAACTTCCGCCGCGAGGCCGGCGCTGCCGGCAAGGACACGCGCGGGATGTTCCGGGTGCACCAGTTCAACAAGGTGGAGATGTTCGTCTACGTCCGCCCGGAGGACTCGTGGGCGGAGCACGACCGGCTCGTCGAGCTGGAGGAGGCGTTCCTGCGCACCCTCGGGCTGCCGTACCGGGCGGTCAGCGTCGCGGCCGGCGATCTCGGCGCGCCGGCGGCGAAGAAGATCGACCTGGAGGCGTGGTTCCCCTCCCAGGGGCGCTACCGCGAGGTCACCTCGTGCTCGAACACGACCGACTACCAGGCTCGGCGCCTCGGGATTCGCTACCGCGCCGACGGCGGGCCCCAGCCCGTGCACACGCTGAACGGGACGATGGTCACCGACCGCGCGCTGCTCGCGATCCTGGAGAACTACGGCGGCGACGTGCCCGACGCGCTGAAGCCGTACGGCGCTCCGGAGCGCGTGGAGCCCTAGACCTCCAACACGAAGTCGAAGCTCGCGCTCCAGCGGCCGTTCGCCTTGCGCAGGCTCCGGACGAGCAGCTCCGGGACGAAGATGCCGTCGGAAGCGTTCCCGCGCTCGCCGCGGAAGTAGAGCTGCGTCGTGAGCACGGGCCGGCGGGGCGCCTGCGCCTTCACGTGGATGTGGCGAGTGCGACCGGGATAGAGGCCCGGCACGACCGTCTCGAGCCGGTAGCGCCCCAGCGCATCCGTGCGCTGGTGACCGCGCAGGCGGTAGCCGCGGTTGTCGTAGACGCCCTTCGCGTCGGCCTGCCAGAAGTCCAGCTGCGCGTTCGCGATCGGCCTGCAGCGAGTCGTCAGCACCCGGCCAGTCAGCAGGAGCGGCGTCCCCCTCATCCCGGACGTGCGCAGCACGCGGCGTCGCGGCGAGCGCGGCGTGAAGTACGGCCCCTCGGTCTGCTCGACCGTCGGCTCGTCGTCGTCCGCACAGGCCGGCGTCGCGGCCAGGGTCGTCTCCGTGCCGGCAACCGCGACGGCGAGCGGGAGCGCGAGGCCGAGCCTCACCAGCTCCTCGCGCGTCAGGCGACCTTCCTCCATGCCGGAAGCTTACGCCCAGCCGCGACTACACTCGCTCTCCGGCGGGGTGCCGGAGCGGTCGAACGGGGCGGTCTTGAAAACCGTTGGGCGTGCAAGCGTCCCGTGGGTTCAAATCCCACCCCCGCCGCTAGAACAGGCCGTTTCTCGCACAACCAAGCCGTTGGGCGGGGCGGCCTGACGGCGGCAGCCTGTCCGTGCTCGTCCGCGATAGTCCGCCGTTGTTCGGTCGGACCGGCGGACAGCTGGCGGACGACGCATCCCCAGGGAACGGGTCACCGACCTGGGCGTACAGGCACGCACGCTCCAGGCCGGCAGCGGGCACCGTAGTTGCCGCCCGCGCCGCCACGGTTGACTCAGTTGAGCCCCATCGATCCAGACGGCGCAGCCCTACCCTGACGCCTGAACCTGGCCGCATTTGGCGACTGGGAAACAGGCACACAGGAGGAACATGAGCAACTTGGAACACCACTCCCCGGAGGTGCGCCCGGCGGTGCTCGAGGGCACCGGCCTCAACCGCAGCATCACCCCTCGCTTCTGGGCAGCCGTCGCCAGCGTCGGCATCGCAGGGATCGGCCTGCTCGCGCCCTGGGTCAAGATCATCGGCCTCGCCAATGTGAGCATCAACGGCCTTGACACGGGCGACGGCAAGGTCATCGCCGTCAGCCTGGTCCTCGCGGGACTGTTGGCCGCCTGGTACGCGAAGAAGCCGTCCGGGCGGAAGCTCGTCGGCCTCGCTGCGGTCGGCCTCGGCATCGCAGCGTTGGGCGTGTACGAGATGATCGACCTCAACGCCAAGGTGAGCGACATCAACAACGCGCCCGACGGCATGTCCCTCGCCGCCGCATCGGTCGGCTGGGGTGTCTACGCCGTCATGATCGTGGTGCCGGCATCTTCGCGAGCGCGATCGCCGTACTCAAGGAGGCGCGCGCGCCGAAGGCCGTCGCGCTCTAACGCATCGCTTCCTACTCCTGGCGCCCGTCCTTGCGGTTGCACTAGTAGCCGCCAGGAGGACCCAGGTGCGGACAGGGGTCAACGTGAAGGCGCTCTCGACGTTCCTTGGGCACAGCTCCATCACGATCACGCTCGACCGCTACGGCCACCTGCTGAGCCCGGCTCTCTCGCCCCCGCCGCCATTTTCCGCATGGCATGCCCGGGGGAACGTCCAGTCGGCGAACGGTGCCGTCACGCCGGACAACGCCACGTTCGCAGGGAGAGCGACTGTTATCGCGAATCCGGTGTCCTACGGATCCGAAGGCAGCGTCAACTCTTCACGACGCGGCTGCTCATTTTTCCCCAAGGGAGGTAGGGATGAACTCCAAGAGCATGGCAGGTTGGATCGGCTTTGCCGGCATGCTGATGCTGATCGTCGGCGCGATCGACTTCTTTCAGGGCCTGATCGCCCTGTTCGAAGACGAGTACTTCGTCGTCACTGGTTCCGGCTTCCTCGTCGTCGACCTGACGGCCTGGGGCTGGACCCTGATGATCTGGGGCGTGCTGCTCGTTCTCGCAGGGCTCGGACTCATGGCCGCGCAGGGGTGGGCGCGCTGGTTTGCCATCGTGGTCGTGTCCGTGAACTTCATCGTCCAGCTCGGCTTCCTCGGCAACAGCCAGTATCCGCTCTGGTCACTGACGGTGATGGCGCTGAACATCATCGTGCTCTATGCGCTGACCGCGCGCTGGAGCGAGAGCAAGGCAGACCTCGACCCGGTCCGCTGACGCTCCGTTCGTAGATGGAGGCCGTCGCGCACCATCGTGCGCGACGGCCTCGCGTCAGAGGAGCCGTGCAGTCCAGATCGCGCGCTGGGTCGACTCGTGCGCCGGCGGGCTTGCGCTCGCGGCCTGCCGAACACTTCAGACTCGATCACCTTCTGCCTGCCGCCGGCAGTCTGCACGAGGCGCGCCATATACTGGCGCAGCGGAACGAGACGGCGTGCTTCGGCCTCGGTGATCCGTTCGAACATGTCTTCAGCTGGAGTGCAGTCCCAACAAGGAGAGGTCATGGCAGTAGGCCCCGTCGACGTCTACATCATTGGTTTTCCGGGCAACAAGTTCACCGGGAAGATCGCCCCGGCGATCCTGGACCTGGTGGAGAACGGAACGATTCGAGTGCTCGATCTGCTCTTCGTGATGAAGGGTGCAGACGGCGTCGTGACGACGCTCGCGGCTGCGGACATCGACGAGGAGGGCGCGGCCTTCCTCACCATCGACATCGCGCAGCCGGGTGCGTTGGGACCGGAGGACGCCGAGGAGGTCAGCGACGACCTTCCGGACAACAGCTCGGCCCTCCTGATCGCGTTCGAGAACCTCTGGGTCGGGAAGGTGGTCGACGCCCTACAGGCTGCGGACGCCGTCTTGATCGACTCGATCCGGATCCCGGTCGACGTCGTGGAAGCGTTCGAGGCAAGCTAACCCCCGCCCTTCGAGATCGAGAGGTACGAGATGGGACTTCTACGTATGGCAACCCGCACCGCCGTCGTCGCGGGAACCGCCACCGCCGTGTCCGGGCGCGTCCAGCGCCGCCAGGCCGCCAAGTGGGACGAACAGGACAGCCAGCAGTACCAGCAGGCCGCGCCGCCGCCGGCACCGGCAGCGGCACCGGAGGACGACGCGACCGCGCAGCTTCAGAACCTGGCGAACCTTCACGCCCAGGGCGTCCTCACCGCCGAGGAGTTCGCGGCCGCCAAGGCCAAGATCCTCGGGATCTGACCGCAACACCCGCGGGCCTGTGAGGCACGTCGAGGCGTACTCGCAGCTGGCAGGGGTCTACGACGAGATCGTCATCGACCCCTGCCATGCCCGGTGGGCGTCGTTCCTCGATGAGCTCTGGAGCGCCGATCCGGCGGGCGTACGCTCCGTGCTCGATCTCTGCTGCGGCACCGGCCTCCTCGCGGGCGAGTTGATCACACAGGGCTACCGGGTCGTCGGCGTCGACGCATCCGATGCGATGCTGGCCCTCGCTCGCGAGCGCCTCGGCCCCGAAGTCACGTTGAGCCGGACGACGCTCCCGGACCTGGCGGTCGACGGCGTCTTCGACGCTGCGGTCTGCACGTTCGACGGCCTCAACTACCTCACTCCGGGCGACTTGCGACTGACGCTGGAGGCGGTTTCCCTCCGCCTGCGGCCCGCAGGTTGGCTCGTCTTCGATCTCCACACCGACGCGATGATGGAGTTCACCGTCGCCAACCCCGTCGTCGCGGGTGAATCGGCCGGACACGGCTTCGTGATCGCCAGTGCCGTGGATTCCGACGCCCGCACCTGCGACACCACGATCGAGCTGACGCGGCCCCGCGACGGTGACGCCTTCAGCGAGCAGCACCGGCAGTACTTCCACGCGGATGCGGAGGTTCGGACCTCCCTCCAGGACGCGGGGTTCGCGGTCATCGCAGTCGGAGAGGAGTACACGCACGAAGCGGTGGACGCCTCGACCCTGCGGGCCACCTGGACGGCACGGCGCCTAGCGGCGTGAGCTCCTGCTGCGGGGGGCCGCAGCCCGCCCGGCCTACGTGCTTGCGACGTGGGTGCCGAACCAGCTCAGCATCCGGCGATACGCGGCCGCCGCCGCGGCAGGATCGTGCCGCGATCCGGTCGGGTTGAAGAACGCGTGGTCGACCCCGGGGTAGGTGACGATCTGGTGCCGAAGCCCGGCTCTGCGTAGCGCCGTGCGCGCTGCCGTACGGGTGGCGTTGACCCTCGAGTCGAACTCCGCATAGATCCCCAGCACCGCCGCCTTGGAGCCCTTGAGGTTCCCGCCCTCGGGAAAGGGCCCGTAGAAGGGGACGGCCGCCGCCAGGCGCGACTCCTTCGAGGCGAGCAGGAGCCACGTCATCCCGCCGCCGAAGCAGAACCCGGTGGCCGCCACCTTCTTGCCGGGGAGCCGGCGGCGAATCTCGGTCACGCCGGCCTTCAGGTCAGCCACGAAGCGCGACGGAGGAGCGGCTCCGAGCGCCGCCATCGCTTCGGACTCGTCCTCGAACGAACCGGTCCCGCCCTCCTCCGACAACAGGTCGATCGCCAGCGCCGAGTAGCCGCTCGCGGCGAGCCGGCCGGCGATCGTGCGGATCGAATCGTTGAGCCCGCGGTTCTCGTGAATCACCAGCACGCCGCCGCGAGGCCGAGCCGCCGCTGCCCAAGCGCCCATGAGCTTTCGACCCCCCGGGCCACGAAACACGATCTCACGAGTCGGCCTGGTCGCCGCCTCGACGTCCGCGGCAGCTCGGACGACCCGCCGCTCGAGCTCGGGACGACGCGGCCCGCATCCCCGCCCTTGCCTCATCCGCGAGGAACCCCGCGAGCAAGGATGCGGCCGCGGCGCCGCCCAAGACCGAGCAATCCCAACCGTCGTAGCGCCTCGCGCCGCGACACGAGCCCGTCCGCATGATCCTCGGCGATCTCCTCCGCCAGATACCGCTGCAACTCCGTCACGGCTCGACCTCCTCCGTCACCACCGCCGCCTACCAATGCCGTTCTCCGAAGCTACGGCGACGGCACGCCACCGGATTGCACGTCCCTCTGAGGCGACGGGACGCGGCGGTCCGTCAGGCGGCCGGTTGGACGGCCGCCTTCGCCTGTGCCACCTTCTCGCGCCGCGCCTTCGTCAGCTCCTGGATGAGGATCTGGATCATCGCCGCCAGCGGGACCGCGGTGAGCGCGCCGAGCACGCCCAGCAGGGCGCCGAAGAGGCTCACCGAGACGATGATGAAGAACGGGGAGATGTTCACCGCCTTGCCCTGGATCTTCGGTGTGAGGATGCTGTTCTCGAGCTGCTGGTAGACCAGCACGACGGCGGCCATGATCAGCGCGGCAGTGAGGCCCTCCTCCGCCCAGAGCGTCGGCACGAGGATGAACCCGGCGATCGTGGCGCCGATGTTGGGGATCATGTCGAGCAGCCCCGCGATCACACCCAGCGCGATGGCGTAGCTCGAGCCGAGCAGCCACGCGGTCACGCCCTGGGTCGTGCCGGCGATCGTCGCGATGATGATCACCCCGATCGCCCAGCGCGAGACGGACTCGGTGACCCGCTCCCAGACGCTGAGCCAACGCTCGTCCTCGCCCGGCATGAGGACGCTCCCGAGCGCTCGCTTCAGGTTGGCGATGTCGGTGAGCAGGAAGAGGCAGATGAAGAGGATCGTGAAGGCGGCGAGGAAGAGCGAGAAGAAGCCGCCGGTGATGCCGAGGACGGCCGAGATCGCATCGGGCACCAGGGACGAGACCTGCTGAGCGCCTTCCTGGACGTTTTCGGCCGCCCCGGAGTCTCCCAGCCACGACAGCTCGTCCGAGTCCTGGAGCTGCTGGACGGTGGCCGGCAGCTCCTGGAGGAAGTCGCGGACCGAGCCGACGAGCGGCACGAGCAGCAGCAGCGCCAGCGACCGTCACCGCGAGCGCCGTCCCGAGCACCGTCACCGTCGCGGCCAGCCCGCGCGACATGTTCGTCTTCGCCATCACGAACCGGACCGGGAACTCGAAGACGAGCGCGAGGAAGATGCCGACGAAGACGACGAGGAACGTGTCGCCGATCGCGGCGAACGCGGCGGCCACCCCGATCGCGGCGGCGACGATCAGCACCGTCCGCATCGGCAGGACGAGCTCCACGCGCTTGGTGGAGGACGGGTCCATCGCCCAACCGTACAGAGCCGGTCAGACGCACTTGCCTCGGCGGAAGGCGCGGATCGGCCTCCGTGTCCGAGGCGTCAGCGCGGTGGCGTACCGAGCCTGGGCGGGCTTGGCCGCGTACGTCGCCAGGTCGAGCGCGACCCCGAGCCCGACGAGGATCCACTCGCCGCCCGAGACGCCGCCGACGGGAGACCACGCCAGGAGGTACATGAGCGTCGTCCACGGCGCGACGAAGAGGCCGAGCAACGGCCAGACCCACGAGTCGAACGCCAGGTCGACCCGGTTCCCGAAGAGCCACATCGCAAGGATCGCGAAACGAGGGCCGAGCGCTGCGAAGAGAAGGAGGAAGCAACACATCAGCGGGACACCTCACGAGGTCGGGGCCGGGTCTCGACGACCATCTCACAGCCGGAGCGCCTGCGCGCACCTCCCGCGGGACGCTTCACCCGCACGGGGTGAGCGGGCATCACCCCGGCCCGCTCTACGCTTCACGTTCCGACGCGTCGAAGGGAGCTTCATGGTCGTTGCCTCAACATTCTGGGATGTGTTCTTCCTGCTGCTGATCTGGATCCCGCTGATCACGCTGTGGATCTTCGCGCTGGCGGACGTCTTCCGTCGCAACGACCTCCGCGGGCTCTCGAAGGCGCTCTGGGTCGCGTGCATCGTCTTCCTGCCGTACTTCGGCTCGTTCATCTACCTGATGTCGCGCTCGGCCGCGGCGACCCGCGACGAGGGCTATCCGTCGGACACGACGCGCAAGCTCGCCTAGGATCCAGGGATGGGAATCCGCAGACGCCGAAGACGCAAGGGCATCGCCGCAGCCGTCGAGGGAGTGCTCCATCGCATCCTGACGGCGACCTGGTTCGCCCGTCGGGTCGTGCGCGGCTGGCGCACCGCCCGCTGAACGAGGGCGCTCGTCACACCAGTCCGAGCTCGTGGCCGCGAATGACCGCCTCGAGGCGCGTGTGCACGTTCAGGCGGCCCATCAGGTGCCGGACATGGTTCCTCACGGTCTCCATCGAGATGCCGAGAGCCTTGGCGATGTGCTCGGTGGAGTAGCCGGCGGCGATGTAGCGGAGCACATCGAGCTGCCGGGGCGTGAGCTCGACCGACGACGCTCGCGCGCGTGGGGGCTCGCCCGTCGGATCGGCGAGCCCGAACACGCCGACGACGGAGCCGTGCTCGAGGAGCTGCGTGGAGCTGATGTCCACCTCGACGCGACGGCCGTCCGCCGTGCGCACGGCGACGGTTCCCTCGGTCGACTGCACGGTGCCGAGCATCTTCGCCGCGAACTCCTGTCGCGCCCTGGTGGCGAACTCCGGCTCGACCAGCTGGCCGATCCGCAGGCCGCGGATGTCGCCGAACTGCTCCACGGCGGCCTTGTTCAGCCAGCGAACGGCCCCGTCGCGGTCGAGGATGTAGGCCGGCATCGGCAGCCTGGCGATCGACGGTGCGAGGTCGGGCGCAATCCGCCGCAGCTCCTCGAGGGATCCGGGCTCCGTCAACACGGTCCGCGAATTGACACATACGCGTCATGGACACGGCAAGGGCGACCGATCAAGGTGGCGCTGGGATCGGAGGCCAGGCCGCCGGTCTTCGAGCCCTTCCCCTCCCGGGGCGCCCGGTTCCAACTCCGACGGCTCGGGGGTCGGGCGCCCCGGGCCCCAAGCTCGGCTGCGGGTCGCGATGCACGAGAGCAGCCTCGCTGGCCGCTCCCCGAGCGAAATCATCCGAATCGCATGATCGTCGTTTCATCCGCGTTGGATGAAGACGGGACGTACCGAAAAAGGAGATGATGGCCGCATGAGCTTCGGGCCGATCCAGATGCTCGTCGTCGGCTTCGACGGCAACCGGTTCCGCGGCGAGATCTGGCCCGAGCTGGAGCGGCTGAAGAACGAGGGTGTCGTCCGGATCATCGACCTCATGCTCGTGCGGAAGGACTCGGCCGGGGCGGTCACGCACATGGTGGCGAGCGACCTCGACTGGGAGGAGGCGGCGAAGTTCGGCGAGGCGATGGGCGCGCTCGCCGGGTTCGCGCGTGACGGGCTGGCGGGACTCGAGCGCGGCGGGCTCGCGGGCATGGCCGATCTGATGGACGGTCACCTCTTCGACGAGGAGGACATCTTCAGGCTGGAGCAGCTCGTGCCCGCCGGGATGACCACCGCAGTCGCGCTGATCGAGCATCTCTGGGCAGAGCCCTTCCTCGCCGCCGTCTCGCGTGCGAACGGCTTCGAGCTCCTGAACGAGTGGGTGCTCCCGACGCAGATCATGGAGACGGGCGGCACGTTCGCGAGGCGGGCCTCGTGGGACGACAGCGAGCGCAGCACCTAGTGGGCGAGAACGTCGCTCCACTAGGGCGCTCGAGTGTTCTTTCGGCTCAGTAGCCTGGCTCTCGCGCTCGTCCTGTTGGCCTTCGTGGGCGGCGCGACGGTGCTCGGCCACCTCGTCGGCCGCTCGCTGCGGAGCCGCTCCGACGGCTTCCGCGAGCCGCTCGCGGTCCTGCAGGCCGCACTGCTCGGCGTCGTCGGCCTCATCCTCGCGTTCGGCCTCGCCCTGGCGGTGGGGCGCTACGAGTCGCGACGCGCTGCGGTCGTCGCGGAGGCCAATGCCATCGGGACGACCTACCTGCGGGCGCAGACGCTGGCCGAGCCGATCCGGAGCCGTTCGCTGGAACGACTCGTGAGCTACACGGACACGAGCATCCGCCTGTCCCACGCCGTGCCCGACAGTGACGCTGCGCGCGCGGCCATCGACGACGGGCAGGAGCTCCAGCGCGAGCTGTGGGGACTGGCGGGACAGGCGCTCGCCGGCGCTCCGACCGCGAGCGCGCCGCGCCTGTACGTCGAGACCCTGAACGAGATGATCGACATGCAGACCGTGCGGGCGTCGGCGCTGAACAACCGGGTGCCGGCCGCGGTGCTCTGGCTCGACGTGCTCGCCGCGGCCGTTGCGCTCGGCCTGCTCGCCGCCTACCTGGCGCTGCTCGGGCGCGGCGTGCTCACGTCCGTTCTCGGCGCGGCGCTCGTGAGCGTGCTGCTGCTCGTCATCTTCGACCTCGACCGGCCGACGCGCGGGCTGATCACCGTCCCCGACACGGCGCTGACCGACCTGCGCGCCTCGATGGAGCTGCCGCCTGCCGCTTCGGCGCCGTAGTCGTCAGTCGCCGCGAGCGAGGTAGAGGAGCGCCGCCTTCACCCGGCGGCTGATGTCGGCCGACTCTTCCAGGTCGAGCTTGCGGAAGATCGCATTGATGTGCCTCTCGACCGCGCGCTTGGTGACGACGAGCTGGCTGGCGATCGCGGTGTTGCTCCGGCCCTCGGCGATCAAGCCGAGGATCTCCAGCTCGCGCGGCGTCAGCTCGTCGAGGGGTGAGCGATCGTTCCCGGCTCGAACCGAGAGCAGCCGCTCCACGATCCCGGGATCGACGACGGAGCCGCCGTTGGCCACCTCCCGGACGGCGCGGCCCAGCTCGGCTCGATCCCGGACCCGCTCCTTGAGCAGATAGGCGCGGCCGCCGGCGCCCCCGTCGAAGAGGGCGATCGCGTAGAGCGGGTCGGTGTACTGGCTCAGAACGACGACCCCGATCTCCGGTCGCGACGTCCTGAGCTCGTCTGCGAGCCGGATGCCTTCGTCCGAGTGATCCGGCGGCATCCGGATATCGGTGAGGACCACGTCCGGCCGGGTGGATTCGACCGCCTCGCGCAGCGTGTCCAGGTCGCTGCATGTGGCGACGAGCTCGACGTCCTCGAGGCCCTCGAGCACGCGGACGATGCCCTCGCGCGCGAGGTAGTTGTCCTCGGCGAAGACGACGCGGATCGGCATCAGGCCGCCATTATCCCGTTCGCCGAACGAGTGGCCAGGGCGGCCGCCGGCCCGGCCTGGTGCCAGCCCACCCCGAAAGAGTGGTGCAGCCCCGCTGGTGCACGCGCGGGCCACTCCCCATACTCCCTGGCACCCCCACGTGCTGGAGGCCCCATGCCGCCCTCAAGCTCCGGCCGCTCGAGGCCCGAGCCGTCGAACGTCGTCGACGCCAAGGTTCGCCTGCCGCCCCCGCCGCCGGGGACGGTGTCGAGAACCGCGCTCGTCAACCGCCTCCGCGCGACACCGGCCTCCGTCGTCACCCTCGTGGCTCCCGCCGGCTACGGAAAAACGACGCTCCTGGCGCAGTGGGCCGAGCGCGATCGCCGGCCGTTCGCGTGGCTCTCGCTCGGCGAACGCGACGACGACCCCGCCGTCCTGCTCGCAGAGCTCGCCGCGGCCCTCGATCGGCTCGACGCGCAGGCGTCGGGCGCTGTGGACCTGCCGGCGCTCACGTCCCGGCTGGCGTCGGCCGGGGCGCTCGTGCTCGTCCTGGACGACGCCCACCTGCTCCACTCGCGCGGCTCGACTGAGGCGATCACCGCCCTCGCGGAGCACGTTCCCCCGGGCTCGACGCTCGCGGTCGCGGCGCGCAGGCCACCCGGCCTGCCGATTGCCCGCCTGCGGGCCGGCGGAGGACTGCTCGAGGTGTCGGTCGACGAGCTGGCGCTGACCCCCCGCGAAGCCGAGGCGCTCCTGCGCGAGCTGGATGCGGAGCTTCCGCACGAGGACGCTACGGAGCTCCTCGCACGGTGCGAGGGCTGGCCCGCCGGGCTCCGGCTGAGCGTACTCGCCTGGAAGGAGCTGGAAGCCGCCAGTGCCCGTCCCCCAGTCCCGGGTGGCGACGATCGCTTCCTGGCCGAGTACTTTCGCTCCGAGTTCCTCCAGCCGCTGAAGCCCGACCTCCTGACGTTCCTCCGGCGCACATCGGTGCTCGAGCAGCTGACCGCTCCGGTGTGCGATGCCGTGCTGGGGAGCAAGGGCTCCGGGCGGGTGCTCGCCAGGCTCGAGCGGCTGCATCTGCTCGTCAGCCCACTCGATCGCCACGGCAAGGCATACCGCTACCACCCGCTGTTCGGGGACCTGCTCAGGCGGGAGCTGGCGGAGAACGAGCCCGAGCTCACCGCCGAGCTCCACCGGCGAGCCGCCGATTGGTTCGAGGAGCACGGGGATCCGGAGGCGGCGCTTCGCCACGCCGAGGGCTCCGGCGACACCGATCGCCTGGCGCGGATCGTCGCCGCGATCGCGCTGCCGGCGTACTACGGCGGCCGGATCGCGGAGGTCGAGGGCTGGCTCGACAAGTTCGACGACGCAGACCCGACTGGAGCGCTACCCGACGGTCGGCGTGATCGGAGGTTGGATCCACGCGCTTCGTGGCCGGCCGGCGGAGGCGGAGCGCTGGCTCGCCGCCGCCGAGCGCGGCAGCTCCGTCGAGGCCGAGCACGACAGCGAAGCCTCCGCAGGGCCGTCGATCGCGCTGTTGCGCGCTGCGCTGTGCCGCGACGGAGTCGAGCAGATGTGCTCGGACGTCGAACAGGCGCTGGCCGGCCTGCCGTCCTCCAGCCAGTGGCGCCCGATTGCGCTCCTGCTCCTGGGCTCGGCTCTCGTCCTCCGTGGACGGGACGCGCTCGCCGATGCGATCCTCGCCGGGGCGGAGGACTCCGCGGAGCGCCTGGGCGCGACCGAGACGCTCATCGCCGCGATCAGCCAGCGCTCGCTCCTCGCCTCGGCGCACGCCGAGCACACCGCCGCGGAGACGCATTCGCGGAGGGCGCGAAGCCTCGCCGAGACCTCGCAGCTCGACGGCTATACGACGAGCGCGCTCGAGCTCGCCGCCTCAGCGCGCACCTCGCTGCGGCACAGCCGCTGGGACCAGGCGCGCTCCGACCTGACGGCAGCGCGCAGCCTCACGCCGCTTCTGACGGACGCACTCCCCTGGCTTGCAGTTCAGACCCGCCTAGAGCTCGCACGGGCGTACGTCACGCTGCGCGACGCCGACGGAGCCGGCACGCTGCTCTCGGAAGTGGACGACATCCTGCACAGCCGTCCGGGACTGGGCGTGCTCGCGAGCCAGGCGAACGCGCTGCAGGCCGAGATCGCGGCGATGTCCGCGGCCGGAGAGCGCAAGGGGCCCGGCCTGACCCGCGCCGAGCTCCGACTCCTCCCGCTGCTCGCCACCCATCTGTCCTTCCGCGAGATCGGCGCCCGACTGTACGTCTCCCGCAACACCGTCAAGACGCAGGCGATCTCCGTCTATCGGAAGCTGGGCGTGTCCAGCCGGAGCGACGCGATCGACCAGGCGGCGCAGCTCGGGCTCGTCGAGGTGGCGAGCACGCCGGCCGAGCTGACCCGAACGGCCTGACCTCGGAGCCGGCACGCAGACACGTCAGGTCTCGTGGTCTGATTCCGTGAGCCCCGTCGCACGCGCGATCTTCGCCCCGGCCGAGACCGCGCGGAGGGAGCCGACGATCGGCGCGACCGCTGCGAGCGCCCCGAGCACCTGCTCGAGGTCGAGCTCGACCTCGTCGGCGGCGTCGAGCTGGGCGACCCAGGAGACCAGCGGCCCGTCCAGAGCGACGAGCGCCGCGATCTGAACCAGCCGGTACGTCTGCCGGTCGAGCTTCGCCGCGCCTTCCAGCCCGCGAAGGTCGCCGCCCGCCACGGCACAGAGCCGCTCCTCCGCCTCCGTGCGGCGAGCGGCCAGAGCCAGCACCTCGCCGCGGTTCACGCGCTCAGCCCGCCGATCCCGTCGCCGGTCAGCTTCGCGCCGAGGACGAGCAGGAGCACGGTCATGATCGCCGCGTTGTGCGCCGACATCCAGGCCTTCATGCCCTCCAGGATCTGCTTCGCCCTGGCGCCGAGCGCGAGGTAGACGGCGAGCGGGCCAAGGATCGTCAGCGAGCCGAGCAGGACGAAGACGGCGAGCACGCCCGCCTCCTGGCCGTTCGAGAGCCCGGCCTGCGCGATCAGGGTTGCCGCGGCGATCGTGAGCGCGAGGTTCTTCGGGTTGAGGGCCGACAGGAGGACGCCGATTCCGAGCGACTTGCCGGTCGTGAAGCTGTCGATCGCTTGCATCCACTTCGGCATCGCCGCTTCCTGCCCGGGCTGCGGCCGGCCGCGCCACTGCTTGCCAGCCAGCAGGAGGAAGAGGAGCCCGAGCCCGAGCTTGAGCAGGCTCGCCCACGTCGCGGGCTCGCCCGAGTCCCCATCGGCGTTACCGCTCGCTACGGCGAGCATGATCGCGCCGGCGATCGTCAGCCCGGCCAGCCAGCCTGCGGCGAAGGCCACGCCCGTCGAGCGCGCGCGCGGCGTCCCGAGCATCAGGATGATCGCGATGATCGGAACGGGGCTGATCGCGACTCCGATCGCCAGCGGCAGGATCTCGCCGATCGCCTGTCCCATGCGGCGATTGTCGTCGCGCGGGAGGCGGCTTCACATCGTCCCGACGGGGTGATCCTCGGCCGGCGCCGTGGCGGCCCCGTCGGTGTCGACGACGGTTCCCCGGTGACGTCGCCAGGTGAAGGCGGCGCCGAGGCCGACGAGCAGCGTCGGGACCATCGTCAGGAAGCGATAGACGAGCACGGCCGCCACGACACCGGCGTTGCCGCCGCCGAACCCGATCAGCGCACCCGTCAAGCCGAGCTCGATGATCCCGATCCCGCCCGGGGTGATCGGGATCGTCCCGATGAGCCGCACGAGCGACCAGGCCGCGAATGCCTCGACGAGCGAGACGTCCGAGGCGGGCACGTCGAGCGCTCGGAGGGAGAGGACGAGGATGAGAAAGACGCTGAGACTGCCCGCGAGCGAGGCGGCCGTGAGCGCGTGCCAGCGCTGGCGGAGGAGCTCGCCGGCATCGCGGCGGAAACGTTCGAAGCTCGGCCCGCCCCAGGCGACCGGGCCACGGCGCACCTTCCCGAGCGCCCACGTGGTGAGGCGTGCTGCAACGTCACCGATGTCTCCCGCAAGCCGCTCGCTGAGCAGGACGACCACCAGGCCGGCCACGACGACTCCGAGCACCGCAGCGCCGACGAACGCCGCGACGGCCAGCACCGCGGCATCCCCACCGGAGATCGTGAGCAGGAAGATCGCGACGATCGGAAACGAGAGGTTGAGGAGCTGGTTCCACAGGCCGGTCAGGGTCACGGCGCGGGTGACCCGGCGCGTGACGAACCCCCAGCTGCGGAGCATCGCGAACGACGTCGCGACGCCGGCCGCCATCCCGGCCGGGACGACGAGCGAGAGTGCCGTCGAGACCTGCGTGACGACGGTCGCCTGGACGAAGGACAGCCCTGGGAGCGCAACCATCCAGGGCGGCGCGAAGGTGGCGACGTTGAGGACGGCGGCACCGATCAGCACGACGATCCACGCCCAGGAGAGCTGCTGCACGACGCGCCAGACGTCGGGGTAGTTCGCGACCGTCGGCAGGAAGTAGAAGAACGTGGCGGCGACGATGCCGACGCTCAGCGCGCCCAACCCGATCCGTTGGAGCAAACGCCGCCGCGCCGGGCTCACTTCGACTTTCTCGACCGCACCAGCTTGGCGGCCAGCAGCGTGAGCGTCACGGTCGCGACGACCTTCACCGCCTTGCTGCCGCGGAGCTTCGACTCTCCTCCTGCCCGGGCCGCCATGTTCACGGGGACCTCTTCGAGCCGCAGCCCTGCGTCGACGATCCGGATCAGTGCCTCGACCTCGGGCGCGTGCGTTGTGAACGGCTCCGCCAGCAGCGGGAGCGCCTTCGCGTTGACGGCGTAGAGCCCGCTCGTCGCATCACCGAACGGCCGCCGGAGAACGACGCCCATCGCGCGGCGAAGCACGGCCGTGCCGAGGCGGCGGGCGCCGCTCGGCAGGTACCGGTAGGGCTCGTAGCCGTCTCCAGAGACGAAGCGCGACCCGACCGCGACGTCGCAGCGATCGGCCCGGACGAGGCCGAGCAGGCGCGAGAGCTCGGCGGCCGGATGCTGCCCGTCGGCGTCGACGCGCCCGCAGAAGGCGTAGCCGTGCTCGAGCGCCCAGGCGTAGCCGGCGGCGATCCCGATCGGCAGACCCCGGTTCTCGCCGAAGGAGAGCACTTCGGCTCCGTGCTCGCGCGCGACGTCGGCCGTCCGATCGGTCGAGCCGTCGTCGACGACGAGGACGTCGGCGTCCGGGAGCTCTTGGTGCAGCCCTTCCAGGACCGCCGGCAGGTTCCCCTCCTCGTTCCACGCGGGAATGAAGACGACGGTGTCGCTCATCGCCCCGTTCGTGCCAGCTCGGCCCGGGCTGCCCGCAGCTGCAAGCGGCACACCGGCAGCGCGATCAGCTCCCATGCGAGCGCCGAGGGCGAGAGGGGCAGGCGAACGGGATGGAACTCGGTCTCGATCCCGTGCGGGCCGAACAGCCGGGAGAAGAAGTACCTCGTCCGGTAGAGGTGGAGCGGCGCACAGACGACCACTGCCCGGCGGATGCCGCGCTCGACGAGTAGGGGCAGCGTCCGGCCGGCGTTCTGAGCCGTGACGGTCGCCGTCGGCTCGACGACGAGCTCGACCGCGCGGTCCCTCCCAGGCGGCGCGCATCTGCTCGGCCTCGGACGGGCCACCCGCGGGCGACCAGCCGCTGAACACCACCGTCTTGGCCGGCAGGGACTCCGCGAGCAACTCGGCCTCGCGGACGAGCCGGAGGCAGCGCGGGCTGATCCGGTACACGCCGTCGCGGCCTGCAGCCCCGTTCCCGGGCACGACAATTGCAACGTCCACGCCCTCAAGGTACTCGCTTCGGGCGGATTCGACCGGCTCGTGGCCCGACTAGGCGCGACCGGACGACCGGACGGCGCGTCGGGTCTATTGGCTGACGGCGGGGCTGGGATCGTCGTCGCTGCGCGTGAACACCGACGCGACGACGTAGTTGAGCAGGACCGTGACGATCGCGAGGATGATCGAGGCCCAGATCGTCGTCCACCAGAACTCGTCGATCGTCAGGTTGTCCGTCAGCGCGTCCGTGATCTCCAGGAGCAGCGCGTTGATCAGGATCGCAAGCAGGCCGAGCGTGAGCATGATGAATGGCAATGTGAGCAGCTTCAGAATCGTCCCGAGAATCGCGTTGACGAGCCCGAAGAGCAGCGCCACCCAGAGGTAGCCGAAGAAGCCGCCGGACATTTCCATCCCGGACAAGAGCCACGCGGTGATCCCGAAAGCGGCGGCCATGATGATGAGGCGAACGAGCAGAATCGTGATGATCGACACGTCGAGGCGACTGTATCGCGGCCTCCGGACGGAGTCATCCCGCCGCGAGGGCCGGTCCAACCGGTCGCGAACCTCTCGTTCATGGCAGCGGCCCGGTTGCTTTGGCGCATCATTCTCGCGAGCGGATCACCCGTTCTGGACGAGGTACGCGCCGGGTGGTCGCTCTATGGTCGGTGTCCGTGGTTCCCGCGACTGAGGCGACTGGTTCCTCCGCAACGGCCGCGCTGTCCAGTTGGCGTGACGGTGCTGCGAAGCAGGCGATCCTCGACTTCGTGAGTCGGGCCTGCGCTGGGCCGGATCCTGTCCCGGTCGAGGCGCGCGTAGCGACGTTCGACAACGACGGCACTCTGTGGTGTGAAAAGCCGGCGCCGATCCAGGCCGACTTCATCCTGCGACGGCTTGCCGAGATGGCGAGGGCCGATCCGGAGCTGCGTGAGCGTCAGCCCTGGAAAGCAGCATACGAGGGGGACCAAGCCTGGCTGGCAGAGACGATCGTCGAGCACTACGCAGGTGACGACTCGAGAGTGCGGATACTTCTCGGCGGCGTGCTTGCGGCGTACTCCGGGATAGCGTCGAGGAATTCGAGGCGAAGGCGGATTCGTTTCTGCACACGACGCAGCATCCGACTCTGGGCCGAAGCTACCTCCAGTGTGCGTACGCGCCGATGGTCGAGCTGCTCGGCTTCTTGAAGGCGAACGGGTTCTCGAACTACATCGCCTCGGGCGGTGGTCGCGACTTCATGCGGCCGATCAGCGAGGAGCTGTACGGGATCCCGCGCGACCGCGTGATCGGAAGCTCAACGGCGTTCGAGTACTCGAGCAACGACGGCGGAGGCACGATCACGCGCAAGGCCGAGGCCGACTTCGTCGACGACGGCCCCCAAAAGCCGATCCGGATCTGGAGCCGTGTTGGCCGCCGACCGCTGCTCGCAGCGGGGAACGCCAACGGTGACATCCCGATGCTCGACTTCACCCAGCACGCCGACAAGCCCTTTTTGCGGCTACTCGTCCTCCACGATGACGTTGAACGGGAGTTCGACTACACCAAGGGCGCCGAACAGGCACTGGAGCGGGCCGAGACGAACGGCTGGACCGTCGTCAGCATCAAGAACGACTGGGCCACGGTCTTCTGATCTAGGGGCAGGGGCGCCGCTACGGCGTCTGTGCGGCCGGTTGCTCGACAGCGCCGATGACCGGCGTGCTCTCGTCCTTGACCGAGTCCGCCGCGTCGCCTCCGCCCTGGAGCGGCGCCGCCAGCCGGCGAGGATGCCGTGCACGGCTGCCGCGCCCAGGATCGGGCTCGGCGGTGCGTCGAGCGCCTTTGGGTAGAGGATGAACGGGCTCGTCTGCATGCCGCCGATGCCGCCGTGGAAGGAGATCAGCTCCTCGAAGGCACAGCCCTCGTCGAGGACGGGGTCGTAGAAGCTTCCGACCATGATGTCGCCGACATGCTGGAAGCCGTCGGTGCGAGAAGATGCTCGGGCGCGTGGGCGGAGAACGCCGCGAGCGGGTCCTCCCCCTCCACGCGATGATCCGCGAGGTAGTGGGCGCCGCGGGCGCCGAGCGCGACCGCGCCGTGCCTCGACGAGCGGACGAGCAGCCAGCCGACGTGAGGATGCTCCCGCAGGGCCGGTAGGAGCTGCGGGTGGCGCTCCTCGATCTCCTCCATGGTCAGCCGCCGGCGCTCCTCCATCAGGTAGATCAGGCCGAGGTTGCCCGAGCCGAGCACCACGACGTCCCGGTCCGAGACGTCGTTCTTCGGTCGCTTCGGCTTCTTCCCGGTCGCCTCGTTGAGGGCATGGCCGACCATCGATTTCTGCTCGTCCCCGCCGGCAATCCCTTCCACGTCGCCCTGCGCGAGCGAGCGCTCGACCAGCTCGTCGAGGCCGTACCCGTTGCGCTGCTTGAAGGTCGCCCCCTGTGTCTGTCCGTGGTCGGAAAGGACGACGATCTCGTACGGCCTCGGCGCGTACCGGCACGCCCGCTCGATGTGGGCGAAGTGGTCGTCGAGCTTGCGCAACGCCTCGAGCGTGTCGGAGCGCTCCAGCCCCGAGTGGTGCGCCACCTCGTCGTAGCTCGAGAACGTCGCGTAGACGGCGGGTCGACCGCGCATGATGTCGGTGAGGACGCCCGACACGATCAGGTCGCGCACGAAGACGCAGAGCGCACCCCGCATCAACGGGTAGATGCCGCCACGGTGCCCGCGCGGATACACGTCCCGGCGGATTGCGCGCAGAGCTGCCATCCATTCGAGGATGACCTCCCACGCGAAGAGCACGAGCGTGCGCGTTGCGTTGTCGCCGTTCGCAAAGAACGCCCGATAACCGGGATTGGACTTCTTCTCCTCCTCCATTCGGCTGACGGTGAGGATCACCGCCTCCGCCTCGCCGGAGAGGAGGTTTCCGCGGCTGGCGCCGCCGTTGATGAGGAGGCCGATCCCGGTCGCATTGCGCCGCTCGATCTCCGCGCAGTCCGGCGGCGCCGAGCAGGTCATCATCGTCGCGGTCTCCTTCTCCACCCAGCGGAAGGCGGAGATGTCCTCGTTCGACCCCAGCAGGATCCCTGCCTGGCTGGCACCCGTCTGCGAGGAGAGATCGGTCTCCCACTCGGCCAGCCGGTGCGTCTCGTCGGCCAGCCAGCGGGCCATCGTCGGCGCGTTGCCGTCGCGCATCGCCCGACGCAGCACGGGGAGTGCGAGCCCGTCGATCTCGAGGAAGACGATCCCGGGGACGTCGGTGCTGGCGATGATGCCTTGCCGGGTGCGATCCGCTGCGCGATGCGGATCGACGACATGTCATCCGAACCGAGGATGACAGCGAGCACGACGCTGACCGCGGCGACGACGAGCGCGGCGAGCAGAGCCCAGCCGAAGTTGTCGACCGTGAGCACTCCGTCGGTGATGGGTCGGCGATGAGCAGGATGAGGGCGTCCGCGACCAACACGAGCAGGAAGCCCAGGACGAGCATGAGCGGCAAGCGCAGCGCGGCGAGCACGGGCGGGATGACCGCGTTCAGCGCAGCGACGATCGCCGCCACGAGCAGCGCACCCCAGAAGCCTTGATGTGGACGCCGGGGAGAATCCCTGCGGCCACCATCAACGCGACGCCGGTGGCGACCACGAGACGAGGAGGGGGAACAACCGCAAGCGCGGGCGCTCGGGCTTCCAGGCCGTGGAGTGGCCGTAGGCCGGCTCGTGTTCGCTAGGCGTCGGGTTCTCCTCCTCCGGTTGATGATGAAGATGCCTCGTCGCGTCGTCATTGTCGTGCGGCGACGGAACGGCCTCGCCCCGACGCCTCGCGCTCCGCTTTCTTCGCCGCCTTGTTCTCGGCGCGCTGCTCCTTCTGCTCGGCCACCTTGACCTTCGCGTCGGTGTACGACTGCGTGACGAGCAGCTTGCCACCCTTCCAGCCGAAGACCGAGACGACGAGGACGATCGCGAAGAGGACGTTCCAGGCAGTCGTGATCAGCTGCTGCGCCGTCGAGTAGGCGACGGCGGTGTTCCCGGGGACGTCGCAACAGGCGTCGAGCGCAAGCGCGTTGGTCGCCTGGGTGATTCCCACCGCTCCGGGCGTGACCGAGACGATGTTCGCCAGCGAGCCCGAACCGGTCACCCACATGACCGACTCGAAGGTGACCGGGATCGCAAATGCGGCCAGGAAGATCCCGATCACGGCGAGCTTGCACAGCCAGGAGAGAAGCGATGGGAGAAACCGTGGGTCAGGTACTCCCTCGGCCGGAGAGGATCCGCCTCCCTGCTTCGCCTTCTCCCAGAGCTTCTTCACTTGCTTCCAGAAGATGCGGGCGAGGAGCACGATCAGGAAGCCGGCGCCTGCCACGATGATGACCGTCCTCAGAGGGTTCTCGGAGAATTGCCGAGGCTCTCGGTGAACGAGCCGGGCACGGACAGGAACAGGTAGAGGTAGACGAACGTGCCGGCGATCGTGAAGAAGATCTTCTGGACGAGGTAGGCGGCAGCGCACCGGCGAACGTGCAGGCCGGGATGATCGCCACGAACATCAGCAGCGTCATGAACGTGCCGATGTTGGCGGGCAGGAAGTTGTTCATCGCCACCCCGGCCGCGTAGGCGGTCACGATCGGCCAGAACTCGACCTGCCCCGGATACGCAGCGCGCAGGATGCCGTAGTGGAAAGCCCGGCCAAGAGCGTCTGCCCGGTCTGGAAGAACAGCCCGGCAATGATGTAGCCGACTGGGACTTCCTGGATCTGGTCCCAGAGGTCCTGGAGCCAGCCGACGACATCGACGCCGAGCAGGTTCAGGACGACGACGACGAGTGCGATGCCAACCAGCCAGCCGCCGACCTTGACCAGGCGGCTCCGGCGGGACGGATCATGGAAGGGGACCACGGCCGACGGATCGGCCGGCGACCTCGCTCATGGATGTCGATGCTCGTCGCCACCTGATGGTCGCATCGTCCGATCTGGGTGAATCCGCCGGTGGGACGGGAGCTGCGAGAAACCAGCGATCCGCCCAGATCGGACGATGGCTCGCAGCCCCTGCTGCGCCAGCGTCGTCCCCGGCGCCAAGCACGCGGAGGAAGGATCGTGCGCTCGCGTCTCGGAAGCCAACGTTCTGCTGGAAAGGAGCAATCGCTATGGCATCACCAGACCGCGTGGACGGGTGGATCGCGTTCGCCGGGATCGTGATCATCATCGTCGGCGCGATGGACATGCTCCAGGGCTTCGTCGCGATCCTCGAGGACGAGTACATCGTCGCCACCCGCGAAGGCCTCGCGATCCTCGACGTGACGGCGTGGGGCTGGGCCGCTCTCATCTGGGGTGCCCTGCTCATCGTCGCCGCGCTGGGGCTGCTCGGTGGGGCAGGCTGGGCCCGCTGGCTCGCGATTATCGGCGTGGCCGTCAACGCGGTCCAGCAGGTCGCATTCCTGGCGAACTACCCCCAGGCGTATCCGCTCTGGAACCTTCTGGTGGTCGCGCTCAACATCGTCGTGCTCTACGCGCTGACGGCGCGCTGGCAGGGGTTCAAGGAATCCGTGGCTCTGACCGGGATCGCAACCGGATCGAGGGGCCGGCTGCTCCAGGCCCTCGATCCGCGTTCGCCTGCCTGGAGTAACGGTCGTCGAGGACCCCCGCAAGTCGGGCCTCGGCGTGACCGACTCTCCCGAGCCCGGTCCAGGCGCCGTACGGCGACGAGAGCTCGCCGTTCCGACCTGCCGGCAATACCCCCGCTGCTCGGACGCGTGCATTCCGGTCGCCGGCGGAGCTCGCCGAGGTACCGGCGCCGACGGGCACGTCGTGACGTCGTCGCCGGTGTCACGGTGGCGGCTCTGGCGCTGCCGGCGGCGATGGCGTACGCGGAGGTCGCCGGCCTGTCGCCGGTCAACGGCCTCTATGCGCTGCTGCTGCCCGGGGTCGCCTACGCGCTGCTCGGGTCGATCGCGGCAGCTCGATCATCGGGCCCTGAGGGATCGATCTCGGCGCTCG
Source organism: uncultured Gaiellaceae bacterium (assembly GCA_963842285.1). Classification (GTDB taxonomy): domain Bacteria; phylum Actinomycetota; class Thermoleophilia; order Gaiellales; family Gaiellaceae; genus Gaiellasilicea. The sequence goes on from CAWJFZ010000017.1 coordinate 337,315, forward strand.
TCGGCGCGGCGCGTGCTCCCGCTCGCGGCGGCCGGCAGCCCCGAGGCGCGCCGAGCTGGCCGCGACGCTCGCCCTGCTGGTCGGCGGCCTGTTTCCTGCTCGCGCGGCGTGCCGCGCCTGGGCTGGATAGCCGACTACTTCTCGCGCCCGGTGCTGATCGGCTACATCCACGGCGTCGCGGTCGTGCTCATCATCGGCCAGCTCGGGAAGCTGCTCGGGCATCGTGCGGTCGAGGCGCCGCGACCCGCTGCCGCAGCTGGCGAGGTGCTGCGCGAGCTCGACGACATCGAGCGGCCCGACGGTCGCCGTCGGCGGCGTCGCGCTGCGCGTCGCTCCTCGCGCTGCGCTACCTCGTGCCGCGGCTGCCGGCGCGCGCTGGTCGTCGTCGTGCGGCAGGATCGCGCTCTCATGGGCGCTCGAGCTGCAGGCCAGGGCGTCGCGATCGTCGGCGCGATGCCCGGGGGGCCTTCCGAGCTTCGACGTCCCGCGTCTCGGCTTGGCGGACATGCTGGCAGCTGCTGCCGGCCGCGGTCGGCATGTTCCTCGTCGCTTCGCGGACGGGATCCTCACCGCGCGCTCTTTCGCGGGCAAGCACGACCAGCACGTGCGCGCGGCGCAGGAGCTGCTGGCCATGGGCGGCGCGAACGCCGCGGCCGGCATCACGACAGGGCTTCTCGGTCGGCGCGAGCGGCTCGCGGACCGCGGTCAACGACGGGATGGGCGCACGCACGCCAGATTGCCGGGCTGATCGCGGCCGGCCGGTGCTGGTCGATCCTGCTGTTCCTCACCGGGCCGATCGCAGTACCTGCCCAAGGCCGTGCTCGGAGCAGTGATCATCTCCGCGGCGATCGGGCTCGTCGACGCGGAAGCGTGGCGCGCGCTCGCGCGCGGGCGAGCCACGTCGAGGTCGCGATCGCCGCCGTGACGATGGCCGGCGTCGATCGTGTTCGGGGTGCTGGAGGCGCTGATCGTTCGCGGTGGGCCTCTCGGTGGTCGACGACCGTGCGCCGAAGCGCCCGGCCGCACGACGCGGTGCTCGGCTGGATCGAGCGGCTCGGCCGCTATGCCAACGTCGCGCTGCACCCGTCCGCGACCATCACGCCCGGGCGTGGTCGTCTACCGCCTCGACGACCGCCTGTTCTTCGCCAACGCCCGCTACGTCAAGGGCCGCATGCGCGAAGCGGTTCGCGGCGCTCCGACACCGGTGCGCTGGCTCGTCTTCGACGCCGAGGCGGTGACCCACGTGGACGCGACCGGGGTCGAGGCGCTCGACGACCTCGAGCGGTTGCTCGCTCGCGACGGAATCACCATGCTGCTGGCGCGGATGAAGGGCCCGCTCGAGGCGCGCCTCGAGGGCACGAGCTTCGGGGCGACGATGGGCCAGGAGCGGCGCTTCCCGACCGTCCGGGCAGCGGTCGAGTACTGCGTCGCCCAGAGCTCTGCGTCAGGGAGCGGCCCCGTCAGCCGCCCCTCCGGGAGAGCGGCGGCTGACGGCAGCCGGCTTGGTTACCTCTCGCCTTGCTCCTGCTCCTCTGCGACCTCGATCGCGACCTCGAGCGCGGTTGGCGATCTTGCCCGTCGCGGAGGCGATGCGCGCGGTGCCCACGATCGGTGCGATCGCGGCGAGCACTCCGCGTACCTGTTCGGCGTCGACGCCGATCTCGCTCGCGGCACCGAGGTTGAGCAGGTACGAGATCGCGGGCGCGTCCACCGCGGCCAGCGCCGCGATATGGACCAGCGCCAGTGTCTCCGAATCGGGATCCGATGCTGCGATCGAATCCGCCGTCATGCTCGCCAGCAGGTCGAGCACGGGCGTCTCGCTCGTCGATCCAGCCATGATCCTTTCCCTTCGTTGCGTTGCCGGGTCGAATTGGTCAGGTCGTCCAGAGCACGTCCTCGATCTCGGGCCAAGGGGACCGAGCGACGTGCCGGCATGAAACCTGCCGCTCTATCGGAGCACCCCGGGAAGGTGCTCTCATCACCCCGATTGCATGAAATTGCGGTTTCGCGTGAACGGCGACCAGCCGTGCGGGAGCCGAAATCACCTCGTCTGGATGACGACCGGCGGCCCCGCTTCGGCGAATCTCGCCCGTGGAGTCACAGCGAGCGACGCGGGAGGAACCGATGGGTACTCCGTGGGCGAGTTGTAGCGTTCAGGAGGGCTTGATGGCGATCACATCAACGGGACCCGCCTGCGACAACCGATGCGCGCTCGATCCCCAGGCTCGGGGTCTTGGCCTGGAGCTTCGTTGGGGTCGTGGCGGCAACGGCCATCGTGGTCACTGCGTTCGGCGCCGTCAGCGAGATCCTGCTCCCGCTGGTCTTCGCGGCGGTGCTGGCCGTGGTCTTCAAGCCCCTCGGAGGGAAGCTCGAGCGCCGCGGGCTGAAGCCGACTCTCGCGGCCGGCGTGGTCGTCCTCGGTCTGGCCGCGCTGATGACCGTCGTCCTGGTCGCGACCGTGCGGGGCGTGCTCGAGCAGACGGACGAGATCGGTGCCTCGGTCGACGCGGCGCTGGCGAACGCGGGCGCCGAGCTCGACGTCGATGCAGGCAGTCGCTGGACGACGCCCGGGCGGCGGCCGAGGAGGCGGCGCCGGCGATCGCCGACGGGCTTCGTCACCGAAGCTGGTTGCCGGCGTCAACGCGCTGGTCGGCCTCGCGAGCGGCCTGATCCTCGGCGCGCTGATCATGTACTACCTGCTGAAGGACGGCACCAGCCTGCGGCGCGCCGTCGTCGCGCAGGTCGACCCCTCGATCCGCGGCGAGGTCGACGACTTCATCGGCGACGCGTGCCGGATCCTGCGCGACTACGGGCGGGGCCGCACCGTCATGTCGGCCATCGTCGCCGTGGTCATCGGCGTCGCCAGCCTCCTGCTCGGCCTGCCGCTCGTGTTCACGATCGTGGTGGCGAACTTCATCGGCGGCTACATCCCCTACATCGGCGCGTTCCTCGGTGGCGGGCTGGCCGTGATCGTCGCCCTCGGCGAGGGCGGGCTCGACGTGGCCGCCGTGATGCTCGTGGTGGTGGTCGCCTCGAACCTGCTGCTGGAGAACTTCGTGGAGCCCAAGGTGATGGGCCGCACCCTCGACATCCATCCGCTGGTCGTGCTCGTCGTCACGGCGCTGGGCGGCTTCCTCGGCGGCATCGTCGGCCTCATCCTGGCCGTGCCGTTCACCGTGATCGCCGGCAACGCCGTCGGCCGCCTTCGGGCGAGAGGCTTCCTCGAGCTGGTGGCCGACCGAGCCGAGCCGGCCATCAAGAAAGCGCTCGACTGACGTGGCACGATCAGCCACCCGAGCTGATAGGCGAGACGAGGCTCGAACGGCGGCTCGACAAGGCCGTGGACCGTGCCGTCACTCCGCGTGGAGCCGCGATCGTGATCGCCGCCGCGACGATCGCGATCACGTTCGCGTCCGGCCTTGTGATGACGGTCGTCGACCGCGAGAACTATCCGTCGCTTGGATCAGCGCTCTGGTGGGCGATCCAGACGACCACCACCGTCGGGTACGGCGACAACGTTCCGACGACGGCCGCCGGACGACTCCTCGCCGCGCTCGTCATGCTGTTCGGGATCGGCTTCCTGGCCGTCATCACCGCGGCGATCACGAGCACGTTCGTCGCGCGCAATGCGCAGCGAGCAGATGGGCTCGACGCCGAGCCTCCGACGGCAGAGCAGATCCGTGGGCTCGACAGACGGCTCGAAGCTGATCGAAGCCGCCCTGGCCGATCTGACGCGCAGCGAGCGGACGCCTTCGGATGCCGACGCGCCGACGGCGGAGCAGATCCGTCAGCTCGACCGGCGGCTCGAACGGATCGAAGCCGCAGTCACGCGCCCCTCGTGATGGACGAGCGTAGGGACGATGCCATGAGCGAGAGCGACGATCGGCCACCGACCCGGCGGCAACGTGGCGCCAGGATCACCGATGCCGGCGCGCGCGAACGCCACGTGGCGATCGCTGTCCCGCTGCGGGCCGTGGAACGGAACCGCCGAGTTGCGGCGACCGTTCTCGCCGGAGGCTTCGCCTATCGGATCTTCCTGTGGTTGCTGCCGTTCGGCCTGATCCTTGGCGGCGGGCTCGGTCTCGCCAACGCCGACAGCACCGAGGACGCGGTCGAGGGCGGCGGGATTCCGGCCGCAATCACCAACGCGATCGGCGACGCCTCGCGTTCCGCGCAGTCCAACTCGTGGTGGCTCCTCGCAGTGGGCATACCGCTTCTCCTCTGGGCGGGACTCAGCGGAGCGAAGGCGATCCAGCTGATTCATGCGCTCGTCTGGGACGAGCCTCCTCCGAAGTCCAACCCGGTCAAGATGTCACTTGCGTTCACCGGCATGGTGTGCGCGTTCCTCGCCGCGGTCGCACTTACCTGGTGGGTCCGTGACGACTGGCCGGGCCTGCTTCGCGCCCGTCCTCACGCTCACCCCGCTCGCGGCGATGTGGCTCTGGGCTTCCCTTCACCTTCCGCACAGGGACCGAGCTGCCGTCGGTGCGC